>NZ_JBXAJU010000002.1:0-1119449 GCF_058797595.1 Pseudomonas sp. GW823-FHT02C05 | reverse complement strand
GGAGCGGGAAACGAGACTCGAACTCGCGACCCCGACCTTGGCAAGGTCGTGCTCTACCAACTGAGCTATTCCCGCAATGGCGTCCCCTAGGGGACTCGAACCCCTGTTACCGCCGTGAAAGGGCGGTGTCCTAGGCCACTAGACGAAGGGGACACGCTACAGCATTCACTTCCTTCAACGTTTTGCTATTTGCTTTCCGTTGAAAGTGGCGCGCATTCTATGGATGCTTTGGGAGGCCGTCAACCCCCAGATATAATTTTATTTAAATCAATGACTTCGGAGCTGTTTTAGGCCCGCTTCAGGGTTTTCTGCCGTCCGCGCTTTGACGCCTATATTCTGGCACTCGACAAGGCGTTATAGTCCTCCACAGCCGGTGATGGCAATTTGAACCCTTGGATCCCCCGAGGCAAATGCCACCTATATAAGCAGCACAATCCATGCCCGGCTCGTCGAGCGGCGCTATGCGTCTAAATGCCAAGCCACTACACTCGCACGCGAATCCCATAACGAGGTTTTAACGGTGACACCACTCATGATCACCCTGCTGGTAATAGCCGGGATCGCACTATTGATCGCCATTGGCTACATGAACCATGTGGTGGAAAACAACAAACTGGAAAAAGCCCGCACCAAGGTCGAACTCAATGATCGCCTGCGTCGTTGCGGCGAGATCACCGAAACCTTCCCCGGCCAGTTCATGTCACCGGCCCTCAAGCTGCTGCTGACGCGCCTGGAGCTGAACGTCGTTCAGCGCATGCTCAACCTCGATAAAACCGACAGCGCCCTCAAGGCTCGCCTGGCTGAGCTCAATACCCTGGTGGGCCAGGGCGAGTCGATCCCGGTGAACAACCCACCGGCACCGATCCAGACCGAAGCCAAGGCCAAGGACGTGCGCTTCCTGCTGGAGGCCATGCACGGCCAGGTCACTCGCGCCGCCCACGACGGTTTCCTGCAGCCCAACGAAGCCAAGCGCTGGATCAAGGAGATCCGCCACATCCTGGTGCTGCTGCATATCGAGTTCTTCAACAACCTGGGCCAGTACGCCCTGCAGCAGAATCAGCCGGGCCAGGCCCGGCTGGCCTTCGAGCGTGGCGTGCAGTACCTGCGCAAGCAGCCGGACCCGGCGGTCTACAAGGAGCAACTGGAATACCTGGACAAACTCCTGGCCCGGGCCAATGCCATGGTGCTGTCGACCCTGGAACCTGCCCCGGACGAAGACAACCAGCTGACCCAGGGCCTCAAGACCGTGGAAGCCGACGCCGACTGGAAAAAGAAAGCCATCTACGACTGACAGAAAAAACCCTTGCCCGGAACACCCGGGCAAGGGTTTTAGAACGCTGCGCCCTCCCCGCCGCTACAAGCGGAAATGCCCCACCATCCCCTTCAGTTCCACGCCCAACTGCGCCAGCTCGATGCTCGACGCGGCGTTGCCCTGCATCGCCAGGGACGACTGATCGGCACTGGCGCGAATGCTGGTGACACTGCGGTTGATCTCTTCGGCCACCGAACTCTGCTGCTCGGCCGCAGCGGCGATCTGCTGGTTCATCTGCTGGATCAATGACACCGCCGCGGCAATGCTGCCCAGGGCGCTTTCGGTCTGCAGGGCATCGCTGACCGCCAGCTTCACCAGCTCGCCACTGCTCTGGATCTGCCGCACCGAGGAGTCGGCCGCTGCGTGCAGAGCCGTCACCAACCGGGCGATCTCTTCGGTGGACTGCTGCGTGCGTTTCGCCAGGGCCCGCACTTCATCGGCCACCACCGCAAACCCTCGGCCCTGCTCCCCGGCCCTGGCGGCTTCGATAGCGGCGTTGAGGGCCAGCAGGTTGGTCTGCTCGGCCACGCTCTTGATCACATCCAGCACGCTACCGATGTTGTCGATTTCCGCGCTCAGGCTCTCGATACCACTGCTGGCACGGCTGGCGGAATCCGCCAGTTGCTCGATGCGCTGCATGCTCTGGCGCACCACTTGCTGGCCACTTTCGACCTTGTCGTCCGCCGCCTGGGCGGCTTGGGCGGCCTCCTCGGCATTGCGCGCCACATCGTGCACCGTGGCGGTCATCTGATTCATGGCCGTGGCCACTTGCTCGGTTTCTTCCTTCTGGGTGCTGACTTCCAGGTTGGTTTGCTCGGTCACCGTGGACAGCGACTGAGCCGAACTGGCCAGTTGCTCGATCCCCGCCTGCAGGCCACTGACAATGCCGCTCAGGCCGCTGCCCATCTGCTGCATGGCCTGCATCAACTGACCGATCTCGTCACGTCGGGTCACCTCCACGGTCGCGGTCAGATCACCGGCGGCAATCTGCTGAGCCACGTGCATCACACTGCGCAACGGGCGCACGATCAGGCGGGTGACGCTCAAGGCCGCCAACAGCCCCACCAACAGCGCCAGGGCCGAGGAGCCGATGATCAGCAGGGAGTTCTTGTCCAGTTCCCCCAGCATCGAATGCTCTTGCGCCCCGTACGCCTGATCAACCCGCGCCATCACCTGGGCGGCGCGCTCATGCAGCTGCTGATAGACCTGCTTCTCCTGGGCCAGCAACCCGGTGTACTCGTTGAGCTTCTCGCTGAAGTTGCCGATATGCCCCGAGACTTCGTTGAGCACCGTCTGATAGCCCGCATCCTTGACCGTGGCCTTCAACTGCTCGGCCTGGGCCAGGGCCTGATCGGCCTGCTCGATCTTGCCCTGCTCGGCGGGCTCCTGGTCGCCGCCCTTGCGGTTCTGATCCAGGCGCAACCTGGCCTCATTCATGGCCTGCAGCATCAGGCGTGAAACCTGGCTGATCTGATTGGCCTGCTCGATGAATTCGGCACCGTCCTTGCCCTGGGATTCCTTGAGCGTATAGGCACCGTCATCCGCCAGCCCCGCCTGCAGCACGTCCAGGTTATTGGCCACGCTGGACACCGACCAACTGGCCATTTCCAGGGCCAGGTCCTTGGCCTGGGTCAGCTCGACGAACTCGTCGAATGCCTTGCGATAGTCCGCCAGCGCCAGCTCCACATCGCCCATCGCGGTCTGGTTGGCCGCCGACCGCACCTTGAGCTGCTGGGCCAGGGCCTGCAGGCCTTCCAGGCTTTCATGCAGGCTGTCCACGGTCTTGCTGTCGCCATGCAGGGCGTAGTCCTGCTCCTGCAGCCGCACCTTGAGCACGCCGCTATTGAGCTGGGACATCTGCTTGAGGCCATCAAAGCGCTGGCTGATGGTCTGCAGGGACCAGACACCGATCCCCGCCACCAGAGCGGTTAGGAGCAACACCAGGGCAAACCCGATGCCCAGTTTCTTTGCCATGCCAAGGTTGGCAAAACGTCCACTTGCGGCCGAAGTCATGGTGCGCAGTCCCCTTCCAATCCCCAATGGCAATAGGGCCATCTTGTCTTGGCGAAGGGTCGCAACGGCATGCACCGGCGCACAAGTCTCTGACATCGGAATAATGGCAAAAAGCTACGCCGAGGTCGTTTTCAGGACACTGGAGGTCGATTCCATCGGGCTCCGGCCATCGGCATCAGATCGCGGTGGCCCCGCCGTCGACCGCCAGTGCATGGCCGGTGGTAAAGGCCGCGCCATCGCTGCACAGGTAGAGCACCGCACTGGCGATCTCCTCGACCTTGCCGATGCGCCCCACCGGGTGCATGGCTGCGGCGAACTCGGCCTTCTTCGGGTCCGCCTCGTAGGCACGGCGGAACATGTCGGTGTCGATCACCGCCGGGCATACCGCGTTCACGCGGATTTTCTTCTTCGCATATTCGATGGCCGCCGACTTGGTCAGGCCGATCACCGCATGCTTGGAGGCCGCATAGATGCTCATCTTCGGCGCCGCGCCCAGGCCCGCCACCGAGGCGGTGTTGACGATCGCCCCACCGCCCTGGGCCAGCAGCAGCGGCAACTGGTACTTCATGCACAGCCAGACCCCTTTGACGTTGACCCCAATGATGGCGTCGAACTCATCCATGGAGCCCTCCGCAAGGCGGCCCTTTTCGATCTCGATACCGGCATTGTTGAAGGCGTAATCCAGGCGCCCATAGGCTTCGATGGTGCGGGCCATGAGGCTTTGCACATCCGCCTCCAGGGTAACGTTGCACGGCACGAACAGCGCCTCGCCACCGGCCTCGCGGATCAGCGCCACGGTGCCCTCGCCCCCCGCCGTGTCCAGGTCCGCCACCACCACCTTCAAGCCTTGTGCGGCAAATGCCTGGGCGGTGGCCCGGCCGATACCATTGGCTGCGTCGGTCACCAGGGCCACCTGGCCGGAAAACATCATGCTCATTGCAGGAATCCTCGATCGAATGCGGGTCAGCTACCCGGCCCAATCTAGCCACAGCCGGGGCTGGTGGCGTCAGCACTATCAAAAGCCCGGTTGGATGCTCATGCATTCTGGTGATGAATCTGCCGGGGGCTTTATCAGGGCGATCGATTGGCCTCCATTCGCTGCAGCGGCAAACCTTGCGGCACCGAGGCCAAGGGGCTATCAACTAGGGGTTCATTCATCCCACGAGTGCCTGCCATGACCGCCCTGACCAATCGCCAGTTTCTGCTCGCCAAACGCCCCATCGGACCGGCCACCCGCGATACCTTCACCTACCAGCAAGTGGCAGTGGGCGAGCCCGCCGCCGGGCAGATCCTGGTACAGAACCACTACCTGTCCCTGGACCCGGCCATGCGCGGCTGGATGAACGAGGGCAAATCCTACATTGCCCCGGTGGCCATCGGCGAGGTCATGCGCGCCCTGGGCGTGGGCCAGGTGATCGCCTCCAGCCACCCCGGTTTCGCGGTGGGCGACTACGTCAATGGTGCACTCGGCGTGCAGGACTACTTCCTCGGCGAGCCCCGGGGCTTCTACAAGGTCGACCCCAAGCTGGCCCCGCTGCCGCTCTACCTGTCAGCCCTGGGCATGACGGGCATGACCGCCTACTTCGCCCTGCTGGACGTGGGCGCGCCCAAGGCCGGCGACACCGTGGTGCTGTCCGGGGCCGCCGGCGCGGTGGGCAGCATTGCCGGGCAGATCGCCAGGATCAAGGGCTGCCGCGTGGTGGGGATTGCCGGCGGCCAGGACAAGTGCCGGTTCCTCATCGACGAGCTGGGTTTTGACGGCGCCATCGACTACAAGAACGAAGACGTCCACGCCGGCCTCAAGCGCGAGTGCCCGAAAGGCGTCGATGTGTATTTCGACAACGTCGGCGGCGACATCCTCGATGCCGTGCTCAGCCGTCTGAACGTCAAGGCGCGGGTAGTGATCTGCGGCGCCATCAGCCAGTACAACAACAAGGAGGCGGTCAAGGGGCCGGCCAACTACCTGTCGCTGCTGGTCAACCGGGCGCGCATGGAGGGGTTCGTGGTGATGGACTATGCCGCGCAGTTCGCCGAAGCCGGGCAGGAAATGGCCGGCTGGATGGCCAAGGGGCAGCTCAAGAGCAAGGAGGATATTATCGAGGGCCTGGAAACCTTCCCGGAAACCCTGGGCAAGCTGTTCAGCGGCGAGAACTTCGGCAAGCTGATACTGAAAGTCTGAATCCGTAGGAGCCAGCTTGTCGGCGATCCGCAACGGCGGCCGGAAAGGGCCGCCAACCGCAAAACCGCTATCGCCGGCAAGCCGGCTCCTACAAGAGGAAGCGTGTTACAGGGCCAGTTCGGCCACGACGTCGGCCAGGGCCTTGGCCGGATCTGCCGCCTGGCTGATGGGGCGACCGATCACCAGGTAATCGGAGCCGGCATCCAGGGCCTGGCGCGGGGTGAGGATCCGCCGCTGGTCGTCCTGGGCGCTGCCCGCCGGGCGAATCCCCGGGGTCACCAGTTGCAGGGACGGATGGGCGCTCTTCAGGGCCTGGGCTTCCAGGGCCGAGCACACCAGGCCGTCCATGCCGGCTTTCTGCGCCAGGGCAGCCAGGCGCAGCACCTGCTCCTGGGGCTCGATGTCCAGACCGATACCGGCCAGGTCTTCACGCTCCATGCTGGTAAGCACGGTGACGCCGATCAGCAGCGGCTTGGGGCCGCTGCGCTGATCCAGCACTTCGCGGCAGGCAGCCATCATGCGCAGGCCGCCGGAGCAGTGCACATTGACCATCCACACGCCCATTTCTGCGGCGGCCTTGACCGCCATGGCGGTGGTGTTGGGAATATCGTGGAACTTCAGGTCCAGGAACACTTCGAAACCCTTGTCCCGCAGGGTCCCGACAATCTCGGCGGCGCAGCTGGTGAACAGCTCCTTGCCGACCTTGACCCGGCACAGTTTGGGGTCCAGTTGATCGGCCAGTTTCAGTGCGGCGTCACGGGTGGGGAAATCCAGGGCGACGATGATAGGAGTCTGGCAGGCGGACATGAAGGGGCTCTCAGGCAAGTCGAAATCGGCGCGGATTGTAGCGCAAGCCGCGCCGCTCCGGGACCCGATCAGAGGTAAATCCTCCTCAACGGTGCGCAAGAAGGCCGATTGCCTCGGCAATCGCTCCCCCACGCCACGGCATTTGTATCAACCTCGATACACTGACGACACGTCGGCAACAATCCCCGGCGCTACCCTCGCCAGCCGCAACACCTTCGAACAGCACTTCCAGCCCCCGGGCCGGACGCCTATGCTGAAGCCACAATCCCGCCGTCGCCCTCAGGCGCCGGCAGCCTACCTGGCAGACGACCGCACCCATGCAGAACACTTCAGCCCCTCTCAACGAAGACGCCAAAGCATTGGTCAGTGGCGACGACAAACGCTGGAACACCCGGGCCCTGATCGTCGACGACGACGTGCCGATCCGCGAGTTGCTGATCGACTACCTGGCGCGTTTCAACATTCACGCCAGCGGCGTCACCGACGGCGCGGCGATGCGCCAGGCCCTGCAGGCCGAGCACTTCGACGTAGTGGTGCTGGACCTGATGCTGCCCGGCGAAGACGGCCTGTCCCTGTGCCGCTGGCTGCGTACCGAATCGGACATCCCGATCCTCATGCTCACCGCCCGCTGCGAGCCCACCGATCGCATCATCGGCCTGGAGCTGGGGGCCGACGACTACATGGCCAAGCCTTTCGAGCCACGGGAACTGGTGGCCCGGATCCAGACCATCCTGCGCCGGGTGCGCGACGATCGCAGCGAGCAGCGGGCCAATATCCGCTTCGACAACTGGCGCCTGAACAGCGTGCTGCGCCAACTGATTTCCGCCGATGGCCTGGTGGTGCCGCTGTCCAACGCCGAGTTCCGCCTGCTCTGGGTGTTCATCGAGCGCCCGCGCCGGGTACTGAGCCGCGAACAATTGCTGGACGCCGCCCGCGGCCGATCCATCGAGGCCTTTGATCGCAGCATCGACCTGCTGGTCTCGCGCCTGCGGCAAAAGCTCGGCGACGATCCGAAGTCGCCGCAACTGATCAAGACCGTGCGCGGTGAAGGCTACCTGTTCGACGCCCGGGACATCGGCTGATGCGCGGGCGGTTCGATACGCTGTTCGGCCGCCTGTTCGGCGTCTTGCTGATCGCGATCGTCCTCGCCCACCTGCTGGCGTTCTTCTGGTTTCACCACTACGGCCCGCCCCCGCCGCCGCCCCCTCCCGATTCGGCGCAGTTGATCAATGGCCAGCCGCCGCCCCCTTATCCAAGGCGCCCGCCACGGCCCTGGTTCGGCGGCCCGCTGGTGCCCCTGACGTTCCAGTTCATCTCCCTGATCATCGCTGCCTGGTACGGCGCCAAGCTGTTGTCGCGGCCGATCCAGCGCCTGAGCGTCGCCGCCGAGCGTTTGAGCGAAGACCTCGACAGCCCGCCCCTGGAAGAGGTGGGGCCAAGGGAAGCCCGGCAAGCGGCCAGCACCTTCAACCAGATGCAGAAGCGCATCCGCGAGCAGGTGCAGCAACGCGGGCGCATGCTCGGTGCCGTCTCCCACGACCTGCGCACCCCGTTATCAAGGCTGAAACTGCGCCTGGAGCAGATCGAGGACAGCAAACTGCAAGGGCAGATGCGCCAGGACCTGGACGACATGATCAAGATGCTCGACGCCACCCTCAGCTACCTGCACGAACAACGCACCAGCGAGGCCGAGCAATGGATGGACGTGCAGGCCCTGGTGGAGTCGCTGTGCGAGAACGCCCAGGACCAGGGCGCCGACGCTCAGGCCCAGGGCCATTGCGCGCCGCTGCTGGTGCAACCCATGGCGTTGCAGTCATGCCTCAACAACCTGCTGGACAACGCCCTGCGCTACGCCGGCCAGGCAACCCTGGCCCTGGAGGACGACCGAGGGCAACTGCTGATCCGGGTCATCGACCACGGCCCGGGGATTGCCGCCGACAAGCGTGAAGCGGTGTTCGAGCCATTCTTTCGCCTGGAAGGCTCGCGCAACCGCAACTCCGGCGGCGTCGGCCTGGGCATGACCATTGCCCGTGAAGCGGCGGAGCGCCTGGGCGGCCAACTGATCCTCGAAGAAACCCCCGGCGGCGGCCTGACCGCGGTATTGCGTCTACCCAGGCCTTGAGCGCCTTGTGTGGCGGCAGGTACAAACCGCCAATACCCAGGACAACTCCCCCCCTGAGGCTGCTTGGGCCGGTGCCCCCCACCGGTTCAATTCATCCGCAGGGAGTGAGCCCCATGATCGATAGCCTCAGCAGCAACTATTCGAGCTATTACAGCTCCAGCAGCACCAGCCGTGGCCAGCAATTGCACAAGGAGCTGTTCGCCAAGCTCGACAGCAACGGTGATGGCGCGGTGGATCAGGACGAGCTGAAAAACGCCCTGTCGCAGAAAAGCGACAACGGCATCCTGGTCAGCCTGAGCAAGAATTTCAACGACCTGGACAGTGACGGCAGCGGTAGCTTGAGCAGCGATGAAATGGCCGCCATGGCCCCTCCTCCGCCCAAGGACCGCGCCCCCGATACCCAACTGGCGGATGCCCTGCTCGGCGCCCTGGACAGCGATGGCGACGGAGTCATCAGCAGTGACGAACTGAGCACTGCCCTGCAAGCCTCGGGCAACAGCTCCACCAGCAGCGACACCAGCTCGGCTCTGCTGAAGATTCTCGACAGCGACAGCAGTGGCGGCATCAGTAGCGATGAGCTCAAGGCCGCGTTGCAGGCCGGAAGCAACCAGGACAGCGCCCCCCAGGACCCGCAGGCCAACCTCGCCGAAGCTCTGGGCAAGATGATCGCCAGCTTGAGCAAGCAGTATCAGTTGGACACCAGCAGCAGCCTCGGCGGCAGCGTCAACGTCGCTGCCTGACGTCCATTGCCGCTCCCGGGGGGAGCGGCAATCGGTGGTTCAGCGCGGCTCCTGGGCCCGGGCCTGGCTGGCGCTCCAGTCCAGCAACAGGCTGTAGGCCACCGCCAGCAGCGTCGGGCCGATGAACAGGCCGATAAAGCCGAAGGCGATCAGGCCACCGAACACTCCCAGCAGCACGATCACCAGCGGCAGGTTGCCGCCGCGGCTGATCAGGTACGGTTTGAGCACGTTGTCCACGCCGCTGATGATGAAAGTGCCCCAGATCCCCAGGAACACCGCCATGCCATATTCGCCTTTCCAGGCCAGCCAGGCGGTAGCCGGGATCCATACCAGGGGCGGGCCCATGGGAATCAGGCTGAGCAGGAAGGTGACGATCCCCAGCACCAGCGCCCCGGGCACTCCGGCAATCAGGAAGCCGATCAGCGCCAGCAGGCCCTGGGCCGCCGCGGTGCCGATCACCCCGTTGACTACCCGTTGCACGGTGCCAGCCACCAGGTCGATGTAGTAGCCGGCGCGCTCGCCGATCAAGCGCTCCAGCAACTTGTGCACGAACAGCGCCAGGCGCGGGCCATCGCGGTAGAAGAAAAACACGAAGACGATGCTCAGGGTCAGTTCCAGAATGCCGCCGCCGATCTGCGCGCTGCGAGCCAACAGCCAGTTGCCCACCTGCCCCAGATAGGGTTTGACCGCCAGCATCAGGGCCGCGCCCTGCTGGTCGATGCTGTTCCACAAGCCCACCAGGCGCTCGCCCACCAATGGCAGGTTGCCGAGCCACTCTGGAGCGGCGGGCAGGCCGTCGACCTGCACGTCCTTGATGAAGGCCGTGGCATCGCGCACATGGTCCGCCAGGTTGAGGCCGAGCCAGACCAGCGGCGCGGCCACCAGCACCATCCAGCCCAGGGTCAGCAGGGCCGCCGCCAGGGATTCGCGGCCATTGAGCCAGCGGGTCAGCAGGCGCATCAGCGGCCAGCTGGCAAACGCCAGCACGGCGCCCCAGAACAGCGCTGACCAGAAAGGCGCCATGACCCAGAAGCTGGCACCGAACAACACCAGGAGCAGGATCTGCACCAGCAGGCGATCGTTATTGGGCATGAAATGTCTCGCGCAAGAAGAACCAGTGAAGAGTAGGCGAACCCGCGAGCGCGGGCTGCCTGAAACAGCTTAACGCAGTAGTTCGAAATGCAGGCCTGCTGCGTCGGTGTTACCGGTTTCCATCCGCGAGGCCAGCACGCCCTGGCCAATCAGCGCCTGGCGCCAGGCTTCGGCCTGCTTGCCGGACAGGCTGATGCGCATGGTGGTGTCCAGGTTCAGCCCGCGGGACAGCAGGTTGAGCCAGGTGGGCTGGGGCTCGGCGAGTTTCGGCAGGTCCAGCTTGCCGGTGTCCTTGAGCTGGCGCAGCAGGGTGGCCGAAGTGGGTAGCAGGTCCCCCAGCGGCGCGCTGGCGTCGAACTGCTCCACATGCAGGTAGGCCCGTCGGTTACCCCGGGTGATGCTGTACAGGGCTACCAGGGAGTTGTCCTGGGGCGCTGCCAGCCGCAGCAGCAGGTAGGCCTGCTGTTCATCGGCGCCAAACAGCTTGGCGTTGCCGAATACTTCGTTGGCCCACAGGCTGCTTTCACCGCAATCGCGGGCCTGGCACCAGAACAGCAGCTCGGCGCCCTGCTTTTGCAGCGCCTCCCTGGCCAGGGTGAAGGCTTCGTTGGATGTGCGCTCGGCGGGCAACTGGTAAGTGATGGCGGTGAGCTTGCCGCGGGCATTGACCTGGCCATCGAAACGCAACTGGCCGCTGATACGGCGGATCGAACCCAGGGGGTAGACGCGCTCCTGCTCCACTTCGGGGCGGTAGTCGACGATCTGTGCATCGGCCAGACGGGGGACCAGGGGCAGGTCGTGGCTGCCCGGCAGATCGGCGGCAAGCACCAGGGTACTTGCCAGGGACAGGCCCAGAACACTGATTGAACGCATGGAAACTCTCATCGGATAAGCATGGCCTGGGCGCCCTTGACGACGCTGGCATCGTCGCTGCGTTGTGGAACCTGCAAGCCTCGCTGCACCGCAGGACGGGCCTCCAGGGCCGCCATCCAGCGTTGCAACGCCGGCAGGCCCTGCACCGAAACCCCGGACCATTCATGGCCGCGCACCCAGGGGAAGGTGGCGATGTCGGCAATGCTGTAGTCGCCGGCCAGGTACTCGGCCTGTTGCAGGCGGCTGTCGAGCACTTCGTACAGGCGCCGGGTCTCGTGCTGATAACGGTCGATGGCGCCCTGCAGCTTCTCCGGGAAATAGCGGAAGAACACATTGGCCTGGCCCTGCATGGGCCCGACCCCGCCCATCTGGAACATCAGCCATTGCATGACCAGCGAACGGCCCTTGGGATCGGCCGGCAACAACTGGCCAGTGCGTTCGGCCAGGTACACCAGGATCGCGCCGGACTCGAACACCGGAAAATCGCCATTGTCGCGATCGACGATGGCCGGAATACGCCCATTGGGATTGATCTTCAGGAACGCTGGGGCCTTTTGCTCCTTCTTGTCGAAACTCAAGGCGTGCACCTCATAGGGCAGGCCGAGTTCCTCAAGCAGGATGGAAACCTTGTGACCATTGGGGGTCGCAGCGGTGTACAGATCTATCATGGTTGTCTCCCATTTCAACCCGCCCAGCCTCGACAGTTGATCCCGTCAAGTCAAGGAACGGCGAAAAACCGATTGAAACAGTCTGCGACAAAGCTGGCACCCGCCTCGTCGTTGAGGTGCAGGTGATGCCCGCCGGGCAACTGCTCAACGCTGAAGGGTAGACGCTGCAACAAGGCCTGGTGCTTGGCCAGCATGCCATCGGCCGCCACCACCAGTTGCGTCGGGCAGGCGACCCGCTGAACAAAGGACATGGCCTGCTCCTCTGTCAGGCGCAGCGGCGAAGCCAGGGTCAAGCGGCTGTCGCTGCGCCAGGTATAGCCCCCGGGCACCGGCATCAGGCCGCGCTGGGCCAGCAGTTCGGCCGCCTCGCGGCTGACCGCCACCAGGCCCTTCATGCGCGCCTCGATGGCCCGCTCCAGGGTGGCGTACACCGGCTTGCTCTTGTTCTGCAGATTCAGCTGTGCCTGCAACGCCATGCCCAGGCGCTCGGCGGCGTCCTCGCCATTGGCCGTCGGCGGGATCACCCCATCGATCAGGGCCAGGTGGCTGACCCGCTCCGGCATCGCCGCCGACAGCACCAGCGAGACGATCGCCCCCAGGGAATGACCGATCAGGGCAAAGCGCTTCCAGCCCAGTTGCTCGGCGGCTTGCAGCACGTCATAGACGTAGTCCCACAGGGCATAGCCGGCCCCCGCCGGGCGATGCCCGGAATGACCGTGGCCGGCCAGGTCCAGGGCAACGATGCGCAGGCCGGCGAGCTTGGGCGCCAGCCGGGCGAAGCTGTTGGCGTTATCCAGCCAGCCATGCAGGGCGATGACCGGCAGACCGTCCTCGGGCCCGAACAGATGGGCCGCCAGTTCGATGTGCGGCAGGTTCAGGCGGACTTCTTCGACGGCGTGGCTCATGCAGGGCTCCGTTGCCAGCGTGTGAACAGCTCCTTGAGCAGCGCCGCGGTGTCCTGGGGGCGCTCAAGGGGAAACATGTGGCCACCGGGCATGGTCAGCGACTCGCCCAGGGGCATGCGCCCGACCGCACTGGTGTGATGGCGCATCACCACCCGGCTCTGCTGTCCGCGCACCACCGCCAGCGGTACCTTGAGCTGGCGCGCACTGCCCGGGCTGGTATGAGGCACGCCGCGGTAGATGCTGATTTCCGTGGCCGGGTCAAAACGCAGGCGCAAGCGATCCCCCACCTGCTGCAGGCCGTGCTGCAGGTAAGCATCCAGGCAATCGGGATCGAAGGCCCGGAACAGCGTCTTGCGGGAGAAGTAACTGCGGGCGGCCTCGATGTCGGCAAACTCTTCGCGGCGCCCCAGGGTGCGCCCGGCCGGAGTCAGCCGGTCGATGAAGCCCAGGCGCTTGGCGGCGCGGATCACCCATTGGTCGGCCCGGGTCAGCACCGGCGAATCGAGCATCACCACCCCCCGATACAGCTCCGGGCAGCGCAGGGCCGCGTGCAGATGCAGCACACCACCCAGCGAATGCCCCACGCCCCAGACCGGCTGGGCCTGCTGTTGCAGGTGATGGATCAGTTCATCCACCAGGCTGCGCCAGTTGTCGTCCACCGGAAAGCGCGGGTCGTGGGCATGCTGCTGCAGATGAGCCACCTCGAATTCCGGCGCCAGGGCAGCAAACAACTTGCCGTACGTGCCGGAGGGAAACCCATTGGCGTGAGCGAAAAACACCTGTTGCGACATACCGACCTATCCATCCACCAAACGAACACCGATTGTCCGCAGGCCCTTGCACCAGGGCAATGACCGTAACGGACAGGAATGCTGACACCCAGGCTCAGCCTATGGCGCGTTGCCTCATTGCGCCGGCGGGTTCTGCCCGAGGGGCACCACCGCCATGGTCAGGCGCGAGACGCAACTGGCCTTGCCTTCATCACTGCTCAGGCGGATGTCCCAGACATGGGTGGTGCGCCCGATATGAATGGCCTTGGCCACCGCCGTGACCCGCCCGGTGCGCAAGCCCCGCAGGTGATTGGCATTGATCTCCAGCCCCACGCAGTAGAACTTGCTGGCGTCGATGCACAGGTAGCTGGCCATGGAGCCGACGGTTTCCGCCAGCACCACCGAGGCCCCGCCGTGCAGCAGCCCATAGGGCTGGTGGGTGCGATGGTCGATGACCATGCTCGCGGTCAGTGACTGCTCGTCATAGGACTCGAAGCGAATATCCAGCACTTCGCCGATGGTGTTCTTCTGGATCGCGTTCAGTTGCTCGATGTTCGGAGTGGTACGCCATAGACTCATCGCCGCTTCCCTTATGGGTGGTTATTGTCGGTCAATCCTGCCACAGCACGGCTTCGCTGCGCTCGCTCCAGGCTTGAAAACTGCCGCCATAGGTGGCTTCGATCACATTGCGCTTGATCTTCAGGGTTGGAGTGAGAAAGCCGTTTTCCACCGCCCAACTGTCCTTGACCACCACCAGCCGATGCAGCCGCTCGTGCTTGTCCAGGCTGCCATTGACCTGGGCCAGCAGGCTTTCCAGGCTGCTGTGCAAGCCTTCCCGTGCACTGCCGGCGGCGGCCTGCACGCCCGCTGCCGAAAGCACGCACAGGCCCAGGGGGGCAATCAGCCCGTCGCCCACCACGCACACCTGCTCGATATGGGCATGCACCGCCAGGCGGTTCTCGATGGGCGCCGGGGCCACGTACTTGCCCTTGCTGGTCTTGAAGATCTCCTTGAGCCGGCCGGTCAGGCGCAGATTGCCGGCGGCATCCTGCTCCCCCTTGTCGCCGGTGCGCAGGAAACCATCCTCGGTAACGGTTTCGGCGGTCTTCTGCGGGTCCTTGAAATAGCCCAGCATAGTGGCTCCGCTGCGTACCTGAACCTCCCCCGCCTCGTCGATGCGCACCTCGACTTCCGGGCAGGGCCGGCCAATCCAGCCGGGCACATGCTCACCGGAGCGGCCGATATGGGAGTAGCCGCAGCTCTCGGTCATGCCGTACACCTCCAGCACGTCCAGCCCGAGGCGTCGATACCAGTGCAACAGGGTCTGGGGCACCGGTGCCGCTCCCGACAGCGCCACCCGCAACGCGTCCAGCCCGAGCCCGCTCAGCACCTTGTGGCCGACACGCTTGCCGATAAAGGGCAGGCCCAGGAGAAAATCCAGGCGCTTGGCCGGCACCTTGCTGTAGACCCCCATCTGGAACTTGGTCCAGATCCGCGGCACGCCAAACAGCGCGGTGGGCCGGGCTCGCTGCAGGTCGGCGAGGAAGGTATCCAGGCTTTCGGCAAAGAACACCGTCTGCCCGGTATAGATCGCCGCCATCTCGACAAACATGCGCTCGGCCACGTGGCACAGGGGCAGGTAGGACAGCAGCCGGTCCTCGGGGCCCAGGCCGAACATCTGCACACCATGGCTGGCGGCAAAGCCCAGGTTGCCGAAACTGTGCATCACACCCTTGGGCAGCCCGGTGGTGCCGGAGGTATAGATGATGGTGGCCAGCTGATCGGCCGCAGGGCTCGGGCTATCCTCGAGCGGCGGACAGCGTTGCAGGTCTTCCCAACTGAAATCGAAAGGGCCTTCGGGGGCCAGGGGCAAGCGGATGGTGGGCAACCCGGCCTTGATCCCGAGCGCCATTTGCGGCCAGTCGTCAAGCTTGCCGATAAAGGCCAGGGCCGACTCGGAATGCTCCAGCACCTGGGCTACCGACTCGGCCGTGAGATTGGGATACAACGGCACCGAGACATGCCCGGCGATCCAGATCGCCAGGTCGGCAATGACCCAGTGCGCGGAGTTCTTGCCAATGATTGCGATGTGGCTGCCGGAAGGCAGCTGGCGCTCGCGCAGCCATTGGGCGGCACGCCGGGCCTGCTGGCCCACCTCGAACCAGTTCAGCTCCTGCACCTGCCCGCCGGCACTGGGCTGGACCAGAAAGCGCTGCTGGGGATGACGAGCCTCGCGCTCGTAGAACACTTGCAGGGGCAAACGAAAAGCAGCAGACATGACTCGCTCCTTTGTTCTTATTCTGTTCGCGACACCAACCAAGCACTTGCTTGGTGGACTATTCCACGCACAAAGGAGCGCTGCAAGTTAAGAAATGTAGCGGATCGCAACCGGGGATCGGTGGGTTCGAGACAACAACGGCGGCCCGGGCATGCCCTGCCGCCGCGTCCATCAAGGGTGTGTCACGGCATTCAAGGTCATCAGCCCCGCCAGGGGCCAGTCGCCTTCGAGCTCCGCCAGGCTGGCGGTGTTCATCGGCTGCGGATCACGCAGGTGGCCGTGCTGCAACAGGCCGATCAGGTTGCCCACCAGGGGTTGATGGCTGACCAGCAGCAGGTTGTCGGCACTGTCCAGTTGCTCCAGCACCTGCAGCGGGTTGGCCTCGGGGGTGAGCCAGGGCACGGTGCGGATCTCGCCTTCGAACCCCAGGGCCTCGCGCACCAGCTGTGCAGTCTGCTGGGCACGTACATAAGGGCTGGCGAGGATCGCGGCGATGGGCTGGCCGATCAGGTGCGCGGCACTGCCCAGCACTTCCTCGCGACCGTGGGCCGTGAGGTTGCGCTGGGCATCGGTCGGCGCATGGGACTCGGCCTGGCCGTGACGCAGCACCCACAGCTTCACAGCTTGGGCTCCTCGTCACGCACCGGGTGAGGCGCTGGCGGCACGCTATGGGGAGCTTCGCCTTCAGGCGCCCGGGGAGCGGGCCAATCGGCGAACGGCCAGGGTTTCTGTTCGGTATGGAAGCTGCCGAAACGGCCGATCTGCGCCAGGAACTGGCTCAGGCTATCGCCGAAGTTCATCAGGCCGGCATTCGGCGCGCCGTAGATCAGGCGATAGATCAACTGCACCAGCACCAGCGCGCCCAGGAGAAACTGCGCCACCTGCCACACCAGCACGAATATCAGCATCCACAGCACCCGCAGGAGGATGGACTCGTATTTGGCTTCGGAATTCGTATCGTTCATGTCTGGCTCCTGTGCTGCTCAGTTGAATCCGCTGGTGGAGATAAAGTCGACGTCGGTTTTCGGCTCGCCGCGCATCAAGAGCTCGATTACCTGGTTCAGCGTACGCCCTTCGAACAGGATCGCGTGCAGGCCGGCCACCAGCGGCATGTAGACCCCCAGCTCCTGAGCCTTGACCTTGAGCACCTTGAGGGTGTTGACGCCCTCCGCCACCTCACCCAGGCGGGTCACCGCCTCTTCCAGGCTCAGGCCCTGGCCCAGGGCAAAGCCCACCTGGTAGTTGCGGCTCTTGGGCGAGGAACAGGTGACGATCAGGTCGCCGACCCCGGCCAGGCCGAGGAAGGTCATGGGGTTGGCGCCCTGGCTCACGGCAAAGCGGGTCATTTCCGCCAGCGCCCGGGTAATCAGCATGCTCTTGGTGTTTTCCCCCATGCCCAGGGCCACCGCCATGCCGGCGATGATCGCGTAGACGTTCTTCAGCGCCCCGCCCAGTTCCACGCCGAAGCGGTCGGCACTGGCATACACACGGAAGGTGCGGCCATGCAGCGCAGCCTGGACCCGCTGACAGAGCTCTTCGTCTTCACTGGCGACCACGGTGGCGGTCAGGGCGTGCTCGGCCACTTCCCGAGCCAGGTTGGGGCCGGAAAGTACGCCGATGCGCGCTTGCGGGGCGATGTCCTGGAGGATCTCGCTCATCAGCTTGAAGGTCTGGGCCTCGATGCCCTTGGTCAGGCTGACCAGCAGCTTGCCGCGGAGCAGCTCGGCGTGGGGCGCCAGCACCGAGCGCAGGGCGCTGGAGGGCAAGGCGACAAAGCACAGGTCACTGTCATTGAGGGTGGCCAGCAGGTCGGTGACCGGCTCCACCGCCGGATGAATCTTGATGCCCTTGAGATAGCGCGGATTCTCGCGGTTGACCCGAATGGCCTCGGCCTGCTCGGGGTCGCGCATCCACTGCCGCACCCGATGACCGTTCTCGGCCAGCAGATTGGCCACGGCGGTACCAAAACTTCCGCCTCCCAGGACCGCAATAGGGCGCTGTTGTGTCATATGCAATCCGTTAATCCATAGCAGTGGCGATGGCGGCATTATACGGGGCGGTTTTCTCACCACCAGCCCCAGGGGCCATTCAGGCAACCTGTCGGGAACACGTGGAGTCATTCGGGGAATGTCGGGCTTATCGACTGGAAAACTCGACTATCTCGGTTAACATGCGCGCCTTCCATCAAGATTCAAGGCTGTGTCGTGTCCGCTGGCCCCTCACCTCTTCGTCTGTCGCTGCTGCTGGGCATGCTGTTCGGCCACTCGGTGCTGGCCGACGATCTGTTCCTGGACGGCACCGCCCTGCCCGAGGTCCTCACCGCCACCCGCCTGAAACAGTCACCTGCCGCGGTTCCCGGCAGCATGACGGTGCTCGACAACGAGTTGATCAAGGCCAGCGGCGCCCGGGACATCAGCGAACTGCTGCGCCTGGTGCCGGGGATGATGGTCGGCGCCATCAGCGGCAACCAGGCCACGGTCAACTACCACGGCACCAACGCCAGCGAAGCCCGGCGCATGCAAGTGCTGATCGACGGGCGTTCGGTGTATCGCGCCGGCCTGGCGACAGTGGACTGGAGCGATATCCCGGTGGCCATGGAAGACATCGAGCGCATCGAGGTGTTTCGCGGCCCCAATACCGTCAGCTACGGCGCCAACGCGCTGATGGCGGTGGTCAACATCATCACCCGCGCCCCGGCCAACAGCCATGGCACGCGGGTCAAGCTGACCCGGGGCCAGCGCGGCATCAGCGACTGGTACGCCAGCCAGGGTACCGGCTGGGAAACCGGCGACCTGCGCCTGTCGCTGTCGGGGCAGGAAGATGATGGCTTCGACAAGAATCGCCTGGGGGCCGACTACCGCGACAGCAAGCGCTTGAACCGCTTCAGTCTGTCCGTGAGCCAGATGCTCAATGAACAGCAGAGCATCGACTGGCAGTTGAATGCCAAGGAAGGCACCAACCAGCGGCCCTATACCTATCAGCCGGTGTTCCACGGGGTAACCCAGCAAGGCAACAACTCCGATGTGGTGGCCAAGGACTACGCCGGGTCACTGCGCTGGAACCTGGAGCTCAATCCACAGCACAGCCTTTATATCCAGGGCTCGGCCCAACACTGGGACCGCCAGCAGACCTGGCGTGCCTGCGACGCGGCAATTTCCTTCAGCCCCGAGCTGACACGCCTGTGGCAACTCAACCCGAACTACGCCGAGCGCCTGGCGCGCCACATGCCCGATTATTTAAGCGCGACGCCCGGTGGAACCCCGACGGAACAGGCATTGGCCAACCAGGTCATCGACCAATGGAAAACCGGCGGCGGCAAGAATACGGTCTGCGGCAACATCGACCAGAGCTCTCGGGAAACCCGCTACGACCTGGAGCTGCAGGACACCCTGAGCCTCAGCGACAACCTGCGGCTGGTCAGCGGCATGAACTATCGTTACGACCGGGCCGACTCCGAAACCTACTTCAACGGCACCCTCGACGACACCACCTGGCGCCTGTTCGGCCAGCTGGAATGGCGGGCCAGCGAACATTGGCTGATCCAGGGCGGGGCTATGTACGAAGACACCCAGCTGACCGGCAACTCCCTGACCCCGAGGATCGCGGTCAACTACCTGATCAACCCGCGCCACGGCTTGCGGGCGGTGTATTCGGAAGCCATCCGCTCCCCGGACATGTTCGAGAACAACGTCAACTGGAGCTACCGGGTCACCGGCCTGAGTACCCCGGTCTACGGCCAGAACAGCGCCCAGTACTTCGTCAAGACCCGTGGCCCCGGCAACCTCGACCAGGAGCACATGCGTTCCCGGGAACTGGGCTACAACGGTTACTTCGTCGACCAGGCGCTGAACCTCGACATCAAGCTGTTCTATGACGAAATCACCGGGATGATCAGCGAGCCGCTGCGCAACAACCAGTACATCGCCAGCAACAGCAACGCCTCGCGCTTCGCCGGTACCGAGAGCCAATTGGACTGGCAACTGAGCCGCGCCGACCGCCTGCGCCTGACCTACGCCTACGTCCATGCCCAGGCCAGCAACCGCCTGGACCAGCGCCTGACCGCCAGCAACAGCGGCTCCGCCGGCTGGCTGCGCAATTGGGGCCAGGGCTGGTCCAGCGCGCTCTTCTACTATGGCGACAGCGCCCTCAACGGCTACCGATTCGAACGGGTCGACACCCGCATCGCCAAGCGCCTGGCCCTGGGCAGCAAGACCAGCCTGGAACTGGCCGGCACCCTGCAGCAACGGCTCGACCACCAGCCCACCACCTTCGCCGACAATCTCTACGACTCGCGCCACGTGGTCTACTTCAGCGCGGAGCTCGAGTTCTGACATGGGCCACTGTCGGCCCTGGAAGGCCCTGCGCATACATCGTCGCCTGTGCCTGCTGGTACTGGGCATGCTGCTGGGCAACCCGTTGTGGGCGGCCGATGTGCTGCTCACCGCCAGCGACGACAACAGCAGCGTGCGCACCTTCACCGAAGAACTGGCCGCCCAGCGCCCCCGGGACCAGGTGCGCTTCGTCCCCCTGGCCCAACTGCCGCCGCCGGGCCAGTTGCCCGGCAGCACGCGCCTGATCCTGCTGGACCCGCAAAGCCTCGACTGGCGCCTGCAAGATCCCTTGGGCCCGCCGACCCTGGTCCTGCGCATCAGCCGCCTGCAGGCCCAACAGCGCCTGGCGCAAAGCCCTCATCCACGGTTGAGCCTGCTGTGGAGCGATCCGCCCCTGGAGCGCCAGTTACGCCTGATCCGCAGTGTTCTGCCGCAGGTGCGCCGGGTGGGGGTGCTGTACAGCGCCGACAGCCGGTTCCTGCTCAAGGAGCTGCACCTGGCTGCGCAAACCCTGGACATGGAAATCATCGCCGAACCCTGGGACAGCACCAGCGACAGCCGCCCGCTGCAGAACCTGCTGCGCAACAGCGAAGTGCTGCTGGGCCTGGATGATCCGAAGCTGTACAACCCGAAAACCGTGAAGAACCTGCTACTGAGCAGCTACGCCCGGCAACAGGCGCTGATCGGCCCCAATGCCGGCTTCGTCCGGGCCGGCAGCCTGGCCAGCACCTACAGCGACCAGCAGGACTGGCTGCAGACCCTGGACAGCCTGCTCGACCAACCGCCGGCTCGCTGGCCCCGCGCGCTATACCCGACGGCTTTCAAAGTACTGAGCAACCCCCAGGTGGCACGCTCGCTGGGCATCGAGGAAATCGACCCGCAGGCCGTTGCGCGCCAGTTGAGTGAAGGAGAGAAGCACCCATGACATTGCGTCGCCGATGGGATATCCAGACCCGCACTCAGCTCATCAGCCTGGGCCCGGCCCTGCTCCTGACCCTGCTGCTGATCAGCTTCTTTACCTTCGTGCGTATCCAGGATTTGCGCCAGGAGCTCAACCACACCGGGCAACTGATCGCCAATCAACTGGCGCCAGCCACCGAGTACGGGGTGATCTCCGGCAACAACGAGGGCCTGGAGAGCCTCCTGCAGGCAACCCTGGCCACACCTCATGTGCACTTCCTGGAAGTGCAGGACAGCGCCAACAACATCCTGGTGTACGTGGAACAGCCCTCGGCCAGCCACAACCACGCGCAGCAGATCAAGGTATTCCAGGCCCCGGTACGCCTGCAGCGCATCCAGGTGCACAACGACTTTCTGCAGAACGATCCGGCCAGCATGGCCGCCCAGGGCGATGGTTACCTGGGCCGGGTGATCGTCGGCATGTCCAACGACGCCTTCAGCCAGCGCCAGCAGGAAATCCTCCTCAAGGCCGCCATCCTCGCGCTGTTCGCCCTGCTCTTCACCTTCCTCCTGGCCCGGCGCCTGGCGGCCGGCCTGGCACAGCCGATCCGCGCCATGGGCGATGCGGTGAAGGCAATCCAGGAAGGGGATTTCAAGACCCCGCTGCCGATCGTCGACGATGGCGAGCTGGGCAACCTGGCCCGGCACATCAACAACCTCGCCGCCGGCCTGGAACTGGCCAGCCGCGAGCAGCACCAGGCCATGTCCCAGTTGATCCAGACCCGGGAAGAGGCGGAACGGGCGAACAAGGCCAAGTCGGATTTCCTGGCGATGATGAGCCACGAGCTGCGCACACCGATGAACGGTGTGCTGGGCATGCTGCAACTGCTGGAAACCACCCAGATGACCCAGGAACAGAGCGAGTACGCGGCGCTGGCGTCGGAATCCACCGAACACCTGCTGAAGGTGATCAACGACATCCTCGACTTCTCCCGCATCGAACGCTCGGCCCTGGAACTGGAGCACATCCCATTCAACCTTGCCGAACTGATCACCAGCTCGGCCCAGGCCTTCCAGCACAGCGCCCTGCAACGCGGCCTGGACTTGCAACTGCGGCTGCCGCCGGGCATGGAGTCGCTGCAGGTCAAGGGCGACCCGACGCGAATCCGGCAGATCCTGGTCAACCTGATCGGCAACGCCCTGAAATTCACCGAGCAGGGCAGCATCACCATCGAGCCCCAGTGGCAGGCCCTGGATCACGAACTGCTGTGGTTCACCTGCGCAGTGCGCGACAGCGGTATCGGCATCAGCCCGGCCAGCCTGGAGCTGATGTTCGACGCCTTCCAGCAGGCCGACAGTTCGATTTCCCGTCGCTATGGCGGCACCGGCCTGGGCCTGCCCATCGCCCGCACCCTGGCCGAGCGCATGGGTGGCACCCTGCGGGCCCAGAGCGAGGAAGGCCGAGGCTCGGTGTTCACCCTGGAAATCCCCCTGGCGCTGTTCCAGCAGAGCCTGCCGGTACTGGCCCCGCGGGTGAGCAGCAATCAGCACTCCGGTGAAGGCCGCAACGTGCTGCTGGTGGAAGACAACCCGGTGAACCAGACCGTGATCCAGGCCATGCTGCGCAGCCTGGGGTTCACCGTGAGCATCGTCACCGACGGCGCCCAGGCGGTCCGCAGTGCCGAAAGCCTGATCTTCGAGGCGATTCTGATGGATTGCCGACTGCCGCTGGTCGACGGCTATGAGGCCACCCGGCAGATCCGCCAACTGCCCGGTTGTGCCGATTTACCGATCATCGCCCTGACCGCCAACGCCTTGCAGGGCGACCGTGAAGCCTGCCTTGCAGCGGGCATGAACGACTACCTGGCCAAGCCTTTCAAGCGCGCGGATCTGCAGCAAATTCTCCAACGTTGGGTGCAATAACCGGCTATTTTCCAACAGCTACGACTGGCGTCATGGGCGAAAGTGCGGCAGTCTTAGGCACCCGACGGGGCCCTGAAAAGGCCCTCAAAAAAAATTTCAGTGCACAAGTGTACATTCATGCCCTTTGCGCTGTGACTTTCACTACAACGCAATAGTCTATGAGTAGGCTGCCGGCTCGAGGCATGAACGCTTCGATCGGCCGGGAAGATTTGCCCAACCCTGCCGCACGGGACTATTGAGGAGCTCGCATGACCAAACAAAACGCCTTTACTCGGGAAGACCTGCTGCGCTGCAGTCGCGGTGAGCTGTTCGGCCCAGGTAACGCGCAACTGCCCGCCCCCAACATGCTGATGGTGGATCGCATCACCCATATCAGCGAAGAGGGTGGCAAGTACGGTAAAGGTGAGTTGGTCGCTGAGCTGGATATCACTCCAGACCTGTGGTTCTTCGCTTGCCACTTCGAAGGCGACCCGGTGATGCCAGGCTGCCTGGGCCTGGATGCCATGTGGCAACTGGTGGGCTTCTTCCTCGGCTGGCAGGGCTTGCCGGGCCGCGGTCGCGCCCTGGGTTCGGGGGAAGTGAAATTCTTCGGCCAGGTCCTGCCGACCGCCAAGAAAGTCACCTATAACATTCACATCAAGCGCGTGCTCAAGGGCAAGCTGAACATGGCCATCGCCGATGGTTCGGTCAGCGTTGACGGCCGCGAAATCTATACCGCCGAAGGCCTCCGGGTCGGCGTGTTTACTTCAACTGACAACTTCTAAGGGTTATCCGCATGCGCCGCGTCGTTATCACAGGTCTTGGCATTGTTTCGTGCCTGGGCAATGACAAAGAGACCGTCTCCGCTAACCTGCGTGCAAGTCGCCCTGGCATCCGCTTCAACCCGGAATATGCCGAAATGGGTCTGCGTAGCCAGGTTTCCGGCTCCATTGACCTGAACCTCGAAGAGCTGATCGACCGCAAGATCTATCGCTTCGTCGGCCACGCGGCGGCTTACGCCTACCTGGCCATGAAAGACGCCATCGCCGACTCCGGCCTGAGCGAAGAACAAGTGTCCAACCCGCGCACCGGCCTGATCGCCGGTTCCGGCGGCGCCTCGACCCTGAACCAGATGGAAGCGCTGGACATCCTGCGCGAGAAAGGCGTCAAGCGCGTTGGCCCATACCGCGTTACGCGGACCATGAGCAGCACCGTTTCCGCCTGCCTGGCCACCCCGTTCAAGATCAAGGGCCTGAACTACTCCATCGCTTCTGCCTGCGCCACCAGTGCTCACTGCATCGGTACCGCCATGGAACAGATCCAGATGGGCAAGCAGGACATCGTCTTCGCCGGTGGCGGTGAAGAAGAGCATTGGACCCAGTCGTTCCTGTTCGACGCCATGGGTGCCCTGTCGACCCAGTACAACGAAACCCCGGAAAAGGCGTCCCGCGCCTACGACGCCAAGCGTGACGGTTTCGTCATCGCCGGCGGTGGCGGCATGGTGGTGGTCGAGGAGCTGGAACACGCTCTGGCCCGTGGCGCCAAGATCTACGCGGAAATCGTCGGCTACGGCGCCACTTCCGATGGCTACGACATGGTGGCTCCAAGCGGCGAAGGTGCAATCCGCTGCATGGAAATGGCCATGTCCACCGTCGACACCCCTATCGACTACCTGAACACCCACGGCACTTCGACCCCGGTCGGCGACGTCGCGGAAATGAAGGGCGTGCGTGAAGTGTTCGGCGACAAGGCCCCGGCCATCAGCTCCACCAAGAGCCTGTCGGGTCACTCCCTGGGCGCTGCCGGCGTTCACGAAGCGATCTACTGCATGCTGATGATGGAAGGCAACTTCATGGCCGGTTCGGCCAACATCGACGAGCTGGATCCGGAAGTGGCCGATATGCCGATCCTGACCAAGACCCGCGAAGACGCCACCATCAACACCGTGATGAGCAACAGCTTCGGCTTCGGTGGCACCAACGCCACCCTGGTCCTGAAGCGCTGGCAGGGCAAGTAAGCCCCGCCGCTTCGCCGAATGAAAAAGCCCCGACCGGTTCGGGGCTTTTTTTCGCCTGCCAGAAGGCTCAGACCGAGAAACGCGCCACCATGCTGTTCAGGTCCACCGCCAGGCGCGACAACTCCTGGCTGGCCGCACTGGTCTGATTGGCCCCGGCGGAGGTTTGCAAGGCCAGGTCGCGGATGTTCATCAGGTTGCGGTCCACCTCCCGCGCCACCGCCGCCTGCTGCTCCGAGGCGCTGGCAATGACGATGTTGCGCTCATTGATCTGGGTGAAGGCCGATGCGATTTCCTCCAGCGCCTGCCCTGCCGCCTTGGCCACCTCCAGGGTCGAATGGGCGCGGTTGTTGCTCTGCTGCATGGAACTGACGGCCTGGTCGGTGCCCTGCTGGATACCACCGATCATCTGCTCGATTTCCTGGGTCGACTGCTGGGTCCGATGAGCCAGGGCCCGGACTTCATCGGCCACCACTGCGAACCCGCGTCCCGCATCCCCGGCCCGTGCCGCCTCGATGGCCGCGTTCAACGCCAGCAGGTTGGTCTGCTCGGCAATGGAACGGATCACCTCCAGTACCTTGCTGATGCCATAGACCTTCTGCGCCAGATCCTCCACCTGGCTGGCATTGGCCGTCACGTCCTGCGCCAGCGACTCAATCGAGAGTACCGTCTGGTGCACCTGCTCGCGCCCGTGCTGGGCGATGCGGTCGGACTCCCGCGAGGCTTCGGACGTGGCCACTGCGTTACTGGCCACCTCCTCCACCGCTGCGGTCATCTGGTTTACCGCCGTGGCCGCCTGTTCGATCTCCAGGCTCTGCTGATGCAGGCCACGGGTCGCATCCTCGGTGACACAACTGAGCTCTTCCGAGGCCGAGGCCAGCTGGCTGGATGAATCGGAGATGCGCCGGATGGTTTCCCGCAGGCTGTGCTGCATGGCCTTGAGCGCGTGCAGCAGGCGCGCCGGCTCGTCCCTGCCGGTCACCGTGATAGTGCCGGTCAGATCGCCGCCGGCCACCACTTCGGCCACATTCAACGACTGCGCCAGAGGCAGGACGATACTGCGGGTCAACAACAGGGCCAGGCCGATGGTCACCAGCGCCGCCAGGGCAATCATGCCGATCACCCATACCCGCGACTTGCTGAACACCGCCTGGGCCATATCGGTGGCATGGGTCGCGCTTTGCTTGTTCAGCTCCACCAGCTCGTGCAGGGTCGCGGCCATCTCATCGGCCAGCTGGTTCATTTCGCCATTGACCACCTTGACCGCTTCCTCCAGCTGGTTCTGGCTGGAGAGCTGCATGACCCGTTCCTGGCGTTGCAGGTACTGTTTTTCGATGGTCTTGAAGCGATCGAACAGGACCCGCTCCTGGGGCAGGAGGATCAAGGATTCGTAGCGGCTCTGGGCAACCCCCAGGACACTCTTGATCTCGTTGATCTTGTTTTCGTTCTGGGTGATTGCCTGCGGGTCGCGATTGATCAACAGCCGCAGGGTCAGGGCGCGAATGCGCAGCAGGTCCTGGTTCATTTCCCCTACGGACATCACGCTGGGCAGCCAATTGCTTTCCACTTCATCGGACTGCTGGCGCATATTGCCCATCTGCATCAAGGCGAATGCCCCCAGGGCAAACACCATCAGCGCCAGCAAGCCGAAACCCAGGCTCGCCCGTAGCGCAATGTTCAGACTTCTAAGACTCATTCCTCTGGCTCCTTCCTAGAGCGCTGCAAGAACTTGCAGCAGGGTGCTCTTAGACGGTATCGGGCCATTGGAAAATTGCGTAAGACAAAAACGTGATATCAAAACGCCCTAGCACTCCAATACTTGGGCGTAAAACGATTCAGCGCACAGAAAATCGCTGTTCTGCCAACAATCGGTCGCCCTGGAAGACCATGAAACGCCACTCGCCCGGGACCACTTCATGGCTTTCGGTGAACTCATAGGCCATTACATCCTGGGGAGCGTTGGGCACCAGTTTCTGAGTGATTTCGAACTTGTCATGGCGTACCCCGTCCGGCGTACGGATGCCCGGCGTCAGGTAAAGAAGAGTCAGGGGCTGATCTTCGGCCACCTTGCCCAGCAACTGGTAACGCATGCCGAACTTGGTCCCCAGCCTGGCGGGCACCACGGAAGTCTGCTGGATCTTCTCGTTGCTGCGGCGCAGCACTCGCTCCCCCGATTGCAGCTCGGCCTTGGGACCTTCGAACACGCCGTATTCCACCGGCCCTTCGACACGGACTTCGGCGCAGGCCAGGCCACTGAAGATCATCAGCGCCGCCAGTGCGCTTAAACGAGTGAGGTGCATATCGCGCTCCTTGATTGAGATGGCGCGAGCTTATGAAGCAGGCATGACAGGCTGATGACAGTCTGGCGCCTGCTAGGGACGATGGTTGGCGGGAAGGATGGCGAGGAAATTGTCATGGGCCACCTTGCGTGCCACCTCCTGCGGCAAGGCGTCAAGAAAGCCATCGAACCCCCGCAGCTCGCTCCCCAGCTTGTTGAAGCGCCCGACCACGTCCGAACCCAGCATGAAGCGCTCCGGGAAGCGCTCCACCAGCTGCAGCCAGGCCAGGTCGGGGTTGCCCTGCTTATCCAGCAGATAGGGCGTGAGCAGGCTCCAGGACAGGTCGATGTAGAGGTTGGGGTAGCTCTCCAGCAGCCGCGTCAGGGTCGGCAGCAGGAACTCCAGCCGGGTCTGGTGACGATGGATCTCGGCACTGGTGCCGGCATGGGCCCAGATAAAACGCGTATGGGGGTGATTGCGCAGCGGCTCTTCGATTTCCGCCAGGTACAGCGGATTGCGCTCGCGCTTGGAGGTGATGTTGGAGTGCAGCATGACCGGCAGGTCGTTCTCGGCCGCCAGGTGATAGACCTTGGTCATCGCCTCGTTATTGGCCCGCGGCGTGTCGCCGGCGGTCAGCGCGGTGAGATCGTCGTGCCGGGTGAAGACCTCGCCGATGCCCTGCCACAGCCCCGGGTCAAGATCGAGCATGCGCTGGATATGCGCCGCGGAGTTCTTGTCGTTGGGGTTGAACCCCGAAAGGAACGGATGAAAGCGCCGGCGCTGCTCGGCCGGTAGTTTTTTCACCGCGGCGGCCACCAGCACGTCGGTGGCGCTGTACCAGTAGGCCGCGGCATCGTCCCCGGCGTAGTAGCGCGGGCGCTTGGGCTCATCCTCGTGCCATTTCTTGGCCACCGGAATCCCGGCAATCATCACCTGCTCGATGCGGTTGTCATCCATGGCCTTGAGCAAGGCTTCCATGCCCGCGGTTTCCTGGAAGAAGTCCACGTAATGCAGGTGCGCGTCGCTGTACACATAGTCACGCGCCTGGGCCACCGCCAGCGGCAGCATCAGCAGCGCCCACAAACAGCTTGCTTGAACAGGGTTCCAGTGCACCGGGCCGCCTCCCATGGATCGAAGCAGGATAGACCGCGACGCCGAGCCGCAGGTTCAGAAAAAGGGGAACGCCCGCGCTTCGATATGCTCTATAACTTCAGCACCCTTACAGCCTGATCCTTATTCATCACTGCCTGAGGTTTGCCATGACCATCACCGTCAATACCGAGTCCAGCGAAGGTTTCCGCCACAGCATCCAGGTCGACGACCACCCGTTGTTCACCGACCTGCCCAAGTCCGCCGGTGGCGAAGGCACCGCCCCCGAGCCCCATGACTACTTCGATGCCGCCCTGGGCGCCTGCAAGGCCCTGACCCTCAAGCTCTACGCGCAGAAGAAGAACATCCCGCTGACCGGGGTCACCGTGGAGATCAAGCACGACAACAGCGAAGAGCAGAAGGGCAAGTACGTCCTGCATGTGAAGCTGACCCTCAAGGGCGTGCTCACCGATGCCCAGCGTGATGAGCTGCACCGGGTGGCCGACCGTTGCCCGATCCACAAGCTGATGACCACCAGCGAAGTCAGCATCGAGACCCACCTCTCCGAAGGTGCCTTCAGCCAGTAGCGGCAAGGCGGGCACAAGCGGGTTATGCTCCCGGGCATAACCCGATCAGCCTGGAATCCGCCATGAACTCCCCCCTCGTGATCCGTCCCCGTGCCGAGGACGTTGAAGGCCAACCCATCCTGCGCCCCCTGCCTTCGGCCCAGTGCCGCAGTGTCGGGCCTTTCGTGTTCTTCGACCACATGCTGGAAACCCGCTACCCGCCGGGCAAAGGCATGAATATCCGCCAGCATCCGCATATCGGCCTCTCCACCCTGACCTACCTGTTCGCCGGGCAGATCCAGCACAAGGACAGCCTGGGCTCCGACCAGATCGTGGGCGCCGGGGACGTCAGCTGGATGACCGCCGGCAGCGCCATCGCCCATGTCGAGCGCACGCCAGCACTCTTGCAGGCCCAGGGGTTTGCCATGCACGGCCTGCAGGTCTGGCTGGCCTCGCCCAAAGAACAGGAGCAGGGCCCGGGGCACTACAGCTATCACCCGGCCAGCAGCCTGCCGGTGAGCGACAACCTGGGGGTGAGCATTCGGATGATTGCCGGCAGCGGTTTCTGCCTGCAGTCGCCGGTGCCGGTGCTCTCCCCCACCCTGTATGCCGAGCTGCGGCTGCAGACCGCCACCAGCCTGCTGATTCCCACCGAGCATCAACAGCGTGCGCTGTATGTACTGGAGGGCGAGGTACAACTGGACGGCGAGCCATTACCCGTGCACTCGCTGGTGGTATTGCCAGAGGGGGAGAACGCCACGCTGTTCGCCGAGAGCGATTGCCATGCGGTGCTGATCGGCGGCGCCGCCCTGGACGGCCCGCGGCGGATCAACTGGAACTTCGTCGCCAGCGATCCACTGTTGATCGATGAAGCTCGCAGACGCTGGGCCGCCGGGGACTGGCCGCAGGTGCCGGGAGAAAGCGAGCGCATCGAATTGCCACCCGCCCGCCACTGATCGGTAGGGGCCGGTTTGCCGGCGAACAGGCCCGTGAATCTGGCGTTGCTCTCACTGACGCCTTCGCTGGCAAGCCAGCTCCTACGGGATCAGGGTCGGTGGGTCAGCCGCTAAAGACTTCGTCCAGCAGGTAATGCATGGTGGCGAAGGCCCGGGCCGAGGTCTTGGCGTCGTACATCATCTTGCCCGGCAGGTTGGCGTGGGTGTCGGTGAAGGAATGCACCGCGCCACCGTAGCTGACCAGTTGCCAGTCCACTCCCGCGGCGTCCATTTCCGCTTCGAAGGCCGGCAGTTGCTCCTTGGCCACGAACGGGTCCGCCGCGCCGTGCAGTACCAGTACCGAGCCCTTGATGTTGTTGGCATCGCCAGGGTTGGGGGTGTCCAGGGTGCCGTGGAACGACACCGCCGCCTTCACCGGCGCGCCACTGCGGGCCAGTTCCAGGGCGCAGCAGCCGCCAAAGCAGAAGCCGAAGGTGCCCAGCCTGGAGGTGTCCACCGCGGCTTCGCCCTGGCTCTGCAAGGCCGCAAAGGCCGCCTGCATGCGCTTGCGCAACAACACCCGATCATCCTTGAGCGGCATCATCGCGGCACCGGCCTGGCTCGCATCGCCGGGGCGCAGCGACTGGCCATACAGATCGGCGATCAGCACCACATAACCCTTGGCCGCCACCGCCTCGGCGATCTTCTCCGCGCCGGCGCTGACACCCATCCAGTTCGGCGCCATCAGCAACCCCGGACGCGCAGCTTTATGGGCGGCATCGAAGGCCAGGCGGCCTTCATAGGGCTGGCCATCGATCTGATAGACCACGGAACGCACTGTGATTTGACTCATGACTCATCTTCTCCAGTAGGGGGACACCAGAATGAAAAAACCCGCCGAAGCGGGTTTTTCTTGCAACGTGGTTAAACCGACAGCTCCACCAACAGCTTGTTCAGCCGGCGCACATAGGCCGCCGGATCCTTCAAGCTGTCACCGGCCGCCAGGGCCGCCTGATCGAAGAGAATGTGCGACAGGTCGCCAAAGCGCTCTTCGCTCTGCTCGCCGTCGAGTTTCTCGATAAGCGGGTGAGTCGGGTTGAACTCGAAGATCGGCTTGGAATCCGGAACCTTCTGCCCGCTGGCTTCAAGGATCTGACGCATTTGCAGCCCCAGGTCCTGCTCGCCAATGGCCAGGATCGCCGGCGAGTCGGTCAGGCGGTGGGAAACCCGCACTTCGCTGACGCTCTCGCCCAGGGCGGTCTTGATCCGCTCAACCAGGCCTTCCTTGGTCTTGGCGACTTCCTCGGCAGCCTTCTTGTCCTCTTCGGAGTCGAGGTTGCCCAGGTCCAGGTCGCCGCGCGCCACGTCGACAAAGCTCTTGCCGTCGAACTCGTTGAGGTAGCTCATCAGCCACTCGTCGATACGGTCGGTGAGCAGCAGCACTTCGATGCCTTTCTTGCGGAAGACTTCCAGGTGCGGGCTGTTCTTCACCTGGGCGTAGGATTCGCCGGTGAGGAAGTAGATCTTGTCCTGGCCTTCCTTGGCGCGAGCCAGGTAGTCGGCCAAGGAGACATTCTGCTCGCCGTCGTCGCCCTGGGTGGAGGCGAAGCGCAGCAGGCCGGCGATCTTCTCCTTGTTGGCGAAGTCCTCGGCCGGGCCTTCCTTCATCACCTGGCCGAAGTTCTTCCAGAAGCCCTTGTATTGCTCGGGTTCGTTCTTCGCCAGTTTCTCCAGCATGTCGAGGACACGCTTGGTCAGCGCCGACTTCATCGAGTCGATGATCGGGTCTTTCTGCAGGATTTCCCGCGAGACGTTCAGCGACAGGTCGTTGGAGTCCACCACGCCCTTGATGAAACGCAGGTACAGCGGCAGGAACGACTCGGCCTGATCCATGACGAACACGCGCTGCACGTAGAGCTTGAGGCCCTTGGGCGCTTCACGCTGGTACAGGTCGAACGGCGCGCGAGCCGGTACGTAGAGCAGCGAGCTGTACTCCAGCTTGCCTTCGACCTTGTTGTGGCTCCAGCTCAGCGGGTTTTCGAAGTCATGGGCGATGTGCTTGTAGAACTCCTGGTATTCCTCGTCCTTGATCTCGGTACGCGGACGAGTCCACAGCGCGCTGGCGCGGTTGACGGTTTCCCACTCCAGCGCAGGTTTCTCTTCGCCTTCAGCGGCAGCGGCTTCTTTGGGCAGCTCGATCGGCAGCGCGATGTGATCGGAATACTTCTTGATGATGTTGCGCAGGCGCCAGCCATCGGCGAACTCGTCTTCACCGGACTTCAGGTGCAGAACGATGCGGGTACCGCGCTCGGCCTTGTCGATGGTCGCAACTTCGAACTCGCCTTCGCCCTTGGACGACCAGTGCACGCCTTCACTGGCGGGCAGACCGGCACGGCGGCTGAACACTTCAACCTGGTCGGCGACGATAAAGGCGGAGTAGAAACCCACGCCGAACTGACCGATCAGGTGCGAGTCCTTCTTCTGGTCGCCGGTGAGGTTCTTCATGAAATCGGCAGTGCCGGACTTGGCGATGGTCCCCAGGTGGGTGATCACATCTTCTCGGCTCATGCCGATACCGTTGTCTTCGAGGGTGACGGTTTTCGCGTCCTTGTCGAAGCTCACACGGATTTTCAGTTCGGCGCCACCTTCCAGCAACTCGGGCTTGGACAGGGCTTCGAAGCGCAATTTGTCGACGGCGTCAGAGGCGTTCGAGATCAATTCGCGAAGGAAGATTTCCTTGTTGGAATACAGCGAATGGATCATGAGGTGCAGCAGTTGCTTCACCTCGGTCTGGAAGCCCAGGGTTTCCTTTTGAGTTTCCACACTCATGGTCATCAAACTCCAATCAGATGGCATTGGCCGCGTTCCGGGAGCGGAGGGCGGCGGGATGACATGAAAGTGGGGGTCGCTCGCTGGATTTCAAGGGCCGGTGCTCTCTTCGATCTTGAAATGTGCGCGAGCGGTGGCAATCGACTCCTCGGCAGTGCTCTGCCAGGCAGTGATGGCGACATTGGCCACCCTTCTGCCCTGCCGGCATACCTGGCAGCGGGCAAAGGTGTCGCGAAACTGCCCGGCGCGCAGGTAGTCGAGGGAAAAGTCGATGATTTTCGGCACCCCGGGCGAGCCGGTGAGAATCAGCAAATGCAAGGCGGCCGCCAGTTCCATGAAACCGGCGATCACTCCACCGTGCAGGGCTGGAAGCAGAGGGTTGCCGATATTGTCCTTGTTGGCCGGCAGGCGAAACAGCAGTTCATCTCCCAGTTGCGTGCACTCGATGCCAATCAGCTTCGCGTAGGGGATCTGCTCCAGCAACGCGGTGTAATCGCCCTGCTGGCGAGCCTGCTCCAGGAGTGCTCGAAGGTCCGTGCTCATGCCCGCTCCCCCTTGATCGAGCTGGCCAGCCCGCGGCTGCCCTTGAGCCCCCGGCCCATGCGCATGAAAGTGCCGACTACATGAGCCACGGGACGCTCGGGATCATCCTGATAGGCAAAGCCGCGGGTAAAGATCACATCGGTGGTGACCCGGTAACACTGGGCAAAGCCGTGCACGTCATGATGAGGGACCGCCGGATGCATATAGTCTATGCGCAGGTCCAGGGTCGGACACACTTCGAACTCCGGCAGCACGCAAAGCGTAGCCATGCCACAGGCGCTGTCCATCAGCGTGGTCAGGGCACCGCCGTGAATGATCCCGGTTTGCGGGTCGCCGACAATCTGCGGACTGTAGGGCAAGGTCAGGGTCAGGCCCTCTTCAGAGGCGCTATGTACCCGGATGCCCAGCACCTGGCAGTGGCGCAAGGCGGAAAGAAAGCGCGCCGCACGCTCAGAAATAGGGTTTTGCGCCATGGGATTTATCTCTTTTTATTGTCGGGAATGTGCGTTGAATGAAGCAGGCAAAAGTTCCATGAAATGACTACTTAATATATCTGTGAGTCTCAAGGAACTTAAATCACAAGGCCATGATCGAAAGGCCAGTAGATATCTTCACTAAGGAGAAACACCCCATGCGTAAGACTTTAGCTATTGCCCTGATGCTGACCGCTTCCCTCGGTCTGGCTGCCTGCGACAAAAAATCCGAGGACAAAGCTCAAGATGCCAATCAACATGCTGAGCAAGCCCAACAGAAAATGAACGAAGCTCAGGATAAAGTGAACGACGCGGCAAAAGAAAACGCCGAAGCAGCCAAAGATCAGGCTGAATCCAACAAGGCTGCTGCTGAAGAAAGCGCCAAGGAAGCAGCTCCTAAAACCAACTAAGTCGGTTTTAGCGCAACAAAGAACAAAGCCCGCCAAGTGCGGGCTTTTTCTTGCTCGTAAAACAGTCGCTCAATACAACAGTGCTTAGTTGCCGGGCAAGCAACTAAGCGTTGAAGATCAGCCGCCAGCCCCCAGGAACAATTCGTCCTGGCGGGGCTCTGCCTGCAACGGCTGCATTGGCACCGACTCATTGCCCGGGGACTCCAGTGCATAGTGCAAGGGGCTGGAAATGGGCAGCAACCTGATGGGAAAGTCGTAGTGGGCGGTAAAAGGCGCCAGCCATTGGCGGGTCTGGTAATCCGCTGCCGCGATACTCATGAAACAAGGGTGCGGGATGTCCTGCGGCGAACGCCCGGCCAGCAACATGACCCATTCCCAGTCAGTTGCCGCTTCGACTTTGAAGCTCCCGTCATCGGCCGTCAGGAACTGTGCGCCACACAAGGCGCCCTTGGCCCCGGCGATCGGCATGCCGCTCAATGCATCTACCACCCTGCCCCGGGCTTCGCCATTCAGATACAGGGTTTGCGCCCTGCAGCCCGACAACAGGAAGAACCCCAGGCACAGGTACTTCAGGGCACGCGAACTGCTCATTGGCCAACTCCTTTCAACCGTTCAATCGATCAGCCATCAACGCTCAGGCTGCATCTTTGGGGCTATCGACCACAGGTTGTTCTGTCGGTGTATAGACCATGACCTCAAGTACATCGGAGTGGAACTCCCGCCGATACAGGACAAACACCACACCCGCGCTCATCAGCATGAACAACCAGGGGCTGACGAACCAGGCCAGCATGGTCATGCCGAAGTAATAGGAACGCAATCCGAAGTTGAACTGGTTGGCCGCCATGGAAATTACCCGAGCCGCTCGCGATGCAAAAGCCTTGCGCTCCTGCTCGGAAACATGACGCTCGCCGATCATTGGCGCCGACCCCACCAGCACTGCGGCGAAGTTGTACTGGCGCATGCACCAGCTGAAGGTAAAGAAGGCATAGACGAACACCAGCGCCAGGCACAGCAGCTTGATTTCCGACATGCCCTGGGACGCCTGCTGGACCATGGGAATGTCCGCCAACAGCGACACTGCACGCTCCGAGGCGCCCAGCACGGTGAGAATGCCCGCCAGGATGATCAGGGTGCTGGAGGCGAAGAACGAGGCATTGCGCTCCAGGTTGCCGATCACGCTGGCATCGGCGATGCGGTTGTCCCGCAGCAGCATGCGGCGCATCCAGTCCTCGCGATACAGGTGCAGGACGCTGGCCAGGCACGCGGTGTCCCTTCCCTTCCAACTGGCGTAGCGGGTATAGCCACCCCAGCAGACGACGAACCACAGGGCGGCCAGTAGGTGGATCAGGTTGGCTTGAACGAACGACATGCAAATTCCTGTAAGGCGTTGGCAGAAGACAAAAGCAAAGGGCACTGCTTCGACGCCCCGCAGGGGAAAAAGACACCGCTGTACGCCCATAAAAAATGCCCCGCATCCATCGATGCGGGGCATTTTTTAAGGGGCTCGGGGGCCGCTTGTGGCGACCCCGGGCCATCAACTTCAGGTCAGGCCAGGGCTTCGCTGCGCTTGCCCAGCAGGCGATCGCAGATCACTGCCACCACCAGCACGATCACCGACGGCACCAGCCACGCCAGGCCCTGCTCGCTCAGCGGCAAGTGCGACAGCTGGGTTGGCATCCAGCCGGCCAGGCCCGCGCCCTTGAGGGCATCGATCAGGCCGAACACGAAGGACACCAGCATCACCGGGCCGACGATACGGCGCTGGTCCTGCCAGAAGTCCTTGCAGAAGCTCAGGGCCACCAGGGCGATGCACGGCGGGTAAATCGCGGTCAGCACCGGGATCGAGAACGCGATCAGCTTGGTCAGGCCCAGGTTCGATACCAGCAGCGAGAACGCCGCGAGGATCACCACCAGCGTCTTGTAGGACAGCGGCAGGACACGGCTGAAGTACTCGGCGCAGGCGCAGGTCAGGCCCACGGCGGTCACCAGGCAGGCCAGGGAGATCAGCACCGCGAGGAAACCGCTGCCCAGGGAACCGAAGGTGTGCTGCACATAGGCGTGCAATACCGCGGCGCCGTTGCTGGCACCGGCGGCCACTTCATGGCTGCCCGAGCCCAGGCGGAACAGGCTGACGTAGACCAGCGCCAGGCCGACCCCGGCGATCAGGCCGGCGATCACGGCATAACGGGTAATGAGCCGAGGCGACTCGACCCCGCGGGAACGGATGGCATTGACGATGACGATGCCGAACACCAGCGCGCCCAGGGTATCCATGGTCAGGTAACCATTGATGAAGCCCTGGGAGAACGGTGCTGCAACGTACTCGGGAGTGGCGGTGCCGATGTCGCCGGCGGGCAAGGCAAAGGCCGCAATGCCCAGCACAGCCAGGGCGATGATCTTCAGCGGCGCCAGGAAGCGTCCGACGGTGTCCAGCAGCCGGCCCGGGTACAGGGAGATGAAGAACACCAGCAGGAAGTACACCGAACTGTAGAGGAACAGGGCCAGCGGGCTTTCGCCGGTCAACGGCGCCAGGCCCACTTCAAAGGACACGGTAGCGGTACGTGGCGTGGCGAACAGCGGGCCTACCGCCAGGTAGCAGACCGCTGCCAGCAGGCCACCGGCCAGCTTGCCGATAGGCGTGCTCAGCGCGTCCATGGCACCGCCGACCTTGGCCAGGGCAACCACGGTGATCACCGGCAGACCGACCGCGGTGATCAGGAAGCCCAGCGCCGCCATCCAGACATGGGGTCCGGACTGCAGGCCGACGATAGGCGGGAAAATGATGTTGCCGGCCCCGACGAACAGGGCAAAAGTCATAAAGCCGAGTGCCAGGATGTCCTGGCCTTTCAACACTTTCATTAAGGAAATACCACACTACTGAATCGGAATTTAGAGAGGGATTTCCCTTATGGGTGAGGGAAATGCTGCCAGTCCGTATAAGACTGACCCGTTTAGCGCGCAGCGACCTTGTGGGCAGCAGACGCAAAAAGAGGCGGCTAGATTACAGAATCGGTAAGACAAGCGCACTGTTCCAGGGCGAACTATCCGATATGCGACAGAATGATGTCGCATTTTTGAAATTATATTTCCCCCAGGCTCTGTGCAGGATGCAGGTCTCCTACGGCAGAAAGCACAAAGGCCACCCGAAGGTGGCCTTTGTGGTTGAAGCGTCAGCTAAGCGCGAGGCTTACTTGACAGCCCAACCGGTCAGCTCGGCCAGGGCCTTGCCGATGTCTGCCAGCGAACGCACGGTTTTCACGCCGGCGTCTTGCAGAGCAGCGAATTTCTCGTCTGCAGTGCCTTTGCCGCCAGAGATGATTGCGCCAGCATGGCCCATGCGCTTGCCCGGAGGAGCAGTCACACCAGCGATGTAGGAAACAACCGGCTTGGTCACGTGAGCCTTGATGTAGGCAGCCGCTTCTTCTTCAGCCGAACCGCCGATCTCACCGATCATCACGATCGCTTCGGTCTTCGGGTCTTCCTGGAACAGCTTCAGGATGTCGATGAAGTTCGAACCCGGGATCGGGTCACCACCGATGCCGACACAGGTGGACTGACCGAAACCGGCGTCAGTAGTCTGCTTAACAGCTTCGTAGGTCAGGGTGCCGGAACGGGAAACGATACCGACCTTGCCTGGCAAGTGAATGTGACCTGGCATGATGCCGATCTTGCATTCGCCTGGGGTGATCACGCCTGGGCAGTTAGGGCCGATCAGGGTCACACCCAGCTCGTCGCACTTAACCTTGGCGTCCAGCATGTCCAGGGTAGGAATGCCTTCGGTGATGCAGACGATCAGCTTGATGCCGCCGAAGGCCGCTTCCAGGATCGAGTCCTTGCAGAAAGGAGCTGGAACGTAGATCACGCTGGCGGTAGCGCCAGTGGCAGCTACAGCGTCTTTCACGGTGTTGAACACTGGCAGGCCCAGGTGCTCGGTGCCGCCTTTGCCAGGAGTTACGCCGCCAACCATCTTGGTGCCGTACTCGATGGCTTGCTGGGTGTGGAAACTACCTTGCGAACCGGTAATGCCCTGGCAGATAACTTTGGTGTCTTTATTGATCAGGACGCTCATTATTTGCCCTCCGCAGCTTTGACAACTTGTTGAGCAGCGTCGGTCAGGCTGGTAGCAGCGATGATGTTCAAGCCGCTTTCTGCCAGTACTTTAGCGCCCAGTTCAGCGTTGTTGCCTTCAAGGCGAACAACAACCGGGATTTTCACGCCGACTTCTTTCACGGCGCCGATGATGCCTTCGGCAATCATGTCGCAACGAACGATGCCGCCGAAGATGTTGACCAGTACTGCAGCGACGTTGGTGTCGGACAGGATGATCTTGAAGGCTTCGGTCACGCGCTCTTTGGTAGCACCACCACCTACGTCGAGGAAGTTGGCTGGCTTGCCGCCGTGCAGGTTGACGATGTCCATGGTACCCATGGCCAGGCCGGCACCGTTGACCATGCAGCCGATGTTGCCTTCCAGAGCTACGTAGTTCAGTTCGAACTTGGCAGCGTGGGCTTCGCGCGGATCGTCCTGGGACGGATCGTGGAAGGTTTTCAGCTTAGGCTGACGATACATGGCGTTGGCGTCGATGTTGATCTTCGCGTCCAGGCAGTGCAGATCGCCGTCGGCCTTGATCACCAGCGGGTTCACTTCCAGCAGGGCCAGATCGTGATCCTGGAACAGTTTGGCCAGACCTACGAAGATCTTGGCGAACTGGGCAACTTGCTTGCCTTCCAGGCCCAGTTGGAAAGCCAGCTCGCGACCCTGGAATGGCTGAGCGCCAACCAGTGGATCGATAGTGGCCTTGAGAATTTTTTCTGGAGTGTCGTGAGCGATTTTCTCGATGTCCACGCCACCTTCGGTGGAAGCCATGAACACGATGCGACGGCTCGAACGGTCAACGACAGCGCCCAGGTACAGCTCTTTAGCGATATCAGTGCACGATTCAACCAGGATCTTGGTGACAGGCTGGCCATTGGCGTCAGTCTGATAGGTCACCAGACGCTTGCCCAACCACTGCTGAGCGAATGCCTTAGCGTCTTCTTTGCTGCGAACCAGCTTAACGCCGCCCGCTTTACCGCGACCACCGGCGTGAACCTGGGCTTTGACAACCCACTCGGAGCCGCCGATTTTGTCGCAAGCTTCTGCTGCTTCTTCCGGGGTGTCTACCGCGTAGCCTTTGGATACTGGCAGGCCGTATTCAGCGAACAGCTGCTTACCCTGATACTCGTGAAGATTCATGCTTTTTACCGTCTTCGTTAGGTACTGCGCATTCGGCGCTGCGCTCAAGATTGAGTGCCGCACCACCTGTGACCGCTCCTCTCAAAACCAGCGCCACACCTGAACCCGGAGCCTGGGCCCCGGTCCAGTGTGTGGCGCTACCTCGAGAGGTCGAGTCCAGCGGATATTCCGCGGTGAGTCTTGCGCACAAGGCTCACGACGGGCCAACCGCCGTGGTTTCTTATTATTGCTTAGCGTTTCTTGCGGTTGGCAATGTGGATGGCAGTGCCATTCACAGCCAGAGCTGCTTCGTGCAGGGCTTCGGACAGGGTCGGATGGGAGAAAACCATCATGCCCAGGTCTTCGGCGCTGGTGCCGAATTCCATGCCGATCGCACCTTGCTGAACCAGTTCCGCAGCGCTTGGGCCAATCACGTGGACGCCCAATACGCGGTCAGTCTTGGCATCGGCGATGACTTTGACGAAACCACCGGTGTCGTTGGCTGCCATGGCACGGCCGCTGGCGGCAAACGGGAAGGTGCCGACGTTAACTTCAACGCCTTCAGCTTTCAAGGCCTGCTCGGTTTTACCGACCCATGCAATTTCCGGGTGAGTATAGATAACCGAAGGGATCAGGTCATAGTTCATCTGGGCTTTGTGGCCCTTGATGCGCTCGGCAACCATGATGCCCTCTTCCGAGGCCTTGTGAGCCAGCATCATGCCACGCACCACGTCACCGATGGCGTAGACGCCCGGTACGGTGGTAGCGCAATGATCGTCAACGTGCACGAAACCGCGCTCGTCGAGGGTCACGCCGCAATCGGCGGCCAGCAGGTCGGTGGTCACCGGGCGGCGACCAACGGCAACGATCAGCTTGTCGAAAGTGATGGTCTGCTCGCCATTGGCATCGGTGTAGGTGACCACGACTTCTTCGCCGTTGACCTTGGAGCCGGTCACGCGAGCGCCCAGCTTGATGTCCAGGCCTTGCTTGGTCAGGGTTTTCAGCGCTTCCTTGGAAACAGCGGTGTCGGCTGCCATCAGGAAGGTGTCCAGGGCTTCCAGGACAGTCACTTGCGCACCCAGGCGCGACCATACCGAACCCAGTTCCAGGCCGATGACGCCAGCGCCGATCACGCCCAGGCGTTTTGGTACGGATTGGAATTCCAGAGCGCCGGTGGAATCGACGATCACATTCTGGTCGACGGGAGCCGGTGGAATGTCGATCGGACGCGAGCCTGGAGCCAGGATCACGTTTTCGGCTTCAATCACTTCAACCGAACCGTCAGGCTTGGTGACTTCGACTTTCTTGCCGGCCAGCAGTTTGCCGTGGCCCTGGATCGAAGTGACGCCATTGGCTTTGAACAGGGTGGCAACACCGCTGGTCAGGCCTTTGACGATGTTGGCCTTGCGACCCACCATGGCTGGTACGTCCATGGTCACGCCAGCGTGGTTGATACCGTGGATGGCAAAACCGTCCTGGGCTTCGTGGAATTTCCAGGAGCTGTCCAGCAGCGCCTTGGAAGGAATGCAACCGACGTTCAGGCAAGTACCACCGAGGGCCAGCTTGCCCTCTTTATCGGTGTACTTCTCGATGCAAGCGGTGGTGAAACCGAGTTGTGCGGCCTTGATTGCGGCGACATAACCGCCTGGGCCCGCGCCAATCACTACCACGTCGAATTTCTGAGTCATAAAAGGTTCCTTTTAACGGCAAGCTAGAAGCTGCAGCCGCAAGCTTGAAGCCTCTTGCCCTGGGGCGAGAAGCTTCCCGCTTGCAGCATGCAGCTGCTTTTTAGATGTCCAGGAGCAGACGAGCCGGGTCTTCCAGCAGGTTCTTGATGGTCACCAGGAACGTCACGGCTTCTTTACCGTCGATCAGGCGGTGATCGTAGGACAGCGCCAGGTACATCATCGGACGGATGACCACTTGACCGTTGATCGCCATAGGACGCTGCAGAATGTTGTGCATGCCCAGGATCGCGGCTTGTGGCGGGTTGACGATCGGGGTCGACATCATCGAACCGAAAGTACCACCGTTGGTGATGGTGAAAGTACCACCGGTCATCTCTTCCATCGACAGCTTGCCGTCGCGGGCCTTCTTGCCGAAGGTGGCGATGCCGCCTTCGATTTCGGCCAGGCTCATCAGTTCGGCGTTACGCAGAACCGGAACCACCAGGCCACGGTCGCTGGAGACCGCAACACCGATGTCGGCATAGCCGTGGTAGACGATGTCGGAACCGTCGATCGAGGCGTTGACAGCCGGGAAGCGCTTCAGGGCTTCGGTGGCGGCCTTGACGAAGAACGACATGAAGCCCAGGCGTACGCCATTGTGGGACTTCTCGAACAGGTCCTTGTACTTCGAACGCAGGGCCATGACTTCAGTCATGTCGACTTCGTTGAAGGTGGTCAGCATCGCCATGTTCGACTGGGCTTCAACCAGACGCTCGGCAACCTTGGCACGCAGGCGGGTCATAGGCACGCGCTTCTCGACGCGATCACCAGCAGCGAAGACCGGAGCAGCAGCGGCAGGAGCCGGAGCCTTGGCAGGCGCGGCAGCCGGAGCGGCTTTCTTCGCGGCAACAGCAGCGACCACGTCTTCCTTGGTCACACGGCCGCCTTTGCCGGTACCGGCAACGGAAGCGATGTTGATACCGTTTTCTTCAGCCAGCTTGCGCGCGGCAGGAGCAGCGATTGGATCGTCTTCACCATCGGCAGCAGCCGGGGCAGCAGCGGCGGCGGTCGGAGCGGCGGCGGCAGCAGGAGCAGCGGCAGCAGCGCCGCCTTCAACGATGGAGCCCAGGACTTCGTCGGACAGAACGGTGTCGCCTTCGTTCTTGACGATAGCGCCCAGCACGCCGTCAGCGGTGGCCAGAACTTCCAGCACGACCTTGTCGGTCTCGATGTCAACGATCAGCTCGTCACGCTTGACGGCGTCGCCCGGTTGCTTGTGCCAGGTGGCAACGGTGCCATCGGCAACCGATTCCGGGAAAGTGGGGGCTTTGATCTCGATAGCCATTATCTGTGGTTCCTTAAATTCGGTTTCAGGTGCGCGAAGGCGTTAAACAGTAAAGGCATCTTGCAGCAGTTTTTCCTGCTGCTCAGCGTGCATCGATGCATAACCACAAGCTGGAGCAGCAGAAGCGTCACGGCCCGCGTACTCGAGTACGAGCGACTTGTTGTGACCGCTGATGATGCGACGCATGTGATGCTGGCTGCAGTACCAGGCACCCTGGTTCATCGGCTCTTCCTGACACCAAACGATGTGTTTGACGTTTTTGTACGGAGCCAGGACTTCGATCAGGTCGTCCTCAGGGAATGGGTACAGCTGCTCGATACGCACGATGGCGATGTCGTCACGACCTTCGGCACGGCGTTTTTCCAACAGGTCGTAGTAGACCTTGCCGCTACACAGAATGATGCGACCCACGTCTTTTGGATCCTGGGCATCGATTTCCGGGATAACGGTCTGGAACGAACCTTCCGCCAGATCTTCCAGGGTCGAGATGGCCAGTTTATGACGCAGCAGGGATTTCGGTGTCAGCACGACCAGCGGCTTGCGCAGCGGACGAATCACCTGGCGACGCAGCAAGTGGTAGATCTGAGCCGGCGTGGTCGGTACGCATACCTGGATGTTGTGCTCGGCGCACAGCTGCAGGTAACGCTCCAGACGAGCCGAGGAGTGCTCGGGACCCTGACCTTCATAACCGTGTGGCAGCAGCATGGTCAGACCGCAGAGACGGCCCCACTTGTGCTCGCCGCTGGTGATGAACTGGTCGATCACTACTTGTGCACCGTTGGCGAAGTCGCCGAACTGGGCTTCCCAGATCACCAGCGCGTTAGGCGTGGTGGTGGAGTAGCCGTATTCGAACGCCAGTACGGCTTCTTCGGACAGGAACGAATCGTACAGGTCGAAACGTGGCTGGCCTTCGTACAGGTGCTGCAACGGGATGTAGGTGCCGGCGTCCTTCTGGTTGTGCAACACCGCATGGCGGTGCGAGAAGGTGCCGCGGCCGATGTCCTGGCCGGTCATGCGAATCGGGTGACCTTCGAACGCCAGGGTCGCGTACGCCATGGTTTCAGCGTAACCCCAGTTGATCGGCAGGCCGCCGGCTTGCATCTTCTGACGGTCTTCGTAGATCTTCGCGACCTGACGCTGAACCACGAAGCCTTCCGGCAGCTCCAGCAGCTTGGCGGACAGTTCCTGAAGAGTCTTGAGGTCGAAGGTGGTGTCGTGACGCGCGGTCCAGGTATGGCCCAGGTACGGACGCCAGTCCACGAACAGCTCTTTGTTCGGCTCCTTGACCAGGCTCTTGACCACGTGCAGACCGTTGTCCAGCGCGTTGCGGTATTCGTCGACTTTCGCCTGAACACGCTCTGCGTCGAGCACACCGCCCTGGGTCAGGCGATCGGCATACAGTTCACGGGTGGTGCGCTGCTTGGCGATCTGCTGATACATCAGTGGCTGGGTGCCGCTTGGCTCGTCGGCCTCGTTGTGGCCGCGACGACGGTAGCAGACCAGGTCGATCACCACGTCGCGCTTGTACTGCATGCGGTAGTCGATGGCCAACTGGGTCACGAACAACACGGCTTCCGGATCATCACCATTCACATGGAGGATCGGTGCCTGGATCATCTTCGCAACGTCGGTGGCGTACTCGGTGGAGCGCGAGTCCAGCGGGTTGCTGATGGTGAAACCGACCTGGTTGTTGATCACGATGTGCACAGTGCCGCCGGTACGGAAACCGCGGGTCTGGGACATCTGGAAGGTTTCCATCACCACGCCCTGGCCGGCGAACGCCGCGTCACCGTGGATCGAGATCGGCAGAACCTTGTCGCCGGTCTGGTCGTTGCGACGGTCCTGACGAGCGCGCACCGAACCCTCGACCACTGGAGAAACGATTTCCAGGTGGGACGGGTTGAACGCCATCGCCAGGTGAACTTCGCCACCGGTGGTCATGACGTTGGACGAGAAGCCCTGGTGGTATTTAACGTCACCGGAACCCAGCTCGACCTTCTTCTTGCCTTCGAACTCGTCGAACAGCTCGCGCGGGTTCTTGCCGAAGGTGTTGACCAGCACGTTCAGACGGCCACGGTGGGCCATGCCGATAACCACTTCCTTGGTGCCGTAGGAACCGGAACGCTGGATCAGCTCGTCGAGCATCGGAATCAGGCTCTCGCCGCCTTCCAGACCGAAACGCTTGGTGCCCGGGTATTTGGTACCCAGGTATTTTTCCAGGCCTTCAGCCGCAGTGACGCGCTCGAGCAGGTGGCTCTTGATGTCGGCGGAATAGGTCGGACGGCCGCGTACGCTTTCCAGACGCTGCTGGAACCACTGACGCTGCTCGGAATCGGTGATATGCGTGAATTCAGCGCCAATGGTGCGGCAATATGTCTGCTGCAACGCTTCGTGAATTTCGCGTAGGCTCGCTTCCTCTTTGCCGATGAACAGGTCGCCGGCACGGAAGGTCGTATCAAGATCGGCATTGGTCAAGCCGTAATGATTGATCGACAGGTCTGCAGGTGCAGGACGCTGCCACAGCCCCAGCGGGTCCAGCTGGGCTGCCTGGTGGCCACGCATCCGATAGGCCTGGATCAATCGCAGCACTTCAACTTGTTTCTTCTCGTGCTCACTGCTCACGCTACCGGCGGATACCGGTTGGGCGCGGCGCTGGTTCTTTGCCAGCAAGACGAAATGATCGCGGATTGTCGAGTGCGAAACATCGATGGCAGTGCTGCCGTCGGTAGGCAACTTCTGAAAGTAAGTGCGCCACTCTTCTGGCACAGCGTTAGGGTCGTGCAGGTAGAGCTCGTAGAGCTCTTCCACATAGGCAGCGTTACTACCGGATAGGTAGGCGCTGTTCCACATGCGCTGCATCACGCTTTCTTGCATGCTTGGTCACCCTCGGTTAGGGGAACACCACCGGCGACGACACCGAGCAAGCTTGCAGAAGTCCGAATGCAGCGACCAAAACAAGCCACTTAGGATCACGCTGATAGTCCGGGTACCAGCCCGGATGCCCCTGCTTGTCTCATTTCTTCAAAATATAGAGCAGCCACTTTGTGAGCTGCTGCTCAGGTTAGAGCCATGACGCGGGTTGAAGCCCGCGCCGTGGCTTTTACGGGTACAGCGGTCCTACGGGTACAACAGCTGAATCACACGCCACTCTGCAGCAGCATGTTACGAATGTGACCGATGGCCTTAGTCGGGTTCAGGCCTTTCGGACAAACGTTGACGCAGTTCATGATGCCCCGGCAGCGGAATACGCTGAACGGGTCGTCCAGGGAAGCCAGACGCTCGGACGTCTTGGTGTCACGGCTGTCTGCCAGGAAGCGGTAGGCTTGCAGCAGGGCAGCTGGACCCAGGAACTTGTCCGGGTTCCACCAGAAGGACGGGCAAGAGGTCGAGCAGCAAGCGCACAGGATGCACTCGTACAGACCGTCGAGCTTCTCGCGCTCTTCCGGGGACTGCAGACGTTCGATGGCCGGAGCCGGCGTATCGTTCTGCAGGAATGGCTTCACCTTCTCGTATTGCTTGTAGAAGATGCTCATATCGACGACCAGGTCACGGATAACCGGCAGACCTGGCAGCGGGCGAACAACCAGCTTGTTCTTCTTGACCACGGCAGACAGCGGCGTGATGCACGCCAGACCGTTCTTGCCGTTGATGTTCATGCCATCGGAACCGCATACGCCTTCACGGCAGGAACGACGGTAGGAAAAACCTTCGTCCTGCTCTTTGATCAGGGCCAGCACGTCCAGCACCATCAAGTCCTTGCCACCGGTGTCTACCTGGAAAACCTGGGTTTTCGGAGCCGAGTCGGTGTCAGGGTTGTAACGATAAACTTCAACTTGCAACATATCGATCACCCTTTAGTAAGTCCGGACTTTTGGTTCGAAAGTCGGAACAGTCTTCGGCGAGAAGTTGACCGCACGCTTGGCAACGCGCTTCTCACCCGGGAAGTACAGGGTGTGGCACAGCCAGTTTTCGTCGTCACGGTCTTCGAAGTCTTCACGGGCGTGAGCGCCGCGGGACTCTTTGCGCACTTCGGCAGCGATGGCAGTGGCTTCGGCCACTTCCAGCAGGTTCTGCAGCTCAAGTGCTTCGATACGCGCAGTGTTGAAAGCTTGAGACTTGTCGTTGATCTTGACGTTGGCGATACGCTCGCGCAGGTCAGCCAGCTGGGCGATCCCCTTCTGCATGTATTCGCCGGTACGGAATACACCGAAGTAGTTCTGCATGCAGTTCTGCAGCTCGCGACGCAGGGTTGCAACGTCTTCACCGGTGGTGCGCTCGTTGAGCTTGGCCAGGCGGTTCAGGGCAACGTCGACGTCGGTGTCGCTGGCGTCGCGGTATTCGATACCGTCGGTCAGCGCTTTTTCCAGGTGCAGACCGGCTGCACGGCCGAACACCACCAGGTCCAGGAGCGAGTTGCCGCCCAGACGGTTGGCGCCGTGTACCGATACGCAAGCCACTTCACCCACTGCGAACAGGCCAGGGATGATGGTGTCTTCGCCAGCGGCGTTCTGCGTGATGGCCTGGCCATGAATGTTGGTGGCAACGCCGCCCATCATGTAGTGGCAGGTTGGAACGACCGGAACCGGAGCAACCACCGGGTCAACGTGCGCAAACGTCTTGGACAGCTCGCAGATACCTGGCAGGCGGCTGTGCAGCACTTCCTCGCCCAGGTGGTCGAGCTTGAGCATCACGTGGTCGCCGTTCGGGCCACAGCCGTTGCCAGCGATGATTTCCTTGACCATGGAGCGCGCAACAACGTCGCGGCCAGCCAGGTCTTTGGCGTTCGGAGCATAACGCTCCATGAAACGCTCGCCATGCTTGTTGATCAGGTAACCACCCTCACCACGGCAACCTTCGGTTACCAGTACACCGGCGCCGGCAATGCCGGTCGGGTGGAACTGCCACATTTCGATGTCTTGCACCGGAACGCCAGCACGCAGCGCCATACCAACGCCGTCACCGGTGTTGATCAGGGCGTTGGTGGTGGAGGCGTAGATACGACCTGCACCGCCGGTGGCCAGAACGGTGGCCTTGGAGCGGATGTAGGTGGTTTCGCCGGTTTCGATGCAGATAGCGATCACGCCGACAAAGGCGCCGTCCTGGTTCTTCACCAGATCGACCGCGTACCACTCGTTGAGGAAGGTGGTGCCGGCTTTCAGGTTGCCCTGATAAAGGGTGTGCAGCAGTGCGTGACCGGTACGGTCGGACGCTGCGCAGGTACGAGCAGCCTGGCCGCCCTTGCCGTAGTCCTTGGACTGACCGCCGAAAGGACGCTGGTAGATACGACCGGTTTCGGTACGGGAGAACGGCAGCCCCATGTGGTCCAGTTCGAAGACCGCAGCCGGGCCTTCCTGACACATGTATTCGATAGCGTCCTGGTCACCGATGTAGTCGGAACCCTTGACGGTATCGTACATGTGCCAGCGCCAGTCATCGTTCGGGTCCGCCGAGGCGATCGCGCAAGTGATGCCGCCCTGGGCAGACACAGTGTGCGAACGGGTCGGGAACACCTTGGTGATCACCGCAGTCTTGTGGCCGCCCTGGGCCAGCTGCAGTGCGGCACGCATGCCGGCGCCGCCGCCGCCAATGATGATGGCGTCGAATGAAATGGTTGGAATGTTAGCCATGAATCAGATACCCCAGAGAATCTGCACACCCCAGACGAAGTAAGCGAACATCGCGACGCCGCATACTGCCTGGAAAAGGAAACGTACTGCTGTGGCCGACTTGCCCAGCGCCATCGGCGTCAGGTAGTCAGTCGAGATGGTCCACATGCCGACCCAGGCGTGAGCGCCCAGGGCCACCATGGCCAGCAGACTGAAGATACGCATCCAGTTGTTTGCGAACAGGCCATGCCACTGGGTGTAGTCAATGCCCGGATTCGCTACGAGGTATCCGATCAGGAAAATGAAATAAGCCGCGAGAACGACCGCAGACACACGCTGTGCCATCCAGTCATAAAGGCCCGAACGCGACAGGTTCGTAACGCTGGTTACCATATCCAAACTCCCGCCAGAACGATTACCACCACGGATACGGCGATAACGATTTTCGAGCCCAGCTTGCCGCCTTCCAGCGTCTCACCGATGCCCATGTCCATAATCAGATGGCGTACACCGGCCACCAAGTGATACAGCAAGGCGGACAGGAGGCCCCATGCAACGAATTTGGCCAGCGGACTGGTCAAGCACGCCTTCACCTCGGCATAGCCTTCCTCGGAGCCCAGGGATTTGCTCAATGCATAAAGCATGATGCCGATGCCCAGGAAGAGGATGATGCCGGAAACACGGTGGAGAAACGACGTAACGCCGGTGATGGGGAGTTTGATGGTCCTTAGGTCTAGGTTTACAGGTCGTTGGCTATTCACGGCTTTTTTCACACTGAAGAGCCCCTAACAATCAGGGCAAAGTTGTTGGGGAGTGCACTGGTCAGGCAACCACTACCCAGGGAGTGCGACCCCCAGCAAAGCGGGCCCAGAAGCCTACGGAGGTCGGTGGCCGAGTATAGACAGTTAGGCTACTAATGACAACGCAAAGACCTTCCCCTAATAGCTGATTGCGTTAGCGTTATAAAAGGCGTAAATGGCGCTGAATTTCGCGAAAAAATCCCTCCCAAAGCCTTCTGGGACAAGACTTTAGGCAAATTGACATTCGGATTTATCTCACTATAGTGGTGCGGGCCCTGCGTGGGGGGTCTGTCTGATGATTTCAAGCATAAATAGGAGGCCACATGGCTGACAAAAAAGCGCAGTTGATCATCGAGGGCGCAGCCCCCGTCGAGCTGCCCATTTTAACCGGCACCGTTGGTCCCGATGTAATCGATGTTCGGGGTCTGACGGCCACGGGCCGCTTCACTTTTGACCCGGGTTTCATGTCGACCGCCTCCTGCGAGTCGAAAATCACCTACATCGACGGCGACAACGGCATTCTGCTGCATCGCGGCTACCCGATCGAACAGCTGGCCGAGAAATCCGACTACCTGGAAACCTGCTACCTGCTGCTCAACGGTGAATTGCCCACCGCCGAACAGAAGGCCCAGTTCGTCAGCACCGTGAAGAACCACACCATGGTTCACGAACAGCTCAAGAGCTTCTTCAACGGTTTCCGTCGCGACGCCCACCCGATGGCGGTGATGTGCGGCGTAGTCGGTGCCCTGTCGGCGTTCTACCACGACTCCCTGGACATCAATAACCCGCAGCACCGCGAAATCTCCGCCGTGCGCCTGGTGGCCAAGATGCCGACCCTGGCAGCGATGGTCTACAAGTACTCCATGGGCCAGCCGATGATGTACCCGCGCAACGACCTGTCGTACGCGGAAAACTTCCTGCACATGATGTTCAACACCCCGTGCGAGATCAAACCGATCAGCCCGGTACTGGCCAAGGCAATGGACCGGATCTTCATCCTCCATGCCGACCACGAACAGAACGCCTCGACGTCCACCGTGCGCCTGGCGGGCTCCTCGGGTGCCAACCCGTTCGCCTGTATCGCTGCCGGTATCGCTGCACTCTGGGGCCCGGCCCACGGCGGTGCCAACGAAGCAGTGCTGACCATGCTCGACGAAATTGGCGATGTCTCGAACATCGATAAGTTCATCGCCAAGGCCAAGGACAAGAACGATCCGTTCAAGCTCATGGGCTTCGGTCACCGCGTGTACAAGAACCGCGACCCGCGCGCCACCGTGATGAAGCAGACCTGCGACGAAGTACTCAAGGAACTGGGCATCAACAACGATCCGCAACTCGAACTGGCCATGCGCCTGGAAGAGATCGCCTTGACCGACCCATACTTCATCGAGCGCTCGCTGTACCCGAACGTCGACTTCTACTCGGGGATCATCCTCAAGGCGATCGGCATTCCAACCAGCATGTTCACCGTGATCTTCGCCCTGGCGCGGACCGTCGGCTGGATCTCGCACTGGAAGGAAATGCTCTCCAGCCCGTACAAGATCGGCCGTCCACGCCAGCTGTACACCGGCTACGAGTCGCGTGACATCACCAAACTGGAAGACCGCAAATAAGACCTGCCTTGCGCAAACGTCTTAGCTGCACCGGATACGGCCTCTAACAGAGGTCGTATTTGTTTCTGCCCTCCCCTCGCCCCCCCCAACCCGCAGGATCCGGCCTGCCGGCGAAGAGCCCTGCTCCTCACATACGCTTGCGCTGGCAAGCCAGCTCCTATGCTCCTGCACCTGCAGTCGGGGGGCTCCGGGCAGGGCGAGCGGACAGAAAAATGCCCCGGTCTCTCGATCGGGGCATTTCGCCATTACGCAGCTTCTATATAGAAGCCGATACATTCATCTGGCTTAGTGCGACACCGCCCCACTGGCACCCAGGCCGGTCTGCGAACGCACGAACTGCGGGAAGAACAGCGCCCGCTCGTTGACCGCCGCGGTCGACTTGTCGGTGATGGAGAAGAACCAGATACCGATGAAGGCGATGATCATCGAGAACAGCGCCGGGTACTCGTACGGGAAGATCGCCTTCTCGTGATGCAGGATCTGCACCCAGATGGTCGGGCCGAGGATCATCAGCGCCACGGCACTCACCAGGCCCATCCAGCCGCCAATCATGGCGCCACGGGTGGTGAGCTTCTTCCAGTACATGGAAAGCAGCAGTACCGGGAAGTTGCAGCTGGCGGCAATGGAGAACGCCAGGCCGACCATGAACGCGATGTTCTGGCTTTCAAAGAGAATGCCCAGGCCGATGGCCAGTACGCCCAATGCCACGGTGGTGATCTTGGAAACGCGGATCTCGTCCTTCTCGTTGGCCTTGCCCTTCTTGATCACGCTGGCATACAGGTCATGGGACACCGCCGAGGCGCCAGCCAGGGTCAGGCCTGCAACGACCGCCAGGATGGTGGCGAAGGCCACGGCCGAAATGAAGCCGAGGAACACGCTGCCGCCCACTGCGTTGGCCAGGTGCACCGCCGCCATGTTGTTGCCGCCCAGCAAGGCGCCTGCGGCATCCTTGAAGTCCGGGTTGGTGCTTACCAGCAGGATCGCGCCGAAGCCGATGATGAAGGTCAGGATGTAGAAGTAGCCGATGAAGCCAGTGGCATAGAGCACGCTCTTGCGAGCTTCCTTGGCATCGCTGACGGTGAAGAAGCGCATCAGGATGTGGGGCAGGCCAGCGGTACCGAACATCAGCGCGAGACCTAAGGAGAACGCCGAGATCGGGTCTTTCACCAGGCCGCCGGGGCTCATGATCGCTTCACCCTTGGGGTGAACCTTGATCGCTTCGGAGAACAGGGTGTTGAAGTCGAAGTTGACGTGCTTCATCACCATCAGTGCCATGAAGGACGCGCCGGAGAGCAACAGCACCGCCTTGATGATCTGCACCCAGGTCGTGGCCAGCATGCCGCCGAACAGCACGTACAGGCACATCAGGATGCCCACCAGGATCACCGCCACATGGTAGTCGAGGCCGAACAGCAGCTGGATCAGCTTGCCGGCACCCACCATCTGCGCGATCAGGTAGAACGCCACTACCACCAGCGAGCCACAGGCCGACAGGGTGCGGATCTGGGTCTGCCCGAGGCGGTAGGACGCCACGTCGGCAAAGGTGTACTTGCCCAGGTTGCGCAGGCGCTCGGCGATCAGGAACAGAATGATCGGCCAGCCCACCAGGAAGCCGATGGAGTAGATCAGGCCGTCATAGCCGGAAGTGAACACCAGGGCGGAAATCCCCAGGAAGGACGCCGCGGACATGTAGTCGCCAGCGATCGCCAGACCGTTCTGGAAGCCGGTGATCTTGCCACCCGCCGCGTAATAGTCGGCAGCCGACTTGTTGCGCTTGGAGGCCCAGTAGGTGATGCACAGGGTGGCACCGACGAAGACCACGAACATCACGATCGCCGATACGTTGAGTGGTTGCTTGTGGACTTCGCCCGTCAAGGCGTCTGCAGCCCAGAGGGCGGGAGCGAAGGCGGCAAGACCGAGTGCTGCGAATAGACGTCGGATCATTGCTGAGCCTCCTTCAGGATCGCATTGTTCAACTCGTCGAATTCGCCGTTGGCGCGTCGCACATAGATGGCCGTCAGGATGAAGGCCGAGAGAATCAAGCCGACACCGATGGGAATGCCCCAGGTGATGGATGAGGTAGGACTGAGTTTGGCGCCCAGGATCTGGGGACCATAGGCGATCAACAGGATGAAAGCCGAGTAAAGCCCAAGCATGATCGCCGAGAGAATCCAGGCGAACCGCTCTCGTTTGCTGACCAGCTCCTTGAAACGCGGGCTGTTTTGAATCGAGAGGTAAATGCTGTCGTTCATTGTTTTTATCCTCGCAGCACAGATTTTAGGTGGAACCTAATCCACTCTATGCGGCTATGGAGCAGGTTCCAGACGACCTTAGTATTAGAACGACATTAGCGTTGGCGCCGGTTTTTTCTTCAATAAATGACAAGGCCGCCCACTGTTTCCAGTGCGCGGCCTCAAGACCCCTGATCTAGACGCGTTGTGCTTATTTAGCAGTCCACTCGGCAACCCTTTCCGGGTGCTTGCTCACCCAATCCTTGGCCGCCACATCGGGTTTTGCACCCTCTTGAATGGCCAGCATGACCTCACCGATTTCATCTTTCGAGGCCCACTGGAATTTCTTCAGGAAGGCCGCCACTTCCGGCGCCTTCTTCTCCAGGCCCTTGCTGCCGATGCTGTTGACGGTTTCAGCAGCGCCGTACACGCCCTTCGGGTCTTCGAGGAAGCGCAGTTTCCACTTGGCGAACATCCAGTGCGGCACCCAGCCGGTCACGGCGATGGAATCCTGTTTTTCTTCGGCGCGGGTCAGCTCGGCGATCATTGCCGCCCCGGAACTGGCCTGCAGCTTGTAGTCCAGGCCGTAGTCCTTGATCGCCTGGTCGGTCTTGAGCATCACCCCCGAGCCGGCGTCGATGCCGACGATCTTGTTCTTGAACGTGGTATCGGTCTTGAGGTCCTCGATGGACTTGGCCTTGACGTACTCCGGCACGATCAGGCCGATCTTGGCGTCCTTGAAGTTGGGGCCGTAGTCCACCACCTTGTCCTTGTTCTTGGCCCAGTACTCGCCATGGGTCACCGGCAGCCAGGCCGAAAGCATGGCGTCGAGCTTGCCGGTGGCTACGCCCTGCCACATGATCCCGGTCGCCACCGCCTGCAGCTTGACGTCATAACCGAGCTTCTGCTTGATCACTTCCGCCGCCACATGGGTCGTCGCCACGCTGTCGGACCAGCCGTCGACATAGCCGATGCTCAGGGTTTTGCTGTCGGCACTGGCCAGAGTGGAGCTGATGGCAAGTACCAGTGCGGCACCTGCGCCTAAGAGTCGTCGCATCTTCATCGTTACTTCCCCGAAAAGTGCAGTGCCGGGCGGCTGCCAGGCACGTCAACGTATGGTTATGGTGCTCAGCGCCCCCATCACGCCTCACCGCGAACGCGTTCGATCATCAGCGGAGTACTGATGCCTGGATCATCAACCCGCCCTGTTCCGCGACCTGCTCTGTCTACGACCTCAAGGCAGCCAGCAGCGACATCAGATAGCCAGTAACCAACGGCCGACCTCACCCGGGCAGTGGGTCCGCCCGAACTTTGCATGTCAAAATCATGCAGCCCACCAAGCTGCGGACAAATGCGGGTAAGATGCCCGGCTTTGTTCCACGACGGCCCGATCATGCCCGCCACCCCTCGTTTCCCCGCCCTGCCCTATCTGTTCGCCTGCCTGCTCGGGCTGCTGGCCCTCTGCGGTTATTGGTACGGCCTTGGCCGGCCGGTGCACCTGCCGGATGTCGCCAGCGCCAGCCACAAGCTGCAGTGCGCTTCCTACACTCCGTTCGACAAGGACCAGTCGCCCTTCGACCAGCCGTTCAAGCTGCGCCCGCAGCGCATGGACGCCGACCTCGCCCTGCTGGCGACCCGTTTCGAATGCATTCGTACCTATTCCATGACCGGCCTGGAAGCCCTGCCTGACCTGGCGCGCAAGCACGGCCTGAAGCTGATGATCGGCGCCTGGGTCAACAGCAACCCGGTGGACACCGAGAAGGAGGTCGACCTGCTGATCGCCTCGGCCAACGCCAACCCGGACGTGGTCAGTGCGGTGATCGTCGGTAACGAAGCACTGCTGCGCAAGGAGGTCACCGGCGCGCAATTGGCGCGGCTGATCCTCAAGGTCAAGGCCGGGGTCAAGCAGCCGGTGACCTACGCCGATGTCTGGGAGTTCTGGCTCAAGCACCCGGAAATCGCCCCGACGGTGGATTTCCTCACCATCCACCTGCTGCCGTACTGGGAAGACGATCCGTCGAACATCGACGCCGCCTTGAACCACGTGGCCGAGGTGCGCCAGGTGTTCGGCAACCGCTTCGCCCCCAAGGACGTGCTGATTGGCGAGACCGGCTGGCCCAGTGAAGGCCGGCAGCGAGAAACCGCGCTGCCCAGCCGGGTCAACGAGGCCAAGTTCATCCGCGGCTTCGTCGCCCTGGCGGAACACAATGGCTGGCACTACAACCTGATCGAAGCCTTCGACCAGCCCTGGAAGCGCGCCAGCGAAGGTGCCGTCGGTGGCTACTGGGGGCTGTTCGATGCTGATCGCCAGGACAAGGGCATCCTCGCCGGCCCGGTGTCCAACCTGCCGTACTGGCCGCTGTGGCTGGGCGTCGGCGGCCTGATACTGCTCGGCACCCTCGTGCTCGGCGGCCGGCCCCGCGACCACCGCGCCGCCCTGCTGCTGCCCCTGTTGGGAGCAGTGGCCGCTTGCAGCATCGGAACCTGGGGAGAACTGGCGCGGGTAACCAGCCGTTTCGCCGGTGAATGGTGCTGGGCCGCGTTGCTGCTGGGGCTCAACCTGCTGGTGCTGGCCCACGCCGCCCTGGCCCTGAGCCCTCGCCAGGGCTGGCGCCTGGAGGCCTTCAATGCACTGGAGAAACGGGCCGGCTGGCTGCTGACGGCCGCAGGCTTCGCCGCGGCGGTGATGATGCTGGAGCTGGTGTTCGACCCGCGCTACCGCAGCTTCCCCAGCGCGGCCCTGCTACTGCCGGCACTGGTCTACCTGTGCCGCCCGGTGCGAGTGCCGCGCCGGGAGATTGCCCTGCTGACCTTTATCGTCGGTGCCGGCATTGCCCCGCAGTTGTATCAGGAAGGTCTGGCCAACCAGCAGGCCTGGGGCTGGGCCCTGGTCAGCCTGCTGATGGTAGCGGCGCTTTGGCGCAACCTGCGGGCCCGCAGGGCCTGAGGCCATAGGCCATGGCCGCTGCTGCGGCTATGGCTTGCTGGCGCGCACCAGGCGCAAGCCGGCAATCACCACGGCAAATACCGCCAGGGTGGTGTTGTACAGGGCCAGGGCCGGGATGCCGATCAGCAACGCCAGTACGCCCAGCCCCCAACCGGCACGCCCGGGCATGACAAAACCCAGGAGCGCCACGGCCACCGCGCTCCAGCCCAGCACCTTGAAGTGAATCATCCAACCCAGGCTGGAGCGCAGCCCGCACTCCCAGCGGCTGGCGGCCTCGACACAGGCACCCACCCAGCGCGCATCCTCCATGAAGCCGTAGCGCAGGCCATAACTGGCGGCCAGCCACAGCGGCAGGACCACGAGCAGCAGAATGAGGGGAAGGCGGCGGGACATGAAACACTCCGAACAGTCAAAACGGCGCCCAGCATAATCCCCCGAGAACGCTTGGCAAGCGCCAGGCGCAGATATCTGTCATGCAAATGGCGGCAAAGTGTATCGTCCGGCTACTATCACTTCCCAATAAGCCTGTCGCAGGCGTTATTTGTGCCCAACCATGGCACTTCGGCAGCAGCGCGGTGGTCATAGCCTGCGAACCTCATTCGGCACCTTCTTCTAGGGATACAGTCATGCTTCGTTCCTTGCGCTTCGCTGCCCTGTTTGGCGGCCTTATCCTGAGTGCGTCCGCGCTGGCGGTCGACGTCGACCCGGCCACCTATGGCTACCCGTTGACCAACCCCTTCGAAGCCACCATCGCCACCACGCCTCCGGAGTTGCGCCCGGAACTGCCCGCAAGCGATGACATCCGCCAGTCTGACCACAGCCTGACGCTGCGTCCGGAACGGGAATTCATCCTCCCGGACAACTTCTGGGCGGTGAAGAAACTCACCTACCGCATTGCCACCCAGGACCACGCCGCGCCGCTGATCTTCCTGATCGCCGGCACCGGGGCGCGCTATGACAGCAGCCTCAACGAGTACCTGAAGAAGCTCTACTACAAAGCCGGCTACCACGTGGTGCAGCTGTCCTCGCCCACCAGCTTCGACTTCATCAGCGCCGCTTCGCGCTTTGCCACCCCGGGCGTGACCCAGGAAGACGCCGAGGACATGTACCGGGTGATGCAGGCCGTACGGGCGCAGAATCCCAAGCTGCCGATCACCGAGTTCTACCTCACCGGCTACAGTCTTGGCGCGCTGGATGCGGCCTTCGTCAGCAAGCTGGATGAAACCCGGCGCAGCTTCAATTTCAAGAAGGTCCTGCTGCTCAACCCGCCGGTCAATCTCTATACCTCGATCACCAACCTCGACAAGCTGGTGCAGACCGAGGTCAAGGGCATCAACAACAGCACTACCTTCTACGAACTGGTGCTGGGCAAGCTGACCCGCTACTTCCAGCAGAAGGGCTATATCGACCTCAACGACGCCCTGCTCTACGACTTCCAGCAATCCAAGCAGCACCTGACCAACGAGCAGATGGCGATGCTGATCGGCACCTCCTTCCGTTTCTCTGCGGCGGACATTGCCTTCACCTCGGACCTGATCAACCGCCGTGGCCTGATCACCCCGCCCAAATACCCGATCCGCGAAGGCACCAGCCTCACGCCGTTTCTCAAGCGTGCCCTGCAATGCGACTTCGACTGCTACCTGACCGAGCAGGTGATCCCCATGTGGCGCGCCCGCACCGATGGCGGCAGCCTGCTGCAACTGATCGACCAGGTCAGCCTCTACGCCCTGCAGGACTACCTCAAGGCCAGCCCGAAGATCGCCGTGATGCACAACGCCGACGACGTGATCCTCGGCCCCGGCGACCTGGGTTTCCTGCGTAAAACCTTTGGTGACCGCCTGACCGTCTACCCCCATGGCGGCCACTGCGGCAACCTCAACTACCGCGTCAACAGCGACGCCATGCTGGAGTTCTTCCGTGGCTAAACATCTCCTGCTTATCGCTGCGTTGCTCTGCGCAGGCTATGCCCAAGCCGACAACAGCAAGGCCAACATCCCCGTCACCCCCGACCCCGATGGCTTCACCGAGCCGTTGAAGAAGCTCAAGTTCAACCCGGGGCTGGACCAGCGCGAGTTCGAGCGCTCGACCTTGAACGCCCTGAATATCTACGACCCGCTGGAGTCGTGGAACCGCCGGGTCTACCACTTCAACTACCGCTTCGACCAATGGGTGTTCCTGCCGGTGGTGGACGGGTACCGCTACGTGACGCCGAGCTTCCTGCGCACCGGGGTCAGCAACTTCTTCAACAACCTGGGCGATGTGCCCAACCTGTTCAACAGCCTGCTGCAGTTCAAGGGCCAGCGCTCCATGGAAACCACCGCGCGCCTGCTGCTCAACACCACCATCGGCGTGGCCGGCCTGTGGGACCCGGCTACCAAGATGGGCCTGCCGCGCCAGAGCGAAGACTTCGGCCAGACCCTGGGCTTCTACGGCGTACCCGGCGGCGCCTACCTGGTGCTGCCGATCCTCGGCCCGTCGAACCTGCGTGATACCGCCGGGCTGGCGGTGGACTACACCGCCGAATCGGCGATCAACTTCCTCAATGTTTCGGAAGCCAGCAGCAACCACCCGGAAATCTGGGTCCTGCGCGGGGTCGACAAGCGCTACCAGACCAGCTTCCGCTATGGCCAGCTGAACTCGCCGTTCGAATACGAGAAAGTGCGCTACGTCTACACCGAGTCGCGCAAGCTGCAGATCGCCGAGTAACCCTGCCTCGCCCCGCCATCCGGCGGGGCGTCCGCTCCCCGTCAAAGCCCCTTCCTCCCCGCTCGTTGAAAAGCCGATTGGCACACCCTGGCAAAATCGATACGATGCTAATCATTAGCTAGCTATCGATGTGTCTGAAAGATGAAACTGCCGACCTTTTTCCGCGCCGATATCTGGCAAGCCCTCTTCGCCCCTGCCCCTGCCGACCTGCTGTTCGCCGCGCGCAACCTGATTGCCGGCGGCCTGGCCCTGTACCTGGCGTTCCGCCTGGATTTCGAACAACCGCAATGGGCCCTGACCACGGTGTTCATCGTCAGCCAGTCCAGCAGCGGCATGGTCCTGGCCAAGGGCGCCTACCGCCTGTTGGGCACCCTGGTGGGGGCCGTGGTGTCGATATTGCTGATTGCTACCCTGGGCCAGGCGCCCCTGCTGTTCCTGCTGGCCATGGCCCTGTGGCTGGCCTTCTGCACCACCGGCGCCTCGCTGCTGCGCAACCACGCAGCCTACGGTTTCGTACTGGCGGGCTACACCACTGCCATCATCGCCCTGCCCGCCACCGCAGCGCCCTTGCAGGTGTTCGACCAGGCAGTGGCGCGCTGTTCGGAAATCGGCCTGGGGATCATCTGCGCCGCCGTGGCCAGCCAACTGCTCTGGCCGCGCCGGGTGGAACAGGCGCTGGCGGTCCAGGGCCGCGCCGCCTGGCTGGCCGGGCGCCAGGCCGCAGCCTCGGAGCTGCTGGGGGAAGACCAGCGCAAGGGGCTGCTGGAAGCCCTGGGGCGTATCGTCACCGTGGATGCCCAACGCGATCACGCCTGGTTCGAAGGCCCGCAGGGGCGCCGTCGCTCCCAGGCGCTGCGGGTGCTGAGCCGCGACCTGCTGGGCTTGCTCCGGTCCGCCCGCGGCGTGGCGCGGCAACGGCAGATGCTCGACGCCGCCACCGCGCAGCAACTCCAACCCTTGCTCGGCGAGACCATCCAGGCCCTGCAGGCCGAACATGACGCCGCCCTGCCGCCCTTGCTCCAGCGCCTGCAACAGGCACTGCAGGACCCTTCGCTGTCCGCCGAAGGCCATCTGTGCCTGGTGCAACTGGCCCAGGTACTGGAGCGGGTGGAACAGAGCGCCCTGAGTGTCAGCGCCGTGGAACAGGGCCGGGTCCCGCCCGGCGCTCCCGGCGCCCTGTCCTGGCACCGGGATATCCAGCAAGGGGTGCTGGGAGGCTTGCGCAGCGCCCTGGCCTTTCTCGCCGTCGCCGGCTTCTGGCTGCTGTCCGCCTGGCCCTCGGGGCTGGGGGCCGTCTCCATCTGTGGCGTGGTGCTGAGCCTGTTCGCCGGGCGTGAGAACCCTGCCGCGTCCTGCCTGAATTTCTTCAAGGGCATTGCCCTGTCCATTCCCGTGGCGGCCTTCGTCGGCCTTGGCCTGCTGCCGGGCTGGGACGGTTTTCCCCTGCTGTGCCTGGGGCTGGCAGTGCCGCTGTTCTGCGCTTCGCTGTGCATGAGCCGACCGAAGCTCGCGCCCGTCGCCTCGGCGTTCTGCATCTTTTTCGTCAACAACGTCGGCCCCAGCAACCTGATGAGCTACGACCTCGGGGCGTTCCTGAACAAGGCCATGGCCACCCTGATCGGTGTCGGCATCGCCGTGGTGGTGCTGCGCCTGGTCAGCCTCAACCCGGGCGAGCAGCACTACCGGCGGATGTTCAAGGCTTCGCTGTTCGATCTGGCGCAGCTCACCTCACGCCCGCCGGAGCAGGCCGAAAGCTGGTTCGGCGGGCGCATGGCCGATCGGCTGATCCGGGTGTCGCGGTATTGGCAGATGCAGCCCGAGAACCGCCGCAGTCACTGGGACAACGGCCTGCTGGGGCTGGACCTGGGAGATGAGCTGCTGCAATTGCGCAGTTGCCTGGACCCGGCTCGGGGCACCCTGGCCACGGAACGCGAGCATTATCTCGCGCACCTGGCGACGCTGCTCAGGCACGGCGGCCCCAGCGCCAACCGCAGCGAACAGCTGGATGCGGTCTCGGCGGCCCTGCTCAAGGCCCTGGATGGCGACCGCGACCTGCCCCTGCAAGCCCGGGAGATGGCCCGGGCGGCGATTCTGCAACTGCAGTTCACCTGGCGCCGCTGGTGCCGCCAGCAACAAGCGGCCGCGCTGCCGACCCCGGTGCCGGCAGCGGGCTGAGCGCCCGTCAGCCGCGCAGTGCGCGCCAGGCCTTGCCCGCCAGGGTGACCGCCAGCAGCACCACGGCACCGGCAATGATCCCGGCCACGGCATTGAGCAGGGTCGGCATCAACGCCGATACCGGGCCTATGACCCCGGCGCTGCGCTCGGCCAGCCCTTCTATCAGGTGGTGCACGGCGGGCACACCGTGGGTCAGGATGCCGCCGCCGACCATGAACATCGCCGCCGTACCGATCACCGACAGGCTCTTCATCATCAGCGGCGCTGCCCGCAGGATCGCCCCACCGATGCGTTTGGCCAGGGCGGCGGGCTTGTGCACCAGCCACAGCCCCAGGTCATCGAGCTTGACGATGCCGGCCACCAGGCCGTAGACGCCGACGGTCATGACAATGGCGATACCCGAGAGCACCACCACCTGCTGGGTCAGGGAGGCCCCGGCCACGGTGCCCAGGGTGATGGCGATGATTTCCGCGGAAAGGATGAAATCGGTGCGCACCGCACCCTTGATCTTGTCCTTCTCGAAAGCCACCAGATCCACCTGGGGGTCGGCCAGGGCTTGCAGGGTCTGGGTATGTTCGGCCGCCACTTCGGCGTGGTGCAGGTATTTGTGCGCCAGCTTCTCGAAGCCCTCGAAACACAGGTAGGCACCACCCAGCATCAGCAGCGGGGTCACCAGCCACGGCGCCAGGGCGCTGATGGCCAGCGCCGCCGGCACCAGGATCAGCTTGTTGCGAAACGACCCCTTGGCCACCGCCCAGACCACCGGAATTTCCCGCTCGGCGCGGACCCCGGAGACCTGCTGGGCATTGAGCGCGAGGTCGTCGCCCAGCACACCGGCGGTCTTCTTCGCCGCCATCTTGGTCATCAAGGCCACGTCATCGAGTACCGCGGCGATGTCATCGATCAATACCAGCAAACTGCTTCCGGCCATGAACCTGGCTTCCCTGCATGGAAATAAGGCGCGCAGCATACCGTGCCGCTGGCAGCACAAGCGAGATGCCAGAAGCAGTAAAACCGCGGCCGCCGGGCATTCTTGAGCCTCGCGCGACGCCGGTGCTACCATGCGCAACCGCCCGAACAGGCAAGGAATCCCCTGGTTTATGAGCACCATCCGCGAGCGCAATAAAGAACTGATCCTGCGGGCCGCCAGTGAAGAGTTTGCCGACAAGGGCTTTGCGGCGACCAAGACCAGCGACATCGCCGCCAAGGCCGGGTTGCCCAAACCCAACGTCTACTACTACTTCAAGTCCAAGGAAAACCTCTATCGCGAGGTGCTGGAAAGCATCATCGAACCCATCCTCCAGGCCTCCACCCCGTTCAATGCCGATGGCGTGCCCAGCGAAGTGCTCAGCGGCTACATCCGCTCGAAGATCCGCATCTCCCGCGACCTGCCCTTCGCTTCCAAGGTCTTTGCCAGCGAGATCATGCATGGCGCGCCGCACCTGAGCCCGGAGCAGGTGGAACAGCTCAACGCCCAGGCCAAGCACAACATCGAGTGCATCCAGACCTGGATCGATCGCGGCCTGATCGCCCCGCTCGACCCCAACCACCTGATGTTCAGCATCTGGGCCGCGACCCAGACCTACGCCGACTTCGACTGGCAGATCTCGGTGGTCACCGGCAAGACCAAGCTCGACGAAGACGACTACGAAGCTGCGGCGCAGACCATCATCCGTCTGGTGCTCAAGGGCTGTGAACTGGATCGCTGATAGCGTTTCGGTACTTTCTGGTTTGTTTCCCGGCCCGCAAGGGCGCAATAGTTTCAATCAAGATCCTGCGCGGCTTTTCGCAGCCTCGCGGGCTCGGCAGCGGCTACAGGCCGGGCCCGCGAGGTCGAGGGCTACGCGCTGACGCCAGCGTCCGCCGCCAGGCCCTGGGCTTCGATCGCGCTGATGGCGCACTGCTCATCGATGTCCGAGGTATCGCCACTGATGCCGATCGCCCCAATCACTGCCCCCGCCTGATCCCGAATCAACACCCCGCCCGGCGCAGGCACCACGCTGCCCTGCCCCAGACCGTTCAATGCGCCGATGAAGGCCGGGCGCTGCTGCGCGTCCAGGGCCAGCAGGCGCGAGCCCTTGCCCAGGGCCACCGCCCCCCAGGCCTTGCCGATGGCGATCTGCGGGCGCAGCAGGCTGGCGCCGTCCTCCCGTTGCAGGGTCACCAGGTGCCCGCCGGCATCCAGCACCGCGATGGTCAGCGGCGCCGCATTGATCTTGCGCCCCGCGTTGATGGCCTGGTTGGCCAGGTTGACTGCGACTTTCAAGGTTAAAGCGCTCATGGGTGCCGTCCTTATCTTGTTATTGAGAAAGCCTGGGGAAGCTTCTTGTAGGAGAAGTCCGATACAACAAATAGAACACAATGGATTTATTTTTTGTATACAATAATTCGCGAAAGGCAGCCCCTGCGACAAAAGGACGCCGGTTTATCGGGGCTTTGATGAAAGCCGCTGCCGCTCAAGAAAATGGATTGACCTGCGCCATCCGCCGTGAATACACTTTGCGCAAAACCACTTGTATACAATTACAAAACGCAAGAGGCACAAAACCATGAGCAAAATGAGAGCAATCGAAGCCGCCGTTCTGGTGATGCGCCGTGAAGGGGTCGATACCGCTTTTGGCATCCCGGGTGCCGCCATCAACCCGCTGTATTCCGCGCTGCAGAAGGTCGGTGGCATCGATCACGTGCTCGCTCGCCACGTCGAAGGCGCCTCGCACATGGCCGAGGGCTACACCCGCACCAAGGCCGGTAACATCGGCGTATGCATCGGTACTTCGGGCCCCGCCGGCACCGACATGGTCACCGGCCTGTACAGCGCCTCGGCCGACTCCATCCCGATTCTCTGCATCACCGGTCAGGCCCCCCGCGCCCGCCTGCACAAGGAAGACTTCCAGGCCGTGGACATCACCAGCATCGTCAAGCCGGTGACCAAGTGGGCCACCACCGTGCTGGAACCGGGCCAGGTGCCCTACGCCTTCCAGAAAGCCTTTTATGAAATGCGCTCCGGCCGTCCCGGCCCGGTACTGATCGACCTGCCGTTCGACGTGCAGATGGCGGAAATCGAATTCGACATCGACGCCTACCAGCCCCTGCCCCTGGCCAAGCCGGCGGCGACCCGCCTGCAGGCGGAAAAGGTTCTGGCCCTGCTGGACCAGGCCGAACGTCCATTGCTGGTGGCCGGTGGCGGCGTGATCAACGCCGACGCCAGCGAGCTGCTGGTGGAGTTCGCCGAACTGACCGGCATTCCGGTGATCCCGACCCTGATGGGCTGGGGCACCATCCCTGACGATCACCCACAAATGGTGGGCATGGTCGGCCTGCAGACCTCCCATCGCTACGGCAATGCCACCCTGCTCAAGTCCGACACCGTGCTGGGCATCGGCAACCGCTGGGCCAACCGCCACACCGGTTCGGTGGACGTCTACACCGAAGGCCGCAAGTTCATCCACGTGGACATCGAACCGACCCAGATCGGCCGCGTCTTCACCCCGGACCTGGGCATCGTTTCCGATGCTGGCAGCGCCCTGACCGTATTGCTGGAGGTGGCCCGCGAATGGCAGACCGCCGGCAAGCTCAAGGATCGCAGCGCCTGGCTGCATGATTGCCAGCAGCGCAAGGCCAGCCTGCACCGCAAGACCCACTTCGACAACGTGCCGGTCAAGCCGCAGCGCGTGTACGAAGAAATGAACCAGGTATTCGGCAAGGACACCTGCTACGTCAGCACCATAGGCCTGTCGCAGATTGCCGGCGCGCAGTTCCTCCACGTCTACAAGCCACGCCACTGGATCAACTGCGGCCAGGCCGGCCCGCTGGGCTGGACCATCCCCGCTGCCCTGGGCGTGGTCAAGGCCGACCCGAACCGCCAGGTGGTGGCGCTGTCCGGCGACTACGACTTCCAGTTCATGATCGAAGAACTGGCGGTGGGCGCGCAGTTCAACCTGCCGTACATCCACGTGGTGGTGAACAACTCCTACCTGGGGCTGATCCGCCAGGCCCAGCGCGGTTTCGACATGGACTACTGCGTGCAGCTGTCCTTCGACAACCTCAACGCGCCGGAACTCAACGGCTATGGCGTCGACCACGTGGCCGTTGCCGAAGGCCTGGGTTGCAAGGCCCTGCGGGTGTTCGAACCCAAGGACATCCAGCCGGCCCTGCGCCAGGCCCAGGAAATGCTCCAGACCTTCAAGGTGCCGGTGGTGGTGGAAATCATCCTGGAGCGCGTGACCAACATTTCCATGGGCACCGAAATCAACGCGGTCAACGAGTTCGAAGACCTGGCGCTGGTGGGCAACGACGCCCCTACCGCGATTTCCCTGCTCGACTGATACCCCTGGCCGCTGGCACCGGCCGGGCCCCGCGCGCCACCTCCCGCCAGAGGTGGCGCCCGGGCCGCCCGCCCCCTGGCGCCAGCCCCAGGCTTGACCGAACCACAGGAGACCACCATGCCGCGATTTGCTGCCAACCTGTCCATGCTGTTCACCGAACAGGACTTCCTCGCCCGCTTCAAGGCGGCCGCCGATGCCGGCTTCAGCGGCGTCGAATATCTGTTCCCCTACGAATTCAGCTCTGCCGAAATCAAGGCGCAACTTGACGCCCACGGCCTGAGCCAGGTGCTGTTCAACCTGCCGGCCGGCGACTGGGCCAAGGGTGAACGCGGTATCGCCTGCCTGCCCGACCGGGTCGAGGAGTTCCGCGCCGGGGTCGACCTGGCCATTGCCTACGCCCAGGTCCTGGGCAATACCCAGATCAACTGCCTGGCAGGCATCCGCCCACAGGGCGCCGATGAAGCCCTGGCGGAAAAGACCTTGGTCGCCAACCTCAAGTACGCCGCCGACAAGCTCCAGGCCGTGGGCATCAAGCTGGTGATGGAAGCCATCAACACCCGCGACATTCCCGGCTTCTACCTCAACAATACCGCCCAGGCACTGTCGATTCGCGAGCAGGTGGGCAGCGACAACCTGTACCTGCAGTACGACATCTACCACATGCAGATCATGGAGGGAGACCTGGCGCGGACCATGGCCAACCACCTGGGCCAGATCAACCACATCCAGCTGGCGGACAACCCCGGGCGCAACGAGCCGGGCACCGGCGAGATCAACTACCGCTTCCTCTTCGAGCACCTGGACCGCATCGGCTACCAGGGCTGGGTCGGTTGCGAGTACAAGCCGCTGACCACCACTGAAGCCGGCCTTGGCTGGCTGAAAACCCACAACGCAATCTGAACCTGTACCTGCGTAGGAGCCGGCTTGCCGGCGAAGAGGCCCGCAAGACCGCCTTCGCTGGCCAGCCAGCGCCCACAAGGTCCCGTTGAATAGAGGATTTTTATCATGGCTAAAATCGGATTTATCGGCACCGGCATCATGGGCCACCCAATGGCCGCCAACCTGCAGAAGGCCGGTCACAGCCTGCTGCTCTCGGAACACCACGGCAAGGCTCCGGCCGACCTGATCGCCGCCGGCGCCATCGCCCTGGCCTCGCCCCGGGACGTAGCCCAGGAAGCCGAGTTCGTCATCATCATGGTCCCCGATACCCCCCAGGTCGAAGACGTGCTGCTGCGCGCCGACGGCGTGGCCGCCGGGATCGGCAAGGGCAAGATCGTCATCGACATGAGCTCGATCTCGCCCACCGCTACCAAGGCCTTCGCCGCCAAGATCAACGAAACCGGCGCCCAGTACCTGGACGCCCCGGTGTCCGGCGGTGAAGTCGGGGCCAAGGCCGCCACCCTGAGCATCATGGTCGGTGGCGACAGCCAGGCCTTCGAACGTGCCCTGCCGCTGTTCCAGAGCATGGGCAAGAACATCACCCTGGTGGGTGGCAACGGTGACGGCCAGACTGCCAAGGTGGCCAACCAGATCATCGTCGCCCTGAACATCCAGGCCGTGGCCGAAGCCCTGCTGTTCGCCTCGAAGAACGGCGCCGACCCGGCCAAGGTGCGTGAAGCACTGATGGGTGGCTTCGCTTCCTCGAAGATCCTCGAAGTGCACGGCGAGCGGATGATCAAGGGCACCTTCGACCCGGGCTTCCGCATCAACCTGCACCAGAAGGACCTGAACCTGGCCCTGAGCGGTGCCCGCGAGCTGGGCATCAACCTGCCCAACACCGCCAACACCCAGCAAGTGTTCAGCACCTGCACCGCCATCGGTGGCGCCAACTGGGACCACTCGGCCTTGATCAAGGGCCTGGAACACATGGCCAACTTCTCGATCCGCGAGAAGAAATAAGCAGCATCCGTAGCCGCTGCCGCAGGCTGCGCCAAGGTTCGCAGGAAACGCCTCACGGCGGGCCAGGGACAGGCCCTGCTGACCTTGCCGCCGCCTGAGGTGGCGGCTACACCCGTTTCAAGCCCCCCATAACAAGAAATCCGGGAGCCCGCCATGTCGGTCGATCCGCAAAAATTCCTCCGTGAGCTGTTCGCCACAGCCATCGACGCCGCCCACCCGCAACAGGTTCTGCAAGCCCATCTCCCCAGCGACCGCAGCGGCCGCGTCATCGTCATCGGCGCCGGCAAGGCCGCCGCGGCCATGGCCCAGGTGGTCGAGCGCAGCTGGCAGGGCGAAGTCTCCGGGCTGGTGGTCACCCGCTACGGCCACGGCGCCCCCTGCACTAAGATCGAAGTGGTCGAAGCCGCCCACCCGGTGCCCGACGCCGCCGGCCTGGCCGTGGCCAAGCGCGTGCTGGAACTGGTCAGCAACCTGTCGGAACAGGATCGGGTGATCTTCCTGCTGTCCGGTGGCGGTTCGGCGCTGCTGGCCCTGCCAGCCGCCGGCATCACCCTGGCGGACAAGCAGGCCATCAACAAGGCCCTGCTCAAATCCGGCGCCACCATCGGCGAGATGAACTGCGTGCGCAAGCACCTCTCGGCGATCAAGGGTGGACGCCTGGCCAAGGCCTGCTGGCCGGCCACGGTCTACACCTATGCGATTTCCGATGTACCCGGCGACCTGGCCACGGTCATCGCCTCCGGCCCCACCGTGGCCGACCCCAGCACCTCGGCCGAGGCCCTGGCGATTCTCAAGCGCTATGGCATCGACGTACCGGCCGCGGTCCGCAGTTGGCTGCAGAGCCCCGAGTCGGAAACCGTCAAGCCCGGTGACCCGTGCCTGGCGCGCAGCCACTTCCAACTGATCGCCCGGCCCCAGCAGTCCCTTGAGGCGGCGGCCGTGAAGGCTCGCCAGTCCGGCTTCAGCCCACTGATCCTCGGCGACCTGGAGGGCGAATCCCGGGAGGTGGCCAAGGTCCACGCCGGCATCGCCCGCCAGGTCGCCCTGCACGGCCAGCCCGTGGCGGCGCCCTGCGTGATCCTCTCCGGCGGTGAAACCACGGTCACCGTGCGCGGCAATGGCCGTGGCGGACGCAACGCGGAGTTCCTCCTGAGCCTCACCGACAGCCTCAAGGGCTACCCGGGCATCTATGCCCTGGCCGGCGACACTGACGGCATCGACGGTTCCGAGGACAATGCCGGGGCCATCATGACCCCGGACAGCTACGCCCGCGCCGCGGCCCTGGGCCTGAGCGCCAGCGACGAGCTGGACAACAACAACGGCTATGGCTACTTCGCGGCACTGGGGGACCTGATCGTCACCGAGCCGACCCGCACCAACGTCAACGACTTCCGCGCCATCCTGATTCTCGAGAACCCCAAACATGACGCCTGACAAGAAGGTCAAAATCCTCGCCACCCTGGGCCCGGCCATCGACGGCATCGAGGACATCCGTGAGCTGGTGCAAGCCGGGGTGAACATCTTCCGGCTCAATTTCAGCCACGGCGCCCATGCCGACCACGCCCAGCGCTACGAGTGGATCCGCCAGGTAGAGCGCGAACTGAACTACCCCCTGGGCATCCTCATGGACCTGCAAGGGCCGAAGCTGCGGGTCGGCACCTTCGCCGAGGGCAAGGTGCAACTGGTGCGCGGCCAGGCCCTGCGCCTGGACCTCGACGCGACCCCGGGCAACGCCCAGCGGGTCAGCCTGCCGCACCCGGAGATCATCGCCGCCCTGGAGCCGGGCATGGACCTGCTGCTGGACGACGGCAAGCTGCGCCTGCGGGTGATCGCCAAGCAGGCCGATGCCATCGAGACCACCGTGCTCAATGGCGGTGAGCTGTCGGACCGCAAGGGCGTCAACGTGCCCCAGGCGGTGCTCGACCTCAGCCCGCTGACGGCCAAGGACCGTCGCGACCTGAGCTTCGGCCTGGAACTGGGGGTGGACTGGGTGGCCCTGTCCTTCGTGCAGCGCCCGGAAGACATCCGTGAAGCCCGTGCGCTGATCGGCGACAAGGCCTACCTGATGGCCAAGATCGAGAAGCCTTCGGCCGTCACCCAACTGCGGGAAATCGCCGAGCTGAGCGACGCGATCATGGTGGCCAGGGGCGACCTGGGGGTGGAAGTGCCCGCAGAAAGCGTGCCGCAGATCCAGAAAAACATCATCAGCACCTGCCGCCAGCTGGGCAAGCCGGTGGTGGTGGCCACCCAAATGCTCGAATCCATGCGTTTCTCCCCTGCGCCGACCCGGGCCGAGGTCACCGACGTCGCCAACGCAGTGGCCGAGGGTGCGGACGCCGTGATGCTGTCGGCGGAAACCGCTTCCGGCGAATACCCTCTGGAGGCCGTGCAGATGATGAGCAAGATCATCCGCCAGGTGGAAACCGGCCCGGACTACCAGGCCCAGCTGGACGTCAGCCGGCCCCAGGCCGAGGCCACGGTCTCGGACGCCATCAGCTGTGCGATCCGCCGGGTGTGCAGCATCCTGCCGGTGGCGGTGCTGGTGAACTACAGCGAATCCGGCAGTTCGACCCTGCGCGCCGCCCGCGAGCGGCCTTCGGTGCCGATCCTCAACCTGACGCCGAACCTTGCCACTGCTCGCCGCCTGACAGTGGCCTGGGGCGTGCATTCGGTGGTCAACGACCGGCTGCGCCAGGTCGACGAGGTGTGTGCCACGGCCCTGGAAATCGCCCAGGCCCAGGGCCTGGCCAAGCGCGGCGACACCGTGGTGATCACCACCGGTGTGCCGTTCGGCCAGCCGGGCACCACCAATTCGTTGCGCGTCGAAACCCTTCTCTGACCCGCAGCCCATGGCGCCGCTGACCGGCCAGAGCCTCCCGCAGAGGAGGCCTGGGCGGTCGGCGCAACCCTCGCCCAGGGGCCGCCCCACTGATTTGCATCATGCCTTCACAGTCTTTCAATGCCTTCTGCCCCGACTGGGCCACTGCCCTGCTTAACGGCTTCAGTCAGATCTTTCTCCAGCGCCATCCGCTGTGCGGCCTGCTGTGCCTGCTGGCGATCCTGGTCAGTGCCCCGGCACTGCTCGGCGCTGCCCTGCTGGGTGCCCTGGCCGGGCTGCTGACCGCGCAACGCCGGGGGTACGCCAAGGCCGACCGCCAGGCCGGGCTGTTCAGCTACAACGGCGTATTGCTGGGCCTGCTGCTGGGCCTGTACCTGCCCTGGTCGGTATTGCTGCCGCCGCTGATCATCGCCGCCGGCGGCCTCAGCGCGATCATTACCCAGCAATGGCTCAAACGTGCCCGCAACCCCGCCAGCCTGCCGGCCTACACCGCGCCCTTCGTCGGCCTCGGCTGGCTGCTGCTGAGCCTGATCGAGCCGCTGCCCGCGGCCACCCAGGGCGTGCCCGGGCTGTCCCTGGCGAACCTGCTGGGTGGGCTGTTCCAGGGCCTGGGACAGATCATGTTCCTCGGCCAGCCCCTGGCCGGCCTGCTGATTCTGCTCGGCCTGCTGCTGGCCAGCCGCCGCGCGGCAGCCTGGGCCCTGTTCGGCTCCGCCTGCGGCCTGCTCTTTGCCCTGCTGCAGCAAGAGCATGCCCAGGCCCTGCAGGGCCTGGGCGGCTACAACTGCGCCCTGGTCGCCCTGGCCCTGGGCCAGCAGGCCCGGCACCCCTGGCGGCCGCTGCTGGGGATGCTGCTGGCACTGCTGATCAGCCCGGGGCTGGTCGCCCTGGGTCTTGCGCCCCTGACCGCACCCTTTGTCCTGGCCTGCTGGCTGGTGCACACCGTCGACCGGGTGCTGGGCCGCAACGTGCGGGGCGACGCGCCTTGCGCTCCCCCGGCAAATCCCCCTAGGCTTCGCTGACTTTCGATTCAGGCGATTTCCATGGGCAACAGCGACAACTGGCGGCAGCGCCTCTACGTAATGATCTTCCAGACCGATACGGTGGCGGGGAGGCGCTTTGACAGCACCCTGCTGCTGATCATCCTCGCCAGCCTGGTGATCGTGATCCTCGACAGCATCGACGAGGTCCATCGCAACTACGCCAACGTCCTGGCCTACATCGAATGGGGTTTCACCCTGATCTTCGCCATCGAGTACGGGCTGCGCCTGTACTGCTCCCCCCGGCCGCTGCGCTATGCCTTCAGCTTCTATGGCCTGGTGGACCTGCTGGCGATCGTTCCGGGGATCCTCGCCCTGTATTACAGCGACGCCCAATACCTGCTGATCATCCGCATCATCCGCATGCTGCGGATCTTTCGCGTGCTCAAGCTGGCGCCCTACCTCAAGCAGGCCCACTACCTGCTGGACGCCCTGCGCGGCAGCAAGCAGAAGATCCTGGTGTTCCTGCTCAGCGTCTGCACCCTGGTCACGGTGTTCGGCACCCTGATGTACGTGGTCGAAGGCCCGGAGCACGGTTTCACCAGCATTCCCAAGGGCATCTACTGGGCCATCGTCACCCTGACCACCGTGGGCTACGGCGACATCGTGCCCAAGACCGTGATCGGCCAGGTGATCTCGTCCATGGTGATGATCACCGGTTACTCGATCATCGCGGTGCCCACCGGGATCTTCACCGCGGAACTGGCCAGCGCCATGCGCGGCGAGCAGCTCAAGCACGACTGCCCGGTGTGCCGCAAGAACACCCACGAACCCGCCGCGGCCTTCTGTTCCCGCTGCGGCAATGCGCTATTCAGGAAACTGGAATAAGCAAAGTACTTTTTAATCTTTAAAGAGATATAGCGCCCCGGCTATAGTCGGCGGCAAATTGCCTTCACTCTCGAACAAAAGGAATGTGCAGTGAAAAAACTCTTCAGCGCCTCGCTACTGGCCGCCAGCCTGGCCCTGGGCAGCGTCGCCCAGGCCGCACCGACCCTGCTCAACGTTTCCTACGACGTGATGCGCGACTTCTACAAGGACTACAACGCCGCCTTCCAGAAACACTGGAAAGCCGAGCACAACGAGAACATCACCCTGCAGATGTCCTTCGGCGGCTCCAGCAAACAGGCGCGTTCGGTAATCGACGGCCTGCCGGCGGATGTCATCACCATGAACATGGCCACCGACATCAACGCCCTGGCGGACAACGGCAAGCTGGTGCCGGACAACTGGGTGACCCGCCTGCCGAACAACAGCGCGCCGTTCACCTCGGCCACCGTGTTCATCGTCCGCAAGGGCAACCCCAAGGCCCTGAAGGACTGGCCGGACCTGCTCAAGGACGGTGTGCAGGTGATAGTGCCCAACCCCAAGACCTCGGGTAACGGCCGCTACACCTACCTCTCGGCCTGGGGCTATGTGCTCAAGAACGGCGGCGATGAGAACAAGGCCAAGGACTTCGTCGGCAAGCTGTTCAAGCAGGCGCCGGTGCTCGACACCGGTGGCCGCGCCGCCACCACCACCTTCATGACCAACCAGATCGGCGACGTGCTGGTGACCTTCGAGAACGAGGCGGAGATGATCGCCCGCGAATTCGGTCGCGACCAGTTCGAGGTGATCTACCCGAGCGTGTCCGCCGAAGCCGAGCCGCCGGTATCGGTGGTGGACAAGGTGGTAGAGAAGAAAGGTACCCGCGCCGCCGCCGAGGAGTACCTCAAGTACCTGTGGTCGCCGGAAGGCCAGGAAATCGCCGCCAACAACTACCTGCGCCCACGGGACCCGAAAGTGCTGGCCAAGTACACCGATCGCTTCCCGAAAGTCGACTTCCTCTCGGTGGAGAAGACCTTCGGCGACTGGCGCAGCGTGCAGAAGACCCACTTCAACGACGGCGGGATCTTCGACCAGATCTACACCAACGCCAAGTGACCCCTAACGGGTGAATGAAAAAAGCGACCTCCGGGGTCGCTTTTTTTATGCCCCTGGCATGGCGCTCAGAGGGCTCGCGCCGGAGTGAACAGCGCCGCTTCGGCGGCCTGATGGCGCTCCTCCAGCACCGCCTCCGCCTCGACTTCGATCAGCCACTCTGGCAGCGACAGCCCGCTGACGATGATCCACGAAGACGCCGGCGGCTGGCTGGCAAAGCGTTCGAGCAAGACTGCGCTGATGTGCTCCTGCTGGTTGCGGGCCGCTTCGGCGATGTAGATCCGCAGCATCACCACATCCGCCAGCCGGCCACCCGCCTCGGCCAGGACCCGGGCGATATTGTCGAAGGCCTGCTCGGTCTGCTCCCGCAGGCCCGGGCCCACGGTGCGCTCCTGCTCATCCACACCCACCTGGCCGGAAAGCAGCAGGCGCCGCCCACCGCGCACCTCCACCGCCTGGCTGAAACCGTATTGCAGGGAATTGAACACACTGGCTGGGTTGAACGTCGACTTTTCCATAAGGCACTCCCGGCGCATTGAACGACCGGAAACCGTAAACCAAGCCTTTGCCGACTTCCACTGCAACCCGCGCGCAGCAACATTTGGCAATGCAAGCCCCCACCCGCCTGGTGGCAAACCCGTGCAGCAGCGGCCTACATCGGCGGCGCGACCCCATCCTTGCCGGCGGAGATCGACTGCGCGGTGAGTTTGCCGTCATCGCTCTGGGTAACGAACATCACCACCTTGACCCCGACCTTGAGCAGGCTGCGGTCGCCGGGAGTCAGGTTGACGATGGGCACATCGTCCGGCACCAGGATCTTCTGCTGGCCGCCCTTGTAGTTGACGGTCAGGGTGCGGCCGTTGCTCACCACCAGGTCGCCGACGCTGCCGTTGGTCATGCTGCTGCCCTTGGCCAGGTCGAAAGGCCGGTGGCCATCACCCGTACCGGCCAACTGCGGTGGAAACACATGCACTTCCAGCGCCTTGAAGGTGCCGTCGGCCATGGGCATGGCCGCCGAGCCGATATAGCTGCCGGGCTTGATGTCCTCGATATTGGCCAGGGTCACGGCACGCACCTGAGTCTGGGGCGTCAGCTCGACGCTGACATTCTCCCCACTGTTGACGTGCACCCGCACCACGTCGCCGCCGACCCCGGTGATTTCCCCGCGTACGCCAATGCGCATGCCCGGCGCGCCCTGGGCCAGGGCCGTGGTGCTGCCCAGCAGGAACGCCAGGGCCAGGCATTGAAGGTTGCACAACAAACCAGGCAAAGACCGATTCATGGAACGGATTCCTCAAGGCAATGGGTGCACAGAGCCCGTCAGTCGACTGCAAGGCCCCGGGGGAGCATGAGCATGCTATCGAACAGGATGTAAGTAAATGTATCATCGCCCCTCGACAGCGACACGCCCCGGTACTCAACGGGCCTTCATCATTCGATCGCTGACCTTTGCCACCCGGCCCGCTCCATCGCTTTGCCACGGGGTCTTGCCGACCTCGCTCCTTGCGCTTGCCCCAGAGATCGCCAATGAATTCCACGACCCAGGCTCTGCCCACCGCCAGCGCGACAATGACCCGAGGCATGGTGCTGCTGTTCGCCTTCTGCTGCGGGGCCATAGTCGCCAACATCTACTACGCACAACCGATCATCGAGCTGATTGCCCCGGATCTCGGCCTGTCCAGCGCCCTGGCCAGCCTGATCGTGTCGCTGACCCAGATCGGCTACGCCCTGGGCCTGTTCTTCCTGGTGCCCCTGGGCGATTTGCTGGAAAACCGCCGGCTGATGATCTGCACCACCCTGGTGGCGATTGCCAGCCTGCTGGGCGCGGCCTTTATCCAGCAGCCCAATGCCTTTCTCCTGGTGTCGCTGTTGATCGGCTTCAGTTCGGTGTCGGTGCAGATCCTGATTCCCCTGGCCGCGCACCTGGCCCCCGAGGAAACCCGGGGCCGGGTGGTGGGCGGGATCATGGGCGGCCTGCTACTGGGGATTCTCCTGGCCCGGCCGGTGTCCAGCGTGGTGGCCGACCACTTCGGCTGGCGGGCGATGTTCATCGCCGCGGCGCTGCTGATGGCAGCCATCAGCCTGGTGCTGATGCTCACCATTCCCAAGCGCCAGCCGGCCCACAGCGCCACCTATGGCCAACTGCTGCATTCCCTGGGCAACTTGCTGCGCCAGCAACCGGTACTGCGCCAGCGCGCCTTCTACCAGGGTTGCCTGTTCGCCACCTTCAGCCTGTTCTGGACCGCCGCACCGCTGGAGCTGGCGCGCCAGCACGGCCTGAGCCAAAGCCAGATCGCGATCTTTGCCCTGGTGGGCGCCATCGGCGCCATCGCCGCGCCCATCAGCGGGCGCCTGGCAGATGCCGGCCATACCCGCATCGCCTCACTGCTGGCCATGCTGCTGGCGGCCCTGAGCTTCATCCCCAGCCTGGTGCATCCGGCCTACAGCGTGATCGGCATGGCCGTGACCGGGGTGGTCCTGGATTTCTGCGTGCAGATGAATATGGTGCTCGGCCAGCGCGCCGTGTACGCCCTCGACGCCCACAGCCGCAGCCGCCTGAATGCGCTGTACATGACCAGCATCTTCATCGGCGGTGCCTTTGGCTCCTCGATTGCCAGTGCGGTGTACGAGCATGGCGGCTGGCTGGGCATCGTGCTGGTGGGCAGCGCCTTCCCGCTGCTGGCCTTGATGCGTTTCCTGCTGGTGCGGGACAACCGCCGCCCGGCCCGGGCCTGAGGAAAAGGCGCGGCGCCCTTGCCCCTGCCCGGAGTTGCCCGGGCAGGCAAGCTGCACCAGGGCGGGCGCCTCAGATGCGTTCGCGCACCAGGACTTCGATATTGGCCGCCGCCCCCCAGAGCCGCAGGCGCCCGATCAGGCCGGCATCGGTTTCCCCCACCAGGTACAGAGTGTCGATGGTCTGGGTCGCGGCCCATTCGACGAACTCGCTGCTGTCGAAGTCGGCCAGGCTGGCCAATTGGAATTCACTTTCATAGAAGCCCGGGGTGACCGGAACCGGGGTGTCCTGGGGGCCGGGGGCGCCGATGAAGTTGCAGCCCAGGTGCACCACACCCCAACGGGCTACCCGCCAATTGCCCAGGGCTTCATCCAGCCGAGCCCGGGCGCCACGGGCAAAACCCAGGCCATCGATGACCACGCGGCGGTTGATGATCAGCCACAGCTTGCGCCGCCGTGGTGCCTTGAGCAGCACTTCGCCGGTGACCTTGGAGGCGCGCAATGCCAGGGCGATCACCAGCAGCAAGGGCACGAAGTAGCTGTAGAGCCTCTCGGTAGCGCTGACCGTTACCAACCCGTACAGGCGCCGCACCTCGGCCCGCTGCTGCTCCAGTTCCTTGAGGCTTTCACTCAAGCCCTGCAGCCATTGGCGGATGGGAGCCGCCGTGTATTCGCCGCGGATATCCTCCAGCGCCTGCTGTACCTTGACCTCTGCCAAGACCGAAAGGCGCCCGTCCGCGGTGCGCTCCAGCGCTGCAAAACGCTCGCACAGGCTGCTGACCTGGGCCGCATCCTGGGGCTCGTAGCGAGCGATGGCCGCCTTGCAGTGCTCCACGCCCAGCATGTCCTCGATCTCCGTGGCCACGCGCCGCTGCAGCCCGGCCTGGGCCTGCTGCGCCAATTGGTAGTCGGTCTGGAACCAGTCCACGCGCACCGCCTGGGTGGCGCTGATCAGGGCCAGGGACGCCAGCAGCAGCCAGGCGTAGTCCACGCGCTTCCAGCCGATCTCGCCCAAACGAAAGACCGAGATCAGGCTCCAGCAGAAGAAGTAGTACATGAAGACGAATGCCAGCAGCAGGCACACCGGCTCCAGCGACAGGTAGATCAGCTCCGGCACCTCGGCCGGGCCAAAGCCATACACCAGCAACAGCACACAGATCAGCGCAAGCCAGAACACCATCGGCGTGAAATAGGGTTTGTTCAGGTCATTCTTCATCGGGCGCTCAACGGCTGATACTCGGGAACACCCCGCTGTATCGGCCAGGCATCCCGAGGCTTAAATAATCCAGCCCGGGCGCAGGCTCTGGCCTGCGCCTCTGCGCTTATCGGACAGGGTTACTGGAACTGGCGACCAAGCCCGGCGGGCACACCATGGATATCGGTGTCTTCCCAGGGCCCGTCAGGGCTGATGGAGCGGCTCCAGCCATTGTTCCAGCGGTAGTAGGTGCGCTGGCGGTAGAAGGTGTTGCTCTGGTCATCCAGCACATAGACCCCCAACCGCGCATCCCAATGGCTGTGCCCGCCCGGTGGCGGCGCGAAGCTGGCGGAGGTGCGTGGCAGGGGCTTGGCGGCGGGGATCGGCGCGCTGGGCGTACCCGGCGCCGTGGACGGGGCCGGGCGTGTGCTCGGCCCAGCCGGCGGGATCGGCTCGGAGCTGGTGGGCACCGGCCGATGGACCGTACATGCGCTCAACCCCAGGACCAGTGATAACAGGGTGATACGAGCGATGGCGGTCATGGCGGCTTCTCTGATTATTGATCCGGACTGTCGATGGTCACCTGCTGGGCAGCGGTGGTGCTGCTGGCCAGAGGCTGGCTGCGCCCGACCCACTCGCCGGCCGTCGGCTGGCCGGCGCGGGACACGCGCGCAACCAGTTGGACTTCAGGGAAGTTCGACAGTTTCAACTGCGGCATCATCGCGTCGGCATCCGCCAGCTCGACCGTGGCCGGCAAGTCGGCCACGGTCAGGCGCTTGGCCGCCAGCGGCGCGGGTGGGCCCTGGGTGGCGCGAGCAAAGATGAACACGCTGTCGCCCGGCTGGACCTTGGCCTTGAGCTCGGCCGCCAGGTCGACCCTGACCTTGAGCACCGCGCCCTTGGCCTGAGCCTTGGCCGCAGGTTCGCTGGCAACCTTGCCGCCACTGGCCACCAGCTTCTCGCTGGCGCGGTCGATACCGCCCTGCAACGCGGCGCGGGAGTTGTCGTCCGGCGGCAGTTGCGCCTGCAGGCGCTTCCAGTAGTCGATGGCTTCCTGGAAACGCCCGCCTTCGAAGGCGGCGATCCCCAGCAGCCCGAGGCTGGTGACTTCATTGGGGTCGGCTTTCAGGGCTTCGTCGGTCAGGCCCTGGACCTTGTCCGACCATTGCTTGTTGTCGGCAAAGTACTGCGCCTGGGCCCATTGCCCCAGCAGCTCGGGCTGACGCCCGGCCAGGGCCACGGTGCGTTCGAAGATCTTCGCCGCGTCCGCCGGCCGGTCCTGGGCCATGTAGGTTCGGCCGAGGAAGTACAGGCCTTCGGCGGAATCCGGCTGGGCCGCTACCGCACGCTCCAGGCGCCGGGTCATTTCCTCCATGGACTGTGGCGCCTGGGCGAACTCCCGGGTCAGCTCGACCTTGTCGCTGGCACCAAAATGCAGGTACAGGCCCAGGCCCAGTACCGGCACCAGCAGCGCGGCCAGCAACGGCAGCGGCTTGCCCAGGCGCGAAGTGCGCACGTTAGCGCTGCCTTCGGTATCGGCCAGCAGTTCGCGCGCGGCTTCGGCACGGCCACTGTCCATCTGTTCGGCACTGAGCACGCCTTCTTGCTGCTGGCTGTGCAGTTCGGCCACGCGCTCTTCATAAAGCGCCACGTTCAGCGCGGTACGATCCTCTTCACGCTGAGCGCGACGCTCACGCAATACCGGGATCAACAGGAAACTCAGGGCAATCAGGAGCAGCAGGCCTGCCGCAAGCCAGAAATCAATCATGGGTGGTTTTTATCCAGCAGTTGGTCGAGGCGCTGACGCTCTTCGACGGAAAGCGTGTTCGGGCTGTCGCTGCGCTGCACGCGCCGACGCCGGACAATCACGACAATGATCACCAGCCCGCCCAGCAGCAACCCGGCGGGGCCGAACCAGAGCAAGGCAGTCTTGCCGGTCAGGGCCGGCCGGTAGCGCACGAAGTCACCGTAGCGATCGACCATGAAGTCGATGATCTGCTGGTTGTCCTTGCCCTCGCCGAGCATGCGGAAAATCTCTTTGCGCAGGTCGGCAGCAATCGGCGCGTTGGAATCGGCGATGTCCTGGTTCTGGCACTTGGGGCAGCGCAGTTCCTTGGTCAGCTCGTGGAACCGTTCGCGATCGGTGTCGTTGGCGAACTGGTAGGTGTCGATGGCGGCATGGGCCATGCCGGCGATGCCCAGGCCCAGGATGGCGGCGGCTAACCAGCGCTTCATGGCTTGGCCTCGTCGACCAGGGCCTGGTACTTGGCGGCCAGTTGCTCGCGCCACACCACTTCGTCGATCACCCCGACGTACTTGTCGCGGATGATGCCCTTGGCGTCGATGAAAAAGGTTTCCGGAGCGCCGTAGACGCCCAGGTTCAGGCCCAGGGAGCCCTCCTCGTCACGCACGTCCAGCAGGTAGGGATTGTGGAATTCGGCCAGCCACTTCAGGGCATCGGCGTTGACGTCCTTGTAGTTGATGCCGTAGATCACCACGCCCTTCTCGGCCAGCTTGTTCAGTACCGGGTGCTCGACCCGGCAGGAAATGCACCAGGTGCCCCAGACGTTGACCAGCGCCGGCTTGCCCAGCAGGTCGGCGCGGGTCAGGGTCTTGTCGCCCTGCACCGACGGCAGGGAGAACTCCGGGAACGGCTTGCCGATCATCGCCGACGGCAGTTCGGCCGGGTCCAGGTACAACCCGCGATAGAGGAACACCGCCACCACCAGGAACACCGCCAGGGGCAGCATCATCATCCAGCGTCTCATGCGGTGGCTCCTGTCATGCCCAGCGCTTCGCGCACGCGGCTTTTAACCTTGACCCGGTAGCGCCGGTCCAGGGCCGCCAGCAAGCCACCGAAACCGGTGAGCAGGCCGCCGAACCAGATCCAGCGCACGAACGGCTTGACGTGTACCCGCACCGCCCAGGCGCCATCGCCCAGGGGCTCGCCAAGGGCCACATACAGGTCGCGGGTGAAGCCGGCATCGATCCCGGCCTCGGTCATCATCGAACTCTGCACGGTATACAGGCGCTTCTCCGGATGCAGCACCGCCACTTCCTTGCCGTTGCGCACCACGCGGACGGTGCCCTTGTCGGAAGTGAAGTTCGGCCCTTCGAAGTGCTTGGCGCCTTCGAAGATGAAGTGATAGCCGGCCAGTTCCATGGATTCGCCCGGCGCCAGGCGCAGATCGCGCTCGGCGCTGTTCTGGCTCGACAGCACCACGCCCAGGGCACAGACCGCGATGCCCAGGTGCGCCAGCTGCATGCCCCAGTAGCTGCGGGTCAGGCTCGGCAGGCCCTTGATCAGGCCCTTGTGCCGGGTCTTGTCGACGATGTCGCGAGCCCCGGCCAGCAGCACCCAGGCCGCCAGCAGGAAGGTCGCCAGCACGGCCCAGTTGAAGTCGCCATAGGCGATGCCCGCAACCACGGCCAGGGCCACGCTGCCCAGCAGTACCGGGCCGAGCATGCCCACCAGCCATTTCACCGGGGTGTCTTTCCAGCGCACCAGCACGCCCACCGCCATCACCACCATCAGCAGGGCCATCAGCGGAATGAACAGCGCGTTGAAGTACGGCGGGCCCACCGACAGCTTGGCGCCGGTCAGGGCGTCCAGCACCAGCGGGTACAGGGTGCCGAGGAGAATCATCGAGGCCGCCACCACCAGCACCAGGTTGTTGCCCAGCAGCAGGGTTTCCCGCGACCAGAGGTTGAAGCCCACCTGGCTCTTGACCACCGGCGCGCGCAGGGCGAACAGGGTCAGCGAACCCCCCACCACGAACAGCAGGAAAATCAGGATGAACACGCCGCGCTCAGGGTCGGAGGCGAAGGCATGCACCGAAGTCAGGACGCCGGAACGCACCAGGAAAGTCCCCAGCAGGCTCAGAGAGAAGGCGGCAATCGCCAGCAGCACGGTCCAGCTCTTGAACACCCCGCGCTTTTCGGTGACCGCCAGGGAGTGGATCAGCGCCGTGCCCACCAGCCAGGGCATGAACGAGGCGTTTTCCACCGGGTCCCAGAACCACCAGCCACCCCAGCCCAACTCGTAGTAGGCCCACCAGGAGCCCAAGGTGATGCCGATGCCGAGGAAGGCCCAGGCCACGATGGTCCAGGGCCGCGACCAGCGAGCCCAGGCGGCGTCCAGGCGGCCGCCGAGCAAAGCGGCGATGGCGAAGGCGAAGGCCACCGAAAAACCCACATAGCCCATGTAGAGCATCGGCGGGTGAACGATCAGGCCAATGTCCTGCAACAGCGGGTTGAGGTCGCGACCATCGGCCGGCACCTGGGGCAGGATCCGCGAAAACGGGTTGGAGGTCATGATCAGGAACAGCAGGAAGCCGGTGCTGATCATGCCCATCACCGCCAGCACCCGGGCCAGCATCACCTGGGGCAACTGGCGCGAGAACACCGACACGGCGAAGGTCCAGCCACCGAGGATCAGTGCCCAGAGCAGCAGCGAGCCTTCGTGAGCCCCCCACACGGCGCTGAATTTGTAGTACCAGGGCAAGGCGCTGTTGGAGTTGCTGGCGACATAGGCCACCGAGAAATCGTCGCTCATGAAAGCGTAGGTCAGGCAGCCGAAGGCGAACGCCAGGAAGGCGAACTGGCCCCAGGCAGCCGGCTGGGCCAGGCTCATCCACAGGCGATCACCGCGCCAGGCCCCCAGCAGCGGCACCACGGCCTGGACCAGGGCGAAGCACAGGGCGAGGATCATCGCCAGGTGACCGAGTTCGGGAACGAACAGTGCGGAACTCATGGCTTAACCCTCTTTCGCTGGTGTCGGTGCCGATTGGCCGCTGTCTTTCAGGGCCTTGGTGACTTCCGGCGGCATGTACTTCTCGTCGTGCTTGGCCAGCACTTCATCGGCCACCACCACGCCATCGGCGTTGAGCTTGCCCAGGGCAACGATGCCCTGCCCTTCGCGAAACAGGTCCGGAAGGATGCCGCGGTAGGTGATGGTCACCGACTTGTTGAAGTCGGTGACCACGAATTTCACGTCCAGGGAGTCGGCGGAACGCTGCAGGGAACCGGCCTGGACCATGCCGCCGGCGCGGATCCGCGTGTCCAGCGGTGCTTCGCCATTGGCGATCTGGGTCGGGGTGTAGAACAGGTTGATGTTTTCCTTCAGCGCGCTGAGGGCCAGGCCAACGGCAATGCCGACACCGACCAGAATCGCCAGGATGATCAAAAGACGCTTTTTACGCAGCGGATTCACTTACCGTTCTCCCGGCGCAGACGACGCGCCTCTTGTTGCAGATAGCGCTTGCGCGCCAGGATCGGCGCCACCAGCTCACGAGCCAGGACCACCAGGCAAATGCCATAGGCCGACCAGACGTAGAGGCCGTGATGGCCCATGGCGAGAAAATCGCTGAAGGATGCAAAGCTCATCGGGCGGCCTCCAGGCTGCGTTGGACTTCGGCCTTGACCCAACTGGTCCGGGCTTCACGCTTGAGCACCTCAAGGCGCATGCGCAGCAACAGCAGCACACCAAAGAAACAGTAGAAACCCAACGAGGTCAGCAGCAGCGGCAGCCACATTTCCACCGGCATGGCAGGCTTTTCGGTCAGGGTGAAGGTCGCGCCCTGGTGGAGGGTGTTCCACCATTCCACCGAGTATTTGATGATCGGGATATTCACCACCCCGACAATCGCCAGCACCGCACAGGCCTTGGCGGCGCTGTCACGATTGCTGATGGCGGCATTGAGCGCAATCAGACCTGCGTACAGAAACAGCAGGATCAGCATCGACGTTAGTCGGGCATCCCAGACCCACCAGGAACCCCAGGTCGGCTTGCCCCAGATAGCCCCGGTCACCAGGGCCAGGAAGGTGATCGAGTGCCCGATCGGCGCCGCGCATTGCAGGGCGACATCGGCCAGTTTCATTTTCCACACCAGCCCGACCACACCGCACACGGCCAGCATGACGTAGCAGGACTGGGCCAGCATCGCCATCGGCACATGGATGTAGATGATGCGGAAACTGTTGCCTTGCTGGTAATCCGGTGGCGCAAAGGCCAGGCCCCAGACCACGCCGAGGCCGATCAGCAACACGGCGGCAACACTCAGCCAGGGCAGCAGCTTGCCACTGATGCCGTAAAACCATTTAGGCGAGCCGAGCTTATGAAACCAAGTCCAGTTCATTCACTATTTCCATCACGGGTGCTTTTCGTGGTCGAAAAGCCTGGGTCTTTTCTCAGAAAGAAGTGATCAAAAAATGATCAGACCTCATTATTATTCGCCGACGCTGATCTTCAGGCCAGCCGCTATTGCAAAGGGTGTCAAGGTTACTGCCAGGGCGGTCAGGCTCCCAAGCCAGAGCAGGTAACCGGTTGCCGGCATGCCCTGCAATGCCGCCTGCAGGGCGCCACTGCCGAGAATCAGTACCGGGATGTACAACGGCAGGATCAGCAGCGCCAGCAGCAGGCCGCCACGCTTGAGCCCCACCGTCAATGCCGCGCCTACTGCGCCCAGCAGGCTGAGCACCGGGGTCCCCAGCAGCAGGGACATCAGCAGCACCGGCAGACAGGCGGCAGGCAGCCCCAGCATCACCGCCAGCAAGGGCGCGAGCAAGACCAGTGCCAACCCGGAAAACACCCAGTGTGCCAGTACCTTGGCCAGAACCAGAAGAGCCAGGGGGTGCGGCGAAAGGACCCACTGCTCCAGGGATCCATCCTCGAAATCACTGCGAAAAAGCCCGTCCAGCGAGAGCAGGACGGACAATAGGGCCGCTACCCAGACCAGCCCCGGAGACAAGGTTTGCAACAATTGTGTCTCAGGTCCTACGGCCAGGGGGAACAGTGCGACAACGATTGCGAAAAATACCAAGGGGTTGGCCAGTTCCGCCGGGCGCCGGCACAACAGGCGCGCTTCACGGGCCACCAACAGGGCAAACACACTCATGCAGCCCACCGTCCCAGGTCAATGTCACGGTAGCCGGAAGGCATGCGGGCCAGGCTGTGGTGGGTGGTCAGGACCACCATGCCGCCGCGCTCGCAATGGCCCGCCAGGTGTTCTTCGAGCTGGGCCACGCCCTGCTTGTCGAGGGCGGTGAAGGGTTCGTCGAGTATCCACAACGGCGGGCTGTCCAGGTACAGGCGCGCCAAGGCCACGCGGCGCTGCTGGCCGGCGGAAAGGGTATGGCAAGGCACATCCTCGAAACCGCGCAGGCCGACCGCCGCCAGGGCCTGCCAGATCGCCTCGCGCCGGGCAGGCTGGTGCAGGGCACAGAGCCAGCTGAGGTTCTCCTCGGGGCTCAACAGCTCCTTGATGCCGGCGGCATGGCCGATCCACAACAGGTTGCGGGCCAGTTCCGCGCGCTGGGCGTGCAATGGCTGGCCATTGAGCAGCACCTGGCCGCTGGTGGGCTGCATCAACCCGGCCAGCAGGCGCAGCAGGCTGGTCTTGCCGCTGCCGTTGGGGCCGCTGATCTGCACCATGTCGCCGCCCGTCAGACGCAACTCGAGGTGTTCAAATAGCATCCGCCAATCGCGCTCACAGGCGAGTGCTACGGCTTCGAGAAGAGGGCTGGTCAAGGGATAGCGGGCCTTTACAGGTTCAAGTCGGCAACGGAGCGGCCGTTAAAGAGATGCAGGATAAATGCATTGGCGGCCTGTTCTAGAGAGCTGCGTCAAACAATTGCAATGTTTTCACCACTCCCCCAAAGACGGGCGGCATTATACATGCGAAGCCCTACGCTTATGAGGGCTAATTTCCACAGGTTGTGTCCGAATGACAGGCGAAATGAACATCCTGCCTGCGCCCCAGGTGCCCGCGCCCGGCGCCTCGCGCCCCCAGGCGATCAGCGGGGAACTGCTGAAGCTGGTGCCGCCCCTGGAAGGCCTGATTGCCGCCGGCCAGAGCGCCAAGGCCGAAGTACTGTCGCTCAAGCAGACCGACCAGACGTTCCAGTTGCTGCTCAAAGTGACCCTGGACAACGGCCGGCAAACCACTTTGCAGGCCACCAGCAATCAACCCCTGCCCCAGGGCACCAGCCTGGCGGTCACCCAGCCCTCGGCGGGCAACCTGGCGATCACCGTGCAACAGGCCATCGCCTCCAGTGTCGCCGCCCTGACCCGCCTGGACACCAGCCAACTGCCCCCCGGCACCCTGATCCAGGCCAAGGTGCTGACCAGCCAGATGTTGCCCCAGGGCACCAGCCAGCCGGCGATCTATCGCTCCCTGGTGAGCCTGCTCAACACCGCACAGAGCGGCGCCACCCTGAGCATCGAAAGCCCGCAGCCGCTGCGCATCGGCAGCCTGCTCAGCGCCCTGGTCTCGGATGCCCAGACCCTGAGTTTCGTCCCCCTGAGCAGCCGTCAGGAGCAATTGGCCATCGCCGCCCAACTGGCCAGCCAGCAAAGCCGCCAGGGCTCCCTCAGCGGCTTGATCAACGCCCTGCAGAACCTGCCCGCCGACAGTGCCCCCTCGACCACCTCCACCGACCTGCGCGCCGCCGTCGAGCGCCTGCTGGCCGGCCTGCCCGACGTGCAGCAACTGAGCAACCCGCGCGGCGTGGCCCAGGCCTTGCTGGGCAGCGGCCTGTTCCTGGAAGCCCGGCTGCTGGCCGGAGCCAACCCAGGGCAGGTGCCGGACATGAAGGCCGACCTGTTGCGCCTGATCGCCCAGCTGACCCCAGGCCTGCCCGCCTCCACCAGCTTCAACGCCATCCTGGCCGCCAACACCCTGGCCCAGTCGCTTCCCAGCTTCGTGCGCAGCGCCCTGGGTACCCTCGGCCAGGTCAGCGCCAAGGCTTCGCCCACCGGCTTTCCATTGCCGGAACGGTTGCTGCAGAGCCTGGAAGGCGAAGGTGACCTGGAACAACTGCTGCGCCTGGCCGCCGCGGCCGTATCGCGCTTGCAGAGCCATCAACTATCGAGCCTGGAGCAAAGCGGCCTGACCGACGATGGCCGGCTGTTGAGCACCTGGCAGTTGGAAATCCCCATGCGCAACCTGCAGGACATCGTGCCCTTGCAGGTCAAGCTGCAGCGCGAAGAGGCGCCGGAACCGGAGCCGGAACACAAACGCGAGGAACGTGAGCCCAAGCAGGCCCTGTGGCGGGTCGACCTGGCCTTCGACCTGGAGCCTCTGGGCCCGCTGCAAGTCCAGGCACAGCTGATCCAGGGCCGGCTGTCCAGCCAGCTCTGGGCCGAGCGCCCCTACACGGCGAGCCTGATTGAAAGCCACCTGGGCAACCTGCGCGAACGCCTGCTGGCCTCGGGACTGAATGTCGGCGACCTGGATTGCCACCTCGGCACTCCGCCCCAGGGCCCGCAAACCCGATTGGAACAACGCTGGGTGGACGAAACCGCATGAAGCACTCTCCGCCACCACGCCAGGCCATCGCCCTCAAATACGATGGCCAGCAAGCTCCGACCCTCACCGCCAAGGGCGATGACGAACTGGCCGAAGCCATCCTGAAGATTGCCCGGGACTATGAAGTCCCGATCTACGAGAACGCCGAGCTGGTGAAGCTACTGGCGCGACTGGAACTGGGCGAGAGCATTCCGCCGGAGCTGTACCGGACCATCGCCGAGATCATCGCCTTCGCCTGGAACCTCAAGGGCAAGTTCCCGGCGGGGCATGATCCGCAACGGGCGGAACTGGAGAAGGACGTCACCGAACGCGGCGACGATTACTGATACAACCCGTCCGCATAAAGGCCCCAGGGGCCTTTTGCGGCGGGCGTTCGCGGCTACATCAGCCTTTGTGCAGCTTACTGACCAGCTCCGCTTCGGCCTGGGTGAGGCCGCAGGACTGGGTCAGCTCGTCGACGCTGGCGCCCATGCCCACCAGGCGCGCGGCCTGGGCGAACGACAGGCTGGAAGGGTCACGCTGCTCCAGCTGGGCCAGCTTGTCCGGCAAAGGCGCTACCACAGCGCGCAACTCGTGCAGGTCCTCGCCCATGCGCACCGTACCGCTCTGGTAATGGTCGACGCGCTTGGCCAGCTCCTTGATCCGCTGGTCGCGCACGGCGTCACCCTCAGCCTGCTGGGCAGCAATCTGCCGCTGGTTGCGGGTGTAGGACAGGAACAGAGCCAGAGTGGCGACCCAGAGGATCGCCAGGACAATTACCGCTACCTCGAGGATCAATCAGATACTCTCCAGTTCCGACCATTCCTCTTCGCTCATCATCTTGTCCAGCTCAACCAGAATCAGCAGTTCGCCGTTCTTGTTGCACACGCCCTGGATGAACTTGGCCGACTCTTCGTTGCCGACGTTCGGCGCGGTCTCGACTTCCGACTGGCGCAGGTAAACCACTTCGGCGACGCTGTCCACCATGATCCCGACCACTTGCTTGTCGGCTTCGATGATGACGATCCGGGTGTTGTCGTTGACTTCGGTCGGCACCAGGCCGAAGCGCTGGCGGGTATCGATCACGGTCACCACGTTGCCGCGCAGGTTGATGATCCCCAGCACGTAGCTGGGTGCGCCCGGCACCGGAGCGATCTCGGTGTAGCGCAGCACTTCCTGGACCCGCATCACGTTGATGCCGTAGGACTCGTTATCCAGCTTGAAGGTGACCCATTGCAGGATCGGATCTTCGGAACCCTGTGCAGACGACGACTTATTCATACCCTGACCCCTCAAATAACCGTTGAAAACGGCGTGTGTTCTGTGTGGCCACGCCCGACGGACGCGGCCTGTTGTTGGTTTACTTCGGCTTGTGGGCCGCTTGACTGATCGCCATCTGCTTGGCGCCACCGGTGGCGATCAATTCCGCCAGTTCGGCAACATCGAGCAAGGCGCACATATGTTCAATCACCGTGCCGGCCAGCCACGGGCGTTGGCCACGGTGACTGCGCCACTTGATTTCATTGGGGTCCAGGCGCAGCGAGCGGCTGACCTGATGCACCGCCAGCCCCCATTCATAGCCCTGGACCGAGATCACGTACTGCAGGCCCTGGCGGAAATCGTCGCGGTAGCGATCCGGCATGACCCAGCGTGCGGTATCCAGCACCTTCAGGTTGCCAGCCTGGCTCGGCAGGATACCGAGGAACCATTCCGGCTGGCCGAACAGCGGCGTCAGCTCCTGCCCGGCCAGGGAATAGATCGAGCCCAGGCACACCAGGGGCACCGCCAGGGTCAGGCCCGCGACATCGAACAACAGGCACTCGAACGGCTCTGCCGCCCAGGCGGGACGATCGCTGCCGGTGACCGGAGGCGGCGTATTGCTCGGCGGCAAGTGCACTTCCACCACGGGCGGCACCAGGGCCTGAAGCATCGGCACCACGGGCGAGAGGGTGCTTGGCATGGGCTCCGGCGCTTCCAGCACCGGGGTGGCAACGGGCTCTGGCGCGGCAACCGCAGGCGCCGAGTGCTGCTGGAGCTCGGCGTCACGGGCCTGCTCTTCCAGTACCGCGGCCTGGAGTTCATCCAGCACTTCACTGGAGGCTTCGACCACTACCGGGGCGGGCACCGGGATCGGCGGCTCTGGCAGCAACTCCTCGTCGGTGGCGTCCTGCAGCAAAGCGTCCAGGTACGACTGCAGCGCCAACTGCGGCCGGCTCTTTACATCCAGAGGACGGTTCATGAGGATGCCCACGCTAAAACCCCGATACAGTGACCTGTAGGGGTTATCGGCCGGGCGGCGTGGCGACTTGAATAACGCTTCACGTCAAGCCACCTGCGCCACGAGCTGCTGGGCCAGCAAGTGCTTGAGCAAGGCCTTGTAGGCCAGTACGCCGCGGCTCTTGCCATCGAATTGCGAAGGGGTGACCCCGGCCCGGCTGGCGTCGCGCAGGCGGGTATCCACCGGAATGTAGCCTTGCCAGATCTCCTCGGGAAACTTGTCCCGCAGTACCCGCAGGGTGCCCAGGGAGGCCTGGGTACGGCGGTCGAACAGGGTCGGCACGATAGTGAACGGCAAGGGTTGCTTGCGCGAGCGATTGACCATGGCCAGGGTATTGACCATGCGCTCCAGGCCCTTGACCGCCAGGTGCTCGGTCTGCACCGGGATCACCAACTGCTGGCTGGCCGCCAGGGCGTTGACCATCAGCACCCCGAGCAACGGGGGGCTGTCGATCACCGCATAGTCGAAATCCTGCCACAGCTGCGCCAGGCTCTTGGCGATTACCAGGCCCAGGCCGCTCTGCCCCGGCGACTGGCGCTCCAGGGTGGCCAGCGCGGTGCTGGACGGCAACAGCGAAATACGCTCGTGGCTGGTACCCAGCAACAACTGGCCCGGCAGGTCCTGGGGCACATTGCCCTTGTGCAGGAACAGGTCGTAGCTGCTGTGCTCCAGGCTGTCCGGGTCATAGCCGAAGTAGCTGGTCATGGAGCCGTGGGGGTCGAGATCGACCACGACCACACGCTTGCCCGCCTCGGCCAGCAAGCCGGCTAAAGCGATGGAACTGGTGGTTTTACCGACACCACCCTTTTGATTGGCAACTGCCCAGACTCTCATTCGGTTGGTTCCTCCCGCCCGGCCACAGCGGGGCGAGACATAGCGCTAAGTTATAAAGCAGGTGACGGAGAATTGACGGCGCTTCCCTGTACCGGCGTTTTGACCGGGGTTGGTGCAGTTTGTGTGCCAGCACGCTTGAGTGCCGCATCCGGTGTTGCATGGGCGGTGCCGGTACCGGTCAGGCTGCGGCGCACATCCAGGTTGCGCGACACCACCAGCACCACCCGGCGATTGCGCGCCCGGCCTTCGGCGGTGGCGTTGTTGGCCACTGGCTGGAACTCACCGTAGCCCACCGAGGCCATGCGCGCCGGGTTCACCCCCTGCATCGCCAGCATGCGCACGATGCTCGCAGAACGGGCCGAGGACAGCTCCCAGTTGGTCGGGTACTGCGCGGTCTGGATCGGCAGGTTGTCGGTGAAACCCTCGACATGGATCGGGTTGTCGAAGGGTTTGAGGATCTTCGCCACCTTGTCGATGATGGTGAACGCCTGGTCGCTGGGCATGGCATCGCCACTGCCGAACAGCAGGCTGGAGTTGAGTTCGATCTCCACCCACAGTTCATTGCCGCGCACGGTCATCTGGTTGGAGCTGATCAGGTCGCCAAAGGCGGCGCTGATGTCATCGGCGATGCTTTTCAGCGGGTCGCTGGCCCCGGCGATGCCGGCGTCGGTCTGGTCGCTGTCCTTGACCAGGGGCTTGGCCGGGGTCACGGTCTTGGGACGCTCGTCGCCGATGGGAATCGGCTTGAGGCTACGATCGGAGTCGGTGAAGACCCCGATCAAGGCTTCGGAAATGACCTTGTACTTGCCCTCGTTGATCGAGGAAATCGAGTACATGACCACGAAAAACGCGAACAGCAAGGTAATGAAGTCGGCGTAGGAAACCAACCAGCGCTCATGGTTGACGTGTTCTTCTTGCTGGCGACGACGGGCCATAATCAGTCCATGAAGCCTTGCAGCTTCAGCTCGATGGAGCGGGGGTTTTCGCCTTCGGCGATCGACAGGATGCCTTCGAGGAGCATTTCCCGGTAACGCGACTGGCGCAAGGCAACGGATTTCAGCTTGGCGGCGATCGGCAGCAGCACCAGGTTGGCACTGGCCACCCCATAGATAGTGGCGACGAAGGCCACGGCGATGCCGCTACCCAGCTGGGATGGATCGGCCAGGTTGCCCATCACGTGGATCAGCCCCATTACCGCGCCGATGATGCCGATGGTCGGCGCATAGCCGCCCATGCTCTCGAACACCTTGGCGGCCTCGATATCACGACTTTCCTGGGTATAGAAATCCACTTCGAGAATGCTGCGGATGGCTTCGGGTTCGGCACCGTCCACCAGCAACTGCAAGCCCTTGCGCGCATAACTGTCAGGCTCGGCATCCGCCACGCCTTCCAGGCCCAGCAGGCCTTCCTTGCGCGCGGTGAGGCTCCAGTTGACCACCCGGTCGATGCCGCCCGGCAGATCGACCCGGGGCGGGAACAGGATCCAGGCAAGGATCTGCATGGCCCGTTTGAAGGCGCTCAGCGGCGACTGCAGCAGTGCCGCGCCGATGGTCCCGCCGAGCACGATCAGTGCCGCCGGACCGTTGGCCAGGGCCGACAGGTGCCCCCCCTCCAGGTAGTTGCCACCGATGATGGCGACAAACGCCATGATGATCCCGATAAGGCTGAGCACATCCATCAGAGACAGGCCTCGACCAGGTGTCGGCCGATGTCGTCCAGGCTGTACACCGCATCCGCCAGGTTGGCCTTGACGATGGCCATTGGCATGCCATAGATCACACAGCTGGCCTCGTCCTGGGCCCATACCGCACTGCCGCCCTGTTTGAGCAGACGCGCGCCTTCACGACCGTCGGCGCCCATGCCGGTGAGCACCACCGCCAGAACTTTGTCGCTGTAGGACTTGGCCGCAGAGCCGAAGGTGATATCCACGCACGGCTTGTAGTTCAAGCGCTCATCGCCCGGGAGAATCTTCACCGCACCGCGACCGTCGACCATCATCTGCTTGCCGCCAGGCGCCAGCAGCGCCAGGCCTGGACGCAGGATGTCGCCATCCTCGGCTTCCTTGACACTGATGCGGCAGAGCTTGTCCAGACGCTCGGCAAAGGCTTTGGTGAAGGCCGCCGGCATATGCTGGATCAAGACGATGGGGGCCGGGAAGTTGGCCGGCAGCTGGGTCAGGACCCGCTGCAGCGCCACCGGGCCGCCTGTGGACGTACCAATGGCCACCAGCTTGTAGGCCTTGCGCTTGGGTGCCGGCGAATTCGCACTGGCCGCCGGCGCCGCTGCGCGGGCCGGAGCCGGTGCGGGAGCTGGCGAGCGCGAACTGGCGAAGCTCGAAGGAGCAGGTGCCGGAGCACTCGCCGGCTGCGGTGCTGGAGCACTGTAGCTGCTGAAGCGCCGATTGCTGCGCGAGATACTGTGGACCTTCTCGCACAGCAACTGCTTGACCTTCTCGGGATTGCGCGAGATGTCCTCGAAGTTCTTCGGCAGAAAGTCCACCGCCCCGGCATCCAGCGCATCGAGGGTCACTCGGGCGCCTTCGTGGGTCAGGGAGGAGAACATCAGGACCGGCGTCGGGCAGCGCTGCATGATGTGCCGCACTGCGGTGATGCCATCCATCATCGGCATCTCGTAGTCCATGGTGATCACGTCCGGCTTGAGCGCCAGGGCCTGATCGATCGCCTCTTTACCATTGGTCGCCGTGCCGACGACCTGGATATTCGAATCCGCTGAAAGAATTTCCGAGACGCGGCGGCGGAAAAAACCCGAATCGTCCACCACCAGGACTTTGACTGCCATAAACACTCCGTTAGGTGGGGCGAGGCCAACCGCCCCTCCCCGCCGAATCAAATACGCCGTGCGGCGTAACGCTTGAGCATGCTCGGAACATCGAGGATCAGAGCAATGCGGCCGTCACCGGTAATGGTGGCGCCGGACATGCCCGGGGTTCCCTGAAGCATTTTGCCCAAGGGCTTGATGACCACTTCTTCCTGGCCCACCAGTTGATCGACGACGAAGCCGATCCGCTGGGTACCCACCGAAAGGATCACTACGTGGCCCTCGCGCTGCTCTTCATGAGCGGCGGAACTGACCAGCCAGCGTTTGAGGTAGAACAGGGGCAACGCCTTGTCGCGCACGATCACCACTTCCTGGCCGTCCACCACGTTGGTGCGCGACAGGTCGAGGTGGAAGATCTCGTTGACGTTGACCAGCGGGAAAGCGAATGCCTGGTTGCCGAGCATGACCATCAGGGTCGGCATGATCGCCAGGGTCAACGGCACCTTGATGACGATCTTCGAGCCCTGGCCCTTGGTCGAATAGATGTTGATCGAACCATTGAGCTGGGAAATCTTGGTCTTCACCACGTCCATGCCCACACCGCGACCGGACACATCGGAAATCTCGGTCTTGGTGGAGAAGCCCGGGGCAAAGATCAGGTTGTAGCACTCGGTATCGCTCAGGCGGTCGGCGGCATCCTTGTCCATCACGCCACGCTTGACGGCGATGGCGCGCAACACGTTCGGGTCCATGCCCTTGCCGTCATCGGAGATCGACAGCAGGATGTGGTCGCCTTCCTGTTCCGCCGCCAGCACCACCTTGCCGCCACGGGACTTGCCCGAGGCTTCGCGCTCTTCCGGCGATTCGATGCCGTGGTCCACCGCGTTGCGCACCAAGTGCACCAGCGGGTCGGCCAGGGCCTCTACCAGGTTCTTGTCGAGGTCGGTTTCTTCCCCCACCAGCTCCAGGTTGATCTCTTTCTTGAGCTGCCGGGCCAGGTCGCGAACCAGGCGCGGGAAGCGCCCGAAGACTTTCTTGATCGGCTGCATGCGGGTCTTCATCACCGCGGTCTGCAGGTCGGCAGTCACCACGTCGAGGTTCGACACGGCCTTGGACATGGCTTCGTCGCCGCTGTTGAGGCCCAGGCGCACCAGGCGGTTACGCACCAGCACCAGCTCGCCCACCATGTTCATGATTTCGTCCAGGCGCGCGGTATCGACACGCACCGTGGTTTCCGCTTCGCTGGCAGGCTTTTCCGCCGGCGGGGCCGCAGCGGCGGCGCGAGCCGGTGCCGGTGCCGCAGCAGGAGCAGCGGCAGCTTTCGGCGCCTCGGCCTTGGGCTCGGGCTTCTTCGCCGCCGGCTTGGCGACGGCAGCAGTGGCCGCCGCAGCCGGAGCCGCAGTAGCCGCGGCTGGCTTGGCCGCACCCGGGGTTTCGGAGAATTTGCCCTTGCCGTGCAACTCATCCAGCAGGGATTCGAATTCGTGATCGGTGATCAGGTCGCTGCCGGCTGCGGCTGCGCTTGGTGCGGCTGCGGCAGGAGCGGCTGGCGCGGCCGCCACGGCCGAATCCAGGGCCTCCACGGCGAAGTTGCCCTTGCCATGCAACTGGTCCAGCAATGCTTCGAATTCATCGTCGGTGATCTCATCACCTGCGCCAGCCGCACCACTGGTGGCACTGGCCGCGGCCGGTGCCACGGCATCCGGGGCGAACTGGCCCTTGCCGTGCAACTGATCGAGCAGGGATTCGAACTCGGCGTCAGTGATTTCATCGCTGGCCGGCTCGCCCTGGGCCGCAGGTGCGGCGGCAGGCGCTGCTTCGGCTTCGGCCTTGGCGGCATTCAGCGAGTCGAGCAACAGCTCGAATTCGTTATCGGTGATGTCCCCTGCCGGGCTTTCTTCAGCCACAGGCTCGGCAACCGGCTCAACCACCTCTTCCACAGCAGGTGCTGCAGGCTCGGCACCGGCAGGTTCGGCCAGGCGCGCCAGGGCCGCCAGCAACTCCGGTGTGGCAGCGGTGATTTCGGTGCGCTCACGGACCTGGCTGAACATGCCGTTCACCGCGTCCAGAGCTTCAAGCACCACGTCCATCAGTTCCGAGTCGACTCGCCGCTCACCCTTGCGCAGGATGTCGAAGACGTTCTCGGCGATGTGGCAGCACTCCACCAGCTCATTGAGCTGGAGGAAGCCGGCGCCCCCTTTAACAGTGTGAAAACCGCGAAAAATTGCATTGAGCAAATCCGCATCATCTGGCCGGCTTTCCAGCTCGACCAGTTGTTCGGACAGTTGCTCTAGAATCTCGCCGGCCTCAACCAGGAAATCCTGAAGGATCTCTTCATCGGCGCCGAAGCTCATTAATGGGTGCTCCTAGAATCCAAGGCTGGAAAGCAAATCGTCTACATCGTCCTGACCGGACATAACGTCTTCCCGTTTATCGGCATGAATCTGCGGACCTTCACCCTTGGCGAGATGTTTTTGCGGATCTTTTTCAGCGAGGATCGATTCACGGTCATGTTCGATACCGGCGAAACGATCGACCTGGCTGGCCATCAAGACGAGTTTGAGCAGATTGCTTTCGACTTCCGTGACCAACTGGGTCACACGCTTGATCACCTGACCGGTCAGGTCCTGGTAATCCTGCGCCAGCAGAATGTCGTTGAGGTGGCCGGAAACGGTACGGGTTTCCTGTTCGCTGCGCGTCAGGAAACTGTCGACCCGGCGCGCCAGCTCGCGAAACTCTTCAGCGCCGACCTCGCGCCGCATGAAGCGCCCCCAGTCTGCGCTCAAGGCCTGGGCTTCAGTGCTCAGGCCGTTGACCAGCGGGGTGCTGCTCTCCACCAGGTCCATGGTGCGGTTGGCTGCGGCTTCCGTCAGCCGGACCACATAGGACAGGCGCTCAGTGGCATCCGTGATCTGTGAAACTTCCTCGGCTTGCGGCATGTGCGGGTCAATCTGGAAATTGACGATCGCGCTATGCAGCTCGCGGGTGAGCTTGCCCACTTCCTGGTACAGGCCGCGGTCACGGGTCTGATTGAGCTCATGGATCAATTGCACCGCTTCGCCGAACCGGCCCTTTTCAAGGCTCTCGACCAGTTCCAGCGCATGTTTTTTCAGGGTCGACTCAAAGTCGCCCAGTGAAGATTCGTTATGCTCCATAGCTCCCCCGTGGCGGAATGGCTACGCGTCTCAACCGATGCGTTCGAAGATTTTTTCGATCTTCTCTTTCAACGCCTGAGCCGTGAATGGTTTGACGACATAGCCGTTTACGCCGGCCTGGGCAGCTTCGATGATCTGCTCGCGCTTGGCTTCAGCAGTCACCATCAATACCGGCAGGTGCTTGAGTTTTTCATCGGCGCGCACGTGGCGCAGCAGGTCGATACCGGTCATGCCCGGCATGTTCCAGTCCGTTACCAGAAAGTCGATGCTCCCGCTGTTGAGTACCGGAATGGCGGTAGTGCCATCGTCGGCCTCGACCGTGTTGGTGAATCCCAGATCACGCAACAGGTTCTTAATGATCCGCCGCATCGTTGAAAAGTCATCAACGATGAGGATTTTCATGTTCTTGTCCAATTCGACCTCCAAGCAGTCTTAAACGCATCCAGCACCTGAACGCGCCATTCAATCAATCCGGCATAACACACAACGACTGCATGGAGCACATACTGCAAGACCGGTGCAGCGCTTGCTTCACCGGTCCTGAACGCAGTGTCCCCACACTGCCTGTCAGCGCGCTCGCCACTCCCCCAAACGCCCCCGCAAACGGGCTGCGCACTGGCTGTGTAACTGGCTGACCCGCGATTCGCTGACCCCCAGGACCTCACCGATTTCCTTGAGGTTCAGCTCTTCGTCGTAGTACAGCGCCAACACCAGTCGCTCGCGCTCCGGCAAATTGGCAATCGCATCCGCCAACGCGGCCTGGAAGCGTTCATCCTCCAGGTCTCGTGACGGCTCGAGATGAGCACTGGCGCCATCCTCATGCAGCCCTTCATGCTCGCCGTCCTGCAACAGGTCGTCGAAACTGAACAGGCGACTGCCCAAGGTGTCGTTCAAAATCCCGTAATAATCGTCGAGACTCAATTGAAGTTCGGCCGCAACTTCATGATCTTTAGCGTCACGACCGGTTTTAGCTTCAATTGCGCGAATCGCATCACTGACCATGCGCGTATTACGGTGCACCGAACGCGGTGCCCAGTCGCCTTTACGAACCTCGTCGAGCATCGCCCCACGGATACGGATACCCGCGTAGGTTTCGAAACTCGCCCCCTTGCTCGCGTCGTATTTGGTCGACACTTCGAGCAAACCGATCATCCCGGCCTGAATCAGGTCTTCTACCTGAACACTGGCCGGCAACCGCGCCAGCAGGTGATAGGCAATACGCTTGACCAGAGGCGCGTAGCGCTCGATCAATTCGTACTGGCTGTCACGCGCCGACTTCTTGTAGAGGTTGTAGCCACTGGCAGTCATAGCACCGGTCCCGCTGTTTGATGCACTAGCCGCTCGACAAAAAACTCCAGATGCCCGCGTGGGTTCGCCGGCAACGGCCAGGTATCGACTTTTTGCGCGATGGCCTTGAACGCCAATGCACACTTCGAACGAGGAAAGGCTTCATAGACCGCACGCTGCTTTTGCACGGCCTTGCGTACGCTTTCGTCGTAGGGAACTGCGCCGACGTATTGTAAGGCCACGTCCAGGAAGCGATCCGTGACCTTGGTCAATTTTGCAAACAGGTTGCGACCTTCCTGAGGGCTCTGAGCCATGTTGGCCAGGACCCGGAAACGGTTCATGCCGTAGTCGCGGTTGAGCAGCTTGATCAGCGCGTAGGCGTCCGTGATCGAGGTCGGCTCGTCGCACACCACCAGCAGTACTTCCTGGGCCGCGCGGACAAAGCTGACTACCGAGTCACCAATACCCGCAGCGGTGTCGATCACCAGCACATCGAGATTGTCGCCGATATCGCTGAAGGCCTGGATCAGGCCAGCGTGCTGCGCGGGGCTCAGGTGCACCATGCTCTGGGTGCCCGAGGCGGCCGGTACGATGCGGATGCCTCCAGGGCCCTGGAGCAGCACATCGCGCAGTTCGCAACGACCCTCGATGACGTCGGCCAGGGTATGTTTGGGAGTCAGGCCCAGCAGGACATCGACATTGGCCAGTCCCAGGTCGGCATCCAGCAGCAAGACCCGCCGGCCGAGCTCAGCCAGAGCCAGGGACAAGTTCACTGACACATTAGTCTTGCCGACGCCACCTTTGCCGCCGGTCACCGCAATCACCTGTACGGGATGCATGCTGCCCATGTTCTTTCTTTACCTTGTCTTACTTAGACGGGGCCACATAACTGGCTGCGCGTTCACCATTGGAACAATGCATGGCAGACCATCGATGTAGATACACTGCAATCTATTCATGATTACCTCAGCCAACCCGTTTGGACGGGCTGTGGTAAAGGTCAGCGAACATGTCGGCCATGGCTTCCTCGCTGGGTTCTTCCTGCATCTGTACGCTTACCGCGCGACTCACCAGCTGATGCCGGCGAGGCAGGTGCAGATCGTCAGGAATCCGCGGACCATCAGTGAGATAGGCAACCGGCAGTTCATGACTGATAGCCAGGCTCAACACTTCGCCAAGACTGGCTGTTTCATCAAGTTTAGTCAGGATGCAACCGGCCAGGCCGCAGCGTTTGTAGCTGTGGTAGGCGGCGGTCAGCACCTGTTTCTGGCTGGTGGTAGCCAGTACCAGATAGTTCTTCGCACGAATGCCACGACCGGCCAGGCTCTCCAGTTGCATGCGCAACGCCGGATCGCTGGCCTGCAGGCCGGCGGTATCGATCAGCACCACGCGCTTGCGCAGCAGCGGATCCAGTGCCTGGGCCAGGGACTGGCCCGGGTCCACATGGGTCACCGACACATTCAGGATGCGCCCCAGGGTCTTGAGCTGCTCCTGGGCGCCGATGCGGTAGCTGTCCATGCTCACCAGGGCAATGTTCTGCGCCCCGTACTTGAGCACGTAGCGCGCCGCCAGCTTGGCCAGGGTGGTGGTCTTGCCCATGCCGGCCGGGCCGACCATGGCGATCACACCGCCCTCTTCCAGAGGCTCGACTTCCGGGGTCTGGATCATTCGCGCCAGGTGCGCCAGCAACATGCGCCAGGCCTGACGGGGTTCGTTGATTTCGGTAATCAGTGCCAGCAGGTCACGGGCCAGCGGGCCCGACAGGCCGATGCGCTGCAGGCGACGCCAGAGGTTGGCCTGCTCCGGACGGCTGCCCTGCAATTGGCTCCAGGCCAGGGAGCCGAGCTGCACTTCCAGCAGTTCGCGCAGACCGTTGAGCTCGAAACGCATCGAGTCCAGCGCCCGCGTATCGGCAGGTGGCGCTGCTGGAGCCGGCGCCGGGCGCGGACGCTCGGTCAGGGTCGGCTCGATCAGGGGCTCGGCCGCGGTCAACGGCAGGCCGGCGAACAGCTGGCGATTGGTGATCGAGGCACTGTCGCCCTCGCCCCGCAGGCTCAGTTCAGCCTGGGCGGTGACAATCCGCGACTGGGTCTTGCGCAGCTCGTCCTCGAGTTCCATGTTCGGAACCCGTGGCGACAAGGCCGACAACTTGTAATCCAGCGCAGCCGTCAGCTCGACACCGCCGGCGATCCGCCGGTTGCCGATGATGGCGGCTTCAGCGCCCAACTCATCACGAACCAGTTTCATGGCCTGACGCATATCGGCGGCGAAAAAACGCTTAACTTGCATAACCCACTACCTCAGCCGTTGGGCCCTACTGTCGCAACGATGGTCACTTGCTTGTTGTCCGGAATTTCCTGGTACGCCAGCACATGCAAACCCGGGACGGCGAGACGGCCGAACCGCGAGAGCATGGCGCGGACCGGCCCCGCTACCAACAGAATCACCGGTTGACCTTGCATCTCTTGACGCTGCGCCGCATCGATCAGCGAACGCTGCAGCTTCTCTGCCATGCTTGGCTCCAGCAGAACGCCTTCTTCCTGGCCTTGTCCTGCCTTCTGCAGACTGCTGAGCAAAATTTGTTCCAACCTTGGCTCCAAGGTGATCACAGGCAGCTCAGACTCAGTGCCTACAATGCTTTGGACGATGGCACGAGACAATCCGACACGTACCGCGGCAACCAAAGCGGCAGTATCTTGACTCTTGGCGGCATTGTTGGCGATGGCTTCGGCAATGCTGCGGATGTCGCGTACCGGCACCTGCTCGGCCAGCAGCGCTTGCAGGACCTTGAGCAACTGCGACAGCGACAGCACGCCCGGCACCAATTCCTCGGCCAGCTTCGGCGAACTCTTGGACAACACTTGCAGCAACTGCTGGACCTCTTCGTGGCCGATCAGTTCGCTGGAGTGCTTGTACAGAATCTGGTTCAAGTGGGTGGCGACCACGGTACTGGCGTCCACCACGGTGTAGCCCAGGGACTGCGCCTGCGGCCGCTGGCTGATTTCGATCCACACCGCTTCCAGACCAAAGGCCGGGTCCCGAGCGGAGATGCCGTTGAGCGTGCCATAGACCTGCCCCGGGTTGATCGCCAGCTCGCGATCCGGATAGATCTCCGCTTCGGCCAGGATCACCCCCATCAGGGTCAGGCGGTAGGCGCTCGGCGCCAGGTCCAGGTTGTCGCGGATATGCACCGTGGGCATGAGAAAGCCCAGGTCCTGGGAGAGCTTCTTGCGCACCCCCTTGATCCGCGCCAGCAATTGCCCGCCCTGGTTGCGATCCACCAGGGGAATCAGGCGGTAACCGACTTCCAGGCCGATCATGTCGATCGGCGTCACGTCGTCCCAACCCAACTCCTTGGTTTCCAGGGCACGGGCCGGGGAAGGCAGCAGGTCCTGTTGACGCTGGACCTCTTCCAGAGCCTTGACCTTGACCTGATTCTGCTTTTTCCAGACCAGGTAAGCGGCGCCACCGGCCACGGCCGCCAGGCTGAGGAAGGAGAAGTGCGGCATGCCCGGCACCAGCCCCATCACGGCCATCAGGCCGGCTGCCACCGCCAGCGCCTTGGGCGAAGCGAACATCTGCCGGTTGATCTGCTTGCCCATGTCTTCGGAACCCGAAGCCCGGGTCACCATGATCGCCGCCGCAGTGGACAGCAACAGTGATGGCAATTGCGCCACCAAACCGTCACCGATGGTCAGCAAGGCGTATACCCGGCCCGCATCGCCAAAGCTCATGTTGTGCTGGAAGATACCGACGGCCATGCCGCCGATCAGGTTGATGAACAGGATCAGTAAACCGGCGATGGCGTCACCGCGCACGAATTTGCTGGCACCGTCCATGGAACCGTAGAACTCGGCCTCCTGGGCCACTTCGAGACGGCGCAGCTTGGCCTGGTTCTGGTCGATCAGGCCGGCGTTCAAGTCAGCATCGATGGCCATCTGCTTGCCGGGCATGGCGTCCAGGGTGAAGCGCGCGCTCACCTCGGAAATACGGCCGGCACCCTTGGTCACCACCACGAAGTTGATGATCATGAGGATCGCAAAGACCACGATACCGACCACGTAGTTGCCGCCGATCACCACCTCACCGAAGGCCTGGATCACCTTACCGGCAGCGGCGTGGCCCTCCTGGCCATGGAGCATCACCACCCGGGTCGAGGCCACGTTGAGCGCCAGGCGCAGCAGCGTGGCCACCAGCAGAATGGTGGGGAACACGGCAAAGTCCAGCGGCCGCAGGGCGTACACGCACACCAGCAGAACCACGATCGACAAAGCGATGTTGAACGTGAAGAACACGTCCAGCAGGAACGCCGGGACCGGCAACATCATCATGGCCAGCATGACCAACAGCAGCACCGGCACACCCAGATTGCCTCGACCGAGGTCAGCCAGGTTGCTGCGAGCCGTGTTGATTAACTGAGATCGATCCACCGATTTACCCCGTTCCGTAAAGCAAACTTTTGACGCCTGAAGCGGCACGGGGCTGCTACTGCAAGAAACCTTCCAACTTTTACCGAAAGGAAATATGGCGCCGGCATTGAGCTGAAAATGCCGGAAACCTCAGAGTGGCCGTGATTAATCCGGCAGCCAGGCAGCACGCCACGCCATCAATGCGCTAGCGTCCAGCATCCAGTCGCGCCGGACGACTTCACGCAGGGCATCCCCGGCCCGGGCATTGGCCTGTGGATCATCCAGATGCATGCGGATGGCCGCCCTCCAGTCCTGGAAGTGATTGGCAACCCGAGTCACCGGCAAATCACCGCGGAAACACGCCAGATCACTGCAGATGACCGGATAACCACAGGCGCCATACTCCAGGAGACGCAGGTTGCTCTTGCACTCGTTGAGCAGACTCTGCTGCATGGGCGCTACTGCCAGATCCAGATTCAGCCTGGCCAGCGCCGCCGGATACAGGCTGATCTCCACACCACGATGCACTTCCTTGACATAGGGCAGCAGTTCCTCGGGACAAGCCCCCATGAACACCCAGTCGACTTCCGTCGCCAGGGCTTTCACCACCTCGCCGATCACTTGAAGATTAGCCAGCTGCCAGTCCGCGCCCGCCCACCCTACCCGGGGCTTGTCGCCGGCACACCGCTGGCTGCTTGGCAACGCCCCCCAGCCCTGCTGGTCCAGACGACTGTGGATGACCCGGGTATCCGGATGCAGGCCATGCAGAGCGTCGGCCAGGGCTTCGGTGGACACCACCAGGCGATCGACGCAGGCCACGGCTTCGCGCAAATAGTAGGAAATATCCCCAGGCGTCATGCCCTGGGCAGCCTCCCCGACAGCCAGGCTTGGCAGGTGATCGTTCAGCTCAAAGACCTTGAAACTGCGCGAGAAGGCTTGCGCACGACGCATGGCGCTGAGCGACTCCTCGCCGATGTGGCGCTGGAAAACCATCGAATCCGGGGCCACTCGCGCCAGTTCGGCCGGCGATAACAGCGCCATCGACAGCACCCCGTCGATCAGGCCCGCCGAACTCTGCTCCTCCATCGGTCGAATGGCCCGATAGTGACCACTGCCATAACGATCCGAAGGATGCACCAGCACCACTGGCAACGGGCGCCAGATCAGCGGACGCCAACTTAACGACGGCTCGGCCAGTTGAAAGCCCTTTGGCTGCCCCAGGGAAAAATTCAGGTTGTAGGCCGGGTCCCGCGCCAGCACCGAAAGCCAGCGCTGGGACAAGGCATCTTCATCCCGCGGCGCAAACGCGGCCGGCGGCATACCGTGCATGACCCGCGCACGCGGCGTCCACACGGTCAGATAACCATGGCCCGCCAGGCGCAGGCACAGGTCAATATCCGCTCCCGCCTCAGGGAACAGCTCGGCATCCCAGCCACCCACCCCATCAAACAGGGCTTTACGTACCATCAGGCAGATGTCGGCGACCGCACTGCAATTGCGATCCACCTGCAAGCCATTCATGTACCCGGCAGCGTCGGCCTGCTGCCCGGCAAATGCTGCCGCCCCGCCGGCCGCCAGCCCCAGGATCAGTCCGCCATGGCTCACTTCGCCATCACTGGAGAGCGCTTTGGCCCCCACTACCGCCACCTCCTGGCGCAGCGCGTGATTCAACAGCGCATCAATCCAGCCACCGTCGAAGATCGCCGTCAGCGCACGCAGGAATACCAGATATTCACCAGAAGCCTGCTGCGCCCCCAGGTTGTTGGCGGTGGAACGATCCACGGCATAAGGCAGGCTGACTACCCGGATACGCTCAGCCGACAGCTCCGCGACAGCCTGCAACCACTGCCTTGCCTCTGCGGCCTGACAGGCGTTATCGACGATCAGCAACTCGTAGAAAGGGTAACGGGTGTGCTCCAGGACACTGAAAATACAGCGCTGCGCCGCCGCCAGGTCGTCACTCACCACCACCACGATCGATACCAGGGGGCGGGCCTGGTGCCCGTAGTCGATCAGATAGTGTCCCGCAAGCGAGCTGTCGACCTGCGCGCTGGCATAGCCACGCTGCGACAGGTGCTCGACCAGCGCACGGCGCTCATCTTCATTTTCACCCAGGGCCACGGGCGGACAACTCAGCAGCAATTCCGGGATATGCCCGAAACCGTCAATGCCACCTTGATTGATCAGGCGCAGGATCAGCTCGAACTCCAGGGCCCGCGCGTAGGCACCATCAAAACCACCCACCTCGATCAGCACCCGACGCCTGAAGATCCAGTGACGCGCCAGCACCCCCGGGAAACTCAGCAGGTAATCCAGGTTGAAGTCCGGGCGCAGCATGACCCCCGTGTCGCCATTGGCTTCTCGCAGCACGCCATCACAGAACACTGCACGGCAGTCGGGATCCGGCAGCAACTCCAGGCTGGCGACCAACAGGCCGCTTGGCGTGAACTCATCACCAGCGCGGACCAGCACACACCATTCGCATGCATCTTCTTGCAGCAAACGATTGACCTGCTCTGCGTAGTTCGCCTGAACCGGTGTGAAGTGCAACTCGGCGCCGCCGGCAACCAAGCCAGGCGCCTCATGCCCCAGTACCGTCACTTTCAGTTGCACAAGCCCCTGCGGCTGCGCCGCCAGGCTATGCAGGGTGCGCGCCAGCGCCTGGGCATCCGCGGCCAGATCAAGGACGATGATGCCGATTGAAGGAGCACCGCCGCCGGACTGCAGATAGCCCTCCATCAAATGCAACTGGGTCGGGCTTGGCACCCGCTGCTCGATCCAGCTGTTGATCTGCCGGTCGGCCACGCCCTTGGCGTAACTCTGGCGCAGAGCAGCCAGGATATCCACCGGCTCGAACCTGTCGCCGCCATACAGGGAACGCACCGAAACCAGATGGTTATCCAGCCCCCCTCGATGCCAGCCCAGTTCGCGCAATGTCCGTTTGAAATCAGCGTGCCCCTGGTTACCGATACCCGGCTTGTCGCGCCCCTGCTGACTGCCCTGCTGCAGGGACACTCGGAAATCGGTCAGCGGCTGCTTCAGCAACGCCAGGTTGCCCTTTTGCAGCAGCTTCACATACATCGCCAGGTCGCCCACCCAATAGATCAGGCAACCATTGAGCGACATAAGGCCATCCCCCAGCGCCAGCAGATCCTCTCGGCGACAAAGCACGCAACTCGGCTCGCCGATGAAGTTGAGGCTATGGTCGGCCAGCAGGCTGGTCAGCTCCTTGCCATCGATAACCACATCGGTAGCGAAAGGCAGGGATGTGGCCAGGGCATCCGGTTGCGGGACCCCGTCGGAATCGATCAGGCGGCGACGCGAAGACGCCATGGCCACAGAGGGATCTGACTCCATCGCAGCCACCAGTTGCGCGACACATTCAGGGTGCAATACATCGTCGTCATGGAGGAACTTGATGTACTTTCCACTGGCGACTTTTATGCACTCAATGGCATTGAAGAGCTCGCCGCGCAGAGACTCATTGAACTCATAGCGAATCGGAAAAGAGCAGGACTCCTGATAACGAGCCGTGCACTCACGGATGGTCCCGGTACGCGAGTCATCGCATACCACCACCTCCAGATGCTCGTAGCTCTGCGCACAGACACTGGCCAGCGCCGCTTCAAAGTAAGTTGCCTTGTAAGCAGGAATGACCACACTGACCAGTGGCTTTGCGCTCATATAAACCTTCTTGCTAGTTAATGCCGATAGCCCGCCACCTTCGCTCGAGTGGCACAGGCCCAATCAAATGGCGCGCCAATGCAGCGCGCCAGAACGCAGATCAATAGAAGTACAGGCAGGTATCCCAGCGCTCTTCGGTGTGGTGGCGCAGGCCGATCTTGTAGTCGCCACGCACACTTTCGACAAAACGGGTGATATCCAGCAAATCGCCAGACCGGTGATAAGCCGAAATGGCCATTTTCGGGCGCCCACGACTGATGTGCTCACGGGCCCCCTGCAAGGCCTGCAATTCCGCCCCTTCGATGTCCATCTTGATCAGCGTCGGGCTGTCATCAAGCAATGAATCCAGACGGCGCACATCGACATCCCGGCAGATGGCCTGGGCAGTAGCGGCAGATAACAGGTGACCGCCGTGCCCGCCCTCATGCAAGAACGGCATCTGCCCGTCTTCGTTGCTCAACGCACAACCCAGCAACTCGATGGCACCTGACTGGGCAGGCGCGAGAGTACCGTTGTAACCGCTGATGAAGGATTGAATGGTGGCCCGATTGACTTCATCCGGCTCGATCATCCAGATCTTCTGGAAGCGGCCGTCGGTCGCATCGAGAAAGGCCTTGGCGGACTCGGCAATCGAGGCGCCACAGTCAGCGAAGCGCTCATTCTGGTCAGGCAGCCACAAGCCGGAACGGAAATACAGGGTCAAGTAGGGCTTGGCAGCGTTGAGTATCCACTCGGGGTCGCACGTCAAATGGCCGAGCAAAACGCTGAACAGGGTGAAGCGTGAATAGTCATCGTCCAGACGCCGCCCGAGAGCAATCAACTCCTGGGCGTGAGCAACAATGTAGCTGCCCCAGTCATCAATCCGATGGTCGCTCGCCGGGTTGATGGAAAGCAGCCGCAAGCCCTGCTCAAAGTTGAGCATGGGGATGTTGTTGCGCAGCGCCAGGCTTTTGAAATAACGCCGGGAGTGATCATACCGACAGCCATTGACACTGATCAGCGCAGTATCCCGGGCCAACTTCAGGAAGGCATCCGAACTGATCACCGGAACGCCATGAAAGCTTTCCATCTTGCCGGCCTTGAAGTCGTCGACCACGGCAACAATCCGCACTCTGCCGGCAGCTTCATTGATAAAGAGTTGAGAGAACTGGGTCGTTCCCAACAGCACGACTTTTGTTTCACGCCCATTTGCGTCGTAGACATGACAGGCCTCAGGCGCAATACAGAAGCGCGGATCATGTTGATACGCAGAGACCGCCCGCTGAAAGATGGTGACCAGGTTTTCGTAGTTACCAGCCACTTCCAGCCCTTTAACACCAGCATAATTACTCGGCATACCCACTCCAGAAACGGCCCGCCCAATTGCCTGAGCGAATCGGCAAGATAATTAACATTCAGTTTTTCAGGATTCTGGCGCCATCTGGCATCAGGGCATCATAAAAGGACTTGTCAGCAAGGACTTCCGGCAACTTCCCGCCCAACAACCACTCGCAATGGCGACCGACTTTCGTGCCCGCCAGCGCAAAGCTGCCAGCGGAGAGCGTGGTGCCCCTGCCGATTTCCACGCCGCGCCCCAGGGTCACACCCGCCTGCAAGGTCACACAGGCCCCTAACTGCACGGAGCAGTCCAGAGTTACCTGGCGATCAAGCCAGGAGCCCAGCCCCACTACCGCACCGGAGGCCAGGTTGCAGCCCGCACCCACATAGGCATTGCCTTGCAGAACGGCGCTTTCTTCAACAATGGATCGAGGCGAAACCAGATTGAACAGGCGATACCCCGCCAACCGAACCTGGGCAATCAGCTTGTGTCGCGAGTAGTTGACCGCACGCTCATCCAGCGCCACAAACACTTCGAAGTCTTGCGCCGGATACCGATCGATGAATTCATCCAGCTGAAAGTTGTAACGATCAGCCGAAAGCAGGCGGTGCTGCACATGGGGCAAGCCCAGCTCAGTGGCCATCTGGCAGGCATGCTCGAAGGCCCAGCCCTCCCCCAGCACGATATGGCGAGTCATGGGCGCTCTCCCAAAACATGAGTTCTATACCAGAGATGCTGTTGAACGATATGCGCCTCATACTCGCCGTGCATGAAGCGCCGAGAGTGCTCACCGAACCCATCCTGCAAACGCTCGAGCACAACCGTGTCCTCGGCTATGACCTTGCGCTCGCCACGAATCAAAGTTGCCAGCAACGCAGTAAAGTCGGTGCGGACATCCTTGCGTGTGGCGGTCATCATCCACAGGTGATAATCGGTAACCCCAGGGGATACGGGATCGTACTGCTGAAGTAGAAAGTGATCACCCTTGACACTACAGAAGTTGACATTGGGATAAATGAACCAGTTGTAGTAGGCATGTTCACTGCCATATTTTTCGCACAACGGCGCAAACCAGTTCTCGTAGGGTTTGATCATTGATTTGTTACTATAACTCAACGAGTCAAGTTCAGGAGATTCAGAAGTGGCAATTAACCTAACGACTTCAGCCCCACCTCCAACAGAAGGGATTTCCCTGACCATTTGACTCATGGCCGGCATGAAGGTTTGAGGATGAATAAAAGGAACGTGATTATAATCCTTCACGTTTTCCATATTCAGCTTCCAGTTATAACGGACCTGATGACAACTGTAGATAATCTGCGAATCTAGGTGAGAGGAGACATCTTTTAACTGCTGGATAAACTCATCAGTAAATTGCTTGTTCAGCGCAAGTGGCTCTTCCGAAAAGTTGACAAACAACAACTGGCCAACCTCCTCCAGATGAAGCTTTTTCAGGCAGACTTTCTCTCGTTCCGCAGCACTGAACTGGTAAAGCCCATGATTGGGTATGCCCCGCAGCTCACCCTCAGAACCAAAAGACCAGGCATGGTAAGGACAAACCATCGGACGCTTGCCAGCATTTTCAATCTGGATAGGCGATAGTCGATGGGGGCACTCATTGATAAAGGCCCGGATACCGGCTTCGGTTCTCTGAACCAAGATCGGCACACCCGCTACCTTGCGGGTAAAAAACTGATTGCGCTCGCGCACCATCGAGGTGAAACCGACAAAAGTCCACAACTTGCCAAATAAGTTGGCACGCTCGTGGGAAAGAGTTTCCGCGGAGGTGTAATGGCTTGCATCCAAAGCATGACGCGACATAAAACATATCCACAAAAATGACCGAGCAGCCAGATGAATACCTAGCCTTCAATTCTGCTTGGTGAAAATGACTCGAGCGGGGTTACCCACCACCGTCGCACCGGCAGGAACATCCTTGAACACCACTGCGCCCATGCCGATAACCGCCCCATCGCCTACAGTCACCCCACGGGATAGCATGGCCCCAGAGTTGATTACGACGCCATTACCCACCTTGACATAGCCGGCCAACAAGCAACGGGGCGCGATATGCACATAATCACCAATCACCACGTCGTGACCGATCATGCTGTCTTGATCGATAAAGCAGTAACTCCCGATCCTGCTGTCCACACCACAACTTACTTCATACGAAAAAAATGTTGCACCCCAAGTGGTTCTCACGCCTAAAAGTTGAGGTTTACCAAAACCAATAAACTGGGCACCTTTTTCACGAAGCAGTTGTACCTGCTTTTGCCTGCTCGATGGATCTCCAATTGCGGCCAAAAATAGGTGATCAGATCCAGGCTGAAAACCTTCGGGAGTACCTAACCAAGGGCAATTAAGAGCTTCGGAGACAACTTCTTTTCCCCGCTCATCCAAAAAACCACCGAGAACCCAATCAACACCACAGGCGACATCAGCCTCCAGTTGGGCAAGAACCTGACGCCCAAGCCCACCTGCTCCCAATATGACGACCTGCTTCATAGCAGCTCCTGTTGATTTAACTGATGGTCAAACCACCATCCATGACCAGTGTTGTTCCTGTTATCCAACGGCTAGCACCGGAAATCATGAAAATCGCCGCATTAGCAATATCATCTGGCCGACCAAACCCTAGAGGATAATCTTCAAGCAGTTGATCAAGAGAGGTCACCTTGGCGGTTTCCGCCAAGATCGGTGTTTCCACCAGTGAAGGAGAAAGGCAATTAACTCGAATCCGACGCTTGACTAACTCCATAGCAAGACAACGCGACGCAGCAATCAAAGCAGCCTTGCTCGCGGAATAAGCCCCCACACCTGCAACACCGATATGGGCAGCGATAGATGAAAGAAATAGAATGGACCCATCATCTGCTACAAGATTGCGCTTCAAAACCCCTTGGGTAAGTAGCATAGGAGCTTCAAAGTTAATGGCGTGCACTTCCTGAAGATGAGTGTCAGTCATCATGCGCGTCGGACACAGGCGAGAAATGCCGGCACTGTGCACCAACCCATGAATTTCCGAACCAAGGGCTGCAACAACAGCGTTGCGCTCCTCTGCAATCGTCAGGTCAGCCAAGATCATCTGATGAGGCAGATCCGAAATGCTCTGCAACTCTTCAAAAGTCTTGGTCAGACGCTCACGATCACGTGCCGTTGCAATGACCTCGGCCCCCATGCGCGCGAAACTCAGCGCTATAGCCTGCCCCAGCCCCGAGCTGGCACCGGTAACCAAGACTCGCTTACCCTTGAGGCTGAATGGATTAAAACTGTTGTCAGCATTCACTGTGCTGCCCTCCGAAGAATATGTGCGGCCATTGGGAGGAACACCTCCCAGCCTCATCAGGATTCAATCAAATCAGGAAACTTCGCCCCCTGGATATCCACCAGGCAGGTTCCCCATGACAAACCAATACCAAACCCTGACAGCACTAGACGCTTAGATCCTTCCTCAAGCTGCTTGTTAATTCGCGCAGTCATGGTGACTGGCAGCGAAGCACCGCTGGTATTGCCAAAATCACGCAGAGTCGAAGGGACTTTCTCGACAGGAAGCGCCAACTTCTTACGGATGGTTTCGTTAATCATCCGGTTGGCCTGGTGAAAGATGAAGTAATCGACTTCGTCTTTCGAGGCATTGGCATATTCAAGCAACTTCTCTACTGCCGGCGGAACCCGCTGAGTGGAAAAGCTCAGCACCGCAGTACCGTCGAGCTGCAAGTCGATCGCTCGATGCCAGTGATCATTTTCATTCTCACGGAAAGGCACCAGATGCTGTATGCCTACCGGCTCACGATGCCCCCCGACCGGGAGGATGATCGCTTTGTGGCCGCTACCATCGCTATTCAGGTCGAAGTACATGGGCGGCGCATCCGCACAGAACTCCATCGCCGTAGCGGTGCCGGCATCCGAAAAGATCGGGTCATTGAGCTGGGCACCGCTGTCCCCAACCAGCACCAAGCCTTTCTTGATACCTCCGGCGCTGATCAGCGATCCGAGCAGATGCAGGCCGAACGGATAGCCGGAACACCCGAGGTTGACGTCGAACGCCAGGGTGGTATGGGGCAACCCCAGACGATCCTGAAGAATGATCGCAGTGGCAGGCGCCAGGTAGTCCGGGGACTGGGTAACCACGATCAGCGCGTCGATTTCCTCGAGCTTCCACTCCAGGCTTTCAATCAGCTTGGAGGCTGCATCGAAGGCCAGGTCGGAAAAACACTGCCACTCTTGCGTCAGCCTTCGCAGCTCGATACCGATATTGCGTACCAGTCTTTCGCGTTCTGGACGAATCTGCGGCTTGCAATCAGTCAGATTGGAAACAACTCGTTTAGGAACGCAAGTTGCCATACCGGCAAAGCGCACAGAATTCAACGTAACGAGTGGCATGAGACTTATCCTACCAAGTTGTAAAGATCACCAATGGTGACAGCCTTTTCGAGGTCATCACCGGTAATCACTTTCTTGTATTCCATATCGAACATGACAATCACACCCAATGCGGCGAGCGAATCCCACTCTGGCAAATTGCGCAACTCCGTCTCCATGGTGACTTCAACTGGCTCCTGAAAATCGGTGGCAGACAGAAAGTTTTCGATAAATGCTTCTTTGCTCATAACAGCCTCTTAATAATCAGAATCTGCGGTTTAAAATTCCGCAAAACACTCGCCTTCTTGGCGAAAGTCCCTCTCCAGTACGTTATATATTCGCCGAGTTTCCTGAGCGAATGACAGCAACGATCCGTTGCAGGTCCTCTGGCTCCAACCCTGGATAAATGGGCAGACAGATAACCTTTTCAGCCAATGCTTCGGCCACTGGCAAAGCATGGCGATGAAGTCCCTCCATACCTTCATACACCGACATCTGGGTAATCAGGGGATAGAAATAACGGCGCGCGAATATATTGTGCTCCTGCAACAACCCATAGAGTTGATCGCGGCTCAGCGCATATTCGGGCTCAATGGCAATCGGAAAGTAGGCATAGTTCGAGACAAGAGCGGCCGGTACCGGGTCCAGGTTAATACCTTTGATGGTTCGCAATTCAGAGCGATAGAAACAATCGATAGCTCTACGCTGTTCCAGGGCCGCGTCGATATGCTGCAGCTGCAAGAGCCCGAACGCAGCATTTACTTCACTCATCTTGCCGTTGATGCCACAGGTCACCACCGTGACCTCATCCACAAAACCAAAATTCCTCAATTGATCGATATGCAACTTTGTCTGTGCATCCGGGCTGATGATCGCACCGCCCTCGAAGGTATTGAAGACCTTGGTTGCATGCAGACTCAGGACACTGAGGTCGCCATGGCGCAGTACACTGCCACCGGCATCTTCCACGCCAAACGCGTGGGCGCCGTCAAAAATTACTTTCAATCCATGTTTATCGGCGATGGCCTGAATCGCCTCTACATCACAGGGATTGCCATAGCAGTGCACCGGCATGATGGCGGTCGTCTGTGGCGTAATGGCCTGTTCTATCTTTTTAGGGTCGATGTTGAAGGTCTGTGGATCGATATCGACAAACACCGGGGTCAAGCGATTCCACACCAAGGCATGGGCCGTAGCGACAAAAGAATAAGGCGTGGTAATCACTTCACCCTTCACATGCAGCGCTTGTAAAGCGGTAATCAGGGCCAATGTTCCATTGGCAAACAACGACAAATGCCCGACCCCCAAGTAACGAGCCAGTGCTTGCTCAAGTTCTTGATGGAAGGGACCGCAATTGGTCAGGCGCTTGTTTTTCCAGATCTGCTCCAGATAAGGAACAAATTCCTCTAACGGCGGCAGTAGCGGACTGGTAACTGTAATTATTTTTTCCATGACTTATCAGTTCTGAGCAGTTCGAACATCCCAAAGAACAAAGTCAATCCACCCGCTTTTTTCAGATTGATTCTGCCTAGTCAAAAAAGTAACCATTTCCATACACTGGCTACCCACAAGCAATAATCCAGCCAACAATCTGGCGGCGCTCGCCTCAGGAGTCGCGCTGCAGATCCGGCGGAATCGGCAGATCCTTGAGCGGATCCGGGCGCTTGCCCTTGCCCGCGCGGTGCTGGCGGATCTGATAGACGTAGGCCAGTACCTGGGCCACCGCCAGGTAAAGCCCGGCAGGAATCTCTTCCTCAAGCTCGGTGGAATAGAAGATCGAACGCGCCAGGGCCGGCGACTCCAGCAGCATGACCTCGTGGGCCACGGCGATCTCGCGAATCTGCAAGGCCAGGAAGTCGCTGCCCTTGGCCAGCAGCACCGGCGCCCCGCCCTTCTCGGCATCGTATTTGAGCGCCACGGCGTAGTGGGTCGGGTTGGTGATGACCACATCGGCCTCCGGGATCGCCGCCATCATCCGCCGCTGGGACATCTCGCGCTGCAACTGGCGAATCCGCTGCTTGACCTCGGGCCGCCCCTCCTGGTCCTTGTGCTCGTCGCGCACTTCCTGCTTGGTCATCAACAACTTCTTGTGGGCCTGGTACAGCTGCACCGGCACATCCACTGCGGCAATCAGGATCAGCCCGCAGGCCATCCACAAGGTGCTCCAGCCCACCACCTGGATGCTGTGGATGATCGCCTTCTCCAGGGGCTCATGGGCGATACGCAAGAGGTCGTCGATATCTGCCGAGAGCACCGAGAGCGCCACGAACAGCACCAAGGCAAACTTGGCCAGGGCCTTGAGCAGCTCGATCAACGCCGTGGGGGAAAACATCCGTTTGAGGCCATTGGCCGGGTTCATCCGGCTGAACTTGGGCGCCAGGCTCTTTCCGGCGAACAACCAGCCGCCCAGGGAAATGGGGCCGATGACCGCCGCCAGCAGCAGGGTCAGCAGTACCGGCTGCACCGCCAGGATGGCGATCTTGCCCGAATGCAGCAGGTACAGGCCCATGGCCCCGGGGCTGAGCAGCACTTCACGGGGCAGGGAGAAGTTCAGGCGCATGATTTCCAGCAGGTCCAGGGCCAGGCCACCACCATAGACCAGCAGACCGCCCGCCCCCGCCAGCATGATGGCCAGGGTATTGAGCTCCTTGGAGCGGGCAATCTCGCCCTTTTCCCGGGAGTCCTTTTTGCGTTTCTCCGTGGGCTCTTCTGTCTTGTCCTGACCGCTCTCGCTCTCTGCCATGGCTCAGCGCGCCTTTGCCAGTTCGCGTAAGAACTGCAAGGCCTCGGAGGCCAGCGGTTGATACTGATTGAGAATGTCAGCCAGGCTGACCCAGACGATGCCCATGCCCAGCACCAGGGTCAGGGGAAAGCCGATGGAGAAGATGTTCAATTGCGGCGCCGCGCGAGTCATGACGCCAAAGGCGATGTTCACCACCAGCAGCGCGGTGATCGCCGGCAATACCAGCAGCAGCGCCGCCCCCAGCACCCAACCGAGCTTGCCTGCCAGCTCCCAGTAATGGTTGACCATCAGGCCGCCACCCACCGGCAGGGTGGTAAAGCTCTCGGTAAGCACCTCGAACACCACCAGGTGGCCGTTCATGGCCAGGAACAACAGGGTCACCAGCATGGTGAAGAACTGCCCGATCACCGCCACCGACACACCGTTGGTGGGGTCGACCATGGAAGCGAACCCCATGCCCATCTGGATCGCCACGATCTGTCCGGCAACCACGAAAGCCTGGAAGAACAGCTGCAGGGAAAACCCCAGTACCGCACCGATCAGGATCTGTTCGGCGACCAGCAACAGGCCACTGAGATCCAGGGCGTGTACTTCGGGCATGGGCGGCAGCCCCGGCGCTATCACCACGGTGATCGCCAGGGCAAAGTACAAACGTACCCGCCGCGGCACCAGAGTGGTCCCGAAGACCGGCATCACCATCAGCAGCGAGGTGACCCGGAACAGCGGCAACATGAAGCTCGCCACCCAGGTACTGATCTGGGTGTCGGTCAACGCCAGCAGGGACATGGGCTCAGCCGATCAACTGCGGAATACTGCCGTACAACTGACGGATGTATTCCATGAAGGTTTGCACCAGCCAGGGCCCGGCGACAATCAGGGTCACCAGCATCACCAGCAGGCGCGGCAGGAAGCTCAGGGTCTGTTCGTTGATCTGGGTGGCAGCCTGGAACATGGCCACCATCAGGCCCACCAACAAGCTGGGCACCACCAGCACCGCCACCATCATGGTGGTCAGCCAGAGCGCTTCGCGAAACAGGTCTACCGCGACTTCCGGAGTCATTGTCGATCACCCGCAAACAAGGTTTTAAACACCACCGAAACTGCCCGCCAGGGTGCCGATGATCAACGCCCAACCGTCCACGAGGACGAACAGCATGATCTTGAACGGCAGGGAAATGATCAGGGGCGAGAGCATCATCATGCCCATGGCCATCAGCACACTGGCCACCACCAGGTCGATGATCAGGAACGGAATGAAGATCATGAAGCCGATCTGGAACGCAGTCTTGAGCTCGGAGGTGACGAAGGCCGGGACCAGGATGGTCAGCGGCGCCTGGTCAGGGCTGGCGATGTCGGTGCGCTTGGACAGGCGCATGAACAGCTCCAGGTCGCTGCTGCGGGTCTGCGCCAGCATGAAGTCCTTGATCGGCACCTGAGCCTTGGCCACGGCGTCCTGGGCGGTGAGTTTTTCCGCCAGGTAAGGCTGCAAGGCGTCCTGGTTCACCCGGTCGAACACCGGCGCCATGATGAACAGGGTGAGAAACAGCGCCATGCCGGTGAGGATCTGGTTCGACGGGGTCTGTTGCAGGCCCAGGGCCTGACGCAGGATCGAGAAGACGATGATGATCCGGGTAAAGCTGGTCATCAGCATGACGAACGCTGGAATGAAGCTCAGCGCCGTCATGATCAGCAGGATCTGCAGGCTGACCGAATACTCCTGCTGGCCGCTGGCATTGGTGCCAAGGGTGATCGCCGGGATCGACAACGGGTCCGCCGCCAACGCCAGCGGCGCCGCCAGCATCAGTGCCAACGTCAAGATGATGCGCAACGGCATTACTTCTTATCCTTCTGATCCTTGCCCAACAGCTCCATCAGGCGCTGGGCGAACTCGGGCGTCGCCTGCTCGGCATTGGGCACCTGCACCGGCTCCTTGAGCACATGCAACGGGGTGATGGTGCCCGGAGTCAGGCCCAGCAGGATCTGTTCGTTGCCAACCTGCACCAGCACCAGGCGATCGCGCGGGCCCAGAGCCCGGGAGCCGATCAGTTCGATCACCTGCCCCTTGCCGGCAGGACCGGCCTGCTGCACCCGGCGCAACAGCCAGGCCAGGAAGAAGATCACGCCGATCACCAGCAGCAGGCCCAGTACCAGCTGGGTCAACTGGCCGCTGACACTGCCGGTCACGGGCGCAGCCGCAGCCACCGCGGCGGTGGCCGCCGGTTCCGCGGCCAGGGCGCTCAGGGGCAGCGCGAATGCAATGCCAAGCAGCTTGTTCACTTAGCGCAGCTTCTTGATGCGTTCGCTGGGGCTGATCACGTCAGTCAGGCGAATGCCGAACTTTTCGTTGACCACCACCACCTCGCCATGGGCGATCAGGGTGCCGTTGACCAGCACGTCCAGCGGCTCGCCGGCCAGGCGATCGAGCTCGATCACCGAGCCCTGGTTGAGCTGCAGCAGGTTGCGAATGTTGATATCGGTACTGCCCACTTCCATGGAGATCGATACCGGGATATCCAGAATCACGTCCAGGTTAGGGCCGTCCAGGGTGACCGGCTCATGGTTCTTCGGCACGCTGCCGAACTCTTCCATCTGCAAGCGCCCGGAACTTGACGCAGCGCCGGCGTCCGCCGCCAGCAGGGCATCGATATCCGCCTGACCGGCATCACCGGTTTCTTCCAGCGCAGCAGCCCACTCGTCGGCCAGCGCCTGGTCGTCCTGGGAGTTAATTTCGTCAGCCATCATGGGTCCTCGACGGGCAAAAATTCATTGAACAGCAAACAGGTTGGAGCGCCGCTCAACGGCGCTCGATCGGCTCGATCACTTGCAGCGCCAGGTTGCCCTTGTGGGAACCCAGCTTGACCTTGAACGACGGCACGCCATTGGCACGCATGATCATGTCTTCGGGCAGTTCCACCGGGATTACATCGCCAGGCTGCATGTGCAGGATGTCCCGCAGGCGCAACTGACGACGGGCGACAGTGGCGCTTAGCGGCACGGCCACATCCAGCACGTCCTCGCGCAGAGCCTTGCTCCAGCGTTCGTCCTGGTCGTCCAGGTCGGACTGGAAGCCGGCGTCGAGCATTTCGCGGATCGGCTCGATCATCGAATACGGCATGGTCACGTGCAGGTCGCCGCCACCGCCATCGAGCTCGATGTGGAAGGTCGACACCACGATGGCTTCGCTGGGACCGACGATGTTGGCCATGGCCGGGTTCACTTCCGAGTTTATGTACTCGAAGTTGACCGGCATGATCGCCTGCCATGCTTCCTTGAGATCGACGAAGGCCTGCTCCAGCACCATGCGCACCACCCGCAGTTCGGTCGGGGTGAATTCGCGCCCTTCGATCTTCGCGTGGCGGCCATCGCCGCCGAAGAAGTTGTCCACCAGCTTGAACACCAGCTTGGCGTCAAGAATGAACAGCGCGGTGCCGCGCAGCGGCTTGATCTTCACCAGGTTCAGACTGGTGGGTACGTACAGCGAGTGCACATACTCGCCGAACTTCATTACCTGCACGCCACCCACTGCCACGTCAGCCGAACGGCGCAGCATGTTGAACATGCTGATACGGGTATAGCGGGCGAAACGCTCGTTGATCATTTCCAGGGTCGGCATGCGTCCACGGACGATGCGATCCTGGCTGGTCAGGTCGTAGCTTTTGACACTGCCGGGCTCGGCAGCGTGTTCGGTCTGTACCAGACCGTCGTCGACGCCATGCAACAGCGCATCGATCTCATCCTGGGACAGCAGGTCCTGCACGGCCATGTCGTGTTCCTACTGCAGTACGAAGTTAGTAAAGAGCAACTGCTCGACCACCACTTTGCCCACCTCTTTCTGCGCCACTTCCTGAACGCTGGCGGTGGCCTTCTGGCGGAGCATTTCCTGGCCGACCGGAGTGGCCAGGGTGTCGAAACTCTGCCCGGAGAAGAGCATGACCAGGTTGTTGCGGATCACCGGCATGTGCACTTTCAGCGCATCCAGGTCGGCCTGATTGCGCGCCAGCAGGGTAATGCTCACCTGCATGTAGCGCTGCCGGCCGTTCTGCGTGAAGTTGGCAACAAAGGCTGGGGCCATGGGCTCGTAGATCGCCGCAGGCTTGACGTTGCTGGCGGTCTCTGCAGCCGGGGCCGGCTTGCTCTGAGCACTGTGCATGAAGTACCAGGTGGCGCCGACCGACAGGCCGATGGCCAGCAACAACGCCAGGACAATCAAGAGGATAAGCTTGAGTTTGCTTTTCCCTGCGGTGGGTTTTTCTGCTGCTTCGCTCTTCGCCATGCCAATAATCCGTCACTAATCGGGGGTTCACAGTCGCACGGCAAGGCAAGAGCAAGTGTTATGCCAGATTTGTCAGAAAGGCGGGGATCAACAGCGAAGGGCAATGCTGCGAAGGGAAACCTGGGGTGCAAGCTGTTGCAGTTACACCGCGAGGATCAGTGCAGGGGCCGGTAGCGACCCCCGCCACAGGTCAGGCGTAGTAGTCGACGGCGCTGCTGCCGATCACGGTCTGTACCGGAGCCTGAACTTCTGCCACGGCCTGGGACGACTCATCATCGCCATTGTCCAGGCGCCCGCCGCTGGTGCTGGAACCGCTGCGGCGATTCTGCTCCTGCTGCGCCTGCTCCTGGCCCTGCCAGCCACGGGACTGATCGGAGACGTTGACGTCCACCTGCCCCAGGCCCTGCTGGTTGAACATGTCGCGCATGCGGTGCATCTGCCCTTCCAGGGCTTCGCGAACGCCAGCATGGGCACTCATGAAGGTGACCTGGGTCTGCTGGTCCGGAATCATGTGCACGCGAATGTCCAGGCGCCCCAGCTCGGCCGGCTGCAACTGGATGTCTGCCGACTTGAGGCTGGTGCTGGACAGGTACATCACCCGGTTGACCACCTCTTCGGTCCAGCCATTCTGGTGCATGGCCAGCGGCTGGTTGACCGGCACCGCGTTGGCCGTCTTGGGCGTCGCAGCCTGGGTCAAGGCCGCCAGGCGATTGGCGAAATCATCCACCCGGGTATCACTGGACGCCCCCTTGAGGTCCTTCAAGCCATCGGCGATCAACCCGCTAAAGGCCTTTTCGCCGCCCTGCTCGGTGCCGCTCTTGCCCGCCTGCTGCTCGAGCATGCCGGCCATGCCATTGGCGAAGTTCTGCACCGAGGCCAGCTGCCCTTCATTGCCGGCATTGCCTGGCGCGGCCTTCGGCTGGCTCTGGCTGGACGCCGACACATGGCCGCCCTGCTCCATGGCCAGGCGCACCGCAGGCAAGGCATCCAGAGGATCAGCCTCGGGGTCGAATTCAGGCTTGGCCGGCTCGACGGGTGGCGCCACCACTGCGGCAACGAGGGCCGGCGCAGGGGCGACGGGAGCCGCCTCGACCTGAGGCGGCGCAGGTGTCGCCGGGGCCGGTTCAGCCGGCACCACAGGCTGTGGCGGCGCGACCTGTACCAGGCTTGGATCCAGCATCGGATCGCTGGGGGGCGGGGTGTCGGTTTGTGCGGTATCAGCCGGCTTGGCAGCATCAGTGGGCGCTGTTTTGCTGTCGCTGCTGTCGCTGCTGGCCGGCTTGTCGGCAGGCAAGGATTTGCCGCTATCGGCAACGGCTGGCTGCGGCGCGGCAGAAGAGTCCTTGCTGACATCCTTCTTCGGGCTACTGTCAGCTCCCTTGTCGCGCACCGGCTTGGGCGAGTTGTCGGCAAAGCTTGGAGGCTTGGCCTGCGGCTGGTTCTGGGATTCCTTGGCGTAGAGCTGCGCGAAGCTGGAAGCCTTGTCCCCAGGCTCGGCAATGCTCGCCAGGGGGCTGACAGGTGCCGCTTGAGTCTTGGACTTAGGGCTGGCCTGGGCAGTGGCCTGAAGAAGCGAATTAGGGGTAACAGCCATGGGACAGTCTCCGCTGCACGGGGATCATAGGTACAGTTGGAAGACTTGACTGCAAAGGCCGGGCCAGCTTTATCAATCCGCAGATAAAAAGCTGCTTCTCAACAATGAAAGCGCTGCAGCTCCTGCTCGCACAAGCGTCGAACGATCGCGAACTCGCCGTCGATCTCCCCCACCAATTGTCGAATGCCATCCGCGGCCGACTGCCCGGCCCGCAGTTCCAGCTGATGACAGAGTTCGGCCAGGCGGGTGGCGCCCATGTTGCTGCTGCTGCCCTTGAGGCTGTGGGCGGTGGCTACCAGCAAAATCGTATCCTCGGACTTATGCAGCAACCGCACACGCTCCTCGGAATCGCAGACGAAGGTATCCAGCAGGACGGGATATTCATCCTCCATGACCTCTTGCAAAGCATTGAGCACCGTGTGGTCCAGATGAATCTCAGCCACTTGTTCACTCCTTGATCAAGAACCCGGGAATTATGCCAGAGCCTCCCAAGAAAACTCCACGCAGACACTGCGCCCATCATCCGCCCACACGGCCTGCTGGCTCATCTGCCGGATCAGACTGACGCCACGCCCCGACAGACGCTCCATATCATTGGGCCGCGCCAGGACCGCAGCCACATCGAAGCCCTCGCCACTGTCCTCGACGCGCACCACCAGGCGCCCTCCCGCTTCCAGGGGCTGCACTTGCAGATGCACCCGGACAAAGCCCTCCTGCAACTGCGCAAGCCGGGTCGAGCGTTCGCGGTAATAGCGGGTGAACCCCTCGGCATCGCGCTTGAGCCGCGAGTCGAGCTTGAGCACGCCATGTTCCAGGGCATTGGAGTAGAGCTCTGCCAAAACGCTGTACAGCGCCCCGCTCTGGGAGCGCAGGCCATGCACCTCAAGCAACAGTTGCAGCAGATAGGGCAAGGGATTGAAACGCTTGAGGGTGGCAGCCCGAAACTCGAAACTCACCGACCAGTCCAGCGGGCAGGACTGGCCACTGTCGGAGTACACCAGAGCCGGCGGCGCCAACCGGGGAAACTCCGGCAACCCCACCTCGACCATGCTCACATCATCCCGGGCACTGCCGCCAAAGCGCTCCAGGGCCTGCCGGATCTCCTCGAACAGCTGATCTTCCTGGCGATTGGCGGCAAACACCTGGTGCAATCGCTCGACGCCAAACAGTTGCTCCTCGGTGTTACAGGTATCGATTACCCCATCCGACAACAGGAACACCCTGTCTCCCGGCGCCATGGAAAACACTTCGGTACTGTCCTCGAAGGCCTCGGCGCTCAACACACCCAGGGGCAAGTGGCGAGCCACCAGCGGCGTGCGTGCGCCGCTGGCGTGCCGATACAGATACCCTTCGGGCATGCCGCCGTTCCACACCTCCACCGCCCGCCGCTGGGAACTCAGGCACAGCAGGGTGGCACAGCAGAACATGTCCACGGGCAGGATGCGCTTGAGCTTGGCATTCATCTCCCGCAGGGTTTCCGGCAGGCCGTAGCCCTTGGCGGTCATGCCGTAGAACACCTCCGCCAGCGGCATGGCGCCTACCGCCGCAGGCAGCCCATGGCCGGTGAAATCCCCCAGCAGTACGTGCATGTCTCCGGCCGGGGTGTAGGCCGCCAACAACAGGTCGCCGTTGAACAGGGCATAGGGCGATTGCAGGTAACGGATATTCGGCGCATCCAGGCAGCCGGCATGGGCGACCTTGTCGAACACCGCCTTGGCCACCCGCTGCTCGTTGAGCAGGTAGTCGTGGTGGCGAGTGATCTGGTCACGCTGGTGCAGCACGGTCTCTTGCAGACGGCGCAGGCGGTCCATGGCGTTGATCTTGGCACCCAGCACCACCGGGTTGTAAGGCTTGGCCAGAAAGTCGTCGCCACCCGCTTCCAGGCAGCGGGCCAGGGCCTCGCCGCCGCTCAAGGAGGTGAGAAAGATGATCGGCACCAGGGTCTCGCCAGCCAGGGCCTTGATCTGCCGGGCAGCCTCGAAACCGTCCATCACCGGCATCAATGCATCCATCAGCACGATGTGCGGGCGCTGTTGCTGAAACAGCTGCACCGCCTCGGCGCCGTTGCTTGCCGCCAGCACCTGATGCCCCTGGCGCCGGATGATGCTGGACAGCAGCATGCGGTCCGCTGCGCCATCTTCGGCGATCAGCACACACAGGGGCTCGAGCATCGACCGCATACCGGTCAACTGATGTCGAAAAGCTTGTCGAAGTTGGAGATGGCGAGGATCTTGCGCACATCCGAGTTGCTGTTGATTACCCGGACATCGGCGTTGTCGCCGCCGGCGTGGTCACGCAGCAACAGCAGCATGCCCAGGGCCGAACTGTCGAGATAGGTGGCCTCCTTGAGGTCCACCACGATGGACTCCGGTGTCCGGTTGAGTCGCTCGTAGGATTCGCGAAACTCCTGGTGGCGTCCGAAATCGAAACGGCCTCTGATGGAGATCGTGAGTTTTTGCCCGTCCGGGGATATTTCTGTAACGACCGACATGTGACTGCTTCCTTGTCATTGACGACGTCTAAAAGGTTTAGCACCCACTCGCCGGGGGGACAACCCGCACGGGGCAAATGAGCACCATCAGTATGGGCTCTGACGAGGCAAGCGTTGGGAAAGTTCATCCAGCAACTTCTGCTCACGCTTGTCCTCAAGCGCCCGCGCCTCGTCGATATAGCGCTGCACCAGCTTGCGCAGCCCCTCGACCCGGGCATAGGCCTGCTGCCAGGCCTCCCGGGCGCGATCGAGGTTGTTCTGGTGCCAGGCCAGGCTCTGTCGCTGCTGACCGACGGCGGTATCCAGCTGGCTGAGAAAGTACTGGTAGTTCATCAGCCAGTGGCCACTGACCCCCAACTTGCCGCGCTCGACCCACTGTTCCTGGTAGTCGCCACGAAAACGCTCCAGGTCCCCCAGCTTGCTCTCGGCCACACGCACCTGGCCGTGAAAGTACTCCAGGCGCTGGGCGGCCGTGCGCTCGGCACTCTCTGCCATGTCCACCACTGGCGCCAGGCGCGCCGCACGGCTATCGGCCATGGCCGGTTACCCGCCCGCTGCCGGAGCGAAAAGCATTTCCAGGTGGGTCTGGCTATGGCCCAGGCTGATGTTGTCATTGAGCCCCTGGCGCAGGTACGCAACCATGGCCGGATGCAGGGAAATGGCCGTATCGGTATCCCGATCGCCGCCGGCCACATAGGCACCGACGCTGATCAGGTCCCGGGCCTGCTGGTAACGCGACCACAGCTGTTTGAAGTACTGCGCCCGCGCCATGTTGTCAGGGCTGATCACCGCCGGCATGACCCGACTGATGGAAGCCTCGATGTCGATGGCCGGGTAGTGCCCCTCTTCCGCCAGGCGCCTGGACAGCACGATATGCCCGTCGAGCACGCCCCGCGCCGAGTCGGCGATCGGGTCCTGCTGGTCGTCGCCTTCGGACAAGACCGTGTAGAAGGCGGTGATCGAACCGCCGCCGGCCTCGGCATTGCCGGCACGCTCCACCAGTTTGGGCAGCTTGGCGAACACCGAAGGCGGATAACCCTTGGTGGCCGGCGGCTCGCCGATGGCCAGGGCGATTTCCCGCTGGGCCTGGGCGAAACGTGTCAGGGAATCCATCAGCAACAGGACGTTCTTGCCCTTGTCGCGAAAATATTCGGCGATCCGCGTGCAGTACATCGCAGCCCGCAGACGCATCAGCGGAGCGTCATCCGCTGGCGAGGCCACCACCACCGACCGCTTGAGGCCTTCCTCACCCAGGATGTGCTCGATGAACTCCTTGACCTCACGTCCCCGCTCGCCGATCAGCCCGACCACAATGATGTCGGCCTCGGTGAAGCGGGTCATCATGCCCAGCAGCACACTCTTGCCCACGCCGGTACCGGCGAACAGGCCGAGACGCTGACCGCGACCTACCGTCAATAAACCGTTGATGCTGCGAATACCCACATCCAGCGGCTGGCTGATGGGGTCGCGCTTGAGCGGGTTGATGGCGGGGCCGTCCATCGGTACCCAGTCTTCGGCACGCATCGCGCCCTTGCCGTCCAGCGCCCTGCCGGCGCCGTCCAGCACACGCCCGAGCATGCTCATGCCCATGGGCAAACGGCCGGTGTCGGCCAGGGGCACCACGCGCGCGCCCGGAGCGATCCCGGCCACGCTGCCCACCGGCATCAGGAATACCTTGCTCCCGGAGAACCCCATGACCTCGGCTTCGACCTTGACCGGGTGGTAGCTGTCATCGTTGATCACCATGCACCGGGTGCCCATGGCCGCGCGCAAGCCTTCGGCTTCCAGTGTCAGGCCGACCATGCGCAGCAAGCGGCCCTCAAGGATTGGCTGGCCCGGCAGGCTGACGGCCTGGGCATAGCCCCCCAGGCGCTTGCCGAAGCTGGTGCGTTCAAGGCGCATTGCTAGGGTCCGCTGGCTCGTGTGCGGCGTCAGGGTCCATAGCGGGGTCGGCGATGTCGCTCTGCGGCGCCGACGGCGTCAACGGCCCCAGGTCCAGACCAAGGTCCGCCGCTGCCGGATGCAGCGATTGTTCGTGCAACTGGTCGGACAGCTGGTCCATGGCCTGGGCGATCCGGGTTTCCATGCTGGCGTCGATACGGCTGTACTCGGTCTCGACCCGGCAACCGCCGGGCAGCAGCGCTTCGTCCTCGACGATGCGCCAGCTTTCCTCATGGCGCTCGCGCAGGCTTTTGACCTGCTCGAAATCCTGCGGATTGACGTACAGGCGCACATTACCGACGCCCAGGGGCAGCAGCTTGAGCGCTTCGCGCATGACATGTTCGATCTGCGTGGAGTCCATCGCCAGCTCGCGCTGGATCACCTGGCGGGTGATATGCCGCACCAGCTCCACCAGGGTCTTTTCAATCTGGGTGTCCTGCTCGGCAATGGGCTCGAACAGGTTGGCCATCAGTTGCTCGAGCGCCTGCAACTTGGCGCTCAGTGCCACTTCGGCTTCCTGGCGCACTTTGAGGGTGGTGCTGTGAAAGCCCTCTTTCTCGCCAGTGGCGAACCCTTCATTATAGGCTTCCTGGCGGATGCTCTCGAGCTCTTCAAGGGTCAGCGGCTGGACTTCCTCCAGCGGCACTTCCTCGATCTCCTCCTGCACCTCTTCCGGCTCGGGCTCAGGCTCGGGCGGCTCGGGATCGAAACTGGGCAGCGCCCAGACGTCAAAACCCTCGACGTCCCGGGCGCGAATCAGCTCGCTTTGGGACTCATCACTGCTGGACGACATAAAGCGACCTTAGATCATTTCTTCGCCGCCCTTCCCGCCGAGAACGATTTCTCCGGCTTCGGCCATACGGCGGGCAATGGTGAGGATTTCCTTCTGCGCGGTTTCCACATCGCTGACGCGAACCGGGCCCTTGGCTTCCAGGTCGTCGCGCAGCAGTTCCGCCGCACGCTTGGACATGTTCTTGAAGATCTTTTCCTTGACCCCTTCGTCCGAGCCCTTGAGGGCCAGCACCAGTACATCGGAAGAGACTTCGCGCAGCAGCGCCTGGATGCCGCGATCGTCGACATCGGCGAGGTTGTTGAAGACGAACATCAGGTCTTCGATCTGGCCCGACAGGTCTTCGTCCACTTCGCGGATCGAATCCATCAGCTGGCCTTCGATCGAGCTGTCGAGGAAGTTCATGATGTCGGCTGCACGCTTGATACCACCCAGGGTGGTCCGCGATGCGTTGGAGTTGCCGGAGAACTGCTTCTCGAGAATCTGGTTGAGTTCCTTGAGCGCCGCGGGTTGCACGGTGTTGAGCGAGGAAACCCGCAAGATGATGTCCAGGCGCGCCTTGTGGTCGAAGTTGCCGAGCACTTCGCCGGCCTGGTCAGGATCGAGGTAGGCCACCACGATGGCCTGGATCTGCGGGTGCTCGTAGCGGATCACGTCGGCAACGGCCCGCGGCTCCATCCACTTCAGGCTGTCCAGGCCGCTGGTGTTGCCACCCAGCAGAATGCGGTCGATCAGGCCGTTGGCCTTGTCTTCGCCCAGGGCCTGGGTGAGCATCTTGCGCACGTAGTCATCGGAACCGACGCCGAGGCTGGTCTGGTCGCCGACAATATCGACGAACTCGCTCATCACCTGTTCGACCTGCTCACGGTGCACGTTACCCATCTGCGCCATGGCCACACCCACCCGCTGGACCTCTTTGGGGCCCATGTGGCGCAACACTTGCGCAGCATCGGTAGAACCCAGGGACAGCAGCAGGATCGCGGCTTTGTCGACCCGGGTCAGTTTGGCGGTAGCGGCTCGGTTATCACTCATCTGCGTTAATCCACTCTTTCACGACCTGAGCCACTCGACCCGGGTCTTCAGCCACCAGACTCTTGATTGCGTTCAACTGAGCGTCATAACCCTCGCTCGGGCTCGGCAGCAGAATGCTCTGCGGGCCGCCGAGGCTCACGCGGTCGTTGCCCAACTCACCGTCCAGGCCGCCCATGCCGCCCAATTCGACGTCACTGCCCAGGCCTGCCAGTTCTTTGTTCTTGCCGCCGCCAGTGATGTTGTTGAGCACCGGACGCAACACGCCGAACACCAGCACCAGGATGAACAGCACGCCGAGCACTTGCTTGACGATGTCCCAGAACCAGGGCTGCGAGTAGAACGGAATATCGGCGATCACTTCCCCGCGTTCGGCGGAGAACGGCACGTTGATCACGCTGACGCTGTCGCCACGGCTGGCATCGAAGCCCACGGCGTCCTGCACCAGACGGGTGAAACGCGCCAATTCGTCGGCGCTCCACGGCGCTCGGCTGGTTTCGCCATTGGCCGGGTTGACCTTGACCTGGTCGTCCACCACTACCGCTACCGACAGACGATTCAGGCGACCCTGCTGCTGCTTGGTATGGCTGATGGAGCGATCGAGCTCGAAGTTCTTGGTGGATTGTTGACGCTTGTCCGACGGGTACGGCGCCAGCATCGGCTGGCCGGTGGCCGGGTCCATGATCTGTTGGCCGTTGGCGTCCAGCAGTGGCTGGCCCGGTTGCACCATGCCGGCGGCGGCAGTGGCGCCACCGGTGGTTTGTGGCGCAGAGGCCGGCGCCGGCGGCTGGTTGCTCAGAGCACCCGGCACGCCTTGCGGGCCGTTGCTGCTGGAGCGCTGCTCATTCACCGACTGCTCGCTGCGCAGGGCCGGCTGGTCGGGGTTGAACTGTTCGGAGGTGGATTCCACGGCACTGAAATCGACGTCCGCCGAGACTTCAGCCTTGTAGCGATCGTTGCCCAGCACCGGTTGCAGGATGTTGTGCACCCGCTGGGTCAGCATGCCTTCCAGGCGACGGCTGTAGTCGAACTGCTTGCCAGCCATGGTCAGTGCGGAGTTTTCCGCCTGGTCGGACAACAGGTTGCCCTTCTGATCGACCACGGTGACCTGGGACTTGTTCAGCTCGGGAACACTGGTCGCCACCAGGTTGACGATGGCCATGACCTGGCCGGGCTCCAGGGAACGGCCGGAGTAGAGTTCTACCAGGACCGAGGCGCTGGGCTTGCGTTCATCACGCACGAACACCGAGCTTTTGGGAATCGCCAGGTGCACCCGGGCGCCCTTGACGTTGTTCAGGCTGGAGATGGTGCGAGCCAGCTCGCCCTCCAGGCCGCGACGGTAACGGGTCGCTTCCATGAACTGACTGGTACCCAGGCCCTGCTCTTTATCGAGGATCTCGAAGCCGACGTTGCCGTCACCCGGCGCTACGCCAGCCGCGGCCAGCTTCAGGCGGGCTCGGGACAGGTCATCGGCCTTGACCAGCAAGGCGCCGGAATTGGGCTCTACGGTGTAAGGAATGTCGGCAGAGGCCAGGGTATCCATGACCTGCTTGGCGTCCATACCCGCCAGGCTGCCGTACAGCGGCCGGTAATCGGGTTGCTGGGACCACAGCACCACGGCAAAACCAATCGCCACGCTGGCGGCCAGGCCCACCAACAGGCCGACCTGACGCAGCATGGTCATCTGGGACAGGTTTTCCAGGAAGGACAAACCGAACAGCGGCGGTTTACCGTCGATCGGGGCGGCCTTGGCCGGTACGTTATCGGCGACTGCTTCTGCCATGACTCAATCTCGTCCTTAAACCGGCATCTGCATGATGTCTTGATACGCTTGAACCAGCTTGTTGCGAACCTGGGTCAAGGCTTGAAAAGACACGCTGGCCTTTTGCGAGGAAATCATCACGTCCGTCAGGTCGACACCGCTCTTGCCAATTTCAAAGGCACTGGACAGCTGATTGGACGCCTGCTGAGTGTCATTGACCTTGTTCACGGCCTGGCCAAGCATGTCAGCAAAGCTGCTGCCGCTGACTTCTGCCACCGCGGCGGATTTAGGCTGCGACATTGCGTCCATCTGCATGGCACGCATATCCAGCATCAACCGATTAAATTCAACACCTTGGCTCATGGTCTACTCTCTCTGACGATCCGCAATTTTTTGACGCTCACTCAGCGGTTAGTGAGGTGTTAGCAACAAGGGTGCCAGCTCCATGGCCCTTATCGACAAAAGCCCATCCCGGGCTTGCCTCTCACAGATCAGGTCGCGAACAGATAGGCCTCGACGTCCATTCCAGCATCGCGCATCTGCGCCAACTTGTAGCGCAAGGTCCGCGGGCTGATACCCAGGCGTTCCGCGGCCTCCTTGCGTCGCCCGCGCTCGGAGCGCAGGGTATCGATGATCATCTGAAACTCCCGGCGCCGCAGGTCATCGCCCAGGCCACCGGATTCTTGAGCCGGCACCTCCACCTCGGCAGCCGTGCCACGCGCTGCCATCTGCACCACGGGCGCCAGCGCCGGCAGCGGAGCACAAGCCACAGGGCCGGCAAGACAGAAATCTTCCGGCTGGATCAAGCCCCCCTGCTGCAGGATCAATGCGCGCTGCAATGCGTTGTCCAGTTCTCTAACGTTGCCTGGCCATGGATAGGCCAGCAGGCACTCCTGGGCCTTGGCCGATAGCCTGGCCGCCGCGTGCTTCATTTTATTGACGTGCTTGGCCAGCAGGCGCTCGGCCAGCGGCAGGATATCGGCGGTACGCTCGCGCAACGGCTTCCAGGCCAGAGGAAATACCGACAAACGGTAATACAAGTCCTCACGGAAACGGCCGGCCGCCACCTCCCCCGCCAGATCGCGGTTGGTGGTGGCGACCACGCGGATATCCAGGGTGATCGGCTTGCGCGCACCAACCCGCTCCACTTCGCGCTCCTGCAACACCCGCAGCAGCTTGGCCTGCAAGCCCAGAGGCATTTCGGAAATCTCGTCCAGCAGGATGGTGCCGCCATCGGCCTGCTCGAACTTGCCGGGCTGGGCAGCGATGGCCCCTGTGAAAGAGCCCTTTTCGTGCCCGAACAAAGTGGCTTCGAGCATGTTGTCCGGGATGGCCGCGCAGTTGATGGCGATAAACGGCTGATTGACTCGATGGGAATGCTGATGGATATAGCGCGCCAGCACCTCCTTGCCAGTACCGGATTCACCGGAAATCAGCACCGTGGAGTCACTGCGGGCCACCCGCGCCGCCAGCTCCAGCAACTGAGCGCTGGCTGGTTCGAAGGCCACAGGCCCCTCATCCTCGCCAACACCCAGGCTGCCCAAGGCATGGCGCGCCACCAGGTCCAGCAGAGCCCGCGGCTCGAAAGGCTTGACCAGATAATCGGCCGCCCCCTGGCGCATGGCGTCCACGGCACGCTCGACGGCGCCATGGGCAGTCATCAGCAACACCGGCAGTTGTGGCTGGCGGGCTCGCAGCAGGCCAAGCAATTGATGACCGTCCATGCCCGGCATGTTGACGTCGCTGACCACCAGGCTGAAGGGCTCCGCGGCCACAGCCTCCAATGCTTCCTCAGCACTGCCGACAGCCTTGTAGTCATGACCGGCCAGCAGCAGGGTATCCGCCAGGGCCTCGCGCAATGCGCGGTCGTCTTCAACCAGTAGAACCTTGATTGCCATTACCTTCACTCCACTCCATGCACGCTGGAGAACAGAGGCAGTGTCACCAGCGCACAAGTACCGCGCCCAGGACGCGAGCGCAGCGACAATTCTCCCTGATGAGCACGGGCTACCGCCTTGACCACCGTCAGGCCCAGCCCGGTTCCATTGGCCTTGGTGGTGAAGAACGGCTCTCCCAGGCGCTCCAGGACCGCAGCGTCGATACCACTGCCACTGTCACTGATGCACAGCCGCAAGGTGTCGCCGCGGCTGTACAGGTGCACCTTGAGTCGCGCCGCGCCGGCACTGGCCTGCACCGCGTTCTCGATCAGATTGAGCAAGGCGCCCACCAGCGTGTCGCGATTGCACAGCAACTCACCGTGGTGGCTATCGCACTGCCAGCGCACGGCAACGTCCTGCACATGGGTCAGGGCCGCGGCCTGCAACGACTGCAACAGCGACTTGGGCGTCAGGCGATCGGTCAGGGGCAATTCGCCACGGGCGAACACCAGCATGTCGCGCACTTGATGTTCCAGCTCGTGCAAACGCTCCTTGAGCCGCCCGGCAAAGCGCTGATGGGTAGCGACCGGCAGTTCCTGCTCAGTGAGATGGCTGGCGTACAGCAGGGCCGCCGACAGCGGCGTGCGGATCTGGTGAGCCAGGGAGGCAACCATCTTGCCCAGGGAGGACAGACGCTCATGACGGGCCAACTGGTCCTGTAGATGACGGGTTTCAGTCAAGTCATTGAGCAGCACCAACTGCCCGGGCTCGGCATCCAGCGAGCGCGTGGCAATCGACAGGCGTCGACCGTCACGCAGGGAAATTTCATGGCCATCATCTTCGCGAGGGGCAAAGCTGCGGGCGATGATGTTGCGCCACAACTGCCCTTCCAGCGGCAGCCCCAGCAGCTCGCAGGCTGCCGGGTTGGCCTCGGTGACGATGCCATGACCATCAATCACGATGACCCCGCCCGGCAACAGGTCCAGCAGGTTCTGCAGACGATTGGCCAGACGCTCCTTTTCCGCCAGCTCCTGCATGCGCTGGGCGCTGACCACCGCCAACTCGCCCTTGAGCTCGGTCACCCGGGCCTCAAGCATGCTGTAGGAGTCAGTAAGTTGGCTCGACATCTGGTTGAACAAGGCGAAGGCCTGCTCAAGACCTAGCCGGCTTGCCTGCTCTACGGACGACGATTGCCTCTGTGCATCAGGGGCAGGAGACATCTGGGCGGCTTGGGGCATCGTGCACTCTCGCGTGGCTGACCGTCAGTTAAACGGAACGTTGCAAGAGACTTAGCAATACCCGTGCCTAAAAAAAACCACCCAGTTTTCAAAGACTTGAAAAACCGGCGTCAATCATCCGCCTGTTCATCACCCTCACGACGGCTCATACCGTACTTGCGCATCTTCTCCACCAGGGTGGTGCGACGGATGCGCAAACGCTCTGCGGCCCGCGCCACGATGCCATTGGCGTCGTCCAGCGCCTGCTGGATCAGCCCTTGCTCCAGGCTGCCGAGGTAGTCCTTCAGGTCCAGGCCTTCCGGCGGCAGCATGGCCGTGGCGGCGAAGTCTGGCGCGTGACCGTTGATCGCTACGCGCTCTTCCAGATCGCTGCGCAGGCTGTCCACCAACTGCTCGTCTTCGTCATCCACATAGCGGAACTTCTTCGGCAACTCGACGACGCCAATCACACCATAGGGATGCATGATCGCCATGCGCTCCACCAGGTTGGCCAACTCACGAACGTTACCCGGCCAGCCATGCCGGCATAGCGACATGATGGCAGCAGAGTTGAAGCGGATCGAGCCGCGCTTCTCGTGCTCCATTCGCGAAATCAGCTCATTCATCAGCAGCGGAATGTCTTCCACTCGCTCACGCAGCGGCGCCATTTCAATGGGGAACACGTTGAGGCGGTAGTACAGATCCTCACGGAAGCTGCCTACCTCGATCATGCTTTCCAGGTTCTTATGGGTGGCAGCGATGATTCGCACATCAACACCCTGGGTCTTGTTGCTGCCCACGCGCTCGAACGTGCGCTCCTGCAGCACCCGCAACAACTTGACCTGCATCGGCAGTGGCATATCGCCGATTTCGTCGAGGAACAGGGTGCCGCCATTAGCCAGCTCGAAACGCCCGGCACGACTGGTGATAGCACCGGTGAACGCGCCCTTTTCATGGCCAAACAGCTCACTTTCCAGCAGCTCTGCCGGAATGGCGCCGCAATTGACCGGCACGAAAGGCGCGTCGCGCCGCTTGGAGTGATAGTGCAGGTTGCGCGCTACCACTTCCTTGCCTGTTCCCGACTCGCCAAGGATCAGCACGCTGGCGTCGGTATCCGCCACCTGCTGCATCATCTGCCGCACATGCTGGATGGCGCGACTGGTGCCTACCAGGCTGCGGAAAAGATTGGGTTCACGGTGACGACCGCGCTCACGGGCCTGATCGTACATTTCACGATAGACCTGGGCTCGGTGCAGGGAGTCCAGCAATTTGCTGTAGCTGGGAGGCATTTCCAGGGTGGAAAGCACACGACGACGCTGGTCTTCAGGCAGATCAATGGAAGAATTTTCGCCCATCAACAGCACCGGAAGGAACTCATCCCAGGTTGAGAGTGTCTTTAACAGGCCCAGAAGTGCACCAGGAGCATTTACGGTCCCGATGAGGACGCAAATTACTTCGCGACTTGACGACAAAGAGCCGACAGCCTGCTGCCAGTCATGGCTACCGCAGGGTAAATTTTCTTCGCCAAGAAAATTTAAAATCACCGCCAGGTCGCGGCGGCGCACGCTATCGTCATCGATCAGCAGAATTTTGGTTTCACGCCACATGCAATAGCAACTTCCCTAGTCAACTCAATGCCCAGATAAGGGGCAAGCTAGACGCGCTTGTAGGCATTTTCTGCCTTATAGACGCCTGAAATCTGAAAACAGCCACTAGTTAAGTCAAAAAAGCGTGCACAGTCAAATTTATGGCGCGCAGTGTTCGGGATTAACTCAACATCAACCGAACAAATGGTAAACCTTTGCCGCGTTCTGTGCTTGCTGGATCTGCGACATCTCGTCGACTATCGCCTGGCGCTCCCCTGTTGCCACCTCAAGCAGTTGCCGGTAGACCCCCAACAACTCCTCCAGATTGTCGCGCAGTGCCGCCTCGTCGACCTCAGCCTCGCTGAGCACGTCCTCCATGCATGAACGGCACGCCAGGTCCAGCTCGCCAATGGCTTGCCAGTTGCGTTCGGCCAGGGCGCCGACCAGCGCCTCACGGGTTTCTTCAATGCGTTGCAGGACAGCACTCATGGTGTTCCTCCTTAAAACTGCGGACCCGGTGCGGCAATGGCATCCCAGCCATCCTTGACCGTACGCAGCAGATCGGCGACCTCATCGAGAATCTTCGGATCGGTCTTGATATTGGCTTCAGCCAGGCGCTTCATCATGTAGGTATACAGACTGTCCAGATCCCCCAGGGTATCCAGGGAGTTTTCCAGGTCCAGGCCTTCACGCAGACCACCAATGATGCCGATGGCCTTGCTGATGAATATGCCTTTGTTGGCGATATCCTTGCGCTCAATCGCCCCCTTGGCCTGAGCGATACGATCCAGGCCGCCTTCCATCAGCATCTGCACCAGACGGTGGGGACTGGCTTCGGAGGTCTGCGCCTGCGCACCGATCTTCTGGTACTGCCGAAGGGCTAACATCGGATTCATGTAATACCTCTTCAAAACTCAAGGGTTCGTATAAGCAATATATCGACGCAACGTCAAAAAACTTTAGGCCAAATACAAAAGCCCGGAGCGCTGAAAAACGCTGCCGGGCTTTTGGCGCTGAGTGAATATCAGCCTTTTTGCTGTGCGGTCAAGGCTTCAAACATCGACGTGATGTTACTGGCGGTGGCCTTCAGCTTGCCCACCAGGGTGTCCATGTCGTTGTACTTCTTGGTCAGTACCGCTGTCAGGGTAGCCACCCGGCGATCCAGGGCATCCTGTTGATCACTGAGCTTTTTCTTGGTGATATCCAGGGTCTTGGTACGAGTGGTCAGGATCCCCTCGGTCATGCTACCCACGCCCTGGGTAAACGGCTTGATCGCGTTAGTCATGCGTTCCAGCAGACCCGGGTTGGTACCATCACCGGTAAACAGCTTCTGCACTTCACCACCGAGCTTCTTGTCGGTCATTGCAGCCGTGAATTTCTTGTCGTCGAAATCCAGTGCACCGGTCTTCTGGTTGGTGGTGATCCCCAACTGCGCAAGCACTGTCAACTTGTCGCCGGCGCCCGTTTCGGACAGTGGTGCACGAATAGCCGCCAGAATCGAACGAGGCAGCGAGTCACCAGTGAGCTGTGCCGGGATGGTCGGGTTGCCACTGTCATCCAGGGAAGGCTTGGTCAGCGTAGTAATGCCGTTGGCCACGGCGTTATAGGCATCGACAAACTTCTGGATCGAGGTTTTAAGACCCTCAGTGTTTGTGGCAACTGTCACGGTGATCGGCGTGGTAGTTGGCGCAACCAGATTGAGCTTAAGACCGGAAATGGCCTGCGTGACTGTATTGGTCTTGCTGGTCAGTTGCATGCCGTCGACGCTGAAAACCGCGTCCTTGGCCAGCCCACCGATATTGCCGGATGAGGCGGCGGAAGCCGGATTGGTATCACTCGACATCGGCTGAGTGCCATCGATCTCCAAACCGGCAATACCGCTGACAGAAATGTCGGTGCCTGCACCGGTCTTTTCGGAGCCGATCACCAGTCGCGAACCGAACGAGTCGGTCACGATGTTCGCGCTGAGCCCGGCCATGTTCATCTTCGAATCAGCGTTGATCGAGTCACGCACCGATTGCAGCGTCGCATTGGCGCCGACGGTCAACGGGTAGTTAATGCCATTTTGAGTGATGTTTAACGTACCACTCGGAATGGCACTGGTATTTCCTCCGCTAAAAGCCGCACTGGCCACTTTTGACGAAGTTGCAAGATTTTTGACGGTAACCGAGTATTTGCCGGCAACCGCATAGTTGTCTGCGGTGGCGTCTACGGTCTTGCTGTCGCTGGAGGTCGCAGCGAAACCGGCAAAGGCGGGATTCACAGAGCTTCCCAGCCCAGCAACCGACAGCGTGCTCTGGAAGGTCGACAACAACGACTGCAATGTCCCGATACCAGAAATGCTGGCGCTATTGGTGGTGGTCGCGCGATCGATCTGACCTTGCTTGGCCGCCTTGTCAGCAGCTACCAACGCCTTGACGATAGCACCGGTGTCGAGGCCGGAACCCAAGCCGGTACCCGGTAGAATTGGACTTGCCATGTGTCTCTCCCTTCAGTGTGCCGCCAGTCTTTTGACCACTACAGCGCTCAAACGTAACCAGCAACAATTTTCATGCCAGCTGTCAGGCCTTGGCACTGAACAACAGACTACTCGCATCATTCAAGCTATTGGCCAGTTTCAGCACTTCTTCATTGGGGATCTGGCGAACCACTTCACCCGAATCACTGGCAATGACTTTGACCACGACCTTTCCGGAAGGCTCGTCGATCGAGAACTCTAGATTGCGCTTGACCGACTGGACGAACTTTTCAATTTCCTGAACGGCCATTTTCAACTTTTCCTGCTCGGTCCGAGCTTCTTTCTTACTGTCCTGAGATGCGGTTTTGGCAACTGCAGGAACGACCTCTCGAGGCTTCTCCACGGGCTTGTCAGCGACAGGCGTCACCGGCTTGGCCGCTGGATAAGACAAGTTCAGCTTCACGCTCATATCCATGTCCATCACCTCTTAAAGTAAAAAAGCGAGAGAGCACGACCAGCGCACTCCCCCGCCAAAGCTTAGCCAGCTATTACTGAAGCAGTTTCAGTACAGCGGATGGCAGTTGGTTGGCCTGGGCCAGAACTGCGGTCGAAGCTTGTTGCAGAGTCTGCTGCTTGGTCAGCTGGGCAGTTTCAGCAGCGAAGTCGGTATCTTGTACGCGACCCAGTGCAGCACTGGCGTTTTCGTTGATGTTCTGCAGGTTGGAGATGGTGCTGGTCAGACGGTTCTGGGCAGCACCGAGGTCCGCACGGCTGGAGTTGATGGTAGCCAGAGCCTTGTCGATGGCGTCCATCGCGGCCTTGGTGTTGGTCTCGGCAGTGGTGCTGTCGTTACCGGTGATGTTGATGGTGCCGGAGTCAACGCCCAGGGTGGCAGCGTCGAAGCCGCTGTCCAGGGTGATGGTGATCTGGTTGGTGGAACCGGTGTTGGAACCAACCTGGAAGGTCATGGTGCCAGCGGAACCGTCGATCAGGTTCTTGCCGTTCAGGTTGGTCGACTTGGCGATACGAGTCAGCTCGTCCGACATCTGAGCAAATTCTTTGTTCAGAGCAACGCGGTCTTGGGTACCGTTGGAGTCGTTTCGCGACTGAACAGCCAGTTCACGCATACGCTGCAGGATGTTGGTGGATTCTTGCATCGCGCCTTCAGCGGTCTGGGCGATGGAGATACCGTCGTTGGCGTTTTTGATCGCCATGGTCTGACCACGGATCTGCGAAGTCATGCGGGTAGCGATCTGCAGGCCGGCGGCGTCGTCTTTTGCGCTGTTGATCTTCAGGCCGGAAGACAGGCGAGTCATCGAAGTCGACAGAGCGTCGGAAGCGCGGTTCAGGTTTTTCTGAACGTTCAACGACGTGACGTTAGTGTTTACTGTTAAAGCCATGACGAATTCCTCGTTGGTTGGGTACTGCGGCTTCCGGCCCTGGCAACCGCCGGGTAATGGCCTAGAGAACCTTCGTAATAGTTATCGTCGGTAATGCAAGTTGCTTTAGGGCTTTTTCAAAAATATTTGCCATCACCCGGCCATCCCTTGGAAAACAAGGGGTTAAGCCGACACCGAACGAAAAACTGACGCCAGAAAATACCCACCAAAAACACTCGCCCAGCCTGCCGCACCGCTCATCCACCAAACTCGGCCTGCAACCAGTCCAGCAGCTCGTACTCCAGATAGTCGGCCAATCCCAACCAGTCCTGCCCTTCCTGGCATGCCAGCATCAGGGTCAGCAATTGCGCCCAATCCTGCTGGACAGGCAGCGCAGCTCCATCCACCAACGACTGGATGGGATCGAACAGCTCAACCATGACACCCACCGCCTCGACATCACGCCCCAGACGAAACAGATCGGCGACTTCTCTGGCTCGGGAAACCATAGGCTCTAGCTGATTCATTGAGCAAAATCCGGGTGAAAGGTGGTACCGAGGATCATCGCGCCATCACGGCTGGTATTGAAAAACGCCACCTCAGGCTGACTGCTGATATAGCGCTCCAGTTCGCACAGGTAGCTGCGGAAATTAAGCTGGGTCTTGACTCGCTGCCCATGCCCATCCAGCACCCAGTGTCGGGCCGCGCCGAGTTGCGGGCCAAGATCGCCGTCATGCCAACCGGCATGGGTACGGTTCATGGGGAACGCGAAGTCCGCACCAAACAGGGTGATCCGTCGCCCTCCCATCTTCACCGCCAGATCCACGGCCGGATGAATCACGCTGCCACCGGCATGCAGCTGTGCCCGGGGTATGCGCTGGCGCAATGCCTGGAACACCGGGCTGGCGGAATACGCCACATACCGCGGCCCGAGCCAGCCCTCGAGTACCTGCGGGTCCGCCAGCGGCATATACACCAGAGCGGTGCAGTCACTGCCTTGAGCAGGCAGGTGCCGGGTGGAAATTCGCTGGTCGACACTCACCACCAGGTCCACCCGGATGCCCTCTTTGAGCAGCGGCTGGTATGCCGTGTCGACACAGATCAGCAGCGGCCGCTGCGCCTGGCCGGACACGGCGCGCAATGCCGCATAGTGATGCTCCAGGCTCGGCCCCGTAGCGATAACAAAGACTTCGCTCCCGGGATGGCGATCAAACAGCTCGGCAATATCGCGATCCATCCCAACCCAAGGCTCAATGGCAGCCAGGCGCTCGACGATATCCGCTGTATCTGCGGTAAACAAACGATTATTGAAGGAAAGATGAGTCTCGCTGATCAACCGATCGCGGATCTTCGCGTTGTAGTCATCGGCCAGCACCAGCTCGGCCGGCAGGGCGAAAAACGGCAATGCAATCTCCGGCAGGTCGCCGGCATACAACAACTCGACCCGTGAATCAGCCAGCCAGGCCTGCTGTTCCAGCAGTTGCAGCACCAGCTTGAACAGTGCGCCATTGAGAATGTGCACATACAGACGCTCCAGCCCCGGCCGCTGCAGCAACGCCATTTGCAGGTCACCCAAGCCACAGCCGTAAAGATGCAATACCGCCGCCTCAGGCAGGCTGGCGGCCTGGACCTGAGCCTCGCGACTGCGATCATGGCGACTGGTCAGCTGGACCCCGCCAATGCTCAGGGTCGAGCCAAGGCCTTCCACCAGATCCGCCTGCAGCACAGCAGCATCCTCAGCCTGCACCCGTGCCAGCAGCGCCGGCCAGCGCTCGCCAATCACCCGGGCGTTGTGTTCAAAGCTGTCGCTCATGCCGCCTCGCTTATCACTCGTGCAAAAAAATAGCGCTCAAGATTACACCTTGAGCGCTATCTGTGCCGCTGCGAGCTGAAACTCAGGAGCGGTAGATGATGGCCGATCCCCAGGACAGACCAACGCCGAAGCCACTGAGGGCAACGCGCTTCCAACTGGAATCGAACATGTGCTTTTCCAGCAGTAGCGGAATGCTGGAGGACACGGTATTGCCGGTCTCCACCATGTCCTTGATGAACTTGTCGGGGTTGCCTTCGAAACGCCGGGCCACCGCATCGACGATCGCCGCGCTGCCCTGGTGAATGCAGAAGGCATCGATATCGTCAGACTTCAGCCCCGACTCATCCAGCAACTCGTGCAGGTGTGCCGGCACTTTCAGCAGAGCGAAGTTGAACACCTGGCGGCCGTTCATGAAGAACACACCATCGGTGACCTTCAGGTGCGGAGCCCCCGAACCATCGGTACCGAACTTGGCCTTGCCCAGCTGCCAAGTGGCGTCCTCGCCCAGCCAGGTGGCCGTGGCGGCGTCACCGAACAGCATGGTGGTATTGCGATCTTCGGGATCGACAATCTTCGAGTAAGGGTCAGCGGTGACCAGCAGGCCATTCTTCAGGCCAGCAGCTTCCATGAACCCCTTGATGGCATAGATGCCGTAGACGTACCCGGAGCAACCCAGGGAAATATCAAAGGCCGCGACGGTGGTGGGCAGGCCCAGCTTGTCCTGTACGATCGCCGCGGTGTGAGGCAAACCTTCTTCGTCACCGTTCTGGGTAACCACGATCAACACATCGATGGCTTCGCGCTTGAGTTCCGGGTTAGCGGCAAACAATGCATTGACTGCTTCGACACACAGATCGGAGGTTTCTTGCCCGGCGTCTTTGCGCGGCAGGAAGGCCGAACCGATCTTGCCCAGGATGAACTCTTCATCCTTGGCGAATTTTGCACCTTGTGCGTAATTGTCCACGCCGGCTACAGGCACGTAGCTCGCAATGCTTTTTATGCCAATCATTACGGCTTCCCAATAATAAACAGCTCAATACCCCCGCGCGATGACCGAGCAGGGGCTGCCGAAAAAACACAGATACTTGCGCCGAAACACGGCGGTATCGGGAAGAACCAAGGGCTATCACTGGACCTGTCACACAGGGCTGGCGCCATCTTCCCGGGCGATACAATACAGTGAAGATGCACGTTATGACTCACAGGTCACGCTATTTTGCCGAAACTGCCATACAAAGGGCTACTCGACGAATACCCAGTCCAGCGCGGTGCCGCGCTTGAGGGCCTGGCGCGCGCGACGGCCAAGCAGGGCGTCATAGTGCTTGGGAGCGAGCCCCAGCCCGGGACGGATGGCCCGCACGTTGTCGGCGCTGAACAGCTCTCCGGCCTGCATGTCTTGGGTGACATACAGCGACCGGCGGTAAACCAGTGATTTGCTCTCGGCCTGGGTGGCGCCATAGCTGACCTGCCCCATGGCCTGCCAGGCCCGCTCGGTTTCCAGCACCAGGCTGGCCATCTCTGCAGGCTCCAGGGAGAAGCTGGCGTCGACCCCACCGGCAGCTCGATCCAGGGTGAAATGTTTCTCGATCACTGTGGCACCTAGCGCCACCGCCGCCACGGACACACCGACACCCATGCTGTGATCCGACAAGCCCACCTCACAGCCGAACAACTCCCGCAGATGAGGAATGGTCAGCAGATTGCTGTTGGTCGGTGATGCAGGATAGGTGCTGGTGCACTTGAGCAGCACCAGATCGCGGCAACCCGCCTGTCGTGCAGCCCGGACACTTTCGTCCAGCTCGGCAATGCTGGCCATGCCAGTGGAGATGATCAGCGGCTTGCCGGTAGCGGCCACCCGGCGAATCAACGGCAGGTCGGTGTTTTCAAAACTGGCGATCTTGTAGGCCGGAACGTCGAGGCTTTCCAGGAAATCCACGGCGCTCTCATCGAATGGCGTGGAGAAGGCCAGCATGCCCAGGGCCTTGGCCCGGGCAAAGATCGGCTGATGCCATTCCCAGGGTGTGTGGGCCTGTTGGTACAGCTGGTAGAGCGATGATCCGGCCCAGAGGCTGTCCGGGTCCTTGATGAAGAACTCGCCCTGAGCGAGGTCCAGCGTCATGGTGTCGGCGGTATAGGTCTGCAACTTCAGTGCATGGGCACCGGCCCTGGCCGCTGCCTCGACAATCTGCAAGGCCACATCCAGCGACTGGTTATGGTTGCCGCTCATCTCCGCAATGATCAACGGCCCATGGCCGGCGCCCACGAAGCGCGAGCCAATCTTGAAACTAGTCATCTAGATGTTCCTTCAACATACGGGTGAATTCGCAGGCGCCTTGGCGATAGCCAGCCCGGCGAAACAAACTCAGCGACACTTGGTTATTCGACAGGACCTGTGCCCGCAGGCGCTGCACATCGGGCCAATGGCGCAGCAGGCAGGCCTCCCCCTGCTCCAGTAGAACCTGCCCCCAGCCTAGGCCGAAGCGTCCGGCAAACAGGTAGATCGACACCTCGGCCTGCCCTCCCTCCCGGTCATAACGCAGCATTCCCAGAGGGCCATCTGGCAACTCGGCGATCAGCAGCAAACACTGTGGGTCGCTCAGACAGGCCTCCAGCCACTGCACATGGTTCCACCAGTCGATGGCCTCGGGCTGCTGCGACCAGCGCCTGACCAGATCACTATTGCGCCCGTCAAATAGCAGCCGGGCATCGTCAAGGGTCGCCGGTCGCAGACGAACTGCCGCCGCGAACAGCGCCGCGGCCACCCGCTGCGAGCCCAGGCCATCGACCAGTTTCCGGGCACGAGCAGCCAGGCTATGGCGCAGCCCAGGGTTGCCCAGCATGAGCTTCACGGCATCGCGCAGTTGTCCGACTTCCACCTGCTCACAAGGCCCCAGGTACAAGTGGGCACCCGCTTCAGCCAACAGCCGGGCATTGGCCTGCTGATTGCCGGCCACGGTGATGCACAACGTAGGCACGCCCAGCACTGCACGCTCCCAACTGGTACCGCCCCCGGCCCCCAGGCACAGGTCTGCTTCGGCCAGCAACCCGGCGAAGTCGTTCACATAACTGTGCAAGTGCCAGTTCGGCCGGTCTGCTGCCAGCATCTGCATGGCCTGCCAATCCGGGTTGCCACTGCCAGCAACAAAATCCACCTGCAGTTCATGCAGGTCCGCCAGCGCCAGCATGGCCTTGTGGGTCTGGCCGGCAGCATCAAAACCTCCAAAGTTCACCAGCAGCCGCTGGGCCTGCGGCCGAATCAGGATCGGAGGGCGCCGGAACTCCTCACGCAGCAAGGCAAAGTGCGGCCCGAACAAGGTCCGGCACTGTGTGCCGTACAACCCGGCATACGCCTCGGCCGAACCACTGAAGTTCTGGTCCAGCAACAGATCTGCGGCATGCCGGCGGTTGGCCAGATCATCGATCGCGGCGATCCGCGGCGCCCATCGGCGAGCTGCGCTTTGCCACTGATGATCAAGGCCGTAGTGATCCACCAGCACCCAGTCGAAGGCCGGCTGATCTACCAGGGCTTCCTGCAGTGCCGCGATATCGGCCTGCCAGGGCAAGGGCGCTTCGATACCCAACCGAGGGTTCTCATCGGTATAGAACTCAGGCAGTGCAAAGGTCGGAAAACCTTCAGCTTGCAAGGCCGCCAAGCGATTGCCGGGCAGGCGACGGCAGGCGAATGCAACTTCGGCCCCCTGCTGGCGCAACACCTGAGCCAGGGTCAGGCAGCGGGCCACGTGGCCGCTGCCGATCGCCGGCGAGGCGTCAGCCCGGATCAGCACCCTCACTCCAGCTCTCCTGCGGCCTTGAGCGCGGCGTACAGGTATTGCGCCCGCCGCCAATCCTCGTCGGTGTCGATATCCTGAACCAGGTGACGCGGCAGGATCACCGGCAAGCTGCGAGAAGAGAACAACGCCTCCCCCTCCAGCCAGGCCTGGCTTCTACCCCAATAGAACTGCGCCGCATCCTGATAGGCCACGGGCAAATCCTGGGAGCGGGCTTGACTGAACTCCGGATACAGCGCGCCCAGAGCGCCCTGCTCGTCTAGCGTCAGCGCCCGTTGCACCGGAAAACCAAAACTGCACACCGAAAAGGCAAACGACCTGTCCTGATGCTGCTCCAGCAACGCCAGCCCCTGGCGCAAAAAACGCAGTTGCAACAGGGGGGCGGTGGCATAGATGCAACAGGCATATTCGAATTGCTGCCCCAGCTCCCGCAACGCTTGCAAGGCATGCACGATCACCGCCGCAGTGCCGGTGAAGTCATCCGCCAGAGCCTGCGGTCGGACAAAAGGCACCTCTGCGCCACAGGCAATGGCCAGCTCGGCGATCTCGGGATCGTCGGTGCTGACCACCACGCGCTGGAACAACCCCGAACCCAGCGCCTTATCGATAGAACGGGCGAGCATCGGCACGCCATCGAAGGGCTTGAGGTTCTTCCTCGCAATTCGCTTGCTGCCACCTCGGGCAGGGATCAAGGCCACACAACTCACACATCGCGCTCCACGCAATAGGCCCCCGCCTCGTTCAAGCAACCAGGACCTGACGATGCAGGCTGAGGGAAGCAAGGTCCAGCCATGGCAAAAACCGTCAAAGCAGAATCCGCCGCATATGTGCCACCACTTCATCTTGCAGCGCGTCGGTCAGCTCCGGGAAAAGAGGCAGACTGAGAGCCTCAAGGAAGTAGCGCTCGGCTTGGGGGAAGTCTCCCTCGGCGAACCCCTGCTCCTGATAGTAAGGCTGTAGATGCACGGGAATGTAGTGCAGGTTTACCCCAAGGCCCGCTGCGCGCAGCGCATCAAAGACCTGCTTCTGACTCAGGCTGATACGGCTCAGATCCAGCCGCACCACATACAGATGCCACGCCGAATCGGCGCCCTCCTGCAGAGTCGGCAGGGTCACAGGCAGATCCGCCAGCAGCACCTGGTAACGCGCAGCGAGCTCGCGGCGTCGAGCCACAAACTCATCGAGCCGCGCCATCTGCGACAAGCCCAGTGCAGCATGCAGATCGGTCATTCGATAATTGAAACCCAGCTCCAATTGCTGGTAGTACCAGAGCCCGTTATCCGGAACCTGCATCAACCCCGGATCACTGGTAATGCCATGGCTGCGCAAACGCCGCATCCGCTCGGCGTACTCCGGATTATTGGTGAGCACCATTCCGCCTTCGGCGCTGGTAATGATCTTCACTGGATGAAAACTGAAGATGGTCATCGCCGCATGGGCCCCACAACCCACCGGACGCCCCAGATAGGAAGCCCCCACCGCATGGGCTGCATCTTCGATCAGGACAAAACCGTAGCGCCGGGAAAGCTCGGCGATAGCCTGCATATCGGCACTCTGGCCGGCAAAAGCCACCACCACAACAACCTTCGGCAAGGTGCCGTTGCGCTCTGCCACTTCAAGCTTCTGCGCCAGCAGGTTCGCATCCATGTTCCAGGTATGCGGATCGATGTCAACGAAGTCTACCCGGGCCCCACAGTAGCGCGCGCAATTGGCCGAGGCGACGAAGGTATTGGGGCTGGTCCACAGCAGGTCCCCCTGCCCCAGGCCGGCAGCCAGACAGGCAATATGCAATGCCGCCGTGGCATTACACACAGCCACTGCATGTTCGGCCTGGCAATACTCGGCCAACCCACGCTCAAAGCGCTCAATGGTCGGCCCCTGGGTCAGCCAGGGAGACTCAAGCACTTGCACCACAGCATCAATGTCGGCCTGACTGATGCTTTGACGCCCATAGGGAATCCGATAGGGAGTCATGATGGCAGTCCATTGCAGACCGGCCTGCTCAGGCACTCAGACACCCGGTGAAGCATCAATAGGCTGTTGTGCATGTGGATCTCCTTGGGGCAGTGATCAATTGGACAGCAACTGCTGCCAGTCCACCCGGCTCGCGGTCCCCAGCGCAAAGCCCTTGCCAGTCAACGCCAGGTTCTGGTTGTAGGCCGTATCCTGCGCAAAGCGCGCCGCCCATTTGTCTTTCAGGGCTGCCAAGGCCTGTGGATCTTGCGCCAGGGTGCCGGGATGCATGACCTGCGCTTGCGGAGTCAGGACGGTGAGATAACCGGCATCGGCCACCTTCAGGCACAGGTCGACATCGGCGAAGGCCTGGTCGAAATGCTCCTCGTCCAAACCACCTACGGCCTCGAACAACGCCTTGGCGATCATCAGGCAGACGCCGGATACCGCCGAGTAGTTCTTCTCCACCCAGAGGCTGTTCATGTAGCCCGGAGCATCCTTGGCCTCTCCGGCGAAGGCTGCGCCCAACTGGCCATTGAGGCCGAGGATCAGGCCCGCCTGGGTGGTCATGCCGCGCTCATTCACCAGCCTGGCGCCGACAATCCCGATCTCCGGACGCTGTACCTGGTTGAGCAGGCTGTCGATCCAGTTGGCATTGACCACTTCGGCATCGGCCGAAAGCAGCAACAGGTACTCCCCCTTGGCTTCAGCGCAGGCTGCATTGTGCAGTGCCGAAGTGCTCACCCGCTGGCCGCTGCGCAACACCCGGATCCGCTCCCCCTGGCGTTCCAGGCTGGCCAGCCAGCTATCGAGTTCGGCGTTCTGGCTGTGGTTCTCGGCAATCAGCACCTCGTAACGCTGGTAGCGGGTACGTTGCAGCACACTCACCAGACAGCGTTGCAGCTCGGCGAAGTTGTCCTGGCTCGGCAGAATGATCGAAACCAGAGGCCGCTCGGCATGTTGATAGTCGATCTGGTAGGTCCCTGGCTGGGCAGAACTGACCTGAGCCCGATACCCACGATTGGCCAGGTGACGGCTCAGTACCTGGCGCTCCTCGGCATTTTCCCCGGCTGGCGCAGCCTGGCAGATCAGCAGCGGCTCGGCGAGATGAGCCAGGCCGGCCAGACCGCCGTCTTCGATCAGGCGCAGAACCAGATCCAGCTCGACGGCCCGAGCAAACTCGCGATTGAACCCACCTGCCTGCACCAGCACTTCACGGTGCAGCAGCCAATGGCGCGCCATCAGATTGGGGGCGCTTTGCAGCAGGTCCAGATTGACTCCGGGACGGAACACGTGACGCAAGGTGCCATCGGCTTGCCGCTGCACCTCATCCATCGCCACGGCCCTGATGCCTTCGGCGCCCAGCAACTCCAGGCTTGCCCGCAGCAGCCCGCTTGCGGTGAGCTGGTCACCCGCCTCCATCAGGAGTACCCAGTGCGCTGTGGACTGCGCCACCAGCTGATTCAGGCGCTCGATATAGTTGCCCTGGCTGACCTTGACGAAGTGCACAGTGTCCTGTGCCGTGGTCATCGCCGGCAGATCGCCGGTGGTCAGCACCACCAGCTTGAATGCCTTGCAGTGGTTGGCCATCAGGGAATCGAAAGTGGCTTGCAACTTGATCATGTCGGCGTCGAGGTCGAGCAGCAGAATCTGAAACTGCGGCCCACCGGCGCGCCTTCCCAGCAGATGGGCGATCGACTTGAACTGACCCGGTTTCGGGCCACGGCCTTCCAGCCAGCTGAACAACTGCCCGGACTGGGTATTGGCAAACAACGCGCTGCTATCGGTGGCCGGCAGCGCCTTGAGGCGGGCTGCCCACTCCTGCAGTTCGCGGAACACCTCCACTTCGTCGGTATCGCGCATCGACTCGGCAAGGCGCTTGACCACGGTGAAGTTGAACAGGTTCAGCGCCATGGCTTCCCACAGCCGGCTGCGAAGGGTTCGCGCCGTGTCATTCGAGTGCACCCGCAGCAATTCCTCCTGCTTGAGCAGCACCCCTTCCAGCTCATTGAGCTGCAGGCGCCCCGCAGGCATCGCATGCACAAGAAACTCGATCTGCGTCAACAGATCGAACATCGGCTGGTTGTAGAACGGCATTTCGACAAACTGCTCCGAGCCGAAAGCACGCACCGGGTCCTTGCCGACCTCGCTCCAGGTGGAGCGAAAGATCATCACACCCTTGAGCGAACGGCCACTTTCAAGGCACTCGGCCAAGGCGGCAAAGCTGTCCAGCGCCAGCTGCTTCATCTGCTGCGCATCCGGGCCTTCGCAGTTGTGCGGCAGGGTCGCAAGAAACTCGGCAAATTGCTGATGCTGGGCCAACGAGCCGGCATCCTTGCTGCTCAGCAACGCCTGAATGCGGGCGGTGCGCTCCAGGGCCTCCCTATTGGCCTCACGAACAATGAACGGAACCGGCAGGATCCGCGCCTTGGCAGTGGCCAACAGGAAGAAGGCGTAACCTATATCCAGCCACTCGGTGCTCACCGCAGGTGGCAACTGGCTGTACCACTGGCGCAGCACATCGGTGCGGGTCACGGCATTGAAGGGGCTCAGGTAATGCCCCATGAAACTCATGATCCGCTCACGCCCGTTCGCGGCGGCGAAGTCTTCGGGCCCCTTGCGATCGCGCAGGTAATAGCTGGTTTCCAGGACCCGCGCCGAATACATCAGGCCATAGCCATGGCAGACCGCGTAATCGGGGTGGGCATCAAGGAAAGCTAGCGCGGTGCTAATCCCATCGGCGATCAAAAAGTCGGTGTCGCTGGCAATCGCCAGGTAGGGCGTGTCGACCAGGCCCACACCGTAAGTCAGCTTGCCCTGCTGGTCCTGCCGGGAAAACTGTGGCACGTGGCGGTAATCCACCTTCGGGAATTGGCGAGCCAGAGACTCGTCCGCCTTTTCCGAGGAATCCAGAACCAGGATGGAACAGGCAAAGCTGCTGTAGTAGCGCAGCGCTCGCTGTGCCAGCGCCTTGGCCTCGTGGGTCAATAGCACCAGAGTGAAACGCTCACTCATCGGGGCTGCATCCTCGTTTGCTTTTGTTTGAACCCACATCTGTCCATTCCCTCATCCGGCTGATCGCCTGGAACCTCAAATCATTAATGTTGTACGAACCCGATCCCGGCATGTCCCTCTCGGCTCATCCATCCCGCGAGCGCAACTGCGCCCCTGGATGCGCCAAAGAATTGGCTTGAGAACTGCTCAACACCTGGCCAACGCTACGCCTGACTCCAGGCACCGGCCACAACAGGCGAGCCGGAAGCTACCCGCACGCGTGCGCTACACCCATGAGCGCCGGAAGACACACCCGATCATCGACAGCGTTCGTTTTATGACAATTGCCAGCAAGGCTGCAGGAAACGCGCCAGTTCCATCGGTGCGTAGAGCGCAGCCCCCGCCACTGCGAGAGGCCACGCAAGAAACAAAAAAGCCACGCTTGGCAGGCGTGGCTTTTTTTGCAGCGGTTTCTTCAGTCTGCCAACCAGCCCCACATCCAGTGCTGCAGGTTGTCGGGGCCCAGCATGAAGTCGCGCCGCACCGCCTCGCGCAATTCATCTCCCATGCGGTGGCTGGCAACAGGGTCGCTGAGGTGCATGCGGATCGCCTGCAGCCACTCTTCGGTCGTGTTGCTGCGAACCCTGGTGCACGGCAGGAAGCCACGATAGGCCTCAGTGTCGGTGCAAATGACCGGGTAGCCGCAGGCTCCGTACTCCAGCAACCGCAAGTTGCTCTTGCAGTCATTGAAAATATGGAACTCCAGAGGTGCCAGAGCCAGGTCGAGGTTCAGGCTGGCGAGCTTGAGGGGGTAAGCCTGCAAGCCGATCGCCGGATGGAACTCGTGCACATAAGGGCGCAAGGCGTCGGGGCACATGCCGAAGAACACCCATTCCACCTCAGAGGCCAGTTCACGCACGACATCGGCAATGACCTCCAGGTCCCCGGTGTGACTGGTGCCCCCACCCCAGCCGACCCGCGGCTTGCTGGAAGTACCGCGACGGCTGCTCAGCCCCGCCCAGGGCTCAGGGGCGAGCATATTGGGTACTACCCTGATATCGCTGTGCATGTCCGACAGGACATCCGCCAGCGGCTGAGTGGTGACCACCAGCCGATCGCACAGGGCAATGCCGTCGCGCAGCATCTGCTCGATGTTCGCCGGCTTGTTGCGAGCATGGCTGTTTTTCTTTGGCGCGCTGACCACGTAATCATCGAGTTCGAAGACCCGCAACGCACTGGAGTACTTCTTCATTCGCAGAATGTCGCTGGCCGCGCCGTCGCTGTAGCGCCCCTGGAGCACGATGGTATCGGGCGACAAACGCTCGATTTCCACGGTGGTCGGAGATTCGTATGCCACCCGAGCGATGACCCTGCCTGCAGCTTCCAGCTCGCGCAGTGGCCCGGTGACCCGGTAATGCCCGACCGCGCTGCTGTTGACCGGCAAGCCGAGCACCAGCGGCAAGGCTCGTGAGCAGAACGGGTTCCAGTTGTTGCGCAGGCTGGGTTCCAGGCTGAAACTGGAGAACCCCAGGCTCAGGGCCGGATTGTAGGCTGGATCGCGAGCGATCTTCGGCAGCCACTGACGGTAGAAGCGCTCCTGTTCAGCCTCCTGCATCTGCTGCTGCCCAGGCGCCTGCGGTGGCGCCAACGCCGGGGCCAGCATCAGGGTGGCGTGGGGGGTCCAGACCACCAGGTAGCCATCGCGATCGACGCGCAGGCACAGGTCGGCTTCACCCAGGTCAGCGCCGAAACTCTGTTCATCCAGCCCGCCCAGACTGTCGAACACGTCCTTGCGGATCATCAGGCAGTCGCGGCTGACCGCACTCCAGTTCTGCACCACCTGCAGACGCTGCATATAACCACGGGCACCCAGTGCCTCGCCGATGAACGGCGAGCCCACGGGCCCAGACATGCCCAGTACCTGCCCGGCATGCAGGATGGAGCCATCGGTAGCAAGGATGCGCGCCCCCACGACAGCCACCTCCGGACGCTGGGCCTGGTTGAGCAGCTCGTCCAGCCAGTCGCTGGTGCAGATCCGTGTGTCGTGGCTGAGCAACAGCAGGTAGTCGCCGCGAGCCTGGGCCGCAATGCTGTTGGTCAAGGCCGCCTGGTTGGCGGGGCCGGCATAAGGCAAGACCCGCAGCATGTTGCCCCCCAACTGCCCCATGGCCGCCAGCCAGTCAGCCATGTCCGGGTCGCGACTGCCGGCAGCCACCAGCAGGATCTCGTAATGGTTGTAGGCGGTCTGCTCGATCAGGCCTTCGACGCAACGCTGCAAGGCCGGCAGCGAATCCCCGCAGGTGATGATGATCGACACCAGCGGCCGCGCACCGTGCTGATAGTCGATGCGATTGAGCAAGGGCAAATCATCATGGCGGATCCGGCACTGCACGCCGATGCGCTGCAAGTGCGCAGCGACCAGCCCCTCACTGGCTTCGATGACCTGGGGCCGGGACAGCCACTTTGCGAACGGGAACTCGGACTCGATCTGGATATCGGCAATATGCTCGATGGTTTGCGGGCCCACATTTTCCACCAGCCGCCACAACAGATCCTGGGGCGCCAGCTCGCCACGTGCGCAATCGAAGCCTCCCTCGCTCAGGAAACGCTCGCGGGAAAAGGCCAGCGAGCGCCCGACATAAGGGTAGGCACGCATCAAATCGAGGTTGAAGTCGGGCTTGAACACCGGTTCGGTTGACTGACCATCAAGCAATGCGCCTTCGTCACTGTAGGCGCAGAGCATGGCCGGGGTGTTGGCGATCCGCTCGGCCAGCACCAGCAATGCCGTGTCACGCAGTTGGTCACCCGACTGCAACAGATAGAACCAGTCACAGGTATCCAGGCGAGGGATCAGTTCGTTGAGTTGCCCGGCCCAGTCGGCCCGCAAGGGTTGACGCAGCACAGCCTCCCCGGCTGTACCGGCAGCGGTGGACAACACCACGATCGTTTCGGCTGGGTACAACTGGCCGGCCAGGCTGCCCAGCGTCCGCTCGAGAGCGGCGCCATCACCTGCCAGGTCCATGACGATCGGCACGATCCGCACCCGCCGCGGCCAGCTTTCGATGCGCTGCGGCAGCAACCGCTGTTCCGCCGCCGACAGGCAGCGTGCCGCCAGCCATTGCTGGTAGAACTCCTCGTAGCTTTGACTCTCGCCCCCTACCCGACCGTTGACCACGGCGCTGCGATTGCCGAGCACATGGAGCACCCCCAGCTCACGCCATGGCCGTGGCTGCTCGGCGGCTCGCGCCAGTTCAACGTAACGCACCCAGCCCGCAGCGGGCGCCGACTCGCCAGAACGCTCGGAGAGCATCCGCAATAGCCATTCCCATTCGGTGGCAACGGCCTTGAGCACTTGCGGCGTGCGGCTGAAACGCCCCTGATACAGGCGCTCGCAACTCAACACGGTGGACAGGGCCGCCAGATTGCCGCGGCGCATCAGGCAGATGAACAGCGCCAGGTCCAGCAAGGCGACAAAACCGGCGCCCTTGTGGATCAGGGCTGGCAGTACCTCCAGCACGTCGGCTCGACGCATCAGTGCCGCACTGAAGTTGCCGAGGAAGTTTTTCCGCGTGCCCTCGAAGATCGCCAGCATGTCATCGCCTTTGAGCAGCACGTCGAGCGGCGCAAAGCGGCAGTTTTCAATCCGCGGCGGAAGAATGGAGTTGCCTTCGTCGTTGAACACCCGTAGTGCGAACACCAGATTGACCTCAGGGTGCTCGATCAGCACTTGCGCCTGCAGGGCGATGCTCGGCGCAAACAGCCGGTCATCGTCGCAAAGCACCTTGATCAGCTCGCCCCGGGCCTCTTTCACGCAGCGCAACAGGTTTTTCTGCAACCCCAAAGGTTGCGGGTTGCGCAAGTAACGCACCGGGTGCGCGGGTTCGCTCAGCCCTTGTACAACCTGCTGGATTTCATCGCCGGGACTGTCGTCGCAAACAACGATCTCCAGTGGCTGATAGGTCTGCGCCAAGGCACTTTCCAGAGCCTGGCTGAAGAAGCGTGGGTTGAAGGCGGGAATGACGATGCTGACTAGAGGGGCTTGGCTCACGGCGGGAAACTCTCGAGCGGCGAGCCCTGGCCAGTGATGCCAGGGCTGCAAGACCGCTTAAAAAAGACGGCTGGCTGCTCGAAGATCGCGGCGTCCGGGCGCCAGCCCGAACGCCACGCACTCAGACCTTGTTGAACAGACCCAGTTGGGCAATCTTGCTGAAGGCCAGCTGCGAGGCTTGCAGCATGGTCTGTTGCAGGGTCAGGCGGGTCATCACTTCGGCCGGATCGGAGTCGCTGATGGCCGAGCGGGTCTTGGTGTTGGCAGCTGCCAGGCTTTCGTTGATTTCGGTCTGGGTGTCCAGGGCCGAACCACGACCACCCACCGAACTGATACCGATGGACAGCTGGTCGATGCCACTGGCCAGGTTGGCCATCCCCGAGGCGAGGTCGGCCAGTTGCTTCTGGGTCGCCAGGGTGTTGCCGGCGGTTGGCGTGTTCAAGGCGTTTTTCAGCTGGCTCACGGTATCCAGTATGTTCTGGGTCTCGTGGGTGTTGACCGACACACTGAACTGATCGTTGGCCGCCGGAGAAGGCGCGCCGGTCAGGGTGAAGCTCACGCCCGCCGCGGTGGCGACGTTGCCCGGCCCGACCACGCCCGAGGACACCGGCTTGCTATCAGCGGTCAGTGGCGCAGCGTACAGATCGAAATTGGTAGCGCTGGTGAACTTGAGGATCGCCGAACCACTGGGGAAGGTGGAGTTGTAGGCCACCGGATCGGTAATGCTGGTGTTCGAGACCTGAGTCATGCTCGGGTTGCCCGGAGAGCGCGCCACGTTGAAGGTGTCCGGCTTGGAGCCCAGGGTGAAGGTATGCCCCGGCAGCACGGCGTTGGCGTCGTCACCGGACTTGAGGTTGACGTTCAGGCTCAGGTCGACCCCACGGAAGCTCACGGTCTGGTTCGGCGCAGTGCCGAAAACACCGCCTTTGCTGGCCTCGGCCGTCACATCGTTGCCACTGCCGTCGACGATCTTCAGCTGGGTGCCCGACACGAAGGACACGGTGTAAGGCTCGCCGCTGCGGAACTGGCTGTTGTAGGCACCGTTGTTGGCCACCTGGCCGTTGGACAGGGAAATCCGCCCGTCATCCACGGCTGGCGCGGTCATGGTGACCTGGCTGCGGCTGGTGTTCAGTGCCTGCTGGAACACATCCCAACCGGTGCTGTTGGCGGCCATCATCATGGTGTCGCCGACCGGCAGTTGCAGGCTGCTCTGGTCACCGTTGTAGCTGTAGGTGCCATCGGAGTTGCGACTGAACGGCGGAACATCATCCTTGGAGCCACCGAAGATGTACTTGCCGTTTTCGTCCTGGGAGTTCATCAGGCTCAGCAACTGCTCTTCGATCTGCCCCAGTTCCGAAGCATTGGCCTGGCGGTCGGCGTCGGTGTAACCGGCGTTGCCGGCACCGGAGGCCAGTTCCTTGGCGCGGGCCAGCACGTTGTTGATGCTGGTCATCACCGATTCGGTCTGGCCCAGGGAGGCCTTGATCGAGTTGGTGTTGGTCTTGTACTGGTCCAGCAACGAAGCCTGTTGGCCCAGCTGCAGCAGGCGCGCGGCACCTACCGGATCGTCGGCAGCGGTCTTGACGCGAACCAGGCTGCTGGCCTCTTCGCTGCTCTGGACCACTTTGGAAAAGTTCTTCTGGTAGTTGGTAGCCGAGGACTCGTAAAACTGGGAGGTGGAAATGCGCATGGGCTACGACTCCTTAAAGGCTGTTGATCAGCGTGCTGAAGGTTTCCTGCGCAGCCTTGATGATCTGCGACGACGCTGTGTAGTACTGCTGGAACTTGACCAGGTTGCCGGTCTCATCATCCAGGTTGACCCCGGACAGCGAGTCCCGGGCGCCCTTGGCGTTAGCCAGGATGGTGCCGGTAGCGGCGCTGTCGAGGCTGCCCTGACTGGCCTTGGCGCCGACGTTCTCGATCAGCTTGCCGTAGGCATCCACCAGGGTGATGCCTTTGCTGGCAGAACCTGTATCGACTGTCTGCTTGCTCTGCAAACCGGCCAGCGCCAGGCCGTTGCGGTTGTCCGAAGAGCCGGCGCCGTTCACCGAGATGTTCATGCTGTCGCCGGCAGCGGGAGCGCCGGCCACGGTCATCTGCACGCCGAACGTCTTGGTCACCGGTGGCGTGCCGCCGTCGGTGATCGGCGCACCGCTGGCATCCAGCATGTTGATCTGCAGGTTGAGGGTGTTGGTCTGCCCGGGAACGATGGAGCCGCTGCCCATCTTGTTGCCCTTGGCATCGAAATAGTCGTAGCTCTGGCTGCCGCCTGCCGGCGCATTGAACACCACTTTGACCGGGCCCGAATTCTTGATTGCGGTCTGCATCTCAAGCTTGGCTGCGGCGTCGTAGTTGTCGATCGGCACGCTCAAGGAAGGCTGCGCGGAAATGCTCAGGGAGCTCTTGAGCCCGGCAGCCAGCTCGGCCTTCAGCGGAGCCGCGAGGGCCAGGCGCTTGGGGTCGGTCATTTCGGTCTGGATGGTGGTAGCGGCATTGCGGGTCGGGGTGATCTTGAAGCTGTCACCGGCACCGACCGTACCATTGAGCTTCAGCGAGAAGCCATCGATCACCGGTGCCGGGCTGGTGGTAGTGCTGAAGCTGCCCATGTCGGTGCCATCGGAGCGCTTGACGCTGTAGTCGGTGGCACTGCTGAAGGTCACGGTGTAGTCGCTGGTGCTCAGCTTGCCGGTGTCCTTGATGGTGACATCGAAGTTGCCCGAGCCTGCGCTGTTGGTGGCACTGCCAATGCTGCGCTGGCTGATCATCCGGGCACTGTTGATGTCGTTGAACAGGTTGCCGCCGAAATCACCGTTCTTGTCGATGCCCTGAGCCATCAGGCTGTTCATTTGGTCGGCAACCACGAGGGCTACTCGGCCCAGCTCGTTCATCGCCGGATCCAGCACTTCGCTGCGGTAGCGCAGCAGGCCGCCGATCTCGCCACCGGTGGTGAGGTTGGTGATGTCGATGCTGCTCGAGCCCCGGTTCAACTGCAGCGCGGAGCGGCTCGGGTCGTTCTTGCCCTGCACCACTTCCAGGGTATTGGCCGAGTTACCCATGACCAGCGGCTGGCCGCTGCCCAGGTACAGGTCGACGCTGGAGCCACGCTCCGAGACCTGCACGCCGATGAAGGTCGAAAGCTGGCGCACGGTTTCATTACGCGCATCGAGCAGATCGTTGGGCATGCCGTTACCGTTGGTCGACAGCTCGGAAATCTTCTGGTTGAGCTGGGCCACGGTGTTGGCCAGCTTGTTGACCTGGTCCGCCATGTTCGCCAGGTTGCCGTTGATATTGGTGTTCTGCTGGTTGAGCTGGCTGGATACCGAGTTGAAACGGTTGCTCAGGGCCTGGGTGTCGCTGAGCAGCAACTGCCGGGAAGCCTCGTCGGTAGGCTTGGCGTTGAGGTTCTGCACCGAGGCGAAGAACTTGGTCAGGGCGCCGGTCATGCCGGTGCCGCTGTCCGACAGCAATTGGTCGATCGGACTGATCTGCCCCTGGAACGCCGCGGCATCGCTGTTGAGCGAGGTGGCGGTGCGCAACTGGGCATCGAGGAAGCTGTTATAGACCCGGCGCACGTCCGCCAGGGTGGTGCCGGTGCCGATGAAGACGTTGCCATTCTGGCTGGAGGCCTTGGTGCCCTGCACGGTCTGCTGACGCGAGTACCCGGCGGTGTCGGCGTTGGCAATGTTGTTACCCGTGGTCATCAACGACGTTTGGCTGGCGGCCAGCCCCGACATCCCGATATTGAGCAAACTCATGATTCAGACCTTATAAATTCGTGGAAACGCCAGCCGCAGCGTAGTTCTGGTAATTCTTCATCTGCTTGGCTATCTGCGAAATCTTGCTTGCGTAATCCGGGTCCGTTGCATACCCGGCTTTTTGCAACTCGCGAACAAACTGTTCTGGTTTATCGGCCACCTTCAGCACTTCTTGATAGCGATTGTTGCTCTGCAACAAGGTCACCAGATCGTGGAAGCTGTCCTGATAGGAATCGTAGGAACGGAACGCCGCCGTCTCCTTGACCATCTGCCCGTTGCGGAACTCGCTGGTGATCGCCCGGGCCTGTGCACCCTGCCAACTGCTGCCGGCCTTGATGCCGAACAGGTTGTGGCTGCTGCTGCCATCCTGCTGGCGCATCACCGATTTGCCCCAGCCGGTTTCCAGGGCGGCCTGGGCCACCAGGTAGCGCGGATCGATCCCGATACGCTGGGCCGCCTGCTGCGCCATCGGCAGCATGGTGGCGACGAAGTCGTCGGCGGAACTGAAGGCACGCTTGGCCGGTGCCAGCGGCGGCTGGGCCATGGCCCGGCCATAGACCCGCATCTTGCCCTGGGACGCGGCGTAGCCCTGATTGACCCGCCACTCGCCCCGCAGCACGGCATCGGCGGCCGGGCTGTTGCGGGTCGGCGCGGCGTTCTGTGCGCCGCCCTCGACGGCACCGGCCGACGGCACGATGCCGGTCAACAGGCGATCGGTGAGCTTGCTGGGCAGGGACAGACGCCGCTGGTTGAGCAGCACCATGTCGTTATGCGCCACGCTCGTGCGCAAAGGATCGTGGGCCCGCGAAGCCCACATCGGGCGCTGGCCGTTGACCCGGCTCAACGGACCATCCTGGGCCGTGGTACCGGCAGCGATCGGCGTCGGAGTCGCCACCGGCGCCGCGGCCGGCAAAGTCGTGGTGGCCGCATTCGGATGAGCCGGCTTGTTCTTCATCATCTGGCGCATCAGCACATTGGCCAGGCCGATACCGCCACCCTCGCGAGACAGGGACACCGCCAACTGCTGGTCATACATGTCCTGGTACTGCTTGGCGGCCGGGGTATTGAGCGGGTTGTCCTGGCCTATGACGTCAGTGGCCTTGCGCATGGACTTGAGCATTTCATTGAGAAACAGCGACTCGAACTCCTGCGCCACTTTGCGCACGTTGGCTTCGCCGTCCTTGTCGCCGACCTTCAGTTGCTGCAGGCGGTTGAGGTCGGAGTAAGACCCGGAATCGCCGCTGCCAATCAGTCCGCTCTTACGAATATCCATGGCGCTCACCTCAAATCACGATCAGGTCGGCCTGCAAGGCGCCGGCCTGTTTCAAGGCTTCAAGGATGGCCATCAAGTCGCCTGGCGCCGCGCCCACCTGGTTCACCGCCCGGACGATCTCATCCAGAGTGGTGCCCGGGCCGAACTTGAACATCGGCTTGGCTTCCTGCTGAGCATTGACCCGCGAGCGGGGCACCACCGCGGTCTGGCCATTGGACAGAGGGCCGGGCTGGCTGACGATCGGGTCTTCGGTAATGGTCACGGTCAGGCTGCCGTGGGTCACCGCCGCCGGCGAGACCTTGACGTTCTGGCCAATGACGATGGTGCCGGTACGGGAGTTGATGATGACCTTCGCCACCGCCTGCCCCGGATCGATCTCCAGGTTCTCCAGGATCGACAGGTAGTCCACACGCTGGCTTGGGTCCAGGGGTGCAGTCACCCGGATCGAGCCACCGTCGATGGCTTGAGCCACGCCTGGGCCGAGCATGTCGTTGATCTTGTCGACGATGCGCTTGGCGGTGGTGAAATCCGACCGGTTGAGGTTCAGGGTCAGGCTGTTGCCCTGGTTGAAACCACTGGGCACGGCACGCTCGACCGAGGCTCCACCAGGAATCCGCCCGGCCGACGGTACGTTGACGGTGATCTTCGAACCGTCGCGTCCTTCGGCATCGAAACCACCCACCACCAGGTTGCCCTGGGCGATGGCGTAGACGTTGCCGTCGATACCCTTGAGCGGCGTCAGCAGCAAGGTGCCGCCACGCAGGCTCTTGGAGTTACCAATGGAGGACACGGTGATATCCACCTGCTGGCCCGGCTTGGCGAACGCCGGCAGATCGGCACTCACCGACACCGCCGCGACGTTCTTCAACTGCACGTTGCCGGAGCCGGCCGGCACCTTGATGCCGAACTGCGACAGCATGTTGTTGAAGGTCTGCAAGGTGAAAGGCGTCTGGGTAGTCTGGTCGCCGGTACCGTTAAGCCCGACCACCAGGCCATAGCCGATCAATTGGTTGGAACGCACGCCGGAAATGCTGGCGATGTCCTTCAACCGCTCGGCCTGGACGCCAAGGGAAGTGGACAGCAACAACGCCGCCGCCATCAGGTGCTTGAAATTGAGCATGAGTCTTTTCATCACCTAGAAAGGGAACAGCGGGCTGAGGAAGAAACGGTCGAACCAGCCAGGCTGGTTGGCATCGGCAAACGAGCCGGTGCCCGAATAGGTAATGCGTGCATCCGCGACCCGGGTCGAGGACACGGTGTTGTCGGTGGCGATGTCGTCCGCCCGTACCAGGCCTGCAATCCGCACCAGCTCATCGCCGGTGTTGAGGGTCATCCACTTCTCGCCGCGCACCGCGATGATGCCGTTGGGCAGTACGTCGGCCACGGTCACGGTGATCGAACCGGTCAGGCTATTGCTCTGGGCCGCCTTGCTGTCGCCCTTGGTGGCGCGATTGCCGCTGTAGCCGGCATTCAGGGTCAGGTCGCCGTCGCCCAGCGGGTTGTTGGTGTTGGGCACGGCACCGAACAGCGAGGTCAGGCCAATGCTGTTGGAACTGGTCTTGGTCAGCGCCGAGTTGGCACCCTTGCTGGCGTTGGTCCGCTCGTTCAGGGTGATGGTGATGATGTCACCGACCCGGAACGCCTTGCGGTCGCTGTACAGGTTCTGCTCGAAGCCGGCCTGGTAGATCGAACCGTTGTTGGACGCGGAAGGCAGCGGCGTACGCGGCAGCACCGGCGCGTAGTAAGGGTCATTGGGCTTGGGCGGCGGGGCGACACAGCCCGCGAGCACGGCACTCCCACTCAGCGCTAGAACACAAATAAACCGATTCATGACCCTTCCTCACGATGTTGCCGGTGCGCCACTTCAGACCCGTGGCGACCTCAAGACTTGATTACAGCTTCTGCGTAATGAACGAGAGCATCTGGTCCGCGGTGGAGATCACCTTGGAGTTCATCTCGTAAGCGCGCTGAGTGGTGATCATGTTGACCATCTCCTCAACGGTGCTGACGTTGGAGGCTTCCAGGGTGTTCTGCAGCGTGGTGCCGAAACCGTTGAGGCCCGGGGTACCGATCTGCGGCGCGCCACTGGCGGCGGTTTCCAGGAACAGGTTGTTGCCCTGGGCCTGCAGGCCCGCCGGGTTGATGAAGTCGGCGGTTTGCAGGTTGCCGATCACCTGGGACGCCGGGTTGCCGGCAATGGTGATGGACACGGTGCCGTCCTGGCCTACGGTGAAGGTCTGTGCATCGTTGGGCACGACAACCGCAGGCTCCAGGGCAAAACCGCTGGCGGTGACGATCTGGCCGTCGGAGTTCAGGTGGAAAGTACCGTCACGGGTGTAGGCCGTGGTGCCATCGGGCTGCAGGATCTGGAAGAAACCGCGGCCGTTGATGGCCAGGTCCAGAGGCTGCTCGGTGGTCTGCAGGCTGCCGGCGGTGAAGTTCTTCTGGGTGCCGACAATGCGCACACCGGTACCGACCTGCAGACCGGTTGGCAGCTCGCTGTCCTGGGTGGACTGGGCCCCCGGCTGACGCTTGATCTGGTACAGCAGGTCCTGGAACTCGGCGCGATCACGTTTGAAGCCCGTGGTCGAGACGTTCGCCAGGTTGTTGGAAATGACGGTCAGGTTGGTGTCCTGGGCGGACAGACCGGTTTTGGCAACCCATAGAGCCGGAAGCATTGATTTCTCCTCTCGCGCCTGTTTTACGGCGCTAGATACTGGTAATTAGCTGATCTGCAAGACCCGAGCCATGGCCTGGTCGTCTTCTTTGGCACTGTTCATCATCTTCACGTGCAATTCGAACTGCCGGGACAGGGCCAGCACCGCGGTCATCTCTTCAACGGCGTTGACGTTGCTCGACTCAAGGAAACCCGAGACCAGCTGGACGTTGGCATCGGCGGGTGCCGGCTGGCCGTCCTTGGTCTTGATCGAGCCGTCCAGGCCTTTGGTGAGGTTCTTGATGTCCGGGTTGACCAGCTTGATGCGGTCGACCTCGGCCATGACTCGTGGGCCCTCGCCCATGGCACGGATACTGATGGTGCCGTCCTGGCCAACTTCGATCTTCTGCTCGGGTGGCACGGCGATCGGGCCGCCATTGCCCATCACCGGCATGCCGTTGCCGGCGCGCAGCACACCCAGGGCGTCGACATTCAAACTGCCGGTACGCACATAGCTTTCGCTGCCGTCGGGGCTCTGCACGGCGATCCAGCCGTTGCCGCTGACGGCCACGTCCAGGTCACGACCGGTCTCCACCATCGAGCCGGCACTGAAATCCGTTGCCGGGCGCTCGCTCATGGCAAAGGCGCGCGCCGGAAAGCTGTCACCAAATACCGGCATCGCACGGGCCTGCTCCAGATCGCGCTGAAAACCATTGGTAGAGATGTTCGCCAGATTGTTGGCATGAGCCTTTTGCGCCAGTGCATTCTGGCTGGCGCCGGTCATTGCCACATAAAGGTACTTGTCCACAGTCTTTCCTCTGTCTGCCGGACGTTTGCCGCCCACCGCTGTACTGCGAAGCCATAAGCAATAAGCGCACCAACTTTTTCACGCAGTGGTGATCCCCAGGCGGGGCAAGGCTTTGCCTGATTACAGAGGAAAAAACAGCGCTGACAGAAGACGGAAAAACGGCGGTCTTATGCCGCTACCGGCAAGTAACGGCCCGGATACAAGCCTAGGGATTGTCGCCGGCATTCTTGCCGACCTCGTATTCGCGCAGCTTGTTGGCGATGGTGGTGTGGGAAACCCCCAGCCGCTTGCCCAGCTGACGGCTGCTGGGGTGCTCGGCGTACAGACTCTCGAGCACGGCCTTTTCAAAGCGCCCGACAATCTGTTCCAGGCCACCCTCCAGGGAGAAATCGCCAAGCGGCTGGCGCGCACCATAGTCCGGCAGCCGGATGTGCTCGGTCTTGACCGTACCGCCATCGCACAGGGAAACCGCCTGAAACAGCACGTTCTCCAGTTGCCGCACATTGCCCGGCCAGTGGTAGTGACTGAGGCGTTCCATGGCCGCCGGCGCCAGACGCGGCAACGGGCAACCGATCTGCCGGCTGGCCTGGTCGAGAAAGTGCTCCACCAGGGGGGTCAGGCCGTCGAGGCATTCGCGCAATGGCGGAATGTGCAGGGACAGCACATTCAACCGGTGATAGAGGTCCTGACGGAACTCGCCCCTGGCGCACAACTCGGAAAGATCCACCTGGGTCGCGCAGATCACCCGCACATCCAGGTACACCTCTTCATCGCTGCCGACCCGGCGGAAGCAGCCATCCTGCAGGAAGCGCAGCAGCTTGACCTGCAAGCGTGGGCTCATCTCCCCTACCCCGTCGAGAAACAGGGTGCCACCGGCGGTCAGCTCCAGCAGCCCCAGCTTGCCCTCTGCCCGAGCCCCCTCGAAGGCGCCGGGGCCGTAGCCGAACAGTTCGGTCTCGGCCATGGACTCCGGCAACCCGGCGCAGTTCAGGGCCATCAGCGGCGACTGCCCGCGCGGGCTGGCCAGGTGACAGGCACGGGCCAGCAGCTCCTTGCCGGTCCCGGTCTCGCCCTCGATCAGCAACGGCGCATCCAGCGGCGCCATGCGCCGAGCCTCACGCACCACCGCCGCCATGACTTTCGAACTCTGGAAGATGCTGTCGAAGCCCCGCAGCTCCTGCTTGCGCACGTTGTAGATGCGCTCGCCAACGCGATCCGCCCGGTGCAAGGTCAATACCGCGCCGGCCATGGCTTCGCTGTCGTCATGTTCCGATTGCAGCGGCGCGATGTCCGCCAGGAACACATCGCCCCTGACCTTGACCCGCAACCCGTTGATCCGCGACTGGTTGGCCCGCACCAGTTCCGGCAGGTCGAAGTCTTCGGCGTAGCGCGACAGGGGAATGCCCGGCACCTCGTCCACCCGCACCCCCAGCAACTGCGCTGCAGCCCGGTTGGCCGCCACGATGGAGCCGCCCATGTCGATGGACAGCACCGGGAATTCCAGGGCCCCCAACAGCGCATTGAGCTCCATGTGCCGGCGCTCGCTGGGCATCAACCCGACTCGCTTGACGCCAAACACCCCGGCGATGGACTCGAACTTGGGGCGCAGTGCCTGGAATTGCAGGTTGATCAGGTTCGGGCAGTGCAGATAGATGGCATTGCCATGCTCGCCCCCCACCTCGCCACGGGCCACGTTGATCCCGTATTCCACCAGCAGGTTGAGAATGTCGCGCAGGATGCCGATGCGATTCTGGCAGTGAACTTTGATACGCATAGAAGGAAGGCCCTGGGACTGGCAGTAAAAGGCATAAGCGCCGAAAACCGACGCTTATGGCATCGGGTTTTACAAACTTTCTGCAGGATGGCGCAGATAGTCGTCAAGATTATGTGACAGCAAACGGCTTTTTCAAACCTGAAAACCCACCACAGGGTGGAGACCCCGCCAGATTCGTAACGTTTACTTTACAAATTGATGCGCGACAGCCCTCTACCCGCACCGGCCACCTGCTGCAAAGCGTCGCACCCTCGGGTATCACTGGGGTCACACATAACAAGAACGCATCCCCTGGCAGGAGAGCAGCATGAAGCAGACGCAGTACGTGGCCCGCGAGCCCGACGCGCAAGGTTTTATCGACTATCCACCCGAAGAACACGCGGTGTGGAACACCCTGATCACACGCCAGTTGAAAGTGATCGAGGGCCGTGCGTGCCAGGAATACCTGGACGGCATCGACAAGCTCGGATTGCCCCACGACCGTATTCCGCAACTGGGCGAAATCAACAAGGTCCTGGGTGAAACCACCGGCTGGCAAGTGGCCCGGGTACCGGCGCTGATCCCCTTCCAGACTTTCTTCGAACTGCTGGCCAGCAAGCGCTTTCCCGTGGCGACCTTCATTCGCACCCGCGAAGAACTCGACTACCTGCAAGAGCCGGACATCTTCCACGAGATCTTTGGCCACTGCCCGCTGCTGACCAACCCCTGGTTCGCCGAATTCACCCACACCTACGGCAAGCTCGGCCTGCAAGCCACCAAGGAAGAGCGGGTGTACCTGGCGCGCCTGTACTGGATGACCATCGAGTTCGGCCTGGTGGACACCCCGGCCGGGCGGCGCATCTATGGCGGCGGCATCCTGTCCTCGCCCAAGGAGACCGTGTACAGCCTGTCCGAAGAGCCGGAACACCAGGCCTTCGACCCGCTGGAAGCCATGCGCACGCCGTATCGCATCGACATCCTGCAGCCGATCTATTTCACCCTGCCCAACCTCAAGCGCCTGTTCGACCTGGCCCACGAAGACATCATGGCCCTGGTCCACCAAGGCATGCAGCTGGGCCTGCACGCCCCCAAGTTTCCGCCAAAACCCAAGGCGGCCTGAGCGGCCCGCACTCGCGAGCCGCTGCGAAAGATAGTAACTTCCAACAAGAATTGAATCCTGGGAACCCACCATGACCGCTCTGAACCAAGCCCATTGCGAAGCCTGCCGTGCCGATGCTCCTCAAGTCAGCGACGAAGAACTGCCGGTACTGATCAAGCAGATCCCTGACTGGAACATCGAAGTTCGCGATGGCGTGATGCAGCTGGAAAAAGTCTTCCTGTTCAAGAACTTCAAATTTGCCCTGGCCTTCACCAACGCCATGGGCGAGATCTCCGAGGCCGAAGGCCACCACCCGGGCCTGCTCACCGAGTGGGGCAAGGTCACCGTGACCTGGTGGAGCCACTCGATCAAGGGCCTGCACCGCAACGACTTCATCATGGCAGCCCGCACCGATGAAGTGGCCAAGACCGCAGAAGGACGCAAGTAATGCACTTCGACGCCATCGGCCGGGTTCCCGGCGACCCGATTCTCGGCCTGATGGGGGCCTACGCCAACGATCCCAACCCGCGCAAGTTCGACCTCGGCGTGGGGGTCTACAAGGACTCCCAGGGCCTGACGCCGATCCCGCGCTCGGTGAAGCTGGCCGAACAGCGCCTGGTGGACAGCCAGGACACCAAGATCTACATCGGCGGCCATGGCGACGCGGCCTTCGGCAAGGTGATCAATGAACTGGTACTGGGCAGCGATTCGAAACTGATCGCCACCCAGCGTGCCGGCGCCACGCAAACCCCGGGCGGCACTGGCGCCCTGCGCCTGAGTGCCGACTTCATCGCCCACTGCCTGCCGGGCCGTGGCGTGTGGCTGAGCAACCCGACCTGGCCGATCCACGAGACCATCTTTGCCGCGGCCGGGGTCAAGGTCAGTCACTACCCCTATGTGGGCAGCGACAACCGCCTGGACGTCGAGGCCATGCTGGCGACCCTGAACCAGGTGCCCGAGGGCGACGTGGTGCTGCTGCACGCCTGCTGCCACAACCCCACCGGCTTCGACCTCGGCCACGCCGACTGGCAACGCGTGCTGGACGTGGTACGCAGCCGCAAGCTGCTGCCGCTGATCGACTTCGCCTACCAGGGCTTCGGCGACGGCCTGGAGCAGGATGCCTGGGCCGTGCGGCTGTTCGCCGCCGAACTGCCGGAAGTGCTGATCACCAGCTCCTGCTCGAAGAACTTCGGCCTGTACCGCGACCGGACCGGCGCTTTGATCGTCTGCACCCAGGACGCCGAGAAACTGCTCGATGTGCGCAGCCAACTGGCCCATATCGCCCGTAACCTGTGGTCCACGCCACCGGATCACGGCGCGGCGGTGGTCGCCACCATCCTCGGCGACCCGGAGCTGAAAAGCCTCTGGGCCGACGAAGTGGAAACCATGCGCCTACGGATCGCGCAACTGCGCGCCGGCCTGCTGGAGGCCTTGCAGCCTTACGGCCTGGCCGAACGTTTCGCGCATATCGGCGTGCAACGGGGAATGTTCTCCTACACCGGCCTGAGCCCTGCCCAGGTCCAGGAGCTGCGTGACCACCACAGCGTGTACATGGTCAGCTCCGGCCGCGCCAACGTGGCCGGGATCGACGCCAGCCGCCTGGACTTGCTGGCTGAAGCCATCGCCCGGGTCGTATAGCAACTTGCGCACCGTCACAGGCAGCCCTCTGGCTGCCTGTGACGGCAAGCCGCACCACTCGATGAAATCCCTTTCATCCCAAAAAGCGCGATAAAAATCTTTTTGTCATTTCCAGTGCTGTATCCTGCCCAAGCTTTTTAAAAGCGCGGATCTACCCAGCGATTTAAAAAACAGACTTTGCGAGGAGCAACGACATGCATGAGATCCCGAATCTCCCCTTCCCAAGCCTGCACGAAACTGAGCAGACAACTCCGCCACAAGCCAGTGCCGACAAGCCTGTAGTGCAAGAAGCCGCCGACAGCCGCAAGGCCGACAGCGAAGACTGAAAGCTGTAACCAGACCGTGTGGAAAGCGCTACTCAAGCGCTTTCCACACCGCCTGAAACCCTCCTCCCGAGCCCCGCCGCACCATGACCGAATCCTTCAGCGAAACCCAAGCCAGCGTGCTGATCGGCACTGCCGAACAGATGATCGACGTGTGGAATCGCCTCAGCGAAGAAAAACAGGCCGCTCTGCTGGCCCGCTTCGGCACCCAGGAAAACGCCTTGGCCGCCCTGGTCACCACCCGGTTGCTGGGCAACAATGACGCCTGAACCGACTCCGGCCAGGTAAAAATCTGAACAACCCATCGATTTCCCCCACAACCCCTCCCTGCACATCGGTATCATAAGCAGCCTATCTATTGAGCTGTCGCAGTGGTCCCCTTCCCATGCCAGATACCCAGCGCCCCTTGACGGTCACGCTGCACGTCGTCTCCATCGTCCTGTTCACCTTTATCGGCTACCTGAATATCGGCATTCCGCTGGCGGTGCTGCCGGGCTACGTGCACAGCGAGCTGGGCTTTGGCGCGGTGATCGCCGGCCTGGTGATCAGCGTGCAATACCTGGCCACCCTGCTCAGCCGGCCCTATGCCGGGCGCATCATCGACAATCTGGGCAGCAAGCGCGCGGTGATGTACGGCCTGGCCGGCTGCGGCTTGAGCGGGGTGTTCATGCTGCTTTCGGCCTGGCTGCACAACCTGCCGACCCTGAGCCTGATCAGCCTGCTGATCGGCCGCCTGGTCCTGGGCAGCGCGGAAAGCCTGGTGGGCTCGGGCTCCATCGGCTGGGGCATCGGCCGGGTCGGGGCGCAGAATACCGCCAAGGTGATTTCCTGGAACGGCATCGCCAGCTACGGCGCCCTGGCCATCGGCGCGCCGCTGGGGGTGTGGCTGGTAAGCCGGCTGGGGCTGTGGAGCATGGGAGCGAGCATTATCCTGCTGGCGCTGCTCGGCCTGCTGCTGGCCTGGCCGAAACTCGCCGCGCCGATCGTTGCCGGCGAGCGCTTGCCGTTCATCCACGTGCTGGGCAAGGTGTTTCCCCACGGCTGCGGCCTGGCCCTGGGCTCCATCGGCTTTGGCACCATCGCCACCTTCATCACCCTGTACTACGCCACCCGGCACTGGGACAACGCCGTACTGTGCCTGAGCCTGTTCGGCGCCAGCTTCATCGGCGCGCGATTGCTGTTCGGCAACCTGATCAACCGCCTCGGCGGCTTTCGCGTGGCGATTGCCTGCCTGTCGGTGGAAACCCTCGGCCTGTTGCTGCTGTGGCTGGCCCCGGATGCCAATTGGGCCCTGGCCGGCGCAGCCCTGAGCGGCTTCGGCTTCTCCCTGGTATTCCCGGCCCTGGGGGTGGAAGCGGTGAACCTGGTGCCAGCCTCCAGCCGCGGCGCGGCAGTGGGGGCCTACTCGCTGTTCATCGACCTGTCGCTGGGCATCACCGGCCCGCTGGCGGGGGCGATTGCTGCTGGTTTCGGCTTTGCCTCGATCTTCCTGTTCGCCGCCATCGCTGCCTGCACCGGCCTGGTGCTGAGCCTGTACCTGTACCGCCAGGCGCCCAAGCTGCGCCAGGAACGCGAGGCGCGCTAGAAGTCCACTTTGCCGCGCCCGGCCTTGATGCTGCCGCGCTTGGCCTTGGTCTCCAGGCGGCGCTTCTTCGAACCCAGGGTCGGCTTGGTCGGGCGGCGCTTCTTCTCCACCTTGATGGCGCTGAGAATCAGCTCGGTGAGGCGCTCCAGGGCATCGACGCGGTTCTGCTCCTGGGTGCGGTACTGCTGGGCCTTGAGGATGATCACGCCGTCACTGGTGATGCGGCTGTCGCGCAGCGCCAGCAGGCGCTCCTTGTAGAACGGAGGCAGGGACGAAGCCGGAATGTCGAAGCGCAGGTGCACCGCGCTGGACACCTTGTTGACGTTCTGCCCACCTGCGCCCTGGGCACGGATGGCGGTCAGCTCGATCTCGGCATCCGGCAGATGCACGTTGTTGGAAATCACCAGCATGGAACAGGAATCCGTCTTCAGGGCGCATAGGATACCCCCATTCCCCACGCTCTTGCGGGTCTCTTCGCTGGCAAGCCAGCCCCCTACAGCGGGCAGGCACACCGTAGGAGCCGGCTTGCCAGCGAAAGCGATCTCAGCCCCCCGACAAAAATCACGGCCATGAAAAACCCGGCCGGAGCCGGGTTAGTCGTTGCCAGGGCCGCGCTTACTTCAGCGAAGCACTGGCTGCCTGCAGCGCGTGCTGGGCACTGCGCTTGTTCTTGATGCAGTAGCAGACCCACATGAACACCACCCACACCGGGATCGCGTACACCGAGATCTGGATGCCCGGAATCATCAGCATGATGCCCAGGATGAACACCACGAACGCCAGGCAGACGTAGTTGCCGTAGGGGTACCACAGCGCCTTGAACAGCGAGGTCTGGCCGGTACGCTCCATGTGCTGGCGGAACTTGAAGTGCGAGTAGCTGATCATCGCCCAGTTGATCACCAGGGTCGCCACCACCAGGGACATCAGCAGCTCCAGGGCGTGCTGCGGAATCAGGTAGTTGAGCACCACGGCGACGAAGGTCACCAGCGCCGAAGCGAGGATCGACATCACCGGCACGCCGCGCTTGTCGATCTTGGCCAGGGCCTTGGGCGCATCGCCCTGCTCGGCCATGCCCAGGAGCATGCGGCTGTTGCAATAGGTGCCGCTGTTGTACACCGACAGCGCCGCGGTCAGGACCACGAAGTTGAGGATGTGCGCCGCGGTGTTGCTGCCCAGCATCGAGAACACCTGGACGAAGGGGCTGCCGCTGTAGGCATCGCCGGAAGCGTTCAGGGTCACCAGCAGGGTGTCCCACGGCGTCAGCGACAGCAGCACCACCAGGGCGCCGATGTAGAAAATCAGGATGCGATAGATCACCTGGTTGATCGCCTTGGGGATCACGGTCTTCGGCTTGTCGGCTTCCGCTGCAGTGAAACCGAGCATTTCCAGGCCACCGAAGGAGAACATGATGATTGCCATGGCCATCACCAGGCCGCTGACCCCATTGGGGAAGAAGCCGCCGTGGGACCACAGGTTGCTCACCGAGGCCTGCGGGCCGCCGTGGCCACTGACCAGCAGGTAGCTGCCCAGGGCGATCATGCCGACGATGGCGACCACCTTGATGATGGCGAACCAGAACTCGGCCTCGCCGAAGACCTTGACGTTGGCCAGGTTGATGGCGTTGATCATGACGAAGAACACGGCTGCCGAGGCCCAGGTCGGGACGTCCGGCCACCAATAGTGCACATACTTGCCGACCGCTGTCAGCTCCGACATGCCCACCAGAATATAGAGGATCCAGCAGTTCCAGCCCGAGAGGAAACCGGCAAAGCCGCCCCAGTATTTATGGGCAAAGTGGCTGAAGGAGCCGGCCACCGGCTCCTCGACGATCATCTCGCCGAGCTGGCGCATGATCATGAAAGCGATGAAACCGCAGATGGCATAACCGAGGATCATCGACGGGCCGGCGGACTTGAGCACCCCGGCCGACCCCAGGAACAAACCGGTACCAATCGCGCCGCCCAGGGCGATCAGTTGAATATGGCGATTCTTCAGGCCGCGTTTCAGCTCGCCCGAATGCGAGTTTTGTCCACTCATGAAAAGGCTCTCACGCAAGGTAATGTGTGTCAGACGTTGCCGCCCGGTAAAGGCTTAAGCGGCGCGGATCAAACCCCAGCGCAGGCACCAGAAGTTCAGCGTTCTTTTAACGGTCATGCGTCACCTGTTTGTTTTTATCTGTGACGAAATCGAACCCACCACGCTCGTGACGCGGCGGAGTGAACAAGGTGGATAACCTTGAGTTTATTGGCCTTGCAGCGAGCTCTTCAGCGCCTCGCAAGCGGTCTGGAAAGCACGTTTCAGGCGCAAAATGCGCGGGTACGCAGTTGGGTCACAGTTAAAACGCCGCGCATTGTACACCCCTGACTCCCTGCCGCCAGACACCGCTTTATCAGCGTGCCGGTAACCGGAATCCTGCGGGGCCAGCCCGATGCTCGGCATCGGCGGCGCGAAAGTGGACGGACCGAGTGGGGTCGTCGATAAATGAGCGAAGGCCATCGCCCATCGAAGGGTGTGGGTGAAAGTCGGTTACGGCGTTCATTGCGCCTCCTTCTTGTTATGCACCTGTACGCAGGCAGATGTGCATCTCACCTGCCTTGGCGCCCCGGAACAAGCGGGCTAGAGCCTCGGCGGTGGCGTTCCCGAACAACTGCCGGCAGCTTTTCCTTACAGCACATCCATCGCCGCGAATTACAGGCGGATCACGGCGCATTTCGTAATTTTTTCTTTACGAGGCGTAACGATAAATTGCCAAACCAGATCAACTGGCGAACCGACTGCAAATTGACACCCACGCCGCCCGACAAGCGGAAAAGCCTTAGCTTTTTGTTTTCTGGGAATAAATATTTCACCTAAAAATAGAAAATAAAGTTCAGCAGAAAATAATCTAATTATTTTTTTGCACTTCAAAATGCCCTGGACTAGGTTTCCAGCCACTTGCCGGCTCAGCCAGCCGACAAGTTCCGGGAGTGGATGAGCGGCCCAGCAACCTTCCCGTTCTCCGCTGTTCAACTGCTCCGCCAATGGACTGCTTACACGCACTGTATCTAGGAGAGACACCATGCAAGCACTGGAACAAGACCTGGAAACCGAACTGCAACTGGACGACTGGTTCGAAGCCGCCACCCATGAAGCAGCAGTGGAAATGATGCAGGCCGACGCGGTGGTGCCATTCGGCACTGCCATGTGGCCGATGTAAGGCGCCCGGACCGGTGCAGGCCTGGTGCCTGCGCCGGTCACCTTTGTCCTCCAGGGAGGTTTTATGGACCAGACCCGCGCCATCCGCCATTTCCTGTACTACCTCGAGCGGCATCCGGCCTTGAGCGGCCCCCAGCCCTCCAGGGTGGTGATCGGCCACACCGCCGAGTACCAGGCCATGGTCAGCGCCATCCTCGAACAGTCGCGCCAGGCCACCCCACTGACGGTCAGCGCCCTGCGCCTGGACCAGGAGCCGGCGGCGACCCTTGCCCAGGCCATCATCGACTGTGACCTGTACATCTTCTTCTACGACTCCTCGACCCTGCCCCAGCCACGCCCCGACGGCCCGGAGTTCCTGCGGCCGCTGCATGGGCTGATGGCCGAGCACTGGAAGAAGTCCCTGCTGTTCAAGGATTACGGCGAGTACTTCTACGACACCTTCAGCGTCGAGCCGCAACGCATTGCCGACCTCAACGCCACTCTGATCCGCCGCCTGTCCCAGGCCACCACCCTGAGCTTCAGCGACCTTCAGGGCTCGTATTTCGAAGCGCCCTTGAACAGCGTGAAGAAATGGACCGACATCAACGGCGTCGGCAACTACGACCTAGCACCGGGGGAAATCGCCACCCACAGCGATGCCATCAACGGCCATGTGAAGTTTCTCGGCACCTTCCTCAGCACCATCCCTTTCGCCCGCAAGTACGGGGTGCTGAAAGCACCGCTGGAACTGTGGATCGAGAACTCCAGCATCAGCCGGGTGGCCACCGAGGTGCCGGGGCTGGCCAATGACTTCAACAAGTACCTGGATGCCAACCCGTCCAACCGGCGCATAGAGGAACTGGGAATCGGCACCAACGAGGGCATCAGGTCCCTCTACGGGCGCAACTCCGGCTTCGAAGAGCGCCATTGCGGCCTGCACCTGGGCCTGGGGGGCGGCGCCAAAGGCAGCCATCACCTGGACCTGATCTTCAGTTCCGGAGTGCTGGCGGTGGATAACAAGCCTGTGTTCGACGGCCAGTTCGCCTTCTAGCGTAGGAGCTGGTAAGCGAAGGCCGCTATCAGCCTGCGCAAGCCGGGCGGCCCGGTTCGCCGGCAAGCCGGCTCCTGCGCAGTTGCAGGCAAAAAAAACGCCAACCCGGAGGTTGGCGTTTTTGTCGGCAGGCCGGGAATCACTCCGGCTTGCGGCGACCAAAACCGGGACGCTGGCCGGAACCGGCCGGGGCGCCACGGCGCTTGCCGGAAGGTGCGTCCTTGTCCAGCACCAGGCTTGGGCGCTTGGACTTGGGCGCCGGCTTGGCCGGACGCTTGGTGTCCGCCGGGCGGTCGGCCACCGGAGTGCCGCGGCCAGTAGCCGGACGCGGAGCACGGGAGCCACGCTCGCCATCCGGACGGGCAGCCGGCTTGCGGCCAGGACGCTCGCCTTCGATCTGCGGCTCGCGGGAAACACGCGGGGTGGCCGCGCTGCCATTGGCCGGACGCAGGGTGCGCACGCGCTCGCTCTTGCCCACCGGACGCGAGGATTTGCGCTGCATGCGCTCCAGCTTGTCCTTGGACTTGGCATTGAGCTGCGGCATGGCCACCGGCGTCAGGCCGACTTCGGCGCTGAGCACATCGACTTCGTACTGGCTCATTTCGCGCCAGCGGCCCATGGGCAGGTCGGAGTTCAGGAACACCGGACCGAAGCGCACGCGCTTCAGGCGGCTGACCACCAGGCCCTGGGATTCCCACAAGCGGCGCACTTCACGGTTGCGACCTTCCATCACCACGCAGTGGTACCAGTGGTTGAAACCTTCGCCACCGGGCGCCTGCTGAATGTCGGTGAACTTGGCCGGGCCGTCTTCGAGCATGACGCCGGCCTTGAGGCGCTCGATCATCTCGTCGTCGACCTCGCCACGCACACGCACCGCGTACTCACGGTCCATCTCGTAGGAAGGGTGCATCAGCCGGTTGGCCAGCTCACCGTCGGTGGTGAACATCAAAAGACCGGTGGTGTTGATGTCCAGGCGGCCAATGTTGATCCAGCGGCCTTCGCGCGGACGCGGCAGCTTGTCGAACACGGTCGGGCGGCCTTCCGGGTCGTCGCGGGTGCAGATCTCGCCGTCGGGCTTGTTGTACATGATCACGCGGCGCACCGATTCGGCGGCCTCTTCGCGCTTGATCACCTTGCCATCGATGGAAATGGCGTCATGCAGGTCGACGCGCAGGCCCAGGGTGGCCTCTTTGCCGTTGACCTTGATCCGGCCCTGGCTGATCCAGGACTCGACATCGCGGCGCGAGCCGACGCCGATGCGGGCGAGGACTTTCTGCAGTTTTTCGCCGGCTGGACGGATTTCCTGGTCGTTCTGATCGGTATCGCTCATCTGGGCACCTCCCGGTGTGTCGCTTCAGGCTTGAGCGGCCTGAAGGGTGGAAAACAGGGTCTGTGGCGAAGGGATCGCCAAAGGGTCGCGAATCATACGCTCATGGCGGCGGTTGCGCATCACAGACTAGTTGATAAGTCGCCCCTCAGGACTTTTTCCGCCGGCCGGTGGCGCGCAATTGCAGCAGGCGCATGGCGGCTTCAGCCAGCACTTGACGGCGCTCGGCCTTGTCGAGCTTCTTCCAGGCCTTGATCTCACGCTTGCTGCGCCCGCAGCCGATGCAGATGTCATCGCTGAACTTGCACACGCTGATGCAGGGATCCTTGGCAGAACTCATCCATCACCTCTGTAGGAGCCGGCTTGCCGGCGAAAAAAACCGCCAGCCATGCGCCGAGCCGGCCAGCGACTACAAGGTCAATCGTCCAGCAGGCGGCGTTCGTTTTCGATGGCTTCGGCCTCTTCCTCGCTCAACTGCGGCGTAGCAGGCTCCAGAGCGGCTACTGCGGCGAGCAACTTGGCCCGGGCCTCGGCCACGCCCAGCACGTCATCCTCTGCTTCGACCGGCGGCCGGTCCTCGGGTTCGACCGGGAATTCATCGGGCTCATCGGCGAGGAACTCAGATTCGGTCCGGGCCTCCTCCTGCGGGAGATCCGGCACCGGCTCTTGCACTCCTCCCTGCTCCGGTTCCACCACACCATCACGGTGCAAGTCTTCGAAGTCGGTCTTGATCCCCTCCTCCATGGAATCCAGCTCCAGCAGCAGGGTATGGAAGCTGGTTTCTTCCTTGGGTTCCTCCGGCTCGGCGCTGGCATCGGCCAGTTGTTGCAGGTGCTCGGGCACCGGCGCGTCGTCGAATTCCAATACCGGCTCGGCCTCGATCTCCCGCAGTTCCGCCAAAGGCGGCAGGTCGTCGAGGTTCTTCAGGTTGAAGTGATCGAGAAACGCCTTGGTGGTGGCGAACATCGCCGGCTTGCCCGGTACGTCGCGATACCCCACAACGCGGATCCACTCACGTTCCAGCAAGGTCTTGACGATATGGCTGTTGACCGCCACGCCACGCACGTCCTCGATCTCGCCCCGGGTGATGGGTTGGCGATAGGCGATCAGGGCCATGGTTTCCAGCATGGCGCGCGAGTAACGCTGTGGGCGCTCTTCCCACAGGCGGCCGACCCAGGGCGCGAACTTCTCGCGGATCTGCAGGCGATAGCCGGAGGCCACTTCCTTGAGCTCGAAGGCCCGCCCTTCGCAGGACTTGCCGAGCAGGGCCAGGGCTTTCTTGAAGACCGCCGGGTCCGGCCGCTCGGCTTCTTCGAAGAGCTCGAACAGGCGTTCCAGGGACTGGGGTTTTCCCGAGGCCAACAGAAAGGCTTCGAGCAGGGGCGCCAGCTCACGGGGTTCATTCAAATTCATGATTTAAGCTCGTTATTCGGCTCGCGCCCGTACGTGGATGGCCGCAAAGGGCTCATTCTGCACCAGCTCGACCAGGGATTCCTTGACCAGTTCGAGGATCGCCATGAAGGTCACCACCACCCCCAGGCGCCCTTCCTCGGCGGTGAACAGCTCGACAAAGGGCACGAAACCGCCGCCCTTGAGCCGCTCCAGCACATCGCTCATGCGCTCGCGGGTGGACAGCGCCTCGCGGCTCACCTGATGGCTTTCGAACATGTCGCCACGGCGCAGCACCTCGGCCATGGACATCAGCAACTCTTCCAGGGCCACATCCGGCAGCAGCTTGCGCGCCCGGGCCTCCGGGGCGTCGAGCTTGGGCACCAGCACATCGCGACCGACCCGGCTCAGGCCGTCGATGCCCTCGGCGGCCGCCTTGAAGCGCTCGTATTCCTGCAGGCGGCGGATCAGTTCGGCCCGCGGATCGTCCTCTTCTTCCTCGACCTCGGCTGAGCGCGGCAGGAGCATGCGCGACTTGATCTCGGCAAGCATTGCCGCCATCACCAGGTACTCGGCGGCCAGTTCCAGGCGCACCGACTGCATCAGCTCCACATAACCCATGTACTGGCGGGTGATCTCCGCCACCGGGATGTCGAGGATGTTGATGTTCTGCTTGCGGATCAGGTACAGCAGCAGGTCCAGAGGGCCTTCGAAGGCTTCGAGAAAGACTTCCAGGGCATCCGGGGGGATGTACAGGTCCAGGGGCATTTCCATGACCGCCTGGCCGTAGACCATGGCGAAGGGCAGCTCCTGCTGGGCGCCGGCCTGGTCGTCGACGGTTTCCACTGCGGACATCTAGGCCTCGGCCATGAACGGCGCGGGGTCGCCGCAACCGACGCGGATCACTTCCGGCTCGCCGTCGGCGAGGTTGATCACCGTGGACGACTCGGTGCTGCCGAAACCGCCATCGATGATCAGGTCCACCTGGTGCTCCAGCAACTGGCGCATCTCGTAGGGGTCGCTCAGGGCCTCGGTATCACCGGGCATGATCAGGCTGACGCTCATCAGCGGCTCGCCCAGCTCGGCCAGCAGCGCCAGGGCGATCGGGTTGCTCGGCACCCGCAGGCCGATGGTCCGGCGCTTGGGGTGCAGCAGCAGGCGCGGCACTTCCCGGGTGGCGTTGAGAATGAAGGTGTAGGGCCCCGGCACATGGGCCTTGAGCAGACGGAAGGTGCCCGTGTCGATCTTGGCGAACAGGCCCAACTGCGAAAGGTCGCTGCAGATCAGCGCGAAGTTGTGCTTGTCGTCCAGCTGGCGCAGGCGTCGAACCCGTTCGATTGCGCCCTTGTCGCCCATCTGGCAGGCGACGGCGTAGGACGAATCCGTGGGATAGATCACCACACCGCCGCTGCGAATGATCTCGACGGCCTGTTTGATCAGGCGTGGTTGGGGGTTTTCCGGGTGGATCTGGAAAAATTGACTCACTGTCTCTACCTGTTCAGGCGGCAATAATTGGCTCATGTTTGAACCGACACCAAAGGGGCGGCAGGTCTTCCGGGACCGGGCGATACTCACCAATCTCGGACCAGCCTCCAGGGCCATGAAAGTCACTGCCAGCGCTGACCAGCAGTCCGAATTCACGAGCAAGGATAGCCAAACTGCCCACTTGCTCTGCAGGTTGGTGGCCATTGACCACTTCGATAGCATGACCACCGGCTTGAATATAGTCGGCAATCAAGCGGCGACGCTTGCTGCGGGTGAAATCGTAATGCCAGGGATGGGCCAGGCTGACCCAGGCCCCCGCGGCCCGCAGTGTGCCGACGGTTTCTTCCAGGGTCGGCCAGTGCTGCTTGACGTCCCCCAGCTTGCCGGCCCCCAGCCATTTGCGAAACGCCTCGGCGCGATCCTTCACGAAACCGGCACGCACCAGGTAGTCGGCAAAGTGCGGCCGCGCCGGTGCATTGCCACTGTCCCCCAGTTCCTGCTGGATCGCCCGGGCGCCTTCCAGCGCTCCCGGCATGCCCTTGAGGGCCAGCTTGCGGCTGATCTCCTCCGAACGCAGCCAGCGGCCTTCGTGGAGTTTTTCGATGGCTTGCACCAAAGCCGGGGCCTGGGTATCGAAGCCGTAGCCCAGCACATGGATAGTGGCGCCGCCCCAGGTGCAGGAAAGCTCAACGCCATTGACCAGCTGCATGCCCAGTTGCTGCGCCGCCTGGCGCGCTTCGTCCAGCCCTTCGAGGGTGTCGTGGTCGGTCAGGGACAGGATTCGCACGCCTCTCTCGTACGCACGCGCAACCAGAACCGCGGGCGCCAGGGCGCCGTCGGAGGCCGTGCTATGGCAGTGCAAATCAACATTCACAGGACGATAAAACCTCAAGTCAGCTGGCGCTTTCGCTACCAAGGATGTTTGTTATTATGCCGGGACATCCTGCTTCTGGCTGCCACTGTGAAACAATTCATCGACTTCATCCCGCTGTTCCTGTTTTTCATCGTCTATAAAATTGATCCCCGCGTCGTCGACCTTGCCGGTCACGAAGTCACCCTGGGCGGCATCTACAGCGCCACAGCGGTGCTGATCATCAGTTCCCTGGTGGTGTATGGCGCCCTGTTCATCTCCCAGCGCAAGCTGGAAAAAAGCCAGTGGCTGACCCTGATCGCCTGCCTGGTCTTCGGCAGCCTGACCCTGGCCTTCCACAGCGAAACCTTCCTTAAATGGAAAGCTCCGGTGGTCAACTGGCTGTTCGCCCTGGCCTTCATCGGCAGCCACTTCGTCGGCGACCGCCTGCTGATCAAGCGCATCATGGGCCACGCCCTGACGTTGCCAGACCCGGTATGGACCCGCTTGAACATCGCCTGGATCGCCTTCTTCCTGTTCTGCGGCGCCGCCAACCTGTTTGTCGCCTTCACCTTCCAGAGCATCTGGGTCGACTTCAAGGTCTTCGGCAGCCTGGGCATGACCGTATTGTTCCTGGTGGGCCAGGGTATCTACCTCTCGCGCCACCTGCATGACGCCGATCCCACCACCCCGAAAACCGAGGACTGACATGCTTTACGCAATCATTGCCACAGACGTCGCCAACTCCCTGGAAAAACGCCTGGCCAACCGGCCGGCGCACCTGGAGCGGCTGCAAGTGCTCAAGGATCAGGGGCGCGTGGTACTCGCCGGCCCGCACCCGGCGATCGACAGCAATGACCCGGGCGCGGCCGGTTTCAGCGGCAGCCTGATCGTCGCCGAGTTCGACTCCCTGAGCGCCGCCCAGGCCTGGGCCGACGCCGACCCGTTCGTGACCTGCGGCGTCTACGCCCATGTACTGGTCAAGCCGTTCAAGCAATCGATGCCGTAAATCCTCCCGGGTACGATGAACCTTCGCGGTTCATCGCGCTCTCAATCGCTCATTATTCTCGTTTGACTGCCGACAACCTGCCCAACACTCGATTGGAATCAGGAGTTTCGATGCGCCAAGGTCCGCTGTGCCTGCTGTTGGTCATGTTGTCGATCGGGGCTCCAGCCCTTGCCGAGGAAGCCCAGGACACCGGCCATTCCACGCCGTTGTCCCTGAGCGCCGGCAGTCAGATCACCGAGTTGCAGCAACGCTTGAAAGAAAGCGAGCGCCTGCGCGATGAACTGAGCAAACAATTGCAAAATACCGATGCCGAACGGGAAAGCCCCCAACTGACCCGCTTGCGCCAGGAGAACCAGCGCCTCAAGCTGCAGCTCAAAGAGGCCCAGGCCAACCCGGCACCCCGCCTGTTGACCGATCAACAGCAGTGGTTCGTCACCGGCGGCGGCGTGGCCCTGCTGGCCCTGCTCTGCGGGATCTTCGCCAGTGGCGGGCATCGCAAGCGTCGACAATGGCTAAATTGAGAGATTCATGAGCGACCTGTTACTGATTGATGATGACCAGGAGCTGTGCGAGCTCCTGAGCAGCTGGCTGAGCCAGGAAGGTTTTCTGGTGCGGGCCTGCCACGATGGCCTGAGCGCCCGTCGCGCCCTGGCCGAAACGGCGCCGTCAGCAGTGGTACTGGACGTGATGCTGCCCGACGGCAGCGGCCTGGAGCTGCTCAAGCAACTGCGCAATGAGCACCCCGACCTGCCGGTGCTGATGCTCTCGGCCCGTGGCGAACCCCTGGACCGCATCCTCGGCCTGGAACTGGGTGCCGACGATTACCTGGCCAAGCCCTGCGACCCCCGTGAACTCACCGCCCGCCTGCGTGCCGTACTGCGCCGCAGCCATCCGGTGGCGGCCTCCAGCCAGATGGAACTGGGCGACCTGTGCTTCAGTCCGCTGCGCGGTGTGGTCAACATCGACGAGCAGGACATTACCCTGACCGTTTCCGAAAGCCGCCTGCTCGAAGCCCTGCTCAAGCAACCGGGCGAGCCCCTGGACAAGCAGGAACTGGCGCAGATCGCCCTGGGCCGCAAGCTGACCCTGTATGACCGCAGCCTGGACATGCATGTCAGCAACCTGCGCAAGAAGATCGGCCCGCACCCCGACGGCCGTCCACGGATCGTCGCCCTGCGCAGCCGCGGCTACTACTACAGCCTCTGATCCCGATGTGCCCTGGCAGATATGTCAGGGCCGTGAAATACCTTCTTTACCCAAGCTTTACCCTCCGCTGACTGCCGCTGACCTTGATCTGGGTAACCTGAACTCATCCGGAACTTACCGGGAATGAGACAAGGAGATACACCATGCGCAAGACCCTGATCGCTCTGATGTTCGCCGCCGCCCTGCCAACCGTGGCCATGGCCATGCCGGAAGGCCACGGCCCGATGGGCCCCATGGACGGCCCTCGGCACAGCGAGCACATGCGCGGCAAAGGCCCTTTCAGCCAACTGGACCTGAGCCGCGAACAGCGCCAGCAGATCGGCAAGCTGATGGGCGAGCAAATGCACGACCGCAAGGCCGTGGTGGAAAAGTACCTGGAGAAACTCTCGCCGGCCGACCAGAAAGCCATGAAGGATGAGCTGACCGCCAAGCACCAGAAAACCCAGGCCGATATCCGCGCCCTGCTCAAGCCAGAGCAGCAGAAAGAGTTTGACACCATCGTCAAGAAACAAGAGGAGCGTCGCGCCGAATGGGCCGAGTTCAAGGCCTGGAAAGCGCAGCAACCGCAAAAAGCGCAATAATGCGTTAGCGTCCACCCCCAGCCCAGTGGCCTCCCCCCACTGGGCTTTCGCGTTCGAGGAGTTCCTGTGCGTTCATTGTTCTGGCGCATCCTGGCCAGCTTCTGGCTGGCCATCACCCTGGTTGCAGGGCTGTCGATCCTGCTCGGGCACATGCTCAACCAGGATGCCTGGATCCTCAGCCGTCACCCCGGCCTCAACAGCCTGACCGAGGAATGGACACAGACCTACGAGAACCAGGGCGAGGACGCCGCCCAGGACATCCTCCAGCAGCGCAAGCGCCAGTACCACATCGATGTCCAGGTGCTCAACGAGAGCGGCGACCCGGTGGTTCGCGGCACCTTCCCGCGCCGCGCCGCGGCCTTCGAAGCCCGGCAGAACAATGACGACCGGCACCTGCCCTGGCGCCGCCTGACAGCGGAGTACACCAGCCCGAAAACCGGCGACACCTACCTGTTCATCTATCGCATCCCCCATCCGGAACTGGACGCCTGGCACCGCGACAGCCTGACCTGGCCCCTCAGCGCCCTGGCCATCGCCCTGGTGGTGCTGACCCTGTTCAGCCTCCTGGTCACCCTGTCCATCACTCGTCCCCTGAGCCGCCTGCGCGGCGCGGTACACGACCTGGGCCAGGCCACCTACCAGCAGAACAGCCTGGCGCGCCTGTCCAACCGCCGCGACGAATTCGGTGTACTGGCCCGGGACTTCAACCGCATGGGCTCGCGCCTACAGAGCCTGATCGGCAGCCAGCGCCAACTGCTGCGGGACGTGTCTCACGAACTGCGCTCGCCCCTGGCCCGCCTGCGCATCGCCCTGGCATTGGCGGAACGGGCCGCCCCCGAAGAACGGGAAAAGCTCTGGCCGCGGCTGACCCGCGAATGTGACCGCCTGGAAGCGCTGATCAGCGAGATTCTGGTGTTGGCCCGGGTCGATGCGGACAACGCCAGCGCCGAAGAAGTGGACCTTAACGCCTTGCTGGTCGCCGTGCAGAAAGACGCGCAACTGGCCTGCCCGGAACAGCCGGTGCTGATAACCGCCCCGCCACAGCTGCACCTGCGCGGTTGGCCGACCATGCTGGAGCGGGCAGTGGACAACCTGCTGCGCAACGCTCAGCGCTTCAACCCCGCCGGGCAAGCGATCGAAGTCACGGCCCAACGCCAGGGCGAGAAGATCCAGATCAGCGTGCGCGATCATGGACCCGGCGTAGAAGCCGAGCACTTGAGCCAGCTGGGAGAGCCCTTCTTCCGCGCCCCGGGGCAAAGCGCTCCGGGCCATGGCCTGGGGCTGGCCATCGCCCGCCGCGCCGCAGAGCGTCACGGTGGCAGCCTGCTGCTGGCCAACCACCCTCAGGGCGGATTCATCGCCACCCTGGAACTGCCCCTGGTCCCCGGCGCCGTGGTGCAGGCCTGAACGCAACGCGGGCAAGCCGCTGCCGCCGGGTCCGGCAACAGCGGGCTTGCCCGCGAGGTACACAGCGTTAGAAGAGGAAAATCAGGCCTTGGCAGTCCAGGCGCTGACGAACTCGGCGGTATCGACCTTGGGGGCGATCCGCGGCTCATTCAGCGGCGTGCCAAGATACAGGAAGGCAATGATCTCTTCGCCGTCCTCCAGGCCCAGGCCCTTGGCTACATGGGGCGAGTAGGACAACTCGCCAGTACGCCACACCGCGCCGATCCCCTGGGCATAGGCCGCCAGCAGGATACCGTGGGCCGCGCAGCCCGCTGCCAGCAACTGCTCGCTCCTAGGCACCTTGAAGTGCTCCTGCAAACGGGCGACCACCACAACCACCAGTGGTGCGCGCAGGGGCATGGCCCGGGCCTTGTCCAGGGCCGCCTGGGTCACTTCGCCGCCCTGCAGCTGTACCGCCTCCACCAGCAACTCGCCCAACTGCTCGCGTGCCGCACCTTCGACGGTAAGGAACCGCCAGGGGCGCAACTGACCATGATCCGGCGCGCGCAGGGCGGCGGCGAACAAGGCTTCGCGCTGCGCGGCGCTAGGCGCGGGCTCCACCAGGCGCGGCACGGAAACACGGTTGAGCAAAGCGTCGAGAGCCTCCATCGGCCACCTCCTGAAAAAAATGTCCGGCCATTCTAGCGGGATCTGCCGGCCGGGTGCCGGTTTACATGCCCTGCCCCGCAGGTAGAATGGGCGCCCTTCATCTACCAGCCCGAGCGGAACACATGGCGTTGCCGACCTTAAGGATCATTGGTTTCATCATCGGCATCTTCCTCATCACCCTGGCGATCGCCATGGTGGTGCCGATGGCGACCCTGGTGATCTTCGAACGCACCGGCGACCTGCCGTCCTTCCTCTGGGCCAGCATGATCACCTTCATCGCCGGCCTGGCCCTGGTGATCCCCGGGCGCCCCGAGCACGTTCATCTGCGCCCCCGCGACATGTACCTGCTGACCGTCTCCAGTTGGCTGGTGGTGTGCATCTTTGCCGCCCTGCCATTCCTGCTAACCCAGCACATCAGCTACACCGACTCGTTCTTTGAAAGCATGTCAGGCATCACCGCCACCGGCGCCACCGTGCTCAGTGGCCTGGACAGCATGTCCCCGGGCATCCTGATCTGGCGCTCGATGCTGCACTGGCTGGGGGGTATCGGCTTCATCGGCATGGCGGTGGCGATCCTGCCGTTGCTGCGTATCGGTGGCATGCGCCTGTTCCAGACCGAGTCTTCGGACCGCTCGGAAAAGGTCATGCCGCGCTCGCACATGGTGGCGCGCCTGATTGTCGCCAGCTACGTCGGCATCACCATTTGCGGCAGCCTGGCCTTCTGGTGGGCCGGGATGAACATCTTCGACGCCATCAACCACGCCATGTCGGCGATCTCCACCGGTGGCTTCTCTACCTCCGACGAATCCCTGGCCCACTGGCAACAACCGGCGGTGCACTGGGTGGCGGTGGTGGTGATGATCCTCGGCAGCCTGCCCTTCGCCCTCTATGTGGCGACCCTGCGGGGCAATCGTCGGGCGCTGATCAAGGATCAGCAGGTCCAGGGCTTGCTGGGCATGCTCCTGGTGACGTGGCTGGTGCTCGGCACCTGGTACTGGTGGACCACCAACCTGCACTGGCTCGAGGCCCTGCGCCACGTGGCGCTGAACGTGACGTCGGTGGTCACCACCACCGGCTTCGCCCTGGGCGACTACAGCCTGTGGGGCAATTTCTCACTGATGCTGTTCTTTTACCTGGGGTTTGTCGGCGGCTGTTCCGGCTCCACTGCCGGCGGGATCAAGATCTTCCGCTTCCAGGTCGCCTACATCCTGCTCAAGGCCAACCTCAATCAACTGATTCACCCGAGGGCGGTGATCAAGCAGAAGTACAACGGCCATCGCCTGGACGAAGAAATCGTCCGCTCGATCCTGACCTTCTCGTTCTTCTTCGCCATCACCATCTGCATGATCGCCCTGGCCCTGTCGCTGCTGGGCCTGGACTGGATGACCGCCCTCACCGGTGCCGCCAGCACCGTGTCGGGCGTGGGCCCGGGCCTGGGCGAAACCATCGGCCCGGCCGGCAACTTCTCGACCCTGCCGGACGCCGCCAAGTGGATCCTGTCCCTGGGCATGCTCCTGGGCCGGCTGGAAATCATCACGGTGTTCGTGTTGTGTATTCCGGCATTCTGGCGTCATTGACCGGGGCCGGCGCGGCCTGTAACCGCGCCCGGTACTCACCGGGCGTGGCATCGAACCAGCGGCGGAATGCACGGAAGAAGTTGCTCGGGTCGGCAAACCCCAGCAAGTAGGCAATTTCCAGCAAGGTCATGCGCGGCTGCGCCAGGTACTGCTCTGCCAGTTCCCGGCGGGTGTCATCCAGCAGCGCCTGGAAGCTGGTGCCCTCTTCCTGCAGGCGCCGCTGCAAGGTGCGCTGGGACAGGTGCAGCGTCTGCGCCACCATTTCGCGCTTGGGCTCCCCCTGGGGCAGCAGGCGACACAAGACCTGCCGCGCCTTGTGGGTCACCCGGCTTTCGGAGAAGCGCGCCAGGTATTCGCCGGCGAAACGATCGTGCAGCAGGGCCATGGCCTCGTTGGCGGTGGGCAGCGTGGCCTCCATGTCGGCACGCTCGAAGATCAGCGCATCAAAGGGCGCGGCAAACACCAGGGGCGCGTGGAACATGTCCTTGTAGGGTTGCAGGTCACCGGGCTGCTCGCCCTGCAGCAACACCTTGCGCGGCTGCAACGCGCGCCCCGTCAGCCAGCCGCACAAGGCCAGGGCACAGGCCAGCGAAGCCTCGGCACTTTGACGGGTGGGCGGTAGATGGTCGCCATGCACCGTCAGGATCAGTGCATAGCCTTCGGGAAGAAGGCGGAAACTCAAGTCAGCGCTTTCGGCAATGATCCGCTGATAACGCACCAGCCGCTGAAACCCCTCCGCCAGGGTACGACTCGACATCAATGCATACCCGGCCACGTGAAAAGACGCAGGACGCACCACCTTGCCCATGTTCAGGCCGATCGCCGGGTTGCCGGAAAGCTCGACGGCGCGCTGCCAGAGCCGGGTCATGGAGTCCTGTGTGAAGCGCGCGTCGGGATCTTCCAGGGCACCGTAGTCGAGCCCCAACTGCTTGAACAAGGCCCGGCAATCCAGGCCGTCCATCTCCAGGGCCTTGACGATTCCCAGGGTCCAGCTTGCAGAAGTCGTTCGTTCGCTCATGAGGGGTTCTTACATGATGAGCCGCATGCTACGGCCAATTTCCCAAGGATACTAAAGTGGCGCCTATTGTCACTGGCCTGCGCCGCCAAGGACTCTAGACTCAAATAAGCTCCCCGCCGACAGAACAACAGACACAGAGATCGCGGCCATGGAAAACACCCGACAGTTCAACAGCTTCGCCGAGTTCTACCCCTACTACCTGAGCGAGCACAGCGACAGCACCTGCCGACGCCTGCACTTCATCGGCACCAGCCTGGTGATCTTCATCCTCGCCCTGGCCATCGGCAAAGGCGCCTGGTGGCTGCTGCTGGTGTTGCCGATAGCCGGCTATGGCTTCGCCTGGGTCGGGCATTTCTTCTTCGAGAAAAACCGCCCGGCCACCTTCCAGCATCCGCTGTACAGCCTGCTGGGGGACTTCGTCATGTACCGCGACATGATCCTCGGCAAGGTGCCCTTCTAGACCCCAGGGCCGCCAGCGGCTCCCCACAGGGCCAGGCCTTGCAGACCCGCCCCATGACAACAAGAGGATGGCCGATGAACACCCATGCGCGCTTTACCCATATGCAGGACGGCACCCAGGAGGACTGGGCGATCATCGCCGCGGATTTCAGTGCCTACGCCAAGCAGTTGCCGACACGCATCCTGACCCACCTGCAATTGCTGGAAGGCGACTTCGGCGGCTTCCCGGTGGACCGCCTGACCCATTCGCTGCAGACCGCCAGCCGCGCCTGGCACGACGGGCGCGACGAGGAATACGTGGTCTGCGCCCTGCTCCACGACATTGGCGATACCCTGGGTTCCTATAACCATCCGGATATCGCCGCCGCCATTCTCAAACCCTTTGTCAGCCCGGAAAACCTGTGGATGGTGGAGAAGCACGGGATCTTCCAGGGTTACTACTTCTTCCATCACCTGGGCATGGATCGCCACCTGCGCGAGCAGTTCAGTGACCACCCGCTGTACCAGTACACCGCCGAGTTCTGCGCCAAGTACGACGCCGCCGCCTTCGATCCGGCCTACGAGAGCCTGCCCCTGAGCTTCTTCGAGCCCATGCTGCAACGGCTGTTCGCCCAGCCCCGGCAGTCGCTGTACAAGGCGGCCATGGAGCAGGCCAGCCCGGCCTGAAAAACCGTGTTCGGCCCCGGGCTCAGGCCGGCTCCGCGACTTTCATCCGCTCAGCCTTGAGTTGGGCCTCACGGGCCTGGGCCTCGGCCAGGCGATAGAGCTCGATGCTGCCGTCCCAGTGCTCGATCAGGGCCGTGCAGGACTCCACCCAGTCACCGCAATTGAGGTAATCCACCTCGCCCACCTTGCGGATCTCGGCATGGTGAATATGGCCACAGACCACCCCGTGCAACTCGCGCTTGACGCATTCGTGGGCAATGGCTTCCTCGAAATCGCTGATGAAGCTCACCGCCGTCTTGACCTTGTGCTTGAGGTAGGCCGACAGCGACCAGTACCCATAGCCATAACGCGCCCGCCAGTGGTTGAGCCAGCGGTTGAGGGTCAGAGTGAATTCGTAGGCCGAGTCGCCGAGAAAGGCCAGCCAGCGGTGATAGCGAGTAATCACATCGAACTGATCGCCGTGGATCACCAGCAGATGACGCCCGTCCGCAGTGACATGTACCGCCTCGTCCACCAGTTGGATATTGCCGAGAATCAGCCTGGAGTAGCGCCGCAGGAATTCGTCGTGGTTGCCGGTGACGTAGATCACCTCGGTACCACGCTTGCTCATGGTCAGCAGGCGCCGGATCACGTTGGTATGGGCCTGGGGCCAGTACATGCCGCCGCGCAGCTTCCAACCATCGATGATGTCGCCCACCAGATAGATGCGATCGGCGTGATAGGCCTTGAGAAAGCGTGCCAGGTGTTCGGCCTGGCAATCCCGGGTGCCCAGGTGCACATCTGAAATCCACAGGGTCCGCACCCGTTGCTTGCGGCTGGGCTTGGCGAGTTCGGCATGGGTCATGGACGCTCTCCTGGATTTTTTGCGAGCTTGCGCCCCAGCGATTAATAGCCCATGACACAAATGCGGCAGTGCGATGACAGCGCGAAACGCCCGACCGCCGGTGTAGACTGGCCGCCTGCAAAGGAGACCGTGATGGGATCTATCCTCACTCTGCGCCACTACACTCATGACCTGATCGCCCACAGCCACGAACATGCGCAACTGGTGTTCGGCCTGCGTGGCCAGCTCGATTTCGAAGTCGAAGGCCAGGGCAGCCAGGTGCAGCAGCAGAGCTTCGTGGTGGTGCCGGCCGGCGCCCGGCATGTCTGCGGCAGCCCCAGCGGCAGCCATTGCCTGGTGCTGGACATACCCGGCGAACACTGGGTTCAGCAATCGTTGGGGGAACATGCAGAGGCCAGTCGGCGTTTGCTCGATGCGCCCCGACACCAGGTCCTGGGGCCGAGCCAGAGCCGCCTGGTCAACTGGCTGGCGGACAGCCCGGTGGACGACCCCTTGATTGCCCAGCAAGGCGCGGTCTTGCTGCTGGCCAGCCTCAATCATCGCGCCGACAGCCAGCCCCGCGAGCGCCGCCTGCCCTATGCCGCCCTGAATGCCCATATCGATCATCACGCCGCCCACCCCTTGCAGGTGGCCGACCTGGCCCGTATCGCCGGGCTGTCCACTGCCCGCCTGCATGCACGGTTCATCGCCGAGTGCGGGGCCAGCCCCATGGAATACGTGCGACGCCGGCGCTTGCACATGGCCCTGGAACTGTTGCGCGGATCGACCTTGCCCATGGGCGAAATCGCCAGCCGCGTGGGTTACAGCTCCCAGAGTGCCTTTGCCGCGGCGATACTGCGGCAGTACGGCCATTCGCCGCGCCAACTGCGCCAAGGGGCAGACGCTAGTCCCTCGACAAAAAACGCCAGGATCGCGACAGACCAACAGGCCGCCCCGCCCGTAGACTGAGCCCATTGCCGCCTAAGGCCATTACTGCCCGTCTTGTGGTTAAGGATAAAAATGACTCCGCGTACCGCCCTTGGCGCCTTGCATATCGGTGCCCTGATGTTCGGCCTGACCGGTGTATTCGGTAAGCTCGCCGCCGCTTCGCCCGCGGTCATCGTCTTCGGCCGTGCAGCCTTTGCCGTGCTCGCCCTGGGTGTCTTCGCCCGCCTGGCGAGCAACACCCCCTGGCAGAAACTGGCCGCCACCGATTGGCGGCGCCTGCTGCTCAGCGGCCTGCTGCTGGCCGGGCACTGGGTGAGTTTCTTCGTGGCGGTGAAGGTCGCGGGGGTGGCTATCGCGACCCTGGGCTTTGCCAGTTTCCCGGCGTTCACCGTGATTCTCGAAGGCCTGATCTTCCGCGAGCGGATCCGCTTCAACGAAATGCTGTTGGTGCTGCTGGTCAGCATCGGCCTGGTGCTGGTGACCCCGGACTTCGACCTGGCCAGCCAGGCCACCACCGGCCTGCTCTGGGCCGTGGGCTCGGGCCTGCTGTTTGCGCTGCTGTCACTGAACAACCGTGCCAGCTCCGGGCGGATCCCCGCGGTGCAGGCAGCGCTCTGTCAAAACGTGGTGGTCGCCCTGTGCCTGTTGCCGGTGGCGGCTCCCGAGCTTGGCCAGGTGCGGGCCATGGACTGGCTGTGGATCAGCCTGCTGGGAATTTTCTGCACCGGTCTGGCCCACAGCCTGTTTGTCGCCAGCCTGGCAGTGATCAAGGCGCGCACCGCAGCGGTGGTGTTTGCCCTGGAACCGGTCTACGGAATTACCGTGGCCTGGTTGCTGTTCGGCGAAAACCCGACCCTGCGCATGTTGTTCGGTGGGGCCTTGATCATCGTTGCCATCGTGGTTTCAAGCCGCCTGTCGGCGGGTTCGGGCAGCAAGGCAGCCACGGCTGAAGCCGGCTCTCACTGAGTACGGTCGTTGTGGCCCAGGTCGCGCTCGGGGTCGATCTGGTCGCGAACCCGCTGCTTCAGCACCTTGGCCTCGGGAAAGCCACCATCGGCCTTGCGTTCCCAGATCTGCACGCCATCGCAGGTGATGCGAAAGGCCCCGCCGGTTGCCGGCTCCAGGGACACCTTGCCCAGGTCGTCGCTGAAGGTGCTCAACAGCTCCTGGGCCAGCCACGCCGCCCGCAGTAGCCACTGGCATTGGGTGCAATAGGTGATGATCACTTCGGGTTTACGTTCAGTCATGGTACGGCCGACTCCTGGATTCAAGGGCGTCGTTATAATAGCCGGCTTTATCGCCCGCCCCGAGAACCGTAATGCGCCGCCTGCTGTCCTGCCTGTTCCTCTGCCTGCTGCCCTTGCTTGCTCAATCTGCCGAAGCGCCACGACCGAAAATCGGCCTGGTGCTGTCTGGGGGCGCCGCCCGCGGCCTGGCCCACATCGGGGTGCTCAAGGCCCTGGAGGAACAGGGCATCCGCATCGACGCCATCGCCGGCACCAGCATGGGCGCGGTGATCGGCGGGCTGTATGCCTCGGGCTACAAGATCGACGAGCTGGAAAAGCTCGCGCTGAACATCGACTGGCGACAGGCCTTGTCCGATGCCCCGCCCCGGGAAGACGTGCCGTTCCGGCGCAAGCAGGACGACCGGGATTTTCTGGTCAAGCAGAAGCTCAGCTTCCGCGACGATGGCAGCCTGGGCCTGCCGCTGGGGGTGATTCAGGGACAGAACCTGGCACTGCTGCTGGAAAGCAAGCTGGCCCACGCCAGCGATACCCGTGACTTCGACAAGCTGCCGATCCCCTTCCGGGCCGTGGCCACCGATATCGCCAGCGGCGAGAAAGTGGTGTTTCGCAAGGGCCACCTGCCCCAGGTGATCCGCGCCAGCATGTCGATCCCGGCGGTCTTCGCACCGGTGGAACTGGATGGCCGCCTGCTGGTGGACGGCGGCATGACCGATAACATTCCCCTGGACGTGGCACGGGACATGGGAGTCGACATCGCCATCGTGGTGGACATCGGCACACCGCTGCGTTCGCGCAAGCAACTCAATACCGTGGTCGACGTGCTCAACCAGTCCATCACCCTGATGACCCGGCGCAACTCGGAGGTGCAACTGGCGGCACTGCACAAGGACGACGTACTGATCCAGCCAGCGCTGTCGAGCTTTGGCGTTACCGACTTTGGCCGGGCCCAGGAAATGATCGACACCGGCTACCGCGCCACCCGCATCCTCGACGCGCGCCTGGCCCGTCTACGTCCGGCCCATGCGCTGGATGCCGAACTGACCGCTGCGCGCCAGCCCAGCCAGCGCACGCCGATCATCAGCGCGATCAAGGTGGAAAACGACTCCAAGGTCAGCGACGAAGTGATCCGCTACTACATCCGCCAGCGCATCGGCGAGCCGCTGGACCTGGGCCGCCTGGAAACCGACATGGGCACCCTGTACGGCCTGGATTTCTTCGAACAGGTGCAGTATCGCGTAGCCCACAAGGGGCAGGACAACACCCTGGTGATCAGCGCCCGGGGCAAGCGCAGTGGTACCGACTACCTGCGCCTGGGGCTGAACCTGTCCGATGACATGCGTGGCGACAGCGCGTTCAATATCGGCGCCAGCTACCGCATGAACGGCATCAACAGCCTGGGTGCAGAATGGCTGACCCGGGTGCAGATCGGTGATCAGCAGGAACTCTACAGCGAGTTCTACCAGCCACTGGATGCCGGTTCACGCTACTTCATTGCGCCCTTCATCGCCGCCGAAGCGCAAAACGTCGAGGCGGTGCTGGACAACGACCCGATCGCCGAATATCGCGTGGAACGCTACGGTTTCGGGCTCAACCTTGGGCGCCAGATCGGCAACAGCGGCGAAGTGCGTTTCGGCGTCGGCGAGGCCTGGGGCAAGGCCGATGTGCGCATCGGCGACCATAACCTGCCCAGCGAAAACTTCAACGAAGGCTACTACCAGTTGCAGTACTCCTTCGACTCGCTGGACAACGTCTACTTTCCTCACTCCGGCGAAGACATCAAGCTGAGCCTGCGCCAGTTCGAACCGAGCCTGGGTTCGGACAATCGCTACCGGCAGTGGGAGTTCAAGCTGGACAAGGCGCTGAGCAGCGGCCCCAATACCTTTGTCCTGGGCGGTCGCTATGGCCGGACCCTGGACAACGCCGACGTGGTGACGTCCAGCTTCCTGCTCGGTGGAGCTCGACAACTGTCCGGTTTCCGTCAGGACGCCCTCTCCGGGCAGAACATCAGCCTGGCTCGCGCCGTGTACTTCCGTCGCCTGACACCACGCTCCTACCTGCCCCTGGACTTTCCACTGTACCTGGGAGGCTCGCTGGAGCGGGGCCGGGTGTGGAACAACGACAATGCCTTCGACAGCGGCTACATCAACGCGGCGAGCATCTTTCTCGGCTTCGACACGCCGCTGGGGCCGCTGAACTTCAGCTACGGCTTCAACGACGACAACCAGAAAGCCCTGTCACTGAATCTGGGCCAGACCTTTTGACAGGCACGCAAAAAACGCCCCTGGGCGCAGCAGGCTTGAATTCAGAATGGCAGAGGAACAAGACAAACCGGGGTCAGGCAACCCCGGTTGAAGGCGTCAGGATTTTTCCAGATTGGCCAGGATGCGCTCATGAACGCGAATGCAGACCCGCAAGTCCTCTTCGTCAACGCCAACGAACAGCTCATGACGCAGGGCGGTGGCGATGGTTTCGATCTGTTCGATCAAGGGCCGGGCGGACGGACAGAGAACGATTTTCTTCGCCCGGCGATCTTCCACCACCGACTGGCGCTGAACCAGGCCCTGGGTTTCCAGGCTGTCCAGCAGCCGGGCCAGGGTCGGCCCTTCTACGCCGACGCTTTGCGCCAGCTCGCGCTGAGTGGGCGCCTCTTCGAAGCGGGCCAAATGCAACAGCACCAGCCAGCGGGCCTGGGACAGGCCGAGCCCCGCCAGGCGGCGGTCCAGTTCGGCACGCCAGCCGCGAGACATATGCGCCAGCTGCATACCAAAACGGTGTTCATCGGTTAACGGCATAAAACACTCATGATCAGACTGAAAATAAAGAAAAACTAATTATTAGTCAGCTAAGCATGCCCCTTGCCCGGAGGCAAGGCCTGTAAGGGACTGAATCGTTACAACATTGACGCACCCCTTCACATTTCAAACTCCGACTCCAAGGCCGCACGCACGCAATACAGCACCCCTTCCGGCACCCTTCCGGCAAACACCGGGATAACCTCGGCCACTGGCGGCAACTCGCCCTCGCCGTCGAGGAACGCATCCTGGATCTCTCCCAGCAGGTCTTCCGGCAAGTCCAGGGCCTGCTCCAGCGACAGCTGCTGCTTGCCGATGGCTTCGGCGAGCAGGGTGTAGACGTTCTTTTCCGTGCACTGCAACTGGCCGGCGATCTGCACCGGGGTCATCCCCGCACGAGCCAGGGTGATCAGTTCATGGCGCAGGTCGGCAACCACTTTCGGCGCCTCGACACCGCCGCCGAGGACTTCGAGGAAGGCTGCGCCATAACGCTCCAGCTTGCGCGCACCCACGCCGCTGACCTCGGCCATTTCGGCCATGGAGCCGGGCTGGCTGCGGAGCATTTCGAGCAAGGTGGAATCGGGGAAAATGACATAAGGCGGCACCCCATGTTCTTCCGCCAGCTTGCGTCGCAGGGCCCGCAGCGCTTCCCACTGCTCGCGCTCCTCGCCCCGTACCAGCTGGCTGGCCTGGCTGGTGCTGCTCTTGGGGGTGGTTTGCGGCTTGAGATCACGACGCAACTCCAGGGTCACTTCGCCCTTGAGCAGCGGGCGGCAGCTGTCGCTCAGGCGCAGGCCGCCATAACCTTCCAGATCGATGTCGGCCAGGCCGCGGGCCACCAACTGGCGGAACAGCGAGCGCCATTCGCCTTCGCTGCGGGCCTTGCCGACACCAAATACCGACAGGTGCTGATGGCCGAAACTGCGGACCTTTTCCGTGTCCTTGCCCAGCAGCACATCCACCAGGTGACCGACGCCGTAGCGCTGGCCAGTGCGATAGATCGCCGACAGCGCCTGGCGTGCCGGCTCGGTGGCGTCCCAGGTCTGTACCCCATCGACGCAGTTGTCGCAGTGACCGCAGGGTTGCGGCATGTCTTCATCGAAATAGGCCAGCAGGGTCTGGCGCCGGCAACGGGTTTCCTCGCACAGGGCCAGCATCGCATCGAGCTTGTGCTGCTCAAGACGCTTGTGGCGCTCGTCGCCCTCGGAGTTCTGCAGCATCTGCTTGAGCATCAGCACGTCCTGCAGCCCGTAAGCCATCCAGGCGTCTGCCGGCAGGCCGTCACGGCCGGCGCGACCGGTCTCCTGGTAGTAGGCTTCCAGCGACTTGGGCAAGTCCATGTGGGCCACGAAGCGCACGTTGGGCTTGTCGATGCCCATGCCGAAGGCAATGGTGGCCACCATGATCAGGCCTTCTTCATTAAGGAAGCGCTTCTGGTGATAGGCCCGCAGCTCATTGGGCAACCCGGCATGGTAGGGCAGCGCGGTGAAGCCCTGCTCGCAGAGAAATGCAGCCACTTCGTCGACCTTTTTGCGCGACAGGCAATAGACGATCCCGGCATCGCTGCGCCGCTCGTTGAGGAAGGCCTGCAACTGCTTGCGTGGCTGCTCCTTGGGCACGATGCGATAGAAGATGTTCGGCCGGTCGAAGCTGGAGAGAAAACGCTCGGCGTCCTGCAGGTGCAGGCGATTGACGATCTCTTCCCGGGTGCGCTTGTCAGCCGTGGCAGTCAGGGCAATGCGCGGCACCTGGGGGAACATTTCCGCCAGTTGCCCCAATTGCAGGTATTCGGGGCGGAAGTCGTGGCCCCACTGGGACACACAGTGGGCTTCATCAATCGCGAACAAGGCGATTTCCAAGCTCTGCAGAAACGCCAGCATGCGCGGCTGGACCAGGCGCTCGGGGGCCAGGTAGAGCATCTTCACTTCGCCGCGCCGGATGCGCGCGGCCAGGTCACGCTGCTGCTCGGCGCTGAGGGTGGAGTTCAAGGCTGCCGCCGCGACACCGAGTTCCTCCAGGGTCGCAACCTGGTCGTCCATCAGCGCGATCAGCGGCGAAACCACTACCGCCAGCCCTTCGCGAAGTAGCGCCGGGACCTGGAAACACAGCGACTTGCCACCACCGGTGGGCATCAGTACCAAGGCATCGCCGCCGCTGGCCACGCGCTCAATGATCGCACCTTGGCGACCACGGAAACTGTCGTAGCCGAAGATGTCCTTGAGGACGCGTTGAGCCTGTTCGAGCATGAAAAACTCCAAAAATCGCTGAAATCCCTGGGGGCAGACTGGACGAAAAGCCGGCACGCTTCACCGACATTTGCGTTAGCGGACTTGTCCGGAGCGGACGACCAGCCTGCAGGGCATCACAAAACGCGCGAGTATACCCGACCCCTTCCCGGCAGAGGGCACCGACAATGGACCGCTGGTAACCTTTAGAACCGCTCAAATCGGCACCGCGGCTGGCTTGAGCGCGCAAGAAAGCCTAGAATTCAGCATCGTTTATTCCCCAAGGTAGCCGTCAATGTCCTTCGCTGAGCAACTAACCCGCCTGCAAGTCTTCCTCGATGCAGATGATCTGCACGACGAGGCGCTGGACTACGTGGCCGCTCACGGCTACCTGACCGCGCTGTCCATCTGCTCGGAAAGCGTTCCGGACCGTGAATGGATCGACGCCCTGTTCGCCGAAGAGCCGCACTACCGTGACGACGCCGAACGCGAAGCCATCGAGTCGACCCTGCTGGCCCTCAAGGCGCACATCGCCCGCCAACTGGCTTCCGACGAAGAATTCGAGCTGCCCTGCGAACTCGACCTGGGCGAGGACCCGGACGACTCCGACCTGCGCGGCTGGTGCATCGGCTTCATGGAAGGCGTGTTCCTGCGTGAAGCGGCCTGGTTCGAAACCGCCGAGGAAGAAGTCAGCGAGATGCTGCTGCCGATCATGGTGGGTTCCGGCCTGTTCGACGAACAGCCGGAGTTCTCCGACATCGCCAGCGATGCCAACCTGATGGACGACATGATCGTGCAGATCCCGGAAGCGCTGACCGCGCTGTACCTGCTGTGCAACGCCCCCGACGAAAAACCTGCACTGCTCAAGCCGCGCCACCACTGAGTCGTTGCCTATGGCCAAGCCCATAGGCCAACGCCCCCTGCTATGGCGTTACGTTCTGCTGGCCATCGGCTGGTCGAGCGTAGCGCTGGGGGTAGTGGGTATCTTCCTTCCTGTATTGCCTACCACGCCTTTCCTGCTGCTGGCAGCCGCCTGCTTTGCCCGTAGCTCGCCACGCTTCTACCAATGGCTGGTGCAACACCCGCGCCTGGGTCCGTGGATCCGCGACTATCTCGACGGCAACGGCATTCCGCTCAAGGGCAAGGTCTACGCCATCGGCCTGATGTGGTTGAGCATCGGCTTCTCCTGCTACCTGGTGCCATCGCCCTGGGCCCGGGGCTTCATGCTGACCAGCGCAGTGCTGGTGAGTCTCTATATCCTGCGGCAGAAGACCCTGCGGCGCTCCTGAAGGTTTGTGGGGTGGCCGGCAAGCGCGGGGCCACCGCGCACCATCACCGCCTGCGGCAGCGGCGCCAGACTCGGGAGCGGTCAGGATTTGGCGTGGTTGCGCTGGTAGGTGTCTTCGCCCATCGCGGCAATCTGCCCTTCGATCAGGGCCTCGAAAGGCCGCAACAGCGGCTCGAACGAAGCAGGAGCTTCAAGTACCTGCAATGCCTGAACGATCGCTTCCACAGTGGACAAGGCTCCCGGCCCCGGGGCCTTGCGCAGGCGATAGCGAGACTCCACCCCAGTCGCCAGGGTCACCCTTGGCAGCGCCGCCAGCAACGGATTGAGGTGCAGCAACTTGCGCGCCTTGCGCCAGGTGCCGTCGGGCACCACCAGCAGCAGCGGTGCATCCGTCTCGGCATAGGCCTGCAATGGCCGGGCATCATCCGCCGGGAACAGCAGGCATGCTCGATATCCGGGCTGGTCGAGCAACGCCGGCAGCTCCTCGAACACTTCCCCCACCACCAGTTCGGCGTTGTTCAGCCCCAGCGCCGCCAGACGTGCGGTGTTCAAGGCATGATTGACCTCACTGGGATGCTGTAACAACAGCACTCGGGTGCGGCTGGATAGCTGCGGAATCAGCGGGCACAGACAATGGCCCGCAGGGCGCAGGCAACGCTCGCAGCGTGCTCGAGACATGGGACCTCCTTATGACTGGTTGAGCTGCGCCTTGAGCAGGTCGCGAAAGGTCTGGATCAGCGGCTCTCGACCGCGTCCGCGACGCATGATCATGGAGAACGGCGCCTGGTAGCCAAAGGTTGCCGGCAGCAGCACCCGCAAGTCGCCCTTGTCCGCCCAGGCCTGGGCGTAATGTTCCGGCAGGTAGCCGATGTAGGCGCCGGACAGCACCAGGATCAACTGCGCCTCCATGCTCTCCACCGTCGCCGCACTGTGCTTGAAGCCGTGCCGGGCCAGTTCGGCCTGGCTCCAGTAGCCGCGGCCGACCATGCGTTGCTGGGTGATCACCTGCTCGGGAATGCGCCGCTCGCTGTACAGCGGGTGGCGGTTGCTGCAATACAGCCAATGCTGCTCGCGGTACAGCGGCATGTACACCAGGCCGCTCATGCGCGTGGAAAAGGCACCGATGGCCAGGTCCAGGCGATTGTCCTGCACCCCCAGCTGCAACTCGTGGGGGCTCATCACCGACAGGTGCAGGTGCACCGCCGGATGCTCCTGGCTGTAGGCGCCGATGGCCTCGGCGAACGGCAGGGCCTTATCGCTCACCGTGGAGTCGATCACCCCCAGGTTCAGGGTCCCGCGAAGCTCGCCCTTGAGGGCTGCGGCGTACTGTTCGAAACCTTCCAGCTCGCCCAGCAGGCGCAGGGTTTCCTGGTGGAACAGCTCGCCCTTGCTGGTCAGGCTGAAACCGCCCCGGCCACGGTGGCAGAGCACCAGGCCCAGGGACGCCTCCAGCTGGCTCATGTAGGTGCTGATGGCCGAGGTGGAAAGATTGAGTTCATGCTGGGCGTTGGCGAACCCCTGATGCCGCACCACGCTGACGAAGATGCGCAATAGTTTCAGATCAGGTAAAGCGTTGGCCATGACAGGCTCCGATAACAGGCAAAACGACAACGTCCCTGCGGCGAGGGGCGGGTTCTCGCCGAGTGGCAAAGCAACCCCGATGGCCTCCATGCCCGCTTTCAATCCAACCCTGCAACCCGGATAACGGTGGCTGCACCACCGGACGGGAGCAAGCTCCCTCGCCACCAAGGGCCTGGGGAGCAGCGCGGGAGTCTAGCGCGCCATCGGCCATTAGTTTAGAAAAATCTGAACTAAGTATTTGTTCGTAGCGATTCTTTCCCCGCACTACATTTCGCAGAATCGGCCCCACTCGGTTGCTCGGGCAGGATTCGCTGCGCCGTCGACCCCATAAATATAAAACAACGATGAGGCCTATCCCGTGGACAAGATTCTCCACCAACCACTGGGCGGCAACGAAATGCCGCGCTTCGGCGGCATCGCCACCATGATGCGTCTTCCCCATCTGCAATCCGCTGCCGGCCTGGACGCTGCGTTCGTCGGCGTGCCCCTGGACATCGGCACCTCGCTGCGTGCCGGCACCCGTTTCGGCCCGCGGGAAATCCGTGCCGAATCAGTCATGATCCGCCCTTACAACATGGCCACCGGCGCTGCCCCGTTCGACTCGCTGTCGGTGGCCGACATCGGCGACGTAGCGATCAACACCTTCAACCTGCTGGACGCGGTGCGCATCATCGAAGAAGCCTATGACGGCATCCTCGAACACAACGTGATTCCCCTGACCCTGGGCGGCGACCACACCATCACCCTGCCGATCCTGCGGGCCATCCACAAGAAACACGGCAAGGTCGGGCTGGTGCACATCGATGCCCACGCCGATGTCAACGACCACATGTTCGGTGAGAAGATCGCCCACGGCACCACCTTCCGCCGCGCCGTGGAAGAAGGCCTGCTGGACTGCGACCGCGTGGTGCAGATCGGCCTGCGCGCCCAGGGCTACACCGCCGAAGACTTCAACTGGAGCCGCAAGCAGGGCTTTCGCGTGGTCCAGGCCGAAGAATGCTGGCACAAATCCCTGGAGCCCTTGATGGCCGAAGTCCGCGAGAAAGTCGGCAACGGCCCAGTGTACCTGAGCTTCGACATCGACGGCATCGACCCGGCCTGGGCCCCAGGCACCGGCACCCCGGAAATCGGTGGCCTGACCACCATCCAGGCCATCGAGATTGTCCGTGGCTGCCAGGGCCTGGACCTGGTGGGCTGCGACCTGGTGGAGGTTTCGCCGCCTTATGACACCACCGGCAATACCTCGCTGCTGGGCGCCAACCTGCTGTACGAAATGCTCTGCGTGCTGCCTGGCGTCGCCCATCGCTGAGACTCAGCACATGCTGCGCGCCGCCAGACCGTTTGCGGCGCAAAGCGGTACTACCCGCTTCATCTTTACCCCGTCCTCGACTGCTGTTGCGCAATGCCTGCCAGGCATTAGCCGGCCGATGACGGGCCAAGGATGGTTCCGAGGTGCGGTGACGCATCCCGGACAACGCCGTCGTCCGCCCACAAGGGGACGGCGCCGGATTGACTCATGACGTAGCCACGAAGCTGCGCATGCAAGGGGAGCAAGACTTCAGCCAGGAACGCGAAACCATTGGGTCTCGCACAAAACAACAAGGCCTCTGGCTGGCCTGTCACAACCATTTGTCCGCTGTGCCGGAAGGGCTGCCACCCCCTTAGCCAATGTGATCGGAGCAGATCATGAATAACAACAAAGAAAAAAACCCTAGCAACATCGCAACCAACAGGATCGGACAGATCCTCGAGCACCAGCGCGACACCAGGCCTTGCGACCTGTTTCGCCTGCCCCCCGGCCTGGCCAGCACCGCCATCGCCACTCTCGAAACTGCGCACTCCAGCATGGCCAGCCGCTGTACCAGCGGGCTGCTGGCAAGTCGCGCGCTACTGCCCGGATAACCTCCTGGAGCGGCCGGCCTCGCGATAGAGCCCCTGGGTCTTGCACAAGACTTGACCCCGCCTTCGCTGAGCAGCCAGCACCTGCATGAACCGTTTGTTTCACATAAAAAAGATAATCGGAGACACGCCACCATGGCTTTAGATCTATTTGTCGTACTCATCTATGCCGCCGGCATGCTCGTACTCGGCTACTACGGCATGCGCAAGGCCAAGACCCACGAGGACTACCTGGTGGCCGGCCGCAACCTGGGCCCGACCCTGTACATGGGCACCATGGCCGCCACGGTCCTGGGCGGTGCCTCCACCGTCGGCACCGTGCGCCTGGGCTATGTCCACGGCATTTCCGGTTTCTGGCTGTGCGCCGCCCTGGGGGCGGGGATCATTGCCCTGAACCTGCTGCTGGCCAAGCCGCTGCTCAAGCTGCGCATCTTCACCGTCACCCAGGTGCTGGAGAAGCGCTACAACCCCATGGCCCGCCAGGCCAGCGCAGTGATCATGCTGGCCTACGCGCTGATGATCGGGGTGACTTCGATCCTCGCCATCGGCACCGTTCTGCAAGTGCTGTTCGGCCTGCCGTTCTGGGTTTCGGTTTTGCTGGGAGGCGGCGTGGTGGTGGTGTACTCGGCGATCGGCGGCATGTGGTCGCTGACCCTGACCGACATCGTCCAGTTCGTGATCAAGACCGTGGGCCTGATGTTCATCCTGTTGCCGATCTGCCTGTACCGCGTAGGCGGCTGGGATGAGTTGGTGGCCAAGCTGCCAGCGTCCAGTTTCAGCTTCACCGCCATCGGCTGGGACACCATCATCACCTACTTCATGATCTACTTCTTCGGCATCCTGATCGGCCAGGACATCTGGCAACGGGTGTTCACCGCCAAGACCGAGAAAGTCGCGCAATACGCCGGCACCCTGGCGGGCTTCTACTGCATCCTCTACGGCCTGGCCTGCGCCCTGATCGGCATGGCCGCCCATGTTCTGCTGCCGGACCTGGACAACGTCAACAACGCCTTTGCCGCCATCGTCAAAGCCTCGCTGCCGGACGGCATCCGTGGCCTGGTGATCGCTGCGGCGCTGGCCGCCATGATGTCCACTGCCAGCGCCGGCCTGCTGGCCGCCTCCACCACCCTGACCGAAGACCTGCTGCCAAGGCTGCGCGGCGGCAAGCAATCGAGCCTGGGGATCAACCGCCTGTTCACCTTCCTCACCGGCATCGTGGTGCTGGGCATTGCCCTGGTGGTCAACGACGTGATCAGCGCCCTGACCCTGGCCTACAACCTGTTGGTGGGCGGCATGCTGATCCCGCTGATCGGCGCCATTTTCTGGAAACGCGCCACCACTGCCGGCGCTATCGCCAGCATGGGCCTGGGCTTCGTCACGGCTCTGGCCTTCATGTTCAAGGACGGCCTGGATGCCAACACACCGATCTACTACAGCCTGGCCGTGGGCCTGGTGAGTTTCGTGGTGGTGAGCCTGACTTCCCGGCGCCCTGCGCCCCTGGCCAACGCAATCTGACGTGAAGCCGGAGGTCTGAAGCTTTTCTTCGACGGGTGCGGCGTCGGTGGCCGCACCCGTTTTTTTTTGCCTGGCAAAAGCCTCGCGGCAGCGACGGGCAAAGCCCGCAGCCATTTTCGTCAGGACCATGAATGGACGAATGGTTACCCCGCCGGAAAAAAACCTGTGCTGTACTCAGATCCAGCGACGACTGTTCCCGCAGGAAAACAGTACAAGGATCGCTGGCCGCCTCAGTGCACGCTATCGCTTCACCCTTGGATGGGGTCATAAAACAATAAGAGCCTCTCCCTGCCCCGAGGTGTTTATGGACCGTTTCTCCATCCAGCAAAGCATCCGTCATGCCATCGATGCACAAATGGCCCAGAAGTGGCCAATCCCGCCCTGCCAGGCCCGCGAACACGACACCTACTCCCTGGACCTCAAGGCCCTGCTGCACAGCCTGGAGCGAGAGTTCAACATTCGCCTGGATCCCGACCGCGACCTGTATCGAATCAGCAGCATCAGCGAGCTGAGCCTGTTCATCCTGGAAAAGACCCGCGCCGACGCTGCCCGTCCCGCCTGACCTGCTGTCGTATCGGGAGCAACGCAGATGAATCGGGCCCAAGCGCGCGCGGCAGTGCACCTGCTCATTCGCCACTGGCTGGATGAGCCTGTGGATTTCGATGACCAGAGCGGTCTCTCTGAACTGGGGCTGGACAGGGATGATATCGAGGCGCTGCTGTGGCGCCTGGAGGACAGGTTCGACCTGGGTGTCTTGCCCCGTGAAGAGCAGCGAGCGCTAGGGCAGCTGGAAAGGGTGGATGACCTGGTGCAATGGTTATTGGAAAAGGCCCGGCAAAACCAGGATTGACCCGATTGCCCCAGGCCTGTGGCCCAGCGACTGCCGGCTAGAAAACATCCGCGAGAGCCGGAGCCTGCACTCCGCTCTCGCCTCTGCTTCAGCGACGACGTTGTTGACGGCGCCGCAGCTCTTCGTCGGTAGGAATCGGCACCGGTTGCAGCGGTGGCTCGATCAGGCCCAGTGCGACGCCAAGGTCGTGCAGCCAGCTTTGCAGTTTGTCTTTCATAGTGCCCCCTCAGGGTCGTGCCGAGCGGCGATACTGCGCCGCCTCAAGCAGATAATAGCCCTATCTTTTCCAGCGCGCTGCTGCGCAATGGCAATGAACTGTTACTGGATTAAAGCCAATGGCCATCGGGTGTTCAAGCATGGGCCCGCGCCTGCTGCGCAAGCTGCACGCCAGCGCCCTGTTGCAGCTCGATCCAGGCATTGAGGTTGGCCCCGACCATGCCCTTGCGCCACATCAGCCAGGTAGTGGCACGGGCAAAAGGCTCGGCCAGGGCATGCACCGCCACGCTTTCGCGCCCCGGCAGGCTGTCGAGCATCGACTGAGCCATCAGCGCCACCCCGGAACCGGCGATCACACAGGCCAGCATGCCCTGATAGGACTCGATCTCCATGGCCCGCCCCATCGCGGCGTGGTAGTGGGCAAACCAGGATTCCAGACGCATGCGATAGGAGCAGCCCTGGCGAAAGGTGAACACCGCACGGCCCTCCACGTCCCGGGCCGTACGCACCGGCGGATGGTCGGCTTCGCTGATCAGTACCAGGGTCTCGTCGCACAGGGGCACGCCATCCAGGCCTGCCAGCTCCAGCGGCCCGTCCACCAGGGCCGCATCCAGGCGCCCGGTGAGCAAGCCTTCGAGCAACTCGCCGCTGGGCCCGGACTGCACCTGCAGGTTCACCGCCGGATAAGCCCGGTGATAACGCGCCAGCAATGCAGGCAAGTGAATCGCCGCGGTGCTGTACATGGTGCCCAGGACAAACTCCCCGGCCGGCTGACCGCCCTGCACCGCGGCATGGGCCTCGTCGTGCAAGGCGAACAGGCGCGCGGCGTAATCCAGCAGCACCTTGCCCGCCGGCGACAACTGCAGGCGCTGACGCTCGCGCAGGAACAGTTCGACCCCCAGCTGCTCCTCCAGTTGCTTGAGCCGGGTCGAGAGGTTCGACGGCACTCGGTGCAGGCGCTCGGCGGCGCGAGTGATGGAGCCTTCCTCGGCCACGGCCTGGAAGATGCGCAATTGGCTGAACTCCATGACTTTCTCCAAAACTGAACAAGTTACTCAATATTATTTATTTTTAAAGAAAGTCAATCAGTCCTAGCCTGACGGTCATTGTCCCCATCGATGGAAAGCCGACCATGTCTCCCCTGCTCCGCCTGCTCGCCAGCTTCATTGCCCTGATGATGGCCATGGGCATTGGCCGCTTCGCCCTGACCCCGCAACTGCCGCACCTGATCAGCGAAGGCCAGGTCGACCTGACCGCCGCCGGGCTGATTGCCGCCGCCAATTACCTGGGCTATTTCCTCGGAGCCCTGGACGCCATGTTCGCCAGGCGTCCGGCCCAGGTGCGCCTGCGCCTGCTGGGCGGCTTGTGGCTGTGCGTGCTGCTGACCCTGGCCTCGTTCTGGGCCCAGGGCTTCTGGCCGCACCTGCTGCTGCGCTTCGGCACCGGGGTGGCCAGCGCCTGGGTGCTGGTGATGATCACGGCGCTGAGCCAACCCCTGGCCCAGGCGGCGGGCCGGCCACGCCTCGGGGCCCTGGTGTTCGCCGGCCCGGGGCTGGGCATCATGCTCACCGGGCTACTGGCCCTGGGCTCCAATCTTCTGGGGCAAAGCTCGGCCAACCTGTGGCTGCTGTATGCCGCGGTCGCCTTGTTGATGCTGCTGGTGATCCTGCCGATCCTGCCCCCGGCCTCGGCGCGCCCCAGTGGCGAAACGCAGAGCGCCTGCGCCACTGAGCACAGCGTGGCGCGCCTGGGGCTGGTCTACGCCCTGTATGGCGTGGGCTACATCATCCCCGCGACCTTCCTTTCGCAGATGGCCAATGCGCGCTTCCAGGGCCAGTGGCAGGCCGACCTGTTCTGGCCCGGTTTCGGCCTGGCCGCGGCCGTAGGCGTGGCCCTGGCCAGCCTGCGTCGGCACACCCCGCACAGCACCCGGCAATGGCTGATGGCGACCTTGTGGCTGCAGGCCGCCGGGGTCTTTGCCTGCCTGCTGGGCAGTGGCCTGGGGCTGGTATTGGGCGTGTTGCTGTGCGGCACGCCGTTCCTGGCCTGCATGCAGTTGGTGATGCAGCGCTCCCGGGAACTGGCACCGCAGTCGGCCCAGCGCAACGCCGGCCTGCTCACTGCCTGCTTTGCCGTGGGCCAGTTGAGCGGCCCGTTGCTGGCCGCCCTGAGCAGCCACTTCAGCGGCGACCTGCAACTGGCGCTGGTGGTGGCGGGCTGCGGCTTGCTGATCGGCGCCAGCCTGCTCTGGCAACTGCGACCAAGGGCACAGCGCTGTGCGGTCGTCTCGTGAAGCGCGGGCTACAACAAGCGCTGGATCCGCCGCCGCAGCCACTGTTCGGCGCTGACGAAGGTAATACCCAGCAGCACCAGCATTGCCCCCAGCACGAAGTTGAGGCTCAAGGGCTCGTCCAGTAACAGCACGCCGAAGGTCACGCCGAACATCGGGGTCATGAAGGAAAACACTGCCAGGTTCGCCGCCAGATAACGCCGCAGCAGCCAGAACCAGGTCAGGTAGCTGAAGAACGATACCACCAGCCCCTGGAACAACACGCTGGCCACCGCTACCGGCGTCAGGCTGACCTGGGTCACCTGGCCGCTGAGCACGGCGATCAGCAACAGGCCGACGAAACCGACGATCAACTGATAGAACAGGGTCAGGGTCGCCGGCGCCTCGGACAGCCGCGAAGCCCGCACCACCACTGTGGTCGCGCCCCAGGCCAGCCCCGCCAGCAGTCCCAGAATGTCGCCCAGGAGCATGCGCCGGTCCAGGTTGTCCAGGGAGATCCCGCCGGCAAAGGCAATGCTGATGCCGATAAAGGCCAGGACGATCCCCAACCATTGCAAGGGCCGCAAGCGTTCGCTGGGCAACAGCCAATTGACCCCAAGGGCGGTGAAGATCGGTGCGGTGTAGAGAAACACCGACATGTGCGCGGCACTGGTGAGCTTCAGGCCTTCGGCGATAAACAGGAACTCCAGGCCAAACAGAGCGCCGGCCAGCAAGCCGCCGCGCCAGGTACTGGAAACCTGGGACCAGCCGCCTTTCCAGCACATCAGTACAGCCACCAGCAGCGCCGAGATCCCCGAACGGGCGGCCGCCTGCATGATGGGCGCGATGTCCGCCGCGGCCCACTTGATCATCACCTGCTGCACGCCCCAGATCAGGCACAGCCCCAACATCACCTGCAGGGCAAACCCATCGGCGTTGCGCCGTTCGATGCTCACCGCCGTACCTCACATTGATTCAATGACATGACCCCTACCCGAAATAAAGAACTGCCGCCGCGCCTGACGGGTCCCCTGGAGCAGACCTAGTTCCCGTCGTTTGCGCCAGGCGCCCAGCGGCAGGCACAGAAGACGCCGAAACTGCAGGCCAGGGCACTGGCCAGCATGCCCCAGGCCATGTCCAGCAGCGCCAGGGAAGCCGACCAGCCCTGCAAGGTCGCCCAGTTGCTCAGGTCATAAGTGCCGTAGGCCACCAGCCCGAGCAGCGCCCCCAGGCACGCAGCCCGGCGCCAGCCGCCCTGCTGCAGGGCGGGCCGCACGGCGAACAGCAGGCAACCGCTAACGTAGAGGAGGTAGAACAGCGCTGCCGGCAACAGCCGTGGCTGTTCCAGCAGCAGCGCCCCCAACTGGGTCCGGTAGGTTTCGCCCATCATCAGCCCCAGCCAGAGCGCGTCGAGTAGCAGGAACGCCAGCAAGGTGGCGAGCCAGGCAACCAGCGTGGTTTTCATAAGCCTCGCCCGCCGCGTGAAGTGAGTCTCAGCTTAGCTCGATACGATCCGCGTGAATGACAATCTGGCCCTGCTTGTAGAGGGCACCGATGGCCTTCTTGAAGTTGCCCTTGCTAACCCCGAACAAACTGCTGATCAAGACCGGATCGCTCTTGTCGCTGACCGCCAGCGAGCCATCGTTTTCCCGCAACTTGGCGAGGATCTTCGAGTTCAGGCTGGTGGCCGCCTGTTCACCGACAGGTTGCAGACTCAGGCTGATCTTGCCGTCGGCGCGCACTTCCTTGATGAAACCTTTCTCTTGCATCCCCGAGCGCAGGAACTTGAACACTTCGTTCTTGTGGATCAGGCCCCAGTGCTTGTTGTTGATGATGGCCTTGAAGCCCATGTCAGTGGACTCGGCCACCAGCAAGTCGACTTCCTGGCCGGCCTTGTAGTTGGCCGGCGTCTTGTCCAGGTAGCGGTCCAGACGGGCCGTGGCGGTGATACGGCGAGTGTGCTTGTCCAGGTAGACATGCACCACGCAGTATTCGCCGGCGTTCATCTGGCGCTTTTCCTCGGAGTACGGCAGCAGCAGATCCTTGGGCAGCCCCCAGTCCAGGAACACCCCGATACTGTTAACTTCGACGACTTTAAGACTGGCGAACTCACCAACTTGAACTTTCGGCTTTTCGGTAGTTGCGATTAACTTGTCAGCACTGTCCAAGTAAACAAAAACATTCAGCCAGTCTTCATCTTCACTGGGAATGTCCTTGGGGATATAACGATTGGGCAGCAATATTTCGCCGTCTGCCCCACCGTCCAGATACAAACCAAAGTTAGTGTGTTTAACCACTTGCAAACTGTTGTAGCGCCCGACTAAAGCCATTTCCAATACCCTCATTGCGTGGGCGGCATTCTACCTGTTTTCCAGGCCTGCGTTGACGCTCCTGAATCGCCGGCCACGAAATCCTTGATTTTTCTGGCGTTCCCGGCGCTCAACCGGCCGCTCGTCAGGCAAACAGCCGTGCATAGAGCCTTTGCGGAGCACAGCGAGAGGGCATTTTTTTCGATGGGTCCTTAGTTAAAACAGCGACTTAGGAAAATATCCGAAAAATAAACTTAGGAAAAACAGCAGGAAGCGCCTTTCTGTTCCAGGGGATATTTACCAAGCAATTGTCAAGTATTTCTGATAAGATGCCTGGCCAAATTAATTTTCCCGAAAGGTTAAATGGCCGCCATGCGAGTAAAAGCCTCCAACAGCAAAGCAAAACCAGCTCCCGCCGTTGAAACCAGTGAATCGATCAACGAACAGATCGCAGCGTTCCTGAAATCGGGCGGCGAAATCCAGCAGATCGCCAAAGGCGTCAGCGGCCAGACTTTCGGCCCGTCCAAGCAGATCAGCCTGGGCAAGAAGTAACTCCCCCGCGCATTATCCTGGTCCCTTAGCGCTTTGCCCTCAAAGCGCTAGGACTGGCACCCGCTCTCCTCCCCACTACCAGCAAATCGACGAACGGCCTTCAGCCAATGGCATTCGCCGGTATCCTTTACTCCCTCTAGATCAATCGTTTCAGCCGCCTTTCAGGTTGTCGCTCCGCGCAGTTCAGGGAGTGCTGCATGCTCAAATCCTCGTTGCTGGCCTGCAGCCTGCTGTTGGCCTGCCCCATTGCCCATGGGCAAATCTTCCAGCGCGAGCTGGGGGATTTCGACCTCAAGCTGGGCACCAGCCCCAGCCGCAGCATGGCCCAGGGCCTGGTCAAGCCGTCCTCAAGCGGCTCGTTCCACGGCGGCCTCGACCTGAGCCACGACAGTGGCTGGTATGCCGGCCAGTGGGCCCCCAGCATGGGCCTGAGCCCCTCCAGCAAACTGGAGGTGGATTCCTACCTGGGCTTCAAGCAGCCCTTCGACCAGACCCTGGGCTACGAACTGGGAATGATCCACTACAACTACCCGCAGTTGCGGACCCAGGACAGCCAGGAATTCTACGGCGGCCTGACCCTGCTCGGTAGCCGCTTCGGCGCGGCCTTCAGCAATGACCCGGACAAACGCAACAGCACCCTGTTCGCTGACCTGGGCGGCAACGTACCGTTCGGCATTGGCGTCAGCGTCAAATACACCACCCATCAACTGAACAATGGCGTCTCGATCGCCGACGGCGGCTACGTGGCCGGCTTCAATGACTGGTCGATCAAGCTCTCGCGCCCCTGGCTGGGGATCGACCTGAACCTGATCTACAGTGACTCCAGCCTCAGCGGCAACGACTGCAGCGCCTACTCCGGGCATAACCCGCAATGCGACGGCCTGCTCACCTTCAAGGCCGAACGGGCGTTCTACTGAACGTCTGAACTGCGAGGCACCTTCAGGGTTCAGATACAGCAACCCGCACTCGCAAGGACTCGAACATGGCGCGCCGCTGGCACCTCCTCATTCCGCTCCTGATCATCAGCCTGCTGCTGGGCGCCTGTAGCCGGGTCGGCCTGGCCTATCGCAACCTGGATGTGATCATTCCCTGGAACCTCAACGACTACCTGGACATGAACAGCGAGCAGAAGAGCTGGTTCAACCAGCGCCTGCAGCAGCACCTGAGCTGGCATTGCACCACCCAGCTTCCGGGTTACCTGGACTGGCTCGACCGCCTGCAACTGATGGTGCAGAACAACCAGGTCAGCGACCAGGGCTTGCAAGAGCGCACCCGGGAAGCCAAGCAAGCCATCGCCGAAACCGCCCAGCAGATCACCCCGTCCGCCGTGGAGCTGCTCCAGGGTCTGAACGACCAGCAAGTCAAAGAGATGAATTCCGCCTTCGCCAAGGACCTGCAGGAACACCAGGAGCAATACCTCAAGCCGCCGTTGGCGCAACAGATAGAGCAGCGCAGCCAACGCATGAGCAAGCGCCTGAACGCCTGGCTCGGCCCCTTGAGCCCGAGCCAGCAGCAACGGGTGGAACAATGGTCCAGCAGCCTGGGCGAGCAGAACCAGCAGTGGATCGCCAACCGAGCCCACTGGCAGGCGCAATTCAGCGCGGCTGTAGAGCAACGGCAAAACAGAGATTTCCCACAACGTATCGAGCAATTGCTGGTACACCGCGAGAGCTTATGGACGCCGGATTATCGCCAGGCCTACGCCCACACCGAACAGGCCGCACGCAGCCTGCTGGTGGACCTGATGGCACAAAGCACCCCGGCCCAGCGCCAGCGCCTGCTGAAGAAAATCGACGGAGTGCGCAAGGACTTCGCCGAGCTCAAATGCCTGCAGAACGCCCGCCAGGGCTAGGTGCAACCTAGGCGATCTGGGCCTTGGAGGCCACCTGATCGAAGGTCGCCGGATCCAGCGCATCGGCCTGCTCCTCCAGCACCTGGCGCGGGTGATCATTGCCCGGGATGCTGCTGTCGATCAGGCACAGCAGGCTGGAACCACGGGGCGTGAGCACGAAGTTCTCGCCATTGCCCCCCTCCTCTTCCGGCCGGCTTTCGATAAAGCCACGGTCCAGCAGTAACTTTTCGTACTCGGTGGCGGTGACTTTCAGGTCATCCAGATTGCCGGTGGGCTCGCCTTCCGCCGCCTTGGCCGCCGCATGCTGCTCGGCATAGGGTCGCGGAGTGAAGCTGTGGCCGGCGCCGTTCTGCACTTCGTGCAGCAGTCGTTCGATCAGATCCCAGTTATAAGTCGTCATCCTGATTCAACCTCCAGACAAGAGAATGAAATGCCTTCACACGTTGTGACCGGCAGGCCATTCAGCCGTTCAGGAAATCCACCCCAGCCCGCCGCCCCCTGATCGGAAAACCGCTGGGCGGTTTGTCGATCCACTCCAGCGCCAAACGACTAGCGTGTGTAAGACCCATCGCCCCCACTGCCTTGAGGAGAGATGTCATGTCCGTTACCGAGCATCCCGTGGTCTCCCGGGAACAATGGCTGCAAGCCCGCAAACAGCACCTGATCCACGAAAAGGCCTTTACCCGCCAGCGCGACCAGCTCAGCGCCGAACGCCGGGCGCTGCCCTGGGTAAAAATCGACAAGCCCTATCAGTTTCATGGCCCCGATGGCCCGCTGGGCCTGGCCGATCTGTTTGGCGACCACAGCCAACTGCTGGTCTACCACTTCATGTTTGCCGAAGGTTGGGAGGAAGGCTGCAAGGGCTGCTCGTTCGTCGCCGACCACTTCGATGGCGCCAACCAGCACCTGGCCCACCACGATGTAGCGCTGGTGGCCATCTCCCACGCCCCTTATGCCGAGTTCCAGGCCTTTCGCCAGCGCATGGGTTGGCATTTCGATTGGTATTCCAGCGCCGGCGACGACTTCAACCAGGACTTCGGCGTCAGCCTCAGCGCCGAGCAACTGGCCCAGGGCACTGCCAGCTACAACTACGAACAGGCCAGTGGCAATGAGCAGGAGTTGCCCGGGCTCAGCGTCTTCTACCGCAACCCGCAAGGTGAGATATTCCACACCTATTCCACCTATGCCCGCGGGCTGGACCTGTTGCTGGGGGCCTACAACTTCCTCGACCTGACGCCCAAGGGGCGCAACGAAGAGCAGATCATGGGCTGGGTCCGGCACCACGATCGCTACCAGGCAACGCCCCAGGGCAAGAACAGCAGTTGCTGTTGTGACGATTGAGAACCTGTTCGCCGGCAGAACCTGCCGCAGGAGCCAGCTTGCCGGCGAATCGCACTCACAAACGGCACAAATCTGCGGCAGACTGTGACGACCCACCCAGCCAACTAAGCTGTAGACATGAGCGCCGCCTATCACAGCCTCCACGAATACACCCTGCGCATGAGCCGGGTGCTGGAGCATATCGACCAACACCTGGACCAACCCCTGGAGCTGGCGGACCTGGCGCGGGTCGCCCATTTCTCGCCCTACCACTTCCACCGCCTGTTCAGCGCCTGGGTCGGCGAGCCCCTGGGTGCCTACCTGCGCCGCCGACGCCTGGCCTGCGGCGCCTACCTCATGGCCAGCCGCCCCTCGGCCTCAGTGCTGGAAATTGCCCTGGAAGTCGGCTTCGGCTCCGGCGAGGCATTTTCCCGGGCCTTCAAACAGCACTTCTCGGTCTCCCCCAGCACCTGGCGCGATACCGAGCCCAAACGCTGGCACCGCCGCCTGGACGACATCCGCGAACGCCGCCTGCGTGAATTGCGCAATCCTGATCAGACCCACATCCCCGCCTTCGACGATCCTGACGCCTTCATTCACCTGAAGGAAACCGCGATGAAGGTCACCCTGCAGCAACTACCCGCCACCCGCGTGGCCTACCTGCGCTATATCGGCGCCTACGGCCCGGGCATTGGCGTTTTCTGGCGCGAAACCGCCGCGCCGTGGATGCTCGAACACCAGCTGTTCAACCGCGTGCGCTACGGCATCGGCCACGACGACCCGGACCTCACCCCCGCCGACAAATGCCGCTACGACGCCTGCGTGGAAGTGCCCGAAGACTTCAAGGCCAGCGCCCCCGCGGTCGTCACCACCCTGCCCGGCGGCCTCTACGCCGTGGCCCACTACCGCGGCCTGGGCCCGGCTATCGCCGACGCCTGGATCGAACTGTGCCGCGACTGGCTGCCCAAGAGCGGCCTGCAATTCGACCCGCGCCCGGCCTTCGAACGCTACCCGGCGGATGCCTTCTACGACGTCAAGACCGGGGAGCTGGAGTGTGAGATCTGCATTCCGGTGAAAAAGCTATAACCCAAAAAGCACGTTGATCCCCCTGTAGGAGCGAGCTCGCTCCTACAATCCCTCCACACACTCACTCAACGAGAAGGAATGGCCGTGATATCGCGAACGATGAACCTCGGCAGAGCACGAATGTAGAAGTTCTCCACATCCGAGTTACCGCTGTTGGTGATCGCCCCCAACATGGTCTTCATATTGCGCAACTGGCCCATGGCCCCGGCAGGCTGCAAACCATCGCGCTCCTGGGCGAAATGCAACACCTCGGCGCCGTCGCGCTTGACCTGCACCTTGTAGCCAAAGTCGACACTGGCAAGGATCGTATTGTCATCGACGACCATCGACACCAGCCCGCCCTGGGAATCACTGAGGCGGCGCTTGTACACCGCATCTACATCCAGCAGGTAGTCGGCACTGTCCTTGGTGGCGGCGTAGCGATTGGCATTGCCCAACTGCCGGATCAACTCCATGCCCAGTTGCTGACGCAACTTGTCCTCGGGCAGAAAACGCTCGCTCTCGCCGACCAACTGCAGGTTGAAGGTGTCGATCCAGTAAGTCGCGTTGGCGGGAATCTGCACCGGTTTGGGCGAGATGTAATAGTCCGGGGTGGAGGCACAACCGGCGAGCAAAGCGAGGGTGAAGAGCAGAGACAACAGACGCATGACGGATCTTCCTTGAGAGGTTTTCAACAACTGAGAAAAACTTAGCGACGCGTACAGACCTAATTAATCCGCTATAAAAAGAGCTCAACAAAACAACCACTACAAGAGTAAATTCAGGCCAAAATACGCCAATTCTGAAGACCATATAACAACACCAAACCAAATAATTTCCAACTATATTTTTCACCCCACAAAACTAGAGCCTCGAAAAAACCAGCTAGCTCCTCACAAAAAACAAAAGCGTTAGGCTACTTTACCTTTTCCACAACCAAGGGCAGTTTTGGCTCAAAAATCTCCCCACCACCAAATAACACCAAGTTACAATCAAAGTTAGCGGCAAGATATATAATTTCCTCTATCAGAAATAAAGATAATCTCTCAAAATCCAAACAGTATAAAGATATCATCTTCCCAAATCTCTACTCGCCCAACACCCTTATAACCAAAAACTCTTACTTCACTAGCCCACGACTCAACTCCCGAGAGCAAACGAAAAAACCCAACCAACAACAACTCAATATCTACCCTTCCTAACAAACAGTTAGGAAACCCGCCTAAAACCTCCCCTTCCCCACTATATCCAGGAATATCGCCTCACCATTTATCCACAAACATTTACTATTCTTTCATCAAAAACCAAAGTAAATTCAAAGTACCCAACAGCCATCATATCTCTCCTCTCCATTTAGGCTACGGACATCTCCAATTGCATCCAACATGTAACGCCCTTTAGAACTTTACGCAGCAACCATAACAAAAATTGTTATTATAGAAAAAACCACCAATCAAGTTCCCCCCTCCAAAAAGTCATCTCCTTCAACATAGTCATACAACTGGATCTGCGAAAAGTCGTCATCATTAACGAATAGTAAATCGTGCCCTTCATGCTGCTGAAAAAAAGCCTGAATAATATCCCATGCACGCTTATCATTGAGCCAAGCCCTTTCCTTATCAGAGTAAACCCCCTGAACAACTAATCGCCCCCCTTCCTTCGCCAGCTTTTTTCCTAAGCTCAATGAAATTCTGCAAGTTTTGCAGCACAAATAATAATACGTACCCATTTACTTCCCTCTCACAATCGGCATTTGAATAACCCCATGTTGTGTGATTGCAAAAACCTGCTCCAACTCAGGACGCTTCGGCACCACGTTATTTAAAGCTCTATCTATATAGCCAGCAACCTGCTCAGATGACAAACTCAATGCACGCGCATCAATCACCACCGCACTTGGAAAACCATTAAGCTGCGAACTCCCGGTACTAATATTTCGCTCAAATATTCTCTTTATACGATTATCCGTCAGCTCTGACACCGGAGCATCTGGAGTTTCAAAAGTTTTAAACTCTGCACGAAGTCTTGTGCCATCTGGCAAACGAATAGTCGCGTCACCACTTGGTGTATTAGAGCCTCTCAACAGAACACTCACCCCTCGCTCTTCGGCAAGAATATTAGCAATATCAATCTTCGGGCTCGCCACCGCTCCAAGGGAAGAACTGCTCGCATACAGATCCGTACGCGACTCCTCATCCTTGGTGATCTCATATGCCTTGCCCACATCCCGGTTCAGCCCGGCCGTTGAATCGGCCCCGGTCTCGGCATCCTTGCGCACCACGATCTCGCCCGCCCCGACGGTGGCGCGCACAATCTGCTCGCGGTCCTTCTGGTAATCCCAGCCGCTGACGCTCCAGCCGGTTTCACCTTCCTTGCCTTTACCCACCTGGCTGCTGTCTTGTGTGGTGCCACTACCGGAGCTGTAGGTGCCGCCCACGTTCAGGTAATAGCCGTGTTCCTTGTCCTTGCCGGCGATATCGCTGAAGCCCAGGGTGCCGGTGTCCAGCTTGAGGTTGCCGTTGTCGGCAGCGATCAGAGTGCCAAAGCCACTCGTTTCTCTCGCGACATATATAGAGTTAGAACTGAATCACTCATCTTTTACGCGGACACTAAGAGCAGAACTATTTAACACGAAACAACCCACTCTTCTTCCAGACAAGCAACATACAAAAAAACTTCTTAACCCCCCTAAATATCACTCTGCAATACACCACCCACGACACATACAACCTAATAACTCACACACAAAACCACTCAACTCAAAAACTCATACCGCCCACTCTAAAACACAACTAACAAATCTGAAAAAAAATTATCGTTGGACCGTAATCCTGCTCGGCATTTGAGACTTCAACAGAGAACTTCTTCTCGGGAAACTTATCTTTTAAAACCAAACGCCATGAAACTGCAAAAATATCCGCCAACTGTTCAAATATTACATCACCAACATCGCTTGCCGTTCCAGAAAAAACATCATAAAGATGAATTTGATTCATCACCCTCTCAACGGCATTGACATCACCATTCAACTGCTCGAGCCAAACATCGAATATCGCAGCGTCGTATCGACTCTCTAGAAACACCGCATCATCCCTAACAACAAAATCGGGAAACAACAATCTACAAAACAACATAACATCTTCAGGACTGCAAATTTCACTCACATAGGAAAATATATCAACTGTACTTTTTTCCGCCCACTGCGATTTCCATGACTCATATCTACTCAAGCCTACAAAAGGTTTAATTGTATTAACACTCATCATGGAACCTCGTCTGGTCTAATTGGTCTTGGGGCTAACTTCGTGGATGGTGACTGCACTCTAACAGTTCCATCAGGAAGTGTATTCCTACCATACTCTATTACATGTGGCGTCGGAACAGACAAATGAGGCTTACCTGTAACATCGACTCTTTTCAACACCATACCCACCGAATCATAAGTAGCGTAGCTAGTTATGTTCCCTTGATTATCAGCCCGATATAACACTCCATTCACGGGACCACCTTCCAATATGAAATTTCGACTAACTTGAGTCCCACCCTCAAGAGGCCCTCCAACTAAATTTCGTGCATTACGAGGAGTAATACCATTTATAGTATACATCACCCCCGGATTCAGCTTGTGCTCCGGAGTTACATAGGCACCATCCTTCTGTACTCCATCCAGCTGAGTACCACCCGTATGAGGCGTTGTGATAACTCCGCCACCTTCAGCGTAGCCCCCACTGGTAGGATTCAGTCCTGATGCATCAACAATCGGATTGACCAGCTTTCGGTTTTCATCATCAAGCAGGTGAATTGGAAACGTAGTGAGGGTTATCAACTCCCAAAGGCCGATCGAAATTTTTAGCTGCCTCTGCACCTCTTCCTTTGCAACACCACCTGACTTTTTAGCGCTCTCAACAACCGAGTTGGCTGTGTTACGCATATTTTCTTGAGTCTGGGGTGACGCTCCTGAGTAAACCAGCGCAAGCGCTAAGGCCCCCATCATTCCTACGCCAGGAGCAGCAGCGAGATTTAGCGATCCATTTGAAGGGTTCTTCAAACTGGCCAACATTTCTGCTAGCTCAAGTGACTTCTCCGGGCTCTCGCGGGCAATATCCTTCATCCGAGCGAAAAGAAGTTTTGCAGCCTCCCCATTCGCTTCGCCGACTTTGGACCGGATCAGATAATCCATGCCCTCCGCACGTTTGTTCTCATCCTTGCTGACGAGTTTTCGAGCGTTTTCACGGATCACCAGCACGTTGTTCACGTGCCTGGATGCAAATTCGATATCGCTTCCCGCTGTAAGTAGCACGACCATACTGGCCATAAGCTCGTCGAGCTTTAACATCGCGTCTCGACTGTTCTCCCCATACAACTCAACATTCTTCTTCCACTGCTCATACGTCTTCTTCGGGCTCGCCACCGCCCCAAGGGAAGAACTACTCGCATACAAATCCGTACGCGACTCCTCATCCTTGGTGATCTCATACGCCTTGCTCACATCCCGGTTCAGCCCGGCCGTTGAATCGGCCCCGGTCTCGGCATCCTTGCGCACCACGATCTCGCCCGCCCCGACGGTGGCGCGCACGATCTGCTCGCGGTCCTTCTGGTAGTCCCAGCCGCTGACGCTCCAGCCGGTTTCACCTTCCTTGCCTTTACCCACCTGGCTGCTGTCTTGTGTGGTGCCACTACCGGAGCTGTAGGTGCCGCCCACGTTCAGGTAATAACCGTGTTCCTTGTCCTTGCCGGCAATATCGCTGAAGCCCAGCGTGCCGGTGTCCAGCTTGAGGTTGCCGTTGTCGGCAGCGATCAGCGCGCCGTCGATTTGGGTGTGGTTTTCGGTGCGGATATCGACCTTGTTCTTGCCGGTAATACGGGTTTGCTCTTCAACCCAGTCGGTCTTGCCGGTGGTCTGGCCATAGCCGACCGAGCCACTGAGCCCTGGAGCAGGACCAAAGGTAGCGGTGACGCTGATGTCGAATTCCTTGCCCTTGACCTTGCCGGTGTCGGCGACCGAAGCAATGTTCAGGTCCCCCCCGACACGCCCGATAACTTCATCGCCACGCAGGTTGGCACCAGAAATGTTGGTGTCCTTGCCACTGGTGAAGCCCAGCCGCTCCCCGGCATAGAGATAAGCCTCTTGCTGGCGCTCGCCTTCACGCTCCAGATTGCCTTTGCCCATGCTGACGCTGGCGTAGACGCCCACGCCTTCCGAGCCGAAGGTGAAGCCCACTTCCCCACCACCACTGTTGCGGTTGTTCTCGCTGCTGTGATCGTTCTGCGCGGCGCGAATATTCAGGTCGTTGCCGGCATCCAGGTCAATGTTGCGTCCGGCCTGGGCCTGGGTCCCGATCAGGTTCAGGTCGTTGCTGGCCTTGAGGTTGATGTCGCGCCCGGCATCCAGTTGGGTGGCAGTGGAGGAGCCTTGGCTGCTCTCGGTGCTGGCGGTGCCGAAGCTGCCGCCGACGCCGATCTTGAAGCCGCCGCTGGTGCCGCCGTGGATGCCGCCCCACATCTCGGTGTTGCGGGTTTCCTCGCTGATGCTGCCTTTGGCCACATCCAGGGTGACGTCGCGCCCTTTGACGTTGATGTCGCGCCCGGCACTCAGTTGACTGCCCTTGACGGTCACGTCGTTGTTGGCCGTGAGGTTCAGGTCGTTGCCGGCCTGCAGAGTTGAAGAGCGGTTGCCCTGCTCGATGATCTCCTGGCTGCTGCTTTGCTTGCTGTTGCCAAGCTTGACGTCGGCGGTCGGCCCGGCGAGGAACTGGCTGACCGAGTCGACGGCCTTGAGGGTGCTGGAGGCTTTGCTGGTGTTGTTTTCACCGTCGCCGGCGCCGTTGACCGCGTCCTTGGTCTTGCCATAGTTGTGGTTAATGGTGACACCCAGGCCATTGCGCTCGCTTTCACGCTGCTGCTCGGTCACCCGCACTTCCCGGGCGGCGTCGATCTTGATGTCGCGGCCGGCGACCAGGTTGATGTCGTGATCGGCCCGAAGGTCGGAACCCACCTGATTGATGTCGCGCTTGGCGTTGACCGACAGGTCTGCACCGGCGCTGATCTGGCTGGCGGCGGCGGTCTGGGTTTCGACGCGGTTCTTTTCCTTGTTGCGCTCGGCACCGGCGAAGAAACTCACACCGTTGTCGTCACTGCTGACGCCCACGCCGACTTGCTTGCTCTTTTTCCAGTCCTGCTCCGCCGAGCTGTTCTGTGCCGCCAGCACATTCACATCGCGTCCGGCGTCAAGACTGACATTGCGCCCGGCGCTGATGCCGCTGCCCACCACATTGATGTCGCGCTCGGCCTTCAGGCTCGCATCGCGCTCGGCCAGCACCTGGCTGCCCACGCTGGTGCTGCTTTGCGCCTGGCGCCCGGACTCCTTGGCCGAGGCAAAGGAGACGCTGGCCCCGGAGGAGGAAAGCCCGACTTTTTTCTTGTACTGCTCGCTGCGGCTGTAGGCCGTGTCATTGGCCGAAACCAGGTTGATGTCACCGCTGTCCTTGACCAGCCCGGCACGCAGTTCCACATCGTTGCCGGCCACGGCTTCACTGGCCCGCAGGCGGATATCGTTGCCCGCGGCCACCACCACATCGTTGCCAGCGCTCAGCTCGCTGCCGACCTGGGTCGCGGTGGTTTGCAACTGGCTCTTGCCGCTTTTGGACAGGCCGAGGAAACCGGACTTGGTCTTCTTGCTGTAGGAGCCGTGCTCCTCGACACCGGAGAGGATCGCCACATCACCGGTGGCACCGACCATCAGGTCTGCACCGGCCTTGAGCTGGCTGCCGATCAGCGTGACATCGCGGCCACCGTTGATGCTCATGCCGCCATCGGCTTTCTTGCTGGTGTTGAGGGTCAGGTCTTTCCCGGCCTCGACCACGGAGGCGATGTTGGTACTGTGGTAGCTCTCCTGCTGTTTGCTGCTGCTCTGACCAAAGGAGCCTTTGCTCTTCTTGGACATGAAAGAGGCAGTCTCATCCTTTGCCGACAGCACATTGAGATCGCGAGCAGCATCCAGGGCGACGTTCTGCCCCCCTTTAACCCGGCTGGCCACCAATGTCAGGTCCTGGCCTGCCTTGATCGACAGATCACCACCCGCCTCTACCCGTGAAGACTGCTGGCGAACCTGATCGTCAGAACTTCTACCGTTACTGGTTTTGAACGAGCTATGACCCGCGTTGGCCGCAGACTCGATGGCCACATCTCGTGCTGCAACCATCGACAAGCTTTGCTGGGCAGCAACCTTGCTCGCCACTACTTGAATGTCTTGACCCGCTGTTGCTTTCAGACTGCCGGCTATCTGAATGTCACTGGCATTTTGTGTGGTCTGACTACGCGTCCAGAGGTCTTTCTTGAACTGGCCACTGCTGCTGTTCGCCTGTTCGGTGGACGTAATGGACAGGTCACGCCCAGCGCTGAGCACCGCATCACCGCCTGCGGTCAATGCACTACCGGTATTTTTCAGGTCCCGGCTTGCAGTCAGGGTCAGATTGTTGGCGGCCTCGATACGCGCTGCACTATCAACAAAATCGCGTTGTTCATTACTGGTGGAAGTGGAGCTCCGATGACGAGTCAAGGTTCGCTCGTTAACCACGTCCCCATCAGTTGCCATCAAGGCCACATCACGCCCAGCGATAACACCACCGGCCTTGTTCAGAAGATCCTTGCCCGCCGTCAGACTCAGGCCCTTGCCCGCCTCCGCCAACCCACTATTGACCAGGTTCGCCCCCGCCACCGCCGACAGGTCATTGGCCGCGCGCAGAGTGCCGACGTTGTTCAAGTCCTTGCCGGCAATCAGGCTCACGTCCTTGCCGGCGATCAGGGAGCCGTTGGGCGCCAGGCGGTTGTTGGCCTGGGCCAGGTACAGCACTGGCACCAACACCTGTTCGCCGTTCACTTCATGGCTTTCCAGCCAGACGATGTCGTGGGTCAGGGCGGCGACTTGTTCGGAGGTCAGGGTCACGCCCACCGAGAGATCAAGCTGTTGCTTGCTCTGGAGGGCGTTGTCCATCAGGTGCTTGAAGAGCTTTTCGTTGCTGTCCTGGCCATCGATAAAGCGCTGGCCGGTGCGGGCCACCATGGCTTGCTGGATGAGTTTCTGTTCGTAGAAACCGTCCCCCAGGCGCTTGGCACTTTCATCGGGGTTGTAGCCCAGGTTGGACAGCAGGTAGTCCGAGCTCATGAACTGCTTGAGGTTGGTCAGCGCCGGGTTGGTTTCGATCAGGTACTTGTGCGGCCGGGACAGGCTCGCGGCGTCCGGCAGGCCGGCGATCTGCGCAGGCGTCGGGGCCTGGGCCAAAGTGCTGCCCTGGCCGCTGAGGCGGAACAGGCCGTTGCCGCCGGTGGGCAGGGTGAAGCCCGGCAGCTCCAGGGGGTTGACCTGTTGCTGGGCCAGTTCCGGGGGCAGTTGCGGGTTGATCCGGATCGGCGTCGAGTAGCCGTTGCCAACGCCGGTGTCGGTCAGGGTCTTGCCGGCGCCGACGTACTCGTAGAAGGAGCGGATCACGCTGTTGTCGAGGGTCTGGTCAGCCTTGAGGTTGACCTTGCCACCGGCCTGGATGGTGGCGGCGAAGGATTGGTCGCCGTCCACCACCTTGCTGCTGGAAGACAGCATCACCCCGGTCCAGGCAATGAAGGCGCTGAGGTCGGAGGCGAAGCTGCTCGAAGGCGTCGGGTTGTTGCGGGCGTTGAACGCGGCGGCTAGGGCTGCGGCGGTGCCGGTTTCGTTGACGAAGCTCCAGTAGCGCCGCAGGGTGGTGATTTCCTGGGGTTGCAGGCCCTGGTTGTGGACGGTCTCGGCCTTGATGTTGATGTCGCCGGCCGCGGTAATCAGGCTGCTGGTGTTGGTCAGGGTCTGGGTATCGATCTGCAGGTCGGCGCCGCTGTTGAGGCTGGCGGCGGCGCTGCTGTTGGTCACCCGCAGGCGGTCGGTCTCGGCCACTTCCCACAGGCCGTTGATGCGGCCACCGCCGCGGTCGTCGCAGCCGGCGACGGGAATCAGGGTGCAGGACAGGCGGGTGATGCTGGCGGCACTCTTTTCGTGCTCGGTGTACTGCAGCACGTCCATGACGTTGTTGAGGGTGCTGGCGGCGATGGTCAGCTTGCCCAGGCTTTCGATATCCCCGGAGCGGTTGTCCAGCAGGTCGGCCCTGGCTTGCTGGTCGTCCTTGGCGATCAGCGCGGTACCCAGGCTGTACACCTGGGCATAGCGGTTGGTGAAACTGTTGGTCAGCAACTGCATATTGCCGCCGCTGGAGATCAGGCCATGGTCGTTGACCAGGGTGGCGGCGTTGAGGCTCAGGTCTTCACCGCTGCCCAGGGTGCCGAGGTTGTGGATGCTGGCGGCATTCAGCAGCAGCTTCTGGCTGGCGGTGATACGCCCGGCGCTGTTCAGCGCACCGTCGATCTTCAGGGTGCCATTGGCGCCACCGGCGATGCTGGCGCTGTCCGCCAGGTCCAGTTGGGCGGCATGCAGGTCCAGTTGACCAATGCTGCTCAGGCGCCCCTTGCCGCTGTAGCTGCCGTTCAGGTCGAGGTTGAGCGCGGCGTCACTGCCGATCAGGCCGTCATTGCTCCAGTGGCTGCCGCTGCCGGTCAGGCCGGTGCCCGCCAGGAGCTGGCCATCGGCGGTCTGGGTCAGGTGGTCGACCTTGACCAGCAACCGGTCGGCTTGGATTGCACTGCTGTTGGTCCAGCGCTCGGCTTCCAGGGTCAGTTGGCCGGCGGTCTTCAGGCGGCCGCCGACGTCTTCGAGGTTGGCCATGGAGATGCCGAACACGCCACTGCCGCTGTGCAGCAGGCTGCCGCCGCGGTTGTTGAAGCCGCCGGCGTCGAAGGCCAGGTCGTTGTTGGCGGTTTCCAGGGAGCCGTCGCGGTTGTCGAAGGTGCCAGCGATGCTGAACCGGGTCTTGCTGGCCAGGCCCAGGGCCCGCAGTTGCCCGCGCTGGTTGTCCAGGCTGGCAGCAGCGGTGGCCAGGGTACTGCCGCTTTCGATCAGGCCCTGGCGGTTGTCCAGGGCACCAGCGAGCTCCAGCTCGATCTGCCGGGCGCTGATCTGGCCGGCGCTGTTGTCCAGGTCCTTGGCGCTAATATGCAGAGCCTGCTGGGCGAAGAGCGCGCCGTCGCGGTTGTCGAGGCGGCCATCGGCCGCGGTTTCCAGGGTGGCGCCGCCGTTGAGGGCGGACACCTTGCCGGCCCTGTTGTCGAGGTGGCCCGCCTTGAGCGTCAGGTCGCCCTGCTGGGCAATCACTTGTCCGCCTTGGTTGCCGGCGTCGGCCGCCACATCGAGGCCCAGGTTGGTCTTGGCCTGCAGCAGGCCTCTGGCGTTATCCAGACGCTCGGCATTGAGTTGCAGGTCGGCTTCGCGGCTGAGGATCTCTCCGCCATCGCTGTTCTGCACTTCGCCACTGGCGTTGATCAACACCGACTCATTGGCCGCGACCCGGCCCTTCTGTCGGTTGTCCAAGTGTTCGGTGAACAGCCGCAGCCACTGCTGGCTGGAGAGTTCGCCGCCCTGGTTCTCAACCTTAGTGCTGCGCTTGAGCAGCAAAGGGCCAGCGGCGGACAGGGTGCCCTGGTTGTTGATCAAGTGTCCCAGCAGGTCGAGGGTAACGCCCTGCTTGCCGGTGAAGGTGCCGTGGCTGTTGTCCAGGTCGCTGCCGATGAACTCCAGGTCGCCGGCGGCGTTGACCGTGCCGCCCTGGTTGCCCAGGGTCATGGCCTGCAGGGTCAGGGTCGCGGCGCTGTCGATGGAGCCGCCCTGGCTGTTGTCCAGCAGGTCGCTGAGTTTGAGGCTTTGCTCGCCGGCGCTGGAGATCACCCCCTGGTGGCTGTTGTCGAGGCTCGCGGCCTTGACGTCCAGGGCCTGCTGGCTGACCAGGCCACCGCCCTGGCTGTTGTTCAAGGCGTCGCTGAGGGTGACCTCGACACCGCCCTTGAGGCTGGAAACGGTGCCTTTGTTGCTGTTGTTCAAGCCCGTGCCATTGAGGGTCAGGCCCTGCCAGCCCGAGAGCAGGCCGCCCTGGTTGTCCAGTTCCGCAGTACCGGTAATCTCCAGGGTCTGTTGCGCCAGTACCACGCCGGTGAGGTTGTCCATCCCGGCCAGCACCAGGTTGCTGCTGCCCTGGCTCGACAGCTCGCCGCCGCTGTTGCTCAAGTGGCCCAGGTTGGCATCGAGTGACTGCTGGCTCTTGATCAGGCCGCCCTGGCCGTTACGCACTTGCTCAGCATCGAGTTGCAGGCGCTCGGCGCTCAGCAGCTTGCCCTGACGGCTGTTATCCAGAGCCCCGGCACTGACCTTCACCTGGCGCTGCCCGCTCAGGGTGCCGCCCTGGTTGTCCAGGGTCTGGGCCGTGTTCAGGGTCAGGTCGCGACTGGCGACAATGCTCTTGCCGCGGTTGTCGAGATCCCGGGCGTTGAGGCTGATGTCGCCGTTGGCGTTGCGAGAGTTATCGGCATTGACCCCGGCTTCGATGATGCCCTGGTTGCTCAGTTGGCCACCGCTGTCCAGCTGGATGCTGTCGCGGGCGGCGAGGGTTTTCTGGCTGCTCAGGTCACCCTTGGTCTGCACCTTGAGTTCGCTGCCGGCGTAGACCGCGCCCTGGGCCTCCAGGCTGCCGGCCTTGATCGCCACCGCGCCCTTCTCGGCAGTGGCGTCCGCCATGCGCAACTGGCCGTTGGCATCCAGTTGGATATCACCGCCACTGGCGATCAGCTTGCCGTCGAGCTTAACCCCCACCCCGGCCTCGGTGCCCACCAGCTTGATCGCCCCGGCGTACATGCCGCCCAGGGCTGATGAGTCGATGGCCAGTTGCGGTGCATCCGCCGGGTTGGCGGTGCGGGCCGTGGCGCTCAAGGTCTTGGCGTCGACGTCGTTGGCCCCGGCGATCACCGCCAGGTGCCTGGCCTGGATCTCGGCGTTGAGCTTGGCGCTGCGGGTGATGATTTCGAACTGGTCGATATTGCTCGCGTTGAGGCCCGCGCCTTCGATGGCGACGCTGCCCTGGTCCACCTGGTAACGCTGGACCTGGCCGTTCTCGATCACCGGCTTGCCGGTGGTCAGGGTGGCTTTCGGGGTGTTGATAAAGCCGCAGCCGTTGCAGCTCACGCCATAGGGGTTGGCGACAATGACATGGGCCGACTGCCCGGCCACTTCGGTGTAGCCCTTGAGCTGGCTGGGGCTGCCGCCGTTGACCTCGTTGAGGATCATATTGGCCGCGCGGCCACCCAGGTTGGAGTTGCCGAGAATGATTCCGCCCAGTTGGGTTTCCTGGGTGCGGCCGGTGGCGTTGTTGAGGATCACGCCCTGCTGGCCGACGTTGTAGTCGCTGAACTTGTTGTGCGACAGGCCGCTGCCATTGGGCGTGGCAATGTTGACGATGGGCACGCCATTGCCGGCCTGTCCCAGTGTTGTACCGCTGCCGTTGACCACGATGCCGTCGGCCATCGCCACCACGGGCTGCCAGAACATCACGTTGGCCAGGATGAACGCCAGACCGCGTTTGGACAGCCCCCAGAACGAATCCCGCGCTTGCAGGGTGGCGGAAGGCTGGCGGGCCAGAAAGGCGAACTGACGAGCGTCCATGTCGTATATCTCGGGCAAAGAGCGGAGTTAAAGGAACAGGTCCAGGCGGAAATAGATCGGGGCTTCCCGTTCACTCAGGGCTTCGGGCCGTTCGAGGGAATGGGCAAAGGTCACGCTGGCGGCAAGGTGCTTGCCCCGGGCGAAGAATTCGATGGAGTCGCTGGAGACCCGGCCATGCTGCTCGGCGTTGTAGCGGTCGTTGCGGATCGCGCCGAAGTCATAGCCCAGCCCCGCGCCGTATTCGGCGAACACCGGGCGCAGCCAGTCCCAGCCCACCGGACGAGTCCAGCGCAGGTCGTTGCGCCAGTAGTAGCCGCTGTCGCCATTGAGGCTCTGGTCCTTGTAGCCGCGGATCGAGGACTGGCTGCCCAGGCTCATGCGTTGCGAACTGAACAGCAGGTCCTCGCTGCGCTGGCCGGTGACCAGGCTGCTGAACACCAGGGATTCTTCCCCCAGCTTGAACGGCTGCAGGTAGCTGGCGGTGGCGCTGTACTTGCGATAACGGGCGTTGGCCTGGCGGTTGCCGAAACGGTCGCGCTGGTTTTCACGCTGCGCATCGAAGGCGCCGATGCCGTCCTGCAGCCCCAGGTCGAGGTTGAGAAAACCGCTGCCGATGCGCCGGCCATGGTTGATGCCGAACTGGGCTTCGCTGAGGCGGTTGCTGCTGTTGCTCAGTTTGCTGTCTTCGATGTAGTTGTTGGTGCGCAGGTAGCTCAGGCCGGTATTGAGCGAGGTTTTGCTGAGGGCGTCGCGATGGATCACCCGCTCCAGGCGCAACTGGTGATTCTGGCTGTCGCCGGTCTGCTTGAAGTTGAAGCCCTGGCCCTGGGCCAGGGAACGGTATTCGCTCTGGCTGTAGCTGTAGCTGAGGTTCCACCAGCCAAACGGCAGGTTGTAATAGAGCATGGCGTTGCGCGAGGTTTTCTGGTGGTCGCTGATGGCGTCGTGGCCGCCGCGCAGCACCAGTTGGTCGGCCAGCCCCAGGGGGCTGTCCCATTCGAAGGAGCTGCCCCACTGCTGCTCGCCGGTGCTCTTCTGGCCCTCGTTGCTGCGTGATAGGCCAACGCGCCAGGGCTTTTGCGCGTTGTTCTTGACCAAGACCTCGCTGCCGCCCACGGCCTGGCCCGGGGCCAGTTCCATCTGCGCCTGGTTCGACGGCAGGCGGTTGAGCTGGTCCACCATCTGTTCGATCTGCCGCAGGTTGAGCAGCTCACCGCTACTGCCGGGGAAGGCCATGTTCAGCTCACGGGCACTGAGCTTGCTGTCTTCGGCGGCCTTGAGCCCTTCGAGCTTGCCTTCCACCACCAGCACTTGCAGGTGGCCGCTGGAGAGGTCTTGCTGCGGCAGGTAGGCACGGCTGGTGACCAGGCCTTTTTCGATATAGCGGTCGGTGATGACCTTGAGCAGTTCATTGAGCTGCGCTACCCCCAGGCACTGGCCGATGTAGGGCTGGAGCAGGCGCTCGCGCTCGGCAGCCGACAGCGAGTCGGCGCCCTTGAGCTGGATGTCCTTGATCGGGAAGCAGCGGCTGTCGGCCGGCGCCGTGGGCGCTACAGGCGCGGCGCTCTTGCCGGGCAGGTCCTTGAGTTCTTCGAGGCGCCGCTGCTGTTCTTCCAGCAGGCGGTTCTGGCGGTCGCGGATCAGGTCCTGGTCGCCGGGGTTGAAAGCCGGGCCCGGCAACGGCGCGGCAGTGGCGCTGGGCAGCGCAGTGACCAGCAGCAAGCAGGACAAGGCACAGCACAACCTCATCCCGAGGGTGGAGAGAGACATATTCGGTCCTTCGAAACGGCAGCAAGGGTAGAGAAAGGGCGCGCGATGTTAATGTGCCACCATTCTGACGTCAATTAAGCGCGAGCATCGTCGATGGATGGCTGGTTTTGCGGGGCACGCGCCCTGCTACAAGGCCGGATGCTAGAGCTATCGGCGACGCCGGCAAATCAGATCCATCTGAATTGCCGAGTAAGAATTCCTGATCAGGCACGGCAATCAAAGCCGCGGCCACCGGCTCAATCCAACTGAACTTTCCCTGCCTCCGCTGCCTCAACCGGATGACTGCCCGTTCCGAATCACGAGGCCTACGCCATGAAGAACCTGAGCATTCTTACCCTCGCCAGCAGCCTGCTGTTCGCCCTGCCCACCTGGGCCTGCACCCCGGACGAAGCCACCGCCAAGCGCGAACAGCTGGCCCAGGAAGTCAGCAAGATCACCGAGCAGAACCCGGCCAAGGCCAAGGAGATCAACGCCGAACTGCAGAAGATGGACCTGAGCACCTCCAGCAAGGACCTGCCGGACAATTGCCAGTTGATCGACCAGCGGCTCAAGGAACTGGCCACTGCCGAGAAAAAGGCCGAGAGCTGACACCCGCAAAGCAAAAAGCCCGGACCAGGTCCGGGCTTTTCATCTGCATCAGGCGCCAGGCTTATTCAGCGGCGGGGGCCTGTGGCTTGCGGCGCTTGAGCGGCGCCAGGCCATCCTGGCTGACCAGGCTGTCGCTCTTGGGCCGGTTGGCGGTCTTGCGCTTGGTCGGGGCCTTGGCCACGGCCTTTTTCTTGTCGCCCTTGGCGTCGGTCTTTTTCTTCTTCACGCCCACCGCCTTGCCGGAGGCCTTGACCTTCTTCGGCCCGCTGTAGGTGCCTTTGACTTCCTTGATGGTGCGGCGCTCGAAGCTCTGCTTGAGGTAGCGCTCGATGCTCGACATCAGGTTCCAGTCGCCGTGGCAGATCAGCGAGATGGCCAGGCCATCGTTGCCGGCACGGCCGGTGCGGCCGATGCGGTGCACGTATTCGTCGCCGCTGCGCGGCATGTCGAAGTTGATCACCAGGTCCAGGCCGTCAACGTCCAGGCCGCGGGCAGCGACGTCAGTGGCCACGAGGATCTTCACCCCGCCCTGCTTCAGGCGGTCGATGGCCAGTTTGCGGTCCTTCTGGTCCTTTTCACCGTGCAGGACGAAAGCCTTGTAGTCCTGGGCCACCAGGCGGCCGTAGATGCGGTCGGCCATGGCCCGGGTGTTGGTGAAGACGATGGCCTTCTGGTAGGTCTCGTTGGCCAGCAGCCAGTTGACGATCTGTTCTTTGTGCTGGTTGTGGTCGGCGGTGATGATCTGCTGACGGGTGGTTTCGTTCAGCTGGCTGACGCTGTTGAGTTGCAGGTGCTCAGGGTTGTTGAGGACCTTGGCGACCATTTCCCGCAGGCCGGAGCCGCCGGTCGTGGCGGAGAACAACATGGTCTGCTGGCGGTTCGGGCATTCGTCCACCAGGCGCTGCACGTCTTCGGCAAAGCCCATGTCGAGCATGCGGTCGGCTTCGTCGAGCACCAGCACTTCGACTTCCTTCAAATCCAGGTTGCCGGCGTTGAGTTGCTCCAGCATGCGCCCCGGAGTGCCGATGAGGATGTCCGGCACCTTGCGCAGCATGGCAGCCTGGACCTTGAAGTCTTCACCACCGGTGATCAGGCCCGACTTGATGAAGGTGAACTGGGAGAAACGCTCGACTTCCTTGAGAGTCTGCTGGGCCAGTTCCCGAGTCGGCAGCAGGATCAGGGTCTTGATGCTGACGCGGATCTTCGCCGGGCCGATCAGGCGATTGAGGATCGGCAGGACAAAAGCCGCGGTCTTGCCGCTACCGGTCTGTGCCGTCACCCGCAGGTCACGCCCTTGCAGCGCGAGCGGAATAGCCGCTGCTTGCACCGGCGTCGGCTCGACAAATTTAAGCTCGGCCACGGCTTTGAGCAGGCGTTCGTGCAGGGCGAATTGGGAAAACACGGGTGCTACCTCGAAGATATGCAAAAAAACAGCTGCATAGGGTACCGGTTTCGAGCGCGAAGGCCGAGTTTCTTTGTGCAAACGGTGGCAAAGAGTTGGTTTTTTGTTAACCGATTTGTCCTTAACCGTAACTTTCCCAGGGTTAAATGCTCTAATCCCCCTCCTGTGCCTTATAGAAGAATCGTTTTAGCCCATGGATTTCAAACAGCTCTGGCTCAATACCCAGGATCTCTGGGGAGCACTCGACCAACACCCTCTCCTGCACGCCGGCATCGGCCTGGCCCTGTTACTGGTGGTCGCCCTGCTGGTCGGACGAGTGGCACGCTACCTGGTGCTGCACGCGGTCAAGCTGCTGGGCCGCCAGCCGGCCCTGCACTGGCTCAACGACCTGCGCCACAACAAGGTATTCCACCGCCTGGCACAGATGACTCCCTCCCTGGTGATCCAGTTCGGCCTGCACCTGGTACCGGAGCTGAGCAAGACCAGCCTGCTGTTCCTCGGCAACCTGGCCATGGCCTTCACCATCCTGTTCCAGCTCCTGGCCCTGAGCGCCCTGCTCAATGCCCTGCTGGACATCTACGCGCGCACCGAACACGCCCGCACCCGCTCGATCAAGGGCTATGTGCAGTTGGCGAAAATGGTGTTGTACGTGTTTGGCGCGATCATCATCGTCGCCACCCTGATCGACCGCTCGCCGCTGTTGCTGCTGTCGGGCCTGGGCGCCATGTCGGCGGTGATCCTGTTGGTCTACAAGGACACCCTGCTGTCCTTCGTGGCCAGCGTACAGTTGACCAGCAACGACATGCTGCGGGTCGGCGACTGGATCGAAATGCCCCAGGTCGGCGCTGACGGCGACGTGGTGGACATCACCCTGCACACGGTCAAGGTGCAGAACTTCGACAAGACCATTGTCTCGATCCCCACCTGGCGGTTGATGAGCGAATCGTTCAAGAACTGGCGCGGCATGCAGCAGTCCGGCGGCCGGCGGATCAAGCGCAGCCTGTACATCGACGCCAGCGGCGTGCGCTTCCTGCATGACGACGAAGAAGTGCGCCTGAGCAAGGTGCGCCTGCTCACCGACTACATCGGGCGCAAGCAGTCCGAGCTCAAAAGCTGGAACGAAGCCCAGGGCAACGTCGCCGCGCTGTCGGCCAACCGCCGGCGCATGACCAATATCGGCACCTTTCGCGCCTATGCCCTGGCCTACCTGAAGAGCCACCCGGAAATCCAGCCGAACATGACCTGCATGGTGCGCCAGATGCAGACCACGGCCCAGGGCATTCCCCTGGAGATCTACTGCTTCACCCGCACCACCGCGTGGGTGGATTACGAGCGCATCCAGGGGGATATCTTCGATTACCTGCTGGCGGTGATGCCGGAATTCGGCCTGAACCTGTACCAGCAGCCCAGCGGCACCGACCTGCGGGCCGGCCTGCTGCCGGCGGTGCTGGGTGCCAGCCATGTGCCGACGGTAGAGAAGCAGGCTCTGTAACCCGGTAGGAGCTGGCTTGCCAGCGAAGGCGTTGGCCGGCCAGACGCAACGCTTGCGGGCCCTTTCGCCGGCAAGCCGGCTCCTACAGGTTAGGGCCTCAGGCGCGGTGCCGCGCCGCGGCGGCTGATCCACACCGCCCCCAGAATCACCAACCCGCCCAGCAACAGCCGCCCCAGGTCTTCGTGCTGGTTCCAGATCAGCAGGTTGATCAACAGCCCCACCGGCACATGCAGGTTGTTCATCACCGCCAGGGTGGCGCCGGTCACCAGGCACGCGCCCTTGTTCCACCAGTACATGCCCAGGGCCGTGGACACCAGGCCGAGGAAGAGCAGCACCGCCCACTGCAGCGGCGCGTCGGGCAGGTAGTGGGCCTTGCCGAACAGCAGGAACGCCGGCAACACCACCAGCAGCGCCCCCAGGTAGAAGTAGCCGAAGCGCCGGTAGTGCGGCTCGTCGCTGGGGTAGCGCGCTACCAGATGCTTGTACAGCACTTGCCCGGCGGCATAGGTGAAGTTGGCCAGTTGCAGCAGCAAGAAGCCCATGAAGAAGTCCGGGTTGACGCTGTCGTAGCGGATCACCACCGCGCCTGCCACCGCCACCAGCGCCGCCAGCAGGCCCCAGGGGTTGAAGCGCCGGTTCAGGGCGTCTTCGATCAGGGTCACATGCAACGGCGTGAGGATGGTGAACAGCAGTACTTCCGGCACCGTCAGCACGCGAAAGCTCAGGTACAGGCACACGTAGGTGATGCCGAACTGCAGCGCACCGATCAGCAGCATGCCGCGCATGAAGGCCGGGGCCACCCGGCGCCAGCGGGTCAGTGGAATGAACACCAGCCCCGCCAGCAGCACCCGCACCAGCACCGCGAAGTAACTGTCGACATGCCCGGCCAGGTATTCGCCGATCAGGCTGAAGGAAAACGCCTGGATCAGCGTGACAAAAAGTAGATAGCCCATGTTCGCCTCGTCTTGAATGGCGGCGACGATAGCGGTTTTGCCCCCTCAGATGAATCCCGGGCAAAAAAAATGCCCGATCTCGCTAGGCGTGCAATCGGGCGTCGGTACTGAAGGAGCAACCAGTACAAAGGGAGGTTCGATGCGCGAACCGGCTTGAAGGGGGATGCGCAGGCGCTACTTGAACACCGGTGGATTATCTGCGGATTAACGGCGCCGCCCTGCCCTTCGCTGAGCGGCGCCTGGGCTCAAGAGTCGCGGCTCAGGCCACCTGGGCCAGCTTGGCATTGGCCTGGTTCAGGCCCTTCTCGTGGAAATCGCCCCCCAGGTTCAGGCCTTCGGCGTGGATGAACTCCACATCGTGGATGCCGATAAAGCCCATCACCTGGCGCAGGTAGGGTTCCTGGTGGTCCGCGGTGCTGCCGGCGTAGATACCGCCGCGGGCAGTAAGCACGTAGGCACGCTTGCCGGTGAGCAGGCCCTGGGGCCCGGTGTCGGTGTACTTGAAGGTCACCCCGGCGCGCAGTACGTGGTCGAGCCAGGCCTTGAGGGTGCTGGGAATGGCGAAGTTGTACATCGGCGCGGCCATGACCAGGACGTCGGCGGCCAGCAATTCCTCGGTCAATTCATTGGAGCGTTGCAGGGAGTCCTGCTCGGCGGCGCTGCGCTGCTCGGCGGGTTTCATCCAGCCCCCCAGCAGGTTGGCATCCAGGTGCGGCACCGGGTTGCGGGCCAGGTCGCGTACCGTGATCGAATCACCCGGGTGGGCGGCTTGCCATTGCTGGATAAAGGTCTGGGTCAACTGGCGGGATACGGAATCCTGCTGGCGGGCACTGCTTTCAATGATCAGGACGCGGGACATGGCACAAATCTCCATCGGGGTATGCGTAAGTCGATGGAGCGCAGATTAAACAGAGCGATATCGATGAAAAAGCGCAAATAACTGCTATAACCAATCAACAAATTCGTTTATAAGCGGAGCCAGCCCTGCAGCAACCGGCCGGGCCGGGCCCACTTCGATCATTTGGCCTGGCAGGTCAGGTCCAGGCGCAGCTTGATGATCTTGCGATTGAACTTGGCGGTAACGTTCTTGCTCTGCCCTGCGGCGACTTCCACCTTGCGGGTGCGCGGCGCTTCGGGGCCATTGCGAAACACCACCGAGCACAGCGCATCGCTCTTGCCGTAGTTGTTCAACTGGATGGAGCCGATGTCTTCATCGGTGTCATAGGCCGTGTAATCGATGCTCTGGCCGTTGAGCTGCTTCTCGACTTCGATGGGATAGGCCCAGGCGCTCAAGGGCAACAGAGCCAGCAACACACAACAGAATTTTCTCATTCGGCAGTCTCCAGTAAGGAGCGCCAGCTTAGGACAAGAGGAGCCCCTCATGAAAGCGCCCCGCGTGACCCTGGATCAATGGCGCACCCTGCAGGCGGTGGTCGACCACGGCGGTTTCGCCCAGGCCGCCGAAGCGCTGCACCGGTCCCAGTCCTCGGTCAGCTACACCGTGGCCCGCATGCAGGACCAGCTCGGCGTGCCGCTGCTGCGCATCGACGGTCGCAAGGCAGTGCTCACCGAAGCCGGCGGCGTGTTGCTGCGCCGCTCCCGGCAACTGGTCAAGCAGGCCAGCCAGCTGGAAGACCTGGCCCACCATATGGAACAGGGCTGGGAAGCCGAAGTGCGGCTGGTGGTGGACGCTGCCTACCCCAACGCGCGCCTGGTACGCGCCCTGACCGCCTTCATGCCGCAAAGCCGTGGCTGCCGTGTGCGCCTGCGCGAGGAAGTGCTGTCCGGGGTCGAGGAAGTGCTGCTCGAAGGGGTGGCCGACCTGGCCATCAGCGGCTTCAACATTCCCGGCTACCTGGGTACCGAGATGAGCTCGGTGGAGTTCGTCGCCGTGGCCCACCCGGAACACGCCCTGCACCGCCTGCAGCGGGAACTGCACTTCCAGGACCTGGAAAGCCAGCTGCAAGTGGTGATCCGCGACTCCGGCCGCCAGCAACCGCGCGATGTCGGCTGGCTCGGCGCCGAACAGCGCTGGACCGTGGGCAGCCTGGCCACCGCCGCGACCTTCGTCGGCAGCGGCCTGGGCTTTGCCTGGCTGCCCCGGCACCTGATCGAGCGCGAGCTGCGCGAAGGCCTGCTCAAGGTCCTGCCCCTGGACCAGGGCGGCAGCCGCCACCCGACCTTCTACCTTTACTCCAACAAGGACAAACCCCTGGGCCCGGCGACGCAGATCCTCGTGGAGCTGCTGCGCACCTTCGACACCGCGCCCCTGGATGCGCCCTTTGCCGCCCCCGAGCAAGCCTGACGCCACCCCACCAGAACAGGAGTTCTGCCATGGCCTATTTCGAGCATGAAGGTTGCACCCTGCACTACGAGGAATACGGCCGGGGCGACCCCCTGCTGCTGGTCCATGGCCTGGGCTCCAGCGCCCTGGACTGGGAAAAACAGATCCCCGCGCTCTCGACCCGCTATCGGCTGATCGTCCCGGACATCCGCGGCCACGGGCGCTCCGACAAGCCCCGGGAGCGCTACAGTATCAAAGGCTTCACCGCCGACATCGTGGCGCTGATCGAGCACCTGAACCTGGGCCCGGCCCACTACGTCGGGCTGTCCATGGGCGGCATGATCGGCTTCCAGCTGGGGGTGGACCAGCCGCAGTTGCTCAAGAGCCTGTGCATCGTCAACAGCGGCCCCGAGGTCAAGCTGCGCAGCGCCAACGACTACTGGCAGTGGTTCAAGCGCTGGAGCCTGGCCCGGGTGCTGAGCCCGAGCGCCATCGGCAAGGCCCTGGGCCCGCGGCTGTTTCCCAAGCCGGAGCAGGGCGAGCTGCGGCAGAAGATGGCCGAGCGCTGGGCAAAAAACGACAAACGTGCTTATCTCGCCAGCTTCGACGCCATCGTCGGTTGGGGGGTTCAGGAACGTCTGTCGCGAATCACCTGTCCAACCCTGGTCGTTAGCGCCGACCGCGACTACACCCCGGTGGCGCTCAAGGAGGCTTATGTCAAACTGCTGCCGGACGCGCGGCTGGTGGTGATCGAGGACTCCCGACACGCCACGCCGCTGGACCAGCCGCAGCGCTTCAACCAAACCCTGCTGGACTTCATGACCACAGTCGACACCACCACCCAGGATCACTGACCCATGCTGAAAAAAATCGCCCTCGTCGCCGGCTCCGTACTCTTCGCGGCCAACCTGATGGCCGCGCAACCGGCCAAGGCGCCCCACGTCCTGCTGGACACCAGCTTCGGCAAGATCGAAGTGGAACTGGACCCGGTCAAGGCACCGATCTCCAGCAAGAACTTCCTCGACTACGTCGACAGCGGCTTCTACACCAACACCATCTTCCACCGGGTGATCCCGGGGTTCATGGTCCAGGGCGGTGGCTTCACCGCGCAGATGGTGCAGAAAGACACCCGCGACCCGATCAAGAACGAAGCCTCCAACGGCCTGCATAACGTGCGTGGCACCCTGTCCATGGCCCGCACCTCCAACCCCAACTCGGCCACCAGCCAGTTCTTCATCAACGTCGCCGACAACGCCTTCCTCGACCCGGGCCGCGATGCCGGCTACGCCGTATTCGCCAAGGTGGTGAGCGGCATGGACGTGGTGGACCAGATCGTCAACTCCCAGACCACCACCAAGCAGGGCATGCAGAACGTGCCGATCGACCCGGTACTGATCAAGTCGGCCAAGCGTATCGACTGATACTTCGCAGCCTGTCCCGACGGCGGCGCCCTACCCGGCGCCCCGTCCGTTTTCTGCACAGGAGAGCCCGTACCCCGGGCTTCAGACCCCATGCTCTTTCGTCGTTTTGAACAACTGATCGACATCTTCCGCGACGCTCCCAGCGCCACCCCGCCCAACCGGGTCCTGCCCTTCTACTTCCACTACATCAAGCAAGTCTGGCCGAGCTTCGTCGCCCTGCTGGTGGTGGGCCTGTTCGTGGCCCTGATCGAGGTGTCGCTGTTCAGCTACCTGAGCACCATCATCGACCTGGCCCAGGGCACCCCCAGCGTCCAGGTGTTCACCGACCACGGCCTGGAACTGGCCTGGATGGCGGTGGTGGCGCTGCTGTTCCGGCCCCTGATGGTGGGCCTGCACGACCTCCTGATGCACCAGACCATCAACCCTGGCATGACCAGCCTGATCCGCTGGCAGAACCACAGCTACGTGCTGCGCCAGAGCCTGAACTTCTTCCAGAACGACTTCGCCGGGCGCATCGCCCAGCGCATCATGCAGACCGGCTATTCGCTGCAGGACTCCTCGGTGCAGGTGATCGATGCCCTGTGGCACGTGACCATCTACGCCATCGGTTCCCTGGTGCTGTTCGCCGACGCCGACTGGCGCCTGATGATCCCGCTGCTGCTGTGGATCGCCGGCTTCATCGGTGCCATGCGCTACTTCGTGCCACGCATCCAGAAGCGCTCGGTGGACGCCTCCGACGCCCGCTCCAAGCTGATGGGGCGAATCGTCGACGGCTACACCAACATCACCACCCTCAAGCTCTTCGCCCACACCCACTTCGAGCAGAGCTACGCCCGCGAGGCGATCGCCGAGCAGACCGAAAAGAGCCAGCTGGCCGGGCGCGTGGTCACCGCCATGGACGTGACCATCACCAGCCTCAACGGCCTGCTGATCGCCGGCACCACCGGCCTGGCCCTGTGGCTGTGGAGCCAGTCGCTGATCAGCGCCGGGGCCATTGCCCTGGCGACCGGGCTGGTGATCCGCATCGTCAACATGTCCGGCTGGATCATGTGGGTGATCAACGGCATTTTCGAAAACATCGGCATGGTCGAGGACGGCCTGAAGACCATCGCCCAGCCCCTGCAACTCACCGACCGCGAGCAGGCACCGAAGCTGGCGGTGGCCCAGGGCGGCGTGCGTTTCGAACATGTGGAATTCCACTACGGCAAGGCCAATCGGGTCATCAGCGACCTCAACCTGCAAATCCGCCCGGGGGAGAAGATCGGCCTGATCGGCCCGTCCGGGGCCGGCAAATCAACCCTGGTCAACCTGCTGCTGCGCCTCTACGACCTGCAGGGCGGCAAGATCCTCATCGACGGCCAGGACATCGCCGGGGTAACCCAGGAAAGCCTGCGCGAACGCATCGGCATGATCACCCAGGACACCTCGCTGCTGCACCGCTCGATCCGCGACAACCTGCTCTACGGCCGCCCCGACGCCACCGACGAGGAACTCTGGGAAGCAGTGCGCAAGGCTCGTGCCGACGAGTTCATCCCGTTGTTGTCCGACGCCCAGGGCCGCACCGGCTTCGACGCCCATGTCGGCGAGCGCGGGGTCAAGTTGTCCGGCGGCCAGCGCCAGCGCATCGCCATTGCCCGGGTGCTGCTCAAGGATGCGCCGATCCTGATCATGGACGAAGCCACCTCGGCCCTGGACTCGGAAGTGGAAGCGGCGATCCAGGAAAGCCTGGAGACCCTGATGCAAGGCAAGACCGTGATCGCCATCGCCCACCGCCTCTCCACCATCGCCCGCATGGACCGCCTGGTGGTCCTGGAACAGGGGCGCATCGCCGAGACCGGTACCCACGCCGAACTGCTGGCCCACGGCGGCCTGTATGCGCGCCTGTGGCAGCACCAGACCGGAGGCTTCGTCGGCATCGACTGAGCCTCTGTAGCCGCTACAGAAAGTTGCCGCACAATGCGCCAGAGCCCCCGGTTTCAGGGGGCCCTGGCGTTTTTCATGGGCGAGTGGAATTGCGCCGAAAGCCTGCTGTACTCAGCCTAGGTTCCGGAGCGGAACCTGTAGTTAACCTGCGGGATGCATAACAGTTGTATCGCGTTGATAGGTTGACCTATCAAGGACTCTCTCATGTCTTTGTTCAAACGTTCTGTCACCGAATTGCTCGGTACGTTCTGGCTGGTCCTGGGCGGTTGCGGCAGCGCCGTGCTGGCGGCGGCCTTTCCCAACGTCGGTATCGGCCTGCTCGGGGTCGCCCTGGCCTTCGGCCTGACGGTGCTGACCATGGCCTTCGCCATCGGCCATATCTCCGGTTGCCACCTGAACCCCGCGGTGTCCGTCGGGCTGGTGGTGGGTGGACGCTTTCCGGCCAGGGAACTGCCGGCCTATATCGTCGCGCAGGTGATCGGCGGGGTAATCGCCGCGGCGCTGCTGTACTTCATCGCCAGCGGCAAGCCGGGGTTCGAACTGGCCTCGGGGCTGGCGTCCAACGGCTATGGCGCACACTCCCCCGGCGGCTATTCCATGGCCGCGGGTTTTGTCTGTGAGTTGGTGATGACCCTGATGTTCGTGGTGATCATCCTCGGCGCCACCGACAAACGCGCCCCGGCGGGGCTGGCGCCCATCGCCATCGGCCTGGCCCTGACCCTGATCCACCTGATCTCGATCCCGGTCACCAACACCTCGGTCAACCCGGCCCGCAGCACCGGACCGGCGCTGATCGTTGGCGGCTGGGCGTTGCAGCAGCTGTGGATGTTCTGGCTGGCGCCGATCCTTGGCGCAGTGATCGGCGGCGTGGTCTATCGCTGGCTGGGCAAGGAAGACGGCTGAGCAACGCTGGCGAGGGTCACGCCTGCCGATAGGGCAAGGCGTCCCTCGCCTCTTGCGCATAGGCGCGGATTCCGGCCTGTTCCTGTTGCAGGAAATCCTTCACCGCAGCCTTCAGCCCGGGATGGCGCAGGTAGTGCCAGGAGCGGGTGAGCACCGGTTCGAAGCCGCGAATCAGCTTGTGTTCGCCCTGGGCGCCGGCGTCGAAGCGCTGCAGCCCCTGGGCGATGGCGTACTCCATGCCCTGGTAGAAACAGGTCTCGAAATGCAGGCGGTCGAACTCCGCCAGGCAACCCCAGTAGCGCCCATAGAAACTGTCGCCGCCCACCAGGCTGAAGGCCATGGCCACCGGGCGCCCGCCCTGCTTGGCCAGGACCACGCGGATCGCTTCGGGCATACGCTCGGCCAGCAGGCTGAAAAATGCTCGGGTCAGGTAGGGTGACTGGCGCCGCACCGCGTAGGTGTTGGCGTAGCAGGCATAGACGAAATCCCACTGCGCCTGGTCCAGTTCATGGCCTTCGAGCCACTGGAAATCAATGCCCTGCCCCGCCACCTGCTCGCGCTCCTTGCGCATCTGCTTGCGCTTGCGCGAGCTCAGGGCATCGAGGAAATCCTGAAAGTCCCGGTAGCCACGGTTCTGCCAGTGAAACTGGCAGCCCAGGCGCTGCAGCCAGCCCGGTTGCTGCTCCAGGGCCGCGTCGCTGAAATCGTCGGTGAAGTTGATATGGGCACTGGAAAGTCCTTCGATCTCCAGGTAGCCGGGCAGGCTTTTCAGCAGTTCGAGCGCATCTGCCTGGGTCGCTGCCAGCACCCGGGCGCCGCTCACCGGGCTGAACGGCACCGCCGTCAGCAGCTTGGGGTAGTAGTCGATTCCGGCCCGGTCGCAGGCATCCGCCCAGCCATGATCGAACACGTATTCGCCGTAGGAATGCCATTTGCGATAGCTGGGCAGCGCCGCCAGCAGCCGACCGTCTTCGACATGCAGCAGGTGCTCGGCCTGCCAGCCAGAGCGCGGGCCAAGGCTGCCGCTGTCTTCCAGGGCACTGAGAAAGGCGTGGCGCACAAAGGGTTGCCCGTCCTTGAGCAGGCCATCCCATTGCGCAGGATCGACGGCGGACAGGCTGTTCAAGGATTGCAGCGGCATCGGGGTCCCCGGAATTCAGATCGAACAACCCGGGGAGTATCCTCCATCCCCGGGTTCACCGAAACCGCCGCAGCGCTAGCGCCCCAGGTGCTCCGCCAGAAAGTCGATGAACACCCGGGACTTGCGCGGCAGGTGCGCACTGTTGGGAAACAGCACATGCACCGGCTGCGTGGCCAGCCGGTACTCGGGCAATACCCGCACCAGCCGCCCGTTGCCCAGGTCATCGAGGACCATCCACTCCGGCAGCACCGCCAGCCCCAGGCCGGCCAGGGCCATGGCGCGAATCGCCGTCGCCGAGTTGGACTCGTGCCCGGGGCTGACCTTGACCTCCACCTCGCCACGGCGCGGATGGCTGAAGGTCCAGCCCGGCGGCCCGCCCAGGTTGCTGTTGCCAATCCAGGGCCAGGCATCGAGCTCTTCAGGCTGCGTCACCTGCCGGTCCTTGAGCAGCGCCGGGCTGGCCACCAGGACAATGGCGTAGTCCGCCAGCTGGCGCCCCTTGAACCCCGAGTCCGCCAGGTGCCCGAGGCGGATCACCAGGTCGAGCTTTTCCGCCACCAGATCATTCAACGACGAGTTGAAGTGATAACTCAGGCGCACCTCGGGATAACGCGCGGTGAACAACGGCAGGATCGGCAACACAAACGTCTCGGCATACTCCGCCGTGGAGCTGATGCGCAACTTGCCACTGACCCGGTCGCGCCCGTGCAGCACATTGTCGAAGGCGGTGTCGATATTGGCGACAATCCCCTTGAACTCGTCGTAGAGGGCCTGGCCGGTCTCGGTCAGTGTCACCTGCCGCGTGGTGCGGATCAGCAAGGTGCTCGCCAGCGCTTGCTCCAGGGCCTTTATGTGCAGGCTGGCCATGGCCTTGCTGATGCCCAGGTACTGCGCGGCGCGGGTGTATGAGCCGAAGTCCACCACCGCAAGAAAGGTCTGTACCCGGTGCAGCTGGCCGTGAAAATTTTCGCTCACTGTCAAATCCCATTAAACAATGCGTCAAGTATAGGCACCTCGACACCCTGCCCCCAAGCTCCCTAAGCTGCGCGCCAAAAGGGAGACGGCATGACTTACAGATACAAAGTGGCGGTGGTATTCCTTCTCGGATTCTTCATCGACTGCGTCAACATTTTCATGTCGGCGGTGGCCCTGCCCACTATCGCCGCCCAACTGCAAGTGTCCAGCGCCGCCGTGGCCTGGGTCGCCAATGCCTACATCCTCGGCCTGACCCTGGTGATCGCCATCAGCACCTGGCTCGCGGCGCGTTTCGGCAACCGCCAGGTGCTCTGCGCCTCGATGCTGCTGTTCAGCGTTGCCGGGCTGATGTGCGGGCTGGCCGACAGCTTCATGCCACTGGTGTTCTGGCGGCTGGTCCAGGGCATGGCCGGCGGCCTGCTGATTCCCCTGGGGCAGGCACTGACCTTCAACCTGTTCCAGGGCACGCAACGGGCGCGGATCTCCACCCTGGTGATGGCCGTGGCGCTACTGGCGCCAGCGCTGTCGCCCACGGTGGGTGGGGCCATTGTCGACCACAGTTCCTGGCGCTGGGTGTTCTTCGCCAGCCTGCCGCTGTCGCTGCTGGCGGCGTTGCTGTCCTGGTACTGGATCAACGCCGAGCGCTCGGCGCCACCGCCGCGCCCGGACCTGCGCGGCCTGCTGCTGGTGACTGCGAGCCTGGGCTGCCTGTTGCTCGGCATGTCGCTGTACGGCAGCGGCTACCCGGCCCATCAGGCCGCACCGGGCCTGGTTGCCGGCCTGCTATTGGCCGAGTGCTACCGGCGTCACTGTCGGGCCTGCGCCCGGCCCATCGTCGAACTGCGGCTGCTGAAAAATCCGCGCCTGGGCCTGTCGGTGGCTATCTATCACGCGATCCCCGGGGTCTTCACCGGGGTCAATCTGCTGAGCCTGTTCTTCCTTCAGGAGAGCCTGCACCTGAGCGCCCAGCACAGCGGCATGTTCATGCTGCTGTATGCCGCCGGCGCACTGCTGGCGATGCTCGCCTGCGGACGTTTGTACAATCGCCTGGGCGCCGCACGGCTGTTCGCCATCGCCCTGGTGCTGCACAGCGCCGGCATCGCCAGCCTGTACGGGGTCGATTCGCTGGCCGATCTGCCCCTGATCAGCCTGGCCTACCTGCTGATGGGCCTGGGCGGCGGCGCCGGTGCCAATACCGCGCAGACCACCGCCCTGCTGGACTTCGACGGCGCCGATACGCACAAGGCCAGCGTGATCTGGAACATCAACCGGCAGATGGCCTTCAGCCTCGGCGCGGCCTTACTGTTGATGCTCTACAACCTGCTGCTGGGTTATCGGGGCGTCACCGGCGCCTACCACCTGAGCCTTTTGCTGGCCGCCGCAGCCGGCCTGCTACCCCTGTTGACCCTGAACCGACTCCCACCACCCGAGGCCTCCCATGCCCAACTCGATCGCTAGACAGGCGCAATACAGCGTGCACTGGATTCACCAACTGATTCACAGCGTCTTCACCAACCAGCGCGGGGATGCCGAGGCCTGCATCGATCCCTTGCTGGGGCTGTTCGCCGAAGACTTCCAGATGGTCACCACCGGCGGCGCCATGGTCGGCCGCGAGCAGGTGGAACAGCTGTTTCGCGAAGGCCTGGGCCAACGCCCCGGTCTGGAAATCAGCATCAGCCAGGTGCGCTGTGTGTGGCAGGAAGGCCAGAGCGCGGCGATCCACTACAAGGAAACCCACCGCCTGGGCCAGGTCGAAAGCGCGCGCCTGTCCCTGGCGATCATTCGCGTGCAGGGCGATGCGGCGCAGTGGCTGTACCTGCACGAAACCGCCTGCCCTTGAGAGGCGCCCGTTCAGCGGGCAAAAAAAACCCCGCCGGGGCGGGGTTAAAAACGAGAGGAGCTATAACGGATGAGAAAGAGCTCTACCTGGGTGTTGCAACAGCGTTAGAACACGTACTGCACACGGGCTACGAGGGCATCGCCGCTGTCATCGCCAACGTTGTTGGTGATCTTGTCGGTGTTGACCTTGATGTAGTTGGCGGAAATCTTGATCGCCTCGTTGGCGTACCAGTTGACCCCGATGGTGTTCATGGTGGCCTTGGCATCGCCGACGTCACGGGTGGCGGTGGCGGCTACGACGTTCTTGTCATCGACCTTGATGTTGTCGTAGCGGTAGAACACTTCCCAGGCACCGTACTGCTTGTTCTCGGGCTTGATGGTGTCGAACTTGGCGCCGTCGAGTTTGTACACCCGGGCCTCGCCGGTCAGGGTATAGGCCAGTTGGCCGTAGAAACCGGTGGCCTTGACGTCCTTGTAGGCGTTGCTGTCGGCCTGCAGCTTGCGGGTCAGGTATTCCGCCTGGGCCGAGAACGGGCCGGTGGCGAAGGCGAATTCACCGCCGAACACCCGGTCATTGTCATAGGCGCCAACGGCCGTCTGGCTCGACGCGTTGAGGCCGGCACCGCCGCCGAAGGTGGCACGGTTGCCGTTGGTGCCGGCATCGTTGCCGCCGTTGGTGGCGATACCACGCACGCCCAGGCGTGGGCGGATCCGCGAGTCGAAAGCGGTGTCGCTCACATCACGGCTGGCAAAGTCCAGGCCGAAGTGCAGGACGTTGCCGGTCTCGTGCATCGGGGCGAACACGGCACGCGCGTTGAACTGCTTGACGCTGTCGCCGTCCTTGTCGTTGATATCCTTGGCCGCCACGCTGCCGGACAGGTAGGCCATGTCGGCGACCACCGAGCTGGCCTGCAGGCCCATGCCGTTCTCGTGGGAGTTGACCCAGTCGGCCAGCTCGTAGGCGGCGTTACGCTCCATGGCGGTGACCCACTTGGAACTGGTGGCCTTCTCCAGGCCGAAGTCTTCGTCGAAGCGGCCGGCGCGCAGGGTCACCGGCTTGAAGCCGACGTAGGAGATGGACGCCTCGTCGAAGTAACCGTCATCGGCGGTGCCCGAGTTGTGGGAGAAGTCGTAGTTGATCTGGTATTTCCAATCCTTGTAGGCGGTGCCGCCCAATTCCAGATAGGCGCGGCGGAAGTACGCGCCGTCGCCGCTGTCACCATTCTTGGTGTAGAACCCGTCGAAACGGCCATAGTCGGCTTGCAGACGACCGCCCAGCTTGAAGCTGAACGCGGAGTCGGTGGTAGCAACCTCAAGGCCGCCCTTGGTTTTGACTACGATATCGGCGCCGTCGGTGGTGACGGTGCCAGCGAAAGCCTGGGCGGTTACTGCCAGGGCCAGGGCGCTGGCGGCAAAACCGGCGAAGTGCTTACGGATCATCGAAGAGTTCCCCTAATTGGTGGTCTGTAGCGTTGGAAAACACGCGGGGTTGGCCCGCTGGTGTTGGGTGGGAATCTTGGCGAGGGGTTATTTCAGCCGGGTTGCTGATAGATAAAGATTTGATTACAGGGGAACTTTTTTACTTCGAAATGAAATAAGGCAAAAAGCCTGTACTAGAGCCTTTGCCCTGGGTTTTGCGGGGGAATAGGGGGACACAAGAACACTGTCACCTTTGATCGGATGACAGTTTCATGTGGCGTCTGTAGCCGTCGAGCCCCGGCGAGGCGGCGAACGGCTCCGTAGGAGACGCCGCGATCCTGAGGGCGCTGGAGGTTCGGCGGGAGACCGTCAAGCAAGGCCCTGCGGGCCTTTTCGCAGCCTCGCCGGGGCTCGACAGCGGCTACCGAGCCATGGGGGAGGCAGGATCAGCGGTGGTTCTGGCGCTCGGCGGCCAGACGCTCGGCCAGTTCGTCGAGACCTTCCAGGGGCGGCTCCGGAAGCACCCGCAAGGTGGCCTGGAGCAGGCGCATCTGGCGAATGAAACGCCGGCAGTTGGGGCAGAACAACAGATGATGGCGCACCATCAAGCGCTCGCGAAAGCTCAACTGGCCATCGAGATAATCGCTGGATCGTGCCACTTGTTCCTTGCAGGTCAGCATTGGCCGGTTTCCTCAAAATGCTCCACGGTGGCGAAGACCTTCAGACGCGCCCGGTGCAGCAGTACCCGGACATTGGAGAGCGTGAGCCCCAAAAGGTTACAGATCTCTTCCAGCTCCAGGCCCTGGCGTTCGCGCAACAGCAGGACACTGCTCTGCAACTCCGACAGGCTGAGCAAGGTGTGCTCCAGGCAGTCACGCAGTTCGGACTCGGTCAGCAGGGCCTCCGGGGTGTCTTCGTGCCAGGCGAAAGGCGCCACCAGCCAGTGACCATCGCTGGAGGAGAAACGCTCATCACCCACGGTGCCATGGGGCGCCGGCAGATCGTCGAGCAACACTTCCCGGCGGTTCTGCTTGTAGCGGCTCTTGGCCGCGTTGGCGGTGATGGTCAGCAGCCAGGTCTTGAGGCTGGAACGCCCCTGGAAACCCGCCAGGTTGCGCACCACCGACAGCCAGGCGTCCTGTACCACTTCGTCGGCGTGGCGGTTGCCGACAATGGCGTAGGCCACGGCGCGCATGGCGCTCTGGTAGGTGCCGACCAGTTCCTTGTAAGCCTTTTGTTCGCCCGCCAACAGGCGCTCTAGCAGTTGCGTGTCATCAGCAGCGGCCATTCGTGCCTCGTTCAATCATGCAGGTTTGAGGGGGTGTGACGCGCCAATCCCGCCCGACGCCACACCCCAACCCTGAATCAACGCTTGCGCAGCAACACGCTACCGATCGAATAACCGGCGCCAAAGGAGCTGAGCACGGCCAGGGAACCGCTGGCCAGGTCGTCCTGGTACTTGTGGAAGGCAATCACCGAACCCGCCGAACTGGTGTTGGCGTAAGTGTCGAGAATCACCGGCGCTTCTTCCACCGAGGCTTCGCGGCCCAGGAGCTTCTTGACGATCAGGTGGTTCATGCTGAGGTTGGCCTGGTGCAGCCAGAAGCGCTTCACGTCGCTGACGTTGAGCTGGTTTTCTTCCAGGTGCGCAGCGATCAGCTCGGCCACCATCGGGCATACATCGCGAAATACCTTGCGGCCTTCCTGGACGAACAGCTTGTCGCGGGCACCGATACCCTCTTCCGCGGCGCGGTTGAGGAAGCCGAAGTTGTTGCGGATGTTGTTGGAGAACTGGGTCAGCAGCTTGGTGCTGACGATGTCGAACTGGTGCTCGGAGGTGGCCAGGTCGGCTCGCTCGATGACCACCGCGGTGGCGGCGTCGCCGAAGATGAAGTGGCTGTCGCGGTCACGGAAGTTCAGGTGCCCGGTGCAGACTTCCGGGTTGACCATCAGGATCGCCCGGGCCTGGCCCAGTTGCACGCTGTTGCAGGCCGCCTGGATGCCGAAGGTCGCCGAGGAGCAGGCCACGTTCATGTCGAAGCCAAAACCCTGGATGCCCAGTGCGGCCTGGACTTCGATGGCGATGGCCGGGTAGGCGCGCTGCAGGTTGGAGCAGGCGACGATCACCCCGTCGATGTCGGCGGCAGTCTTGCCGGCCCGCTGCAGGGCTTGCTCGGCGGCGGCCACGGCCATCTGGCAGAGTACCGACCATTCGTCGTTGGAGCGTTCCGGCAGGCGTGGAGCCATGCGCTGCGGGTCGAGGATGCCGTCCTTGTCCATGACGAAGCGGCTCTTGATGCCCGAGGCCTTTTCGATGAAGGCGGCGTTGGATTCGGTCAGGGCCTGCACTTCGCCGCGCTCGATGGCGGCAGCGTTGTCACTGTTGAACTGGTGGACGTAGGTATTGAACGATTCCACCAGCTCTTCGTTGGAGATGCTGTTGGCCGGGGTAAACAGGCCGGTGCCGCTGATGACGACGTTGTGCACGGTCGTTCCTCTAATGTGTTGAGGCAGAAGGTATTGGCACTCACGTGCCAAACCGTAAAGGGACGACTCCCGCCAAGGGAGCCGTTTCTGGCATCGCTTTATTCCGATCCGCCCAGGCTGCCTGCGATGCAGAAAGCCGGGGCCGGCATTTATGACGGCGGAGTTTGCCATAACCTCCGCCATTTCGCCGCAACTGCAAGATCGACGGAGTCAACCCTGTGCCGCCCCTGGCGGCGCTTTCGCTGGCACGCCAGCGCCTGCGAAGGGCTTTAGATCAGGCGTCGACCAGGCTCCACTGCTTGCTCAGGCGCTTGTCGGAAATCGGCACCTTGGTCCCCAACTGCTGGGCGAACAGGGACACCCGGTACTCCTCCAGCCACCAGCGGTACAGCTCCAGCTGCGGGTCGCGCTTGCCTTCCTGGGCATGCTTCTGGGCCCGCGTCTGGTACTGGCTCCACAGGCCCGTGAGCTCGCTGCTCCAGACCCGGTCCTTCTGCACCTGGCTGCCGAGTTTCTCGAAGCGCAGTTCCACGGCCTTGAGGTAACGCGGCAGCTCCTTGAGCCACAGGGCCGGGGTTTCCCGGACAAAGCCCGGGTATACCAGGTTCGCCAGCTGGGCCTTGATGTCGTTGAGGGCCACGGCCTGGGCCAGGTCGATCTTGCCCTTGAAGCGCTTTTGCAGGCCGTGCCAGAGCTTGAGGATCTCCAGGGTCAGGCGTGCCAGGCGCTCGGCGTGCTCGGTCCAGGCACCACGCTTGCGCTCGGCCAGGGAGGCCAGGCCCGCGCCATCCCGAGGCAGCACGGCCTCGCCTTCAAGAATGCAACTGTCGAGGCTGGCCAGGAGAATGTCCTCCACCAGCGCATCGACCCGGCCCAGTTCGCGGTACAGCAGGCCCAGCTCGGTAAGGCCCGGCAACTTGCCCCGCAGGAACTTGGCCGGCTCGGCCAGTTGCTGCAACAGCAGGCGCTGCAAGGCCCGGCGATGCTGGAACTCGGCTTCGGCAGCGGTGGAGAAGCGCCCTTCCTTGACCGTACCCGCCTCCTCCACCAGGGCCGGGTACACCGTCATCGACAGCCCGGCGATCTTCTGCTGGGTCTTTTCCGCCACCGCGGCAAATACCTTGGCTTGCACCGGTTGCTGGCTCTTGGCAGTCTGCGGCACCGCCAGGGCAGCCTGGCTGGCTTCGGCGAAACGCGCGGTCAGTTCGGCCAGGTCGCGGCCTTCGCCGAGGAACTTGCCCTGGGCGTCGACGACTTCCAGGTTCATCCGCAGGTGGCTTTCCACCTGTTGTTCGGCTTCGCTCCAGGCCTCGTCGCTGACCCGGGCACCGGTCATGCGCAGCAGCTCGCGGCCCAGGGCCTGGGGCAAGGAGCCCTCGGCGAAGACCATGCGCTGCAGGGCGGCCTTGACGAAGTCCGGCACCGGCACGAAGTTCTTGCGCAGGGCCTTGGGCAGGTTGCGCACCAGGGCGATGCACTTGGCCTCGATCAGCCCCGGCACCAGCCATTCCAGGCGTTCGGCGGGCAGTGCCGGCAGCAGCGGCGCCGGCACCCGCAGGGTCACGCCGTCCCGGGGATGGTTGGGTTCGAAGTGGTAACTCAGGGCCAGTTCCAGGTCACCGATATGCAGGGTGTCCGGGTACTGCTTGGCGGTGACCTCGCTGGCCTCGCGGGCGAGCACGTCTTCCTCGCGCATGATCAACAACTGCGGGTTCTTCTGGCTGTGCACCCGGTACCAACTGTCGAAGGTCGCGGTCTGGTGGATCTCCGCTGGCAGGCGCGCGTCGTAGAAGGCGAACAGGGTTTCCTCGTCGGCCAGGATGTCGCGGCGCCGGGCCTTGGCCTCCAGCGCATCGAGCTGTTCCAGCAACTGGGTGTTGGCGCTCAGGCACTTGGCCTTGGACTGGATTTCGCCACGCACCAGGGCCTCGCGGATGAACAGCTCGCGGGATACCACCGGGTCCACCGGGCCGTAATGCACTGGCCGGCGGCCGACCACGATCAGACCGAACAGGGTGATCTGCTCGTAGGCCACTACCTGGCCGCGCTTCTTCTCCCAATGGGGCTCGAAGTGGTTCTTCTTCACCAGATGGCCGGCCAGGGGCTCGATCCAGTCCGGCTCGATCTTGGCCACCATGCGCGCATAGAGCTTGGTGGTTTCCACCAGCTCGGCGGTCATCAGCCATTGCGGGCGCTTCTTGCCCAGGCCCGAGGACGGGTGGATCCAGAAGCGCCGCTGGCGGGCCCCCAGGTAGTCGCCGTCTTCGGTCTTCTGGCCGATCTGACTGAGCAGGCCTACCAGCACCGCCTTGTGCAGTTTCGGGTAGTCCGCCGGCTCCTTGTTCAGGCTCAGTTGCAGGTCGCGGCAGATCAGGCTCAATTGCCGGTGCGAATCACGCCACTCGCGCAGGCGCAGGTAGTTCAGGAAATTCTTGCGGCACCAGTTGCGCAGCGGGCTGGCGGTGAGGGCCTGGCGCTGTTCTTCGAAGCCGCGCCACAGGTTGACCAGCCCGGCGAAGTCCGAATCCACGTCCTTCCACTGGGCGTGGGCCTGGTCGGCGGCCTGCTGGCGCTCCGGCGGACGCTCGCGGGGGTCCTGGATCGACATGGCGCTGGCGACGATCAGCACTTCCTGGAGGCTGCCGAGCTTGGCCGCTTCCAGCAGCATGCGGCCCATGCGCGGATCCACCGGCAGGCGCGCCAGTTGCCGGCCCAGTGGTGTCAGCTGGCTGTTGCGATCGACTGCCGAGAGTTCCTGCAGCAGGTTGAAACCGTCGCTGATGGCCTTGCCATCCGGCGGCTCGATAAACGGGAAGGCGGTGATTTCCCCCAGGCGCAGGTGCAGCATCTGCAGGATCACCGCCGCCAGGTTGGTACGCAGGATCTCCGGGTCGGTGAATTCCGGCCGGCCGAGGAAATCTTCCTCGCTGTACAGGCGTACGCAGATCCCCGGTTCGACCCGGCCGCAACGGCCCTTGCGCTGGTTGGCGCTGGCCTGGGAAATCGCCTCGATGGGCAGGCGCTGGACCTTGGCCCGGTAGCTGTAGCGGCTGATGCGCGCAGTGCCGCTGTCGATCACGTAGCGGATGCCCGGCACGGTCAGCGAGGTTTCGGCGACGTTGGTGGCCAGCACCACGCGGCGGCCCGGGTGGGACTGGAAGATGCGCTGCTGTTCGGCCGGCGACAGGCGCGCGTACAGCGGCAGGATCTCGGTGTGCTTGAGCTGGGCCTTGCGCAGCATCTCCGCGGCGTCGCGGATCTCCCGCTCGCCGGGCAGGAACACCAGCACGTCCCCGGGGCTGCGCCTTTCACTGCGTTCATGGGCGGCGATTTCATCCAGGGTGGCGAGGATCGCCTGGTCCACCGTGAGGTCGTCCTCGACCCGGTTGCCCTCCTCGTCCTGTTCCAGGGTCAACGGGCGATACCAGGTTTCCACCGGGAAGGTACGGCCGGAGACCTCGACGATCGGCGCGTTATCGAAGTGCTTGGAGAAGCGCTCAAGGTCGATGGTCGCCGAGGTGATGATGACCTTCAGGTCCGGGCGCCGCGGCAGCAGGGTCTTGAGGTAGCCGAGGAGGAAGTCGATGTTCAGGCTGCGCTCGTGGGCCTCGTCGACGATGATCGTGTCGTAGCGTTCCAGGTAGCGATCGTTCTGGGTTTCCGCCAGCAGGATGCCGTCGGTCATCAGCTTGATCAGGGTGCTGGAATCGCTCTGGTCCTCGAAGCGCACCTGGTAGCCCACCAGCGAGCCCAGGGGCGTGGCCAGCTCTTCGGCGACTCGGCTGGCCACGCTGCGGGCGGCAATCCGCCGGGGCTGGGTATGGCCGATCAGGCCATGCTGGCCACGACCGATTTCCAGGCAGATCTTCGGCAACTGGGTGGTCTTGCCCGAGCCGGTCTCGCCGGCAATGATCAGCACCTGATGCTTGAGCAGCGCCTCCTTGATCTCGTCGCGCTTGGCGGCAATCGGCAGGCTGTCGTCATAGCGGATCTGCGGCACGCTCTGGCGCCGCGCCGTCACCAGGTTGCAGGAAGCCTGCATGCGCTCGAGCCACTGGGCGAGCTTGGCCTCGTCTGGCTTCTTGCGCAGTTCGAGCAACTGCCGGCGCAACCGGTGACGGTCGCCGAGCATGGCTTGATCGAGGTTTTTCAGCAGTTGGTCGATTGCAGGCGATTCGTCAGTCATCAGGTACGCAAGGGTCGTCTATTTAGGCAGGGCGCGATTGTCGCAGAAAAGTCCATGCAATACGTAGGAGCCGGCTTGCCGGCGAAGGGGCCAGTGAGGGCGCCTTTGCCGGCAAACCGGCTCCTGCACGTCTATTTATTCGTCTTCCAGGCCTTGGCGCCGGTAAGGGAAGACATCGATCACCTTGCCGGCGCGGATGGCCTCCTGCAGGCCCTTCCAGTAATCGGCGTTGTACAGCTCGCCGTGCAGCTGGTCGAACAGCTTGCGCTGGCCGGCATCGGCGAACAGGAACGGCGGGAACTCCTCGGGGAACACGTCGTGGGGGCCGATGGAGTACCAGGGTTCGGAAGCCATTTCATCTTCCGGGGTACGAGGGGCCGGAATGTGGCGGAAGTTGGCTTCGGTGAGGAAGCAGATTTCGTCGTAGTCATAGAACACCACCCGGCCATGGCGGGTGACGCCGAAGTTCTTCAGCAGCATGTCGCCGGGGAAGATGTTGGCCGCCGCCAGCTGCTTGATCGCCAGGCCGTAGTCCTCCAGGGCCTCGCGCACCTGGGCTTCGTTGGCATGCTCCAGGTAGAGGTTGAGCGGGGTCATGCGCCGCTCGGTCCAGCAGTGGCGGATCAGTACAGTTTGGCCTTCCACCGCCACCGTGGAGGGCGCCACTTCCAGCAGTTCCTCAAGGCACGCCGGGTCGAACTTGCTCAGGGGGAAGCGGAAGTCGGCGAACTCCTGGGTATCGGCCATGCGGCCCACCCGATCCACGCTTTTCACCAGCCGGTATTTCTCGATCACCGTGGCCCGGTCGACGTTCTTCGACGGCGAGAAGCGGTCCTTGATGATCTTGAACACGGTGTTGAAGCCCGGCAGGGTGAACACGCTCATGACCATGCCGCGCACCCCGGGAGCCATGATGAAGCGATCGTCGGTGCTGGCCAGGTGGTTGATCAGGGCACGGTAGAACTCCGACTTGCCGTGCTTGTAGAAACCGATGGAGGTGTACAGCTCGGCGATGTGCTTGCCCGGCAGGATGCGCTTGAGGAAGCCGATGAATTCCGCCGGCACCGGCACGTCCACCATGAAGTAGGAACGGGTGAAGGAAAAGATGATAGAGACGTCCGCCTCGTCGGTGATCAGCGCGTCGATCTGGATCCCCCGGCCTTCGCGGTGCAGCAGCGGGATCACCAGCGGCCACTGTTCTTCATGGGTGAAGATACGCCCCACCAGGTAGGCGCCCTTGTTGCGGTAGAGCACCGAGGAAAACAGTTCCAGGGTCAGTTCGGGGTCCTTGCACACCCAGTCCGGCAGGTTCTCCCGCAATTGCGCCTCCAGGCGCCGCAGGTCCCCCGGCAGGTCGGCGTAGTCCTCGCTGAAGCGGTAGTCGGCGAATACCTGTTCGAGCATCGTCGCCAGTTCGCCCTGGGGCTTGTAGCTGCGGGTCTGCGCGGCCCGGGCCCGGCGCAGGCTGGGTCGGGTGGTGTGGATGAACATGCAGCCGTCGCTGATCAGGTCGTGGCTGAACAGGCCGCAGAAGATCGAGTTGTACCAGGTCTCGGACAGCTCATCGTCAAAGCGCAGGTCGATCAGGCTGATGTAGGCGCTTTTCACCAGTGGCCACTGGCTGACATCCATCAGCGACTCGGTGCTGAAGGCCTGGTGCAGACGCGCCACGGTCTCGCCCACCTTCTCTTCATACAGGTTGATCCGCGCTGCCGAGGCCTTTTGCGCTTGCTGCCACTGCGCCTGCTCGAAGCGTTGCCGGGCACCGTCGGTGATCTGGCGAAAGTGCTCGCGGTAGTCGTCGAAGCCATCGAGGATCATTCGAGCGATATCGGCGGCGGGCCATGACTGCGACATAAAGAGACCTCTGCGGGAATTTACGATGCCAGAGCTTAGCCAGTGAAACGAGGTGAAGAGAAGCGTATTTTTGTGTTGGGATGTACGCCGAAAAATGACCCGGCGGTCGCTCTGTCTCCAGGCCTCTGCAACGCAGGATTGAACGCAACAATCGGGGTGCGGGTTTTCTTCGCCCCGTGCGCCAATAAGGTTTGCCATGCCCGGCCACGCTGGGCAAGATCCCTCGCCCCGAACCCAAGGAACCTCCTGTGAAACCTGTCGATCTGCTGCGCCTGCTGTCGCTGGCCGCCATCTGGGGCGCGAGCTTCTTGTTCATGCGCATCATCGCCCCGGTGCTGGGCAGCGTGCCCACGGCCTTCTTCCGGGTGTCCATCGCCGCGCTCGGGCTGCTGGTGATGCTGGCGTTGATGCGGGTCGACTGGAACTTTCGCGGCAAGCTCAAGACCGTGCTGCTGCTCGGGGTGATCAACTCCGGGATACCCGCGACGATGTACTCGGTGGCGGCCCAGGTGCTGCCCGCCGGCTACTCGGCGATCTTCAATGCCACCACGCCGTTGATGGGGGTGCTGATCGGCGGCCTGTTTTTCCATGAACGCCTGACCCCGAGCAAATTCGCCGGGGTCTGCCTGGGCCTGCTCGGCGTCGGCATCCTGACCCGCGCCGGCCCCGTGGCCTTCGACCGAGACCTGCTGCTGGGCGCCCTGTCCTGCTTGATGGCCACCACCTGCTACGGCTTCGCCGGGTTCCTCGCCCGACGCTGGCTGGACCAGGCCGGCGGCCTGGACAGCCGCCTGTCGGCCCTGGGCAGCATGCTGGGAGCGACCCTGCTGCTGTTGCCGCTGTTCGCCTACAACGCCATCAGCCAGCCGCCCCCCAGCTGGGGTGGCTGGAGCGTATGGCTATCGCTTTTGGGGCTGGGGCTGGGCTGCACCGCGTTTGCCTACGTGCTGTATTTCCGCCTGCTCAGCGCCATCGGCCCGGTGCGTTCGATGACTGTGACCTTCATGATCCCGCCATTCGGCGTACTGTGGGGCGCGTTGCTGCTGAACGAGCCGCTGTCCATGGCCCACCTGTATGGCGGCGCGCTGATTGCCGCCGCGCTGTGGCTGGTGCTAAGGCCGGCGGCAAAGGCCGCAGCCTGAAACAGGCTGCCGGCATCTGCTCAAGGCCTGTTGCGGCCGCCCAGGGTCAAAGCGTGGCGTTGCTCATTTCTCCGTCCACCAGGCGTCGTATACCCAGCGGGTTGGCATTGCGCAGGGCTTCAGGCAGCAGCGCGTCCGGGTAGTTCTGGAAACATACCGGGCGCAGGAAGCGCGCGATCGCCAGGCTGCCCACCGAGGTGCCACGGGCATCCGACGTTGCCGGATAAGGCCCGCCGTGAACCATCGCATCGCAGACTTCGACCCCGGTCGGATAGCCATTGAGCAATAGCCGGCCGACCTTTTCCTGCAAGACCTCACTGAGCCAGCGATGCTCCAGCAGTTCCTGTTCCTCGCCGATCAAGGTCGCGGTCAGTTGCCCACGCAGCCCCTGCAAGGCCGCCGCCAGTTCACGCTGATCCGCCACTTCGATGACGATGCTGGCCGGGCCGAAGACTTCCTCCTGAAGCAGTTCATCGCCCTCCAGCAACAGGCTGACATCGGCCTGAAATAGCTGAGCCTGTGCCTGGGCGCCCTGCTGTGGCCGCCCCGCCAGGTGCCGCAGACGTGGATGCTGGTGCAAGGCTGCAAGCCCCTGGCAATAGCTGACCAGCGTGCCGCTGTTTAGCATGGTCTGCGGCGCCTGCTGGTCCATCTGCGTGCTGAACTGCTGGAGAAAGGCGCTGAACTGCGGCGAGCGCAGGCCGATGATCAGGCCAGGATTGGTACAGAACTGACCCGCACCCAAGGTCACCGAACCCGCCAGTTCGGCGGCGATCTGCGAACCCCGGACCCTGAGAGCCTCCGGCAGCAGGATCACCGGGTTGATGCTCGACATCTCGGCGAACACCGGGATCGGCTGCGGCCGGGTCGCGGCCATCTGGCACAAGGCATTGCCACCCTTGAGGGAGCCGGTAAAGCCCACCGCCTGGATCGCCGGGTGCTTGACCAGCCACTCCCCGACCCCGGCTCCGTAGATCATGTTGAACACTCCGGCGGGCATCCCGCTGCGCTGTGCCGCGCGGATGATCGCGTCCGCCACCCACTCGGCGGTCGCCATGTGCCCGCTGTGGGCCTTGAACACCACCGGGCAACCGGCGGCCAGGGCCGCAGCGGTGTCGCCACCGGCGGTGGAGAACGCCAGGGGGAAGTTGCTGGCACCAAACACCGCCACCGGGCCCAGGCCGATGTGGTACTGGCGCAGGTCCGGGCGCGGCAGCGGCTGGCGCTGGGGCAAGGCGCGATCGATGCGTGCAGCATAGAAGTCGCCCCGACGCAGGACCCTGGCGAACAAACGCAACTGGCCGCTGGTACGCCCTCGCTCGCCCTGAATGCGCCCGGCGGGCAAGGCAGTTTCCCGGCAGACAGTGGCGATGAAATCATCCCCGAGGCCGTCCAGTTCATCGGCAATGGCATCGAGAAACTGCGCACGCCGCTCGGCGCTGAGGTTGCGGTACAGCGGGTAGGCCAGCGCCGCGGCCCGGGCCGCGGCATCCACTTCCGCCGCGGTCGCCTGAAAGAAGCTTCCCGGCAGGGCTTGGCCACTGCTGGCATCCAGGCTGTGCAACTGCACCTCGCCCAGAGCGCTGCGGGCGCCACCAATGTAGTTGTGTCCAGACAAGCGAGTCATGAGAATTCCTTGACCGGCGCCAGAGGCCGGTGGTTGAAGATTTACAGGGCCCGTACCTGGCCGATGGCCAAGGGCTGGACGCTTGCACCGATGGTGTTTTCCAGGGGCGCGCCGAAGGCTTCGAGGCTGATCTGGAAGCGGTCGCCGGGGCGCGTGCGTACACCGTCGGCAAAGGACAGGGTGGCGGTGCCGAAGTAGTGCACATGGACGTCGCCGGGACGCAGGAACTGCGCGTACTTGAAGTGGTGGTATTCGAGGTTGGCCAGGCTATGGCACATGTTGTCCTCACCGCTGAGAAACTCCCTTTCCCAGAGCACTTCAGCGTTGCGGATAATGCGGCTGCGGCCCACCAGGTGCCGGGGCAGTTCGCCGACCCGCAATTCCGGGCCGTAGGCGCAGTAGCGCAGCTTCGAGTGGGCCAGGTACAGGTAGTTGCGCCGCTCCATCACATGGTCGGAGAACTCGTTGCCCAGGGCATAACCGACGCGGTACGGCAGTCCATCGTCACCGATCACATAAAGGCCGGTGAGCTCCGGTTCCTCCCCCCCATCCTCGGCAAACGGCGGCAGCGGAAAATCGCCGCCGGGACGCACGACAATGCTGCCGTCGCCCTTGTAGAACCATTCCGGCTGGGCCCCCACTTGCCCGGCCTCGGGCTTGCCGCCTTCCAGGCCCCATTTGAAGATGCGCATGGTGTCGGTCATGCCCGCTTCGACCTCGCCGTCATGCTGGTGCATCTTGTCCCGGGCCGAGGCACTGCCCAGGTGGGTCAGGCCGGTGCCGCTGATCAGGCAATGGGCCGGGTCCTCATGGTCCAGGGGCGGCAGCACCCGGCCCTGCTGCAACAGCTGTGCATAGTCCGGTCCCGGATCACTGCCGCGCAGCTGCGCTTCCTGCTGCAGGCTGCGCTGGTTGCGGATCGCCGCCAGAGCCAGTTCACGGGTGCTGGAGGTGTTGCGCAATACTCGCACTTGCTGCTCTTCGATCACTCCGACCTGACGCTGGCCGGTGCTGCTGGCAAATTGAATCAAGCGCATGTTCGCTCTCCCATAGGTGTGTACGGCGCCGCCCGCAAGCGGCGCCCGAGGCTTATTCGATGATGTTGAATTCGCTCAGGTAGTCTTCGCAGATTTCCAGGCCCAGGCCCGGCTTGTGGTCATCGAGCTGGATGTAGCCCTTGACTGGCTGCGGCTCGCCCTTGAACACGTAGTAGAAGAGTTCGTTGCCGACCTCGACGTCGAACACCGGGAAGAACTCGGCCATCGGCGAGGCCGTGGTGGACAGGGTCAAGTGGTAGTTGTGCATCTGCCCGGCATGGGGAATCACAGGCACCGACCAGGCTTCGGCCATGGCGTTGATCTTGCGCGCGGCGGTGATGCCGCCGACGCGGTTGGTGTCGTACTGGATCACGTCGACGGCGCGGCGTTCCAGCAAGTCCTTGAAGCCATAGGAGGTGAACTCGTGCTCACCGCCGGAGATCGGCATGATGCCCATCTTCTTCAGTTCGACGTAGCCTTCAAGGTCGTCGGCGATCACCGGCTCCTCCAACCAGCGCGGCTCGAACTCCGCCAGCTTGGGCAACATGCGCCGGGCGTATTCCAGGGTCCAGCCCATATAGCACTCGAGCATGATGTCCACATCCGGGCCGGCCAGTTCGCGCAGAGCGCGTACCTGCTCGATGTTGCGGCGCATGCCGGCCGGGCCGTCCTTGGGACCGTAGCCGAAGCGCATCTTCAGCGCAGTGAAACCCTGGTTGAGGTAGCCCTGGGCCTCTTCGAGGAACAGGTCGAGATTGTCATTGGCGTAGAGCTTGGAGGCGTAGGTCCAGATCTTGTCCTTGGTGCGCCCGCCGAGGAGCTTGAACACCGGCTTGTTCACCGCTTTGCCCATGATGTCCCAGAGGGCGATGTCGATCGCCGAGATGGCCGCCATGCCGATGCCCTTGCGCCCCCACGCGTGACTCTGACGGTACATTTTCTGCCAGATGTATTCGTTGTCGAAAGGGTCCTCACCGATGGCGATCGGAGCCAGATAGGTGTCGATGACTTCCTTGGCCACCCGCGGCGCCAGGGCGCAATTGCCGATGCCCACCAGGCCGTTGTCGGTTTCCACTTCCACCACCAGCCAGCCGTGGAAACGGAACGAGCCCATGGCATCGCCACGCTCGAAGAGGATGTCCGTGGCATTGGTGCAGAAGTGCGCCTGAGGTGGCACGACTTTGCCTTTCCATTCGAATACACGGGTACGGATCGCGGTGATTTTCATCAGGGGGTTTCCTTGCAAGGCGTGGGTAGTGATCAGCCGACCTGGGACGGTGTGAGCTGTTTGGGAGCTGTCGGGGTGTGCCGAGTATTCAGGCGTGACAACAGGATGGCGCCGAGGATGCCTACCAGGGCCAGGGCGAACATCCCCGCACGTGGATCGGCAAACTGGGTTTCCATCAGGGTCTTGAGGTTCGGCGCGACAAAGCCGCCGAGGTTGCCGATGGAGTTGATCAGGGCGATGCCGCCGGCCGCCGCGGCACCGCTGAGGTAGCCGGTGGGGATGGTCCAGAACAGCGGCTGCACGGCGACGAAGCCGGCGGCGGCGAAACAGAAGGCCAGGACCACCGGGACCATGCTGCTACCCAGTGCGGAAGCAGCGATGCCCAGAGCGGCCATGGTCAGCATCACCACCGCCAGGCGCTGATGCTGACCACTGCGGTCGGCATAGCGGGTCACCAGGCGGGTCACCAGCAGGGCACAGATCCACGGAATCGCGGTGATCAGCCCGACGCTGAGGCCCACGTGGCCGTCCAGCAGCCCGGCGATGCGTGTCGGCAGGTAGAACACCACGCCGTAGACGCTCATCTGGATGGTGAAGTAGGCCAGGCAGAATTGCAGGACCCGGGGATTGCGCAGGGCACTGAGGAAGCCGTGGGGGCTGCTGTCCTTTTTCCTTGCGTCCTCTGCGGCCAGGGCGTCATGCAGCGCCTGCTTCTGCTCGACGCTCAACCAGCGCGCATCGCCGGGACGATCCACCAGGTAGAAGTAGGCGGCGATGCCGACCACCGACGCCATCAGGCCCTCGACCACGAACAGCCATTGCCAGTTGGTCAGGCCGAACACCCCATGGAATTCCAGCAACCAGCCCGACAGCGGGCTGCCGAGGACCAGCGCCAGGGGTAGGCCGAAGTAGAACAGCCCCAGGGCCTGGCCCCGGCTCTGGGCCGGAAACCAGTAGGTGAGGTAGAGAATGATCCCCGGGAAGAAGCCGGCCTCGGCCACGCCCAGAAGAAAACGCAGCACATAAAACGTCTGGGCGTTGTGAGCGAACATCATCGCCGCCGACACCAGACCCCAGGTGACCATGATCCGGCACAACCAGACCCGCGCACCGAGGCGATGCAGCATGTAGTTGCTGGGCACTTCGAAGAAGGCGTAGCCAATGAAGAAAATGCTCGCGCCAAAAGCGAAGGCTGCATCGCCGAGGCCGGTGTCGGCTTGCAGCGCCGCCTTGGCGAAGCCGACGTTGGAACGGTCGATAAAGGCCAGGATGTACATCAGGATCAGGAAGGGCAGCAGACGCAGCCGGCTTTTGGAGATGGCGCTGGCGAGCGCCAGCGCAGAATCTGGACGGGTCATGTGGAGGTTCCTTGAGTGCCGGTCAGGCCTTGCGCAAGGGACAAGGCGGGCTTTTTGTAGTTGTTCGATCGCTGAGCGAGTGGCTGGCAGCCGCTCAATCGATGAGGCGACTTTAGCCAGCGCCGACAGCAGCGGCTAATCACTTATGGGCATCCAACGATAACCACAGGTGATCGCCGGAGGGCTTTTATTGCCTTTTAGGGTTATCGGAGATATCTCGTTCCTTTCGCGGGCAAGCCGACGCCTGCAGCCATGCCGGCCAAGGCGCTCTAGCAAACGGCGGATGCCAGAAAGCATTCCCATGCCAAGGCATGGGAATGCGGGAACCAGGAAATGCTCCGATCAGTGGCGGTGGGCGCCCATGCGGCAAGCGATCTCGAAGGCCTGGCGTCGCCCTGAACCTTGAGGAAGATGGTGTCGCCCGGGTAAGGCCCGTCGGTGGCGATGCCCAGAGCCTGGGCGGCCTTCACCGCCGGGCCGATGATCATCCTGTGTACCTGGGCGCGCTTGGCGCGCTATTGGCTGACCCTGCTGCGCAGCACTCTGGTGGGCTGCTGGATGGGCATCACGCCCGCTGGCCCGACTGCGGCCTCGTTCATGAGCTACAGCCTGGCGCGGCCCTTCTCCAAGCACCGAGAGAACTTCGGCAAGGGCGAAATCGAAGGCGTGATCGCCCCGGAAACCGCCGACCAGGCTGCCGGCACCAGCGCCCTGCTGCCGATGCTGACCCTGGGCATTCCCGGCTCTGCCACCGCTGCGGTAATGCTTGGCAGCCTGATGATCTGGGGGCTGCACCCGGGGCCGACACTGTTCGTCGAGCAGCACGATTTCGTCTGGGGGCTCATCGCCAGTATGTACCTGGGCAACGTGGTCAGCCTGATCGTGGTGCTGGTCACCGTGCCGCTGTTCGCCTCGATCCTGCGAATTCCGTTCTCGATCATTGCACCGATCATCATGGTCTGCGCCATTGGTGCCTACTCGGTGCACAACGCCTTCTTCGACGTGGTGCTGATGCTGTTCTGGCCGCTGCTGTCTGCCGACCTGCAGCGGCTGCTTCAGCGCCGTGCAGAAAGCTGAACGAACATCCCCTGGCCCAATGAGCCCCTACCCTTGACGTAGCCCCTGGCAAGGCCTGGCATTTATTGTCAGGCTTGCCGCTGCCTTTTACTGCGAGCCCGGCCCATGACCAAGATTCCTGATGCCAATGTGATCCACAGCCGTCTGCGCCTGCGACAACTGCGGCTGATGCTGGCCTTGCAGGAGTTCGGCTCGCTACGCCGCGCAGCGGACAACATTGGCATGACCCAACCAGCAGCCACCAAGATGCTCCACGAAGCGGAGGACCTGCTGGGTGTGGAGCTGTTCGAACGCCTGCCTCGGGGCATGCGTCCCACGCCCTTCGGCGAGACAGTGATCTACTACGCACAGATGGTCTTCGCCGAGCTCAGCGGCATGCGTGAGGAACTGGTGGCACTGGAATCCGGCAACCTCGGGCGGGTCGCCGTCGGAGCCATTCCGGCCCTGGCCTCGGGACTGCTGACGCGGACCATCGCCACTCTCAAGCAAAGCCATCCACGGTTGTCCATGAGCATCCAGGTCGACACCAGCGACGTGCTGGTACAGGCCTTGCTCCAGGATCAACTGGACATCGTCCTGGGCAGGATTCCCGGCGGCGCACGGGCCGAGGAACTGCTCTTCGACAGCCTGGGTGAAGAGGCCCTGTGCGTGATCGCCGGGGTGCAGAATCCACTGGCGCAAGCCACGCACCTGAGCTGGGCACAATTGCAGAACGAGACCTGGGTCTTGCAACAGCATCCCAGCCCCATGCGCTCGATCATCAACCAGGTGTTTCACAACGCCCGGGTCGATATCCCCAGCAGCATCGTCGAGACCACCTCGATCATGACCTTGCTGTCTCTGGTGCAGCAGACCGACATGATTGGTGTTACACCGGTTTCGGTAGTCGAAGACTATCCCGGGCGTCACCTGTTGGCGGTGCTGCCGATCCAGTTCGAGGCGCGCTTGCCGCCCTTCGGATTGATCACCCGGCGGCACCGCATCCAGTCATCGGCGATGCAGGCCTTCATGAACTCGGTTCGCAAGGAACACGGGCTGAGCCGAGACTGAATCCCGCCAAGGTGCTCAGGGAACGTTCAGGGTGATCAGGTAGGCGCCCGAGGTCACGGCCTTGCCTGCCTGGTCGATAACGGCATAGTGCTGGTCGTAATAGCGCCCCTCGCGCCCGCTGTCGGCCAGGAGCTTGACCTTGACTACGGAGTTTCCCGGGCCGCTGGCGCTGGCCAGCGGGCCGACCCGCCGAACGTCAATGGATCCCCCACGCGAGCCCTGAGGGCACTGCCGCAAGTTCAGCCCATCGCTGGCAGCATTGGAGGTGCAGTTGGACTCTACGATCTTGCCGTAAAAACGGATGATGCCTTGCCCTGAGGGAGTGGCGGCAAGGCAACTGCCCGATAGCCCAAGGAACAGACTCAAAGCAGTGGAAGCAAGCGCTACGTTCATCCTGACTCTCCTTGTGTGTAAGGACTGTATCGTCAGTCTAGGTACGGGCTTTAGCTTTTGAGAAAAGTCTGATGGACTGTTTGGAAGCATTAGAAAAGAAGTCCAATCAACTGGTTATCAAAATCACCTGCAAGCGTTGCTCAGGCGACTCTTCGAGCTGCCTCACGCGGCGCTGAAGCCCTGTCCCAATGCAGTTGGCGAGTACCTTTTCGACAATGATGCCATATGGCCGCCATTCGACATAAAAGTCGACCCTTCATGCCATAAATAGGGAAAACAACCGACCGGGCATTGCACCCGGCCGGTGTCGTCAGCGACGGCGCGCAGAGCTCACGCCGCCCAGGGCGGTCAAGGCTGCTTGCGGAACACGAACACCAGCCCGACGATGATCAGGCCCATGCCCAACAGGCTCAGCAGCCCCAGGCGATTGCCGAAGAACAGGTAGTCCATCAGCGCGGTCACCGCAGGCACCAGGTAAAACAGGCTGGTGACATTTACCAGGTTGCCCTGGGCAATCAGCCGATACAGCAACAGCGTGGCCAGCACCGACACCACCAGCCCCATCCACAGCAGTGGAATCACGAAACCTGCACTGTGCTCGAAGTGAAACGGCTGGAACGGCACGAACAGCGCGCACAGCAGCAGCCCTGCCAGGTACTGCACCGGCAACGTGCCCAGGGGATTGTCGGTGATGCGTTTCTGCATGATCGAACCGGCGGTCATGCTGACCAGGGCCAGCAGCCCGCACAGCATGCCGGTGATGGACATCCCCGCCAGGCCGATGCTCTGGTAGACCACCATCACCAGCCCGGCAAGCCCCAGGCTCAGGCCAAACAGCCGGCTCCAGGAGCGCTGGCGCTCCATCAGCACCACCGTGAGGATCGGCTGCACCCCCATGATGGTGGCCATGACCCCGGGGGTCACCTTCAGGTCCAGGGCCAGGATGTAGAAGATCTGGTAGGCCCCCAGCAGCACCAGGCCGGTGGCCACGGCAAAGCCCATGGCCCGGCGCCCACGGGGCAACCTGAGCTTGAGCAGGGGCGCCAGCAGCATCAGGCCGATCAGGGCAATGACGAAGCGCAGCAGCAGGAAGGCAAAGGGTGAGGCGTGGGCCAGGCCCCATTTGGAGAAGATGGCGCCACTGCTCCAGAGCAGGACGAACAGGGTCGTGGAAGCGGCCGCGAGCGCGGACTTTTTTGAAATGAGCAACATGAAAACCACCTGTAATCAGGCAAGAAGCCAATTCAGCCGAGGCTGAAGTTCAGTAGTGTTTTTTTCAGGCGGGCGCAGGGAACAGCAGCGGTTGCTGATCAGCCCGAGAAGCCAACGCCCGGCGGTGATACGACTGCGTACACCGGCGTGCTACTGACAGGTGGGGGGTAATGACCGATCTGCACAGGCTGCTGATTCCCGCACGGCACGACGCCAGCGTTGACCGCTGAAACCACTACCGCGTTGAGAAGGGAAAAGGCCATATACTGATGGTTCTCGAGAGAGGAAAAACCTGAGCCGCTGTGGACTCATCGGACGCCGAATATAACCAGCGCCCGATATTCATTGCAAGATTTATCCGAACAGCCACTTCCACAGGACTACCAGCACCACCACTGCCAGCACCGGGCGCAGGATGCGGTACAGCTTGGGATGGCGGCGCTTCCACTGCTTGACCACGCCACTGAAGCTGTCGCTGAAGCGCTTGCTCCAGGCGTAGGCCTGGTTGATCCCGCCGACACGCTCGTCATCCAGGTTCTGCGGCGCGGTGGCGCGGCCCAGTTGGGCGCTGACCCAACGGTTGATGCGGGTCATCAGGCGGCTGCTCAGCGGACGCTCGATGTCGCAGAACAGGATCACCCGGGTGATCTCGGTTTCGTTCTTCACCCAATGCACGTAGGTCTCGTCGAACATCACGTCTTCACCGTCGCGCCAGGCGTACTCCTGGCCATCGACGAAGATCCGGCAGGCATCGGAGTTGGGGGTCGACAGGCCCAGGTGATAACGCAGGGAACCGGCGAAGGGGTCGCGGTGCGGGTTGAGGTGGCTGCCACCGGGCAACAGCGCGAACATCGCGCCCTTGACGTTGGGAATCGCGCTCACCAGCTCGACGGTCTTCGGGCACAGGGCCTCGGCCGAGGGCAGCGGCTTGTCGTACCACTTGAGGTAGAAGCGCTTCCAGCCCTTCTTGAAGAAGGAACCGAAACCGGCATCGTTGTTCTTCTCGGCGGCGCGGATGTAACCCTCGTCGAACAGGTGCATGGCCTCTTCGCGGATCACTTCCCAGTTGTCCCGCAGGATGTCCAGCTCGGGAAACTTGCTGCGGTCCAGGTACGGCTTGGAAGGCACCCCGGAGAACAGGTACATCAGGGCGTTATAGGGGGCGAACAGCGCCGAATGGTTGACGAACTGGCGCAGTACCGGCAGACGCGCCTTGCCGCGCAGGTGCACGTAGAGAATGCTGCCGACGAACAGCGACAACACCGCGACCTTGGCGGTAAAGGAAAAGCTCATGCAACGACTCCTTGGAAATAGGCACCTGTAGGGGGAGCGTTCACCCGACCTGGCAGCCGGCAATGATAAACACTCCTGGGCCCTGGAAAAACCCGCACAACCCAACATTCAGCGTTAACGGTTATGCAACAAAGGCGTTAAGTAGCATAAGCAGCCAGGCCCTGGCCTGATATGGGTCAGCATTCGCCGGCAAGCCGGCTCCTGCGGGCGAATGCCTGATCCGTGCTTACTGCTGGTTTTCCTGCTCGGTGAACAGGTCGCTGAAAAGCATGCTCGACAGGTAGCGCTCACCGGAGTCCGGCAGGATCACCACGATGGTCTTGCCCTGCATTTCCGGGGTTTCCGCCAGGCGTACCGCCACCGCCATCGCCGCGCCGCAGGAGATGCCGCAGAGGATGCCCTCTTCCTGCATCAGCCGCAGGGCCATGGCCTTGGACTCTTCATCGGTCACCAGCTCCACCCGGTCGACCATCGCCAGGTCCAGGTTCCTGGGCACGAAACCGGCGCCGATGCCCTGGATCTTGTGGGGGCTGGGCTTGATCTCTTCACCGGCGAGTTTCTGGGTGATCACCGGAGAAGTCGCCGGCTCCACCGCCACCGAGAGAATCGGCTTGCCCTGGGTCTTCTTGATGTAGCGCGACACACCGCTGATGGTGCCCCCTGTGCCAACCCCGGCCACCAGCACGTCCACCGCGCCGTCGGTATCGTTCCAGATTTCCGGACCGGTGGTCTTTTCGTGGATCGCCGGGTTGGCCGGGTTATCGAACTGCTGCGGCATGAAGTACCTGGCCGGGTCGCTGGCAACGATTTCCGCCGCCTTTTCGATCGCCCCCTTCATGCCCTTGGCCGGCTCGGTGAGCACCAGCTCGGCGCCCAGGGCCTTGAGCACCTTGCGCCGCTCGATGCTCATGGACGCCGGCATGGTCAGCATCAGCTTGTAGCCACGGGCGGCGGCGACGAAGGCCAGGCCGATCCCGGTGTTGCCCGACGTGGGCTCGACGATGGTCATGCCCGGCTTGAGCTTGCCGCTGCTTTCGGCGTCCCAGATCATGTTCGCGCCGATCCGGCACTTCACCGAATAGCCCGGGTTGCGTCCTTCGATCTTGGCCAGGATGGTCACCCCGCGCGGGGCGATGCGGTTGATCTGCACCAAGGGCGTATTGCCGATGGAATGGGCGTTATCAGCAAAAATTCGGCTCATGGCTGGGTCCTTATGCAGCAGTGAAGAAGTCCCCAAGGGTATGCCTGGCGCCCTTGAGCGTCCAGTCGCGCAACACCCGGGCCAGCCGGGCCAGTCGTGCCTATGCAAGAGACACATCAGCGACGCCGAGTTCATGGCCCGGCTCCTGCGTTCCCCGAACCTGCGCCCCAGGCCACCCCGGGAACATTGACTCGAACGTCTGCCAACGGACGCAGTCAATGCCTGTATACGGCTGGAGGCTGCTGATCATGAAAGCTCGTTACCGTTGGCCCCTGTGGGTCCTGGCAAGCCTGGTGGTGCTGCTGGTGGCCCTGCATATCGCCCTGCCCTACCTGGTGCGCGACTACTTGAACGACAAGCTGGCGGACATGGGCGACTACCGCGGACGCATCAGCGACATTGACCTGGCCCTGTGGCGCGGCGCCTACCGCATCAATGGCCTGGAGATCGTCAAGGTCAGCGGCAAGGTGCCAGTGCCCTTCGTCAAGGCGCCGCTGATCGACCTCTCGGTGAGCTGGCATTCGCTGTGGTACGACCACGCGGTAGTGGCCAAGGTGCAGTTCATCCAGCCGGAGCTGAACTTCGTCGACGGCGGGGCCGACAAGCAGGCATCGCAGACCGGTGAGGGCACCGACTGGCGAGCCCAACTGGGCAAGCTGCTGCCCATCACCCTCGACGAAGTGCGGATCGATGACGGCAAGATCCACTTTCGCAACTTCAGCTCCAAGCCGCCGGTGAACATCGGCGCGACCCAGGTCAACGCCAGCTTCTACAACCTGACCAACGTGGTGGACACCCAGGGCAAGCGCGATGCGCGCTTCGACGGCAAGGCCCTGCTCCAGGGCCAGGCGCCCATGGAAAGCACCGCCACCTTCGACCCCTTGAGCAACTTCGAGAACTTCGAGTTCCGCCTGCGGGCCCGGGATATCGAGCTCAAGCGCTTCAACGACTTCGCCTCGGCCTACGGCAAGTTCGACTTCAATGCCGGGCACGGTGACGTGGTGATCGAAGCCCAGGCCGAGAAGGGCCAGTTGCACGGCTATATCAAGCCGCTGTTGCGGGACGTGGAAGTCTTCAACTGGCAACAGGACGTGGAGAACCGCAACAAGAGCATTTTCCGCTCGGTGTGGGAGGCCCTGGTGGGCGCCAGCGAAACCCTGCTGAAGAACCAGCGCAAGAACCAGTTCGCCACCCGGGTCGAGCTCAGTGGCAGCGTGCACCAGCAAGATATCAGCGCGTTCCAGGCGTTTTTGCAGATCTTGCGCAACGGTTTCATCCAGGCCTTCAATGCCCGCTACGAGCAGCCCAAGCCGTCGCCTGACTGAGTCACCCCGTGACGCTCCATTCAGAGACTGAATGGGGCGTCCACGTTCACAGTCGACCGGGCAGCGCGTTATAGTCGCGCCATCACTCCCCATTCAATCGACCTGCCCCGGGCAGCTCGCCGTCACCGTTCGAGGAATTGCAGATGAAGTTCGAAGGCACCAGCGCATATGTCGCCACCGATGACCTGAAGCTGGCAGTCAATGCCGCCATCACCCTGGAGCGTCCGCTGCTGGTCAAGGGCGAACCCGGCACCGGCAAGACCATGCTTGCCGAGCAACTGGCCGAATCCTTCGGCGCCAAGCTGATCACCTGGCACATCAAGTCCACCACCAAGGCCCACCAGGGCCTGTACGAGTACGACGCGGTCAGCCGCCTGCGCGATTCGCAACTGGGCGTGGACAAGGTGCACGACATTCGCAACTACCTGAAGAAGGGCAAGCTGTGGGAAGCCTTCGAATCCGAGGAGCGGGTGATCCTGCTGATCGACGAGATCGACAAGGCCGACATCGAGTTCCCCAACGACCTGCTGCAGGAACTGGACAAGATGGAGTTCTACGTCTACGAGATCGACGAGACCATCAAGGCCAAGCAGCGGCCGATCATCATCATTACCTCCAACAACGAGAAAGAGCTGCCGGACGCCTTCCTGCGTCGCTGCTTCTTCCACTACATCGCCTTCCCCGACCGCACCACCCTGCAGAAGATCGTCGATGTGCACTACCCGGACATCAAGAAGGACCTGGTCAGCGAAGCCCTGGACGTGTTCTTCGATGTGCGCAAAGTGCCGGGCCTGAAGAAGAAGCCCTCGACCTCGGAACTGGTGGACTGGCTCAAGCTGCTGATGGCCGACAACATCGGCGAAGCGGTGCTGCGCGAGCGCGATCCGACCAAGGCCATCCCGCCCCTGGCCGGCGCCCTGGTGAAGAACGAGCAGGATGTGCAATTGCTCGAACGCCTGGCGTTCATGAGCCGTCGCGGTAGTCGTTAAGAGGCTGATGCCATGCTGCTCAACCTGTTCAATGAAATGCGCGCGGCCAAGGTGCCGGTGTCGGTGCGCGAGCTGCTGGACCTGATCAACGCGCTCAAGCAGCGCGTGACCTTCGCCGACATGGACGAGTTCTACTACCTCGCCCGGGCGATCCTGGTGAAGGACGAACGGCATTTCGACAAGTTCGACCGGGCCTTCGGCGCCTACTTCAACGGCCTGGAAAAACTCGACGACCACCTGCAGGCGCTGATCCCCGAGGATTGGCTGCGCAAGGAGTTCGAGCGCTCGCTGACGGATGAAGAGCGGGCGCAGATCCAGTCCCTGGGCGGCCTGGACAAACTCATCGAAGAGTTCAAGAAACGCCTGGAAGAACAGAAGGAACGCCATGCCGGCGGCAACAAGTGGATCGGCACCGGCGGCACCAGCCCGTTCGGCTCCGGTGGCTTCAACCCGGAAGGCATCCGCGTCGGCGATGCCGGCAAGCGCCAGGGCAAGGCGGTGAAAGTCTGGGACCAGCGCGAGTACAAGAACCTCGACGACTCGGTGGAACTGGGCACCCGCAACATCAAGGTGGCCCTGCGCCGGCTGCGCAAGTTCGCGCGCCAGGGTGCGGCGGAGGAGCTGGACATTGACGGCACCATCGACCACACCGCCCGGGATGCCGGGCTGCTGAACATCCAGATGCGCCCGGAACGGCGCAACAGCATCAAGTTGCTGTTGCTGTTCGACATCGGCGGTTCCATGGATGCCCACGTGAAGATCTGTGAGGAACTGTTCTCGGCCTGCAAGACCGAGTTCAAGCACCTGGAGTACTACTACTTCCACAACTTCATCTATGAGTCGGTGTGGAAGAACAACATGCGCCGCGGCTCCGAGCGCACCTCGACCCAGGACCTGCTGCACAAGTACGGCGCCGACTACAAAGTGATCTTCGTCGGGGATGCCGCCATGGCGCCCTATGAAATCACCCAGGCCGGCGGCAGCGTGGAGCACTGGAACGAAGAAGCCGGCTACGTGTGGATGCAGCGCTTCATGGAGAAGTACAAGAAGCTCATCTGGATCAACCCCTATCCCAAGGACACCTGGGGCTATACCGCTTCGACCAATATCGTTCGCGAGTTGATCGAAGACCAGATGTACCCCCTGACCCTGCGTGGCCTGGAAGAAGGCATGCGCTTCCTGTCCAAATAAACCCGTTCGCCAGCAAGCCGGCTCCTACAGGGCGATGTAGGAGCCGGCTTGCCGGCGAAGCTTTCAGCCCCTCACCCGAACCGGCGCAGGAACGCCACCTGCTGCCGATGCGCCGTTTCCTGCACCACCGGCGCCAGGCGCACTTCGCTGCCCGGCAGGCACTGCGCCAACCGCGCCAGGGACAGTGGGGTCAACGCCCCCAGCCGTGGATAGCCGCCAATGGTCTGGCGGTCATTGAGCAGGATGATCGGCTGGCCGTCCGGCGGCACCTGGATCGCCCCCAGGGGAATGCCCTCGGAAATCATCGGCCGGCCCTGGTACTGCAAGACCGGCCCGAGCAAGCGCGCGCCCATGCGGTCGGCCCGGCTGTCCAGGCTCCAACTGCTATTGAAGGCATCGAACAGGCTCAAACCGCTGAACTGGCCGATTTGCGCCCCCAGGATCACCTCCAGCGGTGCAGCGGATTGCCAATCCGGCAGTTGCTCCGCCGACAGGCTCTTGAGCGCACCGCCAGCTCCCGAATAACTCAACACCCCACCCTCGCTCAGGGCGCGGCCATAACCATCGGGGCCACCCAGGGCTTCACGCAACACACTGGCGCAACTGCCCAACACCTTGGGCGCGTCGAAACCGCCAGGGGCGGCCAGATAGGCCCGGGCCCCAGAAAATGGCTGGGTGAATCGCAGCCGCTGGCCCTTTTGCAGGATGAAACTGCGCCCCGGGGTCAAAGGCCGCTCATCCACATAGGCCCCAAGATCAGCCCCGGCCAGGGCCAGCAGGCAATAGTCCTCGGCCTGCAGGGTGAAACCGCCCAGGGTGATTTCCACCACCGGCGCATCCAGGGCATTGCCCAGCAGCCAGTTGGCCCAGGACATCGACACCCAGTCCAGCGCCCCGCCCTGGGTCACGCCCAGGTGGCGCACGCCAAAGCGCCCGGCATCTTGCAGCAGGCACAGCGGGGTGCTGGCCTCGATCGTCAATCGGCTCATGCCGGCACCTCCAGTGGCGTGTCATCGCCCCCCAGGCGCAGGAACTCGGCCCGCTCCACTGGGGCAAAGCGCACCCGGTCCCCCGGTTGCATCAGGCTGTAGCCGTCGCGCTCGCGATCGAACAACCGGCTCGGGGTGCGGCCGATCAGGTTCCAGCCCCCCGGCGATACCACCGGGTAAGCCGCGGTCTGCCGTTCGGCGATCCCCACACTGCCCGCCGCCACCCGCTTGCGCGGGGTGTTCAGCCGCGGCGCCGCGAGTGCCTCCTCCACCAGCCCCATGAAGGCAAACCCGGGAGCGAAGCCCAGGGCAAACACTTGATATTCACGCTGGCTGTGACGCTCGATCACCTCGGCCACCGACAGCCCGCTGCGCCGGGACAACAGCACCAGTTCCGGCCCGACACTGAGGTCGTACCACACCGGCAGCACGTGCTCGCGCCCGGCCTGGGTGGTGCCGGGCGCCAGGTCGGTCAAGGCGACCTCGATCCGCTGCCGGGCCTCGGACGGGCTCAGGGCCAGCAAATCGTAATGCACCATCAGCGTGGTATAGGACGGCACCAGATCGACCAGAGACTCGCCGAAGGCCCGCCGCAGCCCTTCGGCGGCGGCCAGCATCCAGGGCATGTTGTCCTCGGCGATCACCTCGAACAGCCGCACCATCAGGCAGTCGATGGCAACTACTTCAACCTGTGGCTTCATAGGCCGGACTGCTGGTTCAGGGCCTCGCGAATGCGCTGCACCGCCGCCACCGAACTGGCGTTGTCGCCATGCACGCACAGTGTGTTGGCGTGCAGCAGCAAGGCGCTGCCGTCGCTGGCGGCCAGGGGCTCGCCGCGGGCGATGGTCAGGGCCTGCTGGAGGATGGTTTGCGCGTCATGGTGCACCGCCCCCGGCAACTGCCGCGACACCAGATGCCCGGCGTTGTCGTAGGCGCGGTCGGCAAAGGCTTCGAACCACAGGGTCACGCCGTACTCATCGCCCAGGGCCTGGGCCGCGCTGTTGTCGCGGGTGGCCATGAGCATCAGCGGCAGTTGCGGGTCGTAGGCTGCCACGGCCTGGATCACCGCCCGCAGTTGCGCAGGCTTGGCCATCATGTCGTTGTACATCGCGCCATGGGGTTTGACGTACTCGACCCGGCCGCCCTGGGCTCGGCAGATGCCGTCCAGCGCACCGATCTGATAGTGCAGCAGGTCCTGGATTTCCTCGGGCGAGTAGCTCATGGAGCGGCGGCCAAAGCCTGCCAGGTCCTGGTAGGCCGGGTGCGCACCGATGCGCACGCCATTGGCCAGGGCCAGGGCCACGGTCTTGCGCATGATGCCCGGGTCGCCGGCGTGGAAACCGCAGGCGATGTTGGCGCAGTCGATAAAGGGCATGACTTCGGCATCCAGGCCCAGGGTCCAGTTGCCAAAGCTTTCGCCGATGTCGCAATTCAATAACAGGCGGCTCATGGTCAGTGTTCCTGTGTTTTTATAAGGGGTCCGCTGCGGGGCAGCGCTGGCAATGCCCCGCAGATTATCAGTTAGCGTGCCTCAAGTTCCTTGCCGCGGGTTTCCGGCAGGCTCAAGGCTGCCAGCACCACCACGCCGTAGGACACCGCGGCAAAGGTGCCGATGGCCGCGCCCAGCGGCACATGCTGGCTGAGCAGGCCGATCAGCAGGGGGAACAGCGCCGCCAGCGCCCGGCCGCTGTTGTAGCAGAAACCCTGGCCGGAACCGCGGATGCGGGTGGGGAACAGTTCGGTGAGGAACGCTCCCATGCCGCTGAAGATGCCCGAGGCGAAAAAGCCCAGGGGAAAGCCCAGCCAGAGCATCACCGCGTTGCTCACCGGCATTTGCGTATAGAGCAGGACGATGGTGAAAGAGCCGGCGGCGAACAGTACGAAGTTCTTCTTGCGCCCGAGAATATCGGTCAGGTAGGCGCTGATTACATAGCCCATGTAGGAGCCGAAGATCACCATGGCCAGGTAGCCGCCGGTGCTCAGCACGCTCAGGCCGCGCTCGGTCTTGAGGAAGGTCGGCAGCCAGAAAGTGATGGCGTAGTAGCCGCCCTGGGCCCCCGCCGCCAACAGCGATGCGCGCAGGGTGGTGCTGAGGATCCCCGGGGCGAAGATCTCGTAGAACCGGGCCGGGTTGCTGGGCTCTTCCCGGGCCCGGGTTTGGCGATAGACCTCAGGGTCCTTGACCAGGCGGCGGACGAAAATCACGAAGATCGCCGGCAGGATGCCCAGCAGGAACAGCCCGCGCCAGGCGTCTTCCGGCGGCAGCAGGGAGAACAGCAGCGCATATAGCAACGCCGTTATGCCCCAGCCCAGGGCCCAGCCGGACTGCACCATGCCCACCGCCTTGCCACGGTTCTTGGCACGGATCACCTCGCCGATCAGCACCGCCCCGGCGGTCCACTCGCCACCGAAGCCGAAGCCCATCAGGGTCCGGGCGATCAGCAACTGCTCGTAGTTCTGCGCCAGGCCACACAAAAAGGTAAAGAATGCGAACCACAGGACCGTGAGTTGCAACGTGCGCACCCGGCCAATGCGGTCGGAGAGGATCCCGGCGATCCAGCCCCCCAGGGCGGAGGCCAGCAAGGTACTGGTATGGATCAGCCCGGCTTCGGCGGAGGTGATGCCCCACAGTGCGATCAGGGTCGGGATCACGAAACTGAGCATCTGCGTGTCCATGCCATCCAGGCCATAACCGAGCTTGCAGCTCCAGAATGTCCGGCGCTCCTGCTGGTTGATGTCCCGGTACCAGTCAAACGGGCCGGCGCGGCGCGGGGCCTTGGCGGCCAGTGTTTCGGGCGCACTCATGGCGATCTCCAGGGTAATTTATTGGTGTTGTTCTGGGCCCCGACGACGCATATCGTGGGTTGGCGCATTCTTCGGCTCGAGCGCCAACTGCGTCCAACTAATAAAAACTGCCCTTATGCATAAGAAAAGTTGATCCCATGAACCTCAAGTTCCTCGAAACCTTCGTCTGGGTCGCGCGGCTGAAGAGCTTCAGCCACACCGCGGAAAAACTCTTTACCACCCAGGCGGCGATCTCCAGCCGCATCGCGGTGCTGGAGGGCGAACTGGGCGTGAAGCTGTTCCTGCGCGACTCCCGGGGCGTCAGCCTGACCCCGGAAGGCGTCAAGGTGCTGGAGCACGCCGAGCAGATGCTCGACACCCTGCAGGTGCTGAAACAGTCCATCCAAGCGCCGTCGAGCAAGGTCGGGCGGGTTCGCATCGGGGTCATGGACACGGTAATCCACACCTGGCTCAGCCCCCTGGTGGCAGAGATGATGGACCACTACCCGCAGGTGGAAATCGAGCTGGTGGCCGACACGTCGCTGAACCTGTGCGACCAGCTGCAAAAAGGCTTTCTCGACCTGGTGCTGCAAACCGACCTGCTGCGCCAGGAAAGCATCCGCAGCCTGGAACTGGCCAGCTATCCCATGGGCTGGATCGCCGCCAGCAACTCGATCTACAACCGCGACTACGCCAACGTCGCCGAGCTGGCCCGGGAACGGATCGTCACCTACTCGAAGAACTCCCTGCCCCACCAGCAGGTGCTGAGCCTGATGCAGGCCAACGGCGTGCTGGCGCCGCGGCTCAACTGCGTCAACTCGGTGTCGGCCATCACCCGCCTGCTGCGGGACGGCTTCGGCATCGGCGCCCTGCCGCCGGTGCTGGTGCGCGAGGAACTGGCCCGGGGCGAACTGACCCTGCTGGCCATCGAACAGCGCCCGCCGAACCTGCAAGTGGTGGTGTCGTGGCGGGTGGGAGTGGAATTGGTGGAGGACATAGTCGAGCTGTGCCAGCGCGTGGTGCAGCGCTATGGGCAGAAGGTCGGCGCGGATTACCTGGTGCTCATCGAACCCCAGTGAACATCGCCATCCCCTCTCTCGTAGGAGCTGGCTTGCCAGCGAACCGCGCGCTGCGGTGTATCAGGCGCGTCGCTTTCGCCGGCAAGCCGGCTCCTACACAGAAAACAAAATCGATACGGCTCCCGTAGGAGCTGGCTTGCCAGCGAAGGCGATCTTCAGTCAGGCGCAAGCCACGCGGCCCCCGTCGCCGGCAAGCCGGCTCCTACAGGGGGTCAGAGGCCTTTGAGGTCGCGCTCTTCAATCGGGCGGCTCTGGCGCAGGCGCTTGCCGCCCAGCACTACCCAGTCGATCAGCCGGTACAGGCATTCCAGGCCGAAGGACAGCAGCAAGGCGCCACTGATACCCCAGATCATGGCTTCCGGGGTCAGCAGGATCTGGTAGCTGTAGCCGTCCCAGGTTTCCTTGCGGATTTCCGGGTCGGGGGCCAGGGCCACTTGCAGCAGGCGGATGTACCAGGGCCCCTGCATCGCCTGGTATTGCTTGTCCAGGGCCAGCTGGCGGCTGAGCAAGCCGCTCAGGCTCTCGGCATCGCTGCGAAACACCGGATCGTCGCTGGCCCGGTAATGGGCCACCAGGGCGTTCATGTCGCCCTTGAAGAATTGCTGCGCGGTGCCCTGGAAGCCCTGCAGGCTGTGCTGCGACTCGATCAGATGCGCCTCGACGCGCTTGGCGTAATCACTGATGAAACCCGGCACTTGCACACCGATCAACAGGCCGGCGGCGAACAGCACCAGCCGCAGATAACTGAGCAACATAGGGATGTCCTTATTCGGTCTGGCCATGGCTGACGCATTCACCGCGCCGCCACAGGCTCCACTGGCCCGGCTGGTAGCGGGTCCAGGTTTCGTTTTCGGTCAAGGGTTCAGTGGCGATCACCGTGACCACGTCGTTGGGCGTGGTTTCGGCCTGGAAGTCGACGATCACATCCACATCCTTCAGCCGCGCCGGGCCGAATGGGGCGCGCCGGGTGATCTGCGCCAGTTTGGTCGAGCAATAGCAGAACAGCCAGTCACCGTCGCTGAGCAGGCCATTGAACACGCCCTTGCTGCGGTATTCGCTGCAGGCCTGGATCAGGGTCGGCAGCAGTTCCTCGATTTCCACCGGCTCGGGAAAGGCGGCCCGCACCCGGTTCAGCAGGTCACAGAAAGCCGCTTCGCTGTCGGTATCGCCTACCGGGCGGTAGAAGCTGGCCTGGGGCTGGAAATCCGCCAACTGGCCATTGTGCGCAAAGCACCAGTTGCGGCCCCACAGCTCGCGGACAAAAGGATGAGTGTTGGCCAGGCAGACCTTGCCGACGTTGGCCTGGCGGATATGGCCGATCACCACTTCGCTCTTGATCGGGTAACGCTGAACCAGGTTGGCCACTTCCGACTCGCTGCTGGCCGCCGGGTCCTGGAACAGGCGCAGGCCGCGGCCTTCATAGAAAGCGATGCCCCAGCCGTCGCGATGGGGGCCGGTGCGGCCGCCACGCTGCATCAGCCCGGTAAAGCTGAAGACGATATCGGTCGGTACATTGGCGCTCATGCCCAACAACTCACACATGCTCGGACTCTCGCTTCAATGCCGGGGGCAGCGTTACAAACGCGGTTCGACCCGCGTATTCAGGGGGGTGCCGGCTGCAGGCTGGCGGCCGTAACGGTCATTGCCGGCGCCACCGAAGGGCTGGTCATCCTCCACTTCGGCAGCCTTGGCGGCAGCTTTCGCCGCTTCGTTGCGTTCCCGGCGCTCCCTGGCCGCGCGCTCAATGGGCCAGCGGATCAGCACGAACAGCAGGTAGACGCCAAAGGCGATCATGCCGTACATGAACAGGTCGGATACCGCACGCCAGGCGTTGTTGCCGACCTTGAAGGCTATATCCAGGGCGGTGATGGCCACGGCCGGGGCAAATTTTTCCTTGACCGGGTCGATGATGGTCGGGCTGAACAGCAGCACCGCCACCAGCACTCGCAGCGGTTCGCGCAGCCAGCGCCACATCCAGCGGGTCAGGCGCATCCACACCAGCAGGCAGCCCAAGGCGGCGAAGGCATAGAGCCCCCAGGCGATCAGATAGTCGTTCTCGGTCATGGTGTCCATGGCAAGGCAGGCAAAGAGGCGCTTATGATAACGACTTTTGCCGTGTCAGGCTGCACCGCCGTCTGCCCAGCCCTCATTTGTCATCGCCCGAGAGCCACCCATGCCCTTAACCGCCAACGACAGCAGCGCCCCGATTGCCCACAAGGCCGAAGGCGCTGACCCGTATGCCTGGCTGCAGGAACGCGACACCGACGCGGTGCTCGATTACCTGAAGGCTGAAAACAGCTACCTGGACGCCCAGTTGGCGCATCAGGGGCCCCTGCGTGAAACGCTGTTCCAGGAGATCAAGGGGCGGATCCTCGAAACCGACCTGTCCCTGCCCTCGCCCTGGGGCCCGTACCTGTACTACACCCGCACCACCGCCGGCGACGAATACGCCCGCCACTACCGCTGCCCGCGCCCGGCGGACGACAGCCTGACGGTGGACGAAAGCCGCGAGCAACTGCTGCTGGACCCCAACGCCCTGGCCAATGGCGGCTTCTTCTCCCTCGGGGCCTTCAGTATCAGCCCCGACCACCAGCGCCTGGCCTACAGCCTCGACACCACTGGGGAGGAAATCTACACCCTGTTCGTCAAGGAGCTGGCCAGCGACAAAGTCAGCGAGCTGTCCTTCGACAACTGCGACGGCAGCATGACCTGGGCCAACGACAGCCTGACCCTGTTCTTCGGCGAGCTGGACGATACCCACCGCCCGCACAAGCTGTTGCGCTACCGGCTGGATGGCACCGCCGCCGAGGAAGTGTTCCACGAGCCGGACGGACGCTTCTTCCTGCATTGCTACCGTTCCAGCTCCGAACGCCAACTGCTGCTGTCCCTGGGCAGCAAGACCACCGGCGAGACCTGGGCCCTGGACGCCACGCAGCCACAGCTGCCGTTCACTTGCCTGGCGCCGCGGGTCGAAGGCCATGAATACGATGTCGACCACGGCCTGCTGGACGGCCAATGGACCTGGTTCATCCGCAGCAACCGCGACGGCATCAACTTCGCCCTCTACCAGGCCGCGGACAACGGCGCGATCCCCGAGCAGGACGACTGGCAACTGCTGGTGCCGCACAACCCCGAGGTGATGCTCGACGGCGTGACCCTCAACGCCGCAGCCATGACCCTGAGCCTGCGCGAAGGCGGCCTGCCGATCATCGAAGTGCACCCCCGGGACCTGCCGGTGTACCGCGTGCAACTGCCGGATGCGGCCTACAGCCTGCACGTGCAGAACAGCCTGGAGTTTTCCAGCGAGCGCATCCGCCTACGCTACGAGGCCCTGAACCGCCCGGCCCAGGTGCGCCAGCTGCAACTGGCCGACGGCCAGCAGCAGGTGCTGAAGGAAACCCCGGTACTGGGCCCGTTCGACCCCGAGGCCTACGTCAGCCAGCGCCTCTGGGCCACCGCCGCCGACGGCACCCAAGTGCCCATCAGCCTGGTGGTCAAGCGCGACTGCCTGGGCCAGCCGACGCCGCTGTACCTCTACGGCTACGGTGCCTACGGCGAAAGCCTGGACCCCTGGTTCTCCCACGCCCGCCTGAGCCTGCTCGATCGCGGCGTGGCCTTTGCCATCGCCCACGTGCGCGGCGGCGGCGAGCTGGGTGAGGCCTGGTACCGCGCCGGCAAGCAGGAACACAAGCAGAACACCTTCAGCGACTTCATCGCCTGCGCCGAACACCTGATCGCCCAGGGCCTGACCAGCGCCCAGCAGTTGGCCATCAGTGGCGGCAGCGCCGGCGGCCTGCTGATCGGCGCGGTACTCAACCAGCGCCCCGAGCTGTTCAAGGTCGCCATCGCCGAAGTGCCCTTCGTCGATGTGCTCAACACCATGCTCGACCCGGAGCTGCCGCTGACCGTCACCGAATACGACGAATGGGGCAACCCCGAGGAGCCCGAGGTCTACGCACGGATCAAGGCCTACGCGCCCTACGAGAACGTGCGCGCCCAGGCCTACCCGGCAACCCTGGTGATCGCCGGCTACAACGACAGCCGCGTGCAGTACTGGGAGGCGGCCAAATGGGTGGCCAGGTTGCGGGCCACCAGGACCGACGACAACCCGCTGCTGCTCAAGACCGAACTGGGGGCCGGCCATGGCGGCATGAGCGGGCGTTACCAGGGATTACGTGACGTAGCCCTCGAATACGCCTTTATCCTGAACATTCTGGGCCTGGCCTGAGGAACTCCCGGCGGCGTACCTGTCTTAACCCAGAACGCCGCCGGCAACCGCCGGACCGGGCCTGCGCCCGTGCAACAGACACAAGAAAAAGACCGTGATCCCATGTCCGAACCCACCTTACTGAACAACGAGATCCGCGACTGGCTGATGGACTGCGGCCTGTTCGACCAGTTGTTGCCCGCCGACTTCAACGCTGCGGCCGGCTACTTCAGCATCAGCAGCATCGCCGAGGGCGAAGCGATCTTTCATGAGGGCGATGCCGGCAGCTTCATGTGCATCATCCACAGCGGCCAGGTGGCGGTGCAAAAGCGCAACCACGACGGCCAGCCGCTGACCATCGCTACCCTGCGCAGCGGCCGGGCCTTTGGCGAAATGGCGGTGCTCGATGGCGAGCGACGTTCGGCTACCTGCGTGGCCGCCAGCCATTGCCAGTTGCTCAACCTGGGCAAGGACTCCCTGGAGAAGATGCTCAACGATGCGCCAAAGATCGCCGCCAAGATCATCCGCGCCCTGGCCGTGTCGCTGTCAAAGCGGCTGCGCATGGCCGACGGCCAGTTGCTCGCGCAGCAGATCTGAGCCCCGGGGTACCCTCGCCCGCTACATCCATCAACCCTGAACCTTGGGTTTGCTGTCGTTCTGCTCCAGCCCTGGCAGGGTCTGGTCCTTGGGCGGCTTGGGCATGTCGATCGGCGGCAGCAGGGGCGCGCTGCCACTGCTGCCGGCTTTCGGCGTGCTGGGCGGGGTGACTTGCGGATAAGGCGTAGGGGTCGCGGTACCCGGGGTGCCGAGGGTCGGCGCCGGGGTCACCACCGGGGCGCTTTGCGGCTCGTCGGCCAAAGCCGGGCCGGCACCAAGCGCCAGGGCTGCGGTGAGGGCGAGCGCCGCTTGGGCAATCACCGTTAGAATAGTGCGCTTCATCAATGGCTCCATTGCTATTGTCTGGCGTCAGGCTACTCCCAACCGGGGCGTTTTGCCTTCCTCAATGAGATCTCCATGAAACGTTTCGTACTGCTGGACACTACTGCGATTCCTGAAAACGGCGGTGCCTTGTGCCTGTTCGAATACGGTGAGGATTTCGTCATCAAGATCCAGGGCGGCGACGGCGGCCAGTTGATGAACACGCGCATGCACGGTTCCGAGGATGCCCTGGCGCAGATCCCCTGCAGCAAGGTCGCCGAGCGCCCGAACTCGCGGGTGCTGATCGGCGGCCTGGGCATGGGCTTCACCCTGGCCGCGGCTCTCAAGCACCTGGGCAAGAGCGCCGAGGTGGTGGTCGCCGAGCTGGTGCCCGGGGTGGTGGAATGGAACCGTGGCCCGCTCGGCGAAAAGTCCGGCCGGCCGCTGCTGGACCCGCGCACGGTGATCCGCCTGGAAGACGTGGCCAAGGTCCTGCAGGCCGAGCCCCAGGGCTTCGACGCGATCATGCTCGACGTCGACAACGGCCCCGAAGGCCTGACCCAGAAAGCCAACAGCTGGCTCTACTCCAGCGCCGGCCTGGCCGCCTGCGCCCGGGCCCTGCGGCCCAAGGGCATTCTTGCGGTGTGGTCGGCCAGCGCCGACCGGCAGTTCTCCGAGCGCCTGCGCAAGGCCGGCTTCAAGGCCGAGGAAGTACAGGTCTTCGCCCATGGCAATCGCGGCACCCGGCACACCATCTGGATTGCCGAGAAGCTCAAGGCCTGAGCTAAACTTTGTCCATTACCGTCATTAGTCCTTCTACAAAGGTGAACCCATGAGTTCGTCCACTCCCCCGTCCAACACCGCCAAACTGGACCGTATCCTTGCCGACGCCCAGCGCGACCGGGAAATGGGCTACCGCGACAAGGCACTGAAAATGTACCCCCATGTCTGCGGCCGCTGCGCCCGGGAGTTCTCCGGCAAGCGCCTGAGCGAGCTGACCGTGCACCACCGCGATCACAACCACGACAACAACCCCCAGGACGGTTCCAACTGGGAACTCTTGTGCCTGTACTGCCACGATAACGAGCACTCGCGCTACACCGACCAGCAGTACTTCGGCGAAGGCTCCCTGAGCACCCCGAAAGTCGCCAAGGCGACCCACAACCCGTTCGCCGCCCTGGCCGGGTTGATGAAGAAAGACCCGGAGTAAGCACCAGCCGCCGGGCATATTGTGGCCAGCGAGCGTGCTCCCGTTCGGCGGCAAGGCAGCCGTAAACCCTGTGTCCCCGGCCGGCCTGCTATACCGCATTGGCCGGCGTCGGGAGCAAGCTCCCTCGCCACAACAAGCCACCGAGCCGTGGGCAATCCCCGTATAATCGCGCTCTTTTCCCCCAAGGCGCTTTGTTCGTGGCAAACAAAAGGTACAGCTGCATCGGTTTGTATAACCCCAAGTCACCGGAGAACGTCGGTTCGGTGATGCGCGCCGCCGGCTGCTATGGCGTCGCCTCGGTGTTCTACACCGGCAAGCGCTATGAGCGGGCCCGCGACTTCGTCACCGACACCAAGAAGGTCCACCAGGACATTCCGCTGATCGGCATCGACGACCTGAAGAAAATCCTCCCCCTGGGCTGCATTCCGGTGGCCGTGGAACTGGTCGAGGGTGCCCGCCCACTGCCCGAATACACCCACCCGGATCGCGCCCTGTACATCTTCGGCCCGGAAGACGGCTCCCTCGACAAGGAGATCCGCGACTGGTGCGAGGACGTGGTCTACATCCCCACCACCGGTTGCATGAACCTGGCAGCGACAGTCAACGTGGTGCTCTACGATCGCCTGGCCAAGGGTAACAACACCCGCTCCGGTCCCAAGTTCTGAGCACACGCCGGTCATTGCCCGGGAACCTGTGACGCCTTCGTGCAGTCAGCCTTGTATCCCTTACCGCCCTTGGAGACAGATCATGAGCGAGCGCAAACAGCTGCAAACCATCGAATCGACCCCGTTCCAGAGCCAGCCCACCCAGAATGTCCAGGGCTGGGAGCGCATCGGCTCGCTGGCCGGCGGCGTGGTGATGATGGGCAAGGGCCTGCGCCGTGGCGGCGTATTCGGCCTGATCCAGGTAGCCATCGGCGGCGTGGCCCTGGCCCGGGGCATCACCGGGCACAGCTCGGCGAAAAGCCTGCTGGAGAAAAGCCGCCAGGACATGAACAACGTGCGCAACAAGATCGAACGCGCTGCAGAAGAGCTGCGCAACCTGAAAGCCGATGCCGAAGCCGCCGGCCGCAACGCCAAGGCCGCCAGCAATGATGAAGTGAAGGTGCCCAAGGCCTGAAGCCGGGGCGTCCTCATGGACGCCTGGGGCCAACCGCGCCGGGTCAGCGCAGCAGGCTGGTGTCGAGGACCCTGGAGGACTCGCCCAGCACGCTTTCACTGAGCTGGATGAATTCGGCGGTGCTGACGCTTTCCAGGCGCATCGCCGCTTGCAGGACATCGTCCAGGGAACGCTTGTTGCGGGTCTTGAGGCGAATCTCCCGATCCAGCTCCTGCAATAGCAACACCGCCTTGGCCACTGTGGCGCTGTCCACCTGTTCGCCGCGCAGGCTGGTGACCTTGTGGCCGTCCCGGGCCAGGCGCTTCTCCAGCACCTGGTAACGTTCATCGCTGATGCCACCGGCACGGCGCAGCAGCTCGATGGCGTAGTACTGCGCCAGCCCTTCACTGATCCAGTCGCTGCGCTGGCTGTCGTTGATCCGTGCCAGAGATTGCACCAGCTCCCGCAGCAAGGGGCTGGCGCCGCTCTCGCTGACCAGCGGCAGGCGGCTGTGCAGGAACAGTGAATCGCGCCCGGCCAGGCTGCCGCGCCACATCGGATCGGCCGCGCCGACGATCAACAGCTTGCTCGGCTGGCGGGGAAACACCGCCTGCACCTGCGGCCAGACAAAGGTCAGCAGGGTCAGCACATCCATGCGCCGCATGCCCTGGCCCAGTGGCGAGACCACGCTGACGTCGGTTTCCCCCAGGCGCGTGCGGCGGCTGCCCAGGGTGCCAGCGAGCATCCAGCCGGCGGGACGGTCGAACAGCCGCGAGGGGTTGTCGATGCGAAAACGGTGCTTGCCGATCCGCGGCCAGGCGGTCTCGATGCTCTTCCAGCCGGCGGGCAGTTCGAAATCCAGGCGCGCCACCAGCTCGATGCCGTCCTGCTGGTCCAGGTGCGCCGGCGGCACCAGGGTTTCGCCGCGCAGCAGGGCCCAGTTGGCAGTACTGAGGCTGTCATAGCTGCCCTTCTTGATGCTGTGGTTCAGGCGTACCCGGTAGCTCAGGCTGGCCTTGCCGCTGGCCGGGCGCCAGACCCCACGCTGACCGCCGGCACCGGCGGGGGCGGCCTGCCATTGGCCGTCGGCCTTGAAGTCGCTGTAGTCGCCGGTCGAGCCCAGATCGAAATCCAGGCTGCGCAGCGCCGCGCCGTCGGCCAGGGTCAGGCGCACTTCGGCCTGATCGCTCTGGGGCAGGAAGCGCACGTGATAATCCAGATCGACCTTCTTCGCCGCAAACGCCGATGCACTCAATGCCAGCATCGCAGCGGCCAGCGCCAGCTTCGCCCCCACCCTCATACCCTCTCCTTGCTATTGAAACCTTGAAGCCGGCGCGGCGAACCCTCAGCCTGCGCGGAAAATCAGATGATCCTCCCAGTCCTCTTCCGCCACGCTGCCTTCGGCGAGCATGCGGCCGGACTGGGAAATACGTTCGTGGTGCACCGCATCGCGGTCGCCGCACACCAGGTGGTGCCACAGGGGCAGGTCCTTGCCCTCGCTCACCAGGCGGTAGCCGCAGGTGGGGGGCAGCCACTTGAATTCGTCGGCCTTGCCCGGGGTCAGCTGGATGCAGTCGGGCACCGAGTCGCGGCGGTTGGGGTAATCGCTGCACTGGCAGGTCTTGAGGTCCAAAAGCTTGCAGGCGATGCGCGTGTAATAGACGCTGTTGTCGTCCTCGTCTTCAAGCTTTTGCAGGCAGCACAGACCGCAGCCATCGCACAACGACTCCCATTCGTCCTGGTCGAGTTGTTCGAGGGTTTTGCGTATCCAGAAAGGTTCGACTTTGGCGGCCATGGCTCAAGCATCAATATCCGAGGGTGAAAAGGCCGCCAGTCTAGTGCCGAAGAACCGGCGGGCCAAGCGCTGGCGACTGTCGGTAGGCCGGGACTTGTCAGCGGGCCATGGGCACAGTAGCTTTGCCCCTCGGACCGACCCGCGTCCGTGTGCCATTAACGCTTGACCGCGTTGCACCCGGCAAACCGCACGGGGTCAGGAATACCCCTTCGCTCAGCTCATCTGCGCTTGCCGGTTTATTCCACTCATCTCACATGCTGCCAGGAGTTTTTCCATGAGCGCCAACACTCGCGTTGCCGACTACGCCATCCACCCGCAGTTCACCCAGCGCTGGTCGCCCCGGGCCTTCACCGGCGAAAGCATCCCCGAAGAAACCCTGCTGAGCTTCTTCGAAGCCGCACGCTGGGCGCCTTCGGCCTACAACTCGCAGCCCTGGCGCTTCCTCTATGCCCGCCGCGACACGCCGAACTGGGAACGCTTCCTCGGCCTGCTCAACGAATTCAACCGTGGCTGGGCGCAACACGCTTCGGCCCTGGTGATCGTGATTTCCAAGACCACCTTCACCGTGCCCGGCGCCAGCGAGGAAACCCCGGCCCTGTGGCACACCTTCGACACCGGTTCGGCCTGGGGCCACCTGGCCCTGCAAGCCAGCCTCAGTGGCTGGCACACCCACGGCATGGCCGGTTTCGACCAGGAACTGACCCGCAAGGAACTGAAGATCCCCGAAGGCTATGCCGTGCACGCCGCCGTGGCCGTGGGCAAGCTGGGAGACAAGTCGACCCTGGCCGACTACCTCCAGGCCCGGGAAGAGCCAAGCCCGCGTCGCCCCCTGAGCGAAACCGTGGCCGAAGGCGATTTCAGCCTCTAAAGCCGCGATCGCCTCTGTAGGAGCGAGCTTGCTCGCGAAGCCCTGAAGGCTGCCGCGCTTGCCTGGCAAGCGCGGCTTTCGCGAGCAAGCTCGCTCCTGCGATCAGGTCCGTTTCAATAGCCCCGGGCGAAATCCACTTCGCCGCGCAGGGCCTGCCCAGCCTGATAAGCCCGCAGGTTGTCGACGAACAACTGCACCATCAATTCCGGCGAGGTCGGCGCCGAACTGTGGCCCGTCAGCAGCAAGCCCCAGGCGGTCCAGAACGGATGCCGTTGCGGCAAGGGCTCCTGGCGGCAGACATCGATCACCGCCCCCGCCAGATGCCCATCCTTGAGGGCCTGCACCAGGTCCGCATCGACCACCGCCACGCCCCGGCCAACATTGATGAACAACCCCGTGGGCTTGAACTGCTTGAACAGCGCCGCGTCGTACAGGTCGTGAGTGCTCGGGGTGTTGGGCAGCAGGTTGACCACGTAGTCCACCTCCCCCACCAGGCGCCCCAGGTCTTGCAGGCCGGCCACTTCGATAAAGGGCGCCTGCTCCCGGGGCTGGCTGGCGATGCCGTACAGCTTCACGCCAAACGGCAGGAGGAACTGCGCCACGCTCTGGCCGATGTCGCCGGTGCCGACGATCAGCACCTTGCGCCCCACCAGGCTCTGGCCCAGGCGGTTGTCCCACTTGCGCTCGACCTGGCTCACCAGGCGCGCCAGCACCTCGCGCTCATGGCCCAGGATGTAGGTCAGCACGTACTCGGCCATCACCTGGCCGAAGATGCCCACGGCCCGGGTCAGGCGGTAGTGCCGCGGCAGGCCGTCGGCCAGCAGCGGGGTAATGCCGGCCCAGGTGGATTGCAGCCACTGGGGCTGGTGCCCCTGGCGCAGCAGGGTGGCCAGCAGGTCCGGCTGCCCCAGCCAGACCGGACAATCCGCCGCCAACCGTGCCAGCTCGGCGGAGTCGCCACTGGTCAGCACTTCCAGCTCCGGGGCCGCCTGACGCAACAGGCGGGCATAAACAGCGTGATCGTGTTCGGCAATCAGAACGCGCATGGCTCAAACCTTAAAAAACGGTGCAGGCAGCCGCCGACGGAGAATCGCTCCATCGATCAAGGCGGCTGCCAGGTCAGTCAGTTGCACTTACAAGGACGCCCGGGACCGGGCGCCTACAGGTCAGACCGGATCATTGCGACGCAGCAGCTCTTCGGGCAAGTGCTCGATATACTCGTCTTCTGCCGGTGGCATCTGCAGGTGGTAGCCCTGCTTGTCGAGGTTTTCCAGCACCTGGTGGATGTCCTCGCGGGACAGCTTGCGCTCCGGGCTCAGCACCAGGTCGAAGGCATGTTGCGGCTTGCCGAAGGCCAGCAGCAGGTTTTCCGGCACGCGTTCCAGAGCCTCGCTTTTGAGCACGTAGAGGTACATCTCGTTCTTGCGCGGGCTTTTGTAGATGGAGCAGATACGTTTCAAGGCTGTTCTCCGGCGGTGGCCAGGCTGTCCAGCAGCGCCTGGCCCATCAATTCGCGGCGCCAGCCACGCAACGAATCAGGCAATTGGTAAGGCCCGTTGGGGAAGCCGCTCTTGAGCAGGCTCTCCAGGGTTTTCTTGCGCAGCATCACTTCCGGGGCGATCCCCAGGCGCTCGGCCTGGGCCTGGCCCACGGCCTTGAGGCGCTTGAGCAGGGCCGCGGCTTCGATCGGCAGGGGTTCGGGCACGGCCGGCGGCCATTGATCCGGGCCGACGCTGGCGGTGCGCTTGATCAGGTCGAGGAGGAACTCGCCGTCCTGGCGCACGGTACGCGGGTGCATGTCTTCGATCTTGGCCAGCGCCGACAGGTTGTCCGGCTGGGTCTTGGCCAGGGGCCACAGGGCATGCTCGCGCACGATACGGTTGCGCGGCAGGTTGCGGGCACGGGCCTCGCGCTCGCGCCAGGCACACAGTTCACGCAAGACCGCCAGCTGGGCGCGGGACAGTTTCCAGGCCAGCTTGGCTTCGCGGTAGACCTCGTAGGGGTCCACTTCGCGGCGCAGGTTGGCCACCAGCTCGGCGCCGTCTTCCAGCACCCAGCGGTACTTGTCCTCGGACAACCTGGGCCGCAGTTCGGTGAACACCTGGGCCAGGTGCACGGCGTCTTCGGCGGCGTAGCTGACCTGGGTTTCCGACAGCGGGCGCTGCAGCCAGTCGGAACGGGTCTCGCCCTTGGGCAGGTCGATGCCCAGGACTTCCTGCACCAGGCGCGAATAGCCCATGGAGAAACCCAGGTTCAGGTAGGCGGCCGCCAGTTGCGTGTCGAACAACGGCGCCGGCAGGCTGCCAGTCAGGCGCAGCAGGACTTCAAGGTCCTCGCTGCAGGCGTGCACCACCTTGACCACTGCCGGATTCTCCAGCAGGGCCGCCAGTGGCTGCCAGTTGTCGATGGTCAAAGGGTCAATCAGGTAGGCGCGCTGCCCATCGCCAATCTGCAATAGGGCGGCAATGGGATAGAAAGTGTCGACCCGCATGAATTCGGTGTCGAGGGCGACGAATGGCAACTGCTGCCACTGGGCGCAAAGCTGACCGAGGCTATCGTTGTCGCGAATCCAATGTATATCGATGGCCACACGGCTCTCCCTTGAAGAATGGCGCGCAGTATATATCGCCTCCGGCGATTTCCGAGCATTCACCCGACAAGAGCAAGTGAGAAACCATCTGCCGGAGGGCAAGAATAGTCCGAGACTCTGGGCTAACCCTGTTTTCTCAGCACATAGACTCGCGAAGGCGCCCAACCGGGCAGCAGGTCCCGATGGTCGAGCACTTCAAAACCGGCTTCGCGGAACTCCGCTTCCAGCCGCACCTTGCTGGCCAGCGGCGGCATGCCGGAGCTGGCAGAAGCGGGTCGGGCGATCTGCAACAGCGGCTCGATCCGCGTGGCCAGGATCACCGTGTCCCGGCTGACCCGATAGAACTCGCGCAGCAGGGCCAGGCGATCCTCGCCCCGGGTCACGTGGGCAAAGAGTTGCATGCAGATGATGCAGTCCACCGCATTGGCCGACAGGCCGATATTGAACGCCGAGCTGTGAAAGGTCTTGACCCGTTTCAGCAGGCTGGCCGGGTGGTGGGTCTGGGCATGGTTCAACATGTCCTGGGAAGGGTCCGCCGCCAGAATCACCCGGTTGCCGTGCTCGCCCAGCACCGGCCAGTAGCGCCCGGCGCCGCAGGCCACATCCAGGATCAGCCCCGGCTCGCCGGCTTCCTTCAGGGCGTGACGCACCAGGCGTGCCGTGCGCCAGACGGCCAGGCGCACGCCAATCCCGGCTGGCCGGGGCTCGCGGCAGACGCGCGCGTGCTCCTGGTCGTAGCGCCGAGCGAACTCCAGTTCGATGGACGGTGGGGGATGGGACGACATGAACGGCGAACTCTTTTTGGAATCCAGGGGCCACAGGTTAACGTGCCATTCGTGAAAAAAAGGTCGAAAGCCCGCATCGCCTTCCAGCACCGGTACTTGCCTTGCCTGGCCGGCGGCTGGCGCCAATAATGCTCCGCCCCCCTGCCCCTCAAGGAACGATTCCATGCTCCCGCGCCTGCTGTTGTGTACCCTGCTGGGCCTCAGCGCCCCTGCCCTGAGCTTCGCCCAGGAGCCCACCTCGCACCTGGACCAGGTGATCGAGCGCGGCCACCTGACGGTCTGCACCACCGGCGACTACAAGCCCTACAGCTACCTGCGCGACGACGGCCACTACGAAGGCATCGACATCAGCCTGGCCGAATCCCTGGCCGAGAGCCTCGGGGTGCGGGTGAAGTGGGTCAACACCACCTGGAAGGGCCTGATGGCGGACTTCCAGAGCCAACAGTGCGACATCGCCGTCGGCGGTATTTCGGTGTCACTGGAGCGGCAGAAAAAAGCCTTCTTCAGCCAGCCCCTGGGCATCGACGGCAAGATCCCCCTGGTGCGCTGCCAGGATCTCAAGCGCTACCAGACCCTGGAACAGATCAACCAGCCCGAGGTGCGCCTGATCGAGCCACCGGGCGGCACCAACGAAATCTTCGCCCGGGCCCACCTGCCCAAGGCCAGCCTGACCCTGTTCGCCGACAACGTGACGATCTTCGATCAGTTGCTGACCCACCGCGCCGACGTGATGATCACCGACGCCTCGGAGGCGCGCTTCCAGCAACGGCACAAGCCGGGGCTGTGCGCAGTCAACCCCGAGCGCTATCTGCAATACAGCGAGAAGGCCTTTCTCCTGCCTCGGGACGATGTGGCCTGGAAAAGCTACGTCGACCAATGGCTGCACCTGAGCAAGGCCACCGGCGCCTACGACCGGGTGGTCAATCAGTGGCTGGCCGCGCCCTCGTCCTGATCCAGCAGCAACTGCCGGAAAGCCTGGCAGGCGGCGCTGCGATAGGCGCCCTTGCGCCCCAGCAGCACCACGCTGCGCGGCGCCGGTGGTGACTGCAAGGCCAGGGTGCGCAGCCCCGGCTGCTCCCGGGCAATGGAGCTGGGCAGGATGGTCGCCAGTTGCCCGCGCCGGACCATCTCGACAATCGCACTGACCGAATTGGCCTCGGCGGCGATCGGCGGGGCAATGCCCTGCTGCCGGCAATACAGGTCGATGTGCCGGCGGGTGGCGAAGTCGGCGCTGAGCAGCACCAGGGGCTGGCGGCCCAGGGCCTCGGCACTCAAGGGCAGGCGCTCGGGCTGCGGATACTGCGGGCCGACCATCAGGCTCAGGGTCTCGATGAACAGCGCCTGACTCTCGATCTCCGCCAGGTGCTCGCCGGCGAAGGCGATACCCAGGTCCAGGCGGTCTTCGGCCAGGGCCGCCTCCAGGCGGTCCTGGGTCATTTCCTCGATGCTCAGGCCGATTCCCGGGTGCTGCCGGTAAAAGCGGCTGAGCAAGGGCCCGGCCAGGTAGGCGGTAAAGGTCGGGGTCAGTGCCAGGCGCAGCGAGCCGCGGCTCAGGTCCTGCACATCGTGGATCGCCCGCCTGGCCGCCTCCAGGTCCTGCAGGGCGCGGCGGGCATAGGCGACATAGGCCTGGCCGGCATCGGTGAGGCGCACGCTGCGCCCGGAACGGTCGAACAGCGGCGCCCCCAGGCCCTCCTCCAACTGCTTGATCTGTTGCGACAGGGTCGGCTGGGACACATGCAGCGCCTCGGCAGCCCGGGTGAAGTTGCAATGCTCGGCCACGGCCAGCAGGTAACGGATGTGACGCAACAGCATGGGGAATTCCAACTATAGGCTGTACTTATGGAAAGCATAATAAGCCGATCTTGGACGCTATAGCTGAAAACTTCCATCCTTGCCCCATCAGCGACGCAAGGAGAACCCCATGCAGAACATCATCGACGGCTTCCTCAAGTTCCAGCGCGAAGCCTTTCCCCAACGCAGTGAACTGTTCAAGCAACTGGCCAGCACCCAGAACCCCGGCACCCTGTTCGTCACCTGCTCCGACAGCCGGGTGGTGCCCGAACTGCTGACCCAGCAAGAGCCCGGCGACCTGTTCGTGATCCGCAACGCCGGCAACATCGTGCCCAGCTATGGCCCCGAGCCGGGCGGCGTATCGGCCACCGTGGAATACGCGGTGGCAGTGCTGGGGGTGAGCGACATCGTCATCTGCGGCCACTCCGACTGCGGCGCGATGACCGCCATTTCCACCTGCAAGTGCCTCGACCACCTGCCCGCCGTGGCCAACTGGCTGCGCCATGCCGAGTCGGCCAAGGTGATCAATGCCGCCCGCCAGCACGCCTCGCCCGCCGAGCACCTGGACGCCCTGGTGCGCGACAACGTGATCGCCCAACTGGCCAACCTCAAGACCCATCCTTCGGTGGCCCTGGCCCTGGAACAGGGCCGGCTCAACCTGCATGGCTGGGTCTATGACATCGAGAGCGGCGCCATCGTCGCCCTCGACGGCAACACCCAGCGTTTCGTCTCCCTGGCCGAGTACCCGCACACCTGTGCCCTGGCCAGCCAAGCTTCCAGCGCTGCCTGAGCAGCCCCCGTTTCGTCACTCAAGAGGAGTCACCCCATGCTGCAATCCCAATTCGCCCAAGCTCCACGCCTGGCCCTGGCCGACACCATCATCGACGCCAAGGCGCGCAAGAACCTGTCGTGGCAGGACCTCACCGACGGCACCGGGCTGAGCCTGGCTTTCGTCACCGCCGCCCTGCTGGGCCAGCACGCCCTGCCGGCCACCGCCGCCGACCTGGTGTGCGACAAGCTGGGCCTGGACCAGGACGCCAGCCGCCTGCTGCAGAGCATTCCCCTGCGCGGCAGCATCGCCGGCGGCATCCCCACCGACCCGACCGTGTATCGCTTCTATGAAATGCTCCAGGTCTACGGTTCGACCCTCAAGGCCCTGGTCCACGAGCAGTTTGGCGACGGCATCATCAGCGCCATCAACTTCAAGCTGGACATCAAGAAGGTCGAAGATCCGGAAGGCGGTTCCCGCGCAGTGATCACCCTGGACGGCAAGTACCTGCCGACCAAGCCGTTCTGATCCCGGGTTGCAGGTTGCTCCAGCGGTAGGTGCCTGCCGGGCGTGCGTATCGTCCGGTTTGCGGCCCTGCGGCCCGGATCGCAGCCTGCGGCAGCGGCTACAGGTCCGCGGTGTTATTTAGTTTTTAAATAACACCGCGGACTTTCTGATTTGCCCCCACTCCAGACCGAGCCGCCTAATCGGGTCCTTGTTTGTTGAAGGTCCGACCATGGAAAACGTTCGTGCAACTTCCCGCCCCGCACTCTGGCTGATGGTCAGTGTGATTCTGGTGGCGCTCAATCTGCGTCCGTCGATGGCCGCCGTCGGCCCGCTGCTGTCGGGCATTCGTGGCGATATCCCCTTGAGCTTCAGCCTGGCTTCCCTGCTGACCATGCTGCCGGTCATGGCCATGGGCCTGGCGATGTTCTTCGGCATGGGCATCAGCCAGCGCCTGGGCGAGCACCGCACCGTGGTCCTGTCGCTGCTGGTCATCGGCCTGGCCACGGTCTCGCGGCTGTTCATGGATTCGGCGGCCGAGCTGATTCTCAGCGCGGTGCTGGCCGGCATCGGCATCGCCCTGATCCAGGCACTGCTGCCGGCGCTGATCAAGTCGCGCTTTGCCGACAATGTCTCGTTGTTCATGGGCCTGTACGTCACCTCGATCATGGGCGGTGCAGCGCTGGCCGCGTCGTTCTCGCCCCTGGTGATGAACCACAGTGGCAGTTGGCGCCTGGCCCTGGCGATCTGGGCCGCCCTGGCGCTGCTGGCCCTGGTGTTCTGGTACGCCCAGCGCGCGGCCCTGCCCAGGCTGCCGGGCAAAGGTGGAGCACGGGAGTCCTTTGCCGGTAATCGCCGGGCCTGGCTGCTGGCGGTGTTCTTCGGCCTCGGCACCGCTTCCTACACCTGCGTGCTGGCATGGCTGGCGCCCTACTACGTGGAGAACGGCTGGAGCGAGCAGAACGCGGGCCTGTTACTGGGCTTTCTCACCGCCATGGAGGTGATTTCCGGGCTGGTCACCCCGGCCATCGCCAACCGCAGCCAGGACCGGCGCCTGGTGCTGGTGGCCCTGCTGGTACTGATCATCGCCGGCTTCTGCGGCCTGATCCTCAGCCCCAAACACCTCAGCCTGCTGTGGCCGTGCCTGCTGGGCCTGGGAATTGGCGGGCTGTTTCCCATGAGCCTGATCGTCTCCCTGGACCACCTCAGCGACCCGCGCCGCGCCGGTGGCCTGACCGCTTTCGTGCAGGGCATCGGCTACCTGATTGCCGGGCTGTCGCCGTTGCTGGCGGGCATGATCCGCGACCAGCTGGGCAGCTTCGAATGGGCCTGGTGGTCACTGGCCGCGGTGATGCTGGTAATGATCCTCATGGCGCTGCGCTTCGATCCGAAGCATTACCGCCAGCACATCCGCTGAGCCGGGAGAGGCCATCATGAACCCGGTGAACTTCACCCAGGCCAACCTCGGCATGCTGCTGTGGGCGGTGCTGATTGCCGCTTCGTTCTTTGCCGCCGCCGAGGTCAGCCAGGCCATCGACCCGGTACTGCTGACCGCCCTGCGCCTGTTGTTCTCGGCGCTGATGTTCGTGCCTCTGTTGTGGCTCAAGGGTTCGGCGCCCATGACCCTGGCCGGCTTGCGCGCCCACGGGCTGCTGGGCCTGCTGCTGGCGCTGTATTTCGGTTCGCTGTTCGAAGCCCTGCGCTATACCTCGGCGGTCAACACCGGGACTCTGTTCACCCTGGTGCCGCTCTTGACCCTGGTGTTCGAAGCCTGGCTGCTGCCTGGCAGCGGCCTGCGGCGCCGCCTGCTGCCGATGCTGGTGGCGGGGGCCGGGGCGCTGCTGCTGATCCTCAAGGGCGGCGCGCCAGGGCAATTGCCGTCGCTGTACGCCATGGGTATCTACGCCCTGGGCTGCCTGGCCATGGCCGCCTACTCGCCGCTGAGCCAGCACTTCAAGGCCGGCAGCCTGCAAGGGCGCAGCCCGGCGGCCATGACCTTCTGGAACATGCTGTTCGGATCGCTGTTCCTGTTTGTCGCCAGCCTGGCCAGTGGCGGCTGGCGCAGTGCCGCGCTACTGCGCGGCAACGACCTGCTGTGGCTGCTGTACCTGGCGCTGTTCGCCACCCTGGCAACCTTCTGGCTGCTGCATCGGGCCATCGGCGTCATCGCCCCGTCCACGGTGATTTCCTACATCTACCTGAGCACCCTGTTCCTCACGCTGTTCCACTGGTTGTGGCTGGGCCAGGGGCCACAGTTGACAGAAATGCTCGGCGCCCTGCTGGTGGCCCTGGGCATGCTCGGCCTGGTGCGCGGCAGCCGCCCGACAGCCGCGGCGGCCTGAAATCTACCCGGGACAAGCACCATTGCAGTGCGCGAAACTGCGCAGGTCGTGTTATCGGACATTTATGTCCCGATGCTGTCCGCGAATCCCCGCCCCGGGCATTTAATTAGGACGATCGTTCCGCTAGCATCGATCCGGTTTGCGCGCCACCGGCGCCAGGTGCTCAGCGGGATGGAACGGATGCTCATCAGCAATGTGCTCAGAAAACTCGACATGCAGGACCTCATGGTCTTTATCGCGGTGTACGAGCAAAGCAGTGTCACCGGGGTTTCGGAAACCCTCTGCGTCAGCCAGTCGACCGTCAGCTACTGCCTGAAGAAACTGCGCAACGGCTTCGAGGACGAACTGTTCATCAACACCCGCACCGGCATGCGCCCGACCTACAAGGCCACCAGCATGTACAACCACGTGCTGAGGATCCTGGAGAGCATCAACCTGTGCCACAGCGGCGTGCCGGCCTTCGACCCGACCCGCCAGGCCGTGACCTTCAACCTCTGTGCCCCGGAATACTTCGAGCTGCTGATCCTGCCGCGCCTGCTCAAGGGCTTCGACTACGCCGACCTGCCGGTGACAGTCAACGTGCAGAAGCTGGAAAGTGATATTCCCGCCGAGGACCTGCGCGATGGCAGCGTCGACCTGGTGATCTGTTTCGGGCCCGACTTCCATCGCGGCCACGCCGACTTCAAATCGCAGATGCTGCTGGAGGACGACCTGGTGTGTGTCTTCGACAAGCGTGCGACCCCGCCCAGGGAACCGCGCTTCAGCCTGCAGTCGTTCGTCGAGCGGCGGCACGTGTTTCCCACGCCCTGGACGTCGGACAGCAACATGGTGGACGGCTGGCTGGCGCGCCAGGCCCACAAGCGGCAGATCGTCGCCCGCTCCAACAGCTACAGCGCAGCGCTGAAGATGATCACCGGCACCGACTTCCTCCTCACCCTGCCCCGGCGCATCCAGGCACTGCTGGCCAACGAGGCAGTGTTCAACCATTGCGAGGCCCCCAGCGGCCTGCCGGGATTCAGCCTGGACATGCAGTGGAGCCAGCACACCGATCAGGACAGCGCGCAGACCTGGTTCCGTGAACAGATAGTCAAGGTCTGCGCCGAGCAGGGGCTGGCCTGATCCTCAGCGGCCGACGGCGGCCTTGCTGTAGGACGCGCGGTCGATATCGACGATCTCCACGCACAGTTGCACCTGGACATCCGCCGGCCATGGCGCCAGATCCTGCAACACCGCCAGCAGGCTCTCGGACAACTGCTTCTTGACCTCTGGCGAACGGCCGCTGAGCAAGGCCAGCTTGACGTGGACAAAGCCGCGCTCGCCAATCCCGGTGCCGACCCGGAACGCTTCGACCTTGACTGCACGGCTCTTGATGTCGAACTCGTCGGAGAACTGCCCGGACGCCACCAGCCCATGATTGAGTCGCAGCAGCGCCTTGTCGACGTCCAGTTGCGGCAGGTTGGCGGTGTATTCCATATGCAGGTGCGGCATGGCAAAGCTCCCGGTCAGTCAGGGGTAAAAAGGCGCTCCATACTACACAACCCGCCCCACGCCGCCGCAGTAGCCGTTAGCCTCATTGCCTGGACGCCGCCCTTTCCCGCAGGGCCAGGGTTTCCCAGGCCGCCACCAGCAGCATCACCAGGGTGGTCAGGCTGCCCAGCACCAGGGCGGAAAACCACTGGTTCCAGGCCGCGGGCAACAACAGCAGCAAGGCCGCGAGCCCGGCCAGGTGCGACAGCGGCGGCAACGGCCGCTCGTTCATCACCCACTTGAACAGCGCGCAACCGAGCAGGAACAGCCAGGGCCCGCCGACGATCACCAGCACCGCGGCCTGGCTGGCATGCTGCGGGTGCACCAGCACCAGTTCGTCGGCCACCGCACTGACGATGATCCCGGCGACGATCAGCACATGCAGGTAGGTGTAGGCAATACGCGCCTGGCGCCCCGGGTCGCTGGAGTGGGCGATGCGGTGGTGGGCACGCTCGGCGCCGCTGTCGAAATACACCCACCACATGGCAATGCTGCCCAGCACCGCCACCACGAAAGCCAGTACCCCTTCGGCACTGGTGGCCAGCTCGGCGAAGGTGGCGCCGGTGACCAGCAGGGATTCACCCAGGGCGATGATCACGAACAGAGCGCAGCGCTCGGCCATGTGGTTGCCTTCGACATTCCAGTCTTCCAGGGTCGAGCGGCCGAGCCCCGGCACCCAGAAATACAGCGACGGCGACAGCACCTCGATGGCCAGGGCCAGCCCCCAGCACGCCAGGCGCTGCGGGCCTTCGAGCAGGCCACCGGTGATCCAGAAAACGCCCGAGAACATCAGCCACAAGAGGATCCGCTGGAAGTTGCGGGTCATGTTCAGCGGCTCGCCGCGCACTGCCCACAGTGAATAGGCGGTGCGCCCCACCTGCATGAACACATAGGCGCCGGCGAACAGCAGCCCACGCTCGCCGAAGGCCTGGGGAATCGACGAGGACAGCAGCAACCCGGCCACCATCAGCACGAACAGGCCGAGGCGGATCGGCAGGGCTTCCGGGTCCAGCCAGTTGGTGATCCACGAGGTGAAGATCCACACCCACCACACCGCCACCATCAGCAACGCCACCTGCAGCGCTCCGCCCAGGGACAGATGAGCCAGCAGGGAGTGGGACAGTTGGGTCACGGCAAACACGAACACCAGGTCGAAGAACAGCTCGACCATGCCAACCTTGCCGCTGTCGTGGCTGCCACGCCCACGCAACAGGGAACGGGAACGACTCATGGGCACACTCCACCGATCAATGTTTCAACAGACGATCCACACAGCAAAGCAGCCCCCTGTGCCTATGCCAAGCTGGCGGCCTCCGTTCACTGCGCCGCTGTCGCCGCTGCCGCAGGCTGCGACCCGGTCCGCAGGACTGGCAAGGCCGCCCACCCGATCCGCCAGGCATACCGCATGGGCAGGTTTGGGGCCCGCTGCGCGGTCCATCGCAGCCTGCGGCAGCGGCTGCAAGGCACGATTAGCTCGCGAGGGGCGCCCGCTCGCTCATGAAGGCTTCCAGCCGCGAGCGCAGCCAGCGTTCGGCGGGGTCGGTGTCCACATGGCTGAGCCAGACCATGGACAGGTCCAGGGTCGGGGTCTTGAACGGAAACGGCTCGCAGTACAGCTGCCCCGAGGCGGCCATGGCGGCGGCGGCATAGTCGGGCAGGCTGGCAATCAGCTTGGTGCCGGCGAGCAGGGCCGGCAGCGAGCTGTACTGGGGCACCGACAACACGACCTGGCGGGTGCGGCCGATCTCCGCCAGCCACTCATCGGCGAAGCCGGCGACATTGGCGGTGTGGGACACCAGCACATGGGGCCGCGCGCAGTACTCATCGAGGGTCAGCGGTGTATCGCTGGCATCGGCCCGCAGCACGCTGGGCTGGATATGCCGCAGCAGCTTGCGCTTGGCGTTGGCCGGCAGGCCGCGGGTCTGGCTGATGCCCACGGTGATATCGCCGGACGCCAGCAGGTCGGGAATCCGCCAGTAGTCCACGTGCTGCACCACGACCACCACTTGCGGCGCTTCCTGGCGCAGGGCCCGCAGCAGGGGGGGCAGCAGGCCGAACTCGACGTCGTCGGACAGGCCGATGCGAAAGGTCATGGTGCTGCTGGCGGGATCGAAATCGTGGGTCAGGCTCAGGGCCGAGGACAGCGCGTCCAGGGCCGGCGACAGGTGCTGGATGATCTGCTCGGCACGAGCCGTGGGCTCCATGCGATGGCCGACGCGAATGAACAGCGGGTCGTTGAACATCGCCCGCAGGCGGTTGAGCGCGGAACTGATGGTGGGCTGGCCGAGGAACAGCTTCTCCGCCACCCGGGTGACATTGCGCTCGAGCATCAGCGCCTCGAACACCACCATCAGGTTGATATCGGCCTTGCGCAGTTCATTGCGATTCATTGATGTTGCCCCCGGTCCCCAGACGGGAAGCAGTGTAGAAAGGCCGGAGGGCTGGCGTCCAGGCAAGATCTGCCAAGCGACGCCGCCCCCGGGCAGACCTCAGGCGGAGTTTCTCGCCAGCCCACTCGTCCTCTGCTCACTGCGGTCCTCCTGGCCCTGGCGCAAACGCAGGGCCGCCAATGCCGCCACCAGCAGCACCAGGGCAATCACCTTGAGGCCATTCATGGCATTGCCGGTGCTCATCTCGATCGCGCCCATCACCGAAGGGCCGACAAAACCGCCCAGCAGCCCGCAGGAATTGACGAAGCCCAGGCCACCCGCCAACGCCGCGCCTTTGAGCCGTGAAGCCGGGTACAGGAAGATGATCGACTGCACCACGAAGAACATCAGCGCCGCCACGCAGAACCCCAGCAGGCTGAACACCGGCCCGGAAAACGCCGCGATCGACAGCCCCGCCGCCATCACCAGCAAGCCACAGACCAGCAGGCGCCGCGAGCGTTGCGGGCTGTTGGCCAGCCGGGGCAAGGCGATAGCCCCGACGGCTGCGGCGATCCAGGGCAGCGAGGTCAAAAGGCCAACGCTCATGATGCTCAGGTTGCCGTACTTGCCGATGATGCTGGGGAGGAAAAAGATCACGGTATAGATGGTGATCTGATGGCAGAAGTAGACAAAGATCGCCAGCAGGATCTGTGGCGTGAAGCATTGCCGGAACGAGTGCCCGCCCTGCCCCGCGCCCTCGTCGGCTTCCTGGGCCAGCCGCTGTTCGATGGCCGCCGCTTGCTCGGCGCTCAGCCAGGGAGCACGGCTCGGGCGGTCCGGCAGGCGCCGCCATACCACCCAAGCGAAGAACACCGCCGGCAGGCCTTCGAGCAGGAACATCCACTGCCAGCCGTGCCAGCCCAAAAGGCCGTCCATCTTCATCAGCGCCGCGCCCAGCGGGCCGCCAATGATATTGGCCAGGCACACCCCCAGCAGGAAATAGCCGGTGGCCCGGGCCCGCTGCTGGCGGTCGAACCAGTAGGTCAGGTACAGCATGACCCCGGGAAACAGCCCGGCCTCGGCGATCCCCAGCAGCAGGCGCAGCACATAGAAGGAGGTCTCGCCCTGGACGAAAGCCATGGCGGCGGAGATCAGCCCCCAGGTCACCATGATCCGGGCGATCCAGAAGCGCGCGCCGACCTTGTGCATGATCAGGTTGCTCGGCACTTCGGACAGCGCATAGGTGAGGAAGAACAGTCCGGCCCCCAGCCCGTAGGCCGCGGCAGAAATCCCCAGGTCCACATCCAGCTGATGCTTGGCCAGGGCGATATTGGTGCGGTCGAGAAAACTCAGGACATAGGCCGCGATCAGCAGCGGCATCAGCTTGAGGAACATCAGCCGGGTCAGTTGTTGCGGGTCCCGGGGCGGCGCGGCGGTTGCAGTGTTCATGGGCATATCCCTTTGTAATTGTTATGCGGGATCGCCAGCGCCCGGAAGGCGCCGGCAGCGGGCCTGCGGGGCTTAGAAGGCGACCTGGTCGCGCCCCTTGAGCCCGAGCAGGGTGCGGGCTTCGTCCGCCGTCGCCACCCGGCCGCCCAGGGCCTCGATGACGCTGCGGATGCGTCGTACCTGGTCGGCGTTGCTCGCCGCCAGCTTGCCGGGGCCGTCCCACAGCGAGTCCTCCAGGCCGACCCGGGCATGGCTGCCCATGGCCAGGCCCATGGTCGCCAGGGGAATCTGGTTGCGCCCGGCGCCGAGGATCGACCAATGATAGGCATCGCCGAACAGCCGGTCAGCGGTGCGGCGCATGTGTGCCAGGTCCTCGGGGTGGCCGCCGATGCCGCCCCGCAGGCCGAACACCGACTGGATGAACAGCGGCGCCTTGAGCAGTCCGCGCTCCAGGAAATGCGCAGCGGTGTAGAGGTGGCCGATGTCGTAGCACTCGATCTCGAAGCGCGTGCGGTTCTCGGCACAGGCGCTGAGGATATGGGCGATATCGCGGAAGGTATTGCGGAAAATCCGGTCGTCGCTTTCCTCCAGGTACGGCCGCTCCCAGTCGTGCTTGAACTCGGTGAAGCGGTTGAGCATTTCGTACAGGCCGAAGTTCATCGAGCCCATGTTCAGCGAGGCCAGTTCCGGCTTGAACTCCAGCACCGGTTGCAGGCGCTCCTCGACACCCATGGTCGGCGCGCCGCCGGTGGTGAGGTTGATCACCACGTCGCAGGCGGCCTTGATCTGCGGCAGGAAGCGCCGGAACAGCTCGGGGTCCTGGCTCGGCCGGCCGTCCTCCGGGTCCCGGGCGTGCAGGTGGACGATGGCCGCCCCGGCCTCCGCGGCGGCGATGGCCTCGGCGGCGATCTCCCCGGCCGTGACCGGCAGGTGGGGCGACATGGACGGGGTATGAATGGCACCGGTAACGGCGCAAGTGATGATGACGGGTGTTTTTCCAGGCATGACGGTACTCCGACTTTTATTCTTGATGAAAAAAATCCCAGGGTGTCGCTACAGGTTTCAGCGCCGGCGGTCCTCGCCGGCGCGGCCAGCCGGCGGGAGCTAGAGGTATTCGACGTTGCCGTCGACGCTGATCGCCTGGCCGGTGACGTTGCATGCCGCCGGCGAACAGAGGAACAGCGCCATGGCCGCCACGTCTTCGGCACTGACCATGCGCTTGAGGGAGATCTTCTCCAGGTACTGCTCGCGCATCTGCGCCACCGGTACCCCGGTCTGCTCGGCCCGGGCCTGGATCACCGCCTCCATCCGCGGCCCCTCGACTATCCCCGGCAACAGCGCGTTGACCCGGATATCGCTGGCACCCAGCTCCGCCGCCAAAGACTTCATCAACCCGACAATCGCCCATTTGGTAGCGGCATAGGGCGTGCGCCAGGCGTAGCCCAGGCGCCCGGCCACGGAGGCGATGTGCAGCAGGTGGGCCTTGTCCGAGGCCTTGAGCAGGGGCACCGCGTGGTGGGCGAAGCGGTATTGCGCGGTCAGGTTGATATCGATGGTGCGCTGCCAGTCGGCATCGCTGACGGCATCGATGCCCGCGGTCGGCCCGGCAATGCCGGCGTTGTTGACCAGCACATCGAGGCCACCGAAGTGCTGCACCTGAAGCTTGAACAAGGCTTCGATCTGCGCCGGGTCGGCGACATCGGTACGGGTTGCCAGGGCCTCGGGGTAGCGATCGCGAAAGGCCGCCAGGGCCGCTTCACTGACATCGCACACATGCACCTGGGCGCCGGCTTCAAGGTAGGCAGCGGCCAGCACTTCACCGATGCCCGCCGCGCCACCGGAAATCATCACTCGCAAGCCCGGATAAGGCTGCAAACGCTGAAGGATGCTCATGCCCGGCCTCCTTTGCGCTGTGCTGCGCCGTCGCTCTTGGCCAGCAGGCGGCCCAGGGAATCCGCCGCCTGCATGATGTCGTCGGTGACCGCTGCTCGCGCCGCCGGGCCATCGCCGGCGACCAGGGCCTCGACGATTCGGTTGTGGGCTTCCATGGAACGTTGCAGGTGGGCCTTGTCCGGCGCCACCAGGGCGAAGCAGGGGCCCATGTGCAGCCAGAAGTTCTCCACGGCGGCCATGGTCAGTTCGGCCCGGGCCACCGCATAGATGCGCCGGTGGAAAGCGAAGTTGGTCCACAGGTAGCGGGAGACATCCACCTCGTCGGCGGCCTTCTGCATCTGCCGGCAGAGATCGGCGATCTCCTGCATATCGGCCTTGTGCAGATGCTGCACGGCCTTTTCCGCCAGCAGCCCCTCCAGGGCCACCCGTGCATCACGGATTTCCCGCAGGCGCTCCACCGTCATCATGCGTACCCGCAGGCGGGAGGTTTCCGTGACCTCGAAGGCATTTTCCGCACTCAAGCGCTGCAGGGCTTCGCGCACCGGCATCGGGCTGGAACCCAGGGCTTCGGCCAGGCCACGAATGGTCAGTTTCTGGCCGGGCTGGAATCGGCCACTCATCAAGGCTTCGCGAATCTGTCGATACACCTGTTCCTGCAAGGTATCGCGAGAAACCTGACGCAAGGTAGGCAGGGGGATAGGACCTTCGGACATGGGGGGTGACACCTGTGTTGTGATTCTTGTGGGCAGCAATATGTGATCACAAATCAAATATGTCAAATATTCATCCTCACGTCTCTGAAGCAATCAAGGGCTTAAATCAAGTAAAAAGAATCTTTTTATTCCGCACTGCGAAACACTATTCCGTATTGACCCACTAATTTATTGATGACAGGATTATTTTCACCAGCCGATTCAAACAGCGGAATCCAATCCTGATTTCCGCTCAGCGCCCGGAGCCCCCTGGGCAACCATCGGCCTCACGCTGCCCTTTCCTCCGGAGACTGCTGCAATGAGTCGCGACACCGCCCAGCCCTCTGTGGCATCCGCCCTGCACGGCAACATCCTGGTCCTGACCCTCGACAACCCGCCGGTGAACGCCCTTGGCGTGGAGGTCAGGCGCGGGCTGCTGGCCGCCATGGACAGCGCCGCCGACGATCCGACGGTGGCCGCCATCCTGCTGGCCGGCGCCGGGCGCCACTTCTGTGGCGGCGCCGATATTCGCGAATTCGGCCAGACGCCCCAGGCCCCGGCATTGCCAGCGGTGGTCAAGCGCATCGAGGACAGCGCCAAACCGGTGGTGGCGGCCATCCAGGGCGTGGCACTGGGAGGCGGCCTGGAAGTGGCCCTGGCGGCCCACTACCGCCTGGCCCTGGGCAGCGCCCGCCTCGGCCTGCCGGAAGTGCTGCTCGGCCTGCTGCCCGGGGCCGGTGGCACTCAGCGCCTGCCACGCCTGATCGGTGCCCGGGCGGCCCTGGAACTGATGCTCAGCGGCCGTCACCTGAATGCCCGGGAGGCCCTCGACCTGGGGGTGGTGGACCGCCTGGCGGAGGGTGAGGATGCCCTGGCTGCCGGCCTGGCCTATGCCCGCGAGCTGGTGGACAGCCATGCCGGCGTGCGGCGCACCCGGAACGCCCGGGCCCTGGGCGATCAGCATCTGCAACGCGAACAGATCAACGCCGCCCGCGAACAGCTCACGCACAAGGCCAAGGGCCTGCTGTCGCCGCAGAACATCATTCGTGCGGTCGAGGCGGCCCTTGACCGGCCCTTCGATCAAGGCCTGGAGGAAGAACGCCGGCTGTTCCAGGAATGCCTCGACAGCCCGCAGCGTGCCGGGCTGGTACATGCCTTTTTCGCCGAGCGCGAGGTGCTCAAGGCCCCGGAAACCCGCATCGCCCAGCCTCGCCCCATCGAACAGGTGGCCGTGGTCGGCGGCGGCACCATGGGCGCCGGCATCGCTGTCTCGGCCCTCGACGCCGGCCTGCAGGTCACCATGATCGAGCGCGACCAGCAGGCCCTGGACCGCGGCCGGGGCAACGTCGAGAAGGTCTATGACGGGCTGATCGAAAAAGGCCGCCTGGATGCCGCCGGCAAGGCCGCGACCCTGGCCCGCTTCCGCGCCAGCCTGGACTACCAGGACCTGGCCCGGGCCGACCTGGTGATCGAAGCGGTGTTCGAGGACATGGCCGCCAAGCAGGCGGTGTTCAAGGAACTGGACCGGGTGTGCAAACCTGGCGCGGTACTGGCCAGCAACACCTCCTACCTGGACCTCAACGCCATCGCCGACAGCGTCTCGCGGCCTGCCGATGTCATCGGGCTGCACTTCTTCTCCCCCGCCAACATCATGAAGCTGCTGGAGATCGTGGTCCCGGCCAAGGTCGCACCGGACGTGGTGGCCACGGCCTTCGAACTGGCGAAGAAACTGCGCAAGGTGCCGGTGCGTGCCGGGGTCTGCGATGGTTTCATCGGCAACCGGATCCTCGCGGTCTACCGCCAGGCGGCGGACTACATGATGGAAGACGGCGCTTCGCCCTATCAGATCGACCAGGCCCTGCGCGACTTCGGCTTCCCCATGGGGCCCTTCCAGGTGGCCGACCTGGCCGGCGGCGATATCGGCTGGGCGACGCGCAAACGCAAGGCCGCCACCCGCAATCCCGACGCGCGCTACGTGCAGATTGCCGACCGCCTGTGCGAGCACGGCTGGTTCGGACACAAGACCGGCCGTGGCTACTACCTCTATGCCCAGGGCCCGCGCAGCGCCACCCAGGACCCGGAAGTCCTGGCCATCATCGACGCCGAGCGGGCCCGGGCCGGCATCACGCCCCGCCCCTTCGGCAACCCGGAGATCCTGCGGCGCTACATGGCGGCGATGATCAACGAAGGCGCCAACGTGGTGCACGAAGGCATCGCCCTGCGCCCCCTGGATGTGGACATCACCTTTATCCATGGCTACGGCTTCCCGCGCTATCGCGGTGGCCCGCTCAAGTACGCCGACCAGTACGGCCTGCCCCAGGTGCTGGCGGACATCCGCGAATTCGCCGAACAAGACCCGCTGTTCTGGAAAGCCTCGCCGCTGCTGGAGCAGTTGGTGGAGCGCGGCGAGAACTTCGACAGCCTCAACCACAGCCATTGACTCAAGGAGCACGCGCCATGCGCGAAGCCGTCATCGTATCCACCGCACGCACGCCCCTGACCAAGGCCCACCGCGGCGAATTCAACATCACTCCCGGCCCGACCCTCGCCGCTTTCGCGGTACGCGCCGCCGTGGAACGGGCCGGCATCGACCCGGGGCTGATCGAGGACGCCATCCTCGGTTGTGGCTACGGCGAAGGCACCACCGGGCGCAACGTCGCGCGCCTGGCGGTGGTCCGCGCCGGCCTGCCCATCGGCATCGCCGGCACCACGGTGAACCGCTTCTGCGCCTCCGGCTTGCAGGCCATCGCCATGGCCGCCGGGCGTATCGTGGTCGATGGCGCCCCCGCCATCATTGCCGGTGGCGTGGAAAGCATCTCGCAGATCCGCGGCCGCGGCAGCGACGACCCGGATCTCGATCCCTGGCTCGTGCAGCACAAGCCGGAGCTGTTCCTGCCGATGATCGAGACCGCGGACATCGTCGCCGCGCGCTACGGCATCAGCCGCGAGGCCCAGGACCGTTTCTCGCTGCGCAGCCAGCACAAGACCGAAGCGGCGCAACGGGCCGGGCACTACCGCGAGGAAATCATTCCCTGCACCACCACCATGGCCGTGACCGACAAGCAGAGCGGCGAGGTCAGCCAGCACCAGGTCACGGTGGACGCCGACACCTGCAACCGCCCGGGGAGCACTTACGAGGCCCTGGCCAAACTGGAACCGGTGCTGGGCCCGCAGCGCTTCGTCAGCGCCGGCAACGCCTCGCAACTGTCCGACGGCGCCTCGGCCTGCGTACTGATGGAGGCCCGTGAAGCGGCCCGCGCCAACCTGCAACCGCTGGGCGTGTTCCGTGGCATGGCGGTGGCCGGTTGCGAACCCGACGAAATGGGCATCGGCCCGGTGTTCGCCGTACCCCGGCTGCTGGCCCGGCACGGCCTCAAGGTGGACGACATCGGCCTCTGGGAACTCAACGAAGCCTTCGCCTCCCAGGCGCTCTATTGCCAGCAGCGGCTGGGCATCGCCGATGAATGCCTGAACGTCAACGGCGGGGCCATCGCCCTCGGCCACCCGTTCGGCATGACCGGTGCGCGCCTGGCCGGCCATGTGCTGCTCGAAGGTCGGCGCCGCGGGGTCAAGTACGCCGTGGTCAGCATGTGCATTGCCGGCGGCATGGGCGCCGCCGCGCTGTTCGAAATCTATTGAGGACGCCGACATGGACCTGAGTTTCACCCCCCAAGAAGAAGCCTTCCGCAATCAGGTGCAGGCCTTCCTCGCCGAACACCTGCCCAGCGAACTGAGTGACAAGGTGGCCAATGGCGAACGCCTGTCCAAGGCCGACATGGAGCATTGGCATTCGACCCTCAACACCCGCGGCTGGCTGGCCAACCACTGGCCCGAGGCCTTTGGCGGGCCGGGCTGGAGCGCCGTGGAGAAATTCATCTTCGAACTCGAATGCGGCCTGGCCAACGCGCCGCGCATCGTGCCGTTCGGGGTCAACATGCTGGGCCCGGTGCTGATCAAGTACGGCACCCCACAGCAGCAGGACTACTGGTTGCCGCGCATCCTCGACGGCCGCCACTGGTGGTGCCAGGGCTATTCGGAACCCGGTGCCGGCTCGGACCTGGCGGCGGTCAAGACCACGGCCGTACGCGACGGCGATCACTATGTGGTCAACGGCCAGAAGACCTGGACCACCCTGGGCCAGCACGCCAACATGATTTTCTGCCTGGTGCGCACCGACCGCGAGGCCAAGCCCCAGGAAGGCATCAGCTTCCTGCTGATCGACATGGCCAGCCCCGGGGTCGAGGTGCGTCCGATCATCACCCTGGAAGGCGACCACGAGATCAACGAGGTGTTTTTCACCGACGTGCGGGTGCCGGTGGCCAACCTGGTGGGCGAGGAAAACAAGGGCTGGACCTGTGCCAAGTACCTGTTGACCTACGAGCGCACCAACATTGCCGGGGTCGGCTTGTCCATGGCCGCGCTGCAACGCCTCAAGCGCGTGGCAGCACAGCGCACCCGCAATGGCCGGCCACTGCTGGAAGACCCGCAGTTCGCTGCACGCCTGGCCCGGGTCGAGATCGACCTTGAGAACATGAAGACCACCAACCTGCGGGTGATCGCAGCGGTGGCCGGTGGCGGCGCGCCCGGCGCGGAAAGCTCGATGCTGAAGATCTGCGGCACGGAAATCCGCCAGGAGCTCACCGCTCTGCTGCGCCGGGCCATGGGCCCCGCCGCCCGGGTCATGCAGGACGAAGGCGACACCGGGACGATGGACCTGGGCCCGGCCTTCGCCAGCAGCGCGGCGGCGCAGTACTTCAACAATCGCAAGCTGTCGATCTTCGGCGGCTCCAATGAAATCCAGAAAAACATCATTTCGAAAATGATTCTCGGGCTCTGAGGGTGCGCACATGAACTTCGAACACAGCGCAGAACGGCGCATGCTCGGCGACAGCTTGAACCGCTTTATCGCCCAGCACTACAACCTGGACAAACGCCAGCAGAGCCTGCAGTCAGGCCAGGGTTTCAACTCCGGGATCTGGCAGCAGCTGGCAGAGATGGGGGTGATCGGCGCCCTGTTCAGCGAAGCCGACGGTGGCTACGGCGGCGGTGGCTTCGACCTGGCCCTGGTCTTCGAGGCCGTGGGCCGCGGGCTGCTGGTGGAACCGCTGCTGGGCAGCGCGGTGCTGGCCGGGGACGCCATCGCCAGCGCCGGCACCGAAACGCAGAAGATCGAGCTGGCGCAGATCATCGACGGCAGCCTGATCGCCGCCCTGGCCCATGACGAACCCGACAGCCACTACGAACTCAACCGGGTCGCCTGCCGCGCCGAACCCCAGGCCGACGGCTGGCGCCTGGATGGCACCAAGAGCCTGGTGCTGCACGGCGAGCAGGCCGGGTTGCTGGTGGTGTCGGCCCGCACCGCCGGGACCATTGACGACAGCCAGGGCATTTCGCTGTTCCTGGTGCCCAGGGACACCCCGGGCCTGGAGATCCGCGGCAGCGCCACCCTCGATGGCGGCCCCGTGGCGCAGGTGCGCCTGAACCAGCTGCTTGTGCCGGGCTCTGCCCTGCTGGGCACCCTGCACCAGGGCCATGCCACCCTGGAGCGGGCCATTGGCCGCGGCGTGCTGGCGTTGTGCGCCGAAGCCCTGGGCGCCATGGAGGTGGCCAAAGTGGCGACCCTGGATTACCTGCGCACCCGCCAGCAGTTCGGCCGCCCGATCGGCAGTTTCCAGGCACTGCAACATCGCATGGCGGTGCTGCTGCTGGAGATCGAACAAGCGCGCTCGGCGGTGATCAATGCCGCCTCGGCCCTGGAGGCCGATCGCCTGGACCGCGAGCGCGCGCTGTCAGCGGCCAAGGTCAGCATCGGCCGCATCGGCACCCTGGTGGCGCAAGAATGCATCCAGTTGCACGGCGGCATCGGCATGACCTGGGAGCTGCCCCTGGCCCATTACGCCAAGCGGCTGGTGATGATCGACCATCAGTTGGGGGACGAGGATCACCACCTGCAACGCTACATCGCCCTCGGCAAGCAATAGGCCCCATGAATCGCGGCCCGGGCGGCCACCTGGGCCTGTCGCAAGGGCCGCAGGTGTCGCCGCCTTCCTTGCCCGGTGCGCAGCGCGCTGCCCGACGCTGCGCTCAATCCCCCCTGCTGAACCCAAGCCAAGCCTGGCGCCGCATCAGCGCGGCGCCCGGCAAGGGCGTGGCCGAGGTCGACAACCGCTACCTGGAGGTCATGGAGAGCCTGGCCTACCGCGGCCACGCCCTGAGCCTCATCCACAAGATCTGGTAGATCGCGAAAACGACGCTGCCGGCCATTGCCGGCAGCCTCCCCTTCCCCACTTGTGCGTTACAGCAACCGGGTGCGCAGCTCCTGGCAGGCCTGCTGATACTCCCTGCCCTGGCGCGCCACCAAGTCTCCGGCGCTCGGTACGCCGTCAACCACGCCAATCCCCTGGCCGCAGCCCCAGATCTCCTTCCAGGCCTTGGGCTTGTGCCTGTCTGCGCCGAAGCTCATCTGCGAGGGATCGCTGCTGGGCAGGTCATCGGGGTCCAGCCCCGCAGCCACCAGCGAGGCCTTCAGGTAATTGCCGTGCACCCCGGTGATCAGGTTGGTGTAGACGATATCCTCGGCCGCCGACTGGCTGATCATCTGCTTGTAGCCCGCCACCGCGTTGGCCTCCTGGGTGGCGATAAAGGCCGAGCCGATGTAGGCCAGGTCCGCCCCCAGGGCCTGGGCCGCGAGGATCGAACGCCCCGAGGCAATGGCCCCGGAAAGCAGCAGCGGGCCATCGAACCATTGGCGGATTTCCTGCACCAGGGCAAACGGCGACTGGGTGCCCGCATGCCCTCCGGCGCCGGCCGCCACGGCAATCAGGCCGTCGGCGCCCTTGTCGACGGCCTTGCGCGCAAAACGGTTGTTGATCACGTCGTGCAGCACGATGCCGCCGTAGCTGTGCACCGCCTGGTTGATCTCGGGGCGCGCGCCCAGGGAGGTGATGATGATCGGCACCTTGTGCTGCACGCAGACCGCCATGTCCTGCTCCAGCCGGTCATTGGAGCGGTGGACGATCTGGTTCACCGCAAACGGCGCGGCGGGCCGCTGCGGGTGCAGCCGGTCGTGCTCGGCCAGGGCCTGGGTGATCTGCTCGATCCACTCCCCCAGGCGCTCGGCCGGCCGTGCGTTCAACGCCGGAAAGGAACCGACGATCCCGGCCTTGCACTGGGCGATCACCAGCTCGGGAGTGGAAATGATGAACAGCGGCGCGGCCACCACTGGCAGGCGCAAATGCTGGGTGAGAATCTTCGGCAGGCTCATGTTCGGGCTCCTGGGCAATCCAATGGGTAGTTCATGATTCGGCGACGACCGCAGCGACCTTGGGCACCCGGGCGATGCGCGCGGTCACCAGTACCAGCCCGCCCGCCAGCAGGTACATGACAATCCCCAGGTACATGCTCGACACGTGGCCGCCGGTATGGCTGTTGATCACCCCGTTGAGCCAGGGTGTGACCGCCGGGCCGAGGTTGCCCAAGCTGCTGATGAAGGCAATGCCCCCGGCGGTGGCCGCCACCGACAGGTACTCGCTGACCAGGGCGAAGAAGATCGGCGTGCCGGCCTTGATCCCCACGTAGGCAAAACCCAGGGCCGTAACCGACAGCAGCAGGTGGCCGTTGAGCAAGGTGGTGACCGCCAGGCCGAACACCGCGATGGCCATGCAGCCGACGAAGTGCCAGCGCCGCTCCCGGTGCTTGTCGGAGTGCTGCCCGATCAGCACCATGCCGACGATCCCGACGATATTGGGGATCGCGGTGATCAGCCCGACCTGCAACAGGTCCTTGCTGCCCCAGCCCTGGATCAGGCTCGGCATCCAGAACACCAGCATGTAGGTGGCGCCCAGGAACATGAAATAGGCCGTGGACAGCAGGTAGATCCTGGGGTCGCGAAACATCTGCGCCAGGCTGTCCTGGGATTTGTCCCGGGCGTTCGCCAGATCCTGGGCCATGTCGGCGTCCAGCAGGCGCTGTTCCCCGGGGCTGAGCCAGCGGGCCCGGGCCGGGCTGTCCTGCAGATAGAAAAAAGCCACCACCCCCAGGACACTGGCCGGCAGCCCCTGGATCATGAACATCCATTGCCAGCCGTGCAGGCCGACCGTGCCATCCAGGTACTTGAGGATGCTGCCCGAGACCGGCCCGGCAATCAGCCCGGCGACCGCGGCGGCGGTCATGAAGATGGCGATCACCTGCCCCCGGCGCGGCGCCGGGAACCAGTAGGTGAAATACAGGATCACTCCGGGGAAGAACCCGGCCTCGAAGGCCCCCAAAAGAAAACGCAGAACGTAGAACTGCATCGGGGTGCTGACGAACATCATCGCCGCGGCCACCAGGCCCCAGCAGAACATGATCCGCAACAGGGTCTTGCGCACGCCGCTGCGCTTGAGCATCAGGTTGCTGGGCACTTCGAAGATGAAGTAGCCGATGAAGAAGATCCCCGCCCCCAGGCCATACACCGCATCGCCGAACGGCAGGGTCTGCTTCATCTGCAACTGGGCGTAGCCGATGTTCACCCGGTCCAGAAAGGCCACCATGTAGCACAGCATCAACAGCGGCAGCAGGCGCCAGCGGATCCTGGCGTACAGCGTGTCGAGCTGCCGGGCATGCTCGGGTGAGGCGTGGGGATCCTGGACCGTTATTGTTGTTGTAGTCATTGTCGTCTCCGACGCAGTCGCGGGTTGGCCCGCCAGGGAAATCACTCTTCAGCTATGGGTCGCCTCGCGATCCTGGAGCACGCGCCACATCACCTTGCCGGAGCCGGACTTGGGCAGGCTGTCGACGAACTCCAGCACCCGCGGCACCTTGTAGGCGGCCATGTGCTCGCGCGCCCAGGCGATGATCTCTTCGCTGGCGGTGCGGCCCCGGGCCTCGCTGCGCAGCACCACCAGGGCCTTGACGCTTTCCCCGCGGTAGGCGTCCCGGGTGGCGATGACACAGGCTTCGTGCACCGCCGGGTGCTTGAACAGCAGCGCCTCCACTTCCGCCGGCCAGACCTTGAAGCCGCTGCTGTTGATCATTCGCTTGAGGCGGTCGGTGAGAAAGAAATAGCCCTCCTCATCCATGTGCCCCAGATCGCCGGTACGCAGGAAACGCTTGCCCTCGAACTCGACGAACGCCGCCTCGGTGGCTTCAGGGTTGCGCCAGTAGCCTTTGAACAGCATCGGGCCAGAGGTGATGATTTCCCCCACCTCGCCGGGTGCAAGTTCCTCCAGGGTGCGCGGGTCCACCACCCGTGAATCGACGCCAAAGAACGGCATGCCCAGGCATTGCAGCTTGGCCCGCTCAGGGGGGTTGCCATGGCTGGCGGCGGCGGTTTCGGTGAGGCCGTAGCCTTCGAGAAAAGTCAGGCCGAACTCCTGGCGCAGGCGCTGCGCCACCGCCTCGGGCATCGCCGCCCCGCCACCGTTGATATGCACCAGGCTCGACAGTTCGAAGTCCTGGTAATGGGGGCTGGCGAACAGGTCGATGACCATGGTCGGGATGCAGGTCCAGTGGGTCACCCGGTACCGCGAGATCAGCCGCCCGGCCAGCTCCCGATCCCAGCGCGGCATGATCACCGTACTGGTGGCATCGAACACCGCCCGCAGGACAAAGCACACCAGGCCGGTGATGTGGAAGAACGGCACGACCCCAAGGCCCACCGACTCCACGGTGGATTGGGTCCAACTGCCGCTGACCGCGTTGCTCATCAGGCTGCGATGGGTGTGCATGCAGCCCTTGGGATGGCCGGTGGTGCCCGAGGTGTATTGCAGCAGCGCCAGGTCATCGGCCTGGGCAGTGTGCGGGCCGGGGCAACGTGCCTGGGCCAGGGCCTCGTTCCAGCGCTGGTAGCCCTCGGGCAGCGCTGGCTCGCTGCGCAGCCAGGCATCGATCTCGGCGCTGGCGACCTCCGCCGGGTGCATGTCCGCCGATGCCGGCATGGCATCGCTGTAGCGGGTCACCAAGACCCGGTGCAGTCGCTGCTCGGGTTCGAGGCTGGCATTCGCCGCCTGGGCGATGGGCGCCAGGTCCGCGGCGCAGATCAGTACCCGCGCCTGGGCATCGCCGAGCTGGTAGCTCAGCTCTTGCACCTTGTTCATCGGGTTGATCGGCACCAGCACCGCATTGGCCCGCAGGATGGCGTAGCAGGCGATGATGAATTGCGGGCAGTTCTGCAGGTACAGCGCCACCCGGTCACCGGGCTCGACCCCTTCGCCCTGCAACCAGCCGGCCAGCGCCAGGGCCTCGGCCTGCAACTGGGCAAAGCTCAGCGTGTGGCCGAAAAACCGGTAGGCGACCTTGTCCGGGTAACGCCGGGCCGCCACCTCCAGGTTGAACCAGAGCGAGGTGGCCGGCACCGACAAGGCCAGGGGCAGGCGCTTGGGCCAGACACGGTGATGGGGGCGCTGGGTACGAGCGGTGGACATGGAAGACTCCTTCAAGCCCGGGAATGATCGAGGGAACAGCCATGGACAGCGTCATCCGGTGCCGGCTGGCCAGCCAGGCCGCACGTTGATGGGCCACCGCCCCGGATCGATCCTGCCCCATGCGGGGCGTGATTTTCAACCACTTATATTCCGCTGTGCGAAATAACATTCCATATTGACCAGTAGAATATTCGCTGACATCCTGCATTTCAACGAACTATCTGCCCTGCGAAACACAATCAGAACAATCACTGCTGCCTGGCCACGGGGAACACCTGCCCTCCAGGAAACCCGACCGGGACTGACCCAAGAGCCATCGCCCATGAGTGCCGTACCCGAAGTTTCGATGCTGCAAGGCCTGTTCAGCGGATTCGCGGCCCATCTCGGGTTGAACCTGCGGGAATACCAGCAGGCGCAAACCGTCATCGCGGTCACCGTCCAACCTCATCACCTCAACCAGGCCGGCAATCTGCACGGCGGTGTCATCGCCTCCCTGGCCGACACCGCCATGGGCATGAGCGGCACCTGGCATGCCGACCCCGCCCAGTGGCGGCTGGCCCTGACCCTGTCCCTGAACATCAACTACATGGCCGCGATCCCACCGGCCACCGAGGTCCGGGCCGTGGCCCGCCTGCGCGGCGGCGGGGCCAAGATCTTCATGGCCAGCTGCGACCTGCTGGATGCCCAGGACCGCCTGCTGGCCAGCGCCGAAGGGGTGTTCAAGCGCGGCCGCCTGCGCGCGGCAGCCACTGAGGTTATGGCGTGCCCTTGATTGGCCGGTGATGGCGTCAGGAACGGAATCGGGTTTCGTCAGGGAATCGCAGATTTCAATTGCGGCGGTTCCGGGATAACATTTTTCCTTTGTTTCCACGAATCCGCTGCGTGGTCAACCGGCATTGCGCCCGGCACCAGCCCCTACCGGAAGACCCCATGCAAGACCCGAACGACTCCCCGGAACAAGCGCCCAAAGACCGTAAGTTCGTCGAAGCCCTGGCCCGAGGCCTGGAGGTCCTGCGGGCCTTTACCCACGGTCACGCGGTACGCGGCAACCAGGACATCGCGCGCATCACCGGCCTGCCCAAGCCCACGGTGTCGCGCCTGACCTACACCCTGACGCAGCTGGGCTACCTCAAGTACAACCAGGACCTGGAGAAGTACCAGCTGGATTCAGCGGTACTGGCCCTGGGCTACGCCTACTCCGCCAGCCTGCGGGTGCGCCAGCTGGGCAAGCCGTTCATGGACGAGTTCTCGCGCCGCACCAACACCACCGTCAGCCTGACTTGCCGCGATCGCCTGTCGATGATCCACGTCGACAGCAGCCGCCCGCCGGAAGTTGCCAGCCTGCGCATGGAGCCCGGGCTGCGCCTGCCCCTGGCCACCAGCGCCGCCGGGCGCGCCTACCTGGCCGCCACGCCGAAAATCGAGCGTGACCATCTGTTGGGGGAAGTGGCGAAAAAGCTCGGTGATGAATGGCCTGCCCTGGAAAAATCCCTGGAAGACTCCTTCCGTGAATACGAAGAGTTCGGCTTCTGCCTGTCACTGGGCGAGTGGGACCGCAACGTCAACGGTGCCGGCGTGCCACTGCGCCTGGCCGACGGCAGCATCATGGCCCTGACCTGCGGCGCCCCGAGCTTCCAGCTGTCCAGCGAAAAACTCGAAAGCTCCCTGGCCCACCAACTGGTGATGCTGGCACGGGACCTGGAAAGCCTGGGCGTCTGAGGCAGGCCATAAAAAACCCCTGATCCGCGATGGATGCAGGGGTTGGTTTCAAGGTTGCCCAAACGCCAGCCAATCGAAAGTGCCCAAGGGCAGGACACTCCATCGATGCTGAAGCAGGCAGCCGATTCCGGACACGCCCTGGGTTGCCAGGGCATATCCGAAGTGGGCAAGTGCCTCTATCGACGGCCGGGGGCGATTCAGTTGCCCATCACCCCCTGGTTGAAGTCGGCCGCCTGACTGAACGGGCGGTCGTAACCCAGGCTTGCGTAGTTGGGCGCAATCACCTGGATATTGCCGAAGGATGCGGACTGGCGAATGTCACCCAGGTCCACCCCCGCCAAGCCGCCAAGCCGTGCATCCCGGCTGCCTGAAACCTCACCACTGGCAAGCGCGTTGACGATCCGCGCGTTGTTCTGCCCCACCAGGCCACCGACCACGCTGTAACTGCCCCCGGAGACATTGCCCTTGGCCGAAGCGGTGTCGATAAGGCTGTCACCCTTGAGAACGCCATGCGTACCCACCAGGCCGCCCACCGCGCTCTTGGCGCCAGCACTGGCATCACCACGGGCTTCCACCGACTTCAGGTCCCCGGCGTTGTAGCCGATGAGCCCGCCGACGTGGCTTTGGTCCTTGCCCACGACGTTGCCCCAGGCCGTTGAGTTGGCAACCAGCCCGCCCACGTTGTAGCCGACCAGCCCGCCCACGTTGCTGTTGCTCGCGCCCTGGACCAGGCCGAAGGCCTCGGCAAGGCTGATGTGGCCGTCGATGTTCTGCCCCACCAGACCACCGATGTGCAGGCTGCTGCCGCCATTGACCGAACCACTGGCCGTGACGTTGTGCAACGTGCTGTCCTGGTTCAGGCCCACCAGGCCACCGGCCGTGGCAAAGTTCTTGCCCAGCAGCCCGCCGCTGGCGACAGAGTCACTGATGCGGCCCGACTCGTTGCGCCCCACCAGGCCGCCGGCATGGCTCGCGCCATTGCCCGAGACCGCCGTCGAAGACTGGGAACCCTCGATGCGGCCGCCCTGGTTGTAACCCACCAGGCCACCCAGGTTGGTGCCCTTGTAGCTGTAGCTGTCACCACTGGAAACCGTTCCAGAACTGGAGGAACCGGCAATCAGCCCTTGATGATTGACGCCCACCAACCCGCCCACACCGCCCTCGGCGTTGCTGGCGATGCTGGCGGTGAGCCGGACATCGGCGCTGCTGTTGGTCACGGTGCCGCCACTGCCCACCACCTGACGGTTTTCGCCCACCAGGCCACCGGCCGCCGAGGTAAAGCTATTGCCCAATACCACACCGGCCACCGACGACGCGTCGATGGAGCCACCGGCGTTGCTGCCCACCAGGCCGCCGACCAGGTTGTCCTGCCGGCCCTTGGCATTCACCCGCAGTTTGCTGGCACTGACGTTGGCGATTTTCCCGCTGTTGCGCCCCACCAGGCCACCGACGGCACTGCTACCGGTGGTGGACGTGGCGCCGTTGATGGTCATCGAGGCCAGCTTGAGGTTGCCGATGCTGCCGGACGAACTGGCGAACAGCCCGCCGTCGGTGCCGTTGCTGTTGACCGTCAAACCGCTGAGGGTGTTACCCAGGCCCTCGAAGACGCCGCTGAAGGTTTGCTGCCCACCGATGGAGGTCAGGCGTGCACTGCTGTCGATGGAGTTGCCCAGCACGTAGCGGCCCGCCAGATCCTGGTCGATCGCCTGCAACTGCGTGGCGTTTTGAATCACGCTGTAAGCTTCGCCGTTGGCATCGAAGCGGGCGCCGTTGCCGGACAGGGTGACGCCGCCATTCTGGCCCAGCGCAAAGTTGCCGCCATGGTTCAGCCCGAGGCTGCTGTTGCTGCCGCTCAGCGTCAGCTGACGATTGAGCTTGATGTCCCCCTGGGCGTTGAGTTCCACCCGGGCATTGGCGCCACCGGCAAACAGGCTGTCATCCAGGCGGATGTCCTTGGCCGAAGAGAGGGTCAACTGGTTGCCACTGAACCAGAAGAGCCCGTTTTCCACCGCCACGTCGCCCTTGCCACTGGCCAGTTCGATATTAGTGGTTGCCAGGTTGCGCGACAAGGTGTCGGCATGGGCAGTGTTGCTCTTGGCGGTGAGGAAGGAGCCCACCTTGACTTCGTTGCTGGCGATCTTCCAGGTGCCCGTCTGGCCATCCCTGGCCTGGGTGTCGACCTTGGTCGTCAGTTGCACCCGAGTGTTGGCGCCCCGGGTCTCGATCACCCCACCATCGCCCTTGCCGTCCAGCGCACTGGCGCGCAGCGAGCCATCAACGCTGACCACGCCCACGTCGCCGCCATCCAGGGTAATGCGCCCGGCCTTCTGCGACAGGGTGTTGGCTTCGACGGTGCCCTGGTTGTTGACCACCGTCTGCAGCACGGAGCCCGCGCTCTTGGCGGTCATCAGCACCTGCCCGCCATCGGCCTTGAGCAGGCCGGTGCCGGTGTTGTGCACCAGCGCGTCGAGCGCTGCGCTGTCGACATGCAGGTCCAGCAGTTGGTTGTCATCGAAGCTGACGGTGAAGCCATCGCCTGCGGCCAACGCCACACGGCCGTTCTGCGCCTTGATGGTGCCCTGGTTGGTCACCCTGGCCCCGAGCAGCGCCACGCCACCGCCGTCAGCGGCAGTGATGGAGCCCTGGTTGACCACCTCGGCTGCCGAGGTGCCGGCGAACTTGTAGTTGCCGGCCTTGAAATCGGCATCGCTGATATCCCGGGTCGAAGCCACCAGACCACCGACATTCACCTGAGCGCCCTGGCCGAACACCACGCCGTTGGGGTTGATCAGGAACACCCGGCCATTGGCGTTGATCTGCCCGTGAATCTGGCTGCCATTGACACCCACGACCCGGTTCAGGGCGATCGAAGTGCTGGTGGGCTGGTTGAAGGTCACCGACTGACCGTTCTGCACGTTGAAATCCTTCCACTGAGTGACCAGCTTGTCCGTCTGCTGATTGATGGACATGTGCTGGCCCTGGGTATGGAAATCGGCACTGCCGGACACCACCTCCCCTCCCGTGGGCAAGGCAAACGCCGAAGGCAACCCGGTCAATGCCAACAGACTGGCAACTGCCACCACCAGGCCCTTGCCGGAGCCGGCACGCCGACGCCGGGCGCCTTCGTGAGTGACGTTCCAGCAGCCCTGGGCCTGGTTCCATACCAATGCATAGATCTTGTTCATGAAAACTCCATATCGATTTATCTACGTACTGCAAACCTTTGCAGCACGGCACTGCCGCTGAAGCGCTCGCTAGGCCTTCAAACTGGACGACGGTGTTGGGTAGAACTTGCCCACGGACGGCCCGGCTCAATGAGCGGTCGCGATCATGGGAAGGTAAAAGTGAACTCTGCAGCCCCGTTGGCAGCCCCTCCGGCGTGAACCTCCTGGTCATTGCCGATGCGGATGTAGCTGGCTCGCAGGGGAATGCTTGCGCCATCGCCGATGCGCTGCATCTCGTAGCTCTGGCCGCTGTACTCGATGCGCTCCGAGGTCAGCCCATTGGTCATGACAATGCCGAACCCGCGGGTGGTGGAATCGATCAGGCCCAGCACGCCCTTGACCGCAGAGCCCCCTGACTTGTCGATAAAGCTGATGCGAGGCCGGGCCTGCATCGAACAGCGGCTCAACCCGATGCTGAAGGGAACCTCGGGCGAGGTGGCATTGACCTGGGGAAAGTCCGCCAGGGAGAAGCGCCCCAGGCGCACGCCGATCTCCTTGTAGGCTTCCACCACACAGGTCTTGGGCAGCTCGATGTCCATGTTGAAGTCCAGGCCGCCCATGACCAGGCTCTTGCGGCAGCTGTAGGTCAGCGGCGGGCTGAGCTTGCCCAATTGGGATCCCAGGGTTGATTCGTTTTTTTCCAGGTCGTACGCATACAACTGCAGGTAGGACGAGCCTGTTACCTGGGTCACTTTGAGAGTGCCCGCGGGCAACTGATCCGGCGGTACGGTCAGGATCAGCGATTGAATAATCTGGGTGACCATGGTCTGAGCGGGTAAACCGCTCTCGTAGATCAGGTCATCATTTTTTTCCAGGACAATGGGAGAAGTGACCTGGGTCACTCGTATTCTCTCCCGCCCTTGCGGAGCTACGTCCAGTCGCAGGCCAATGCCGGCGACATCGGTAGGCGCGGCGTCATCGGTCTGCGGCGTACCGGGGCTCCAATGTCCGGCGGTCACCAGCTCCCGCGGTTTCCCGGAGATCGCCAGGTTGAAACTGGTATGCAAGGTCACCGTACGCTCCCACAACACGGTTCCCACCGGGGTATTGGTGTTCAACGGGTTGACCAGCCTCCAGGGAGAACCGGCCTTGCTGCTGAGGTTGCAGTCCCTGGCATAACCGTTCAACGAGGCCGCTTGCGCCTCTGCGCCGCCCCAGCCGCAAAGCACCCCTGCGAGCATGACGCCATGAACCCACAGGGGCAGCGGTCTGCAATCGGCTACAAGCCTCAGCCATTGGCGAATCATCTGTCTTTCTCCCTGTCTGCGCCTTGGTGATACCGCCCATGACAAGGGCAGCGTTCTGCACAAACGAGATGGATTACCCAACAGTGGCCGGCTGCTCGCGGCCACCCTTAAAAAAGATCATCAAGGAACGAGACAAGCAGGTACCCGCCAGCAGCCGGAACCCGGTGCGCCAGGCGCACCGGGGGCAACTGCCATTCCTCGGATCAGTGGTTGTGGATCATCAGTTGCGAATGTCGCCCTGGTTCAGGCCGACCGCGGGTACCTGAGTCGCCAGGCCCAGCGCCGTGTTGTAGCGCATGTCGCCGTAGTTGACCCCGACCAGGCCGCCGTAGGTCTGGGCGTAGTTCGACACGAACTTGACGTTGCCGTAGGCCACGGAGTTGCGCAGATCGCCCATGTTCAAGCCGACCAGGCCACCCAGGCGGGCATAGGTGCCGCCGCTCACCTGACCATTGGCCAGGGAGTTGGTGATGAACGAATTGTTCTGGCCGACCAGGCCACCCACCGAACTCTGGCTACCGCCCACCACATTGCCTTTGGCCGAGGCACTGTTGATCCGGTGATCGACAAAGTCGCCGTTGGTCCCCACCAGCCCGCCGACAAAGCTGTTGGCGCCGCCGCTGACGTCACCGCTGGCCTCGGCCGAACTCAGGTCACCGTCGTTGTAGCCCACCAGGCCGCCGACGTAGCTGAGGTTGCCGCCGCTGACCTTGCCACGGGCCACGACATATTCGGTGTTGCCACCAAAGTTGTGCCCGATCAGGCCACCGATGTTGCCGCTGGCTCCGCCGACCACATCACCTGTCACTTCAGCCGTGTGGATCCGACTGTTGTCGTTCTTGCCCACCAGCCCGCCGACGTTGGCACCGGTCGAATCGCTGACCTTGCCTGTGGCCTTGACGTTATTGAGCTCGCTGTTCTGGTTCCAGCCCACCAGGCCACCGGCAGCCACGGAGCCCGCACCGACCACCGCGCCACTGGCGCTGGAGTCGACGATAGCGCCGTTGTTGTTGAAGCCCACCAGGCCGCCGATACGGCTGGCGGTGTACCCCCAGACGCCGACCGAGGAGCTGGCGCGTTCGATCCTGCCACCCTGGTTGTAACCCACCAGGCCACCCAGGTTCGGGTCCTGGACGTAACGGTTGAACCCGGTACCGACGGTGCCAGCACTCGAAGAGTCGCTAATCAGGCCGCCCTTGTTGACGCCTACCAGGCCGCCCATGCCGCCATTGGTGGTGACCTGCATGGTGCCCAGCACCCGCACGTCGGTGGTGCTGTTGGTAATGGTGCCGAGGCCAGTCGAAGCGACGTTGTTTTCCCCCGCCAGCCCACCGACGGCGGAGGTGTTGGCATTACCGGTCACCGTACCGGCCATCGAGCCACGATCGATGGTGCCGCCGGCGTTGACACCGACCAGGCCGCCGACAATGTTGTTCTGGTTGCTGTTGGCGAAGACGTTGAGGTTGGTGCCACTGACGTTTTCGATGCGGCCGGTGTTTACGCCGACCAGACCACCGATTTTGCCGAAGCCTGCGTTGGAGGTGGCACCGTAGATGTTCATCGACGCCAGCTTGAGGTTGCTGATGGTGCCGGACGAGCGGCCGAACAGACCGCCGTAAGGGCCGTCGGTATTGACCGTGAAACCACTGATGGTATTGCCCAGGCCGTCGAAGACCCCGTTGAACTCTCGGCTGCCACCAATGGACTTGATGCTGCCGGTGCCCTTGATGTCGTTGCCCAGCACATACAGGCCGTCGAGGCTGGTACCGATCGCCTGCAATTGCGCGGCGTTCTGGATCACCTTGTACAGGTCGCCATTGGCGTCGAACCAGGCGCCACTGCCGGACAGGGTGACCTGGCCCTTCGGCCCCAGGGCGTAGCTGTTGCCGTAGTCCAGGCCCAGGCTGCTGTTGACCCCGGTCAGCGCTACTGCACCATTGATCTTGATGTCCCGATTGGCATTGAGTTCGATACGGGCGCCCGCACCGCTGCTCTTGAGGTTCTTGTTGAGGCTGATGTCCTGGGCCGAGGCCACGCTCAATTGATTGCCGCTGGCCCAGGCGATATCACCATCGATCGACACGTTGCCGGCCTTGCTGTTCAACTCGATGTTGGTGGTAGCCAGGTTGTGCGACAGGGTATCGGCATACACCGTGGTTTCACCGGGCGTGGAGGTCGGATTGACCGTGACGTCCGAAGAGCTGATCTTCCAGGTCCCGGCCCGGCCATTGTTGGCCAGGGTGTTGACCCGGGCGGCCAGTTGCACCTTGGTGGTGGCGCCCTTGGTTTCCACCACGCCGCCATCGCCGATGGCAGTCAGTGCGTTGGCGCTCAGCGAGCCGCCGACGTTGACCACGCCGACGTCACCGCCGTCCAGGGTGATCTTGCCGGCCTTGCGCGACAGGGTGTTGGCTTCAATGGCGCCCTGGTTGTTGACCACGGTCTGCAGCATCGAGCCTGCACTCTTGGCGGTCATCAATACCTGCCCGCCGTCGGCCTTGAGCAGCCCGCCGTTGCTGACCAGCGCATCGATCGCCGCGGCATCGACTTTCAGGTCCAGCAGGTTGTTGCTGTCGAAGCTGACGGTGAACTCGTTGCCGCCACCCAGGGCCACGCTGCCCTTCTGCGCCTTGATGTCACCTTCGTTGCGCACAGTCTTGCCGATCAGCGCCACGCCGCCGCCATCGGTGGCGGTAATCATGCCGTTGTTGACGACTTCAGCCTGCGAGGTCCCGGCGAATTTGTAGTTGCCGGCGGTGAAGTTGGCATCGGTGATGTTCTGGGTCGAGGCCACCAGGCCACCGACGTTGACCTGGGCGTTGTTGCCGAATACCACCCCGTTGGGGTTGATCAGGAACACCTGGCCGTTGGCATTGATCTGCCCCTGGATGTTACTGCCATTGACGCCAATCACCCGGTTCAGGGCCACCGAGGTCTTGGTCGGCTGGCTGAAGGTCACCGTCTGGCCACGGTTCACGCTGAAGTCGTTCCAGTTGGTGATCAGCTTGTCAGTGTGCTGGTTGATCGACATCTGCTTGCCATTGTCGAACGTCAGGATGTCCGCCGTGCCGGAGACCACCGTGCCTCCCGTCGGCAACGCGAAGGCCACAGGCAGAACACCAATGCCCAGCAGCCCGGCCACCATCACCACCAGGCCCTTGCGTGTTCCGGAGCGGCGACGACGGCGTGCGCCCTCGTCGGTCACACTCCAGCAGCCCTGGGCCTGATTCCACACCAATGCATAAACCTTATTCACGTTGACTCCTTATCTACTTATTAACGCCCTGCAACCTATGCAGGACGGCACCACCTCCGAAGCACACGCCGGCCTTCAGAAATACTGTGTCGCGCTGGCCCAGATCCGCGGCGTGCGCTCGGGCCCGCTGCCTTCCTGGTTGTTGTCCAGGGCCCAGGCACTGGTCACGCTGATCTGCTGCGAAGGACCGCTCCAACTGGCACCCACACCGGCGCCCGACAACTGGCGGCGGTTCTCGTCGTGGATCCAGGGGCTCTTGTTGACCTGCACCGCGCCGTGATCGACAAACGCCTTGAGCTGCCAGCGCGGGGCCAGGAGAAAGCGCAGTTCCAGGCTGGCCTGCCAGCCCTGGTCGCCACTGCTGGTTCCCTGGGGATAGGCGCGCACATCGAAGGGGCCGCCGATGCCGAATTTTTCCGAGCTGTCCAGGTTGGTCGAGGACCATTGGCCGTTGAACTGGCCATAGAGCTGAAAGCGCGGGCTCAGGTACTGCAGGCGCGCGGCATTGAGGTTGAGCTTCTGAAAGCCACCGTTGGTGCCGGCCGTGAAATGGTCGCGCCACTGGTCCATCGGGTCGTCGATGCTCAACCGGCCACTGCCGTAGGTGAGGTAGAAGAAGTTCTGCCCGCCGCCGAGCAGGCTGTCCTGGGAGTTGCCGTTGAGGCTCAGGCTCCACAGTTCCACATGCTTCTGGCTGCTGACTTCGAACAGGTCGATGTCGTCGCGCAGGCGCTTGTCCTCGTACTGCAACTGGGCGCTGAGATCGAAGGTGCGGCTGCGGATCAGCGGCTGAGTGATGAAGACACTGCCGATGCTCGCCTGGCCGTGGGCCTCCAGCACCTCGAAGTCCCGGCTCAACTCGTAGTTCATCCGCGAATAGGCCACGCCCACACTGGTGGACCAGGGGCCCAGGGGAAGCTTGTAGGCGGCGCGGTAGTAGCGCTGGTCCTCATCGCTGCCGAGCAGGCGCAGGTTGAACTGATCGCCCAGGCGCAAGGGGTTGTTGAGGTTGAGGCTGCCCCCGAGGCGGTATTCGCCGGTGTAGTAGCCGCCGAAGTTGTCGGCTTCCAGGGTGCCGCTGGCCCAGGGCCCGGGCTGCGCATTGACCAGCAGGTCGGTGGTGCCGCGCTGCTCGCCGGCACTGAGAGTGCCCTTGACCCGGACCCCGGGAAGGTCGCTCAACAGCAGCAGGCTGCGTTCAAGATCTTCACTGCGGACCGCGGTATCGCTGTGCAGTGACGACAGCGGGCCTGTGATCACCGAATTCAGGGCCCGGGACTGGTTGTTCACTTGAATACGACCGTAGCGACCTTCCATGACCTCGATACGCACCACGCCGTCCTCGATGTCCTGGGCCGGCAGGAAGGCCCGGGCCAGCATGTAGCCCTGGTTCTGGTAATAGGTCGTCAGGCGCTCGGCGGCCGCGCGCAGCTGGTTCAGGTCCAGCTCCTGGCCCTTGAGGTCCGCCAGCAGGGCTTGCAGCGTCTCGTTGCTGAACACCTGGTTGCCGACGATCACGAAGTCGTTGACCTGCAAGCGGATGCCGGAGGTGTCCGGAGCCTGGGCAGAGGCGCTCGGCGGCTTCGCCGGCAGGTCCAGCTCCGGTGCCGGCTGCTCCGGCAAGGCCGGTTGCGTGGCCTGGATGTCGCGCATCGCCTGCCCGGCGTTGGGCACATACACCGCGGCAGCCGCCACTGCGGGCAACATCAGCAGCAAGCCCAGGCAGCCCCCGGACAATCGCTGCCAGCGCCGTTCAAGGCCCCCCGCAAGCAGGCTGTTCGATGACTTGCCCAAGGCAACTTCAGTCTTGTATCCGCGCACTTCCACTCAGCGTCTCCCCGCTGTCAGTTGCCACTTGGTAATGAACCACCGCCTGATCCGGGGTAATTCCCTGCATATCGGGCAGGGCGATCCGCGTCGAGCCGAAGGGCTCCACGGTGATCCCCTGCAATGTGATTGATCGATTGCCGCTGCCCAGCGCCACCTCAGCGAAGGACACGTAGTACGGGGTCGGGTTGCCGGCCAGCAGCGCAGCGCCAGCCTGCCCCGGCGCCACAAGGCTCCAGCGCAACTGGCCGACCGCTTCGTCAGCCTTGCCGGACAAGCCCTGGGGGCGGTACAGCAGCTTCATACGCATGCGCGATGCCAACCGCAGCAAGTCGTCCTTCGCGGCCGCCAGGGGCGGTACTTCGAGAAAGTTGATCCAGAACACCGACTCCCGATCGCCGGGCAATGGCTCGCCGCTGTAGCGCAGGACCAGGGCTGCGTTCTGCCTTGGCTCGAGCCGGGAGATGGGTGGCGACAGCACGAACGGCACCACCAGGGCGCTGGGGTCGACCTCGGCGTCGCCCTTGTCCAGCCAGGCCTGCAACAGGATCGGCGCACGGCCGCTATTGCCGACCCGGATGCTGATGGCCGGCTTGCCGGCGGGATAGATGAACCGTGTGCCGACAATCGACAGGTCGGCCTGGGCCCAGCCGCTGGACAAGGCCAGCAGCCCCAGCAGCCACCGGCAACCACGCAGGGAGCAAAGACGGCGATATCCGCCTTGATGGCCCATCAAGGCCGCTCCTCTACGGAACCTGCCGGCATCGCCCGGCAGGGGCGCTGAAGCACCACATAGCCCGTGGCGGAGGCCGTATCGCGGGGCGGCAACTGGTAGTCGATCAGGCACTGCTGATCCGGCTCCTGGCCCCATTCCACGCGAATCGTGCCCTGGTCCTGCTCGGTACGCAGCACCAGGCGGCTGCCCTGGCCCACCGCCCCCAGCTCGGCACCGTCCTGGGCATCGACGGCCACGGCAGCAAACGGCAACTGCTGGCCATCGGGCTGCTGGCTGTCGATCAGCACCGCACGCGCCCTGCGGGTCGGGTACGAAAGCATCACCACCGCCCCCGCCACCGGCGCCACATGGCGCGAGCTGAGCAGCAGCTCGACGTCGTCGGCAACGCCAGTGGGGTCGATGTCCACGGTGTTCAATTGATAGGGGCTCAGGCTGGAGACCACGGCATAGCCGCTTCCATCCACCCGCGTATCGGCATAGCCGACCCGGGCGCCCTTGGCATCGGGAGCATGCACCAGGCCCGTGGTTTCACTCAGGGTCTGGGCGAAGGTCAAGCCACCCGAATGCAGCACCATGCCCCCGGAAGCCCCCAGAGACTGCTGGCGATAGTCGCGGCCCTGGGAAAAGCTCGAACTCAGGGAAACCTCGGGCAGGAAATAGTTGAGGCTGGCGTTGGTCGAGGTTTCGCCCTGGCGCTGGTCATGGGCGGCGGACAACGCATAGGTGGCGTCGCCATCATTGTCCAGTACGCCGGAAATGCCGCTGGTGTAGTGCGCGCCAGAACGCTTGTCGTGGCTGGCGTAGCTGTTGATCGTGGTACCCCGGCGCCCTTCCCGCCCCAGGGGAATCGACAGGCTGAAGCTGAAAAACGTGTTGTCCGCCCCCGCGCCTGCCCGCGAACCACTGCTGGAAGCACGCATGCGCTGAGCCATGAAGGAGTAGCTGTTACCGCGCCACTGGTTGCTGTAGCCCATGGCGAAGTTCAGGGTCTGGCCCTGGCGATTCCAGTACTGGAGGCTGGAGCCCGTGGCATAGAGCTGCCCTGCGCCGTCGCCCAGTTGCTGGTTGATGTTGATATCCAGGCGGTCACGGACCCGGGCGAACGAGTCGACGCTCTCGCCCTGGTTGACGTGGTCCTGCAGGCTGATGGCGTCATGCAGGCCCAGGTAACCGCTGGTGGAATAGCGGTAGGCCAGCAATGAGAAGTTGGTCCCGCTGTTGGGCAGGTTCTTGCTGTAGGACAGGCGCACGCTTTGGCCCTGCATGCTGCCGCCCCGGGGCAGCTCGGTTCGGGCCTGGGTCAGGTCCAGGCCAAAAGCCCCGAGGGAAGTATTCAGTGCGCTGCCGATCAACGCCGACATGTAGCTGCCGGTGAGTGCCGTGCCGGCATAACCGGTCAATTGGTTATCCAGGCCGTAGTGCAGGGTGCCCTGGGCCACATATTGCTCGCTGCCACCGAGCCCGGGGTTCGCCACCTTGCCCGCCGTCAGGCTGTAGCGTGAGGTGCCGGGGCGCAGGGTTTGCACGGTGGTGGCAAAAGGTACGGTAAAGCGGCTGGTCTGGCCGTTGGCCTCGGTGACCGTCACGTCCAGATCACCACCAAAGCTTGCCGCTTGCAGATCGGAAATCTCGAACGGCCCCGGTGCAACGGAGGTTTCATAGATCATGTAGCCGCGCTGATAGACCGAGACCTTGGCATTGGTGCTGGCCGTGCCGCGGATCTGCGGTGCGTAGTAGCGCTGGCTCTCGGGCAACATGCGCGGGTCGCTGGCCAGCCGGACACCGCGAAACGATACCGAGTCGAACAGATCGGCTTCGGTCACGCTCTCTCCCACCAGCAACTGCGAGTGCCAGGCCGGCAGGTCGGTCTGGGCATAGATGTAACCGCGCTGATAATGGCCGCCCACCTCCGGCGACCAGGTGGCGGTACCGCTGTGACGCAGACGCCAGTCACCCAGGTTGAGCCCCAGGTTGAGCCCGGCATAGCCATCGGTCTGGCTTCGCCCATTGCTCTGGGAACTGAACAGGCTGGTGTTGTAGTTGAGCGTGGCCGCGGACACGCCGTAATCCCAGCTCGCCGGATCGACATAGGTTTTCGACAGGTTCTGCTGCAGGAAAAGCTGCGGCACCGACAACTCGATCTTCTGTTCCGCAATTTTGACGCGGGTGGTCGCGCCAGGGATGTAGCTGCCCAGGTCGCCGCAAAACAGCCCATCGCCCATGAGAGGGTGAGAGGAATGGGTGCCCAGGCTCGCATCGGTCTTTTTCAAGTCGATACCCAACTGCTGCAACAACGAACGGTCGTAGCACGGCTGGCTGCCCTGGGGGTCATCGCTGGCGCGGAACTGGATTTCCTGCAACGCCCGCCACTGACTGCTCACCAGCACATCAAGCAAGTATGTGCCGGGCGCGACATAGCCCAATTGTTGAAAGCGCGAGGTATCGATGGGAGTGCCCTTACCTTGAAATAGCATCTGGCTGTCGAACAACACATCCTGGCTGGAGCCCGTATCCGCAGCCTCTGCCGTCGCCGGCGCGATGCCGTCCTGGTCGGCCACCAGCACCATGGAATTGCTCATCAGCACCGCCGCCAGACACAGTGACTGCGTCGCCGGAACCCGTCTGCGGCCGGATGAAGGCCCAGAACAGCTCGCACGCAAATGCCGATGGCACGGAATACGCGACATAACGAGATCCCTGCCCCTCAAGAAAACCAAGCCACTGAAAAGCCCGCAGAAGTGATGAGGTACCCCGTCAAAGAAGCGACTTTTTCAGCAGGCCTCGGCCGCCGAAATCATCGATCACCTCATATTCGATTGATGCCTTGGTCGGCTGTGACGGAGCGCTCGCTGGCCAGGGGAAAGACTCATATCCGAAGGGTGCGACCATGCCTGGCTTCAAATCGATTCGACGGCCTGACACAGCAACTTCCATGCGTCCGAAGGACACGTAATAAGGTGTTGGGTTAAACACTTTGATAACCGGAACTTGCGAAGCGCCTGCTCGACTTAATTCCCACTTGAGCTTTTCGCCAGCCATGCCCGCATTGCCAATCAAGTTGTCAGGGCGGAAGAAAATCTTGATCCGAGTCCTGAATGCAAACTGCAACACGTTCTCGTCCTGTTTTCGCCGTGGTGGCGTTTCCAGTACATTCAGCCAGAACAACGATTCGCGATCTTTTGCCAAGGGTTCTTTTGAATAAGACACACGCAATATTGCCGAGCCTCCCGCTTCCACCCGGCTGACTGCTGGGGCCAGAAGAAAGGGAACCTTGATTTCCTCAGGAGACTTGTTGGCATCGCCTTCGTCGATCCAACTTTGCGCCAACAAGGCCACAGAGCCGGTGTTACTCAACTTCAATGTAACTTCACGAGCCTCTGCTGGATAAACCAGGCGCGTACCTTCCAGTACTATCCCGGCATGCGCGACCCCCGACAGTATCCCCAGGAACATGACACCGATAACGAGAGAATGAACAAAACGCGCAGTCGGCGTCATGACCTGCCCCTTAATAACTAACTGCTGTTATTGGTATGCAAGGGTGTAGCGGATGTAGGACACGCCCGAACCCGCACCGACGGAGGCTTCAGTAGATACGTAAGCGGCCTGGTACTTCAGGGTTGCAGTCTTTTCAGTGGAGATCGTAGCGACCTGGGGTGCGGCTTCCGCCTGACCCAGGACGATCTTCGCCGGAGTACTGCCGTGGTCGTTGTAGATCTGGATCTGCACGCCCCTTGCAGGCTTGCTACCGATCAGCTTGAGGTTGCCGGAGGCAGGGTCGACGTTGCCGAGTTGATCGAACTCGATGGAAACGCTCTTACCAGCAGTACAGCTGGCACCCGAAAGCTGTAGTACGAACGGTTTCAGCGTAGAAGTCTTGCCGATCTCGCTAAATACAGACGGGTTGATAGTACCGAGTTCAACGTTAGTCTCGTTACCTTCGCCCGGTGCCTTGCCGTTGATATCGCAGGTGGTGTCAGAGATGCTGCCACTGAACTTCACCACGCCATCGGTAGCCTGGGCAAAGGATGGAATCAATGCTGCCAGCATCAACCCGGAAGTTGCCATGGACAAGAGAGTCTTGCGTTTCATCTGATTTCCTTTTCCAAATGATTATAAGGAAGCAACAACAAAACACTTCCCTCCGAAAGCAACCGACAATAATACTGCCGCCAGCTTGGAAGAACGGATTTGCCTGACCTTATAAAAGTTAATTAATGCTGCTTGTTCCCGGCATCCCGGCCGGCTTGAACTACAAGTTCGGATCGGGTCTGCCAGCAGCGACCAAGCATATAGAAGAGTCGATTTATTTGGATCAAGATCACTACAGCATGATTTCCGGGAATGCTCCCGCAGAGAAACAGGAAATTTCTCGGAATGGGAAACCAACTTAAACAGCAGACAAACTAAAGTTATTCGCTAATAACAACTTCCTGGAATATCAATCCAATAGCCGATAACAGCATCAAGTATTGTGGACTATTGATATTTGGCCAAGCACCGCCGAATCGACCGGGCGCAGGACGCAGGACGCACTGATTCCGCCGGCGCTAACAGTTCGGCAGAAGGCGTTGCTGGAAAACGAGGGGGGCGCACGGCCCGGGGCGGCCGATTGCGAGCAACAAAAAAGCCCCGGAAATCGATGTTTTCCGGGGCTTTCATTTGTATGGCGGAGAGATAGGGATTCGAACCCTAGGTACCGGTGAAGGTACAACGGATTTCGAATCCGTCCCATTCGGCCACTCTGGCATCTCTCCAACGGCGCGCATCATAACAGCACCTTTGCTCGAAGCGAAGCCCCCCGAGCAAATTTTTTCCGTGCTATCAGATGCTTGCGTCGATTACAGCGGTACGCCGAGGCGCTGGGCCACTTCTTCGTAGGCTTCGATCACATCGCCCAGGCCCTGGCGGAAGCGGTCCTTGTCCATCTTCTTCTTGGTGTCCTTGTCCCACAGACGGCAACCGTCCGGGCTGAACTCGTCGCCCAGGACGATGGAGCCGTCGCTGAACACGCCGAACTCCAGCTTGAAGTCCACCAGCAGCAGGCCGGCGTCATCGAACAGCTTGCTCAGCACTTCGTTGACCTTGAGCGACAACTCTTTCATGCGCGCCAGTTGCTCGGCAGTACCCCAGCCGAATGCCACCACGTGGGATTCGTTGATGAACGGGTCGCCCTTGGCGTCGTCCTTGAGGAACAGCTCGAAGGTGTAGGGGTTGAGCTTCATGCCCTCTTCCACGCCCAGGCGCTTGACCAGGCTGCCGGCGGCGTAGTTGCGCACCACGCACTCCACCGGAATCATGTCGAGCTTCTTCACCAGGCATTCGTTGTCGCCCAGCAGCTTGTCGAACTGGGTCGGCACGCCGGCGGCTTCGAGTTTCTGCATGATGAAGGCGTTGAACTTGTTGTTCACCATCCCCTTGCGGTCCAGCTGCTCGATGCGCTTGCCGTCGAACGCCGAGGTGTCGTTGCGAAACAGCAGGATCAAGCGGTCGGCGTCGTCGGTCTTGTAAACCGATTTGGCTTTGCCGCGGTAGAGTTCTTCACGTTTTTCCATGATGGGCTCCGCTTGCTAAGTAGGTGGGCTAGGCGATGTGGCGCCAGTCGAGCCCTGAATCTTGATCGGCCAGTTGCAGCCAGTCCGGGTCGCACCCGAGGGTGTCGACAAAACATTGCCGGGCCAGCTGCGGCAGGTTGTTCTTGCTGCTCAGATGAGCCAGGACCAGGTGCTGCAGGTCCTGCCATCCCAATTCGGCCACCAGGCTTGCGGCCTGATGGTTGTTCAAATGTCCCAGGTCGCCGCCAACCCGCTGCTTGAGAAAGTACGGGTAATAACCCCGTGCCAGCCGATCCCGGCAATGGTTGGCCTCGATCATCAAGGCATCCAGGCCACGGTAGCCGTCCAGCACCCCGGCGCAGTAGGAGCCGAGGTCGGTCAGCAGGCCGAAGCGCCGCTGGCCATCACTGAAGACAAATTGCGTAGGTTCCTGGGCGTCGTGGGCCACGGCAATCACGTCGATGCGCAAGGCGCCGATCTGCAGCGACTCGCCACCGCGGACAAAACCCGCGACCTCCACCGGTTTGCGCATCCCGCGCAAGGTGCCCTGGCTGAGGTAGACCGGTAGATTGTAGCGCCGAGACAGCAAACCCACGCCATGCACGTGGTCGGCATGTTCGTGGGTTACCAGGATGGCGCTCAACTGCGCGGGATCGACTCCCAGACGCAGCAGGCGCCGCTCGGTTTCCCGCAGGGAGAAACCACAATCCACCAGAACGCAGGTGTCGGCACTGACGATCAGCGTGCCATTCCCTTGGCTACCACTGCCGAGAACGGCAAAACGCATCGGATCAGCCCAGGTTGTCCTGAATCACGCCCAACACTTTGCGTGCCACATCGGCCGGCGCTACGGTGTTGATGTTCTTCTCGACGGTGACCTGGACGTTCTCGCCTACCTTGCTCAGGCGAACCTGATAGCGCTCGGCACGGGCTTCGATCTCTTCCTTGGCCGGCTTGCTGCCGAACAACTTGCCGAAGAAGCCCGGCTCGTCGTCTTTCTTCTCGGCTTTTTCCGCCAGGTTGATGTAGTACAGGCCCAGGCTGCGGTTGATGTCCTCAACCCGCCATTCGCCCTGTTCCAGGGCACGGCCAACACTGGACCAGGCGCGATCGAGGTCGGCGCCCAGGTTCAGTACCGGGTTGCCGCTGCCATCCTCGCTGAGGCTGACCCGGCTCGGGGTATCGAAATCGCGGGCCGCCAGCAGAGACACCGAACCGCCCTTCTCGGAGGTGCGGCTCATGCTTGCCAGCATGTCGTCCACCAGCGCGGCGTCCAGGCCGGTGTTGACCGAGCGATTGGTGAATTCCACGTCAGCGGTGCTGCCGGCGGGACGCTCGGCACTGACCACGTAGACTTCACTGGTATTGCGCTGCACACCCGGTTCGATCCGGACCCGCACACGGGTTTCGCTGTCGGCGGCGACGCCGGCACTGCTCAGGCGCTTGGCCACGGCAGCGGAAAGCTCGTCGGAACGCTGCCAGCCGGTGGTGAACTCACCGGTTTGCGGGCGCTGCTGATCCAGGCGGAAACCGTTGTCCTGGAAGAACTGCACCGCCACTGGCCAGACTTCGGCCGGTGGATGCTGGGCCATGACCCAACGCGAATCGCCGCTCTTTTGCAGGGTGTAGTCGCTGGCATCGGCAATGGACGACAGCGGCTGTGGACGAGGCACTTCGTACTCGCCCTTGACGTTGTCGTCGGCCACGTTGCGCGGAATCGGCAGCAGAGGGTCCAGACGCTTGGCGGTCTGTACATCCGGCGGCAATTGCATCGGTGCTGTTTGTTGCGCTTGCAGGTAATCGCTACCCCGGTCACGGAAGTAGCCTTCCGGGCCCCAGATCCAACCGCAGCCACTGGTGCTGGAGATAATCAAGGCAAGTGCGGAAAGTCCGGCCATTCGCTTCATGCGTTGTACTTCCTCAATTAAACCAAGACGCCGGACTGGCGCATGGCCTGCCGCAGCGGTTCGTGACAGGCGGCACTGAGCCAGGTGAGCGGCAGACGGATACCGTCCGGCATCAAGCCCATTTCGTGCAGGGCCCATTTCACGGGAATAGGGTTGGATTCGATGAACAGAGTCTTGTTCAGCGGCATCAGGGTCTCGTGGATCTCCCGGGCCTTGGCGGCATCGCCGGCCATGGCCGCGGCGCACATCTGGCTCATGGCCCGTGGCGCGACGTTGGCGGTCACCGAGATATTGCCCTTGCCGCCCAGCAGGATCAGCTCGACTGCGGTGGCGTCATCGCCGGAGTACACCAGGAAATCGCCGGGCACGCCGGCCAGGATGGCCTTGGCGCGCTGCAGGTCGCCGGTGGCTTCCTTGATCCCGATGATGTTCTTCACGCTGGACAGGCGGATCACGGTCTCGGCCTGCATGTCGCATGCGGTGCGGCCCGGAACGTTGTAGAGGATCTGCGGGATGTCCACGGCCTCGGCAACGGCGCGGAAATGCTGGTACAGGCCTTCCTGGGTCGGTTTGTTGTAGTACGGGGTCACCAGCAGGCACGCATCGGCGCCGGCGATCTTCGCATTGGTGGTCAGCTCGATCGCTTCGCGCGTCGAGTTGGCGCCGGTACCGGCGATCACCGGAATGCGCCCTGCAACCTGGGTGACCACCCGACGAATCACTTCGATGTGCTCGTTCACATCCAGGGTGGCCGACTCACCTGTGGTGCCGACCGCCACGATGGCGTTGGTGCCCTCTTGCAGGTGGAAGTCCACCAGTTTGCTCAGGCTGTCCCAGTCGAGATTTCCCTGTGCATCCATGGGTGTGACCAGTGCCACCATACTGCCCGCAATCATGCAACCGCTCCTGCCGGAAAAAGAGAGCGGTAATGGTACTGGCGCCAAGTTCCTTGCACAAGCGAAGTCCCGCGCCATGAGCATTCCCCTGAGCGATGGTTTTCGCTACCCTTCAGGCTTTGATCGCTACTGATAAGCGTGTAGACCGGGTTATCGCCTGCCTGTTGGATCTGCAAAGCCCCATTCCCGCGTTGCCAGCCTGTGTTCCGAGCGTTTCGGGGCCAGTCGCCGGCTTGTGGTCCGAGGCCTTGAAGTTCCGCCGGCGACGCTTGCCCGGTACTGGCTTGTCAAAAAGTACCGACCGCTCATCGCTTTAGGAATGCTGCATGTCCACCCCCACAGTTCGCGAACAATTCCTTGTCATCAGTGCCCTCGGCGCCAACCCCATGGAGCTGACCAACGTCCTGTGCCGCGCCAGCCATGAAAACCGCTGCGCCGTGGTGACGTCGCGCCTGACCCGGCATGGCGAGTGCAGCGCGCTGGTTCTGGAGATTTCCGGCAGCTGGGACGCCCTGGCGCGCCTGGAAAGCAGCCTGCCGTTCCTGGCCAAGAAGCATGCCTTCACGGTCAACGTGGTGCGCAGCGCCGCCCTGGAAAGCCGCCCCCAGGCCCTGCCTTATGTGGCCTACGTCAGCGCCGCGTACCGCTCGGACATCGTCAATGAGCTGTGCCAGTTCTTCATCGACCATCAGGTCGAGCTGGAAAACCTCACCTGCGATACCTACCAGGCTCCACAGACCGGCGGCACCATGCTCAATGCCACCTTTACCGTGACCCTGCCCGCCGGCACCCAGATCAGTTGGCTGCGCGACCAGTTCCTGGACTTTGCCGATGCCATGAACCTCGACGCGCTGATCGAACCCTGGCGCCCACAGAACCCTATGTAAGGAAGCCCCATGGCCGTTGCTATCGATCAACCTATTGCCGATTTCCAGGCCCCCGCCACCAGCGGGCAGACCGTCAGCCTGTCCGACCTCAAGGGCAAGCAAGTGGTGATCTACTTCTATCCCAAGGACAGCACCCCGGGCTGCACCACCGAAGGCCAGGGCTTTCGCGATCAATACGCCGCCTTTCAGGCTGCCAACACCGAAGTCTTCGGCGTTTCCCGCGACAGCCTGAAGTCCCACGAGAACTTCAAGTGCAAGCAGGAATTCCCCTTCGAGCTGATCAGCGACAAGGACGAAGCCGTCTGCCAGCTGTTTGACGTGATCAAGCTGAAGAAGCTCTACGGCAAGGAATACCTGGGCGTGGACCGCAGCACCTTCCTGATCGACAAGGACGGTGTGTTGCGCCAGGAATGGCGCGGGGTGAAGGTACCCGGGCACGTCGACGCCGTACTGGCCGCGGCCCAGGCCCTGAACAAGGCCTGAAATGACCGGGGCGGCTGTATCAGCCGCCCCGTTTATCTAGAGTAGAGGTGCCACCACCGGGTCCTTCCTGGGCCAGGCATCCAGCACTGCCTTGAACAGGGTCGCCAGGGGAATCGCAAAGAATATCCCCCAGAACCCCCACAGCCCGCCAAACAGCAGCACCGCACAGATGATCGCCACCGGGTGCAGGTTCACCGCGCCGGAGAACAGCAGTGGCACCAGCACGTTGCCATCCAGGGTCTGGATGATCCCGTAGACCGCCATCAGGTAGATGAACTGATCGCTCCAGCCCCACTGGAACAGCGCAATCAGCGCCACCGGTACCGTTACCACCACGGCGCCGACATAGGGCACCACCACCGAGACCCCCACCAGCAGAGCCAGCAGGGCCGCATAGTTCAGGCCCAGGGCGACGAAGGCGATGTAGGTCACCCCGCCACAGATGACGATCTCGATGACCTTGCCGCGAATGTAGTTGGCGATCTGCCGGTTCATTTCATGGGCCACGCGAGTAATCAGCGTACGTTCGCGGGGCAGATAGCTGATCACCCAGCGGCTGATCATCGCCCGATCCTTGAGGAAGAAGAACACCAGGATCGGCACCAGTACCAGGTAGATCATGATGTTCACCAGCAAGGGCAGGCTGGACAGGGAGAAGGTCAGCGCCCACTGGCCGAACTTGCCGATCTCGCCCCTGGCCACTTCGATGGCCTGCAGCACCTGCTCGTCGGACACAAGATGCGGGTAGCGCTCGGGCAACAGCAGCAACAGCGACTGCCACTTGGCGAGCATGCCCGGCAGCTCGTTGAACAGGGTGATCAACTGATGCCAGAGCAACGGCACCACCACCAGGATGAACACCAGCAGCAGCCCCATGAACAGCGCGAACACCAGCCCCACGGCCGCCCCGCCAGGCAGGCGCAGCCGCTCCAGGCTCACCACCAGCCCCTGCATCAGGTAGGCCAGGACCATCCCCGCCAGCACCGGCGCGAGCATGCCGCCCAGGGTCAGGACGGCAGTGAAGGCCAGAAACAGCAGAACGGCCAGCACCACCGCCTCTTCATCCGAGAAGTAGCGCTGAATCCAGTCACGTAGCACTTTGAACATCGATGTTCCTTAGATGAAGGCCCTCAAGGGCAGACTGCGCTCAGGCCTTTTTCAACCAGTAGCGATACACCCCGGCTTCATCCTCTTCACGCAGCAGGGTATGACCGGCCAGGCGGGCGAAAGTGCGGAAGTCACGCTGGGAGCCGGCATCGGTGGCAATGACCTTGAGTACCGCGCCACTGGCCAGGCGATTGAGTTCCATCTTGGCCTTGAGCAGCGGCAGCGGGCAGTTCAGGCCGCTGGCGTCCAGCTCGGCATCATGGGCGACAACATCGGTCATTGGATTACTCCGATCATCAATTCAAGGCGTCTAGAATACCCTGCAAGCCAGGCCCGCCGGCAATAAAGAAGCCCGACACCAGAGCACTGCCGCGCGCTGCCGAAGCCACGATCAGGTAGACGCCGGAATTTACCCAAAAGCACTTTTTATCCTCAGAGTTTTCACTGGCTTTGTCTGGTCCCCGGCCAGGTGTCCAGCTACAGTAGAGCCTTTGTCGATTAAGGCTTTGTGCATGAATGTATTGCGCCCTACCCTGCTGACGCTCGCTTGCCTGCTCGCCTCACCGGGCTTCGCCGACGACCTGCCGTCACTTGGTGATGCCAGTTCAGCCATTGTCTCTCCGCAACAGGAATACCAACTGGGCCGTGCCTGGCTGGCGTTGCTGCGCAGCCAGGTTTCGCAGCTCAACGACCCGCAACTCAAGGACTATGTCGAAACCAGCGTCTACAAACTGGTGGAAACCAGCCAGGTCAACGACCGGCGCCTGGAGTTCATCCTGATCAACAGCCCGCAGCTCAACGCCTTCGCCGCTCCCGGGGGAATCATCGGGGTCAATGGCGGGCTGTTCCTCAATGCCCAGACCGAAGGCGAGTACGCCTCGGTGCTGGCACACGAACTGGCGCACCTTTCCCAGCGCCACTTCGCCCGGGGGGTCGAAGCCCAGCAGCGCATGCAGGTGCCGATGATGGCCGCCCTGCTGGCCGGGATCGTGATTGCCGCCGCTGGCGCCGGGGACGCGGGGATCGCCACCATCGCCGGCACCCAGGCCGCAGCCATCCAGGAACAGCGGCGCTTCTCCCGGCAGAACGAGCAGGAAGCCGACCGCATCGGCATCCTCAACCTGGAAAAGGCCGGCTACGACCCGCGCTCGATGCCCACCATGTTCGAACGCCTGATGCGCCAGTACCGCTTCGATGCCAAGCCGCCGGAATTTCTCCTGACTCACCCGGTGACCGAATCGCGGATCGCCGACACCCGCAACCGTGCGGAACAGGCCCGGCAAGGCGGCACCGAAGACAGCCTTCGCTACCAGTTGATCCGCGCCCGGGTGCAACTGACCTATGAGGAATCGCCAGGGCTGGCCGCCAAGCGCTTTCGCGCGCAGCTCGATGAGAACCCGAAGAACGACATCGCTCGCTACGGCCTGGCCATCGCCCAGATCAAGGGCAGCCAGTGGAACGAAGCACGGGAAAACCTCAAGCCGCTGCTGGCCAAGTCGCCCAACGACGTGACCTACAACCTGGCTCAGATCGAACTGGACATGGCCAACAGCCGCCTGCCGGACGCGCAGACTCGGGTCGAAAGGATGCTCAACCTGTACCCGGGCAATTACCCCTTGAACCAGATCCGCGTGGACCTGCTGCTCAAGCAGAACCGCCCGGCCGATGCCGAAAAGGCCCTGGAAGGCCTGCTGAAAAGCCGCCCGGACGACCCGGATGTCTGGTACCTGGTGGCGGAAACCCGCGGCCTGTCGGGTAATATCATCGGCCTGCACCAGGCCCGAGCCGAGTACTTCGCCCTGGTGGGCGACTATCGCCAGGCCATCCAGCAGTTGGACTTCGCCAAGCGCCGGGCCGGCAGCAACTTCCCCCTGTCGTCGAGGATCGACGCTCGCCAGCGCGAGATGATGGACCAGGAACAGATGGTCAAGGACATGATGCGCTGACATTGACGCAAGCCACAAAAAAGCCCGCCTCTTACGAGGCGGGCTTTTTATTGGGCAACCTCAGAGGCTGGCGAATTACTCGGCCAGCTTGAAGGTGATGAAGCTGGCTCGCCCCTGACGCAGTACCCGCATGGACACCGAGCGGTTCTTCGGCAATGCCTTGGCGATTTCAGTGAACTCCTTCGCCGAAGTGATCGCCTGATTGTTCAGGTGAGTGATCACGTCGCCCGGCTGCAAGCCGATCAGCGCCGCAGGACCGTCCTGGACTTCCTTGATGACTACCCCGCCCTTGAGGTCGAAGGCTTTCTTCTGCTCATCGTTGAGCTCGACCACCGCTACACCCAGACGGTTGCTGCTGCGCTCGACACCCGACTTGGGCAGCATGCTCAGGTCTTTGTCTTCTTCAGGAATCGCGCCGACGGTCAGCTCGACATTCTTGCGCTTGCCGTCGCGGATCACTTCCAGGTTGGCCTTGGCCCCGGCCTTCAGCGCGCCTACCAGGTGCGGCAGGTCGGCCGACATGACGATGGGCTGGCCATTGAGGCTGAGGATCACGTCACCCACTTGCAGGCCGCCCTTGGCCGCCGGGCCATCATCCTGGATCTGTGCAACCAGCGCGCCGGCCGGTTTCTCCAGGCCGAAGGATTCAGCCAGGTCCTTGTTGACCTCCTGGATTACCACGCCAAGCCAGCCACGGCTGACTTTGCCACCGGTTTTCAGCTGGTTGGAAACGTCCATCGCCACATCGATCGGGATGGCGAAAGACACGCCCATGAAACCACCGGAGCGGGTGTAGATCTGCGAGTTGATCCCCACCACTTCACCGGCCAGGTTGAACAGCGGGCCACCGGAGTTGCCCGGGTTGATCGGCACGTCGGTCTGGATGAACGGCACGTAGTTTTCGTTCGGCAGGCTGCGACCGATGGCACTGACGATACCCTGGGTCACGGTATGGTCGAAGCCGAACGGCGAGCCGATGGCCACCACCCACTGGCCGGCCTTGAGGTCCTGGGATTTACCCAGTTTCAGCACCGGCAGGTCTTTGCCATCGATTTTCAGCAGTGCTACGTCGGAGCGTGGGTCGGTACCGATCAGCTTGGCTTTCAGCTCACTGCGATCGGCCAGACGCACAAGAATTTCGTCCGCATCGGCGATCACGTGGTTGTTGGTGAGGATGTAACCGTCCGCGGAGATGATGAACCCGGAACCCAGCGACTGCGCTTCGCGCTGACGATCCCCGCGCGGAGAGCGTGGCTGGGGCATGCCCCGTTCGAAGAACTCGCGCAGCATTGGCGGCAGGCCTTCGAGGTCGGGCATCTGCGCCGAATTGGAAACCCGGCGGTCCGGCAGTTTCTGCGTGGTACTGATGTTCACCACCGCAGGCGAGGCCTGCTCGACCAGTTGGGTGAAATCAGGCAGCTCGGCCGCCTGGGCAGAAACGGCCTGCCCAAGCACCAGCACGGTGGCAAGAATGGTGAAGTAGGACTTCAAGCGTGGTATCGACATACGGCTCCCGTTACGACGAGCGTGGTTAAGCGATATGGAACAGCAAATACCGAAACTGCAGGGGCGGCATCTTTGTTCCAGGAACGACAAATAAGGTCAGAACCGAGGGGGTTCTGACCTATAGAAAAACTCTGGGAATTTTGCAAATGAAATTGCTGACCAAACATTTCATCTTCTCAATTGTGGAGCGGGCATCACTGACCTCTTACACAACCAACAAAGGCTCATTGCTTGGCAGTGGTATCGGAACGCATCGACAGCGCAATACGTTCAGCAGTACCAATGGGGATCTCCCCGACCACCGTGACCATCATCTCGCCATCGGGGGTAGTCAGGCGGCGTGATACAGCCACCGTAGGTCCGAGCTGAGTGCGGGTATCGGTGACCGTCGCGCCGTTGAGCGGCTCGAGAAACACCGAAAAGCGCGCAAGACCATCGTCATACAGCAGGCTGTTGACCATGGATTTGGTTTCCGGATCCTTGCGGGCACTGCTGCTGGTCAATTCGAAGCCCGGAGGCAGCCAGTCGGAATGCCAGGTTTGCACAGTCTTGACCGCCGAGGCCTTGTCGCTGTCCAGAGACACCGGCTTGCAGCCAGCGCTGGGACGCAACTCGACGTCGTCAGGCACATCCGCAGTATCCAGGCGAGTGAACTGGAAGCGCTCCAGCAACTGCCCCTTGTCGTTGAGCAACAGGGACTTGAGCGGCAGCCCGGTCTCACGATCCAGGTGCAGCTCGAAACCATAGCGATGCTGGTCCTTGGGCGTGACCGAAACGATCACCGCCTGGCGACCGGCCACGCGCGACTTGCCGATGACAGCAAGGTTGTACCAATTCTTGAGTTTTTGCGGGTCCAGGGCTCGGGCGGCACCGTCAGGGGAATCCCCGAGACCTGCCACCAACTCGCCACTGACGCACTGGGTACGACCATCGACACGCACCACCTCTTGAGCGGACCCATCGAGCTGGATCAACCGCTCACGGACCTTTCCATCCTGGACGCGATGCCAGATGTTATGGGTAGAAAAACTACCGTTGCGCTCGTAAACGAAAGTGCCCTGAAAGCTTTGCTGCTGTTCCGCTTGCCCAAGACGCTGCAACCAGTCCTGGGCTTCGTCGGCATGGGCTGGAACCACAAACCAGCCACTGAGCAGAAGCGTTAATAGAGGTATGGCGCGCATGATCCTCCTTAGCGGTTTTCCAGGCTTGCCGCACGGGCGTAAGGCAGAGCGCTTTCAGTGCCTTTGAGTGCAGCTTGCTGGGCGTGCTGGCGCAAGTAGCTTGGCAGACGCTGATCGTGCCAGCCTGGCTGCCCTTGTAGTACGCCATTGGCCATGGGGCCAGTAGCTTCCGAGCTTTCATTGTAGCCGGCCAGTACTGCCGGCCCTTTGACTTGTGGAGTCGCCAGGGTGGGCTGGCCGGTTTGCTGTGCCAGTTCGACACCTGCGATCTCGTCCTGGTTGTACAGGCGAACACCGGCCAGCACGGCCACGGTCACCGAGGCAGCTACTGCCAGACGGCCCAGGCTGCGCCAAGGTCCGCGGGAGGCTTTGGCCGGCACGGCCTCATCAGCCAGAGCTGCAGAAACGGCAGCGGCGATGTCCAGACGCGGAAGCAGCAACTCCTTGTGCATGGCTGCCCGGGCGATTTGATAACGGGCCCAGGTCTCACGGGTTTCCACTTCGTCGACGGCATTCAATACCCGACGCAATTCCAGTTCGTCCGCTTCGTTATCCATCACCGCGGACAGCGATTCCTGCAGGGCTTCACGACTCATGGCGGTTCCTCTCTTGGCTGTCGCCGCTGTCTCAGGTTTCCTGCAACAACGGCTGCAGGGCTTTATCGATGGCTTCCCGAGCGCGGAAAATCCGGGAGCGCACGGTACCCACCGGACACTGCATGACGCTCGCAATGTCCTCGTAACTCAGACCATCGAATTCACGTAAAGTTAAGGCCGTACGCAAATCTTCAGGCAGTTGCTGGATGGTTCGATGGACGGTGCCCTCGATCTCATCCCGCAGCAACGCACGCTCCGGCGATTCGAGATCCTTCAGGCCATGATCGCCGTCATAGAACTCCGCATCCTCAGAACTTACATCGCTATCCGGCGGCCTGCGGCCGCGTGAAACCAGATAGTTTTTCGCCGTGTTGATGGCGATACGGTACAGCCACGTGTAAAACGCGCTGTCACCCCGAAAATTACCTAGTGCACGGTAAGCCTTGATAAAAGCTTCTTGTGCAACATCCTGGGCTTCATGGGTGTCGTGCACGAAACGCACGATCAACCCGAGAATTTTGTGCTGGTACTTCAGCACGAGCAGATCGAACGCTCGCTTGTCGCCACGCTGAACGCGTTCGACCAGCTGCTGATCCTCTTCCTGGGTTAGCATGAACACTCCTCGATAAGCTCGGAGGAGGCTTGCATCACTAAACGATCAGGCTTGCAAACATAGACTCGGGCTTTTCGCAAAAGTTCTCCCCCTCCAAGCAAGTTTCCTGCGGGCTCTGATCCGGCACGCACGAAAAACGCAGCACGGGCGAGGCCGGCTGCGCGAATAATCCTGTCGTCGAATTCTGTCACAAGGGACACACTGTAAACCTTGGATATAACCGACGCTGTCCCTTCTTTCAGGCAACCTTCTATTGAGTTTGGGGCCTTGGCAAAAGTTCCCAATCTTTATAGCTGCGCCAGACGAAGATTGTGTAACGGTGGCAAGAAAAACCGCCCTATGTCTTCGATCAGCCGCTCCAGAGGCTGGAATGCTCCGAATATCGGACTGACCGAGAGCAACGCTTTTGCTCGGTGAAGTCGCACAATGCCATGAAGGCGCGACTATTGTGCCGATCCCCCCCTCTATATACTAGTGGGCTGTGTGGCTGCTTTGACTTGCCGATTCAGGCGTCTTGCGCCAACCCCTTCCCGGGTCGCTTTGAGCGGAATCCTTCAAATGAGCCAACAGTTTCAACACGATGTTCTGGTGATTGGCAGCGGTGCCGCCGGCTTGAGCCTGGCCCTGACCCTGCCCAGCCACCTGCGTATTGCCGTCTTGAGCAAAGGCGACCTCGCCAACGGCTCGACATTCAGGGCCCAGGGCGGCGTCGCGGCCGTGCTGGATGATACCGACACCGTAGAATCCCACGTCGATGACACCCTCAATGCCGGCGGCGGCCTGTGCCACGAGGATGCGGTGCGCTTTACCGTTGAACACAGCCGCGAGGCCATCCAGTGGCTGATCGACCAGGGCGTGCCCTTTACCCGCGACGAAGACTCCAGCAGCGACGACAGCGGCTTCGAATTCCACCTGACCCGCGAGGGCGGCCACAGCCACCGGCGGATCATCCACGCGGCGGATGCCACCGGTGCGGCCATCTTCAAGACCCTGCTGGCCCAGGCTCGGCAACACCCCAATATCGAATTGCTGGAACAACGGGTCGCCGTCGACCTGATCACCGAAAAACGCCTGGGGCTGGAAGGCGACCGCTGCCTGGGAGCCTACGTGCTCAACCGCAGCACCGGCCAGGTCGACACCTTTGGCGCACGCTTCGTGATCCTCGCCTCCGGCGGCGCAGCCAAGGTCTACCTCTATACCAGCAACCCCGACAGTGCCTGCGGCGACGGTATCGCCATGGCCTGGCGCTCGGGCTGCCGGGTGGCCAACCTGGAATTCAACCAGTTCCACCCCACCTGCCTGTATCACCCATTGGCCAAGAGCTTCCTGATTACCGAAGCCCTGCGTGGCGAAGGCGCCCACCTCAAGCTGCCCAACGGCGAACGCTTCATGCCGCGCTTCGACCCTCGGGCCGAGCTGGCACCACGGGACATCGTGGCCCGGGCCATCGACCATGAAATGAAGCGCCTGGGCATCGACTGCGTGTACCTGGACATCAGCCACAAGCCGGAAGCCTTCATCAAGAGCCACTTCCCCACCGTTTACGAGCGTTGCCTGGAGTTTTCCATCGATATCACCCGGCAGCCGATCCCGGTGGTGCCGGCCGCGCACTACACCTGCGGCGGGGTGATGGTGGACCAACAGGGCCGCACCGACGTGCCGGGCCTGTACGCCATTGGCGAAACCAGCTTCACCGGCCTGCACGGCGCCAACCGGATGGCCAGCAACTCATTGCTGGAGTGCTTCGTCTACGCCCGTTCGGCGGCGGCCGACATCCTTCGGCAACTGCCCCAGGTGTCGATCCCCATCGCCCTGCCCGCCTGGGATGCCAGCCAGGTCACCGATTCCGATGAAGACGTGATCATTGCGCACAACTGGGACGAGTTGCGGCGGTTCATGTGGGACTACGTAGGCATAGTGCGTACCAACAAGCGCCTGCAGCGGGCCCAGCACCGGGTGCGCCTGCTGCTGGACGAGATCGACGAGTTCTACAGCAACTACAAGGTCAGCCGTGACCTGATCGAGCTGCGCAACCTGGCCCAGGTGGCCGAGCTGATGATTCTCTCGGCCATGGAGCGCAAGGAGAGCCGCGGCCTGCACTACACCCTGGACTACCCGCAGATGCTGCCCGAGGCCCGGGACACTATTCTGGTGCCGCCCACCTACGCCGGCTGAACTTGAGCCGCAGCCGCAGGCGCCGATGCTGGTCGGCGGCCTGCGCGTCCCGCGGCACACAGACAGAGCGCACCCAGCGCTCCCCCCGCAGCCGAAAACGCAGCACCACGATCAATGGCAGCGCCAGGCTGTCGGGGCGCAACTGCACGGCCTGCCACCCCTCGGATCGACTCCACAGCTGCCAGCCTTCGGGCGAATGACGCAACCCGGTGAAGGCCCGTGGATGGCTCAAGAGAATCTGCCGCGGCAACACCCAGCCGGCGTGCAGCAGGCACAACCCTAGCCCCACGAGCCTGGCGACAGACGGAAGATCCAGCAGGAAAAACGCGCCCAGGGCGAACGCCTGGGCCAGCAGGTAGGCCGCCAGCAGTTGCCGTGAGGCACGCCAGCGGCATTCGAACAACCTACTTGGGTTGGACACGGTCCAGAATCATGCGGACCATGCGCTGCAGCTCGGGGTCCTCGGACTCGCTGCGCTCCATGAACCAGCCAAACATGTCCTGATCCTCGCACTCCAACAGCTTGCGATAGCACTCGCGGTCGGTCTCATTGAGATGCGGGTACACCTCCCTGACGAACGGCACCAGCAATACGTCCAGCTCAAGCATGCCGCGGCGGCTGTGCCAGTAGAGGCGATTCAGTTCAACATCTTCAACCATGGAGCGCTCCTCAAATAGAGCGCAAGTATACAGCCCGGGGGAGACGAGAACAGTCGGCTTTGGTCGGTGGCCACCCATCCTTTGTGAACTATCCATTTCAGGGGCGCCCCCTTATGATGTGCTCCAGACTTTTTACCCTGCGATGAACCATGGCTGACTCCGCTTTTTTCTGCCCCCTCTCCCACGAAGGCGTGCTCGCTGTCCGCGGGCCTGACGCCAGCAAATTCCTTCAGGGTCAGTTGACCTGCAACCTCAATTACCTCAGTGACAGCCAGTCCAGCCTCGGCGCCCGCTGCAATCAGAAAGGCCGCATGCAATCGAGCTTCCGCATCCTTCTGGAAGGCGACGGCTGCCTACTGGCCATGGCCCGCGAGCTGATCGAGCCGCAACTGGCAGACCTGAAGAAGTACGCGGTGTTCTCCAAGGCCAAGCTTGCCGACGAAAGCGCCAGTTGGGCGCGTTTCGGCCTGGCCGATGCCCAGGTCGCCCTGAGCGGTCTGGGCCTTGAGCTGCCCGAGGAAGACGGCTCCGTGGCCCGCGCCGATGGCCTGATCGCCTTGCGCGTATCCAGCCAGCGCGCCGAACTCTGGGTGCCGGCCGAGCGCGCCGCCAGCCTGCGCCAGCAACTGGCCGCGCAACTGCCCGAGGGCGAGCTGAACCAGTGGCTGCTGGGGCAAGTCCGCGCCGGCCTCGGCCAAGTCATGCCCGAGACCCGTGAACTGTTCATTCCACAGATGCTCAACCTGCAGGCCGTTGGCGGCGTCAGCTTCAAGAAAGGCTGCTACACCGGCCAGGAAATCGTCGCCCGCATGCAGTACCTGGGCAAGCTCAAGCGTCGCCTGTACCGCCTTGCCCTGCCTGGCGACGCCCTCCCCGTTCCAGGCACTGCGCTGTTCGCTCCCAGCCACAACAGCGCCATTGGCGAAGTGGTCCTGGCCGCCCGGGCGCAGCAGGGCGTGGAACTGCTGGCCGTGCTGCAGGCCGAAGCGGTGGAAGGGGGCGAACTGCACCTGGAAACACTCGAAGGGCCAACCCTGCAACTGCTGGACCTGCCGTACCAGCTGGATCGCGACCGCGAGATCCAGCGCTGATTGCCTGCCTTTTCTTGCAACACCCTAGAGAACTTACATGACTGAGCTGGCGCAAAAGGTCCAACAGGATTTGCTGGAGGCCATCGGCAACGATGACCTGGTTCTGCCAACCCTGCCGGAGGTGGCCCTGCAGATTCGCCAGGCCGCCGAAGACCCGGAAATCAGCGTCAGTACCCTGAGCAAGGTGATAGGCCGCGATACCGCGCTGTCGGCGCGGCTGATCAAGGTGGTCAACAGCCCCTTGCTAAGGGCGGCCCAGGAAGTCACCGACCTGCACACGGCAATCACCCGCCTGGGGGTCAACTACAGCAGCAACCTGGCCATCGGCCTGGTGATGGAGCAGATCTTCAACGCCCGCTCCGAAGTGGTGGAACAGAAAATGCGCGATGTCTGGCGCCGCAGCCTGGAGGTGGCCGGGGTCAGTTATGCGCTGTGCCGCAGCTACAGCCAGCTCAAGCCGGACCAGGCGGCCCTGGGCGGCCTGGTGCACCAGATTGGCGTGCTGCCGATTCTTACCTACGCCGAAGACCACTACGAACTGCTCTCCGACCCGGTCAGCCTCAATCACGTGATCGAGCGCATCCACCCGTTGCTGGGAGACAAGCTGCTGCGGGTCTGGGAGTTCCCCGAGCAACTGGTGGAGATCCCCGGGCAATACCTGGACTTCAGCCGCCAGTCGAGCCGGATCGACTACGTCGACCTGGTCCAGGTGGCGACCCTGTACTGCCACAAGGACACCGAGCACCCGCTGTCGCGGATCGACGCCTTCAGCGTGCCGGCCTTCAAGAAGCTGGGGATAGACCCGGACAACAAGGCCATGTGCCTGGACCTGGAAGAATCCCGCTCCATGCTCTATTGAGCATCCCCTAGCCGGCTGTAAAGCTCACCCGCACCTTCAACCCCGACGGCTCGCCATCGTGCAGGCTGATCTGTGCCAGGTGCGCGCGACAGATCTCACCGACGATCGCCAGCCCCAGGCCCGAACCCGCACCCTGCTGATTGCGCCGGTAGAAGCGCTCGAAGACCCGGTCACGGTCTTCCAGGGGAATGCCCGGCCCATCGTCCTCCACCTCCAGCACCCCGGGCGGTGACACCCGCAGCACCACATTGCCACCCGGCGGAGTATGAGCCAGGGCGTTGTCCACCAGGTTGCTGAGCAGTTCATTGAGCAGGGTCGGTTCGCCCCTGAGCCACACCGGTTCGTCGGCCTCCAGGGCCAGGGCCACGCCCCGGGCATGGGCCAGAGGCGCCATGGCCATGCCCAGTTCACGGGCCAGCTGGCTGAGGTCGAGCAACTGCGCCCCGCCCTCGGCGATCGCCCGGGCGCCGTTTTCCACCCGGGCCAGGGACAGCAACTGATTGGCCAGGTGGGTCAGGCGGTCGGTGCCCTGGGCCGCACTTTCCAGAGTGGCGCGCCAGGTATCCGGCTCACTTGCGCGCAAGCCCAGTTCCAGGCGGGCCTTGAGCGCAGCCAGCGGGGTGCGCAACTCATGGGCAGCCTCGGCGATGAACTGCGCCTGGCGCTCGAACTGCCCGCGCAGGCGCTCGGTGAAATGGTTCAAGGCGCGTACCAGCGGCCACAGTTCGCGCTGCACCGAGACCAGGGGCAGCGGCCGCAGGTCGTCCGGCTGGCGCTCTTCCACCGCCCCGCGCAGGCGTTCCAGGGGGCGCAAGGCCGCACTCACCGCAAACCACACCAGCACCAGGGCGCCGATGGCCAGCATGCCCAGGCGCAGCAGGGTATCGGCCATCAGGCTGCGGGCCATGGCCACCCGCGCCTCGTCGGTCTCCGCCACGCGGATTTCCGCCATGCCGTTCATGTTCGGCTCGCTGACCGCCTTGAGCAGGCTCACCACCCGTACGTTCTGGCCCTGGTAGCGGGCGTCGTAGAAGCGCGCCAGGGCCGGGTAATCATCGGTTCGCGGGGTGCCGGGCGGCGGCCCGGGCAGGTTCTCATAACCGGAAATCAGTGTCTGATGGATGTCGTTGACCTGGTAGTAGATGCGCCCGGCGCTGTCGTAGGCAAAGGTGTCCAGGGCCACATAGGGCACGTTGGCACTCAGGCTGCCATCGCGCTGGGACAAGCCGGCGGCGATGGTTCGCGCCGAAGCCAGCAAGGTCCGGTCATAGGCGGTATCGGCGGCCTCACGGCCGTTCCAGTAGGCGCTCAGGCCGCTGGCCAGCATCAGCACCACCAGCAGCAGTGCGAGGTTCCACAGCAAGCGCCAGCGCAGGCTGCTGGGCTTATGCATCGCGGCTTTCCAGCAGGTAGCCCAGGCCGCGGAAGGTGACGATGGCGACCGCATGGCCGTCGAGCTTCTTGCGCAGGCGGTGCACGTAGATCTCGATGGCGTCGGGGCTGGCCTCTTCGTCCAGGCCGAACACCTGGGAGGCCAGTTGCTCCTTGCTCATGACCCGGCCAGGGCGGGCAATCAAGGCTTCGAGCACCGCCTGTTCGCGGGAAGTCAGGGTCAGCAACTCCTCGCCCAGGGTGAAACGCCGGGTGTCCAGGTCATAGGCCAGCACTCCGCAACGCTGCTGGCGCTCGCCCCCCAGCACGCTGCGACGCAACAGGGCCTTGACCCGGGCCTCCAGCTCGGTCAGCTCGAAGGGCTTGGCCAGGTAATCGTCGGCCCCCAGGTTCAGGCCGTGGACCCGGTCCTTGACGTCACTGCGGGCGGTCAGCATCAGCACCGGCAGGTTCTTGCCGCGGGCCCGCAGGCGCGCCAGCACTTCGAAACCATCCATGCGCGGCAGGCCGACATCAAGGATCGCCACGGCGTATTCCTCGCTGCCCAGGGCCAGGTCGGCCGCCACCCCATCGTGCAGCACATCTACGGTCAGGCCGGTGCTCTTGAGCGCCTGGGCGATACTTTCGGCCAGTTGCAGGTGGTCTTCCACGAGCAGGACTCGCATGGCTGTTTACCTCGTTTCAGGGGGGATCGACGCCGCTCTTTGGCGCGGAGTGTACCGCCGCAACCGCCGCTGTGAAGCCCGAAAGCCACGAAAGTGCACTGAAAGGTTAGCGAAAGGTTGGCCCTTTAGAGTCCCGCCACGGACAGTCTCGACTGCCCTGGCCGTGAAGGCCGCTGACCCGCAAAACGCCTCGAAGCGTTTTCGTCAAAATAAGAACAATAACGGAGTACTCCAGGATGCCATCCACGCACCCTCAGGCTGTCCAGCCCGCGCGTTTTTCCCGTCTGACCCCGACTGCTCTTGCCAGCGCCGCCACCCTTGCCGGTTTCGCGCCCTTGAGCCAGGCCGCCTTTATCGAAGACAGCAGCGCCACCTTCGAAACCCGCAACATGTACTTCAACCGCGACTTTCGCGACGGCACCAGCGCCCAGCAGTCCAAGCGCGACGAATGGGCCCAGGGGTTCATGCTCAACCTGCAGTCGGGCTACACCGAAGGTACCGTGGGCTTCGGCCTGGACGCCCTGGGCATGCTCGGGGTCAAGCTCGACTCCAGCCCCGACCGCACCGGCACCGGCCTGCTGCCGACCCACGATGACGGGCGCGCGGCCAACGAGTACTCCAAGCTCGGCCTGACCGGCAAGGTGAAGATTTCCGCCACCGAACTGAAAATCGGCAGCCTGATTCCGGAACTGCCGATCCTCAAGCCCAACGACGGGCGCATCCTGCCGCAGACCTTCGAGGGCGGCTTGCTGACCTCCAGGGAGATCAAGAACCTGACCTTCACCGGTGGTCGCCTGGACAAGGCCAAGGACCGCGATGACAGCAACTACGAGGATATCCGCCTCAACAACAAGAACAGCCGCTTCGCCGGCACCGTGGCCGGCAAGCACTTCAATTTCGGCGGCCTGGACTACAAGTTCACCGACAAGATCACCGGCAGCTACCACTTCGCCCAACTGGACGATGTCTACAACCAGCACTTTCTCGGCCTGGTAGCCTCCCAGCCCATGGGCCCGGGCACCTTCGGCACCGACCTGCGCCTGGCCATCAGCGACGACCAGGGCCAGACCCGCGGCGGCAAGATCGACAACAAATCCCTCAACGGCCTGGTGAGCTACGCCCTCAACGGGCATAAACTCAGCGCCGGCTACCAGCACATGTCCGGCGACAGCGCTTTCCCCTACGTCGATGGCAGCGACCCATACCTGGTGAACTTCGTGCAGATCAACGACTTCGCCGGGGCCGAGGAGCGCTCCTGGCAAGCCCGTTACGACTTCGACTTCGCCAAGCTGGGAGTGCCCGGCCTGAGCTTCATGACCCGCTACCTCAGCGGCGACAACATTGCCCTGAAGAACGGCGACACCGGCAAAGAGTGGGAACGTAACACCGAGGTCAAATACGTAGTGCAAAGCGGCACCTTCAAGGACGTCGCCGTGCGCCTGCGCAACGCCACCTACCGTTCCAACTATTCGGCACGCGATGCGGATGAAGTACGCCTGCTGGTGAGCTACAGCCTAGCGCTGTGGTAAGCCCCCCCTATCACGCTCCTACGAAAAACGGGTCGGGGATGACCCGGACATACCTACAACAACTCCTGTGGAGACGCTCATGGACCTTTCACTGCGCAAACTCGCCCTCGCCGCCGGCTGCATGTTGTTCGCCGGCCAGTTGCTGGCAGCCTCCGCCGAGCCCAAGCGCCCGGAATGCATCGCCCCGGCCTCCCCTGGCGGCGGTTTCGACCTGACCTGCAAGCTGGCGCAAAGCGCCCTGGTCAACGAGAAACTCCTCTCCAAGCCGATGCGCGTGACCTACATGCCCGGCGGTGTCGGGGCCGTGGCCTATAACGCGGTGGTGGCCCAGCGTCCGGCCGATGCCGGGACCCTGGTTGCCTGGTCCAGTGGTTCGCTGCTGAACCTGGCCCAGGGCAAGTTCGGCCGCTTCGATGAAAGCGCGGTGCGCTGGCTGGCGGCGGTGGGCACCAGCTACGGCGCCATCGCGGTGAAAAGCGATTCGCCCTACAAGAACCTCGACGATCTGGTCCAGGCCCTGAAGAAAGACCCGAGCAAAGTGGTGATCGGCTCCGGTGGCACCGTCGGCAGCCAGGACTGGATGCAGACCGCGCTGATCGCCAAGGCCGCCGGGATCAACCCGCGGGATCTGCGCTATGTCGCCCTGGAAGGCGGCGGCGAGATCGCCACTGCCCTGCTGGGCGGGCATATCCAGGTTGGCAGTACCGACATCTCCGACTCCATGCCGCATATCCTGGCCGGCGACATGCGCCTGCTGGCGGTGTTCTCCGAGCAGCGCCTGGACGAGCCGGAAATGAAAGACATCCCCACCGCCAAGGAGCAGGGCTACGACATCGTCTGGCCGGTGGTACGCGGCTTCTACCTCGGGCCTAAGGTCAGCGATGCGGAGTACGCCTGGTGGAAAGAGGCCTTCGACAAGCTGCTGGCCTCCGAAGAGTTCGCCAAGCTGCGCGACCAGCGCGAGCTGTTCCCCTTCGCCATGACCGGCCCCGAACTGGATACCTACGTGAAAAAGCAGGTAGCCGACTACAAGACCCTGGCCAAAGAGTTCGGCCTGATCCAGTGACCGTCCCTTTCTGACGGCCCGGCCCTCGCGCATCGGGGGCCGGGCCCGGGAGTTAGCCATGCTCGTTCAACGTCTCTTCGCCGCGGTGTTGCTGCTGGCCTGTGCCGGCCTGGCACTGATGGCCTGGCCCTACCAGGCGGCCTTTTCCTACGAACCGGTGGGCCCGCGGGCCTTCCCCCTGCTGATGCTCGGGCTGATGGGCCTGGCCCTGCTGTACATGCTGTTTCGCCCGGCACCGATCAAGCACAGCGAAGAAGAACCGCCCCTGGACCGGCAGACCCTGACCAAGATCGCCCTCTGCGTGGCCTTGCTGCTGGTCTTCGCCGGGGCCTTCGAGCCCTTGGGCTTCATCGTCGCCAGCATTCTCATCGGCGTGCCCATGGCCCGCCTGTACGGCGGCCGCTGGCTGCCCAGCCTGGTGATCATCTGCCTGCTCAGTGTCGGCCTCTACTGGCTGTTCGACCGGGTCATGGACGTCCCCCTGCCCCTCGGCCTGCTCGACGTTCTGGAGAATTGATATGGATACCCTCAGCTATCTGGGCCAGGGCTTCGGCGTTGCACTGACCCCCTACAACCTGGTCACCGCCCTGTCCGGCACCCTGATCGGCACCGTGGTCGGGCTGCTGCCGGGCCTGGGCCCGATCAACGGCGTGGCGCTGCTGATCCCCATCGCCTTCGCCCTGGGCCTGCCGCCGGAATCGGCGCTGATCCTCTTGGCGGCGGTGTACCTGGGCTGCGAATACGGCGGCCGGATCAGCTCGATCCTGCTGAACATTCCCGGCGAAGCCTCCACCGTGATGACCACCCTCGACGGTTATCCCATGGCACGCAAGGGCCTGGCGGGCGTAGCCCTGTCGTTGTCGGCCTGGAGTTCGTTCATCGGTGCCTTCATCGCCACCTGCGGCATGGTGCTGTTCGCCCCGCTGCTGGCCAAGTGGGCGATCGCCTTCGGCCCGGCGGAGTACTTCGTGCTGATGGTGTTCGCCATCGTCTGCCTGGGCGGCATGGCCGGCGACCGGCCGCTGAAGACCTTCATTGCCGCCTTGATCGGCCTGTTCCTGTCGGCCGTGGGCATCGACGCCAACAGCGGTGTGTACCGCTTCACCGGGGACAACATCCACCTCACCGACGGCATCCAGTTCGTGGTGCTGGTGCTGGGCCTGTTCTCTATCAGCGAGATTCTCCTGCTGCTGGAAAAGACCCATCGCGGCCAGGAAGCGGTGAAGGCCACCGGGCGCATGATGTTCAACTTCAAGGAAGCGGCCTCGGTGTTCGTGGTGAACATCCGCTGCGGCCTGCTGGGCTTCATCATGGGCGTGCTGCCCGGAGCCGGCGCGACCCTGGCCAGCGCCGTGGCCTACATGACCGAGAAACGCATCGCCGGTGCCAGCGGCACCTTTGGCCAGGGCGACAAGCGCGGCCTGGCAGCCCCGGAAACCGCCATCGGCGCCTCGGCCTGTGGCGCCCTGGTACCGATGCTGACCCTCGGCGTGCCCGGTTCCGGCACCACCGCGGTCATGATCGGCGCCCTGTCGCTGTACAACATCACCCCCGGCCCGCTGCTGTTCCAGCAACAGCCGGATATCGTCTGGGGCCTGATCGCCTCGCTGTTCATCGCCAACATCATGCTGGTGATCCTCAACATTCCGATGATCCGCATCTTCACCCGCATCCTTGCGGTGCCGAACTGGGCCCTGGTGCCGGTGATCGCCATCATTACCGGGATCGGCGTCTATGCGGTACACGCCACCACCTTCGACCTGTTCCTGATGGTGGGCATCGGCATCTTCGGCTACATCCTGCGCAAGCTGGACTTCCCGCTGTCGCCAGTGCTGCTGGGCTTCATCCTCGGTGGCCTGATGGAGCAGAACCTGCGCCGGGCGCTGTCGATTTCCAACGGCGCCATGGAGATCCTCTGGTCGAGCCCGATCACCGTCGGGGTCTGGGTGCTGACCGTGATCATGCTGCTGATGCCGCTGCTGCGTATCTGGCGCAAGCGCGCGGCCCAGCAACGTGCCGTGGCCGATGTCTGAATCCACTTGGAAACAGTGGTGGGGCACGCCCCTGGTGGGCCTGGTTGGCGGCTACCTCGCCAGCCAGATCGGCTGGCCGCTGCCGTGGATGGTCGGCTCGTTGCTGGCGATCATCCTGGTGCGCTGCCTGACGCCCTGGCAACTGGCGGAAATCCCCGGCGGGCGCAAATGCGGGCAATGGGTGGTGGGCATCGGCATCGGCCTGCACTTCACCCCGCAGGTGATGGAGCAGGTGCTGAGCCATTTCGGCCTGATCTTCTTCGGTGCCCTGGTCACCAGCCTGTCCAGCGTGGTCGGGGTCTGGCTCTTGCGGCGCACCGGCGAGGACCGGGCCACCGCGTTCTTCTCCAGCATGCCCGGCGGCTCCGGGGAGATGGTCAACCTCGGCGCGCGCAACGGCGCGGTGCTCAGCCGGGTAGCGGCCGGGCAGAGCCTGCGGGTACTGACGGTGGTGCTCTGTGTGCCGGCGGCGTTCAAGTACCTGCTGGGGGAAGGCACGCCCGCCCTGCATGCCGCTACGGTGGACTGGCGCTGGCTGGCCCTGCTGTTTCCGGCCGGTGCCCTGCTGGCCTGGCTCTGGCAGCGCCTGCGCCAGCCCAACCCCTGGCTGTTCGGCCCCCTGCTGCTCAGCGCGACACTGAGCATCGCCTGGGACCTGCACATCGGCCTGCCCGACGGCGCCAGCCAGATGGGCCAGTGGCTGATTGGCAGCGGCCTGGGCTGCCACTTCAACCGCCAGTTCTTTCGCCGGGCCCCTTCGTTCATGGGCCGCACCCTGATCGGCACCGCCCTGACCATGCTGATCGCCGGCCTCGCAGCCCTGGGCCTGAGCGCCCTGACCCGCCTGGACCTGCGCTCGCTGACCCTGGGCATGATGCCCGGCGGTATTGCGGAAATGAGCCTGACGGCCGAAGTCCTGCAACTGTCGGTGCCATTGGTAACGGCGATGCAGGTCATGAGGTTGCTGTTCGTGCTGTTTCTCGCCGAGCCCCTGTTCCGCCACTGGAACAAAGGCCCCCTGTAGCCCCAGGCTGCGACAAGGTCCGCAGGACCTTCAGCGGCCGAACCACCGCCGCGTCCCCACGGGCCGTTCGCAGCCTGCGGCAGCGGCTACAGATATGCCTTGGTTCAAGTCGCGAGTGGGGTGGCCGCCAAGCAGCCCCCCATCGAGCACTGGTTACAACGGCGGCAGGCGCCACTCGATCGGCGTCTCGCCATTCTGCTCGAGGTATTTGTTGGTGCGGCTGAAATGCCCGCAACCAAGAAAGCCACGATAGGCCGACAAGGGCGAAGGGTGCACCGAGGTCAGCACCAGGTGCTTGGTGGCGTCGATCAGCTTCTGCTTGCTCTGGGCATGGGCGCCCCACAGCAGGAACACCAGGTGCGGCTGATGCTCGCTGACCACTTCGATGATCCGGTCGGTGAAGAACTGCCAGCCCTTGCCCGCATGGGAAGCGGCGTTCGCCCGCTCCACGGTCATGGTGGTGTTGAGCATCAGCACGCCCTGGTCGGCCCAGCTCTGCAGGTAGCCATGGTTGGGGATGTCGATGTTCAGGTCGCGCTTGAGCTCTTTATAGATATTCACCAGCGACGGTGGCGCGGGCACCCCGGGCTGCACCGAGAAGCACAACCCATGGGCCTGACCCGGCCCGTGGTAGGGGTCCTGGCCGAGGATCACCACCTTGACCTTGTCCAGCGGCGTGGAGTTCAAGGCGTTGAAGATCATCGGTCCCGGCGGGTAGATTTCCTTGCCGGCGGCATGTTCCTGGCGCAGGAACTCCCGCAGTTCGCTCATGTAGGGCTGGTCGAATTCGGCACGCAGGGCCTCCTTCCAGCTCGGTTCGAGTTTGATACGATCGTCAGCAGTCATGGCCATGCCCGTGAAAAAACAATGGCCGCACCCTAGGAAAGCCCACTTCGCTTGTCAATTGATCTGACACAGAACCGGCACTTTCCCTTACAGCGATCATACTGACCGCTTAAATTTCCCATCGAGGTCACGATGAACCTGCACGTCGAAGAACTCACCGGCACCGATGGTGCACGCATCGCCATTGCCACCCTGGACGCGGAAAAATCCCTGAACGCCCTGTCCCTGCCCATGATCCAGCAGTTGAGCGAACACCTCGACACCTGGGCCAAGGACCCGCAGGTAGTGTGCGTGCTGTTGCGGGGCAACGGCGCCAAGGCTTTCTGCGCCGGCGGCGAAGTGCGCAGCCTGGCCCAAGCCTGCCTGGCCCACCCCGGCGAAGTGCCGCCGCTGGCCGGGCACTTCTTCGCCGCGGAATACCGCCTCGACTATCGCTTGCACACCTACCCCAAACCACTGATCTGCTGGGGCCACGGTTATGTCCTGGGTGGCGGCATGGGGCTGCTGCAAGGTGCTGGCATTCGTATCGTCACCCCCAGCAGCCGCCTGGCAATGCCGGAAATCAGCATTGGCCTGTACCCGGATGTGGGCGCCAGTTGGTTCCTGTCGCGCATGCCCGGCAAGCTCGGGCTGTTCCTGGGCCTTACCGGCGCCCATATGAACGGCCGCGACGCTCTGGACCTGAACCTTGCCGACCGTTTCCTGCTCGATGAGCAACAGGAAGCGCTGATCGAGGGCCTGCTGCAACTGAACTGGCAGGAACAGACCCCAAGGCAGCTCAACAGCCTGCTCAAGGCCCTGCAACAGGAAGCCCTGGAGCAGATGCCTGACGCTCAATGGCTGCCGCGCCGGCAACAGATCGACAGCTGGCTGGATGTCAGTGACGTGGGCTGTGCCTGGCGGGCTATCAGCCAATTGCACAACCACAGCGATGCCCTCTACAGCCGTGCGGCCAAGACCCTTGTCGAAGGCTGCCCGCTAACTGCACACCTGGTGTGGGAACAGATCCGCCGCGCCCGCTACCTGTCCCTGGCCGAGGTGTTCCAGATGGAGTACACCCTGAGCCTGAACTGCTGCCGGCATCCGGAATTTGCCGAAGGCGTGCGCGCGCGGCTGATCGACAAGGATCATCAGCCGCACTGGCACTGGGCGGATATCAACAGCGTGCCCGAGGCCGTGGTGGAGGCGCATTTCCACAAGGCCTGGGAAGGTCGCCATCCCCTGGCGGACCTGACGGATTACTAGATCGTCACAGGCTGCGCACTGCCCGAAGGGACGCGGCGACAGTGGACTCGCCGAAGGTCCTGCGGACCTTGTCGCAGCCTGCGGCAGCGGCTACAGGGTTCGGCTCAATGACCGCGGCCACCCTGGCCATGGTCGCCGCGCCCGTGATCACCGCGCCCGCCATTGTCACGCCCGCCGTGGCCGCCCCAGTCCTGGTTGCTCCAGTTGTTCGGCCGGCCATGCCCACCCCAACCCTGGCTCGGATAAGGCCGGTATACCGCGCGCGGTGGCTGGTAGTAACGCGGGGCCGGTTGGTAATAGCGCGGAGCGGGCTGGTAGTAGCGCGGTGGGTAGTAACTGCGCCCCGTGGAATAGTAGGAAGACCCGCCACCGTAGTAATAGGCCGGCGCGGGAGCGCTGTAGACCTCCGAGCTGTAGTAGCCGGAGCCTCCACCGTAATAAGGGGCACACGCAGCAAGGCTCGAACCCAGTAAGGCAATCAGTAGAAGTCGACGATACATGGCGGCCTCCTGGACCGCGAAGAAGCCTCGCCAGCGACGCTGGCAGGCGGCAATCAGCAACAGGCTGACTGACGCAATATCTGACCGCGAAAAGCGCTTGTGGTGCGATTTGCGCAACACTTTGAAACAAGTGCTGCTGACGTCCTTTCCCGCGGTTTTCCACGCCCACGAAAAAGCGCTGCCTCAGGCAAAGGCAGCGCTGTGGGCAACGACTCTCGGCCCTTGGCCTCTTGTCATCCGAGGCGGTGGCCTGTTGTACGGGCCTTGGTGCCGGCTAGTGGTGCCAGCGTCGGTAGCCGCCGTAGTAGTGCGGCCCGTAGCCCCCGTGATAGTAGGGCCGGTAATAGTAGTGAGGCCTGTAGCCGCCTCCATAGTAGGGGTAGCCACCGTAGTAATAGGGGCCTGGAACCGCATACACGTCAGTGCGGTAGTACCCCGGCTCGACGTAATAGGGCACACAGGCGGACAGACTCAAACCAAGCACAACACCGAGCAAGATTCGACGGAACATGGCGGCCTCCCGGACCGCGTGCAAGCCGTACCAGCGACGCTGGACGACGCCAATCGAAACGGCATGACTGGCATTGCATAGGACCGCAAAAAGCCTTTGTGGTGCGCCGCGCAGCAGTGCCCCGATGGCTTCACCGACCAGTGGCGGGGCCTGCTCGGCGGCCTTGCAGGCTCAAGTTGCAACGAGCCCCCCGCTGGCCTTCCAGCGCCTGGCAAACGTATCGAACTCGAGACAATTCAGGCGCGTGATGAACGAGTTATTTGTGCGCCGTGCCACTAGAATGCGTCATCGGGCCACTATCACGGAATCACCATGCCGCGCCGCTCTCCCCTGTATTCCCAGCGCTCGCTGGTTCTGGTCCTGATCGCCCTGCTGGGCAGCGGTTTTCTCGCCACCTCGCTGCTCAGCTACTACGCCTCGCGGGATTCGATCCGCGACAGCATCGTCAATACCGAACTGCCCCTGACCTCCGATACCGTGTACTCGGAAATCCAGAAGGACCTGGTGCGGCCGGTGCTGATCTCCTCGATGATGGCCCGCGATACCTTCATGCGCGACTGGGTGGTGGCCGGCGAGCGCGACCCAAGCCAGATGACCCGCTACCTCAACGAGGTCATGACCCATTACGACGCCTACACCGCGTTCTTCGTCTCCAACACCAGCCTCACCTACTACCAGGCCAAGGGCGTGCTGAAGAAGGTCAAGGCCGATGAGCCCCGGGACGCCTGGTACTTTCGCGTACGCGACATGAGCACGCCCTACGAGATCAACGTCGACCCGGACCTGGCCAACCAGGACAAGCTGACCTTCTTCATCAACTACAAGGTCTACGACTACCAGGACCGCTTCATCGGCGCCGCCGGGGTCGGCCTGACCGTGGATGCGGTGATCAAGCTGATCGACAAGTACCAGCAGCGTTACCAGCGCAGCGTGTACTTCGTCGACGCCTTCGGCCGCATCGTCCTCACCGGTGCCGACGGTGGCCCCCAGGGCGCCCGCAGCGGCCAGTCGCTGCATGAACTGGGCAGCCTCAAGGAGCTGCTGAGCCAATTGCCCAAGCCCCACAGCGGCAGCTATGAATACAATTCCCAGGGCCAGGGGCACTTTCTCAATGTGCGCTTCATTCCCGAGCTGAACTGGTACCTGTTCGTCGACAAACGCGAAGACGGCGCCCTCAACAGCATCCGCCAGTCGCTGTACCTGAACCTGCTGATCTGCCTGGTGATCACCGCCATCGTGCTGGTCCTGCTCAGCGCCGTGGTGCGCCGCTATCAGCGCAAGATCGAAGCCCAGGCCACCCTCGACAGCCTTACCCGTCTGCCCAACCGCCGCGGGTTCGACCTGCTGGCGGCCCAGGCCCTGCAAGAGGCCTGGCGCGACCTGACGCCGCTGTGCGCCGTGCTGCTGGACCTGGACCACTTCAAGCGCCTCAACGACACCTACGGCCACCTGGCCGGGGACCAGGTGCTCAGTGGCTTCGCCCGGGACCTGCAGGGCTGCCTGCGCCAGTCCGACATCGTCTGCCGCTGGGGCGGCGAAGAATTCATCGTCCTGCTCAAGGACACCGACAGCAGCGTGGCCCTGGGCATCGCCGAGAAGATCCGCCTGCTCACCGAACAGCAGCGCTATCACTATGAAGGGCAGCCGCTGCAACTGACCGTCAGCATCGGCTTGACCAGCCTGCAAGCCCAGGACACCCTGCACAGCCTGCTGTCCCGTGCCGACCACGCGATGTACCGTGCCAAGCACACCGGACGCAATCGAACCTGCGTGGAAATGCCTCACTCCAGCCATGAATGAACCTGAACTCTGCCCCGCCTGCGGTGCCCGCAACGACTGCACCCTGGCTGACCCGCGCCGCGCCGGCCAGGCCTGCTGGTGCTACAGCGTGGACATCGACCCGGCGATCATCGAAGCCCTGGCGCCGGAGCTGCGCAACCAGGCCTGCCTGTGCCCGCGCTGTGCCGGGGTCGACGCGCAGCTGCGCGCCGCTACCCTGCCCCGTCCCTGAGCCCCTCCAGCCGATAGCCACCGATCACCATGCGCATTGACCGTTTTCTCAGCAACCTGCCCCGTTTCAACCGCCAGCAAGTGCGCGTGCTGCTGGTGCAACGACGCATTCGCATCGATGGGCAGCCGGTCAGCGACCCCAAGGCCGAGGTCCGCGAGTTCAGCCGGGTGGAGCTGGACGACGAAGTGCTGCAGGCCGGCAAGCCGGCGCGCTACTTCATGCTGCACAAGCCCATGGGCTGCGTCAGCGCCACCCGCGACCCCGAGCACAAGACCGTGCTCGAACTGATCCATGAGCCGGACCCGCAGGATCTGCATATCGCCGGGCGCCTGGACTACAACACCACCGGGCTGATGCTGATCACCAACGATGGCAACTGGTCGCGGCGCCTGACCCAGCCCCAGACCAAACTGCCCAAGCTCTATTACGTGGAAACCGAGCAGGAGATCGGCCCCGAGTACGTCGAGACTTTCGCCCATGGCCTGTATTTCGCCTTCGAGGACCTGACCACCCTGCCCGCTCAACTGCAGATCCTCGGCCCCCGCAGCGCCCGGCTGAGCATCGTCGAAGGGCGCTATCACCAGGTCAAGCGCATGTTCGGCCACTTCAACAACAAGGTGCTGCGCCTGCACCGCGAACGCATGGGCCCGCTGCTGCTGGACGAACGCCTGGCCCCCGGTGAATACCGTGCTCTGAGCGACGCCGAAATACGCCTGATCTGAGCGTTGCGCCGCGCCACACGACCGCTGGGCAGAAGCTGTCGAACAATTTGCCCAATGACCTTGCAGGTTCCCGGTTGCCCTGCTTGAATCTGTCCGTCGGCCGAATTGTGACCGACGAGTCACAACCACGCATCTAAGAAACCCTTTGCCGGCCTGAGCCCTGCCTGCTCTGCCTTCCCCCCGGCAAATCGCCCGCCTATAACAACACCCGTCGACCTGCCTTACCGGATCGACATGGGCTCCGATTCCAGGCGTATGCCTACCTGTCACATTGCCCGTGCACACTCACGTTGCGCGCATACCCGCTTGCCAGGAGTCTTATGACATGAGGCCAGAAATCGCTGTGCTGGATATACAGGGTCAGTATCGGGTTTACACGGAGTTCTATCGCGCAGATGCCGCAGACAAGACCATCATTCTGGTCAACGGCTCACTGGCCACCACTGCGTCCTTTGCCCAGACCGTGAAGAACCTCCACCCGCAGTTCAATGTGGTGCTCTACGACCAGCCCTACGCGGGTCGCTCCAAGGCCCACAACAGGCACGAACGGATGCTCACCAAGGAAGTCGAGGGGCAGATCCTGCTGGAGTTGATCGAGCACTTCGCCGCCGAACATGTGCTGTCGTTTTCCTGGGGCGGCGCCGCCGCCCTGCAAGCGCTCTCCCAGCGCCCGCGACGCATCGAGAAGGCGGTGATCAGCTCGTTCTCGCCGGTGATCAACGAGCCGATGCGCGACTACCTGGAACGCGGTGTCGACTACCTCGGCAGCCGCGATGGCCATCGCGTCGGCGACCTGGTCAACAACACCATCGGCAAGCACCTGCCGTCGCTGTTCAAGCGTTTCAATTATCGCCACGTCAGCAGCCTGGCGGAACATGAGTACGGGCAGATGCACTTCCACATCAGCCATGTGCTCCATGGTGATCGCCAGTGCTACCTCAGGGCCGCACGCAACATCCAGGTCCCGGTGCTGTTCATCAACGGCGAATGGGACGAGTACACCTCGGCCAACGATGCCCGGCTGTTCGCCAACCATGTGCAGCAGTCGAGCTTCAGTACCATCCAGGCCACCGGGCACTTTCTCGACATGGAGCACAAGGCCGCCTGCCGCGACACTCGCCAGGCCCTGATGGGGTTCCTCAAACCGGGCCAGTACGACAACCGTTCGCGTGCCCCGCATGTCCAGGAGCAGCATGTACGAGCCCTCTGAAAAGCCCTCCTCGCAGGCCGCCTGCACACCGTGACAACCCCGGTTTTCACGGTATGGGGCGGGCTTGCGATGAAGGTCAGCGGCGCGCAAGCGCAAGTCAGCTAAAGAAAAACTTCAAATCCACGGCCACATCTGGTACAAAGTCAGCCGTTCGAGCGGGTGTCGTATAATGGCATTACTCCAGCTTCCCAAGCTGATAACGAGGGTTCGATTCCCTTCACCCGCTCCACTTCCCCAATCTGCGTGCCCACGCAGAAGCTCCAAGCAGTTTCCCAGTCGTTGAACCGCAACGATCTCTCCCTCCAGACCTGACCATTCAAGCCCAAGCCTTGTGCCTACCCGGGCCGATCGGTGCTGGCCAGAAAAGCTGCATAGCCATCGGCAACCACGGACGTGGCGCCAGTCTCATGGGACCAGAGCACCACCACCGGCTCACCGGCCTCCCCCAGCACGGCGTAATCGAAGCAGTAGTAGTCGCCCGTGCCGAACTGGGCGAACGGCAGCAGGTTGGAGAAACCCGCCGGGTCAGCGCAGACGTTGTCCTGCCAGGCCCGCCAGCCGCCTTCGAAATGGCGGACTATCGACTCCCAGGTCTTGCGCGGATCCCGGGCATCGAAGACCGGAAACACCTCCAGCGCCCCCAGGGCCTTGCCGTTGTGCTCCAGCAACCAGCGCGCGAACGAGCAGGGCAAGGTACGCCCCAATGCCATCTCTGCCGCGCGGATCGCCTCGATCGTCGTGCCTGTCACTCTCGCTTTGCCCATGATGCCTCTCTTGGGGTACGAATTCGGGGCCGGGGACACTCGGTGTTCCCGGCCGGCGATTGTGCCGATGAAGATCCTGGCGTGCAAAGCATCCGGCGATGGCCCGGCCCGCAAAACTGGCTAAGATATCCGACCTGTTTTGCTGCACCGCCTGCCCGGCCATCGACGATACCTGCGTCGCGCCCTGCGAGGGAGAAGCCCCTCAGCTGTTTCAACTGCATGACATTCCCTGCCCACCAGGGCTGCACACGAACCTGATAGAGCCTCCCGACATGACTCAGAACATCTACGACGACCCGATTTTTTTCCAGGCCTACAGCCAGATGGGCCGCTCCCTCGGCGGCCTCGACGCCGCGCCGGAATGGCCGGCCCTGCAAGCCCTGCTGCCACCGATGAACGGCCTGCGGGTGCTGGACCTGGGCTGCGGCTATGGCTGGTTCAGCCGCTGGGCCAGCGAGCACGGTGCCCGCCAAGTAGTCGGCCTGGACGTTTCGCAGAAGATGCTGGCCACCGCCCGCGCCACCACCTCGGCACCCAACGTGCAGTATCAGCAAGAGGACCTGGAGCAACTGCGCCTGCCCGCCTGCAGCTTCGACCTGGCCTATAGCTCACTGGCCCTGCACTACATAAAGGATTTGCCCGGCCTGTTCGCCCAGGTCTATGCGGCCCTGGTACCGGGGGCGCGCCTGGTGTTCTCCATCGAGCACCCGATCTTCATGGCACCGCGCAACCCGGGCTGGCAGGTGGACGCGCAGGGCCGCCAGTCCTGGCCGGTGGACAGCTACCAGCAGGAAGGCGAGCGGGTGACCCACTGGCTGGCCGAAGGGGTGATCAAGCAACACCGTACCCTGGGCACGCTGCTCAACACGCTGATCGATACCGGCTTCAACCTGCGCCATGTGCAGGAGTGGGGCCCCACGGCGCAGCAGGTCGAGGACCGTCCGGCGCTGGCAGAGGAGCGGGAGCGGCCGATGCTGTTGCTGGTGGCAGCGCAGCGGTGAGGAGGTGCGGCGCCCTCAAGGTTTTTTAACGCCCCTTCGGGCCGCTCGCAGCCTGCGACAGCGGCTACAGAAGCCGCAGTCAGTAGCCTTGCTGTAGTGGAAAGCGCTGGGCCGCGCTGCGGGCCAGGAATTTTTCCTGGACCATGGGCCGGGCCAGGAAATAACCCTGGGCCTCATCGCAGCCGAAGGTGCGCAGCATCTGCAGGCACTTGAAGCTTTCAATGCCCTCGGCCACGGTGCGGTAGCCCAGTTCCCGGGCCAGGGCGATGACCGAGCGGGTGATCTTCTGGTGCTGGGCACTGCTCTCAAGGTCGGTGACCATGGATTTGTCGAGCTTCACCACATTGGCCGGAATCTGATGCAGATAGGCGAAGTTACTGTAGCCGGTACCGAAATCGTCGATGGCCACATCCATGCCCAGGGCGCGGATCTTGCTCAACTGGTCCAGCACCCGCGGGTTGGAACGCAACCAGGCACCCTCGGTGATTTCCACTTCCAGGCGATGGGGTTCGATGCCGTGGCGGCGACAGGCCGCCTTGAGCACATCAGCGATGTCCTGGTCCTCGAAATCCTGGGGCGAGAGGTTGATCGACAGGCGCTGCACTTCACCGTCGCTCCAGGCCTGCAGCTTGCCGAGCACCGCATTGATCACCCAGTGGGTTACCCGGTGGATCAACGCATTGCGCTCCATCACCGGAATGAACTCCGCCGGTGAAATCGGCCCCAGCCAGGGGTGATCCCAGCGGATCAGCGCCTCGGCGCTGACCTGGGCGCCGTCGGGCAGGGCGAAACGCGGCTGGAACATCAGGTAGATCTGCCCACTGTCCAGGGCTTCGCTAATATCCGAGGCCAGGTTGAAGGCTCGCCGGTAGGCCTGGTCCCGCACCACGTCGTAAGGCGCCCAGGTGCTGCGGTTGAGGGTCGCCAGTTCCAGGGCGAACATGGCCTTGCGCAACACGTCGGGCACGGCGTCGCGGTCCGTGGAGAACTCCACCGTGCCCGCGCACACCCCGGGAATCATCGGCAGTTCCAGCCCTGGCGGCTGACGCCGCAGGCGCCGCACCAGGCCTTCCAGGAAGCGCTCGATCCCGGGAGCCGCCGGCAGCAGGAAGCCGAAGCGCTTGACCGATACGTGATACACCCGCACATGGCGCCCCAGGTAGGCGAGCAGTTGCTGGGCCAGGAAACGCACGATGGTCTCGAACGGCGCCAGGCCCATGGCCAGGGTCAGCTCGTGGGCCACGGTCATGTCCACCGCGTCCAACAGCACCAGCACGCGCCGTTCTCCCGGGTTCTCATCCGCCAGGTCGTACAGGTCGCTCTGAAATTGCTCACGGTTGGGCAGCCTGCTCACCGGATCGCGCCGGGTCAGGCGCTGACGCTGCTCCACCTGCTCCATCACCAGGGATGCCAGGTCGCGCAGTTGCTGACGCTCGGCAGCGTTCAGGCGCTGGGGCTGGCGATCGATGACGCACAGGCTGCCGATCGCATGCCCGGTGGAGGTAATCAGCGGCGCGCCGGCATAAAAACCGATGCCCGGGTCTTGGGTCACCAGGGGATTGGCGTGGAAACGCACATCCTGGCGGGCGTTTTCCACCTCGAATACATCACCGGACTTGATGGTATAGGCGCAGAACGATTGCTCGATGGGGGTCTGCTCGGGCGCAAAGCCCACCCGCGACTTGAACCACTGCCGATCACGGTCCACCAGGGTGATCAGGGCCGTGGGCACCTTGAAGTACTCTGCGGCCAGCCGGCAGATGCGGTCAAAACGCTCGCACCGGGCCGTATCCAGCAGTTCCAGGGCATACAGGGCAGCCAGGCGCTGCTCCTCGGCCAGCGCCTTATCGGGCATATTGCGCCTCGGGCAGGATCAACACACTCATCACCAATCTATCTCACCAACGCAGGGATGGAACGACACCCGGAAACCGGGTCGGGCCTTGAAGTAGTGGCACTACGACATCCATCGACAGCATGACGCAGTGACTAGTGCTTGCCAATTCCATCCGTCGGACGAACGGTCGACGGCAAGCCCCCCAACCCTGCGTTGAAACACTTGTCCTAGAGCATTGCCGACTGAAAGCCGGAACAACCCTCTGGTAGCCTGCGACGCTATACCGCTGTGCTGCCCAGGGAGCCGGGACAGGCTTCACGCCCTGCCCTGAACCTGGCGACAGATGGCGAAAATCCCATCGGCCGCAACCTCTCACTTCGGACCAACCGCCCATGCCAAGGCTTTCCCCGTTGCCCCGCTGCCTGTACCTGTCGACTGCCCTGGCTGTGCTGCTGCCAATCCTGGCCCACGCCGCACAACCTCAAGCGCCCAGTGCCGCCGACATCGCATGGCTGCGGCGTGACGGCTTCGACCTGGACGCGGCGCAACTCCAGCGCCTGCGCACCCTGGGGCGCAATGAGCTGCTGAGGGCGCAACTGGACGATCGCCTGCACGATCCGTTGCCACCGGCCATCGACACCCTGCTGCGCAGTTATCCGGCCCTGAACGATTCGCCCCGCTCCCTGCTGGAGGAGTTCCGGCAGCGCCAGGAACAGATCAAGGCAATGCCCGAGGGCGAAGCGCGCAACCAGGCGCAAAAAGACCTGCGCCAGTACGCCACCCAACTGGCTGAACAGACCCAGTCCAGTGTGCTGTTGCAAGCTGTCTACGGCCCCAACCAGCTCAAGGAACAACTGGTGCTGTTCTGGCTCAACCATTTCAGCGTGTTCCAGGGCAAGGGCAGGGTGCGGCTGCTGACCGCCGATTACCTTGAAAACACCCTCCGCCCCCACGCCCTGGGCAAGTTCAAGGACCTGCTGCTGGCCACCCTGCAAAGCCCGGCCATGCTCGAATACCTGGACAACAGCAGTAACGCCAGGGGCAAGGTCAACGAGAACTACGCCCGTGAACTGATGGAACTGCACAGCCTGGGCGTCGACGCCGGCTACAGCCAGGAAGACGTGCAACAGCTGGCGCTGATTCTCACCGGAGCCGGGCTGGCGCCCCTGGACGGTCGCGAGCAGCACTTTCCCCGCAACCTGCAGCCCCTGGTGGTGCAACAGGGCCTGTTCCAGTTCAACCCCACACGTCACGACTTCAGCGACAAGCACCTGCTGGGCCATACCATCAAGGGCAGCGGGTATGACGAGATCACCCAGGCCGTGGACCTCATCACCCGGCAACCGGCCTGCGCGCGGTTCATCTCGCGCAAGCTGGCCCAGTACTTCGTCGCGGACGAGCCGCCGCCGGCGCTGGTGGCGCGCATGGCCAAGAGCTTCAGTGACAGCGATGGCGACATCGCCCAGGTCATGGCCACCCTGATGCAATCGCCGGAGCTGCTGCACGCGGCCGGCAGGAAATTCAAGGACCCGCAACAGTTCGTGGTCTCGGCGCTGCGCCTGACCTATGACGGCAAGCCCCTGGCCAACCCGCGACCACTGCTCAACTGGCTGAATCAGATGGGCCAGCCGCTGTTCGGGCGCATCACTCCCGACGGCTGGCCGCTGGTAGCCAGTGGCTGGTCGAGTTCCGGGCAGATGGCCAGGCGCTTTGAAATCGCCCGGGCCATGGGCTCGGGCAACAACCGGCTGTTCACCGCCGAGGGTAGCCAGGTCCCGGGGCCGGGGTTTCCCATGATCACCACGCCGATGTATTACCAGGCGATCGCCCCCTACCTCTCCAGCACCACCCGCAACGCCCTGGAGCAGGCCGTTTCCCCCCAGGAATGGAACACCTTCCTGCTGTCCTCGCCGGATTTCAACAATCGCTGAGAGCGCCCCACCTGACCAGGAGCCGTCATGAATCGTCGCCAATTGTTGATCGCAGCCGCCGCCCTGCCCAGCCTGACGTTTTGTGCCCGGCTGTTCGCCGCACCGGCCTCGGCGCCGCGCACCCTGCTGGTGTTCCTGCGCGGAGGCTATGACTGCAACAACCTGCTGGTGCCCTACAGCAGCGACTTCTACTACGAGTCGCGCCCGACCCTGGCGATAGCCCGGCCCGATGGGCACAACCCGCAGAGCGCCATCGCGCTGGACAGCCACTGGGGCCTGAACCCGGTGCTGCGCGATTCGCTGTACCCGCTGTGGCAGCGCCAGGAACTCGCCTTCGTGCCCTTTGCCGGCACCGACGACCTGTCCCGCAGCCACTTCCAGACCCAGGACACTATCGAGGCCGGCCAGCCAAGCCAGCAGCACCGGCGCTACGACTCGGGGTTCCTCGCACGCCTGGCGCGGCAGGTGCCCGACAGCGCGCCTATCGCCTTTACCGACGCCCTGCCCCTGAGCTTCCAGGGCGGCCAGCAGATTCCCAACCTGTCCTTGCGCAGCGCCGGCAAGACGCCCTTCGATGAGCGCCAGGCAGCGATTCTGGCCTCCATGTACCAGCACACGCCCTATGCCGCCGCGGCCAGCGATGGACTGGCCCTGCGCCAGAAGGTCTCCCGGGAGCTGCAGCAAGAGATGCTCGCAGCCAATCGCGGGGCCGCCAATGCACAGAGCTTCGCCGCCCAGACCCGGCGCATGGCCGGCCTGATGCGCGAGCAGTATCGCCTGGGCTTCGTCGATGTCGGCGGCTGGGATACCCACGTCAACCAGGGCAGCACCCAGGGCCAACTGGCCAGCAACCTGGCCAACCTCGGGCAAGGGCTGGCGGCCTATGCCGAGGCCATGGGCGAGCACTGGAAGGACAGCCTGGTGGTCGTGGTCTCCGAATTCGGCCGGACCTTTCGCGAGAACGGCGCCCGGGGCACCGACCGCGGCCATGGCACGGTGTACTGGGTGTTGGGCGGCAGCATTCGCGGCGGGCGCCTGGCCGGCGAGCAAGTGACGGTGAACGCGCAAAGCCTGCTGCAGAACCGCGACTACCCGGTGCTCAACAACTACCGGGATCTGCTCGGTGGCCTACTGGGCGCTACCTGGGGGCTTTCCAGCGCTCAGGTGCAGGCGGTGTTCCCCGGTTCCCGGCCCGCGACCCTGGGCCTGGTCTGATGCCGTTGCTGAAACGCCCGGGTGCTGGCAAAAAAAGAGCGATCCCAGGGTCTGTACGAAAACTCGCCGAGCAAAGATCAGGCAAGGCAAAAACAGGCGAGGAAGCGGAGTTTAGGAACCTAAATGAGCATTCCGAGCCTGTTTTTAACGCAGTCTGATCGAAGCGCAGGTAGTTTTCGTACAGAGCCCACGATCGCTCTGCGGTTCGCAAACGGATGCACCGGGCCATTCGCCCCGGCAGACTTTTGGCAACCTGCCGTGAATCCGCTTGAAACCATTTGCCCCCTGTCACCGCCCGGCTCCTGCCCGGCGTGCCGATATTTTTACCAGTGCGCAACTGTCTGCTTGCTGAACCTGAAGCCAATCCCGCCATCGATGCTGTCCCCCCTCCTGCCCGAGCGCTTGCCAAGCCGGGGAAAAACCTGAAGCATTCGCAGCCCGCGCCCCTGGCGCCCCCCCACGGAAGGAGCCGTGCCTTGAAAACACTGCTGTTGCTGCTCTCCCTCATCCTGCTGATGGTGCTCAACCTCGGTTACTACACCGAGCTTGAAGAGGCTGAAACCCATACCCGCTGGTTTATCAAGACATCCCCGACCCTGCGCCTGGAATTCTTCAACATCCACGCCAATGACGGCGACTACCGGCGCGTGGAAAAGCTCACCGATGAACAGCGCCAGATGATCATCGACTATTGCAAATACCGCCTGGGCATCGACACCCAGGTCACCACCCAGGCCGATGTGGAGCGTTGCGCCAAACTCTAGGGCCGCCCTGCCCCCCCCTCTCTCCCAGCCTCCGACCAGGGCTACGACCGCGCTAAACAGCCCTGATGCGGCGCTCATTGACCCCTGGGTACCGGAGCACCTGCGCCCGACACCGCTCCCAAAGTGCTATGGTGGCCGGCTGCCCTGCGTGCCAGGGCTCACTGGAGGAGCAATACGCTGAGCGCGTGGTCGCCACCTTGAGGAGGTCACTGAAGAGATATGTGTAACGCAAAAGATATCTATACCGCGGGTTGGGTCCTGGTGGTCATGGCCGGGCTGGTGTCCCTGGCGATCCAGGTCTACCTGGGCTATTTCAGGCTTGATGACATGGTCAAGCACCTGTCGCGCTGCCGGGTCATTGCCATCCGCATGCCGCTCCTGGGCAAGGACCCCCTTAGCCGTTTCTTCATGCTGCTGTGCATCGGCGCACTGTTCGCCATGCCCCACCTGTTCCTGCGCAACGGCGGCCTGAACGTGAAGGACTACAGGAAATTCCCCCTGGGCCTGAAGTGGCTGATCAATCTGTTCCAGTTCGCGGCCCTGGTGGCCGTCATTGCCTTCCTGGTGCTGTGGTGGGTCAGCCGCCACCTCTGACGGCAGGCATGGACCATACGGGGCGCCGCCAACGGCGCCCCACGCTTGCCCCCCCCGCCTCAGCCAGCCGACCGTTGCTGGCAAAAATCCTCACGGGTCATTGCAAAGAAGCGGCAGGGCAAGCCTTCGAAATCGGCATTGTGGGTGAAGCGAAAACCGACCTTGCGTGCCACCGCCAACGACGCCTCGTTGTCGACATGGGCATCGGCGACTATGCGCTGCACCGCCGGGTCGGCAAACGCATGCTCGACGATCCGCCGCGCGGCCTCGCTGGCAAAACCCCGCCCCCAGGCCCGCCGCACCAGGCGCCAGCCCATTTCCAGCTCGGGCCCCACAGCATCGAAGGGAATGAAGGAAACCCAGCCCAGCAACTCATCCGGCGCGTCCTTGGCGAAGATCGCCCAATACCCACAGCGCGGGCCGAAATCCTGGGTCATGCGCCCCTGTAAAAAGTCCCTGTGCCACTGCCCGCCATCCCAGGTCCCGGGGATGAAGCGCGTGACTTCGGGATCCTGATCCATACCCAGGCACGCCTGGAAGTGCTCAAGGGTACGGGGGCGCAGCAACAGGCGGGCGGTTTCGAAATGCAGGTTCATCCGTGAGCTTCCTGAAAGGGGGCGCTCATGAAACCGCAACGCCGGAAAAAAAAGAACCCTCCGGTTCAGCAACAGGCCACGGCCCCTTGGTAGCGGTCCTGAGGAGGGGCCGGCTATCGCGCATACAACGACGCATACACTTTTCGACATGATTGTTCAGATAGTTCTGATTGAATGATATTAATTCGCAGATGAGAATCCATTCCAAATAAAACGGAGGCTCTATCTGAAATGTCCAGTCCTGCCCGCCCACACCCATGGAAGTTGTGGTCCACATCCCTCGGTTTGATGGCCCTTAGCGAAGCCAGCCTCGGCGCCACCGAGCAATCCACCGAACGCCCATCCGACCCGGCATCCGTCACCCTCGGCACCACCCACGTCAAGGGCGAACACAAGCCGGGATACAAGCGCGAAACATCGGATTCGGTGAAGTTCACCGCACCGCTGCGCGAAACCCCGAAGTCGGTGACCATCATCACCGAATCCCTGATGCAGGAGCGTGCGGTGTCGACCCTGGCCGATGCCCTGCGCACCACGCCGGGAATCACCTTCGGCGCGGGCGAAGGCGGCACGCCGCTGGGCGACCGGCCCTTCATCCGTGGTTTCGAAGCCAGCACCGACATCATGATCGACGGCATTCGCGATGTCGGGCGCATGACCCACGAAGCCTTCAACGTCGAGCAGATCGAGATCGTCAAGGGCCCGGGCTCGGCCTACGCGGGGCGCGGTTCCACCGGCGGCACCATCAACCTGGTCAGCAAAGTGCCGCAGCAGGAAACCTTCGCCGCCGGCAGCCTGACCCTGGGCACCGATCAACTGCGCCGCACCACCGTCGACCTCAACCAGTACCTGCCCGAACAGAACATGGCGCTGCGCCTGAACGCCATGAAACATGAAGCCGATACCCCCGGGCGCGACGATGTGGAAGTCACCCGCTGGGGCCTGGCGCCGAGCTTTTCCTTCGGCCTGAACACCGATACCCGCGGCACCCTCAGCTACTACCACATGCAGAGCGACGACATTCCCGACCAAGGTGTTCCGGTATCGGCCATCAGCGGCAAGCCGGTCAAGGTTGACCGGGACAATTTCTACGGCTTCAGCAAACGCGACTTCCGCAAGACCTCGGCCGACCTGTTCACCCTGCAACTGGAGCACGACTTCAATGACCACCTGACCCTGCGCAACACCACACGCCAGGGGCGCAGCATGCAGGACTACATCATGAGCCGGCCGATTGCGACACCGGCCCAGGAGCGCAACAACCTCGCACAACGCACCGCTCGCCCACGTAACGTGGTCAATACCTCGCTGATCAACCAGACCGATATTTTCGGCAAGTTCGACACCGGCTCCATCGGCCACAGCTACAGCGCCGGCCTGGAATTCTCCCGGGAACGGATCGACGAGAAAAACCGCTATGGCAGCGCGGGCAGCGCCGACCTCGGTGACCTGAACCACCCCAACCCCAAGGATCCCTTCACCCCGGTGCCACGCGGCGATGGCCAGCATCGCGTTACCAAGCACAACAACCGCGCCCTGTACGTGATGGACACCCTGGCCCTGCATGAACAGTGGGACCTGAACCTGGGGGCACGCTTCGACAACTACCACGTGCGAGATGGTGTGCAGAGCAACCGCAGCAACCTCTGGACCTACCAGAGCGGCATCGTCTTCAAGCCGCTGCCGTACGGCAGCATCTACCTGTCCTACGGCACTTCGTTCAACCCATCGGGGGAAACCGCCGGGCAATCCGGGGGGGCCGACGGCGCCGCGGGCGGGCGGTTGAGCAACCTGGATCCGGAAAAGAGCCGCAGCATCGAGCTGGGCACCAAGTGGGACCTGCTGAACGAACGCCTGTCCCTGACCGCGGCCCTGTTCAAGACCGAGAAGACCAACGCCCGGACCTACGACCCGATCAGCAACGAGGTCACGCTGGACGGCGACGTCGAGGTGAAGGGGTTTGAAGTGGGAGCCACCGGCCATCTCACCGAACAGTGGGAAGTGATGGCGGGCTACACCTACCTGGATGCCAAGACGGTCAAGTATGCGTCCGGAAAAAACACCAACTTCGATGGCAACCAGGCCAAGTTCATCGCCCCCAACAGCGGCTCGGTCTGGACCACCTACGCCCTCACCGACCGCTGGAAGGTCGGCGGCGGCGCCAACTATGTGGACAAGCGCTATACCAACGATGAAAACACCCGCAGCCTCGATTCCTACTGGCGCTACGACGCCATGCTCGCCTACCGGGTGAACAAGAACCTGGACCTGCAACTCAACGTGCTCAACCTCACCGATGAGACTTACTACGACGCCTCCCACGTGGGGATGTTCGCCACCGTCGCGCCGGGGCGCTCCGCCGAGCTGGCGGCCAACGTACGCTTCTGATGCCGTAAAGCCGGCTCCTGCACTCATCCGCAGGAGCCGTCTGCCGGTGAACAGGTCTCAGAGCAACCCGCGAATATCCTCCAGCAGCCCTCGGGGAATCTGCACCCCGTGCTCCAGGCTGCGGGCCCGGGCCGCAAAACGCCGCTGTGACGGCAGCCGTGCGCCCTGCCGGGCAATCGCCGCGAACAACCCTTCCGCCCGTTCCAGCCCCTGCGCATAGCCCTCCCCCAAAAACACCCTGGGATCGAACGCCAGCACCAGTTCCCCATGGCAGGGCGTAGCCCCCACGCCTCCATCGAAGGCCATGGACTCGGCACTGGTCAGGTCGCCGATCAGGGCACCGGCCAGCAACTCGATCATCGCCGCCAGGGCCGAACCCTTGTGCCCGCCGAACGTCTGCATGGCGCCCTGCAACGCCGCCTTGGCATCAGTGGTGGGCTGGCCATCGGCGTCGATGGCCCAGTGCTCGGGAATCGGCTTGCCCTGGCGTGCATGCAGTTCGATATCCCCTCGGGCAATGGCACTGGTGGCGAAGTCAAAGACAAAAGGCTGGCCCCCCGGGCGCGGCCAGGCAAAGGCCAGGGGGTTGGTGCCGAACACCGGATGACGCCCGCCCGCCGGGGCCACCCAGCTATGGCTGGGGTTCATCGCCATCCCCACCAGGCCGTAGTCGGCAATCGCCTCGACCTCCGGCCACAGCGCGGAAAAGTGGAAGCAGCGCTTGATCACCATGGCGGCGATCCCCTGGCTGCGGGCCTTTTCCGCAAGGATCGGCAAACCGGTATGAAAACCCAGCAGGGAGTAGCCGTAATGGGCATCCACCTCCAGCACCCCGGGAGAAACATGCCGCAGGCTGGGTTCGGCCCGGGGGTCTATCCGGCCCTCGCGCACCGAACGTACGCAGCCCAGCAGACGATACACCCCATGGGAGTGGCACTCGTCACGCTGGCCCTGGGTGATGACTTCGGCGATCGCCCGGGCATGGGCGTCGGACAGGCCGTGGCGAGTGAGGACCTGATAGGACAGGGCACAGACTTCATCCAGTGACAGGGTGATGTATTCAGACATGCAGGAACCTCTATGGCAGGTGGGGAACGCTCCTGTGGGAGAGTTTGCGGATAGGTAAGGCAAGAAGGATGAGCAGGCGCGCCGGCACTCCCGAGGAGAGCAGGCGCGCCTCGGGTCAGCCCGGGCCCTGGCCGTCGAGCAGCTGCGGCACCTGCAATGGATTGGCGCTGTGCAGTTCAGCCGGCAACAGCGACTCGGGCAGGTCCTGGTAGGACACCGGGCGCAGGAAGCGCTGGATCGCCAGGCTGCCCACGGAAGTGCTGCGGCTGTCGGAAGTGGCCGGGAACGGCCCGCCATGGACCATGGCATGGGCCACTTCGACACCGGTGCCGAAACCGTTGGCCAGCAGGCGCCCGGCCTTGCTCTCCAGCAGCGGCAGCAGCGCCCGCACCTGCGGCTGATCGCCCTCGCCCAGGTGAATGGCAATGGTCAGCTGGCCCTCCAGGCTGCGCAGTACCTGTTGCAGGACAGTCAAGTCGGCGCAGCGGACAATCAGCGAGGCCGGGCCAAAGATCTCCCCGCGTAACTCGGGGCACGCCATGAACGCCGCGGCCGAGGTGGCGAACAATGCCCCGCGCGCCTGCTGGCCCTGCCCTTCCGGGCCCTGGGCCAGGAGCTGCACCCGGGCATGCGCCGCGAGGCTGGCCACGCCTTGGCAGTAGCTGCGGTAAATGCCCGGCGTGAGCATGGTCTGCGCCGCCACGTGGCCGAGGGCCTCGGCGGCGGCCCGCTCAAAACGCTGCAACGCCGGCCCATCGACGGCCAGGATCAACCCCGGGTTGGTGCAGAACTGCCCGGCGCCCTGGGTCAGCGAGGCGACAAACGCCGGGGCGATCTGCTCGCCGCGCTCCTCGAGGGCATGGGGCAACAGCAGCACCGGATTGATCGAACTCATCTCCGCATACACCGGGATCGGCTCGGCGCGCGCCGCGGCGATCTGCATCAGGGCCATCCCGCCGCTGCGCGAGCCGGTGAAACCCACGGCCTTGATCCGCGAGTCCGCCACCAGCCCCTGGCCGATATCCCGGCCACTGTCGAACAACAGTGAAAACACCCCTTCGGGCATTCCCTGCTGCCGTGCCGCCCGGGCGATGGCCTGGGCCACCAGTTCCGAGGTGCCGGGGTGGGCCGAGTGCGCCTTGACGATCACCGGGCAGCCCGCCGCCAGGGCCGATGCGGTATCGCCGCCAGCCACGGAAAAGGCCAAAGGAAAGTTCGACGCACCGAATACCACCACCGGCCCCAGACCCATCTGCCGCAAGCGCAGGTCGACCCTGGGCAAAGGCTGGCGCCCGGGCTGCGCCGGGTCGATCCGCACCCCGAGAAACCCGCCCTTGCGCACCACCGCGGCAAACAGCCGCAACTGGCCAACGGTGCGCCCGCGCTCGCCTTCCAGGCGGGCACGGGGCAGGCCGGTTTCCAGCAGGCAACGCTCGATCAGTTCATCCCCCAGCTCAAGAATCTGGCTGGCGATACTCTCCAGAAACGCCGCCCGCCGCTCCAGCGGCAACAGCCGATAAGGCTCGAACGCCGCCTGGGCCAGGGCACAGGCACGCTCCAGGTCGGCCGGTGCGGCCCCGCCAAAAGCCGGTTGCAGCACCTGGCCGGTGGCCGCGTTCAGCCCATGGATATGCCCGTGGGTGCCTAAGCCGGCTTGCTGGCCGATCAGCATCTGTCCAGTAACAGTCATGGTTTGCCTCGTCTGCTTGAAAGTGGGCACCCTCATTCCACCTCATCGCCGTCCAGCACCAGCTTGGCGCCGGGCACGCCGGTGTTGGCGCCCCAGTAGTAGATACACAGAGCCATGAGGGTGACGGTCAGGGTGTCGAAGGGGTGAGCCAGGGCGCCGATGCCGCCGAAGCTGCCCAGGTAGGAAATGACGATGGTCAGGGCATAGAACGCGATCAGCCACAGGGACGAACGCACCTGTTCGCCAAGGCTCAAGTGATCGGTGGGCACCAGGCGCTTGCACAACAGGTAGATCACGAACATCAGGATCTGCAGCCCCAGCAGCCAGGACACCGTGCCCCAGCCCGACCAGTAGACGATCAGCGCCGCGATCACGAAGGACACCGGCCCCAGCAGGGCAAAACCACGCACGCGGAACGGCCGCGCCAACTCCGGCGCGCTCTTGCGCAAGGCCGCGACACTGATGGGCGCCACTGCATAGCTCAGTACCAGGGCCGCCGAGACCACATTGATCAGGGCTTCCCAGGAAGGGAACGGCAAGGTCCAGAACACCGACAGGCCGAAGGTCAGCCACAGCGCCGGACGCGGAATGCCGGACTCTTCGTCGATGCGGGTGAAGATCTTGAAAAAGGTCCCGGTACGGGCCCAGCCGTAGACCACCCGCGGCGTGGCGTTCATGTAGATGTTGCCGCAGCCGCTGGGGGAGATCACCGCGTCGGCCACCACCAGGTAGGCCAGCCAGCCGACCCCGAGCGTCAGGGCGATATCGCGGTACGGCAGAGAGAACTCCTTGCTGATGCCGCTCCAGCCGTTGGCCAGCATTTCCGTGGGAATGCTGCCCAGGAAGGCCAGTTGCAGCAGGCCGTAGATCAGGGTCGAGAGCAACACCGAAAGGATCAGGGCAATGGGAATGGTGCGCTGCGGATTGCGCACTTCGCTGGCCACGGAAATGATCGGGGTCAGCCCCAGGTAGGCAAAGATGATGCCCCCCGCCGAGACCGCCATCTCGATCCCCGAGAGACCGAACGGCGCAAAGCCCTGGACATGGAAGTTATCGGGCTTGAAGAAGCTGAACAGCACCCCGATCACCAGCAGCGGCACGATGAACTTGAACAGGCTGATGAAGTTGTTGGATTTGGCGAAGGTCTTGACGCTGTAGTAGTTGAGCCAGAAGAACAGGCACAACAGGGCGAACTGCACCAGCCAGCCGATGATCGTCGGGTTGCTCGAACCCTCGTGGGTCAGCGCCGGGAACCAGGCCGCGGCGTACTGCCGGGCCGCCACCACTTCAATCGCCACCAGGCTGGAAAAGGCGATCAGGGTGATGAACCCCATCAGGTAGCCCAGCAGCGGCCCGTGGGAAAACACCGGATAGCGCACTACCCCGCCGGCCCGGGGCAGGGCTGCCCCCAGCTCACAGTAGACGATGCCCAGCAGCAGTACGGCAAAGCCGCCCAGCAGCCAGGAAAAGATCCCCGCCGGCCCGGCAATCGCCGAAACGTGGCTGGCAGCGAACAGCCAGCCGGAACCGAAAATCGCACCCAGACCGATAAAGGTCAGGTCCACCAGAGAGAGTTGTTTCTTGAATTTGCCTTTGCCTGACATGGGGCTGCGCCTGTTTTGGATTATTGGAATGGGCAGATGGAATGTCACGTCGGCGGGGCCGTCCGACGCTTGCAGCACTGCACCCGGGCTGTGCCTCGTGGCTTCCCGGAGCTGTTGTTCGAAAGCGGGCGCCCTTCACCCTGGGCGCCCGTGAACGCCTTACAAGCCGACGTTGGGCAGGCTCGGGCGCGTGGCCAGGGCCTTGGCGACAATCGCCTTGACCTCGGCCAGCGTCTCGCCCTGCAGCGGCAAGCGCGGCGGCCGGGTAATGGACGAACCACGCCCTACCAGTTCCTCGCAGAGCTTGATGCACTGCACCAGGTCCGGACGGGCATCCAGGTGCAGCAGAGGCATGAACCAGCGGTAAAGGGTGAGGGCTTCCTCGAAGCGCTTTTCCTTGGCCAGGCGGAACAGCGTCTCGCCCTCCTTGGGGAAGGCCACGGACATCCCGGAGACCCAGCCCTCGGCGCCCACCGCAACGCTTTCCACCACCACGTCATCGAGCCCGGCGAACAGCACGAAGCGGTCGCCGACGGCATTGCGCAGGTCGATGAAGCGCCGGGTATCGCCGGAGGAATCCTTGAAGCAGACGATGTTCTCGCAGTCCTGCAGGGCGATCAGTACGTCGGGGGTGACGTCGTTCTTGTAGATGGGCGGGTTGTTGTAGACCATCACCGGCAGGTCGGTGCCGGTGGCCACGGCGCGAAAATGCGCGGCGGTCTCATGGGGCTTGGCCGAGTACACCAGGGCGGGCATCACCATCACCCCGTCGGCCCCGGCCCTGGCGGCCTCGCGCACGGTGTTGCGGGCAAACTCGGTGGTGAATTCGGCCACCCCGGCAATCACCGGCACCCGGCCGCCGGCGGCGTCCTTGGCCACTTCGATCACCGCGAGTTTTTCCGCGGTGGTCAACGAGGTGTTCTCCCCCACGGTGCCGCACACCACCAGCCCCGAGACGCCATCGTCCACCAGGCTGCGCATGACCTTGTGGGTGGCTTGCAGGTTCAGGGAAAAATCGGCGTTGAACTGGGTGGTCACTGCGGGGAACACACCGCTCCACTGGATGGCTTTACGGCTCATGGTCTTGTCCTTGTATGAGGTCGGCCGGGCCGACAGGCGTTGGATACGAAATCCAGAGTCGCCTTTTATCCCCGTCGCAGCTTGAGACTTTTCACCCCCGAAGGAGACGAAATCGGCACACTTGCCCGACGCTCGCGGCTCACCGGCGCGTTCCTCGCACACCGCCTCGACAGCCGAACGGACTGTGCCGATTTCGTCATCCACGACAGCGAAAACCCACAAGCGGCAGCGCCCCCGCCAAGGCCACTCTGTAGCTCTTTGCCCTCAGGTGCCCTCATGAAAAAAATAACCGTGATCGACTCCCACACCGGGGGTGAACCCACCCGCCTGGTCATCGACGGCTTTCCCGACCTGGGCCGCGGCTCCATGGCCGAACGCTTGCAGATCCTGGAGCGCGAGCACGACCAGTGGCGCCGGGCCTGCGTCCTCGAACCCAGGGGCAGCGACGTGCTGGTGGGGGCCCTGCTGTGCCAGCCGCAGGCCGGCGACGCCTGTGCCGGAGTGATCTTCTTCAACAACAGCGGCTACCTGGGCATGTGCGGCCACGGCACCATTGGCCTGGTGCGCTCGCTGTATCACCTGGGGCGCATCGACCAGGGCGTGCACCGTATCGAAACCCCGGTGGGCACCGTCGAGGCCACCCTGCACGAGGACCTGTCGGTGAGCGTGCGCAACGTCCCCGCCTACCGCTACCGCACCCAGGTGATGCTGCAACTGCCCGGCCACGGCAAGGTGCACGGCGACATCGCCTGGGGCGGCAACTGGTTCTTCCTGATCAGCGACCACGGCCAGCGCATTGCCCTGGACAATGTCGAAGCCCTGACCCACTACACCTGGGACGTGCGCCAGGCCCTCGAAGCCGCCGGCATCACCGGCGCCGAGGGCGGGGTCATCGACCACATCGAACTGTTCGCCGACGACCCGCAGGCCGACAGCCGCAACTTCGTGCTCTGCCCCGGCAAGGCCTACGACCGTTCGCCCTGCGGCACTGGCACCAGCGCCAAGCTGGCGTGCCTGGCGGCGGACGGCAAGCTCGCCCCGGGCCAGGCCTGGCGCCAGGCCAGTGTCATCGGCAGCCAGTTCAGCGCCCACTATGAGAAGGTCGGCGAGCAACTGATTCCGATCCTTCGCGGCAATGCCCACATCAGCGCCGAAGCCACTCTGCTGCTGGACGACAGCGATCCGTTCGCCTGGGGCATCGGCTCGTGACGCCGGTGGCCGAGGCCGAGGTGATAGTGGTGGGCGCTGGCATCATCGGTGCCGCCTGCGCCCATGAGCTGGCCCGGCGCGGCCTGCGGGTGCAGGTGCTCGACGATGGTCGTGGCGGTGCCACCGGGGCCGGCATGGGCCATCTGGTGGTGATGGACGACAACCCGGCGGAACTGGCCTTGAGTCACTACTCCCTCGGCCTCTGGCGGCAGCTGCGCGAACGCCTGCCCGAGGCCTGCGCCTACCGGAACTGCGGCACCTTGTGGCTGGCCGCCGACCACCACGAGAGGGACCTGGCGCGAACCAAGCAGCAGGCCCTGGCCGACCACGGCATCAGCGGCGAGCTGCTGGACAGCACCCGGCTGGCGAGCCTGGAACCGATGTTGCGCAAAGGCCTGGCCGGTGCGCTGAAGATCCCCGGCGACGCGATCCTCTACGCCCCGGCCACTGCTCACTGGCTGCTCGGCAACGCTTCGCTGATCAGGCGCCAGGCAGCCCGGGTGCGCAGCGTCGCCGGGGACCAGGTGGAGCTCGCCGACGGTCGCGTGCTGAGGGCACAACGGGTGCTGCTGGCCAACGGCTTCGCTGCCCGGGAACTGTTGCCGGCCCTGCCCCTGCGCCCGAAGAAGGGCCATCTGCTGATCAGCGACCGCTACCCGCACCAGGTCGGCCACCAACTGGTGGAGCTGGGTTACGCCGCCAGCGCCCACGCCAGCCACGGCACCTCGGTGGCGTTCAATGTCCAGCCGCGGCCCACCGGTCAGTTGCTGATCGGCTCGTCCCGACAGTTCGACACCCTCGATCCGGCCATCGAACCCAGCGTACTGGCGCCCATGCTGCGGCGCGCCGTGGACTACCTGCCGGCGCTCGCCGAGCTCAACGGCATCCGCGCCTGGACCGGCTTTCGCGCCGCCACGCCGGATGGCCTGCCAATCCTCGGCGAACACCCGCGGCAACCGGGCCTGTGGCTGGCGGTCGGGCATGAAGGCCTGGGAGTCACCACCGCACCCGGCAGCGCGCGACTGCTGGTGGACCTGATGCTGGGCGAATGCCCGGCGCTCGACCCACGCCCCTATCTGCCCGGGCGCTTCGCCGCCCTGACTGGAGACTTGCCATGATCATCTACCTGGACCAGCAGGCCCTACAGGTGGCCGACGGCCTCAGCGTGGGCGCCGCCGTGGCCGGCAGTGCCGACCCGCGCACCCGCACCTCCTGCGGTGGCCAGCCGCGGACCATGTTCTGCGGCATGGGCATCTGCCAGGAATGCCGGATGACCATCGATGGCCGCCGCCAGCTGGCCTGCCAGACCCTGTGCCGGGACGGCATGCAGGTGGAGCGCAGCCAATGACCGCCCGCCACCTGCAGTGCCAGATCCTCATCGTCGGCAGCGGCCCGGCGGGGCTGGCCGCCGCCCAGGCCGCCAGCCACAGTGCCAGCTCGATCCTGATCGTCGATGACAACCCGCGCCCCGGCGGCCAGATCTGGCGCCACGGCCCCCAGCATCCGCCCAGCGCCGCCCAGACTGAGCACTTCAAGGTGCTGCAGCACCCGGCGGTGCGCTACCTCAGCGCCACCCGCATCATCTCGACCCTGGGCACCCACAGCCTGTTGCTCGAAGATGCCCGGCAGGCCTGGCACGTGGAATTCGAACAACTGATCCTGTGCTGTGGCGCCCAGGAACTGCTGCTGCCCTTCCCCGGCTGGACCCTGCCCGGGGTGACCGGGGCCGGCGGCCTGCAAGCGCTGCTCAAGAACGGCCTGGCGGTGGCAGGAAAGACCCTGGTGATCGCCGGCAGCGGTCCCTTGCTGCTGGCCAGCGCCGCCACCGCGCGCCGCGCCGGCGGCCGGGTGGTGCGGGTGCTGGAACAGGCCCCGGCGGCCTCGCTGCTGGGCTTTGCCGCCCAGTTGTGGCGCTGGCCGAACAAGCTGGCCCAGGCCCTGAGCCTGGCCACCCCGAGCTATCGCTGCAACGCCCACGTGGTCGAGGCACTGGGCGAGCAGCACCTGCAGGCCGTGCGCATCCGCCAGGGCCGGCGCACCCTGGAAATCCCCTGCGACTACCTGGCCTGCGGCTTCGGCCTGGTACCCAATGTGCGCCTGGCCAACCACCTGGGCTGCCGCCTGGAACAGGGCGCCATCGCGGTCGATCAGCAACAGCGCAGCAGCCTGCCCCAGGTCCTGGCCGCCGGCGAGTGCACGGGCATCGGTGGCAGCGAACTGGCGCTGATCGAAGGCCGGATCGCCGGCTGTGTGGCCAGCGGGCAGGCAGACCGGGCCGCCGAACTGATCCAGCAGCGCCGTCACTGGCAGCATTTTGCCGAGCGCCTGCTGCGGCATTTCGAGCTGCAACCGCAGGTCCTGCAACTGGCCCGAGCTGATACTCTGCTGTGCCGGTGCGAGGATGTGCCCTACGCCGCCGTGGCCGCAGCCCCCGACTGGGCCCAGGCCAAGCTGCAGAGCCGCTGCGGCATGGGCGCCTGCCAGGGCCGGGTCTGTGCCAGCGCGGCCCACCGCCTGTTCGGCTGGGCGCCCACCCCGCCACGGGCACCCCTGGTGCCGGCGCGAATCGCCACGCTGCTGCTCGACAGCCAGCAGGCACGCCCCGGCGCCGACAATGCAACCGGCGGCCCCTGAACCCCTTGGCTTTATCGACCCAGATCCATCCCCCAAGCCCCCATAGAGAGAGGCAGACGATGATCGATGGCGCACAGCTGCACCACTTGCCCCGGGCCATCGCCGCCCATGCACCCCGGGACCTCAATGGCCTGCTGGCCAATATGGCGCCGATCACCCCGCTGCTGGACTGCATCCCCAGCGCGGTGTTCTTCATCAAGGACCTGCAGGCCCGCTACCGAGTGGCCAACCTGACCCTGGCCCAGCGCTGCGGTTTCAAGAATGTGCGGCCCCTGCTGGGCAAGACCTCCGCCGAAGTCTTCCCGGCGGTGCTCGGCCCGGTCTACACCGAGCAGGACCAGCGCGTGCTGCGCCAGGGCATCACCATCAAGGGCCAGCTGGAACTGCATCTGTATGGCAGCCGCGAGCCCGGCTGGTGCCTGACCCACAAACTGCCGCTGTACGGGCGTGACGGGCAGATCATCGGCATGGCCGGGATCTCCCTGGACCTGCAGGCCGCCCATGACACCCATCCGGCCTATGAACGCCTGGCAGCGGTGGACCGGCATATCCGCGAGCACTACAGCGAGGCCATCCGCCTGGACGACCTGACCCGCATCGCCAGCCTGTCCACTGCCCAGCTGGAGCGCTACTGCAAGCGCATCTTCCACCTCACGCCACGGCAGATGATCCACAAGGTCCGCCTGGAACACGCTTCGCAGTTGCTGCTCACCGAAGAACCCATCACCGAGGTCGCGCTGCAATGCGGCTACACCGACCACAGTGCCTTCAGCCGCCAGTTCAAGGCCCTGACCGGGCTCAGCCCGCGCCAGTTCCGGCAGAACGCTGCCCGCTAGGGCAGGCTCATTCCTGGCAGAAGGTGCGGTAGTCGAACAGCGGTTCGAAGCCAGCCTTGCGGTAGATCGACAGGCCATCGAGGGAGGCTTCCAGCACGCAGGTCCTGGCCCCCCTGGCCCGGGCGAACGCCAGCACCGCTTGAATCAGCGCCGTGGCATAGCCCTGGCCCTGGCAATCCTGCACGGTGCCGATGTCATCCAGGCGCGCCAGCCCCGGCAGCAGCGAGAGGGTCAGGGCACTCACCGGGCGCTCCTCGACATACAGGGTGAAATGGCTCAGGGCCCGGCCCGCCGACAGCGCCGCCCGATGCCGGGCCAGGTACTGCTCGATCCCCCCCTCGCCGGACTCGAATGCACTCTGCACGGGCTGCGCCCAATCCTCCAGGCGCAGGTCGCTACAGCGCACCTGGGCCTGCGCCGCAAGCGCTTGCCGGGGCTCATGGCGCGTCAGATCGAGCACCATGCAGGTGGTCTTGTCCGCCGCCAGCAGATGCTGCTGGTGCAATTGCCCGCTGACCCGGGGCACCAGCGCCTCGGGCACCACCACACAGAACGGCATGCCCGTGCGCTGCAGGAACGCCACGCCTTCGGCCAACGCCCCCGGCTCGTCGACAGCGCAGACATTCATCATCAACAGGTTCAGGCTGCTGGCTTCGACCCCGGTGCAATAGGCACTCAGGCCACTGCCGAAACGTCGATAGAACTGGGAGATGGAAACGAAGAAATAGTCTTGCGCCTGGTGATACAGGTCGATGACCGAAGCACCGGTACTGGCCGACATAAGCTGCCTCCTTGAGCGTCGTGGCGCCCCATGGGGCACCTGGCCCGGGCCACGTTAAGCCCAGCGCCCCGACAGCTCCAGCACAATCCTGTTTTATTGTGCGAAGGAGTGTTGTGAGGTGTAAGCGGGCACTGGAAAAAAAGCACTTTCGCCAGAGCCCTGCTGTCACACCTTCAGACACCTCCCCATAAGGAACACGGCCATGAAGTTCTCGAAGATCTCGCAAGCGCTATCGATGTGGGCCGGCAGCCCGAAAACCTTTCTCGGCGCGCTGTTGCTGATTCTGATCTGGGGGCTCAGCGGGCCGGTGTTTCACTTCAACGACACCTGGCAGTTGATCATCAATACCTCCACCACCATCATCACCTTCCTCATGGTGTTCCTGATCCAGAACACCCAGAACCGCGACAACGACATTCTGCACTTGAAGATCGACGAGCTGCTGCGGGCCACCAAGGCGGCCCACAACGCCATGCTCAACCTGGACGGGCTGGACCTCAAGCAGCTGGAGCAGATGCGCCGCGAATACCGCGAGATCGGCCAGGGCGGCGATTCCGAGCTGTCCGTCAGCACCTCCAGCCAGCAGGACAAGACCGATCTCAATCAGTGCTGAGATCGGCTCGGCGAAGGCTGGCCCCTGCGCCGATCATCCTAGGGCAGAGGGTTGCCGCCGGTGACCCCGAACACTTCGCCGGTGATGTAGCTCGATTCCTGCGACGCCAATAGCACGTACAGGGGAGCGCATTCCGCCGGCTGCCCCGGACGCTTCATGGGGGTTTGCAGGCCGAACTGCGGGATCTTTTCCCGAGGCTGGCCACCACTGGGTTGCAGTACGGTCCAGATCGGCCCCGGCGCCACGGCGTTGACCCGGATCCCCCGCCCGATCACCTGTTTGGCCAGGGCCTTGGTGAAAGCCACGATCGCCGCCTTGGTGGTGGCGTAATCCAGGAGGCTGGCCGAAGGCTGGTAGGACTGGATCGACGCGGTGTTGATCACCGTGGCGCCAGCCGGCATCAGCGGCAAGGCCGCCTGACAGATCCAGAACAAGGCATACACGTTGGTCTTCAAGGTGGCGTCGAACTGAGCGGTGCTGATGTCGGCGATGTCCTCCTGCGCCACCTGCTTGCCCGCCACGTTGACCAGGATGTCCAGCCCACCCAGTTGCTCATGGGCCCGGCGCACCAGGTCGCGGCAGAAACGTTCGTCGCTGATATCGCCGGGAAGCGCAACGGCCTTGCGCCCGGCGGCCTTGATCAGCTCTATCACCTGGCGGGCGTCGCGCTCCTCCTCGGGCAGGTAGTTGATGGCGACGTCCGCGCCTTCACGGGCATAGGCAATGGCCGCCGCGCGGCCGATACCCGAATCGCCGCCGGTGATCAGGGCCTTGCGCCCCAGCAACCGGCCAAAACCGTGATAGCTGTGCTCGCCGTGGTCGGGACGGGGAATCATGTCCTGGTCGATGCCCGGCGCCGTTTGCGGCTGGTCGGGAAATTCCGGCTGGGGGTACTGGGTCAGGGGATCCTGCATCGCGTACTGATTGGATACGGGTTGAGTCGACATGGTGCTCTCCAACTAAAGGGCAAGGATGGGGCAACGGCGGGGCTCAACCGTCCAGCCGGTCGGACCGGCGCCCGGCCTGCAGGGCCTTGGCCGTCTGCAGGTGGTTTTCCAGCTTGGGCAGGGTCTCTTCGGCAAATGCCTTGAGCTCCGGCACCTCGCTGGTCTGCGCCTGCTGCTGGATCTGCTCGATGGCTTCTTCGGTGGCCTTGACCTGGCTGGCGGCGTAAGCGCGATCGAAGTCCTCGCCCTCGGCTTCAGGTACACGGGGCATCAGGCGCTTGGCCTGGTCCATCACCTGTTCCCGGGGGGCGACCGGCAAGTCCAGCTGCTTGGCGATCTTGGCCAGGTGCTGGTTGGCGGTGGTGCGGTCGTTGATCACCTGGATGGTGTATTCCTTGACCGCCTTGGATGAGGTCTGCTGGTGGGCCAGGCGGCTGGCTTCGATATCGGCCATGCCCTTGGCCGAGGCGTCGTCGATGAAATCCGCGGGGGACTGGGCCAGGGCGCTGGTGGCGCCAAGGCCCAGGAGCAGTGCCAGTCCGGCACCGCGCATGACTGTGGCCATGGGGTTCATGAGGTGGCTCTCCGCTTGCAAATTGATCTGCCGGAAGCCATGGCTCCCGTCTGCATAGGGAAAGGTGGGGGGCGCAAAGGTTTAGAAAAACCCTCGCTTGCACGACGAACGGTGAACCCCGGCACGGCCGGGCCAGGGCTTCATCCGGTGCTTGCCGGCTCAGGCGTTGGAGCGGCTTTTCTGTGCCCGCTTGACCGCGTACATGGCTTCGTCGGCGTGCTTGAAAAGCTGTTTTTCCTCCAGGCCATGCTCGGGATACAGGCCGATGCCGATGCTCGGCAGGATGTTCAACGAGTGGCCGTCCAGGCGCAGCGGCTCGCCCAGCGTCCGCCGGATCTTCTCCGCTACCCGCTGGGCGTCCTCGCTGTGCTGCACGCTCTCCAGCAGGATCACGAACTCGTCGCCGCCGATCCGCGCCACGGTGTCGGTTTCCCGCACGCAGCCCTTGAGCCGGTTGGCCACCGCTTGCAGCAGCATGTCCCCCACCGCGTGCCCGCAGGTGTCGTTGACCTCCTTGAACTTGTCCAGGTCGACATACAGCAGGGCCATGCGCCCCGACTCGCGCCGGGCCCGGGCCAGGGCCGAACGCAGGCGCTCGCGCAGCAGTTCGCGGTTGGGCAGGTGAGTCAATTGATCGTATTCGGCCATGTAGTGCAGGCGTGCATGCAGCTGCTTGCGTTCGATGGCCGCGGCCAGCTGCGCGCTGACGTACTGCAAGAGTTCCTGGTCCTGTTCGCTGTAGCTTTCGGTGCCCGGGGCGCTCTTGACCATCAGCACGCCGATGGTGCCCTTTTGCGAATTCAGCGGCACGCCCAGCCAGCAGCGCGAACCCTGGATAGCCGCGAACTCGCTCCAGAGCACCCGGTTCACCGGGCACTCCGGCGCCAGCAGCAAGGGCTGGCCGCATTGCAGCACCTCGACACAGAAGCGTTCGATCAAGGTGCCCGGCAGTTCCGGGCTGCCTTCGCAGTCATCGACGTGATAGGGAAAACTCAGGCTGGCGCTGCGCTCGTCGTAGAGCGCCAGGGAACAGTTCAGCGCCGGCAGCCATTCGCCGATGATCCGATGCACATGCCGGAACAGCACCAGCAGGTCTTCGGTGGCATGGGCCGCCTCGGAAATCGCGTACAGCGCCGCCTGCCGGGATTCCGCCTGCTTGCGCTCGGTGATGTCGCGGGCCACGGCGATGCGCAACTGGTCCACTTCCGACCAGCGCGCCGACCAGAGAATATGCGCCACCCGCCCGTCCTTGCGCACGTAGCGGTTCTCGAAATTCGGCTTGGGCACCCCGCCCATGATTTCCCGGGCGGCCTGCAAGGTACGTTCACGATCGGCCGGGTGCACCAGCTCGATCATCGGGCGGCCGATCAGCTCGTCGGCGGTGTAGCCGAAGACCCGCTCACAGGCGGCGCTGACGAACACGAAGCGACCCTCGACATCCACGGCGCACACGGCGTCCAGGAGCAGGTCGATGAAACTGGCCAGAGGCGCGGAGTTCTTGGTTGCCATCAGAGAAAGCTACTACCCATGAAAAATGCACTGAGTACCCATCCCTTGAGCCCGGTCGCAGGCCGAAGCCTGCAACTGCACACCGTCGCAACCCGCGCGGCGCGTCACGCCTTGTTGCCGACCAACCCTGGCACTGCGTGCAGCAGGGCATTGATCGCGAAACCGATGAACATCACCCCGCAGACCCGGGTGATCGCCAGCTCGTGGCGCTGGTACCAATTACGTACCTTACGCGCGCCGACGATGCCGATGAGGATAGCGTATGCGCCAAGGCCGCCAAGGAAACTCAGGGCAATCAGCCCCGGCAGCATCGACCAGGTCAACAGCTCCGCGCGGCTGGAGAGCAGCGCGGTGAAGGTTGCCACCGCCACCGGATAAGCCTTGGGATTGGTCAGGCCGAACAGGATCCCGTGCCAGAACGGGTTGCGCGCCGGGCCCTGGGGTTCGTCGCCATCGCGCGGTTTACTGCGGATGGCCCGCAGGCCGAGCCAGAACAGGTACAGGCCGCTGAGCACGCCGAGGATATTGAACGCATCGCTGCCGATCTCCCGGGCCCCGACAATGGCGATCAGCGCCGTGCTGCACCAGACCACGTCGCCCAGCATGTGCCCGCAGAGAAAACCGGCCCCCGCCTGCCGCCCGCGGGCCGCGCCGATGCCGAACACCGCCAGCACTCCGGGCCCAGGGGTGATCGCATAAATGAAACCCGAGGCGATAACGGCCAGCAACAGCGATGAGGTCATCAGCAAGACTCCAGGACGATGCGCCTGACAAAAACGCCAGGCACAGGGGGAATGTGGCGGATTCTGCACGATCAAGGCACCTTGCCACCAGCCGCTTTCGTCAGCTGCCCCTGTGGAACAGTCTCTCAATCGGCGGAGTAAAAGCGCATTCCCGGGTAAGGATGATCACGCCAGGCCAGCAATCGCGAGGCCAGATCGCTGACGGCCAGGCTCAGGTGGTTGAGCCCCTTGAGCATGGTTCACGCTCCCGTCAAGGTTTTCGGCAAGGGGTAGCGCTGGCCGTCGTAGTGCAAGGTGACACGGCTGTCCCTGGGCACCAGGTCGCGGCTTTCGCAACCGGCCGGCCCCTTGAAATGCTCGGTGTCGACGATTCGCGTACGCACCAGCAGGTCGGTCTGGCCGTTGCGCTGGCCGTTGCCCAGTTCCAGGGTCCGGTGCAGGGTCCGGCTGCGCCCGACACACTCACCGCCCCGGCCGAGCTCAGCGCGGCGCTCATCCACCACCAGCCCTTCGAGCCTCGGCGGAAGGCCCTTGCCATCACGCACGAACAGGGTCAGTACGGTTTTCTCATGGGGGTGGGTGCTTGAGGCGCGGCGGTAGGTGGCCCGCAGGCCAAAGGCCCGCTCCTCCTCGCTCAACTGGTAACGCCCGGTATCGATCTGCAACCCCTGCAAGGCCAAGCCATCGGAACGCCGGGCCAGGTCCTTGTTGTAGCTGGCCACGGCCCAGCCGCTGTCGTCGAGCAGCAGCGCCACATCCAGGTTGTAGCGAGGTACCTTGGCGTTTTCGGCCCCTTGCACCGGCGATGCTCGAACCCCGATGTTGATGCCGTCTTCCGCCGGCCAGGGTTTGCAGACGTGGAGTTCTCCCGGGGAATTGGGGCTGTTGTCGCACTCGGCCAGCGCCATCGTCGCCACACCCAGCAACGCGCACAGCACCAGCCCGCGGGTCGATTGTTCAAGCAGGTTCATCAAGCTTCCTTATCGATCGCCGGTATCAGATGTCACTGAAGCCATTGGGCAGGACGTAGCGTTGGCCATCGTAGTGCAGGGTGCTGACCACCGGTTTGGCGGCCACGGAGGTGGACTGGCATTCTTCCCCGACTTTTTTGCTCTGGGTACTGACGCTGACCGAACGCACGATCAGGTCGGCGTAACCGTGGCTGCGGGTCTTGGCGATATCCAGGGTGCGCGTGGTTTTAGTGCCCTCGCCGGCGCACTGGCCATCCCATTCGCCGTTGTAGGAATGGGCCACGAACTTCTCCAGCACCGGGCGCAGGGTACTGCCCTCGCGCACGTAGAGGCTGAGCCAGGTCTGATTGAACGGGTTGACCCGGGACGAGCCCTCGAACGCGGCCCGGACCCCGAACGCTCGAACCTGAGGCGTCAGTTGGAAGCGCCCGGTATCGAGCTTCACGCTCTCCAGGCGAACGGCGTCGGAGACAAAGGCGGCAGGCTGCTCATAGCTGGCCAGGGCCTGTCCGCTGCTGCGGTCCAGCACTGCCAGTTGCAGGTTGTAGGTGCCGTCATCGGTGCCGGTGTCGCTGGGGTCCGGAACCTGCTCGGACAGCAGGCTGATGCTCTGGTCGGCAAAGGCCGGCCAGTCCTTGCACAGGGAAAAGCCCGGGACTTCGGCATTGCGTGGCGGCGGCAGGCACTGGGCGACGGCGGATGTGGCACCGGCCAGCAGGGCCAGGCTGCCCAGAAGCGGGGCCAGGGAAGAGCAACGGATCATTCACGACTCCTTGTGACAGGCGGATAGAGCGCCATTTCAGGTCGCACTATCCTCCGCGGCGCGGGCGCTTTCAACGCCGGGAGCAGTTGCTCGGGAGTCTGTGGTGCGGATGAACCCTTCGCAGGCTTGCCAGCGAAGGGTTCCGTCCCTCAGAACGCGTTGCGGAAAATCTCCTCGATCTGCCGCTGATCCGCCGGACGCGGGTTGGTCAGGCCGCAGGCATCCTTGAGGGCATTGGCCGCCAATAGCGGAATGTCCTGCAACTTGGCGCCCAACTCGCGCAAACCGGCGGGAATCTCCACATCACGGGCCAGGGTGCGGATCGCCGCGATGGCCGCCTGGGCGCCCTCTTCCGGGCTGAAACCGCGAATGTCCGCTCCCAGCGCGTGGGCCACATCGGTCAGGCGCTGGGCGCATACCGTGGCGTTGAAGCTCTGCACATGGGGCAACAGCACCGCGTTGCACACGCCATGGGGCAGGTCGTAGAAGCCGCCCAGCTGGTGGGCCATGGCGTGCACGAAACCCAGGGACGCATTGTTGAATGCCATGCCGGCGAGGAACTGCGCATAGGCCATGTTCTCCCGTGCCAGCAGATCGTTGCCGTCGTGCACCGCCTGGCGCAGGTTGGCGCTGATCATTTCCACGGCCTTCAGGGCGCAGGCATCGGTGATGGGGTTGGCGGCGGTGGACACATAGGCCTCCACCGCGTGGGTCAGGGCATCCATGCCGGTGGCGGCGGTCAGGCCCTTGGGCATCGCCACCATCAGTGCCGGATCGTTCACCGACAGCAACGGCGTGACGTTGCGGTCGACGATGGCCATTTTCACATGGCGCGATTCGTCGGTGATGATGCAGAAACGGGTCATTTCGCTGGCAGTGCCGGCGGTGGTGTTGATGGCGATCAAGGGCAGTTGCGGCTTGGCCGACTGGTCGACGCCTTCGTAATCGCGGATCTGCCCGCCATTGGTGGCACACAGGGCAATGCCCTTGGCGCAGTCATGGGGCGATCCGCCGCCCAGGGAGATGACGAAATCGCACTGTGCCTGCTGCAATTGCGCCAGGCCCTGCTCGACGTTGGCAATGCTGGGGTTGGGCTTGGCACCGTCGAAGATCACCGAATCGATGTCCTGCATGGCCAGCTTCTCGGCCACCATGCTGGCCACGCCAGCCTTGGCCAGGCCCGTGTCAGTGACGATCAGCGCCTTGCGAAATCCATAGTTGCGGATGGCGCTCATGGCCTCGTCGAGACAGCCGATGCCCATGATGTTCACGGCTGGAATGAAAAAGGTGCTGCTCATCAGAAGGTCTCCCGGCGAATGCCGATTTCACGGTGTCGATGCAATGTTTGCCAAACAGGATCGACCGATCGCTCACCGGCGTTGTTGATCTGGCTCAAGGGTCGGTCGTGATAAAGTCGCCAGCCGAAATACCTCCAGCCTTGAGACCGATGACCGCGATGATGGATTTCCAGGAATTTGATGCCGAACTTGAAGACTGGAACGCCCTGGGTGCCAGCACACCGTTCAGTGGCCTGCTGATCGGCAACGGCGCCAGCCGTGCCGTGTGGGAAGACTTTGCCTACGACTCACTGTTCGAAAACGCTCGCACAGTGGAAGAAAAACCCCTCAGCCAGTCCGAGCTCAGCGTATTCGAGGCCCTGCAGACCCGCAGTTTCGAGCAGGTACTGGGCGCCCTGAAAACCACCAGCCGAGTCAACAAGGCCCTGGCAGTCAGCTCGGCGGCGCCGCGCAATCGCTACTACGCCATCAAGGAAGCGCTGATCAACACCGTGCACGCGGTGCACATTCCCTGGCGCCTGGTCCAGGAGCAGAGCCTGGTGGCGATCAACCAGGAACTGCGGCGCTATCCCACGGTGTTCACCAGCAACTATGACCTGCTCAACTACTGGGCCGTGCAACAGGACAGCCAAGGCATCGACGACCTGTTCCACGGTGCCGATCCGGCCTTCGAACTGGGCAGCGCCCCTAGCGCCCCGACCCGCATTCTCTACCTGCATGGCGGCCTGCACCTGGTGCGCAACCTGGACGGCAGCGCGCGCAAGCTGACCTCCACCGAAGGCACCCTGCTGGGCAGCTTCGCCATCAACAACACCCTCAAGACCCTGGACGACGTGCCGCTGTTCGTCAGCGAGGGGCCGCTGGCGGACAAGCTCAAGACCATCCGCAGCTCGGATTACCTGTCGTTCTGCTACCAGCAGTTGCTGGATCACAGCGGCGCGCTGTGCATCTTCGGCCACAACCTGGGGCCCCAGGACAGCCACCTGGTCCAGGCGATCCGCCAGTCGGCGACCCAGACCCTGGCGATCTCCATCTACCCGCGCAGCGCGGCGTTCATCCAGCACCAGAAACGCCACTACGCCAAGCTGTTCGAAGGCCTGGACCTGAGTCTGCGTTTCTTCGACTCCAAGACCCACGCCCTGGGCAACCCGGCCCTGTCGGTGCCCGTGGAGCGCTGAGCACTCCCGCCCTGTAGGAGCTGGCTTGCCAGCGAAGATGTCCGCCGGGGCGATGCATGTCTTGGTGCTCATTCGCCAACCAGCCGGCTCCTGGCGGCGCTGAACGCCTTCAGTCCTCGCTGCTGTGCACCACCACCAGCAACTGCGCCTGCTCGTCCCCCACGGAACGGATGCGGTGGGGTTTCTGCGCATTGAAGTGCAGTGCATCGCCACGGTTGAGAATCACCCGCTCGTTCATGAAATCCACTTCCACCTGGCCTTCGTGGACGAACAGGAACTCCTCCCCCAGGTGTTCCTTGAAGGTCTTGTCACTGAATTCCCGGGCCGGGTAGATGATGAACGGCAGCAGGTTGCGCTCGCTGACCTGATGGGCCAGCACCGCATATCCCGGCGTCTGCCCATTGGCCGCCAGTGACTGGCGCTGGTCGCTGCGCACCAGGCTGTAGCTGTCGAGGCTGATGCTGTCCTCGGCGAACAGTTCCTCGACCTTGACGTTCAGCGCCTTGGCCAGCTTCAACGCGGCAGCGATCGACGGCGTGTTCAGCCCGCGCTCGACTTTCGACAGATAGCTCTTGGTCATCCCGGATTTCTCGGCCAGGGCTTCCAGGGTCACGCCCAGTTTTTTTCTCAGTAATTTCAAACGGATAGACATGTAGAGCGGTTAATCCATCTAGAAAACAACGATTGGCGCTTGCCAATGACACAAAGTGTCATATAGCCTCTTAAGTGTCATCGCGATTCACCAAGCGCCGTCGCAAGCAGCAGGTGAAGCGCAGATCCGACGTCCATTGCACTTCTCAAAGGACCTTCGACATGGCCAAGACATTAGCATTGCCCAAAGACCAACTGGTCAAGCAAGCCCTGACCCAGATGCAAAATACCCTGGCGGATAATACGTGGACCGACCGACAAAAGCTGGCCCTGACCTGCCGCATTCTGTTCGAGAACGGCCACGACTCGGGCCTCGCCGGGCAGATCACCGCCCGCGGCCCGCAACCCGGCACCTACTACACCCAGCAACTGGGCCTGGGCTTCGATGAAATCAGCGCCAGCAACCTGCTGCTGGTCAACGAAGACCTGGAGGTCCTCGAAGGCCACGGCATGCCCAACCCGGCCAACCGCTTCCACAGCTGGGTGTACCGCGCCCGGCCGGACGTGAACTGCATCATCCACACCCACCCGACCCACGTCGCCGCGCTGTCGATGATCGAAGTGCCGCTTGCGGTGTCGCACATGGACCTCTGCCCACTGTACGAGGACTGCGCCTTTCTCGAAGCCTGGCCAGGGGTGCCGGTGGGCAACGAAGAAGGCGAAATCATCTCCGCCGCCCTGGGCGACAAGCGCGCGATCCTGCTTTCCCACCACGGCCAGCTGTCCACCGGCGCGAGCATCGAGGAAGCCTGCGTGATCGCTCAACTGATCGAGCGTGCGGCCAAGCTGCAACTGCTGGCCATGGCCGCCGGCACCATCAAGCCGATCCTCCCGGAGCTGGGCCGCGAAGCCCATGACTGGATTTCCAAGCCCAAGCGCCACAGCGCCGCCTTCAACTACTACGCTCGGCAAAACCTGAAAAAACACGCCGACTGCCTGAACTGATCCACCCCTTATGCCTTGCAGGAGTTGCACCATGCCTACTACCCAGATCCACGGCATCATCGGCTACACCGTCACCCCCTTCGGCCCCAACGGCGAAGGCCTGGACCTGGACGCCCTCGGGCGTTCCATCGACCGCATGATCGACGCGGGCGTCCACGCCATCGCCCCCCTGGGCAGCACCGGCGAAGGCGCCTACCTGAGCGACGCCGAATGGGACCAGGTCAGCGAGTTCAGCATCCGCCACGTGGCCAAGCGCGTGCCGACCATCGTCAGCGTCTCCGACCTGACCACCGCCAAGGCCATCCGCCGCGCGCGTTTTGCCGAAGCCAAGGGCGCCGACGTGGTGATGGTGCTGCCCGCCTCCTACTGGAAGCTCAGCGAAGCCGAGATCCTCGCTCACTACCAGGCCATCGGCGCCAGCATCGGCGTGCCGATCATGCTCTACAACAACCCGGCCACCAGCGGCACCGACATGTCGGTGGAACTGATCCTGAAGATCTTCCACGCCGTGGAAAACGTCACCCTGGTCAAGGAAAGCACCGGCGACATCCAGCGCATGCACAAGCTGCAACTGCTGGGCGAAGGCCAGGTACCGTTCTACAACGGCTGCAACCCGCTGGCCCTGGAAGCTTTCGCTGCCGGTGCCAGTGGCTGGTGCACAGCGGCGGCGAACCTGATCCCGCAGCTCAATCTCGACCTCTATCAGGCCGTGCTGAGCAACGACCTGGCTCGCGCCCGGGCGCTGTTCTACCGCCAGTTGCCGCTGCTGGACTTCATCCTCAAGGGCGGTTTGCCGGCCACGGTCAAGGCCGGGCTGGAACTCGCCGGGCTGCCCACCGGCGAGCCGCGCAAGCCGGTATTCGCGCTGAACGAGGGCGGTCGCCAACAGTTGCAGACGCTGCTGCAGAGCCTGGGTTGATTTCCTGAAAAAAAAGCCCGGACGGCTGACACCGTTCGGGCTTTGGCATGTGCCGCGTCCAAGCGTGGCTCAGTGACTGTCCAGCGCCACCGGGGCCTGGGCCTTGAACTGCGGGTCCTGCAGCATCTGCGCAATGAAGTCGTCGGTGATGCGCCGCACATGCTGGTATTGGCCGCCATCAGTGTTGGCCCACCCACGCCAGGAGCGGGTCTGATTGCTGACCCGATACTTGGCCACCTCCTGGTCACCGCGGCTGACATGGAACATCACCTGGCTGTCCCAAGTGGTCCGGCCCGGCACGATAAACAAGGTCATGGCACTGAGCAGCCCCATGGGAATGTTCTGCCAGCCGAAGTAATCACTGTTGGCCATCACGATCACGTTGTAGCCATCGGCACTGAACCCCGGCTGCACCTGCTCGAAGGTGCCGCGACGACGCAGTTCGTCACGGATCAGGCCGGCAGGGATGGCCCCCATCACACTGACGCTGATCGCCGGTAGCCGCTGCTGATAATCCACCTCGGCCCGCTTGAGACTGTGGCTGGTCTGGCAACCGCCAAGCCCCAGCATCAGCACCATCAAAAACCACAATTGATTACGCATTACAGATCCCCCGACAGCATGGCCTTGAGCATCGACGACTTGGGCCCCTGCTCCCTGACGATCAACGACGTGACCTCCTCCATCTTCTCCAGATCGACCCGTTGCAGGTTCGGCACCTGCGGGTATTTGGCGCGCACCAGGGCGGCGTCGCGCTCCAGGTGGTCGCTGTGCAGAAACACGCACTTGGCCCCCGACGCCGACAGGCAGCCGGCGCGAAAATCACCCAGGTAATAAGCCTTGCCGGCTTCCAGTTCCAAGGGGATGGAGAAATCTTCGCGGCTCCAGGCGGTGGCATTGCCGCGGTCGAAGTGCAGGTTGTAGATCTCGTAGCGCCCGGGTTTGAGCGGCATCACGAACAGGCTGCCGATGCCGTGCCAGGTCTCGCGCACATCCCGTGGCGTGCGGCCGTAGATCTGGTTGTACAAGCGCGCCGAGGCGAACCCGTCACCGCCGCGCGGGCGAATCAGCAGCATTTGTTCGTTGGCGGTGTGCACCGCCTTCGGCCAGATGCCGACCACCCCCACCACATAGGCCACCCCCGACTGCGAGTCGGGGCGCATGCTCTCGGCAACTTTCGTGGAAGACAGGCTGTAGCAACCGCTCAACGCCAGCAGCGCGGCGAGTAATACGAGAGGGCGAATCATGAGGTCGCAGATCCCTTGGACAATGATTGATAACGTCAACCAGAGTGCCAGGCCTGCCGAGCGCCCGGTGACGGGCGCGGAGGATAAGGCAAATGATGGCATTGCGCCATAACTCCGTCGCCAATCGGCTGGCGGCCTGCCAGATCACAATACGCTGCCCTCGCCCGGCCTCCAGGCAAATGCCAGGTGCTCGTGAAAACCCGCTGGCAGCACAAAGCCCGAACGCTGCATGGGTTCGGGCCTGGTGCTGTCGAGGGTGTGTGGAGCCGGGCCTAAACGGACGTCAGGTCCTTGATGTTGTGGCTGGGGCCGTTGGCCTTGACGCTGGCGATGCCCTTTTCCCGGGCCGCTTCCGAGGAATAGGTTTCACTGTTGCCGATGATCTGGTGGTTGGCCGCCTTGAGGTTGAAATAGGGTTTGCCATCCTTGGCGCTCTTGCGCTCGTAGCGCTCTTCCAGGGGACTGTTGGCCTGCACCGAGGCGATGCCGTTCTCGGCTGCGGCGCGGGTGGTGTACTGCTCGCTGCTGAGAATGACCTCGGCATTGGCCGCCTTGAGCACGAAGCGAAACTGGCCGTTGCTGCTTTTCTTCAACTCATACCATCCGGACATGCTGTAGCTCCTGGGTTGATCGATGGGCGTTGCGCCTTGAGAGTAAAGACTCTTTCAGCCATTCAGCCATTGCCCCGGTGGCTGAAGAAACGGTTTTCCACCCGCGCCAGCCCCAGGTGTTCACGCAGGCTGTGGCCGGTGTAGCGCTGGCGAAACAGACCCCGGCGCTGCAGCTCGGGGGTGATCAGTTGCACGAAATCGTCGATGGCCCCCGGCAGATGGGTGAACAGCACATTGAAGCCGTCGGCGGCGTATTCCTGGTACCAGGTAGCCAGCTCATCGACGATCTGCCCCGGCGTGCCCACCAGTACCTTGTGCCCGCTGGCCGACAGGCTGCGCAGCAGTTGCGCCAGGCTCGGCCGCTCCCGGCGGATCAGTTCCTGCACCAGGTGCCGGCGGCTTTTATGCCGCTCGGTGGGGGCGGCGTCGTCCAGCAACGGCACCTGCGCATGCAGGGGCAGATGCGACAGGTCGATACCCAGGTCCAGCAGGTAGGACAGGGCCTTGAGTTGTGCCTGGGGGTCCTGCAGTTCCTGCAATTGCTGGTACTTCTCCTCGGCTTCGTTGAGGGTGCGGCCCACCGTGGGGGCGATGCCGGGGAAGATTTTCAACTGCCCGGCATGACGCCCGTAAGCGGGAAGCCGTTCCTTGAGTTCGCGATAGAAAGCCTTGGCCTGCTGCAGGTCGGTCTGGGCGGTGAACACCAGCTCGGCGCAGCGCGCCGCCAGCTCACAGCCCGGCCCGGACGACCCGGCCTGGGCGATCACCGGCCAGCCCTGCAATGGCCGCGGTGCATTCAACGGCCCCTGTACCTGGAAGTGCCGCCCCCGGTGCTGCAACAGGTGCATGCGCTCCGGGCGCAGCCACTGGCCGCTGGCCTTGTCCCGGGGAAAGGCGTCGTCGGCCCAGCTGTCCCACAGCCCGCTGGCCACACTGAAGAACTCCTCGGCCCGGGCGTACCGCTCGGCGTGGCTCAGGGGTTCGGGGTGGTTGAAGTTCTCGCCGCCGACCAGCCCGGTTACCAGGTTCCAGCCAGCCCGGCCCTCACTCAGGTGGTCCAGGGAGGCGAACTTGCGCGCCAGGTTGTAGGGCTCGTTGTAGGAGGTGCTGGCGGTGGCGATCAGGCCGATATGCCGGGTCACCACCGCCAGGGCCGGCAGCAGGGTCAGCGGGTCCCAGCGCAGGCTGTAGGAACTGCGGGCCAGTACCTGCGGGTCCAGGTCCCCCACCGCCACGTTGTCGTTGAGAAACAGGGCGTCGAAACAGCCCCGCTCCAGGGTTTGCGCGTAGTGCCGGTAGCGCTGGAAATTCAACGAGGCGTCGGCATCCGCCTGGGGATGGCGCCAACTGCCGCCATGGGCGCCGGAGCCGGAGAGAAAGGCCCCCAGCCCCATCTGCCCGCCGCGCTCAGCCACGGCTGGTGCCCTCCTCGGCCGTCGGCACCGGCGCCGGGGCCGTGCGCAAGAGCAGGCTCACCGAGGCCCAGACCAGCAGCGTGATCACCGCCAGAAAGCCCATCACCGCGCGGTAACCATTGAGAAAGGCGCCCTGGGCATCGTCCAGCGGCGTGGCGGAAAAGTGATGGAACAGCCCCACCCCCACCGCCAGCCCGACACCGCCACCGACGTTGTGCAAGGTCATCAGCGAGCCCATGGCCACCGAGCCCACTTCCTGGGGCACCGAGGAAATCCCCAGCACCGTGGACGGCCCGAGAATGCTGGCCCACCCCAGGCCCATGACGACAAAGGCGCCCAGCAGATAAGGCAGCGAAGTCTGGCCATCGAAACCGGCCTGCAACAGCGCCGACAGCACGAACAGCAGCAGCCCGGTCTTGATCAGCAGCGCCGGCCCCTTGCGATCCACCAGGCGCCCCACCAGCGGTGACAGCAGCGCCACCCCCAGGGTGGTGGGCAGCAACAGCAGGCCGCTGGCCTGCACCGTTTCGCCGCGGATCTGCGCCAGGTACAGCGGCATGACGAAAAACGCCACACAGTAGAACAGCGCCAGGCCGAAACTGGCCGCCACTCCGGCAACGAAACGCCGGTTGGCGAACAGCTTGAGGTCGATGATCGGCGCGGCCACCCGCCGCTCCACCGCCAGGAATGCGCCCAGGGCCAGCACCGCCAGCGCCACCAGGGCCAGGGTCAGGGGTGAGCCCCAGCCCCAGCTGCCGCCCTGGACGATCACCAGCACCAGGCTCGGCAGGCCGATCAGCAACAGCAGCGCGCCCCAACCATCCAGGCGCGCCCCGGTCTCGGCCGAACGCGACTCCTTCACGCTGAAGCTGCAAATGCCCAGGCTCAGCAGTACGAAGGGCACGTTGATGAGAAAGATCCACTGCCAGCCGAAGGCGCTGGTTATCAGCCCGCCCAACACCGGGCCGACCGCCAGCCCCACTCCATTGACCCCGAACAGCACGCCGAAGGCCCGGCCCTGCTCGGCGGTCTCGAAGGTGCTGGAGACAATCGCCCCCGAGGCGGTATAGAGCACCGCGCATGCCAGCCCCTGGGCCACCCGCGCACCGATCAGGGTATCGATCTGCCCCGCCAGCCCGGCCGCCAGGGAAGCCAGGCCGAACACCGTCAGGCCGATGAACAGCACCCGCTTGCGCCCGTGCAGGTCGGCCAGGCGCCCCACCAGCACCATGAAGCTCGACAGGGCCAGGATGAAGCCGTTGATCACCCATTGCAGGGCGTCCACCGAGGCCCCGAGGTCGGCCTGCAGGGCCGGTAACGCGGTGTTGACGATGGTGAAATCCACACAGCCGAGAAAACTGGCGATGCTCACACCGAGCAATGCCCACCATTTGCGTTGCTGTTGCGCAAAAACGCTCATGGAAACTCCTTGTCAGTCAAAAAAAAACGCTCTGTAGGAGCCCGCTTGCCGGCGAACAGCCCCTTGAGTCCGGCATCGCCGGCAAGGGCGCTTTCGCTGGCAAGCCAGCTCCTACATTGATCGCGGCGGATCAGATGGCGATGGCGCCGCTGGTCCAGTTGGGGTGAATGGCGCCGGGCAAGGTGAAGGGAATCGGGATCCCCCGCTTCTTGAACTTCAGGGGCAGCCAGCGCACCCGGTCCGGGCTGTGGGGTTCGATCAGCAACTCGCGGCTGGTGGCCATGGCCGTGGTCATCTGCTGCGGGTAGAGCACGTAGTGGTAACCCTCGTCGGCCCACAGCGGCAGGATGATCGGGATCTCTTCCAGGATGTACTCCCGGCACTGGGCCGCCGCCCGCTCGATGTCCGCGTGTTCGTCACGCAGGCGCAGGCGCTCGGTGAATACGCCGATGGTGCTGTCGATGGCGTCGCGCAGTTCCTCGCGCTGCTGGTAGACCTGGTTCAGTTGCTGGCGCAGCTCGGCATAGCGGTCGCTGGCCAGTTCCTGGTTCCAGCGGGTGATGTGGTACGGCACCCGCAGGCCGTCGAGGATGCTCTGGTTGCGCGCCAGCCAGGCATCGCCATCGCGGATCGCCGCCGACAGCGCCTCCCCGGGGGACTTGCCGTGCTTGTTGTGGCGTTGCAGGGTATCGGCCACCACCACCTTGACGTGGCTGAAGCCGGACTGGTTGATCAAGTGAATGGTGGACCGCAGCTTCTGGTCCTCGTGATATTCCTGGCCGACGCTGACCGCCAGTACCACGCGCTTGCCGTCGAATTCGTGCTCCTCGCCGCCCTTGTTGAAGTAGGCCTTGAGGTTGATTTCCTGCACCTTGCTCATGAGTTCAGCTCCAGTAGGCCAAAGGCTGGTGTTCGCCGTAGTAACCGATAAAGACCCCGAGGGTGACCCGGGTGCTGCTGGCCGAAGGGCGCACGGCGTGGATAAGCCGCGGATTGAGGAGGATCAGGTCGCCGGGCTCGGGCTTGACCACGAAATCCGGCGGCGGCAGCAGGTGGCGTTCGATGCCGTAGGCCCGTTCGCCCTTGAGGCGGTTGTACTCCTGCTCGTCCGGCTCGATGCCCCAGATCTCCAGCTCGCCGCCATCCTCGGGGATCTCCAGGTAGATGTTGGTGGACAGCTGGGTCAGCAACTGCGGGCTGTGGCCCTCGGGGGCATTGCGTTCAAGCTTGTCGGTGTGGGGCGTGAGATCGACCCCCGAACCCTGGAAGCGGGCAATGCCGACGAAACACTTCTGCCCGTCCACCTGCAACAGGTGCGCGCCCTGCGGCCAGACTTCGTCCAGCAGCAGGCGCAGTTCGTCGATGGGCGAGGCCAGTGGCCGGAACAGATTGCGGATCTTGCGAATGTTGGGCAGGGCCAGGGCGTGGTATTCGGCCCGGCTCTGCTCATCCTGGATCTCGATATAAGCCTTGCCGACCCGGACGAACTCCTGCTGCTGGCTGAAGGCACTGCGCAGTTCCTGCTGATACAGATGATCCCGCGCCACCTGCAAGGTATCCGGTGGGCAGAAACCTTTGAGCTGAACGCCGTAAGAGCGTTTTTCCACAACATCGAGGATATGCCGCGCTTCAAGTTTGTCGGCCGTAGTGACTGTGAACATGCAAGCTCCCTTAATTCCCTGGAAGTAGCGACGAAGTACAACATCGGTAGAACGTAATAATTTGTTTCAGGGCCACCTTAGGCAGTTGCGATGGCCTTGTGAAATATCCTTTATCTCTAATATCCAAACTTAAAAATGTATCGAAAATCAGGCAAATAGCGGCCACCACAGGCACTTTGAAAGTGCTGCGAGAAGATTATGAAATTTGCTGATAGTTAAATTAAGCGAAGGACATTATTGCTCTTTATTTATTTAAAACCTCCCGAGATCAATTAATAAAACTGCCACACACTCATTCAACTTCATTGAATTGAGCATCCATGTAAGCTGCGGCATCGAAAGTCTTCTGAATAATGCCCTCCTCGCGGTAGAGATCGGCGGTGTGCTGCACGTCCTCCACCACGGCCGGGCCTACGGCGATACGCCGGGGCACCGAGTAGCGATTGGAACGCTCATGCACCTCCACCGGCAAACCGCTGTAGCCGGCCTGGATCTTTGAAAACTCGCTCTGGTGCTGGTTGGCCCAGGCATAGGCACGATCCAGGCGCTGCAGGAAGTCGGCGATCTGCTGCGGCTTGTCGCGAATCGCCTGGTCGTTGGCCACCAGCAGCATGTGCCCGGCGAACAGCCCTTCGCCACTGACCAGCACCCGGCTGCCGCCCTCCATCTGCACCATGCTGGTATAGGGGTCCCAGGTCGACCAGGCATCGGCCTGGCCGTTGCTCAGCAGGCTGCGGGATTCGGCCGGCTGGAGAAAGATGAACTGCGCATCCGCGCCGTGCAGGCCCACCGACCGCAGGGCGGCCAGGGCCAGGAAATGGCCGATGGAGCCCCGGGTGGTGGTGATGCGCCGGCCCTTGAGGTCGGCGGCCTGCTTCAGCGGCGAATCCTCCTTGACCACGATCGCCACCGCGGTCGGCGTGACTTTGAGCTTGATCACCCCCACGGTCTTGAGCGGCGCCCCGGCCGCGGCAGCAAACACAAAGGGCGCATCCCCCAGGCTGCCGATATCCACCGCCCCGGCGGCCAGGGCCTCGGCGGTGGGGGCCGCGGCTGCGAAGGAGGCGAACTCGATGGGGTACGGCACCTGCTCCAGCTCGCCTGCCGCCTGCAGCAGAATCTTCAGCGACTGCTTCTGGCTGGACACCCGCAGCGCCGGCTGCGCCAGTGCACTACCCAGCCACAGGCACAGCACCAGCCCTTGCAGGAGCCGGCCTGCCGGCGAACCACCCCTGCCCCCTGCGCCCTTCATGCCGCCGCCTTCGCTGGCAAGCCAGCTCCTACCAGGTGAACGACCGGCAGGACGCCACGGCTGTAGAAGCCAGCTTGCTGGCGAATGGCCCTTGAACCCTGCGCCGGTCATGCCGCCGCCTTCGCTGGCAAGCCAGCTCCTGCGAGAGTGATCGTGGTCATGCTCAGAACGCCAGGCTGACGCGGCTGTAGTAGTAGCCGCCGCCCAGGCCATAGGGCGAGAACATTCCGTATTCATAGGTTCCCGCCCAGGCCTTGAGGCCGATCTTGTCCGGGTATACGTCGAACAGGTTGTTGGCGCCCACGGCCACGGTGAGGTTCTGGGTCACGTCGTAGGCCACGTCCAGGTCGGTGATCCACTTGGCGCTGTAGGTGCGATCGTTGCTCGGGATGTTCGAGCCTTCGGTGTACTCGCCAAAGCGGGTCAACTGCAGGTTGGTGGTCCAGTCGCCGACCTTGTAGTTGCCGGAGAGGATCCACTTGTCCTTGGGCGTGGATTTAGTCAGGTCGATCTGCTGCTGGCGGTCGAACAGCACATACCCCGCCCCCAGGCGCGACAGGGCCGCCGGGGTGTCCGCCAGGTCGCGGATGGTGGTCTTGTTGTGGTTGTAGGCGACGCTCCATTTCGCCGTGCCGTACTCGCCGAAGGACTGGCGGTAGTCCGCCACCAGGTCAACGCCCTTGGTCCGGGTGTCGGCAGCGTTGGTGTAGTACTGCCCGGCGAGGTTCGGCGAGAGGCCGTTCTCCACCAGGATCTGCGACACCGCCGGGCCCTTGAGGATGCCGGTCTGGAGAATGCGCTTGTCGATGTCGATCAGGTAGAAGTCGGCCGTCAGGCGCAGCCGATCGGTGGGCTCGGCGGTGAACCCCAGGCTGTAGTTGCGCGAGGTTTCCGGCTCCAGGTCCTTGGCGCCCAGGGCCACCGCTTCCGGCGAGTTGGGGCGCATCTGCTTGGTACGCACCGAGGTGGTGGTGCCACCGGCGCCGAATTCGGTGACCGTGCTGGTGGTGGAAAAGACGCTCTGGGCCAGGGACGGTGCACGGAAGCCGTTGCTCACCGCAGCCCGCACCGCGTACCCGGGGAGGAACTCGTAACGGGTGGTGAGCTTGCCGCTGGTGGTGTCGCCTACCCCTAGGTTGTACTTCTCGTAGCGCGCCGCCGCACCGACGTACCAGTTGGGGGTGATGTTCAGGCCCAGGTCGATATAGGCCGCCTCACTGTGGCGCTTGAGGCTGTAGGCATCTTCCGGGGTCGTGCCGTTGACCGAGAACAACCCCGGGTCCGGCACCACACCGGCGAAAGGCCCGGTGTTGGGGACATAGCTGCCCTGGTTGTAGGAGTTGGGCTCGCCCTCCTCCAGCGCATATTTCTCCCAGCGGTATTCCACGCCGAAGGAGGTTTCCAGCGGGCTGCTCCAGCCGATGTCCAGGGCCCGGGAGAAGTCCAGGTTGTTGGTCCACTGGTCGAACACCAGGTTGCCCAGGTGGAAGTCGTGCTGGCTGTAGGGGCCATTGGAAATGTTCAGGTTGTTGGCCGTGTCGAGCACGCCGCGATCCTTGCCGTAGGTGCTCGACAGGTCCCAGTCCCAGCCACCGAGCAGGCCCTTGGCACCACCGGCGACCTGGAAATCGGTCTCGTGGATTTCCCGCCGCGCCTGGCCGCCGTTGGGGTAAGGCGCATTGGGAATGCCCGCCAGGCTGGTGATGTCGGTGGGCTTGCGGTGCCCCAGGTCCTTGTTGCTGTTGCGGTAGCTCAGGGTCGAGAACGAGTACAGCTTGAGGTCGTCCTCCAGAGGCAGCTCGGCGTTGTAGGCCAGGCTGGTGGTGCGATCGCGGCCCAGGCCGTACTCGGTGCCCCAGCCCTGGCGATTGCTTTCCCGGGGGTCCGGCGAGCCGTCGGCCTGCTTGAAGTACAGCTGGCCGCTGGCGGCACTGGAGCGCTCGTAGGGTTCCTGCAGCTTGGCGTCCCAGGACAGGTTGATGAAGCCGCCGTTCTCTCCCAGTTTGTTGCCCCAGTTGAAGGCTTCGTGGCCGGTGGTGCCGTCGCCGTCGTAGTACTGGCCCAGGGTGGTGTCGGAGGTCAGGCCTTCGGCATTGCGCTTGAGGATGATGTTGATTACCCCGGCGATGGCGTCGGAGCCGTACTGCGCCGCCGCGCCGTCGCGCAGCACTTCGATGCGCTCGATGGCGGCGGTGGGAATCAGGTCCAGGTCCACCGGCACCGAGGCGTTGCCGACCCGTGCGCCGTTGTTGATCAGCGCCGAGTTGTGCCGGCGCTTGCCATTGATCAGCACCAGCACCTGGTCGCCGCCCAGGCCGCGCATGCTCACCCCGCGCACCAGGAACGCCGTGCCGCCGCCGTTGATGGTCGGTACGTTGAACGACGGCAGCAGGCGCCCGAGCATTTCTTTCAGGCCGTTCTGGCCGATGCTGCGCAACTGCTCGCTGTCGATCACATCGATCGGCGCCGGGCTGTCGGTCACCGTGCGTTGCTGGCTGCCGCGCACCCCGGTGACCACCACCGTGCCCAGGGTTTCGTCGGCCGCCAGCAGTTCGGCGGGCAGCGCCAGGCCCAGCAGGCCAAGGCTCAGGGGGGCCGCGCCGAAGAGGATTTTATGCAAGGAAATACTCATGACTTCAGATCCTTTGACAGGCGGCTCAGCGCGCTCGGGCGGCAACGGTTTCGACTTCGATCAAGGCGCCGGGCAGCACCAGCCCCGCCACTTGCACCGTGGTCCGGGCGGGCTTGAGCGGCTGCTTCTGGGTGCCGAAGAACTCGCGGAAGGCCACTTGCAGGCCGTCGAAATCCAGCTTGCCGCCCAGGGCCGGGTCCCCTACCAGGTAGATGCGCAGTTGCACCACGTCCCCCAGGGTCAGGCCCTGGCTGGCGAGGATCGTCTCCACCTTGCGCAGCACCACCCGGGCCTGGGCCTCGGTGTTGCCCTCGGCGTGGATCTGCTCCTTGGACGCCTTGGGGTCCACCGGGTCCGGCAGCAGCCCGGAGAGGTAGGTCACCTCGCTGTTGGCGGGCAGGGTCACCGATTGCAGGATCGGCGAATTGGGGTAGCTGGACGGCACGCGCTGGATTCCCGCGGCCCAACTGCTGCTGGCGGCGAACAACAGCCCCAGCCCTACGACGGTGTTTTTCAAAGACATGCAAAGACGCTCCCAAGGTTGTGTGTGCCAGCCTCGGAGGTCCGCTACCCGGCATGGGTTACCGCTGTTGTGTGAGTGCTCGGCTTTTTCAGGCCGTTTGCTGTAGCGACGAGCCTTGCGCCCGTTGGAAAAGTTGCCGCACCACCCGCCGCGCCGCGCCGGCGGCGGCTTCCTGCCAGATGCCCACGCCGCTGTGGGCCAGGCCGTCGCTGGTGAGGTAGACCCGGCCCTGGGGCTGGTTGAGCAGGCCGTAGTCCGGCTCAGCCACTTCATGACTGATCCAGGGGCCGAAGTTGTAGGGGATCTTGCTCCAGGCAATCACCAGCGGATTGCGCAGTTCCTGGCTGTGCCCGGGGTGCAGGAGCTCCACCGCCTGACGGGAAATCTCGATCTGCTGGGCCAGGGTTTTCTCCCCGAACCGTCGGGCGGTTTCGCCGTTGTTGTAGGCCGCCACCAGCACCCCTTCGGCCTGGTTGAAACCGCCGCTGGGGTACCACAGCCCGGAGGCTTCCTGGTTGATGAACGACAGCCCGCCGTATATCTGGTACTGGCTTTCCCAGAAGCGCCGCGACTGCCAGGCCACCTTGTTGGCGTAGCCGAACTGCACCGCGCCGATGGCCTGGCGCACCGGGGCGCTGAAGTTGTTCTGCACCTTGGCCAGCAGCGGCAGGGGCAGGCTACTGATCACGTAGTCGGCCTTGAGGTTGTGGGTGCGGCCGGTGCGCCGGTCCAGGTAGACCACTTCGGCGCTGTCGGCCTGGTTGCTGATGGAACGCACCTCGCTGTGCAGCCGCAACTGGCCTTTCAGGCGCCGGGCAAAGGCCTGGGGAATGCGGTCCATACCCCCCACCGGCTGGAACATGGTGGGCGAGAACTCCGGGTATTCGTCGATCATCAACGCCGTGGTCAGCGCCGGGTTGAGCAGGGTCTGCAACGGCAGCGGATCATTCTTCTGCGCCAGCTGGTCGCCGGCGCCGGGCCAGACCTTGTAGCCGGAGCGGGCCGAACCCAGGTACTCCAGCTTGTCGGAAAGATCACCCCAGGTTTTCAGGAAACTCAGCAGGTTGCTGCGATCGGCTGGTGTCAGCTCCTGATCCAGGGCATGGCGATTGACGGCCTTGGCCAGCAGCTCGGAAAAATGCCCGCGGCTGTCATTGACCGCCTGGCGGATCTGCAACGCTGGCTGGTCAAGGTCCGGACGCACCAGGGCGTTGCGGCTGGTATTGACCAGCACCTCCAGCTCCACCCCCAGCTCGCGGCAGTAGCCGAGCATCAACTGATGGTGGCTGGGCAGGCGGCCGGCCCCGGCATTGAGGTAGAACCCCTCCCCGAATTGCGCGACCTGGGTGCTGCCGTCGCTGTACTCCACCCGATCGCCACCACGCACCGTCCAGTTGCGCCCGCCGACCCGGTCCCGGGCTTCCAGCAAGGTCACCTTGAACCCGGCCTTGCTCAACTCGTAGGCGCTGACCAGGCCACCGATCCCGGCGCCGATCACCACCACGCTGGCGCCCTTGCCCAGCGCCGCCGTGGGCAGCGCCGCGTAGTTTTCCTCGAACGCTTCGGCCGTTGCGCTGGCGCCGAACAGGCCCATGACCGCGCTCGCCGCCTGGACCCCGCCGACAGCGGCAATACGGGCGATCAATTGTCTTCTGGTCAGTGGCATGCAAGCGCTCCCTGCTGCGGATGGATAGTGCGTTCGGTTATAGATCGGCGACTTATGCAGTCACTTGGGTCTATGTGAAGCCATCCTAGGGGCGCTTATTTAATAAGAGAAATACATTTTAAGCATATGCAAATATTACTTTGTTTCATATTCAAGCCAAAAGATTCTGCGCTCCGCGCATAGCCCTGCGCCTGGCCGTGCCTGGCCATACTCGCCCCGCCAGGAACCGGCTTGCCAGCGAAGAAGCCCCACGGCTCGCGCCGGCATCAGCGCCCCTTCGCCGGCAAGCCGGCTCCTACGGCCTGGGCGGCGTCGAGAACGCGCAACAAGTTGCCGCCCCAGATCTTCGCCAGGTCCGCTTCGCTGTAGCCCGCCGCCAACAGGCGCTGGGTAATCCGTGGCAGTTGCGCGACATCTTCGAGCCCCTGTACCCCGCCACCGCCGTCCCAGTCGGCGCCGATGCCCACATGATCCGGGCCGACCACTTCCAGGATGTGCAGCAGGTGGCGCAGGTAATCGTCCAGGCTGGCCCTGGGCTGCGGGTAGCGGGCTTCGACCTGGCGAATGCGTTCGGCCAGGTCCGCCACCTGTTCCGGGCTCATGCTCGCCGCCAGGCGGAACTCGCGGTACAACGGCCCCAGGGCCTTGTCCCGCTCGGGATTGGGCGCAAGGTTGATCAGGTCGCTGGGAAAGCTGTTGACCTGCACCACACCGCCCCTGGCCGCCAGTTGCCGCAGGCGCCGGTCATCCAGGTTGCGTGGATGGGCGGTGATTGCACGGCTGCTGGAATGGGAGGCAATGATCGGCGCCCTCGACAGCGCCAGGACCTGGTCGAACACCTGGTCCGAGGCATGGGAGACATCCAGCAGTATCCCCAGGCGATTGGCCTCGGCCACCAGCTCCCGGCCCGCCGGGCTCAGGCCGCGCCACTGCGGCAGGGCGGTGGCCGAGTCGGCGAAATCGTTGTTGGCCGAGTGCACCAGGCCGAGCATGCGCAGGCCCTGGCGGTAATAGGTGTGCAAGCGTGCCGGATCGGCGGCCAGGGGCTGGGCGTTTTCCATGCTGATGAAAACCACACGCTGGCCACGGGCGACGATGGCCGGTACATCGCCAGCCGTCAGGGCCAGGGCGAAATCATCGGGGTGGGCGCCCAGCAGGTCGCGGATCCGCGCCAGCACCGCCAGCCCATGTTCGCTGGCCAGGGTCCGGCCTTCGGCGGTGAGCGGCCCCTGGGGGGTGAAAATGGCCCAGAAACCGCCGTCCAGGCCGCCCTCTTTCATCCGTGGCAGATCGACCTGGGACAGGTCGTCCTGGTAGCGATGGCGCTGGGTGATGTCCCAACCGGGGCGGGCCAGTTGCATGGGGGTATCGAGGTGGCTGTCGAGCACGATCAGGCGCTGGTGCAGGGCTTGGGCGGGGCTGTCGGCCAAGGCCCAGGGGCTGGCCAGCGCCAGGCACAGCAAGGTTCGGGTAAACATGCGGCCTCCTGGCCAATGAAAGAATTTCCCCCCGGATCGCAAGAGCTGGCTGGCCAGCGAAAGCGTCATCCTGGCCAGTGCAAGGTTTGAGGGCCTCTTCGCCGGCAAGCCGGCTCCTACATGGGGTGTCGGGTGTTCCGTAGGAGCTGGCTGGCCAGCGAAGGCGTCATCGCCCTTTCGCCGGCAAGCCGGCGGCTACAGGCTCAGGTCCAGTGGAAGCTGCGGTCCCACAGGCCGGATACATCCAGTTGCTGGGGCAGTACGCCGGCCTCGAAGAACAGGTCGGCCACGTCCTGCTGGGATTTCACCGCTGCGTCGTCCACCGGTTGCAGCAGGCGCGGGCCGCTCTGGGCCCGGTACTGGGCAAGGAACACTTCCCGGGGCATGCCGAGAATCTGCGCGCTCCTGGTCGCCCATTCCTCGGGGTGGCTGGCAATCCACTGCCAGGAGCGGTACTCGCGCAGGATGTAGTCGGTGATCGCCGCGTGCTTGGCCGGGTCGGCGATGCTCTGCTGGTTGGCGGCGATCACGTAGTTGCCGGACAGGTAGCCCTGGCCGGTCTTCAATACCCGGGCCCCGGCCCGCAGTTCCGCCAGCTGGATGAAGTAGCCGAAGCTGACCCAGGCATCCAGGGCACCGTTCTGGAACGCGGCGAAACCGTCCTGCGCAGTCAGCGCCATGGGCACGATATCGGCAAAGCCCAGGCCCTGCTCCTTCAGCGCCTTGAGCAGAAAGTAATGGGAACTGGTGGAGCGGATATAACCGATGCGCTTACCCTTGAGCTCGGCCACCGACTGCACTGCAGAGCCCTTGGGCACGATGAAGGCCTGGTTGTTGACGTCGCCGGTGAGCACCGCGATCAGCTTCACCGGGGCGTGGTTCTTGATCCCGAAGATCGGCGGGATCTCGCTCATCGGCGAGATGTCCAGGGTGCCGCTGACCAGGGCCTCGAAGCTCAGGTTGCCGCCGGTGAACTCAGCGTACTTGACCTTGTAGGGCGGCGGCTCGATGCCCGCCTCGGCAAAGAAGCTCGGCGCCGCCCCCTTGTAGGTGGCGACGTTCAGGGTGACCCCGGACAGGTCCACGGAGGCTCCCAGGCCCAGGCGTGGCAAGGCGGCGGCCAGACCGGCCAGGGCCGAGAGTTGGAGAAAATGACGACGCTGCATGGGCAATGGTCCTTAATCGAGAAAGTCCGGTTCTTCGCGCACGATCCGCTCGCGGTAAGGCTGGAAACTGAACCAGCCGCCAAACTCGGTGCCGACCTGGCGTGCGGTGTGGCGCGCCACCTCATGGGGAATGGGCCGCGGGGTGCCGGCAGCTTCGGCCAGCAGTTGAGTCTGGGCGGCGTTGTCCATGGCGATGAAGCGCCACACCGCCGCCTCGACGGTTTCACCCACGGTGAGCAGGCCGTGGTTCTGCAGGATCAGCGCCTTGCGCCCCGCCAGTGCGGCGGCGATCCGCACGCCCTCGCTGGCCTCCAGCACCACCCCGGAAAAGTTGTCGAACAGCCCGTGCCTTTCATAGAAAGCGCAGGCGTCCTGGGTCAGCGGATCAAGCAAGCGCCCCAGGCTCGACCAGGCCTTGCCGTACAGCGAATGGGCATGGGCCGCGGCGACCACCTCGGGATGGGCTTCATGCAGCGCCGCATGGATGGCGAACGCCGCCAGGTTCAACGCGCCCTCGCCTTCGATCACTGCCCCTTCGGGGTTGACCAGCAACAGGTCGCGGACCCGTACATGGCCGAAATACACCCCCACCGGGTTGACCCAGAAATGGTCCGGGCGCCCCGGGTCACGCACCGTGATATGCCCGGCGCCGCCCATGTCGAACCCCAGCCGGGCGAACACCCGGAACGCCGCGGCCAGGCTCTGCTTGCGCTGCAGGCGCTCCAGCTCGACGGTGGCCTGCTGGGGCGGATGCTCCCAGCGAAAAACCGTATGGCCATCGCGGGGCAAGTCATACACCGCGGGGCGAAAATGTGCGGTCATATCCGCTCTCCTTGAAATTGTCATGAACACCCTGTGCGAAAAGGCCCGCAAGGCCTTGCTTGGCGATCTCCCGCCGAACCTTCAGCGGTCTTGAGAACCCCGGCGGCCCTTCGGTCCGTGCGCTGCCTGCGGCAGCGGCTACACGAAGCGCTGCCGGCCAAGGCTGGAACCGCGCGTTAGTAGCCACGCTGGATCTCCACCGGGTTTTCCAGGGGTAAACCATCGCCCCAGCGCTGGAGATTGCGTCCCAGCAGGCGCGCGATATTCAGGTAGACCCGGGGCGAATTGGCCGAGGTGTGGGGCGACAGGCGAATACCCGGGTGGCGATAGAAAGGATGCCCCTCGGGCAACGGCTCGGGGTCGGCCACGTCCAGGCTGGCCAGGGCGATGCGCCCGGTGTCCAGGGCCTGCAACAGCGCCGGCTGATCGATCAGCGCACCGCGAGCGATATTGATCAGGTGCAACCCTGGCTTGGCCGCTGCCAGTACATCGGCATCAATGATGCCCCGGGTCTGCTCGGTCAACGGCACCGCCAGCAGCAGGTGATCGGCGCGGGCAAACAGCTCCTGCAGGTCGGCCACCGCCTCCACCCCGGGCACCTCGAACGGCTGCGCCGAACGCCGCAGGGCCAGTACCTGCATGCCCAGGGCCTGGGCCTTGAGCGCCAGCTCCCGGGCGATGCTGCCAAAGCCGAACAGCCCCAGGGTGCTGCCGGCCACCGAGGCCAGCGGCCGTTGCTGCCAGTGCTCGGCGCGCTCGATCCACACCTGGGGCAGTTGCTTGGCGGCGGCGAAGATCGCCGCCAGGGCAAACTCGGCAATGCTTTCGGCGGTGCTGCCTCGGGCACTGGCCACCGGCAGGTCCTGGAACAGCCAGCGAGGAAAATAATCCAGGCCCGAAGTCACCAGTTGCACGAAGCGCAGGCCAAACGGCCAGCCCGCCGGCGGCACTGGCGCGTTGCGAAAATCGGCGTGGGGCGCGGCCAGCAGCACCTCGATATCGGCGGGCAAGCCACACGGCAGGCCCCGGGGCAGGCTCAGTACTTCCACCCCCGGCAGCCACTGGCGCAACTGCTGGTTGAAGTGCTCGTCGAGCTGGCTGGCGATGCGCGTCACGCCTGGGCTCCGCGGCTGGGCAAGGCAAAGGCGGCGCGCCCCACGGCACCGAGAATCGCGTCGTTCTGCGGGGTATGAATGCGGCTGCACAGCACATCGCGGTAATGCCGCTCGATGGGGTTGCCCCGGGCCAGCCCGGGGTTGCCGATGGCTTCGATGCCCAGCTCCACGGCGCTGATGGCGTTGCTGGTCACCAGGTATTTGATCTGGGTCGCCTCCCCCGGGGCGATCCGCCCTTCGGCGGCGGCATCGAGCAGCACCCGGTTGTTGAGCAGCAAGGCGTCGATGCGCCCGATCAGTTCCTGAAAGCGCGGCAGGCTCGACAACGGTGCGCCAAGGTTGGCCGGGGCACGCTGGGCCAGCCAGCCCAGCAGCCAGTCGCGGGCGGCCCGGGCCACGCCGTCGTAGATGGCAGAGAGCAGCACCGCCAGCCAGAGCACGCCCTTGCTGTCCAGCTCGGAAGGCCGGGGCACGTGAGCCAGCTGGATATCCACCGCCTGTTCCTCGGGCACGAACACCTCATCGAAGATCACGTCGTGGCTGCCGGTGGCGCGCATGCCCAGGTGGTCCCAGGTTTCCTCGACGCTGATCCCGGGGCTGTCACGGTGGACCAGCCAGGTACCCACTTGCGGCTCGGCCTCGTCGCTGCGGGCCCAGACCGCAAGCCAGGTCAGCCCGGGAATGCCGGTGGAGTAGATCTTGCGCCCGCTGAGCAGCCAGCCGCCCTCGACTCGTCGTGCCAGGGTCGCCGGCAAACCGCCCCGGGCCGGGGTACCCAGGTCCGGCTCGACCCGCAGGGCGTTGATCAGGGCACCCTCTTGCACCGCCTCCCGGGCCACGCGCTGGCGCAGGTGCAGCGGCCAGGCCGTGTTCTGTTGCAGGCGCGTGTGCTGCAGGTACTGCATCACCAGCACCAGCGCAGTGGAAGGCTCGCCCCGGGCCACGGCGCCTATCACTCGTCGCGCCTGGGCCAGGGTCGCCTCGCTGCCGCCCAGGGCCCGGGGCACGGTCAGGGCCAGCAGGCCATGCTGGTGCAGGCGTTGCAGGTTGGCGTGGGGAAATTCGCTGTGACGGTCGTAGTGCGCTGCGGTAGCGGCGAATTCTTCACTCAGTTGCTGCAGCAGGTCGGCGAACTCGCTGGAGTCTGGATCAGGGACGGGACGGGACACGGACGGAGACGGTTGCACGCTGGAAAGGCTCATCGGCTGGCGGTCCTGCTCAAGGGAAGGGAGATGTCGACGGCCGGCTCGGCCTCGGTTTCCACACCCAGCAGTTGCAGCAACCGCGCGCGCAGTGCCTGGAACCCAGGGGTGGAGGCCTGACGCGGACGCGGCAGGCGGATTGGCAATTGCTCGGCGATTTGCCCGTTGGCCAGCACCAGCACCCGATCGGCCAGCAGCAGCGCCTCGTCGACATCGTGGGTCACCAGCAGCACCGCCGGGGTGTGCACCCGCCACAGGCGGATGATCAGTTGGTGCATGCGGATCCGGGTCAGGGCGTCCAGAGCGGCGAAGGGCTCATCCAGCAGCAACAGGTGCGGCTCGCGTACCAGGGCCCGGGCCAACGCCACTCGCTGGGCCTCGCCGCCGGACAAGGTGCCTGGCCAGGCATTGAGCCGGTGGGCCAGCCCGACCTCCTCCAGCGCTGCCTCGGCCCGCTCCCGGGCCCCGGCCCCACGCACGCCAAGGGCAACGTTGCGCCACACGCGCTTCCAGGGCATCAACCGTGGCTCCTGGAACACTGCGGCCATGGCCGAAGGCACCTGCAACTGGCCCTGGTCGATGGGTTCCAGCCCGGCCAGGGTTCGCAGCAAGGTGGTCTTGCCCGAACCGCTGCTGCCCAGGAGGGCCACGAACTCCCCGGGAGCGATGTCCAGATCCAGGCCATCGAGCACCGCCTGCCCGGCAAAGCGCCGGGTGATCCGGCGGCATTCGACGGCAGCGCGCAGGCGGCCCTGCTGGGGCAATGACAGAGTCATGGGTCAGTTCCTGATAAAGGTCGGGCGCCAGGCCAGGGCGCAACGTTCAAGGCCGCGCACCAGCCCGTCGATGCCCAGGCCGAGCACGCTGTAGACCAGGAGGCAGATGACGATCACGTCGGTGCGCATGAAGTCCCGCGCGTCGTTGACCAGGTAGCCGATACCGGCGCTGGCGTTGATCTGCTCCACCACCACCAGCCCCAGCCAACTGATGCCGAAGGCATAGCGCAGGCCGACGAAGAACGCCGGCAGGGCCCCGGGCAGGATCACGTGGACGATCAGTTCCCAGCGTTTGAGGCCCAGCAGGGTCGCGGCCTCCACCAGCTTGGGATCGAGGCTGCGAATGCCGGAAAACAGCGTGAGGTAGATAGGAAAGGTAGTGCCCAGGGCGATCAGCGCGATCTTCGGCGTCTCGCCCACGCCGAACCAGAGAATGAACAGCGGCACTATGGCCAGGAACGGCAGGGTGCGCAGCATCTGCATGGGGGAATCGATGGCGAGCTCGCCGCGCCGGGACAACCCGGCCACCAGGGCCAGGAGCGTGCCCAGGCTGACGCCGATGGTCAGGCCACTGAGGGCGCGCTTGAGGGACACCCACAGGTGCCCGGCCAGTTCGCCGCTGCCGAGCATCTGCCACAGGGTGCCGCCGATGGTACTGGGAGCGGCGATGATCCGCGCCGGCAACAGCCCGCTGCGCGAGGCCAGTTCCCACACCAGCAGAAGCAGCAACGGGCTGACCAGGCGCAGCAGCAGGTTGCCCAGGAGCTGGTATCCGGGGCGCTCGGCCCAGCGACGGGACGAGGTGAGGGGGGCTGGCGCAGGCATCGCAACATCCTTATTTCAGCGCGTTCGAGCCCCATGCTAACTACATAAAAAACGTCCGTGAAATTCGTTTTGGTTCTAACTTAATATACAAAAATTGCATTCAATGATTGCCAAGACATGCAAATCAATAATCAAAAACAATCCGAAGGAGCCGGCTTTCCGGCGAACAGCCCCCTGAGGTTTGCGCCGGCCTTGAGGGCGCCTTCGCTGGCAAGCCAGCTCCTACGGCGCAGCCTTGCCGACGCGGGCGGCGACCATCTCGCCGAACATGCTCACCGGCTCTTGCAGGTTGCCGAGGAACCGCGGGTGGACCAGCCACAGGTCGATCACCGGCTTGAAGTCGCTGACCGGGACGATCTCCAGCTTGTCCCGATGGCTGCTGTTTTCCAGCAGCGGCAGCGGCACCAGGCCATAGCCCAGGCCATTGGCGATCAACCCCAGTTGCAGCTCGGTGCCGAAGGTTTCCAGGTTGATCTGCAACGACAGCCCCTGTGCGCTCAGCGCCCGTTGCAGGCCGGCACGAAAGCCGCAGCCGTCCGGGTTCAGCACCCAGCCGCGCTGGTAACAGTCGGCCAGTTTGCACGAGCGCTTGCGCACCTCGCCCTTGGCCGCCACCACCACCAGGTTCATGCTGCCCAGGGAACGGCCCACCACCCCTTCGGGGAAGACCTTGCCAGCGGGAAACAGCGCCGCCACCACATCCAGCTCACCGTTCTCGACCTTGCTCAACAGGTGGCTGCCCCAGCCCGTGGCCACCGAGGTCTGCAACTGCGGATACAGCGCCTTCAACTGGCTCAGGGCATCGAGCAGCACCACATCGCCGATGGTCTGCGGCACGCCGATGCGCAGGGCACCACTGGGGGCGCCGTCATTGGCCACCAGTTCATTCAGCGCGTCAATGCTGCGCAGCACTTCCAGGCACTGGCCATAGACCCGCAAGCCCATGCTGGTGGGCTTGAGCGGCTTGGTGTTGCGGTCCAGCAATTCCACCCCCAGGGCTTCCTCGAAATTCTGCACCCGGCGGGTAATGGCTGGCTGGGTCAACTGCAGGGCATCGGCCGCCTGGCTGATGGTCTGGCAGCGGATTACCGCCACGAACGCATTCAGATCATCTATCTTCATTCTTTTTTCGCATAATAAATGACTGGAAAAATGTTCGATAAGAATAATACCTTTTAGCTCGCCCGTGTAGTTCGCGTCATTTGCCTTGTGTCCACGGAGGGAGCCCATGCCCCACAACGCCACGACAGTCGCCATCGAATCAGCCAACTTCGCCCGCCTGCGGGACTTTATCGCCGCTCTGGCCGAGCTGCTGGACAGCCATCCCGATGAAGCCCGGGTGCTGGACCAGGGCGCCGCGCTGCTGCACCAGCTGGTGAGCCAGGACGACTGGCTGCCCGCGGCCTTCGCCCAGCCGGATCCGCAGCGCTACCAGCAGTTCCTGCTGCATGCCGACTCGCGCCAGCGCTTCTCCATCGTCAGCTTCGTCTGGGGCCCTGGGCAGCGCACACCGATCCACGACCACCGGGTCTGGGGCCTGATCGGCATGCTGCGCGGCGCCGAGGACAGCCAGGGGTTCCAACGCCTGGCCGACGGCCGCCTGCAGCCTGCCGGCGCGCCGCTGCGCCTGGTGCCGGGCCAGGTGGAAGCGGTGTCGCCACGCATTGGCGACATCCATCAGGTGAGCAATGCCCATGCCGATCGGGTATCCGTCAGCATCCATGTGTATGGCGCCAATATCGGTGCCGTGCAGCGCGCCGTGTACGACCTGGACGGCCAGGAAAAACCCTTTGTCTCCGGCTACTCCAACCATTTGCTGCCTAACCTCTGGGACTTGTCGAAGGAGCCCCTGCAATGACCGATTTCCCGACCCGCAGCCCGGCACAGATCCGCCAGGCCCTGCTCGACCGCCAGGAGCTGGCACTGATCGATGTGCGTGAAGAAGCGCCCTTCGCCGAGGCCCACCCGCTGTTCGCGGCCAACATCGCGCTGTCGAAACTGGAGCTGGAGGTGTATGCGCGCATCCCCCGCCGCGACACCCCGATCACCCTCTACGACCAGGGCGAAGGGCTGGCCCAGCGCGCCGCCACGCGCCTGCGGCAACTGGGCTACAGCGATGTCGCCCTGCTGGCAGGCGGCCTGGAGGGTTGGCGCAGCGCCGGCGGCGAGCTGTTCAAGGACGTCAACGTGCCGAGCAAGGCCTTTGGCGAACTGGTGGAAGCCGAGCGCCACACTCCGTCCCTGGCCGCCGAGGAGCTCCAGGCACTGCTCGACCAGCAGGCCGACCTGGTGGTGCTCGATGCCCGGCGCTTCGACGAATACCAGACCATGAGCATCCCCGGCAGCACCAGCGTGCCCGGGGCCGAACTGGTGCTGCGGGTGCGTGAGCTGGCCCCCGATCCCCGCACCCGGGTGGTGGTCAATTGCGCCGGGCGCACCCGCAGCATCATCGGCACCCAGTCCCTGGTGAATGCCGGCATCCCCAACCCGGTGGCGGCACTGCGCAATGGCACCATCGGCTGGACCCTGGCCGGGCAGAAGCTCGAACACGGTCAGAGCCGGCGCTTCAAGGTCATCAACGAGGCCCAGCGGGCCCCAGCCCAGGATGCCGCTCGGGCCGTGGCCGACCGCGCCGACGTGGCACGCATCGACCTGGCCCAGTGGCGGCGCTGGCAGGCCGACCCCAAGCGCACCAGCTACCTGTTCGATGTGCGCACCCCGGAGGAATTCGCCGCTGGCCACCTGCCCGGCGCCCGCTCCACCCCCGGTGGGCAACTGGTGCAGGAAACCGACCACTTCGCCAGCGTGCGCGGTGCGCGCCTGGTCCTGGTGGACGACGACGGCGTGCGCGCCAACATGAGCGCTTCCTGGCTGGCCCAGATGGGCTGGCAGGTGGCGGTGCTGGACGGCCTGCGCGACAGCGACTTCAGCGTGCGCGGCCCCTGGCAGGCGCCACTGCCGGACACCTCGCCGGCCGAAGAAATCAGCCCCCGCACCCTCGCCACCTGGCTCCAGGAGCCCGGCACCCTGGTACTGGACTTCACCGCCAGCGCCAACTACGTGCAGCGCCACATCCCCGGCGCCTGGTGGGCATTGCCCAGCCAGTTGCAGGAAGCCCTGGCCCAGTTGCCACAGGCGGAGCGCTATGTCCTGACCTGCGGCAGCAGCCTGCTGGCGCGCTTCGTGGTGCCGCAGCTGCAGGCCCTGACCCAGCGTCCGGTGTTCCTCCTCAGCGGTGGCACCGCGGCCTGGATCGAAGCCGGCCTGCCCGTGGAAGAAAGCCGCCAGCAACTGGCTTCACCCCGGATCGACCGCTACCGGCGCCCCTATGAAGGCACCGACAACCCGAAAGAAGCCATGCAGGGCTACCTGGACTGGGAATTCGGCCTGGTGGCGCAGTTGGGCCGGGATGGCACCCACGGCTTCTTCGTCATCTGAACCGCTTCGCTGGCAAGCCAGCTCCTACAGACCCCGCCTCTGCACTGTAGGAGCCGGCTTGCCGGCGAAGAGGCCGCAGGCCTGGCATCGCTCGCAAGGGCACCCTCGCGGGCAAGCCCGCTCCTGCGAGGAGGGGTATTTCGGGCGCGTAGGCGGTGCTGGTCGATCATCAATCTGCCCGGATGGCAAATAGCAATAATTCTCGATATCATTCGCGACCTTGTGCTCACCGCGTCGTCAAGAAGGATATCCATGTCTCGCTCCAAGCCCGACTCTGCGTCGGCGGACTCTGTTCGCGGGTTCTATGCGGACATCCTGCATTTCCTGCGTAAACGCACGGACAACGCCAGCGACGCGGCGGACATGACCCAGGACGTGTTCACCCAATGGCTCGACTACCGTGACCGGGCCCAGGTCGAACAGCCCCGGGCCTTCCTGTTCCAGATGGCACGCAACCTGCTGCGTGATCATTGGCGGCGCCAGCAGGTACGCTCCCGGGCTCATCAGGACGGGCACCACGAGCAAAGCCTGGACAACGAACCCCTGGCCGACGAGCAGCACGAGCCCCTGCCCGCGGCCCAGCGCCTGCAACGCCTGGAACAGTTGAAAGAAGTCCTCGCCCAACTCTCGCCGCGCCGCCGCGAAGCCCTTATGCTGCACCGCTTCGAAGGGCTGAGCCAGACGCAGATCGCCGAGCGCATGGGCATTTCCGTGAGCATGGTGGAAAAACACATCGCCTTTGCCCTGCTGCACTGCAAGCAGCACCTACAACGAGAAAACGGCAAGGAGCAGCCTGAATGACCCGCTTTTCCGGCACCCACAACGACCTCGACAGCGAGCAGATCGACGCCGAGGCCGCCAGCTGGTTCGCCCGCAACCGCAACGACCCGGACCGCGCCACGCGCAAGGCCTTCGATGCCTGGGTCAGCGAGCCGGCCCACGCCCGGGCCTATGCCGAGTTCGAAGAACTGTGGGTCGATCTTGCGCAATTGCAGCAACTGAGCCGGCCCATTCCCCTGCCCCGGCGCAAGCCCGCCCCCTGGCGCCCGGCCCTGGCGGCGGCCGCGGCGGTGCTCTGTGCGGTGCTGGCAGTCAACCTGGGCACGCCCCAGGGGCCCTACATCCAGCAGGTGGCGGCCCAGGAAAAGGGCGCCCGCGCCTTCAAGCTGCCCGATGGCAGCACCCTGTACGTCAACGCCAACACCCAGGTGAAAGTGGATTTCAGCGCCCAGCAGCGTGATATCTACCTGCAACAGGGCCAGCTGTACCTGGAAGTGGCCGCCGACAAGGAGCGCCCGCTGTGGGTGCACAGCGGCGCGGCCAAAGTGCGGGTGGTGGGCACCGCCTTCGACGTGCGTCGTGGCCAGCGCCAACTGGTGGTCAGCGTCGCCCACGGCCAGGTGGCCTTCAGCCCGGACGGCAAGCCCGGGGAGTTGACCCTGCTCGGCGCCCGCCAGCAAGCCACCTATGACCTGCACAAAGGCACCCTGCGCCAGCAGACCCTGGACAGCGATGAGGTCGCGGACTGGCGCAGCGGGCACCTGGCCTTTCGCAACCGCGACCTGGCCAGCCTGGTGGATGAGTTGAACCTGTATCGGCGCCAGCCGGTGCAACTGGCCGAGGGTTCGCTGGGGGCCTACAAGGTCTCGGGCAACCTCGATGTCAACGACCCCGACGCCCTGATCAAGGCACTGCCCGTGCTGATTCCGGTAAAAGCCGTACCCCTGGCCGACGGCCAGCTGAGGCTCGAGGCTCGTTGATCCACTCATATGAGAATATTTTGCATTCGCATATGAGGTTTTTTTTCACTGCCGCGTCTTCCTCCCGTCTGCGATCTGTACGCAGCGCTTTTTTGGCCTTTAAGCCGCTCTGGGGGAAGTCATGTTTCGCGCGCTCTTGCCTGTTCCGTTAGTCCGTACCCGCCCTACCCTGCTCGCCGCCTGCCTGGCATTCAGCCTGCAGGCCTACGCCGGGCCGCTGCATTTCCAGTTGCCGGCGCAGCCTCTGGCCGCGTCCCTGAGCCAGATCGCCCAGCAGGCGAAGATCCAGCTGCTGTTCGATGAGCAACTGCTGCGCAACGCCAAGGCGCCGGCCCTGCAGGGTGACTACAGCCCGGAAGAGGCGATTCGCACCTTGCTGCAGGACGGTCGGTTCAACCTGGTGAAGGTCGACAACACCTACATCGTGCGCCCCGCCGACACCAACCTGAGCAGTGGTTCGGCCCTGCAACTGGGGGCCATGAGCGTGATCGGCAACGGCACCGAAGTGGATTCCTCGAGTGTCGGCCGCTCGACCCTGAACCAGGCGGAAATCGATCGCCACCAGGCCACCAACGTGGTCAGCCTGATCGACACCCTGCCCGGCGTGAGCCTGGGCGGCTCGCTCAAACCCGGCGGCCAGACCATCAACATCTGGGGCCTGGGGGATGCCGAAGACGTACCGATGAGCGTTGATGGCGCCACCAAGAGCGGCTTCGAACGCTACCAGCAGGGTTCGGTGTTCATCGAGCCGGAGCTGATCAAGCGCATCGAAGTGGAAAAAGGCCCGCACTCCCCCGAGACCGGCAACGGTGGTTTCGGCGGCACCGTGCACATGGAGACCAAGGACGCCCCGGACCTGCTGCAGGAAGGTCGCAACGCCGGCGCCATGGTCAAGTACGGCTACAGCAGCAACAGCCATGAACAGGCCTACACCGGCGCGGTGTACGGCCGTACCGATGATCACCGCTTCGATGCCCTGGCCTACTGGACCAAGCGCGACGGCGACGACATGAAGATCGCCAGCGCCCAGCCCGACCCGCGCAACGCCTACCCGATCAACCCCAAGCGCCTGCCCAATACCGCCCAGGACATGGAAGGCGAGCTGTTCAAGCTGAACATGCAACTGACCGACGAACATCGCCTGGGCTTCAGCTACATGCGCTCCAACAGCGACATCTGGGCGCCCTTCTCGGCCAAGAGCTACCCGACGCCACCGAGCCAGAGCGACATCAACAAGTACGGTTATGACGGCGCCACCCGCCGCTTCCTGGCCCAGCGCAATACCATCGACACCACCTGGATCGCCAAGTACCAGTACACCCCCGTGGACAATCCATGGATCGACTTCGAGGCCAAGTACTCCGATTCCACCACCGACCAGACCGACGAACGCGGGCCGAACGCCTTCTTCCAGCCGGCCTCCGGTGGCCGCAAGATCACCGTGGGCTATGACGACAAGATCCTGGCCCTGAAAAACACCAGCCGCTTCAGCACCGGCCCGCTGGAACACGCGCTGACCAATGGCATCCAGATCCGCAAGCACACTCGCGAAGTGGACATGTGGATGCCGGGCAAGACCTATGAAGTACCCAAGTACAACTACGGCCACTACCAGCCTGGCTTCATGCCCCACGGCAAGGTCGACAACAATGCCTTCTACATCCAGGACGCCATCACCCTGGGGGACTTCACCCTGACCCCGTCCCTGCGCTACGACCATGTGCGCAACCGCGGCGAGAAGAACGACGCACCGTTCTACAACAGCCCCGACCCGGTGGCGGGCCACGATTACGGCGACAAGACCTACACCGGCTGGTCGCCTCGGCTGTCGGCGTTCTGGACAGTGACCCCGCAATTCGCCCTGTTCGCCGACTACAGCAAGACCTGGCGCGCGCCGGTGATCGACGAGCAGTACGAGGTCCAGTCGGCCGCCTCCACCCGCTCCGCCACCAGCCGCAATCTCGACCCGGAACGCATCACCGCGTTGCGCGCCGGTAACATCACCAGCTTCTCCGACGTGTTCACCCAGGCCGACCGCGTACAGGTGCGTACCACGCTGTTCCACAACACCATCAAAGACGAAATCATGAAGAACCTCGGGATCGGCTGCCCCGAGCAACTCAGCAGCGGCAAGAGCATCGGCCAGGTGTGCAACCAGCCGACCATAGGCGTCTACCGCAATATCGGCGACCTGACCATCAAGGGCTTCGAGGTGGAAAGCTTCTACGACTCGACCTACCTGTTCGGCTCGCTGTCCTACTCGTGGATTACCGGTAAGCATGAAGGCGCCTACACCAACCCCTGGGGGCCGAACGTCTGGGCCCGGGACATTCCGCCACGCAAGTGGGTGGCCAGCCTGGGGGTGAAGATTCCACAGTGGGATGCGCAAGTGGGCTGGCAGGGCCAGTGGGTGCGCCAGACTGACCGGGTACCCAGCGACATCTATGCCGGCGGCCCGGCCAGCGCCCTGGGCGACGCCTACTGGGACCAGTACAAGAACGACCGCTACAACGTGCACGGCCTGTTCGCCAACTGGAAACCCCAGCAGCCTTACCTCAAGGGCACCGAAGTCAACTTCACCCTGGACAACATGTTCAACCGTGACTATCGCCCACCACTGAGCGGCGATAACGCATCCAGCCTGGGGCGCAACGCCAAGATCAGCGTGACCCGCTTCTTCTGACGGCAACTGGCTGCGGTGCATCGGACGCACCGCAACAGGCCAGCCGTTGGCCATCACGGATGTATTGCAAACCGTTAGCCAAGCCCTGCCGCCCGCACCTGCCGGGCTAAGATCGACTCCCCTCTGAAAACCGCTGAAATGCCTTTGGGCGCTTTCAGTCAACTTCCCATTGATTCCGTACGACACTTGTCGTACAAACGAGAAGACGTCATGGACAGAGGCTTCAGGAAGGTCAGGCGGGACCTGATCAATGCCTTACAAAGCGGCCACTATCTGCATGCCGCGCGCGGCTCGATCGAGGTCAAGAACCTGCTGGCCACCGGCGAGATCTCGACCAGTCAACTGATCGAGGTCATCAATGCCTGCAAGGGCCAGGACCACAGTTGCAGCGCCCACCACAGCGTCCCGGGCATCGCGGTCCACGTGCTGAAAAAGGCCGGCTGGTACATCAAGTTCTACTTTATCGAGCCAGATGCGTGGTTCATCAGCGTTCACCGATGAGGGCATCCCATGAAACTCTTTCTGCAAGGCGACCGGGGCAAGGCGCTCTGCGAGCATTGCCAACAGGTCGTCGGCATCACCTACCTGCGGCGCGACGTCCCTTTCAGCGACGGCCATGGCCTGGCCCGGGACATCCTGGTGGGGGTTTGCGACCTCTGCGCCACGGTGGTGGCCATCCCGCCCCAGTCCACTCCGGCGATCAAGGAAGCACGCAAGCAGTCATTGACCTCCATCGAGGCGCGGCTGCCGGCGGTCTACCTCGATGTACTGGATGCGGCGATGCACTGCGTGGCCCCGGATGCCGGAGTGCAGATGCGCAAACTGTTCCTCGGCTACTACTTCAGCGCCCCCGCGGCGTCTTCCCTGGAGCAAGTGCACAGCGGCTTCGCCGCGTACCTGGCCGAGCAGGCCGAGGCCCGCCAGTTGCCTGCCGTGCATGCCATGAAACGCCTGTCGCTGAAGGTCAACCACTATGTGGCCGAGGATCTTGCGCGCCTGCTGCAAGCCACCCGGATGACCCAGACCGAGCTGCTGAAAGCGCTGATCGCGCAGATGCGCCTGGATGTGCTCGAAGGCGGCAACCCCGCGGTGATCGCCGACCTGCGCCAGCTGGCGCGCCTGGGGCTTTGACCTTCAGCCTTTGCCCCGGCCCGCGACCCGCCCCGCCCGCAGGAAATCCCCCCAGCGCCGCACCAGGTAGTTGTGCTCGTCCATCACCGAGTTCCACACGGCGATATGCCCCATGCGCTGCTGGTAGGAACCGCCATCGCGGGTCTCGCCGATATCGATCAGCGGTTCGCCGTCGCTGCCCGGCAACTCTTCCCGGGCCGGTTTGCCGGCGTACCAGTAATCCCACTCGGCGCTGCTCAGGTGATCGCGGGTACGCGCCGGGTTGCCGATGTAGTAGCCCTGGCGTGCCATCACCGCACCGGGCCAGCCCGACAGCCACCAGTTGAGGTAGGCATAGGCTGCATCCAGCACCGCGCCCTTGGCGTGGCGCGACAACGACAGCCCGCCGAACCAGGCGCGGTAGCCTTCCTTCGGCACTGCCAGGCGGTATTTGACCCCCGCCCGGTGCAGGCGCATCAGCGTCGGCGACCACAGGCTCTGGATATCGATGCGCGGGCTGAGCATCAATTGCGCGGCCTCTTCATCGTCCGACCAGAACGCCGCGAAATGCCCTTCACGCTGCTTGCGCACCAGGATCCCTGCCAGTCGGTCGATCTCTTCGATGCTCAGGTTGCCGATGTCCTTGAAGGCTTCCAGGCCACAGCCCTGCACCGCCAGGGCGGCGTCCAGGGCACCTATCGCCGCATCGCTCTGCAAGGCAATGCGCCCGCTCCAGGCCGGCTCCAGCAGCCAGCCCCAGCTTTCGTTGGCGCTGGAAAAACCCGCCGGCAGGCGCTCCGGGCGGTAGGCGAAACTGTCGGCGTTGTGGGTCAGCGGCAGCATGCTGATGCGCTCGCTGGCCGTGCTGCCCAGGCTACCGTCGTGCTGCACATAGAGCCGTTCGCTGGGCACGCTGCCACTGCCCAGGCGATCGTCCGGCGACAGGCGCCCGCGCTTGGGCAGGTCGTTGATCTCGTGCCACAGGGCAATGCGCCGGGTATCGATGGGCTGGATCGCCTGGGCCGGCCAGACAAAATCGACGTTGTGAAACCACTGGTCATAGAGGTCGTAGCTGTCCGGCTGCATCACCGCGATGCGCTGGGCCTGCTCCACATCGTGTACCTGATACACCAGGCGGATGCCCAGGTCCTGCTCGGCACGCACCCGCAGGGATTCGAGCAGGGTCACCGAGGTGCCCAGCACCCGCAGGGTGACCGGTTGCGTCGCCGCCATCAGGCACCCTCCCCGGCGGCCGGGGCGAAACTGCGGGCGAACACCTCGAAGGAGCGGCGCAGTTGTTCGGGCTCCAGCCCGCGCAGGATAAACACCAGCCGCGAGCGATGGTCGGCACTGGGCCAACGGGGCAGATGCACGGGGGCGTGCAGGCAATGCTGCACGCCATGGATGACGATGGGGGCCTGGTTGGCGTTGATGTTGAGCAATCCTTTCACCCGCAGAATTCGTTCGCCGTGGCATCTTAGCAGCATCGACAACCAGACCCCGAAGCCCACCCAATCCAGGGTTTGCTCGAACTCCAGGCTGCACACTTGCGCCGCGCCATGCTGTGGCGCAGCCGCTTTGAGTGGCCCCTGCAACTGCCAGCGCGCCACTTCCCGCTCTGCCGTCGCACCGCGCAGCCCCTCCCCCAGCAACAGCTGATCGCCACTCTGGATCGCCTGGGTCAGCAACAGGGGCGCCCCGGGATTGAGCCGCTGCAAATGCTCGCGCAATGCCGCCTGGGTTGCTTCGTCGACACAATCGGTCTTGCTCAGCAGCAAGCGATCCGCGGCCGCCACCTGGGCCAGCCACTCCGGGTGCAGGCGCTCCTGCAACGCCGCGTGGCTGGCGTCCACCAGGGTCACCAGCAGGCCGATGTGCACCCGCCCGCGCAATTGCGGATCGTTGTTCACCGTGGCCAGGATCGGCGCCGGGTCGGCCAGCCCGGTGGTTTCCAGCAGCACCCGGCGAAAGGCCGGAACCTCGCCCCGGCTACGCCGCGCCAGGAGCGCCAACAGCGCCTCTTTCAGTTCGCCGCGAACCGAACAGCAGACACAGCCGCTGGGCAGCAGCACCGTGTCCGGCGCCACCTCCTGCACCAGCAAATGATCGATGCCGATATCACCGAACTCGTTGATCAGCAGCGCCGTGTCCCCCAGGCTCTGGTCCTGCAACAGGCGGTTGAGCAAGGTGGTCTTGCCACTGCCGAGAAACCCGGTGATGACGTTCAGGGGCAGGCTCATGGCTGTTGCTCCAGGTGCTTGAGGATCACAGGGTCCAGAGGATCGAGGGGCCGGCCGAGCATGGATTCGGCCAGGCTCCACAACTGCTCCAGGCCGCTGGCCAGTTCCTGGCGGCCGGTCGCCCCCAGCAGCAGATAGGCCGAGCCCTGGAAGTCTTCGACCTTGAGCCGCAACGGCACCAGTACCCGGTTGATCGCGGCGATTCTGCGCAAGCGTTCGCGACGCCGGGGCAGTTCATCCCCCAGCGGGTCGCTCCAGTGCACGTCTTCGCCCAGCAGCCCGCATAACCCGCACATGCTCAGCCCTCCTTCATGGCATGACATCCCCGGAGTTCGGGCCCAGGGTCTGGCCGACGAACAGGTTGCCCCCCGGCTCGCTGGCCAGCAGCACCGCGGTGGGCGCCACTTCATCGGCCAGGCCGAAGCGCCCCAGGGGCAGCTCGGCGGCCTTGGCGGTTTTCCAGGCGCTGCTGATGCCAGACACCAGCGGCGTCTCGATCGGCCCCGGGGCGATGGCGTTGACCAGCACATTGTCCATGGCCACTTCCAGGGCCAGGGACTTGGTGAAGCCGATGACCCCGGCCTTGGCCGCGGCGTAGTGGGTCAGCTCGGCGCCGCCCTTGATTCCCAGCTGCGAGGCGACATTGATGATCCGCCCCCAACGCTGCGCCAGCATATGGGGCAAGGCCCGCTGGCTGGCGACGAAGACGCTGGTGAGATCGACCCGCAGCATGTCGTTCCACATCTCGATGGACAGATCGACGCAGCGCGCCTGGGTCAGCATGCCGGCGTTGTTCACCAGGATATCGATACCGCCGAAATGCTCGACACAGGCATCGACTCCGGCCTGGGCCCCTTCGACGCTGCCGACATCGGCCACGCATTCGACGACTTCAGCGCCCAGCTCGCGGCAGGCTTGGGCGCTCTCGGCCAGGCGCGCGGGGTCGCGGTCAGCCAGCAGCAGGCGTGCTCCCGCCACCGCGTAGGCCCGGGCGATAGCGGCGCCGATACCGCTGCCGGCGCCGGTGATCACGGCGCGGCGGTTGTGCAGGTGTTGCATGGGACTTTCTCCTTCAAAGGTGTGCGGTTCGCTGGCCAGCCAGCTCCTACGGAGGCGGTGAGCCGCCTGCACGAGCCGGCTGGCTGGCGAAGGGGTTCAATCCGGCCAGCGCACCGTCAGGCCGCCATCGATGACGATGCTCTGCCCGGTGAGGTAGCTGGACTCCTCGCTGGTGAGAAAGCGCACCAGGGACGCCACTTCATCGGCCCGCCCGACCCGGCCCAGGGGGATGGCCCGGGCCGCCTTGGCCAGGCCTTCCGGGCCCAGGGAGTTCTGGCTGTCCAGCGACTGCGGGGTCTCGATCAACCCTGGGATCACCGCGTTGCAGCGAATGCCCCTGGCCGCCAATTCCACCGCCAGCGAGCGGCACAACCCCGGCACCCCGGCCTTGGCCGCTGCATAGTGAGCGTGTTCCTGCCAGCCGTAGACGCCACCGGCAATCGAGGAAATCGCCACCAGGGCACCGCCCTCACCCATGTGTTTGACCGCCGCGCGGAAGGTGCGCATGACCCCGGTCAGGTCCACATCGAGCATGGCGTTCCAGGCCGCGTCGGTCATGTCCAGCAAGGGTGCGCGGCGCAGCAGGCCGGCATTGGCCACGGCGTAATCGAGGCGGCCAAAGTGCGCCACGGCCTGCTCGGCCAGGGCGTCCACCGAGGCGCTGTCGGTCACGTCCAGGGGCAGCATCAGGCAGTGCCCGCCCGCCTCGGCCACGAGGTCGCGGGTGGCTTGCGGGTCATGGGGGTCGGCAGGGAAATACCCGCCCACCACCGCCACACCGGCCCGTGCATAGGCCACGGCCAGGGCCTGGCCGATGCCGCTGGCGGCACCGGTGATCACGGCGACTTTTTGAGTCATGGATAACTTTCCTTATTGAACGGATTCAGGACGCACATGGCGCGCGGCGAACATCAGCGCACCGGAGAGGAAACAAGGCAGCGCGCCGAAATACAGCGCCGAGGTCTGCCAGTCGCCACCGGCGGACAGCACCTGGGTGGCGCCGAAACCCGCCACCACCGCGCCGATCGGCCCCATGGCGTGGATGATCGCGCCGCCGGTGGCGCGGATGCTGGTAGGGAAGCTTTCGCTGATGAAGAACAGCGCCGCCGAGTACGGGCCGATCAGGAAGAACAGGCCCAGGCTGTAGAGACCCACCACCATCGGCATGTTGCTCGGGCCGTAGAGCATGCCGGCGAACGACAGGCCGCCGAGCATCCAGCCCAGGCCGATGACATTGCGCCGGCCGATCTTGTCGCCCATCCAGCCGTGGCTCAGGTAGCCGCAGTAGCCCACCAGGTTGGAGAGCACCAGGATGATCAGCGAGTTCTCGAAGGAGATGTGGTGCACGCTGACGATCACCGACGTGCCGAGCACGCTGAACACCTGGATCGCCGCCCAGTTGAGCAGGATCGCCGCGCCGATCACCAGGGTCGCGCGCCGCGCCGGGCCACGAAAGGCCGCAGCCAGGCCGGCCTTGCTGTGCTCGTCATAGTCCACGCCATAGGTCAGCGCCACCGCCTGGGCCTCGCTCACCGAACCACTTTTGCGCAGCTGGCTGATGCGCTGGTGGATCTGGAACTGCGGGCTCTCCTTGAGCTTGCGCGCCATCACCGCAATGACGATGGCCGGGATCGCGGCGAAGATGAAGCAGCCTTGCCAGCCGATGATCGGCAGCAGCACCGCGGTCAACCCGGCGGCGATCAGCGCCCCCACCGGCCAGCCACCCTGCACCAGGCTGTAGATGAAGCCCCGGCGCTTGGCCAGTTGCGGGTCGTCGGATGCCGCGTACAACTCGCTGAGGTAGGTGGCGTTCACCGTTTCCTCGGCATAGCCCAGGCCGCCCAGGGAGCGGATCAGGATCAGCGGCGACTTGCCCCAGGCGCCGCCGATGGCGGTCAGCGCCGAGCAGATGGCCGAGCCGCTGACGGTGAAAATGATGCCCATGCGCCGGCCCAGCTTGTCCACCAGCGGCCCGATGGCCAGGGCCACCACCGCGGTGCCCACCGCCACCCAGGTGGCGATCTCGGCCTGCTCGACCTCGCCCCAGCCGAAGTGCCGGCCGATCTCCGGCAGCAGGGTGCCAAACAGAATGAAGTCGTACACCGCAAACACCCAGGCGAAGAAGGCGATCCAGGTGGCGAAGCGCACTTGGGCCGGGGTCAACTGCTGGGGTTTCCAGCCAGTCAGGTCGAGCTTGTTATAGATAGACATCAGTCACGCCTCGATGAAGTGGCCGGGGTCAGCGGTTGCGCGGGTGGCGGCGGATAAAGTCGTCGGCGATCTCGTCGAAGGTGACGAAGCGCACGCCGGCATGGCTCTGGATGTGTTCGATCAGGCGTTCGAGCATCAACAGCACTTGCGGGCGGCCGGAGACGTCGGGGTGGATGGTCATGGTGAACACCGCGTGCTCATGCTCGCGGTAGACCCAGTCGAACTGGTCGCGCCACATTTCCTCCAGGTGCCGCGGGTTGACGAAACCGTGGCTGTTGGGCGCCTTCTTGATGAACATCATCGGCGGCAGGTCGTCCAGGTACCAGTTGGCCGGGATCTCCACCAGGTCGGTTTCCTGGCCCCGCACCAAAGGTTTCATCCAGGTGTCGGGGTGCTGGCTGTAGTCGATCTTGGTCCAGCTGTCGCCGACCCGCACGTAGTAGGGATGGAAGTCGTTGTGCATCAGGCTGTGGTCGTACTTGATGCCCTTTTTCAGCAGCAGCTCATTGGTCACCTTGCTGAATTCCCACCAGGGCGCAACGTAGCCGGTGGGGCGCTTGCCGGTGACCCGGGTGATCAGCTCGATGGATTTGTCGAGGACGATCTCTTCCTGTTCCGGGGTCATGGCGATGGGGTTTTCGTGGCTGTAGCCGTGCACGCCGATCTCGTGGCCGGCCTCGGCAACCGCCTTCATCTGCTCGGGAAAGGTCTCCATGGAGTGGCCGGGAATGAACCAGGTGGTGCGCAGGCCATAACGCTCGAACAGCTTGAGCAGGCGCGGCGCGCCGACCTCGCCGGCGAACAGGCCGCGGGAGATGTCGTCCGGCGAGTCCTCGCCGCCGTAGGAACCGAGCCAGCCGGCCACCGCGTCCACATCGACACCAAATGCACAGAGAATTTCTTTAGCCATGAGCGGCCTCCAGTGATTGCTTGTGGTTGAAAAAAATCGTCGGAGCTAGCGCGGCAACGCCGCCTCCAGCGCCAGGGCCGCATCCAGCAGTTGCCGGTCATGGCCCTGGGGCAGGCTCAGCAACAGCCCGGTGGGCAAGCCCTGGGCATCGCGGCCGCTAGGCAGGGCCACGCCGGGCATGTCGAGAAAACTGCCGGGCATGGTCAGGCGCAGGGTCGCCAGGTTGGTCCGGGCAAAGAGCTCTTCGTCCTGCTCCAGGGGCGCCAGGGGCGGCGCCACATGGGCCACGGTGGGGGTAATCAGCACCGCGCCGTCCAGTTCGTCCTGCACCTGTTGCTGCAACTGGCGCCGCGCCTGGTACAGCCGCAGCAACTGGCTGGCGGGCATCTGCCGGGCGCTTTCCAGGCGCCGTCGCACCCGCGGATCGAGCTGTTCGGCGTACTCGCTGTCGAGCAACGGCTGGTGCAGGGCGAAGGCTTCGGCGGCGCCGAGCCAGCCTTGTTCCTGGATCAGTTGCAGGGTGGCTTGCAGGCTGTGCAGCGGCCGTTGCTCCACCAGCGCCCCGGCCTGTTGCAGGCTTTCGATGACCACCAGCAGATTGGCCCGCACGGCGGCCTGGGTACGGCTGTCGTCAAGCACTTGCGAATCGACCCAGAAGCGTTGCCCCGCCAGGCTGCGGGGCGGCGGCAATTGCCGGGGGTCGCCACCGCGCAACAGCCCGTCGATCAGCCAGGCATCGCGCACGCTGCGGGTCAGCGGCCCGAGGCTGTCGAGGCTTTCGGCCAGGGGAAACACCCCCTCGCGGTCATAGCGCAGGGAGGTGGCGCGGTAGCCCACCAGGCCATTGAAGGCTGCGGGAACGCGGATCGAACCGGCAGTGTCGGTGCCCATGGAGATCGGCACGATACCGGCCGCCACCGCCACCGCGGAACCTGCCGAGGAACCACCGGGAATCCGTGGCTGGGCATCACTGTGGGGGTTGATCGGAGTGCCGAAGTGCGGGTTCAGGCCGAGCCCGGAATAGGCGAACTCACTGAGGTTGGTCTTGCCCAGGCTGACCAGCCCGGCCCGGCACAGCTGCCGCACGCTGGGCGCATCCACCTTGGCCGGCGGCGCCTCGCGACGCACCTGGGCGGCGGCGGTGGTGATACTGCCGGCCAGGTCGAACAGGTCCTTCCAGGCCAGGGGCACGCCATCCAGCAGGCTCAGCGGCTGGCCCGCCCGCCAGCGGGCAGCCGCCGCCTCAGCCTCGCGCCGGGCCCGGGCCGGGCACAGGGAAATGAACACATGGGGCGTTGCCTCGGCCAACGCCAGGGCCTGCTCCAGAACCTGGACCGGATCGGTGCGGCCCGAGGCAAAGGCTTGCGCCATGGCCGTGGCGTCGTTCAGCGAATCAGGGGGCATGGCTCACTCCGCAAAAATCTAAAAATGTACTAAATATTAAAATGTACATTTTATACAGAGCAGATTCCGTGCCAGCTCAAAACGCAGGGAGCACCGCGTGCTTTCGGAAAATCCCCCAGATTCGCCTGTAATAGCGAGCCAGAGTGGGTTACTGACAGAGATCGCGCGACAACCGACGGAGAAAATCCTCGCCCAAGGGTCTGCCATTGAAATAATGTATCTTTTATTAAAAAGTACATTTTGGTGCAGAAAGGTAACAACCCACCCAGGGCGGCCCCAGGACGGGGCAACCAAACGTGGCACTCAGTGACACTTGGCAACTGTGAGAGAATCCCCGGCCACCGCGGCCCGGCAACGGGCTCGTCACCCACCGGCAACAGCCCCTAGAGGAACCGATGAAAGCAGTGTCAGCAGAGGACCCGCGCACCGCATCGCGCTACGCCATGATCCGTCAGGTCTTGCGCGACGCCATCCTCCAGGGCACCGCCCTGCAGGGCCTGGTGCTGCTGGAAGCGCCCCTGGCGGAACTGTTCGGCACCAGCCGAGTGCCGGTGCGCAAGGCCCTCGATCTGTTGCACGGCGAAGGGCTGATCAGCCGTTTTGACGGCCGCGGCTACCTGATCAACCCCCAGGGCCTGGAGATCGAACCGCTGCGCCTGCCCCTGAGCCATGCCCACCTGGGGCTGGCCAGCGACGAAGAACTGGTGGACACCCGGCCCCTGGGGGAACGGATCTACGAAGAACTGGGCAGTGCCCTCTCCACCTGCATCGCCTTCGGTCACTTTCGCCTCGACGAACAGGCCGCAGCCGAGCACTACGGCGTCAGCCGCGCGGTGGTCCGCGAAGCACTGATGCGCCTGCGCGATCGCGGCCTGGTGGAAAAGGAACCCTACTCCCAATGGCTGGCCGGACCGCTGACCGCCCGGGAAGTCACCGAAGACTACGAACTGCGCGCCTGCCTGGAACCCGAAGCCCTGCGCCAGAGCGCGCCGGGCCTGGGCCGCGAACGCCTGGAACAGATGCTGGAACGGGTGACCCAGGCGCAACAGGCCGAGCACTGTGGGCTGGAGGCCCTGGAACGCCTGGAAGAAGACCTGCACCAGCAATGCCTGGGCGGCTTGCAGAACCGCAAGATGGCGGCGCTGATCCGTCAGGCCCAGAGCCCGATGATCATCAACCGGATCTTCTACCGCCTGCTGGGCATCGGCGCCGACCCGGCGATGCTCGCCGAGCACCGACTGATCCTCGAACTGCTGCTGCACGGGGCCTACGACGCTGCGGCCCTGAACCTCAGAGAACACCTGCAACGCGCCCGCCAGCGCATGTTGCAACGCCTCAAAGTGCTGTCGGTGCTCCCGGAACCGGAACTACCCGGCTTCCTCAGCAAAATCAGCTGAGCCCCGTAGCCGCCGCCGAGCCCGCGAGGCTGCGCAAAGGTCCGCAGGACCTTGCCTGGCGATCGCCTGCCAAACCTCCAGCGGCCCTCAGAACCCCGCGTCCCTGCGGGCCGTTCGCAGCCTGCGGCAGCGGCTACAGTGCGTTGCGCTTTACCAGGCTGAGGTCGGGGACGGTGCTGCGGCGCTGGCTCAGGTAGCGGGTGCAACTGACCCGCAGGAAGGAGGCGAAATTCACCACTTCGCCACGGTAATCCATGACCTCTTCATACAGTTTGGCGATCAGCTGGTTGGTGGTCATGCCGTCCACTTCGGCGATCTCGCTGAGGATGTCCCAGAACTGGTTTTCCAGGCGCAAGGTCGTGACCACGCCACAGATGCGCAACGAGCGGGAACGGGATTCGTAGAGAATCGGGTCGGCTTTGACGTACAGCTCGCACATGGCGTGGCCCTCGCTTACAGGGTGATTTTGGTGCCCAGCAGGCCCAGGAAACCGGCCAGCCAACTGGGATGCGCCGGCCAGGCCGGGGCGGTGGCCAGATTGCCTTGAACGTGGCCCTGCGTCACCGGGATATCGATATAGGTGCCCCCCGCCAGCCGAACTTCCGGGGCGCAGGCCGGGTAGGCGCTGCATTCGCGGCCTTCGAGGATGCCGGCCGCCGCCAGCAGTTGCGCGCCGTGGCACACCGCGGCAATCGGCTTGCCGGCCTGGTCGAATTCCCTGACCAGTTGCAGGACCTTTTCGTTCAGGCGCAGGTATTCCGGGGCACGGCCACCGGGGATCAGCAGGGCGTCGTAATCGCTGGACTTCACTTGGGCGAAATCGAAGTTCAGGGCAAACAGATGGCCCGGCTTTTCGCTGTAGGTCTGGTCGCCCTCGAAGTCGTGGATCGCCGTGCGCACGGTCTGCCCGGCGCTCTTGTCGGGACACACCGCATGCACGTTGTGACCGACCATCAGCAGGGCCTGGAACGGCACCATCACTTCGTAGTCTTCGACGTAATCGCCAACCAGCATGAGAATCTTTTTCGCGGCCATGGAGTGGACTCCTTTCAGTGAAAGACGGGGGCGCAAGGAGTATTCAAGGTAGCCCCAATCCACCGGCCCGGGTAATAACCCGGTACTACAGCGACAACTGTACGGACAACTCTGCACCCAGCTGTAGCACCAGGATCGCGCGGCTTTATGGCTAGATGCAGGCACCTGTGTCCCTGTACGAATTCTGGTAGCCATCATGTCCTCGCGCGAAAACACCGGCATGGCCCTCGGCCTGCTGGGTGTCATCATTTTCAGCCTGACCCTGCCCTTCACCCGGATAGTGGTGGAGCAGATGCACCCCTTGCTCAACGGCCTGGGCCGCGCGCTGTTCGCGGCGATCCCGGCGGCCTTGCTGCTGCTCTGGCGCCGGGAAAGATGGCCGACCTGGAAACAGGTCAAGGGCCTGAGCGTGGTGATTCTCGGGGTGATCCTCGGCTTTCCAGTGCTTTCGGCCTGGGCCATGCAGACCCTGCCCGCGTCCCACGGCGCGCTGGTCAATGGCCTGCAACCGTTGTGCGTGGCGCTGTATGCGGCGTGGCTGTCCCACGAGCGGCCGTCGAAGGCCTTCTGGGCTTGCGCCGCCCTGGGCAGTGCGCTGGTGCTGGGTTATGCGCTGCTCAGTGGCGCGGGCAGCATCCAGGCCGGTGATGTGCTGATGCTCGGGGCGATTGCCGTGGGCGGCCTGGGTTATGCCGAAGGGGGCCGGCTGGCGCGGGAGATGGGTGGCTGGCAGGTGATCTGCTGGGCTCTGGTGCTGTCCACGCCGCTGCTGATCGGACCGGTGTGGTACCTGGCGGCGCAGCACCAGGGGGCGATTTCCATGAGGACCTGGTGGGCCTTCGGCTACGTTGCGCTGTTCTCGCAGTTCCTGGGTTTTTTCGCCTGGTATGCCGGGCTGGCCATGGGCGGAATTGCTCGGGTGAGCCAGATCCAGCTACTGCAGATCTTCTTCACCATCGCCTTTTCCGCCCTGTTCTTCGGTGAGCAGGTGCAGCCCATTACCTGGGTGTTCGCGGTGGGCGTGATCCTTACCGTGGTCCTGGGGCGCAAGACCGCGGTGCGCCCGGCCACACCGCTGCCCACGCCGCCGGCCAGCCCTCAGCCGAGGTAACCGTCGGCCTTGAGCAGGGTTTCCAGGCAGTGTTCGCTGATCTGGTAGAAGGCCTTGAGCTCTTCGATCCTGGCCAGCAGCTGGCTGGGATCCTGCGGTTCGGCACGCTTGACCGCCAGAATCATCTTGTTCTTGTTGGTGTGCTCCAGGGAGATGAATTCAAAGACCTTGGTTTCATAACCGCAGGCTTCGAGGAACAGCGCCCGCAGGCTGTCGGTGACCATTTCCGCTTGCTGCCCCAGGTGCAGGCCGTATTGCAGCATCGGCTTGAGCAGCAGCGGGCTCTGGATCTGCTGGCGGATCTGCTTGTGGCAGCACGGCGAGCACATGATGATCGCCGCGCCGGAGCGGATACCGGTGTGGATCGCGTAGTCGGTGGCGATGTCGCAGGCGTGCAGGGCGATCATCACTTCCAGCTGGCTGGGGGCCACGCTGCGCACGTCACCGCACTTGAACACCAGGCCCGGGTGCTCCAGGCGCTGCGCGGCGGCGTTGCACAGGGTCACCATGTCTTCACGCAACTCGACGCCGGTGACTTCGCCCTCGGCCTTGAGGGTATTGCGCAGGTAGTCGTGGATGGCGAAGGTCAGGTAGCCCTTGCCGGAGCCGAAGTCCGCCACCCGCACCGGCTGGTCGAGCTTGATCGGCGAGCTGCCCAGGGCGTGGCTGAAGACCTCGATGAACTTGTTGATCTGCTTCCACTTGCGTGACATCGCCGGAATCAGCTCATGCTGCTTGTTGGTCACCCCCAGGTCGGCGAGAAACGGCCGGCTGAGGTCGAGGAAGCGGTTCTTCTCCCGGTTGTGCTCGGCGGACGGCGCATCGCGCTGGGTTTGCGGCTTGCCCTTGAACAGCGAACTCTTGCCCTTCTTGCTGTATTCGAGCTGTACCTCGTCGGTGAGGGTCAGCAGGTGGGCGTTCTTGAACGCAGCCGGCAGCAGCTCGGCGATGGCGGCGATGCCTTCGTCCAGGGAGAAGTTCTTGGTGATGTCCCGGGTCTTGTAGCGATAGACGAAGGACAGGCACGGCTGCTCCTTGACCGTCAGTTGCTTGATGATCAGGCGTTGCAGGTCCGCCTCCGGGCCCACGTGCTTGGCCAGTACCAGCTTGATAAAGGCGTTCTGCGTGAGGCTGGTGTCGAGCAGTTGCAGGAACTGGGCGTGATGATCCGGCGCGGGGCGGGCGGAAGGTGCGGTAACAGACATGGGGGCGGGAGCCTCGGGCGATGCGCGGTGTCGATCAGGGAATGGCGGGTATTTTAGGGGGGGATGGCCCCTCAGGGCACGGAGTTATTGACCCGAGGGTAAAATTTTGTCGCCCCCCGGAAAAATCCCCCCAATCCAGCCCCGTAGGAGCTGGCTTGCCAGCGAAGGCGTCCCCAAAGGCGGTGCAAGGCTCACGGACCTCTTCGCCGGCAAGGGCTCCTACACAGGTAGCACGCCATAGTCCCCAGCTGGGTGGGTCAGTTGAGCACCACCAGGCGGTTGGGCAATTCGTTGCGTACCTGGGTCAGGGGCACATGGGTCTTGAGCAACTCGCCGCTGGCTTCAATGCAATCAAGGAAGCCCTGCAGGGTCTGGCCTTGCCGGACCTGCTGGGTAAAGGCCTGGACAATCGCGTTCCAGTGCTTGTTGTCCAGGCGCCTGGAAATGCCTTCGTCCACCAGGATCTCCACATAGCGCTCGGCTTCGCTGACAAAGATCAGCACCCCGGTGCCGCCCACGGTGTGGTGCAGGTTCTGTTCGAGGAACTGGCGCCGGGCCAGGTTGGAAGCGCGCCAGTGACGCACCGATCGCGGAATCAGCCGGGTGGTGACCCGCGGCAGGCGGAACACCAGGCACAAGACGATAAAGGTCGCCCACTGCGCCAGCAGCAACAGGTGCATGTTCAGCCAGCCGGTGGCGTAGTGCACCAGCCCCGGCACCACCAGCGCCAGCAGGCTGGCCCAGAGCAGCGGGATATAGGCGTAGTCGTCGGCCCGGGCGGCCAGCACCGTCACCAGTTCGGCGTCGGTCTGCTGTTCCACCCGGGCGATGGCTTCGGCCACCTGCCGTTGTTCGAATTCACTGAGTAATGCCATGTCGTTGGATTTCCGCTTTTTATTGTCAGTTACCAGCCGCCGGAGGAACCGCCGCCGCCAAAGCTGCCGCCGCCCCCACTGAAGCCGCCCCCGCCGCCGGAGCCGCCACCAAAACCGCCGAAGCCACCGCCTCCGTCACCGCCGCGCCCGCTGGTGGTGGTGATGAACCCGAGCGCCTGCGCCACCATCACCACCAGGATGAACAGCAGCACCATGAAGATGAACAGCCACGGGTGACGCTGGACAAAATCGTCCTGGTCGCTGCTCTGGCCGCCGCTGTCATAGGCCGTGGCCGGCTCGTCCAGCGGCGTGCCGCCGAGCACCAGGAGCATGGCCGAAACCCCGTCGCTGATGCCCTTGCTGAACTGCCCGGTCTTGAACGCCGGGGTGATCACCTGGTTGATGATCACCGAGGCCTGGGCGTCGGTCAGGCGCTCCTCCAGGCCGTAGCCCACTTCGATGCGCAGCTTGCGCTCGTCCCGGGCGACGATCAGCAGCGCGCCGTTGTTCTTGTCCTTCTGGCCGATGCCCCAGTGGCGCCCCAACTGGTAGCCGAACTCCTCGATGCTGACGCCTTGCAGGTTCGGCAGGGTCACCACCACCAACTGTTCGCCGGTGGCCTGTTCGTGGGCTTGCAGTTGCCGAGTCAGCAGGGCGCTGATGCTCGGCTCGATCATCTGCGCGTCGTCCACCACCCGCCCGCTCAGGGCCGGAAACCTCAGCTCGGCCTGGGCCGAGACCGCAAAGACCCAGAGCAACAGCACCAGGCCAATTTTATAGAGTCGCATCAGCACCTCATCCTTAATGTTTGTCCGCGTGTGCTACCAACTGCCGGACGCCCCGCCACCGCCAAAACTGCCGCCGCCCCCGCTGAAACTGTCCGAGCTTGAACTGGAGCTGGAGCTGCTGGAGTCGAACCAGTCGAACGCACTGCTGCTCGAACCGGTGTCGCGCTCGGCCCTGGTTTCGCGCCTGGCCGAATCGCCGCTGGCAACAACCGGCGAGTCATCGCCGCTGCGCCATTGGGTCAGGAACCCGAACAACGGTACACCGACGAACACCAGGTAGAACAACCTCTCGAACCACCACATCCACTCGATGTCCTGGTACCAGCTTTTCTCCACCGAGCGGTACACCAGCATCGGCCGGTCGGTGGACGACAATACGCTCACGATGGACGTGGCCCCGGCAATGATCCCCGAGGAATACAGGTCGTCCTTGAAGTACGGAATGATCGAACCATCGATGATGAAGTGGGCCACCATGTCGTTGAGCCGCCCCTCCAGGCCGTAACCGACCTCGATCCGCACCTTGCGATCGTCCTTGGCCACCAGCAGCAGGACGCCGTTGTTCTTGTCCTTCCGGCCGATCCCCCAGTGCCGGCCCAACTGCAGGCCGAACTCCTCAATGCTATGGCCACCCAGGCTAGGCACCGTGGCCACCACGACCTGGTCGGTGGTGGTCTGCTCGAGCCGCTCCAGCATCTGCGCCAGGTAGACCTGCGCCGATGGCGTGAGCAACTGCGCGGTGTCCACCACCCGCCCGGTCAGCTTGGGAAACAGGCGTTCAATCGGTGCCGCTGTCGCAGTGGTCGGTGCGGGCTCGACCTGGACAGCGGGTTGCGACGAACGCAACGGCACCCCATCCGTGGGTGTGGGCCCGGGTGTTTGCGCCAGTACGGCGCCACCCACCAGCCAAAGCCACAGCAGCGCGCCTTGCAGCACGCGCCGCCCATGGCTCATCAGAATTTGACTTGCGGCGCTTTGTCGGCGTCGGGGCTGGTGGCCTCGAAGGATTCACGCACCGGCATGTCGCTGTACATCAGGCTGTGCCACAGGCGGCCGGGGAAGGTACGGATCTCGGTGTTGTACTTCTGCACCGCCAGGATGAAGTCGCGACGGGCCACGGCGATGCGGTTCTCGGTGCCTTCAAGCTGGGATTGCAGGGCCAGGAAGTTCTGGTTGGCCTTGAGGTCCGGGTAACGCTCGGAGACCACCATCAGGCGGCTCAGGGCACCGCTCAACTGGTCCTGGGCCTGCTGGAACTGCTTGAGTTTTTCCGGGTTGTCCAGGGTGCTGGCGTCCACCTGGATCGAGGTGGCCTTGGCCCGCGCCTCGATCACCGCAGTGAGGGTCTGCTCTTCGTGCTTGGCGTAGCCCTTGACGGTTTCCACCAGGTTGGGGATCAGGTCGGCGCGGCGCTGGTACTGGTTCTGCACCTGGCCCCAGTCGGCCTTGACCTGCTCGTGCAGGGTCGGAATGTTGTTGATGCCGCAGCCGCTGAGCAGGCTGGTAAGCAGCAACAAGGCAGCGATGGGCCAGCTCGAACGCAGGCTTTGAGTGATGTTCATGGGTGAGGCTCCTTGCACAACCTGATTGAAATGAAGCTTTTGCCCGCTTTCACACATCCTGTGGGCAAAATCTGCCTGCGCCACTGGAATGCATCGGGCTGATGGGCTAAAAGATGCCCAGCGCGAAAAAGAGTTCAGAAATAAGGCGGTGTGAAAACGTCGCGAGTGAAGGCAAGACAAGGCAAAAACAGGCGAGGAAGCGGAGTGTAGGAGCCTACATGAGCATTCCGAGCCTGTTTTTAACGCCGTATTGCCGAACGCAGCAGTTTTCACATGGCCTGAAGTGTGCGGGAATTATCTGAACAACAATAGTCGCTCCCTAAATTTTGGCTGTTCGACGCGTCACTCATGCGTCGGTCTTGAGCCCTTGAGAACAATATTCATGAAGAAGCTGTGTTTGCTGGGCCTGCTGGTCAGCCTGGCCAGTCACCCTGTATTGGCCGAAACTGCCCCGGTCCCCCTGGAAAACAAAGAAGCCTTTATCAGCGACCTGCTCAAGCGCATGACCATGGAAGAGAAGATCGGCCAGCTGCGGCTGATCAGCATCGGCCCGGAAATGCCCCGCGAGCTGATCCGCAAGGAAATTGCCGCGGGCAATATCGGCGGCACCTTCAACTCCATCACCCGCCCGGAAAACCGGCCGATGCAGGACGCGGCCATGCGCAGCCGGCTGAAGATCCCGATGTTCTTCGCCTACGACGTGATCCACGGCCACCGGACCATCTTCCCCATCAGCCTGGCCCTGGCCTCCAGCTGGGACATGGATGCCATCGGCCGCTCCGGGCGCATTGCCGCCAAGGAAGCCAGCGCCGACAGCCTGGACATCACTTTTGCACCGATGGTCGATATCTCCCGCGATCCGCGCTGGGGCCGTACCTCCGAAGGCTTTGGCGAAGACACCTACCTGGTCTCGCGCATCGCCAAGGTCATGGTCAAGGCCTACCAGGGCCAGAGCCCGGCCCTGCCGGACAGCATCATGGCCAGCGTCAAGCACTTCGCCCTGTATGGCGCGGTGGAAGGCGGTCGCGACTACAACATCGTCGACATGAGCCCGGTGAAGATGTACCAGGACTACCTGCCGCCCTACCGCGCGGCGATCGACGCCGGCGCCGGCGGGGTGATGGTGGCCCTGAACTCGATCAACGGCGTGCCCGCCACCTCCAACACCTGGCTGATGAACGACCTGCTGCGCAAGGAATGGGGCTTCAAGGGCCTGGCGGTGAGCGACCACGGGGCGATCATCGAACTGATCCGCCATGGCGTCGCCAAGGACGGACGTGAAGCGGCCAAACTGGCGATCAAGGCCGGCATCGACATGAGCATGAACGATTCGCTGTACGGCAAGGAGCTGCCGGGGCTGCTCAAGTCCGGCGAGATCGAACAGAAGGACATCGACAACGCCGTGCGTGAAGTGCTGGCCGCCAAGTACGACATGGGCCTGTTCAAGGACCCGTACGTGCGCATCGGCAAGGCCGAGGACGACCCCGCCGACACCAACGCCGAAAGCCGCCTGCACCGCAGCGACGCCCGGGATATCGCGCGACGCAGCCTGGTGCTGCTGAAGAACCAGAACGACACCCTGCCACTGCAGAAAACCGCGAAGATCGCCCTGGTGGGCCCGCTGGCCAAGGCGCCGATCGACATGATGGGCAGTTGGGCCGCCGCCGGGGTGCCGGCGCAATCGGTGACCCTCTACGACGGCATGCGCAATGTACTGGGAGACAAGGCCCAACTGGTGTACGCCCGGGGTTCCAACATCACCGCCGACAAGAAGGTGGTGGACTACCTGAACTTCCTCAACTTCGATGCCCCGGAAGTGGTGGACGACCCGCGCACGGCGCAGCAGATGATCGACGAAGCGGTGAAGGCCGCCCGGCAATCGGATGTGATCGTGGCCGCGGTGGGTGAATCCCGGGGCATGTCCCACGAATCCTCGAGCCGCACCGACCTGCACATTCCTGCCAGCCAGCGCGACCTGATCAAGGCCCTCAAGGCCACCGGCAAGCCACTGGTGCTGGTGCTGATGAATGGCCGGCCGCTGTCGCTGCTGGAAGAAAACCAGCAGGCCGATGCGATCCTGGAAACCTGGTTCAGCGGCACCGAAGGTGGCAACGCCATCGCCGACGTGCTGTTCGGCGACTACAACCCGTCGGGCAAGCTGCCGATCACCTTCCCCCGCTCCGTGGGGCAGATCCCCACCTACTACAACCACCTGACCATCGGCCGGCCGTTCACCCCGGGCAAGCCGGGCAACTACACCTCGCAGTACTTCGACGACACCACCGGCCCGCTGTTCCCGTTCGGCTATGGCCTGAGCTACACCAGCTTCAGCCTGTCGGACATGGCCCTGTCCTCCACCACCCTGAACAAGAGCGGCAAGCTCGACGCCAGCGTGACGGTGAAGAACACCGGCAAGCGTGACGGCGAAACCGTGGTGCAGCTGTACATCCAGGACGTGGCCGGCTCGATGATCCGCCCGATCAAGGAATTGAAGAACTTCCAGAAAGTCATGCTCAAGGCCGGTGAAGAGAAAGCCATTCACTTCACCATCACCGAGGACGACCTGAAGTTCTACAACGCGCAGCTCAAGTACGCCGCAGAGCCGGGCGACTTCAATGTGCAGATCGGCCTGGATTCCCAGGACGTCAAGCAACAGAGCTTCGAACTGCTCTGAGCCTGCCAGCGGCCGGCGCAGGACCTGCGCCGGCCGACTCCTTCTGTAACCCCCACAATCGCTGCAATATCTGTCGCCGCTGCCGAGCCTGCGAGGCTGCGCAAAGGTCCGCAGGACCGTGCTTGTCGATCTCCCGCCAAACCTCCATCGGACTCACGACCGCCGCGACCGCTTCGCGCTCGTTCGCAGCCTGCGGCAGCGGCCACAGCCAGCCGTGTCAGCCGTGACAGTCAGCCACGTGAGTCAGCCGCGCCGATCCAGCAGGTTGACCACCAGACGGTCGACCCAACCCCAGATCCGCTGCTTGATCCGCCGCCACAGCGGTCGCTTGCGCCACACCGCCAGGCTGACTTCCTCGCTCTGGGCAAAGTCGGCGTCAAAACTCGCCACCACTGCCTGGGTCAACGCAGGGTCCAGGGCTTCCAGATTGGCTTCCAGGTTGAAGCGCAGGTTCCAGTGGTCGAAGTTGCACGAGCCCACGCTCACCCAGTCGTCCACCAGTGCCATCTTCAGGTGCAGGAAACGCGGCTGGTACTCGAAAATCCGCACCCCGGCCTTGAGCAGGCGCGGGTAGTAGCGGTGCCCGGCATAGCGCACCGCCGGGTGGTCGGTGCGCGGCCCGGTCAGCAGCAGGCGTACGTCGAGGCCTCGGGCCGCCGCCTTGCGCAACGAACGGCGCACTGACCAGGTGGGCAGAAAATACGGAGTCGCCAGCCAGATGCGCCGCTGCCCGCTGCTCAGGGCCCGGATCAGCGAATGCAGGATGTCGCGATGCTGACGGGCGTCGGCGTAGGCCACCCGGCCCATGCCCTCGCCGGTATCGGGCAGGCGCGGCAGGCGTGGCAGACCGAAATCGGCACCGGGCTTCCAGGCCCCGCGATACAGGTTGGCGCTCCATTGCCGGTCGAACAGCTGCTGCCAGTCGCTGACCATGGGGCCGGCAATCTCCACCATCACCTCATGCCAGTCGCAGCTATTGTCCTCGGGCTTCCAGAACTCATCGGTGACTCCGGTGCCGCCCACCACCGCCAGGGCCTGGTCCACCAGCAGCAGCTTGCGATGATCGCGGTACAGGTTGAGAAAGCCCTGGCGCCATTTCAGCCGGTTGTAGAAGCGCAGCTCGACACCGGCCTCGGTCAGGCTGCGGCGCAGGGCCTGGGTAAAGGCCAGGCTGCCGTAGTCGTCGAACAGGCAGCGCACCCGTACCCCGCGCTGCGCTGCCTGCACCAGGGCCTGGACCATGGCCTCGGCGCAGGTCCCGGCTTCCACCAGGTACAGCTCCAGTTCCACCTGGTGCTGGGCGCGGGCAATGGCCACCAGCATCCGCGGGAAGAACTGCGGGCCGTCGATCAGCAACTCGAAGCGGTTGCCTTCGCGCCAGGGGAACACCGCTGCGCGCATGTCAGCGCGCCGTGAAGATCAGCACCGCACCCACCGGCACCGAGAAACTGATGGCCGACAACCCGGCCATCTTGCGCAGGCTGTCGAGGCCGGGGGCCAGGTTGAAGTCCTCGGCGTTGAGCACCAGAGGCTCCAGGGTCACCACCTGGAAGCGCCGGTCATCCAGGCGGGTGGCCAGCAATTCGGCGTTGTAGGTGTGTTCCTCGCCGTGCAGGGCGACGGTGACCGGTAGCAGCAATTCGATCTGTGCGCCGGGGGCCAGGTCGTTGATCGGTCGCAGGTTGATCTGTGCACTGATCCGCGCCTCGGGAAACTGGGCGATCTGGAACAGTTCCTGGCGCATGCGCTCATCGCGCAAGGGAATCCCGCTGCTCACCGACTCCAGTTCGATCTGCAACTGCGCCTGGCCCTTGCCATCGACCTTGCCATGCAGCACCAGAAAGCGCTGGACCTCGGAAACACTGGCGTTCTTGGTGGTGACGAAGGACACGCGGGAAGATTCGTTGTCCAGGTACCAGTTGGCCTGGGCCGGCAGGGCCAGTACCCCGAGCAGGCTGAAAAGAAGGCGGATCGGCGTACGCATGCAAGCTCCCATGAACAGAAGGCGCCACCTTAACCGCCCGCCAGAAGGCTGGCAAACGTCACGGCAGGCGGCGCAGTAGAGCTAGAAGCGGTAGGTATAGTTCAGGTAGAAGCGTTCGGCGCTATGGCTGATGATGCCTGCCGGTCCTCTGGAGAGGCTCTGGCGCTGGATGCCGTCGGGCTCGCCGTGGGTACGAAAGCGCCCGTGCAGCCAGGCGACATCGAGCCCATCGAACCAGCCGTCGAAGGCATAGCGCAGCACGCTCTGAAATTCCCGGCGGGAAAAACCTGCGTAGCCTTTGGCGTGATTGGAGGCAGCGTAGTGCATATCCAACTTCAGCCGCGGCAAGCCGAAGTCGGCGAAATCCATGCCTCCCAGCAGCTTGAACATCTCCTCGTCCTGCAGGCCGAAGTAGTAGAACAGCTTGCCGCTGCTGTTCCAGGTGCCGTTGTCCTGGGCGAAGAAGGTGCGGTCATAGTCGTCACCCCAGACCTTGTTCCAGGTCAGCCCGGCGTAGTAGCGGCTGAACCGGTACTTGAACAGCAGATCCAGATGCCGAGCATCGTGAGAGCGCTCCGCCTCATACAGCCCGCGCACGCCGGAATACTCGAAGCGCTTGCCGGCATCCTGTTGGCGCCCCCAGATGGCATACACATCGATGCCGCGCTCGGGGGCCAGTTCGAAACTGTGGGTCAGTTTCACCGAGGACGCGCGCAGGTAGTCCCGGGCCACGCCGTATTCAAGCTGCAGGTTGCTGCCACCAGGCAACACATGACCCAGGGCATAGAGCCGCAGGTCATCGATCCTCTGCCCTCGATAGTTGCGCAGGTCCTGGCTCCAGCCCGAGTCGTTGCGCGGGCTGAAACCGTCGATGCGGCTGAAGTTCAGGCTCAGCGAGCCACGCTCGTAGCTCAGGTCCTGGCCCAGGGTGGCCGCCGGCAGGATGCGCGAATAGCGATCGTCGCGGTAAAGCTGGTATTGCCGGCTTTTTTTCCCCACTCCGGCGCTGAAGGTTCCGGCTTCATCCACCCAGCGCCCACGCAGGTACAGTTCGAGTGGCTTGGCGATGCCATGGGGCTGCTGCACGCTGCGGTCGGCTCGCAGGTTGCTGATGTTGTTGGCGTCTCGCCCCACGTGCAAGGCATCGGCCAGGCCATAGCTGTAGTCGAGCCCCAGCACCTCGCGGTACCAGCCGGAACTGAAGCTGAACTGGGTGGCCTGTACCCATTCATCCCGGGTCGGACCGAACCCTCCCCCGTCGTTTTCCTTCCAGTAGGACTGGCTGTAACGCAAGGACCTGCGGCTGTCCTCGAAAAAGCCCTCGGCCAAGGCCCCACCGGCCACCAGACAACACAACAGCCCGCTCAGATAACGTTGCTCAGCCCGCATGAGATCACCTGTTCTTATTATTGGAATTGGCGTCATGGCCGCCGAAGGCGGACCAGGCTTCATTCTCGGAGCAGCGGGGCAAAGGGCAATGGGCACTGGTTCCGCAGAATGGAACCCGGTGTCTGAGGAGAGCGTTGTCCGCGCAGCACGATCAGGGCAGCCGGAAGGCCCGAGCGGGAGGTTTCAGGCGATGTCTTTCTGCACCTGCTCGACGGTTTCCGCCAGTAGCCACAGGTGGCGGTTGCGCACCTGTTCGACACAGGCCAGGTCCCGCGGCCAGTGCAGGGCGATACTGCCGATCACCCGGCCTTCGGCCTGCAGCGGCAAGGCCACGGCGCGGATCAGGAACGGCAGGCGCACCGGGTATTCCCAGTGCCCTTCGGTGCGCTGGCCGAACCCCAGGTGCTGGGATTCCAGGCACTGTTGCCGGGCTTCGGCCGGCACCTGCTCCTGCTCGGCCAGACGCTCGACTTCTGCACTGGCCAGGGCCCCCAGGCAGGCCTTGCCCATGGCCGAATGAAACAGGCTGGCATGCTGGCCGACAATCCGGCTGTTGCTCGGGTAGCGCTTGCGCAATACCTCGGGCACCGCACTTTCCAGGACCTCCAGGCTCTCGCCGTCGAAGCTCGACAGGTCGGTGACCAATCCGGTACGTGCACTCAATTCCAGCAACCAGGGCGCCGCCTGCTCCACCATCTGGCGCTTGAAGCGCTGCCGGCTGTCACCGAACAGGCTCCGGGCGCTCAGGCGGTAGCGCCGGTCACTCAGGCCTCGATAGATCCAGCCCTGTTCCTGCAGGGTCAGCAGCATGCGCGATACCGTGGCCTTGGCCAGGCCCGTCAGGTAGTGCAGCTCCTCCAGGCCCAGGGCCTGGTGCTGGCCGATCAGCTCGACAATGGCCAGGGCCCGCTCCACTGAGCGCACGCTGCCGGTTTCTACCTTGCTGGCCATAGTCCGAGCTCCCTGACTGAGGAAAAGGTTTTACCCAGCAAGATGCGGGCCTGCGGACCTTGGCGACCACACCCCTTTGATTACCGCAGGTTGCCCGGCGGCCGCTGCCGCACCCACTGCGTCAGCTGCTCATGGGCGTAAGCCAATTGCAGCACGGCGTGGTCGGCCTGGGCCGGACCGATGATCTGCAGCCCCATGGGCAAACCGGCCAGGTTGAAACCCACCGGAATGCTGATACTGGGCAAGCCGGCCAGGGTCGGGCCGATCACCACTTCCATCCAGCGGTGGTAAGTGTCCATTTCCTGCCCATCGATCTGCCGCGGCCAGGCTTGCCGTGCATCGAAAGGGAACACTTGGGCGGTGGGCAGCAGCAGGAAATCGTAACGCTCGAACAGGCGCTGCAACGCGCGATACCAGTCGCTGCGGCTCTGGGAAGCGCGATACACATCCGCCGCGCTCAGCTTCGCCGCGCCCTCCACTTCCCAGCACGCTTCCGGCTTGAGCCAGCGGCGCTTGTCCGGGTCGTCGTACAGCGCCCCCAGGGAGCCCTGGACCAGCCAGTGGCGGTGTACCAGCCAGCAATCCCAGAGCTGGGCCAGGGAAAAGTCCGGCTGGCAGCTTTCCACCTCGCAGCCCAGGCTGGCGAAATCCCCGAGGGCCTTTTCGCACAGGCCCAGTACGCCCTGCTCCATGGCCAGGTAGCCGTTGTAGTCCCCCAGCCAGCCCAGGCGCAGGCCCTTCACATTTCGTTGCAGCGCCGCCTCCGGTTGCGCCGATAGGTCCTTCAGCGATAGAGGCGCCCGGGCGTCAAACCCGGCCTGGGTACCCAACAGCCGCGCCACGTCGGCCACCGTGCGCCCCATGGGACCTTCGGTGGCCAACTGCTGCACGAACAGTTCCGGAGTCGGGCCGAACGGCACCCGGCCCTGGGAGGGGCGCATGCCGAACACGTTGTTGAAGGCTGCGGGGTTGCGCAACGAGCCCATCATGTCGCTGCCGTCGGCCACCGGCAGCATGCGCAGGGCCAGAGCCACCGCGGCCCCGCCGCTGCTGCCGCCGGCACACAGGGTGCTGTCGTAGGCGTTGCCCGTGGTGCCGAACAACTGGTTGTAGGTATGGGAGCCCAGGCCGAACTCGGGCACGTTGCTCTTGCCGACGATGATCGCGCCACTGGCCCGGACCCGCGCCACGCTGATGGCATCCTGCTGGGGCACATGCTCGGCAAACAGCGGCGAACCCATGCTGGTGGTCATCCCGGCGGTGGCCGCCAGGTCCTTGATCGCCTGGGGCATGCCGTGCATCCAGCCCATGGACTGGCCCTGGGCCAACTGCCGGTCTCGCTCGTCGGCCTGCTCCAGCAGGGCCTCGGGGTCCCTCAGCGAGACCAGGGCATTGACCAGTGGATTGCAGCGCTCGATCTGCGCCAGGTAGGCCTGCATCACTTCGCGGCAGGACAGCTCGCGGGCATGGATGGCCCGGGACAGCGCCAGGGCATCCAGGTCGACAATCGACGCATTGATCGATGGTTCTGCGGGGTTGATCAAGACTCACCTTCCAGGGTCACGGCATCGGGTTTTTCGTCTCTGACCGCGTCATACATGCAGTAGGTACCCAGCAGGCTGAGGACCGAGGTCAGCAGGACATAGAAGGCTGGCGCCACCGGCGTGGCCATGACCTTGCTCAGCCAGGTCACGATCAACGGCGCAAAGCCACCGAACAGCATGACCGTGACGTTATACGCCACCGACACTCCGGTGGAACGCACCTCGATGGGAAACTGCTCGGCCAGGGCCGTGGGGCCGGGGCCGAAGAAACCGCCGATGGCCCCGCAAAGCAGCATCTGCATCACCAGCAGGCGCTCGATGGATGGCGCCGCAGCGACCCACACATACAAGGGATAGACCATGACAAAAAACGCCAGGGTGAACGCCATCAGCACTGGACGTCGCCCAATGCGATCCGACAAGGCCCCGGCAAAGGGAATCACCAGGGTCATCAGGGCCACGGCGAACATCTGCACCAACAGCACCTGATCCAGGGGCAGGCCGAGGTTGGTGTGGGCAAAGGTCGGCATGTTCACCAGCACCACATAAAAGGACACGGTGCCCCCGCAGCACATGCACATGGACACCAGGATCGCTCGGCGATAGGCCGATACCACCTGCCACAACCCGGGCCCTTTGCCACGCACCTGCTTGCGTGCCTCGACAAAGGCTTGCGGCTCTTCCATGTACTTGCGGATCCACAGCCCCACCGGACCGATCAGCAGGCCGATCACGAATGGCAGGCGCCAGCCCCAGAGTTCCAGGATCTGGGGCGAGAAGAAATGGGTCACCGCCGCCACCATCGCCGCCCCGCTGAATACCGCCAGGCACTGCCCCACCAACTGCCAGGAGCCGTAAAGGCCCTTGCGGTGGGGCGGCGCACTCTCCACCAGGTAGGCCGTGGCGCTGGCGTACTCGCCACCGGTGGCAAAGCCCTGGAGCATGCGTGCCACCACGATCAGCAGCGGCGCTCCGATACCGATGGCCGCATAGTTGGGGGCGAACACGATCATCGCGATGGCCAGGGTCATCAGTTGGATGATCACCAGCATCGCCGCCTTGCGGCCCCTGCGATCGGAATAGATCCCCAGCAGCACACCGCCCACCGGGCGCATGAAGAAACCCACGCCGAAGGTGGCCAGGGCCATCAGCAGCGAGGTGTATTCGTCTTCCGCGGGAAAGAACTGGCGAGCGATGAAGCTGGCGAGAAAGCCGTAGACGATGAAGTCGTACCATTCCAGGGCGTTGCCGACCACGGCGGCAACCACCTGCCGGGTCCTGGAAACAGAGGGAGTCGAGACGCTCATGGGATGTTCCTTGGAGACTTTTGAGCCTTCTGGCGGGCTCGCTAAAGTGCCGGGCGCCTACAACACGCCCGGGGCAGTCAGGGACACGGGAACAGGAAGGGTCAGGACGGTTTGAGCCAGCTTTCCGCCAGGGCGCCCCAATAGGCCGCGCCGGTGAGGAGGATGTCGTCGTTGAAGTCGTAACCCGGGTTATGCACCATCGGCTGGGCCACGCCGTTGCCGATGAACAGGTAGCTGCCCGGGCAGCGCTGCAGCATCCAGCCGAAGTCTTCGCTGCCCATCAGCTTCGGCGTATTGCCGTTGACCGCCTCGGCCCCCACCAGCTCGACACCGATCTTGCGGGCGAACTCGGTTTCCTCCGGGCTGTTGACCAGCACCGGATAGGCCGGGCGATGCTCGATGCTGACCGAGCAACCGAAACTCTCGGCCTGGGTGCGGATAATGGCCTTGACCCGCTCCAGCATCTGCTCGCGCACCGGTGCGTTGAGGGCCCGCAGGCTCAGGCGCAGCAGGGCCTGCTGGGGAATGACGTTGGCCGCCTCGCCCGCTTGCAGGGCCCCGACGGTGACCACCGCGGCTTCCTGGGCATCGATGTTGCGCGCTACCACTGTCTGCAAGGCCATGACCATGCTCGCCGCTGCCACCAGCGGGTCTACCGTCAGGTGCGGCATGGAGCCATGGCCGCCGACGCCTTCGACTATCACGTTGAGCAGGTCCTGGGAGGCCATCATCGGCCCCTCGCGAAAGCCCAGGTGCCCGGCCGGCAGCCCCGGCATGTTGTGCAGGCCAAACAGGGCATCACAGGGGAAACGCTCCAGCAGGCCGTCGGCAAGCATGGCCTCGGCGCCACCCTGGCCCTCCTCCGCCGGCTGGAAGATCAGGTTCAGGGTGCCGTCGAACTGCCGGGTCGCCGCCAGGTAACGGGCCGCCCCGAGAAGTAGGGTGGTGTGGCCGTCATGCCCGCAGGCGTGCATGCAACCGCTGTAGCGGCTGCTGTAGGGCACCCCGGTGTTCTCGATGATCGGCAGGGCGTCCATGTCGGCCCGCAGGCCCAGGGTGCGGGGGCTGCTGCCGTTGCGCAGCACCCCTACGACGCCGGTCCGGCCCACGCCGGTGTGCACTTCATAACCCCACTTTTCAAGGTTGCGGGCCACCAGCGCCGCGGTGCGGTTTTCCTCGAAACCCAGCTCGGGGTGGGCGTGAATGTCCTGGCGGATGGCCCGCAGGTCGCTGGCGACATCGTTGAGCCAGGCAAGAATGTGCTGGTGTCGGGTCATGGCGTATCTCCTCTGGGCCGGGTGGGTTCCCGTTCTTTTTTTCGGAGCGCTGCACGAGGGCCAGGGCGTGCTCGAAGCTCTGCGTCAGATAACCGCGAGCCGGGGCACAGGACAATCAAATGTGGTTCCACTGGATGGAACACAAAGCTGCCGCCATCGTTTCGACCCCGGTCAGGGGTCCAGGCGGCAACCTTCACGGGCACTGCGCCAGACCGCGCTATGGGTGCGCCCCAGCGCGCTGGCGGTGACACGACGGGGCTGCGGCTCATCGAGAAAAGCGCTGGTGGGCAGGTACTGGCGCACGTAGGCGCGGCAGTAGTCGGCAGGTTGTTGCATGACGTAACGGCAGGAGCAGTACTCCTTGGCGGTGTAGGCCCCGAGGATGTCCGGGAAGGCCTGCAACGCCACCCGCTGCTGCCAGCCCCAGCCCAGCAGCAGGAGCAGCCCGAGCGCCAGCAGGCTGAGCAGCGGACGCCGACGGATCAAGGGCCAGGGCTTCATGGCTGCTCCGGCGTGGCGAAGGCGGCCAGCACCCGCTTGAGCAATTCATTGTGCTGGTAGCTGCCGTCACGGTCGTCGCCATAGCGCACGATCACCAGGCGCTGCGCCGGCAGCACATACAGCGCCTGGCCCCAGTGTCCCAGCGCGGCGTAGGTATCGGCGGGGGCATCCGGCCAGGGCCGTGGCGCCCCGTCCACCTCGCGGTTGAGCCACCAGTGCCCGCCCGCCACGGCCACGTCCTGGTTGGCCCGATAGCCACGAAAGGGCGTGCGGCAGAATTCGACCCAGGCCTTGGGCAGCAATTGCCGGTCGCGCCAACGGCCATCGCGCTGCATCAGCAGGCCAATGCGAGCCAGATCGCGGGCCGTCAGGTAGAGGTACGAGGAAGCGACGAAAGTGCCAGCAGCATCCCGCTCCCACACCGCCTGGGTGATGCCCAGGGGTTCGAACAGGGCACGCCAGGGATAGTCCGCATACTGCCCCTCCCCCACCATGCCCCGCAGGCTGGCCGCCAGCAGGTTGCTGTCGCCGCTGGAATAGCGAAACACCTGGCCCGGCGGGCCGGAGGCGGCCTGTTGCGCGGTGAAGGCGGCCATGTCCCGGTGCCCGCGGGTGTAGAGCATGGCCACCACCGAAGAGTTGAGAGGGGCGTATTCATAGTCTTCCTGCCAATCCAGGCCCGAGGCCCAGTGCAGCAGGTCCGCCAGGGTGATGTCGGGATGGGCCTCGAGCGGCGGGTAGAACTTCGCCGCCGGGTCCTGCAACTGGAACCGCCCCTCGCCAAAGGCCACCCCCAGCAGCACCGCCAGCAGGCTCTTGCTGGCGGACCAGGCGAGATGGGGCGTCTGTGGCCCGGTTGTCCCGGCGTAGCGCTCGTAGAGCAGTCGACCGTCGCGGATCACCAGCAAGGCGTCGGTGCGAATGCCCTGGCGGGACTCATCGTCCCGGGGCACAAAGGCGTATTCCTCCAGGGCCTGCAGCGCCGGGCCGCTGGCTGGCGTGCCCTGGCTCCATTGCAGCGCCGGCCACTCCTCGGCCCGGGCCGGCAGGCTGAGTAATAGAAGCAGGGCCAGCAGCAACCAAGCTTTGGGCATGAAGGACACTCGAGAGCCGTCTGGGGCCGAGCCTATTGCGGGCACATGACCGTTTCGCGACAACCTTCGCCGGCAAGCCGGCTCCTACAGGGTTGGGCGAATATTCGATAGGGCGCGAGAACCGCTTCTTGTAGGAGCTGGCTTGCCAGCGAATGCGGTTTCGGAGACTGCGCATTCCTCGCGGCAAGCCGGCTCCTACAGGGAGGCCAGGGCCTTGGCCAGGCGCTGTACGCGAGCGCTGGCGGCGAGGTCCAGCAGGGCCTGGTCGCGGGTCCATTGCTCGCGCCAGAGCTGTGGCCCCTGGGCGAAGGCAATGCCGATCTCGGGTTTCAGCGCCTCGAACTGCACGAACAGGCCCGCCAGCAGAATGTGCCCGCTGCTCAGCGCCGGGTTCTGCCGGCTGGCTTCGGCGCAGCCGGCCAGCAAGCCCAGCAATTGCAATTGCAAGGGCTGCGGCCAGCCGCTGTCCTGCCCCACGCCATACAGCCAGGCCAGCATGGCGCTCAGGACATAGATGTCTTCCAGGGTGCGGAACGGCTTGACGTAGGCATCCCAGCCGTCGCCGGCGAGCAACTCGCAGGCGGCGTTGTCCAGCTCCAGGCAGCCGTGGCTGATCTCCGGCATCAAGGCAATGGCGGGCAGGGTCTGGACCTTGACCCCGGGCTCGCCGGGATAGACCACCGTCAGGCGCAGGGCTGCGCGCTCCCCCGGGGCTTCGCAGCGAGCCGCCACCAGCAGCCAGTCGGCGGCATCGCCGGCAGTGACGAAATCCTTGCGCCCGTGCAGGCGCAGATCCTCCAGGCGGGTCTGCATGTCTGCCGGGCGCAGGCTGCGGCGTTCGGTCGCGCACAAAGCCCCCAGACTGGACGGCGCGCTGGGCCACAACATGCGCAATGCCGCCTGGTAGCCCACCAGGAAGGCCAGCCCCGGGGTGGCCATCAAGCGCCCGCCGCGCACCGCCAGCTCGAAGGGCGTGACGTTGCCCAGGTGCGCCAGCAAAGCCCCGTAGCCCTCGGCCAGGTCGGGGTTGGCGGGCAATCGTTCACGGCTCTCGAGCAGGGCTTGCCAGGGCATTCGAAGGTCCTCAGGGGCTGTCATATAAGCATCACCAAAGCTTCATGGCGATGACACCGGGGCTACATAGCCTGACTTTGCACAACAAAGTCGATTGGCTGCAACCCAAGGCGGGTCAGTAGCCCGCACGGAGATTCACGATGACTCAGATCGCCCGCATCAGCGACACCGGCACTGAACGCCGCCTGCAAGCCGAACGCCTGATCGGCGCGAAGGCTCTGCAAGAAGCCCAGGCCCTGCGTTTCAACGTCTTCAGTGGCGAGTTCAACGCCAAGCTCAAGGGCGCGGAACTGGGTCTGGACATGGATGACTATGACGTTCATTGCAGCCACATCGGTGTGCGCGACCTGAACACCGGGCGCCTGGTGGCCACCACCCGCCTGCTGGACCACCAGGCCGCCAGCAGCCTGGGGCGTTTCTACAGCGAAGAAGAATTCAGCCTGCACGGCCTGGTACAGCTCAAGGGGCCGATCCTGGAGATCGGCCGCACCTGCGTCGACCCGGCCTACCGCAACGGCGGCACCATCGCCGTGCTCTGGGGCGAACTGGCGGAAGTGCTCAATCAGGGTGGCTACAGCTACCTGATGGGTTGCGCCAGCATTCCCATGCAGGACGGCGGCGTGCAGGCCCAGGCGATCATGCAGCGCCTGCGCGAGCGCTACCTGTGCACCGAGCACCTGCGGGCCGAGCCGAAGAACCCGCTGCCGAGCCTGGACATTCCGTCCAATGTGATCGCCGAGATGCCGCCCCTGCTCAAGGCCTACATGCGCCTGGGCGCGAAGATCTGCGGCGAGCCGTGCTGGGACGAGGATTTCCAGGTCGCCGATGTGTTCATCCTGCTCAAGCGCGACGAGCTGTGCCCGCGCTACGCCCGGCACTTCAAGGCGGCGGTCTGATGCGCCGGCTGCGGGTCTACGGGCGTATCGCCCGAGTGCTGCTGGTGGTGGCGCTGGGCCTGAGCATGGCCAGTATCTTCGGTTTGCTGGAACGCTTGGGGGTCGCCAACTCCATGGTCCGGCGCCAGCGCTGGTCGCGCTTCTTCATGGCACGCTTGAGCAATGCCCTGCCCTTTCAGGTCTCGGTGCATGGCGAGCTGCCCCGCCAACCGATGCTCTGGATCAGCAACCATGTGTCCTGGACCGATATCCCGCTGCTGGGCATGCTGACGCCGCTGTCCTTCCTGTCCAAGGCCGAAGTGCGCACCTGGCCGGTGGCCGGTTGGCTGGCCGCCAAGGCCGGCAGCCTGTTCATCCGCCGCGGCGCCGGTGACAGCCAGTTGATCCGCAAGCAGATGACCCGGCATTTGCAGGAGCAGCACCCACTGCTGCTGTTCCCCGAAGGCACCACCACCGATGGCCGTGGCCTGCGCACCTTCCACGGGCGCTTGCTGGCCAGCGCCATCGATGCCGACGTCTGCCTGCAACCAGTGGCGATCCGTTACCTGCGCGACGGCCAGATCGATACCCTGGCGCCCTTCATCGGCGACGACGATCTGCTCTCGCACCTGATGCGCCTGTTCGCCAATGACCGGGGCCAGGTGGAGATCCACCTGCTCAAGCCGATTGCCTGCCAGGGCCAGGAACGTGCGGCGCTGGCCTTCCAGGCCCAGCAAGCAGTGCAGAAGGCGCTGTTCGGTGATGTCATGCTGCCCGCCGAACCACGCCGCAACGGCGAACTGGTCGCGGCCTGAAACTCTCTGCAGGAGCCGGCTTGCCGGCGAAAAGGCCCTTGAAACCTGCGTCGGTCATGAGAGCACCTTCGCTGGCAAGCCAGCTCCTAAAACAGCCATCGTGAGTCAGGGCAATTGGATGTGCTGCGCGGCGAATGCCTGCAATTGCGGGTAGAAAGCACGGAAGTCTTCGCTCAACGGTTCATACAGCCGTTCCAGCTCGACCATCGCCGCGGTCAGCTCCTCTGGCCGTGACAGGCGCCGGGCAATCCCCCGCAACACCGGCTCCAGCACCGCGAACTCGCGATAGGAACCCAGCCAGTCATCCGCCGCCATGTAAGGCGCAATCTGCGCCAGCTGCGCCGGCAACTGCGGCTCGGCCGCCAGCACCCGGTACACCTCGGCGGTGAACAGCGGCAGGGGCCGGTCGGCGTAATGCTGCCAATCCCGGGCCAGGCAATGGTCGAAGAACACGTCGATGACGATGCCGGCGTAACGCCTTCGCGTCAGGGAGAAACGCGACAGCGCCGCCACCACCAGCGGGTGACTGTCGGTGTAGGTATCGATGCGCCGATGCAGCTGGATCGCCGCCTCGACCTCGGGCGAAAACTGCCCTTGCAGGCGTCCCTTGACGAAATCGCCATACAGGCTGCCGAGTAATTGACCCGGGCGCTGGCCGCCAAGGTGCAGATGTGCGAGATAATTCATGGACGCAGCTTAGCACTGCGACCAACATATCGTTATAACCCGATATACCGATAAGTAATGATTTAAGACCAAAATCATATTGGTATATCGCGAAATAACGATTTAAATTTCGCTTCATCGCGATACAACGTTTCACAAAAAACGAGCACCGCCATGTCCCTCGACCTCGACGAAATAATAAAAGCCCTGGCACATCCGGTTCGCAGGGAAATCCTGCACTGGCTGAAAGATCCGACTGTCGAATTTCCCGATCAGGCTCACAGCAATGAGCACGGCGTCTGCGCCGGGCAGATCGACCAACGCTGCGGCCTGTCGCAGTCGACCGTGTCCGCCCACCTCGCCACCTTGCAACGCGCAGGCCTGATCAGCAGCCGGAAAGTCGGCCAATGGCATTTTTTCAAACGCAACGAGGAAACCATCCAGCAGTTCCTCACGCAAATGAGCCAACAGCTCTGACCTGACAAGGACCCGACAATGCCCCTTTCGCTTCTCATCCTGGCCTTGAGTGCCTTCGCCATCGGTACCACCGAGTTCGTCATCATGGGCCTGCTGCCCGATGTGGCGGCGGACCTCGGCGTGTCGATTCCCGGCGCCGGCTGGCTGGTCACCGGCTACGCCCTTGGGGTGGCCATCGGCGCGCCCTTCATGGCCCTGGCCACTGCCCGCCTGCCCCGCAAGGCAGCCCTGGTGGCGCTGATGGGAATCTTCATTGTCGGCAACCTGCTGTGTGCACTGGCCAGTGATTACAACGTGCTGATGTTTGCCCGGGTGATCACCGCGCTGTGCCATGGTGCCTTCTTTGGCATCGGTTCAGTGGTGGCCGCCGGCCTGGTGCCCGCCAACAAGCGCGCTTCGGCCGTGGCCCTGATGTTCACCGGCCTGACCCTGGCCAACGTCCTTGGCGTGCCCCTGGGCACCGCCCTGGGCCAGGCCGCCGGCTGGCGCTCGACCTTCTGGGCGGTGACGGTCATCGGCGTGGTGGCGCTGATCGGCCTGCTGCGCTTCCTGCCGGCCAAGCGCGACGAGGAAAAACTCGACATGCGTGCAGAGCTGGCGGCCCTCAAGGGCGCGGGTATCTGGCTGTCCCTGAGCATGACCGCGCTGTTCGCCGCATCGATGTTCACCCTCTTCACCTACGTTGCACCGCTGCTCGGTGATGTCACCGGTGTCTCGCCCAAGGGCGTGACCTGGACCCTGCTGCTGATCGGCCTGGGCCTGACCCTGGGCAACATCATCGGCGGCAAACTGGCGGACAAGCGCCTGGGCGCCACCCTGATCGGCGTGTTCGCGGCCATGGCCGTGGTCTCCACCGTACTGACCTGGACCAGCGTGGCGCTGATCCCCACCGAGATCACCCTGTTCCTCTGGGCCACCGCTTCGTTTGCCGCAGTGCCGGCGTTGCAGGTCAACGTAGTGACCTTCGGCAAGGCCGCACCGAACCTGGTTTCGACCCTGAACATCGGCGCCTTCAACATCGGCAATGCCCTGGGTGCCTGGGTCGGCGGCAGCGTCATCGCCCACGGCTTCGGCCTGACCAGCGTGCCGTTGGCAGCTGCGGCCCTGGCAATCCTGGCCCTGCTGGTGACGCTGATTACCTTTCGCCAGGGCGGCAATGCCGAACTGGCTCCTGCAACCCACTGATCCTCTCCCTATCCCTTAAAGAAGGCTGCACTCCATGACGACTCTCTTTGATCCGATCAAACTCGGCGATCTCGAACTGTCCAACCGCATCATCATGGCGCCGCTGACCCGCTGCCGCGCCGATGCCGGCCGCGTACCCAACGCGCTGATGGCCGAGTACTACGTACAACGGGCTTCCGCCGGCCTGATCCTCAGCGAGGCCACCTCGGTGACCCCCATGGGCGTGGGCTACCCGGACACCCCCGGCATCTGGTCCAACGACCAGGTGCGTGGCTGGGCCAATGTGACCAAGGCAGTACACGGCGCCGGCGGCAAGATCTTCCTGCAGCTGTGGCACGTCGGACGCATCTCCCACCCGTCCTATCTGAACGGCGAAACCCCGGTGGCACCCAGCGCCCTCCAGCCCAAGGGGCATGTCAGCCTGGTGCGCCCACTGGCCGACTTCCCAACTCCGCGGGCCCTGGAAACCGCTGAGATCGCCGACATCGTCGACGCCTACCGGGTCGGCGCGGAAAACGCCAAGGCCGCCGGTTTCGACGGCGTGGAAATCCACGGCGCCAACGGCTACCTGCTGGACCAGTTCCTGCAAAGCAGCACCAACCAGCGTACCGACCAGTACGGCGGCTCCCTGGAAAACCGTGCCCGCCTGCTGCTGGAAGTCACCGACGCGGCCATCGAGATCTGGGGTGCCGGCCGGGTAGGCGTGCACCTGGCACCACGTGCCGACTCCCATGACATGGGTGATGCCAACCTGGCGGAGACCTTCACCTACGTCGCTCGGGAGCTGGGCAAACGCGGTATCGCCTTTATCTGCTCCCGCGAGAAAGAAGGCGCCGACAGCCTGGGCCCGCAACTCAAAGAAGCCTTCGGCGGCCCCTACATCGCCAACGAACGCTTCACCAAGGACAGCGCCAACGCCTGGCTGGCCGCTGGCAAGGCTGACGCCGTGGCCTTTGGTGTGCCCTTCATCGCCAACCCGGACCTGCCAGCCCGCCTGAAGGCCGATGCGCCGTTGAACGAAGCGCACCCGGAAACCTTCTACGGCAAGGGCCCGGTCGGCTATATCGACTACCCGACTCTGTAAGCCTGCATCGCTCGATAAAAAGCCCCGACTCTCGCGAGCCGGGGCTTTTTCATGGCCTGCACATTCGTTGTAGCCGCTGCCGCACGCTCGGGCCGCGTACGCACGGTCGCCCCGAAGGGGCGCGATCATCTCAAGTTCGATGAAGGTCCTGCGGACCTTGTCGCGGACTGCGGCAGGGGCTACAGAAAGCCATTCAGCGTTTGCGCTGGGCCCAGGCCACCGCCAGGCCGCTGAGGCAGATGACCGCGATACCGACCAGGGCGTACTGGTCCGGGGTATGGTCGAAGATCAGGTAGCCAAAGAGCCCGGCGAAAAGAATCTGCCCATAGCTGAAAGGCGCCAGCATCGCCGGCGCGGCATGGCGGAACGCCTGAGTCAGCAACATGTGGCCGAGCATGCCGCAGGTGCCCAGGCCGATCATGAACAGCCCATGAACCAACGTCGGCGTGCTCCAGAAGAACGGCAGCAGCGCGCTCATGATCAGGCTGTTGAGGATCCCGGTGAGAAAGTTGCTAGTGGTCGGGCTGTCGACACCACTGAGCTTGCGGGTCAGCAACTGGTAGAAGCCGAAGCACAGCGCCGACCCCAGCGGCAGCAGGATTGCCGGCGTGAACAACGCGCCCCCGGGACGCACCACAATCAGCACCCCGACGAACCCCGCCAGCACTGCCAGCCACTGGGCGCGACTGACCCGCTCCCCCAGAAACGGCACCGACAGGGCAGTCACCAGCAAGGGCGCCAGGAAGTTGACCGCGGTCGCTTCTGCCAGGGGGATATAGCGCAGGCCGGTGGTGAACAGCAGGCTGGTGCCGATCAGGCACAGGGCCCGCAGCAATTGCAGCCCGGGGCGCTTGGTGCGCACCACCGCAGAGAAACCACTGCGCGGCACGAAGACCACCAGCATCAACAGGGTGTGCACCACATAGCGGGCCCAGACCACCATGACGATGGGATAAAAAGCCGACAGGTATTTGGATAACGTGTCGTGGCTGGCAAACAACAGGACCGCCAGGCAGATCAGGGCGATCCCCTTGATGGGGTGTTCCGCGCCGTTGAACGGTGAAGGGCTCACACTCATTCACACACCCGCAACAAAATCCCTACAAAATACGTAGCTCGCTATCTATCAACCTGCAGCAAGCCCGTATATAAAAGCACCCCATTGTGAAGTGCGACCCCGGGTATGAACGTCCCTCGCCTTAAATGTTGACACAACCGGACTCAATTACGCATTTTGTCTTAATGACGGAGGTTGGGGCTCAAGCGCAGCATATCCAGCCCGATGTCGATCCAGCGCTCTGCTTCGGTGTGCAGGGCGAAGCTGTCAGGGGCCAGCAACCACTGGTAGAGAATGCCATCGATGAACGCATGCAACGTGATAGCTGCCCGCGCCGCATCGAGATTCTCGGGCAATTGCCCACGATTCACTGCATTACGCAACGCCAGCTCGATGTGTACGTTGCAGTCCAAGCTGGCAGCGCGACGCTGGCGGCGCAGGTCGCACATTTCGTCGGTGAACTCGCACTTGTGAAACAGGATTTCATTGATGCGTCGGGTTTTCGGGTCCAGGGCAACTTGATGAAACAAATGAATGAGCAGCTTGCGCATGCAGCCCAACGGGTCCATTTCATCTACATTCTCACTGGCCGCGGCCATTTCATCCAAAGGTTCACGCAGGCTGTCGAGCATGGCCTGCACCAGATCGGCCTTGTTGCTGAAGTGCCAATAGATGGCACCTCGCGTGACTCCCGCCAGCGCCGCGATGTCGGCCAGGGTGGTACGCGCCACGCCACGCTCGTAAAAGGCCTTTTCGGCGGCCTCGAGTATCTGGCTGCGAGTTTCTTGAGCTTCCTCTTTGGTACGACGGACCATGGCAGTAAAACCTCGATCAGGATCTTTCAGCGATGCGTGAAGACCTTCTGAATAAATATGGAACGGCATCTCGAGTGCCGTTTGCCCAGCCTACAATTCAACACCTACAGGGGCTTTTGTAACCGGATGGGTACGCCGCAGGGGTATTTACAAACAACCATGAACGTAAGTATATTCCTTAGCAAGCTACTTATCCACTCAGCCAAGCATTTTTACCCTTCCACTTTTCTTGTGCGCATCTTGCGTGCCTGACCCGAGGATTTTCATGCAACTCAAGCCAGCTGTTACCGCTCTGGTCACTGCCGTCGCCCTGGCATCGCTGCTCAGCGGATGTAAAAAGGAAGAGGCGGCACCTGCCCCTCAAGCCCCTCAGGTCGGCGTCGTTACCCTGCAACCACAAGCCTTTACCTTGACTTCCGAACTCCCGGGCCGGACCACTGCGTTCCGCATCGCCGAAGTTCGCCCACAGGTAAACGGGATCATTCTCAAGCGTCTGTTCAAAGAAGGTGGAGACGTCAAGGAAGGTCAGCAGCTTTATCAGATCGATCCATCGGTCTATGAGGCAACGCTGAAGAGTGCCGAGGCTAATCTGCAATCGACCAAGTCGATTTCTGATCGCTACAAGCAACTGGTCAACGAGCAGGCCGTAAGCCGCCAGGAATACGACACTGCCGTGGCCAACCGCCTGCAGTCGGAAGCCTCGCTGCAAAGCGCCCAGATCAACCTGCGCTACACCAAAGTGCTGTCGCCACTGACCGGCCGAATCGGCCGTTCCTCGGTGACCGAAGGCGCCCTGGTGAGCAATGGCCAGGCCGATGCCATGGCCGTGATCCAGCAGCTGGACCCAATCTACGTCGACGTTACCCAGTCCTCGGTGGAACTGCTGGAACTGCGTCGCGAACTGGAAAGCGGCCGCCTGCAGAAAGTCGGCGACAATGCCGCCAAGGTCAAACTGACCCTGGAAGACGGCAGCCAGTACAAGCTCGACGGCAAGCTGGAATTCTCCGAAGTCTCGGTGGACGAAACCACCGGCTCGGTGACCCTGCGCGCAGTGTTCCCGAACCCTGAGCACACCCTGCTGCCTGGCATGTTCGTCCACGCCCAGCTGCAAGCCGGGGTGAACAGCGCGGCGATCCTGGCTCCCCAGCAAGGCGTGACGCGCGACCTGAAAGGCACCCCGACCGCCCTGGTGGTTGGCCCGGATAACAAGGTCGAGCTGCGTCAACTCAAGGCCAGCCGCACGGTCGGCAGCCAGTGGTTGGTGGAAGATGGGCTGAAAGCCGGCGATCGCCTGATCACCGAAGGCCTGCAGTTCGTCAAGCCGGGCATTGAAGTCAAGGCCAGCGAAGCAACCAACGTTCCAGCGAAGAACCCGGCCCCTGCACAGGCAACTGACAAAGCTGCAGGCGGCAAAGGGGAGTAAACCATGTCGAAATTTTTTATCGACCGTCCGATCTTCGCCTGGGTAATCGCCCTGGTGATCATGTTGGTCGGGGCTCTATCGATCCTCAAATTGCCGATCAACCAGTACCCGAGCATCGCGCCGCCAGCGATCGCCATCTCCGTGACCTACCCAGGCGCTTCCGCACAGACCGTGCAGGACACCGTGGTTCAGGTGATCGAGCAGCAGCTCAACGGTATCGACAACCTGCGTTATGTGTCCTCGGAAAGTAACTCCGACGGCAGCATGACCATCACTGCGACCTTCGAACAGGGCACCAACTCGGACACCGCGCAGGTTCAGGTACAGAACAAGCTCAACCTGGCCACTCCGCTGCTGCCTCAAGAAGTGCAGCAGCAGGGTATCCGCGTGACCAAGGCAGTGAAGAACTTCCTGCTGGTGATCGGCGTGGTTTCCGAGGACGGCAGCATGTCCAAGGACGACCTGTCGAACTACATCGTGTCGAACATGCAGGACCCGATCTCGCGGACCGCGGGCGTCGGTGACTTCCAGGTATTCGGTGCCCAGTACGCGATGCGGATCTGGCTCGACCCGGCCAAGCTGAACAACTACAACCTGACCCCGGTGGACGTGAAGACCGCGGTTGCCGCGCAGAACGTCCAGGTATCGTCCGGCCAGCTCGGCGGCCTGCCTGCCCTGCCCGGCCAGCAACTCAACGCCACCATCATCGGCAAGACCCGCCTGCAGACTGCCGAGCAGTTCAAGGCGATCCTGCTGAAGGTCAACAAGGACGGCTCGCAAGTGCGTCTGGGCGATGTCGCGGACGTCGGCCTGGGTGGCGAGAACTACGCCATCAGCGCCCAGTTCAACGGCAAGCCGGCGTCCGGCCTGGCAGTGAAACTGGCCAACGGCGCCAACGCCCTGGACACCGCCAAGGCCCTGCGCAACACCATCAAGGACCTGGAACCCTTCTTCCCGCAAGGGATGAAGGTGGTGTTCCCGTATGACACCACCCCGGTGGTGACCGAATCCATCAAGGGTGTGGTTGAAACCCTGGTGGAAGCGATCGTCCTGGTGTTCCTGGTGATGTTCCTGTTCCTGCAGAACTTCCGCGCCACGGTGATCACCACCATGACGGTGCCGGTGGTACTGCTGGGTACCTTCGGCATCCTTGCGGCGGCCGGTTTCAGCATCAACACCCTGACCATGTTCGGCATGGTGCTGGCCATCGGCTTGCTGGTGGACGACGCCATCGTCGTGGTGGAGAACGTCGAGCGGGTGATGCACGAGGAAGGGCTGTCGCCCAAGGAGGCGACGAAAAAGTCCATGGGCCAGATCCAGGGAGCCCTGGTGGGTATCGCCCTGGTGCTGTCCGCGGTACTGCTGCCAATGGCCTTCTTCAGCGGCTCCACCGGGGTGATCTACAAGCAGTTCTCGATCACCGTGGTCTCGGCCATGGCCCTGTCGGTGCTGGTTGCCCTGATCTTCACTCCGGCCCTGTGCGCCACCATGCTCAAGGCCGTACCGCAAGGCGAACACGCCACCGAGAAGCGCGGCTTCTTCGGCTGGTTCAACCGCACCTTCGATCGCAGCGTGAAAAGCTACGAACGCGGCGTGGGCAACATGCTGCGCCACAAGGTTCCGTACCTGCTGGCCTACGTGCTGATCGTCCTGGGCATGATCTGGCTGTTCACCCGCATCCCGACCGCGTTCCTGCCGGAAGAAGACCAGGGCGTTCTGTTCGCCCAGGTACAGACGCCGGCCGGCTCCAGTGCCGAGCGGACCCAGGTGGTGGTGGACGAAATGCGCGCCTACCTGCTGGACAAGGAAAAGGACACCGTGGCTTCGGTGTTCACCGTGAACGGCTTCAACTTCGCCGGTCGCGGCCAGAGCTCGGGCATGGCCTTCATCATGCTCAAGCCGTGGGGCGAGCGTTCCGCGGAAAACAACGTGTTCAACCTGGCAGCCCGCGCCCAGCAGCACTTCTTCAGTTTCCGTGACGCGATGGTGTTCGCCTTCGCCCCTCCGGCGGTACTGGAGCTGGGTAACGCCACCGGTTTCGACGTGTTCCTCCAGGACCGCGCCGGTATCGGCCATGAGAAACTGATGGCTGCACGCAACCAGTTCCTCGGCATGGCAGCCCAGAGCAAGGTGCTGTCCCAGGTACGTCCGAACGGCCTGAACGATGAACCGCAGTACCAGTTGACCATCGACGACGAGCGCGCCAGTGCCCTGGGCGTGACCCTCACCGACATCAACAACACCTTGTCGATTGCCCTGGGCAGTAGCTACGTCAACGACTTCATCGACCGTGGTCGGGTGAAGAAGGTGTACATCCAGGGTCAGGCCGGTGCCCGCATGAGCCCCGAAGACCTGAAGAAGTGGTACGTACGCAACAGCGCCGGAACCATGGTGCCGTTCTCCTCCTTCGCCAAGGGCGAGTGGATCTACGGCTCGCCCAAGCTGGCCCGTTACAACGGCGTGGAAGCCATGGAAGTGCTCGGTGCCCCGGCCCCTGGCTACAGTACCGGTGAAGCCATGGCCGAAGTCGAAGCCATTGCCGCGAAGCTGCCGGCGGGTGTCGGTATCTCCTGGACCGGCCTGTCCTACGAGGAACGTCTGTCGGGCTCCCAGGCACCTGCGCTGTACGCCTTGTCCCTGCTGATGGTGTTCCTGTGTCTGGCGGCGCTGTATGAAAGCTGGTCGATTCCGATCGCAGTGATGCTGGTTGTGCCCCTGGGGATCATCGGTGCACTCATGGCAACCAGCATGCGCGGCCTGTCCAACGACGTGTACTTCCAGGTGGGTCTGTTGGTGACCATTGGTCTGGCGGCGAAAAACGCCATTCTGATCGTCGAGTTCGCCAAGGAACTGCACGAGCAGGGCCGCAGCCTGGTAGACGCCGCGGTGGAAGCCTGCCGGATGCGTCTGCGGCCGATCATCATGACCTCCCTGGCCTTCGTCCTCGGGGTCGTGCCACTGGCCATCTCCACGGGCGCCGGCTCGGGTAGCCAGCATGCGATCGGTACCGGGGTGATCGGCGGTATGCTCACCGCGACTATCCTGGCGATCTTCTGGGTGCCATTGTTCTTCGTCACCGTATCGTCCATGGGCCGCAGGAAAGCGGACCTGTCAGAAACTACTGCAACCCCTAATGAGGCTGGCCAATGAGCAAGTCGCTACTCTCCCTGGCAATCACCGCCATCGCGCTAAGTGGTTGCTCGCTGATCCCGGATTACCAGCGCCCGGAAGCGCCGGTGGCGGCGCAGTTCCCCCAAGGCCCAGCCTACTCGCCAAAGGAGGCCGCCAACGTGGCGGCCGCCGAACAGGGCTGGCGGCAGTTCTTCCATGACCCGGCTCTGCAGCAACTGATCCAGACGTCCCTGGAAAACAACCGCGACCTCAGGGTCGCGGCGCTGAACATCGATGCCTATGCCGCGCAGTACCAGATCCAGCGGGCTGACCTGTTCCCTGCGGTTTCGGCCAACGCCAGCGGCAGCCGCCAGCGCACTCCGGCACGCATGTCGCAGACCGGCGAAGCCGGGATCACCAGCCAGTACTCGGCCACCGTGGGCGTCAGTGCCTATGAACTGGACCTGTTCGGCCGCGTTCGCAGCCTGAGCGAGCAGGCCCTGCAGACCTACTTCTCCAGCGAAGAAGCCCGGCGCAGCACCCAGATCAGCCTGGTGGCCAGCGTGGCCAACGCCTACATGACCTGGCAGGCCGACAAGGAACTGCTGAAGCTGACCCAGGACACCCTCGCCGCCTACGAGGAAAGCTACCGGCTGACCTCGCGCAGCAACGAAGTGGGTGTGGCGTCGGCCCTGGACCTGAGCCAGTCGCGGACCTCGGTGGAAAACGCCCGGGTGCAACTGGCCCGTTACACCCGCCAGGTGGCCCAGGATGAAAACAGCCTGACCCTACTGCTGGGCACGGCGATTCCGGCCAACCTGCCGGCGGCCCAACCGCTCTCGGCCGACCTGCTGAGCGACCTGCCAGCCGGCCTGCCGTCGGAACTGCTGCAACGGCGTCCGGACATTCTCGAAGCCGAGTACAAGCTCAAGGCGGCCAATGCCAATATCGGCGCGGCGCGGGCAGCGTTCTTCCCGAGCATCAGCCTGACCGCCAATGCCGGTACCTTGAGCCCGGATCTCTCGGGCCTGTTCAAGGGGGGCTCGGGCACCTGGCTGTTCCAGCCGCAGATCAACCTGCCGATCTTCAACGCCGGCAGCCTGCGCGCCAGCCTGGACTACTCGAAAATCCAGAAAGACATCACCGTCGCGCAGTACGAGAAATCCATCCAGACCGCCTTCCAGGAAGTCTCCGATGGCCTGGCGGCACGCCAGACCTACAACCAGCAGTTGCAGGCCCAGCGTGATTTCGTCAACGCCAACCAGGACTACTATCGTCTGGCCGAGCGCCGCTACCGTATCGGGGTCGACAGCAACCTGACCTTCCTCGATGCCCAGCGGTCGCTGTTCAGCGCCCAGCAGGCACTGATCACCGATCGCCTGTCGCAGCTCACCAGCGAGGTCAACCTGTACAAGGCCCTCGGCGGTGGCTGGAGCGAACAGACAGCGAAGAACGAGCCACTGGCGGAAAAAGCCCCGGCGCTGCACCTGTTCTGAAGCGTCACCTGGCCATATGAAAAACCCACCTGACGGTGGGTTTTTTTATATGTACCAACTGGAACATTTGTGTTCGATTACCGCCCAAAAAGTGTTTCGTCCAATTGATTGGCCCTGATCCGCGACGCACCATTCCCGGCACCTGGACACACCAATAACAACAGGTCCGATGCCATGCCCCCACGCCCTGCCCGCTGCGGCTGATACCTCTGGTTCCACCCTGCTCCCCTGAAACCTGTGCCCAGACCCTTTGCGCGGCACTGGCCAGCTGCACCCCTAACAATTAGAGAGACCGACGAATGAAGCCAAGCACCCCGCCGTCCTACCTTCTGCCCAGCCTCCTGGCCCTGGCGCTGAGCAGCACCGCCCTGCCGGCACTGGCCGCAGAGTCGGGCTTTCTCGAAGATGCCCAGGCCAACCTGACCCTACGCAACTTCTATTTCAACCGCAACTTCACCAACCCGACCAAGGCCCAGGGCAAGGCCGAGGAATGGACCCAGAGCTTCATCCTCGATGCAAAATCCGGCTTCACCCAGGGCACCGTCGGTTTCGGCATGGACGTGCTGGGCCTCTACTCGCTGAAACTCGACGGCGGCAAGGGCACCGGCGGCACCCAACTGCTGCCCCTGGATCACGACGGCCGCCCGGCGGACAACTTCGGACGCCTGGGAGTAGCCTTCAAGGCGCGGCTGTCTCAGACCGAGGTCAAGGTCGGCGAATGGATGCCAGTGCTGCCGATCCTGCGCTCCGACGACGGCCGCTCGCTGCCACAGACCTTTCGCGGCGGCCAGATCACCTCGAAGGAAATTGCCGGCCTGACCCTCTATGGCGGCCAGTTCCGCGCCAACAGCCCGCGTGACGACAGCAGCATGAGTGACATGAGCATGTTCGGCAAAGCGGCCTTCACCTCCGACCGTTTCAACTTCCAGGGCGCCGAATATGCCTTCAACGACAAGCGCACCCAGATCGCCCTGTGGAATGCCCAGCTCAAGGACATCTACAGCCAGCAGTTCGTCAACCTGATCCACAGCCAACCCCTGGGCGACTGGACCCTGGGCGCCAACCTGGGCTTCTTCTATGGCAAGGAAGACGGCAGCGCCCGCGCCGGCGACATGGAGAACCGCACCTGGTCCGGCCTGTTCTCGGCCAAATATGGCGGCAACACCTTCTATGTGGGCCTGCAGAAGCTCACTGGCGACAGCGCCTGGATGCGGGTCAATGGCACCAGCGGCGGCACCCTGGCCAACGACAGCTACAACGCCAGCTACGACAACGCCAAGGAGAAGTCCTGGCAGGTGCGCCATGACTACAACTTCGCCGCGCTGGGCGTTCCCGGCCTGACCCTGATGAACCGCTACATCAGCGGTAGCAACGTGCACACCGCCACCGTCAGCAACGGCAAGGAATGGGGCCGGGAAAGCGAAGTGGCCTACACGGTCCAGAGCGGCACACTGAAGAACCTCAACCTGAAGTGGCGCAACTCCACCATGCGCCGGGACTTCAGCAACAACGAGTTCGACGAGAACCGCCTGATCATCAGCTATCCCCTCAGCCTGCTGTAAGCCCCTCCAACACGGGGCCGAGCCAAAAGGCCGGCCCCTGCAGTTGTCGGCCTTGAACCGTGGCGCCCAAGGAGAGGTCCGCTGGTCGGGCTTAGTAAAAAAAAATCCAATACACAGATAAAGTAAAGGGGTATTCACTTCAGGCGGGCAGTGCTCGCTTCCAGGAAAGGAAACCTATCGATTCAGTTACGTTATCCATCGGATGTCGTACGTGAAGCTGACGTAGCCTTGGAGGGTCTGCGTTATGAGCAAGCACATCGTCATTGTCGGAGGAGGTGTAGGCGGTACCATCCTGGCCAATCAACTGGTCAGCAAGCTCTACCCGGAGATACTCAGGGACGAGGTCAAAATCACCCTGCTGTCCGAATCGCCGGATCATTTCTACAAGCCCGCCTTCATGTATGTGGCGTTCAACCTGTTCTTCCAAGAAGAACTCAAGCGACCCGAACGCTCCCTGCTACGCCCCGAAATAACCTTCCGGGTCGACCCCGTCACCCGCTTCGATTTTGCCGGCCAGAGCCTGCACACTCGCAGCGGCAAGCGTCTTGGCTACGATTTCCTGGTGATCGCCACCGGCTGCGTGCCGGCACCGGAACGGATCGAGGGGCTCAAGGAAGCCGGCGACCACTTCTACCAATACCAGCCTGCCCGGCAACTGGCACAGCGCCTGAGCCGGATCGACAAGGGCCGGGTGTTCATCACCGTGTCGTTTCCGCAAACACCCAATGTTCCTCATCAATGCGGCATCGCGCCGGTAGAAACGACCCTGATGCTCGATGACTTCCTGCGGCGGCGCGGAGTACGGGATCGGGTCGAGATCATCTACACCTACCCCAGCACCGCGCAGCTACTGCGCAATTGCCTGTTCCTGCAACGCCCGGTCGGCGAGGTACTGCCGGATATCTTCGAACAGAGGAACATCCGCTTCCAGCGCGGCTTCACCCTGGCCAGGGTCGACCCGGACCGGCGCATCGCCTACTCGGAGGAAGGCGCTGAGCAGCCTTTCGACATTCTCATGGCCACCCCGCCGATCCGGGCCGTGGACGCCGTGCTCGAATCCGGCGCGTCTCAGGCACAGGGCCAGGAGGGCTGGTTGCCGACCCATCACGAAACCCTGCAAGTCTATGGCCTGGAGCGGGTCTATGTGATTGGCGATACCGTCGACCTGCCGATCAGCAAGGCAGGCGGCGCCTGCCACAACCAGGCCCCGGTGATTGCCAACAACATTGCCGGAGAAATCCGCCTGGGCTCTCCCGAGGCGGTTTATGACGGTAGGGTCCAGGCGGTCGCGCAGATGGGCCTCAATGCCGGCATGCCCCTTTGGTACGACTATGCCCACGACGTTCTGCCCACCCCGTCGAGCAAGTTGGGTGGCCTGCTGCGCACCGGATTCAATCGCGGCCTGTACTGGGCCGTAGCCCGCGGAATGCTTTGACCCTGCACAGGGAGGAGACAACGCCATGGACAGCTTTGATCCAAGCATGCCTGGTCCAAGGGCGACCCAGCCTGAAGTCGCCGGCACACCAGGCCTGGAAGCCCTGATGAAAAAGCTCCAGCCGCTGCTGGACAGCGCTCGCCTGGACAACATGGTCGACCTGTTGTCCCTGCTTTGCGATCTGATCGACATGCTCGATCAGGCAATGATCGAAAAACTTGCGCAACAGTTCGAAGAAGCCACCGCTGCCACCTGGATGCTGGGCAATGCACTACGCATGGCCAAGGCCGAAACCTCAGCGCAAGGTACCGCTCCCAGCCTGTACGGGCTGCTCTCGCTGCTGCGTGAGGAGGACACGCGACGTGGTGCAGCCCTGCTCCTCAGAACCCTGAATGTCATTGGACGACAACTTTAAAAAGGATGTTTACATGAGTACCAAGCCTCAGCCGACCACGGCCAGGAACCTCAGCACCCAATGGGATCCCCAGGCCTACCAGCAGTTCGTGCGCCTGCGAGAACGACCGGCGGTCGAGCTACTGGATCATGTCGCCCTGCAGCACCCCCATCACATCTACGACCTGGGTTGCGGAACAGGTATCGCCACTCAACTGCTGGCGCAGCGCTGGCCCTACGCGGAGCTGACAGGCGTGGACAGCTCCTCGGAAATGCTTGCCGAAGCCAGCTGCCTGCCGATCAAGGCGCTGTGGCGCAGGTGCGACCTGCTGCAATGGAAAGCCGAACAGCCTGCAGACCTGTTGTTCGCTGCCGCAGTGCTGCACTTCATGAGTGACCACGAACACCTGCTGCCGCGCCTGTTGAACCAGCTCAACCCCGGCGGCTGCCTGGCGGCGCATATGCCCAATTGGCGCGACGCCCTGTGGTATCAGTTGATACTCGAAAGCCTGGAACAGGCAGGACCGGACGGCAAGCCGCTGGGCACCCCGGAGTTGCGGGCGTTCATGGCCGAGCGCCGGGTACTGTCGCTGGATAGCTACTACCGTTTGCTGGCGCCCCTGACTCGGGAACTGGACATCTGGGAAACCGAACACCTGCAGGTCGTGGAAGGCCAGTCGCCGATCTTCGACTGGGTCAAGGTCTCGGCCTTGCGCCCCGTACTCCTGAGCCTGGACGAGCGGCAACGACAATGCTTCCTCAACCATTACCTGGCACGGGTACATCGCTACTATCCGCCCGAAGGCGATGGCCGGACGCTGTTCCCGTTCAAGCGGGTGTTCATTCTGGCCACCGTCTGAAATCGCGCGGTGCAGCCCCGGCGCCTCAACTGCGGGATTCGATGCCCAGTTCGTCCCACACCGATTCCGCCAGGTGGAAGGTGGCGTTGGCCGCCGGGATTCCGCAGTAGATCGCGCTCTGCATGATCACTTCCTTGATCTCGCTGCGGCTCACCCCATTGTTGGCGGCGGCCCGCAGGTGCAGCTTGAGCTCCTCGTTGCGGTTCATGCCGATCAGCATGGCGATGGTGATCAGGCTGCGGGTGTGTCGCGGCAGGCCCGGGCGGGTCCAGATGTCGCCCCAGGCATGGCGGGTGATCATTTCCTGGAACTCCGAGTTGAACTCGGTCAGGGCATTGAGGCTGCGGTCTACATGGGCATCGCCCAACACCGCGCGGCGAACCTGCATGCCTTCGTCATAACGCTGTTTCTCGTCCACAAAGGGCTCCTTGAATCGACTCTCAGGCCAGCAGAAAATCCACGACCCGGGCGCTGAAAGCGTCGCCGGCCTGGACGTTGGACAAATGCGCGGCATAGAACTCGGCATACTCCGCGCCCGCCACATGCTGCTGGATGAAATGCCCGCCGGACGGTGGTGTCACGGCGTCTTCAGTGCCGGCAATCACCAGGGTGGGCACCTTGATCGCCCCCAGCTGTTCACGGAAATCCGCGTCCCGCACCGCCGCGCAGTTGGCCGCATAGCCTTGCGGCGAGGTGGCCGCGAGCATGTCGGTGATCAGCTTGGCCTGGTCAGGGTGAGCTTCGGCAAAGTCGCTGGTGAACCAGCGGGCGATGGAGGCATCGCGCAGTGCCACCATGGCTGCCTGGCCGTCACGTAGCACGGTCTCGATCCGCGGGTTCCATACGGACGGGTCGCCGATCTTCGCCGCGGTGTTGCACACCACCAGCTTGTGCAGACGCTCGCCGGCATTGATCCCCAGCCACTGGCCGATCAGCCCGCCCATGGACAGGCCACAGAAATGTGCACGCTGGATATCCAGCGCATCCAGCAGCGCCACCACGTCGCGGCCCAGTTGCTCGATGCTATAGGGACCTTCGGTGACCAGGGAACGGCCGTGGCCACGGGTGTCCATGCGCAGCACCTGGAAGTGCCGGGTGAAGGCCGCCATCTGCTTGTCCCACATGTGCAGGTCGGTGCCCAGGGAGTTGGACAGCACCAGTACCGGCGCGCCCTCGGGCCCTTCGAGTTGATAGTGCAGTTCGCCCTCGGCGAGTTTCACGAATCCCACAGCAGTCTCCTTCAGGCCTTCAAGGCAAAATGTTCAGCCACGGCGCGCTCGACCCAGGCCTGCGCCTGGCCCAGGTAGTGCGCCGGGTCCAATAGACGATCCAGGTCCGCCGCCGACAGCTCGGCGGTAACCTGGGAATCCTCCCCCAATACCCCACGCAGATGGCGTTTCTCGGCCACTGCGCGCTTGCAGCATTGTTCCAGCAGATGGTGGGCGGTTTCCCGCCCCAGGCGCTGGGCGAGGGCAATGCTCACCGCTTCGGCCAGCACCAGGCCCTGGGTCAGGTCGAGGTTGTGCGCCATGCGCGCGCTGTCGACCTCCAGGCCTTCGGCCACCAGCAATGCTTGTTGCAACGCGCCAGACACCAGGCAGCAGATCTCCGGCAGGGTTTCCCATTCGGCGTGCCACAGGCCCAGGCTGCGCTCGTGCTCCTGGGGCATGGCGGCAAACATCGTCGCCAGCAGGCCGGGAACCCGGGTCGCGGCGCTGATCAGCACCGCCGCGCCCACCGGGTTGCGCTTGTGCGGCATGGTGGACGACCCGCCCTTGCCCGGCGCCGAGGGCTCGAAGACCTCCGCCGCCTCGGTCTGCATCAGCAGGCTGATATCCCGCCCCAGCTTGCCCAGGCTGCCGGCCAACAGGCCCAGCACCGAAGCGAACTCCACCAGGCGGTCGCGCTGGGTGTGCCAGGGCTGCTCCGGCAAGGCCAATTGCAGCTCGTCGGCCAGGGCCTGGGCAATCGGCAAGGCCTGCTCGCCCAAAGCCGCCAGCGTTCCGGAAGCGCCGCCGAACTGCAGCACCAGCAAACGCGGCTTGAGCTGCTGCAGGCGCTCGCGGCTGCGGGTCAATGCCCCCAGCCAGCCGCCGATCTTCATCCCCAGGGTCACCGGCGTGGCATGTTGCAGCCAGGTGCGGCCGGCCATCGGGGTCGTGGCGTAACGTTGGGCCTGGGCAACAAGGATGTCCCCCAGGCGCTCCAGGTCCTGCTCCAGCAGGAGCATGGCGCGGCGCAGTTGCAGCACCAGCCCGCTGTCCATCACGTCCTGGCTGGTGGCCCCCAGGTGCACAAAGCGCTCGGCCTCGCCATCGCTGCGGGCGATCTGTCGGCCCAGGGCCTTGACCAGGGGAATGGCCGAGTTGCCGGCCGTGGCAATCGCCTCGCCCAGCATCTGGAAGTCATACAGCCCGGCATGGCAGGCGGCCTCGATGGGCGCTACTGCACTGGCCGGGATCACCCCGACGCGGGCCTGGGCCCGGGCCAGGGCGGCTTCGAAATCGAGCATGGCCTGGACCCGCCCCTGATCGCAGAACACCCCGCGCATTTCCCGGGCAGTAAAGTAGGCATCGAACAACTGATTGCTCGCAGTCAGGGTCATAAACAGTCCTTGGCAAACCTGCGCCCGAGCCGGGCGCAGGTACACAGGTCAAAGGTCGTGGTGCAGGTAGGCGGCCTGTTTCGGCAGGCGCAGGCTGAACAGGAAGGCAATCGCCATCATCGCCGTGACATACCAGTAAAAGGTGTTTTCCATGCCCATGTTCTTGAAGTTCAGGGCCACCCATTCCGCCGAGCCACCGAAGATCGCATTGGCCACCGCATAAGCCAAGCCCACCCCGAGTGCGCGCACTTGCGGCGGGAACATCTCGGCCTTCACCAGGCCGCTGATGGAGGTGTAGAAACTGACGATGGCCAGGGCCAGGGTGATCAGCACAAAAGCCAGGAACGGGCTGGTGACGGTCTTCAAGGTCAGCAGGATCGGCACTGTGAACAGCGTACCCAGGGCACCGAACCAGAGCATCGAGTTACGCCGGCCGATCTTGTCCGCCAGCATGCCGAACAGCGGCTGCATGCACATGTAGAGAAACAGCGCGCCGGTCATGATGTAGCTGGCGGTCTTGGCGTGCATGCCCGCGGTGTTCACCAGGTACTTCTGCATGTAGGTGGTGAAGGTGTAGAAAATCAGCGAGCCGCCGGCGGTGTAGCCGAGCACGGTGATAAACGCCGCCGAGTGGTTCTTGAACAGCGCAGCGATGCTGCCGGCGTCCTTGTCCTCACGGATTTCCTTGCTGGTGGTTTCCTTCAGCGAACGGCGCAGCAGCAGCGAGATCACCGCGGCGATGGCACCGATCACGAAGGGAATGCGCCAGCCCCAGGCCTTGAGCTCGGCCTCATCGAGAAACTGCTGGAGGATCACCACCACCAGCACCGCCAGCAGTTGCCCGCCGATCAGGGTCACGTACTGGAAGGAGGCAAAGAAGCCGCGCTGGCCCTTGAGCGCCACCTCACTCATGTAGGTGGCGGTGGTGCCGTACTCGCCGCCCACCGACAGGCCCTGGAACAGGCGCGCCACCAGCAGCAGGAACGGCGCCCAGGCACCGATGCTGGCGTAGGTCGGCAAGAAGGCGATCACCAGGGAGCCGGCGCACATCATCAGCACCGAGATCATCATCGAGTTCTTGCGCCCATGACGGTCGGCGACCCGGCCGAACAGCCAGCCGCCGATGGGCCGCATCAGAAAGCCGGCGGCGAACACCCCGGCGGTGTTGAGCAACTGCACCGTCGGATCGTCGGAGGGAAAGAAGGCCGGGGCGAAATAGATGGCGCAAAAGGCATAGACATAGAAGTCGAACCATTCCACCAGGTTGCCGGAGGAGGCGCCGACAATGGCAAAGATCCTTTTGCTGCGTTCCTCTCCGGTGTAGTGACTTGTCGTTGTTGTCATGGTTTTTTCACTCATGGGGGACAGTGTGAGTCTAGACACACTTGGCAACATTCCCGTTCCCTGCGGATAGCGCCCTGCCCTCTCCCGGGCAGAGGTCAATCGACCCTATCAACCTGTAGCGACTGTAGCCGCTGCCAAGCCACGGCGAGGCTGCGAAAAGGCCCGGAGGGCCTTGCTTGACGGTCTCAAGCCGAACCCCTGCCGGTCTCAAGCCCGCCGCGCCTGCTACGCAACCCGCGGCAGTGGCCACACAAGGCCGGGTCAGTAGTCGAAGAACACGGTTTCGGCGTCAGTACCCTGGAGAATCACGTTCCACTGGTAGTGACCGTCAGCATCGGCCTTGGCCAGCAAGGTGCCTCGGCGCTCCTCGGGCACGCAGGCCAGCAGCGGATCGCTGACGTTGGCCGGCTCCCCCTCGAAGTAGATGCGGGTCAGCAGGTGCTTGACCAGGCCACGGGCGAACACCAGTACCACCAGATGCGGGGCCTGGGTCGTGCCTTTCAGGCCCGGCACCGTGCCCGGCTTGATGGTGGTGAAGCGAAAGCGCCCTTCGGCGTCCACCGGCACCCGGCCAAACCCCTGGAAGTTCGGGTCCAGGGGTTTGTCCTGATCGTCTTCGGGGTGGCGGTACTTGCCGGCGGCGTTGGCTTGCCAGACTTCCAGCATCGCGTCGTTGACGAAGTTGCCGTTGCCGTCCACCACCTGGCCGGTGATCGCCACCCGCTCGCCCAGGGTGCCTTCCTCGGTCAGGTCTTCGCGGTTCAGCCAGGTCAGGCCGATGTGGTAGTAGGGGCCGACGGTGTGGGATGTAGTCGCGGTCAGGGTCACGTTATTTCTCCATCGGCGTGGCGTCGCGGCCGCGCAGGACAATGTCCCAACGGTAACCGAGGGCGTAGGAAGGAATGGTTTTCTCCAGGTCGAAGCTGGCGATCAGGCGTTCCTTGGCGCGGGTGTCCGGCACGCAGTTGTAGATCGGGTCATAAGCCAGCAGCGGGTCGCCAGGGAAATACATCTGGGTCACCAGGCGGGTAAGAATGCTCGGCCCGAACAGCGAAAAATGGATATGCGCCGGGCGCCAGGCATTGTGGTGGTTGCCCCAGGGGTAGGCCCCAGGCTTGATGGTCTGGAACTGGTACCAGCCGTCGGCGTCGGTAACGGTGCGCCCGGTGCCGGTGAAGTTCGGGTCCAGGGGCGCATCGTGCAGGTCGCGGTCGTGGTTGTAGCGACCGGCCGCGTTGGCCTGCCAGATCTCCACCAGGATGCCCGGCACCGGCAGGCCGTTCTCGTCCAGAACCCGGCCATGGATGATGATGCGCTCGCCCTGGGGCTGCCCTTCGTGCTGGGCCGTCAGGTCGTTGTCCCGCTCCTGGATCGACTCGGCGCCGATGCTCGGGCCGGTGATTTCCGACAGCGAGTGGGGAATGAACACCAGCGGCTTGGACGGCGAGCGGGTGTTGGTCGACTGGTAGGCCGGGTGCAGGTAATCAGGCTGAGTGCCCGCTTGCGGGCGCCGGTAACCGGGCTTGTCACTCATGGTGGTTCCTCGTTCTCTTCTTATATAAGGCAGGCAGTCAAACGCGCTCGATAGCCAGCGCCAGCCCTTGGCCGACGCCGACGCACATGGTCGCCAGGCCTTTTTTACCGCCGCTCTTTTCCAGCTGATGCAAAGCCGTCAGCACCAACCGCGCGCCGCTCATGCCCAGGGGGTGGCCCAGGGCAATCGCGCCGCCGTTGGGATTGACCTGGGGCGCATCGTCCGCCAGGCCCAGCTCGCGCAGCACCGCCAGGCCCTGGCTGGCGAAGGCTTCGTTGAGTTCGATCACGTCGAAGTCGCTGACCGCCACGCCCAGGCGCTCGATCAGCTTGCGCACTGCCGGCACCGGGCCGATGCCCATGACCCGCGGCGCAACCCCGGCGCTGGCCATGCCCAGTACTCGCGCACGTGGGGTCAGGCCGTGTTTCTTGACGGCTTCGGCCGAGGCCAGGATCAGCGCCGCCGCACCGTCGTTGACCCCGGAGGCATTGCCGGCGGTGACGGTCTTGTCCGGGCCGTTGACCGGCTTGAGCTTGGCCAAGGCTTCCAGGGTGGTGTCGGCACGGGGATGCTCGTCCTGCTCCACCACTGTCTCGCCCTTCTTGTGGGCGATGCGCACCGCAACGATTTCCTCAGCGAAGAAACCGGCGGCCTGGGCCGCCGCGGCACGCTGCTGGCTGCGCAGGGCGAAGGCGTCCTGGTCAGCGCGGGACACTTTGTAGTCATCCGCCACGTTGTCGGCGGTCTGCGGCATGGCATCCACACCGTACTGGGCCTTCATCAGCGGGTTGATGAAACGCCAGCCGATGGTGGTGTCTTCCAGCTTCATGTTGCGCGAAAAGGCGGTATCGGCCTTGCCCATGACAAAGGGCGCGCGGGACATGGACTCGACGCCACCGGCAATCGCCAGCTCCATCTCGCCGCTGGCAATGGCGCGGAACGCCGTGCCGATGGCGTCCATGCCCGAGGCGCAGAGACGGTTGAGGGTGACGCCGGGCACGCTGTCCGGCAGGCCCGCCAGCAGCAGAGCCATGCGCGCCACGTTGCGGTTGTCCTCGCCGGCCTGGTTGGCGCAGCCGAGGAACACCTCGTCCACGGAGCTCCAGTCCACGCTGGGGTTGCGCTCCATCAAGGCCTTGATCGGCAGCGCCGCCAGGTCGTCAGCGCGCACTGTCGAGAGGCCGCCACCAAAACGGCCGATGGGGGTGCGAATGGCATCGCAGATGAATACGTCGCGCATCAGGCTTCTCCAGGGGCTTGGCCATGGGCCGCGGCGGTGCGCGCTTCCAGGTCACGCAGGGCGGTCAGTTCAACCTCGGTGGGTGCTGCGGTCTCGGCCACCTGGTCGGCGAAGCGGATCGCCCAGCCAGTGGCGGCCACCACCTGCTCGCGGGTCACGCCCGGGTGCAGCGAAGTGACGATGAATTCGTGGGTACCGGCTTCCGGCTCCATGATGCACAGGTCGGTGATGATGCCCACCGGCCCCGCCCCTGGCAGGCCCAGGCGCTTGCGCGAATCGCCGCCTTCGCCGTGGCCGACCGAAGTCACGAAGTCGAGCTTGTCGACGAAGGAGCGCGAGGATTGCTTGAGGATGATCAGCACGCTCTTGGCCGAACCGGCGATCTCCGGAGCACCGCCGGCGCCCGGCAGGCGCACCTTGGGCCGGTGGTAGTCGCCGACCACGGTGGTGTTGATATTGCCGAAACGGTCGACCTGGGCCGCGCCAAGGAAACCCACATCGATGCGCCCGCCCTGCAGCCAGTAGCGGAAGATCTCGCCGGTAGGCACCACGGTGTCGGCGGTTTCCGCCAGTTCGCCGTCACCGATGGAGAGTGGCAGGACGCTGGGCTTGGCGCCGATCGGGCCGGACTCGTAGATCAGCACCACGTCCGGTGATGAGGTCAGGCGTGCCAGGTTGGCGGCCTTGGACGGCAGGCCGATGCCGACGAAGCACACCGAGCCGTTCTGCAAGCGACGGGCCGCGGCCACGGTCATCATTTCATTGGTGGAGTAGGTCATTACTGGGCCTCCGAAGCTGCGGCCAGCTTGGCCTGGAATTCGCTGAAATCGGCACTGCCGTGGATGTATTCGTTGATCCAGGCGGTGAACGCCTCACGGTCGCGGGCGATCGGGTCCCAGGCCTGGTAGAAGCGGTTGTCGCGCTCGGAGTAACCGTGGGCGTAGGACGGATGGGCGCCACCAGGCACATGGCAGACCGCGCTCAGCGCCCAGGTCGGCAGTACGCAGGCGTTCATCGGCGCGTTCAGGTCGTCGACGATTTCCTCGACGGTGACGATGCAGCGCTTGGCGGCCAGGGCGGCTTCTTTCTGTACCCCGAGAATGCCCCACAGCAGCACGTTGCCCTTGCGGTCGGCCTTCTGCGCATGGATTACCGTGACGTCCGGGCGCACCGAAGGCACCGCCGCCAGCACTTCACCGGTAAACGGGCAGGTCACGGTCTTGATCAGGGGGTTGACCTTGGGCAGGTCGGAACCGGCGTAGGCCCGCAGGACGGCAAAGGGCAGGCCCGAGGCGCCGGCGACATAGGCGTTGGCCAGGTCGGCGTGGCTGTGTTCCTCGATCTCCAGGGGCTGTGGCCATTGCTTTTCCACGGCGTCGCGCAGGCGGTGCAGGGAGCCCACGCCCGGGTTGCCCCCCCAGGAGAAAATCAGCTTGCGAGCGCAACCGGCACCGATCAACTGGTCGTAGATCAGGTCAGGGGTCATGCGCACCAGGGTCAGGTCTTTCTTGCCCTGGCGGATGATTTCATGACCTGCGGCCGTAGGAATCAGGTGAGTGAAGCCTTCGAGCGCGACGGTGTCGCCGTCGTTGACGAATTGCTTCACCGCGTCGTGCAGCGAAAGGATTTCAGCCATGGATGGGGTCTCCCGATTGTTATTCAGCGACTGGAGAAAAAGGCGCTCTGGGCGCGCCGCAGTGACTGAAGATTAAGCCGGGGCCAAACCCCAAACAATCCGATAATCGACTGAGCGTTCGATTATCGAACAGATTGTTGCAGGGCTATCGATTGCTTTTCCTCAACCCCGCAACAGCCCTGCCGGCCTTCTGGGGCCGCTGCTGCGGGCGAGGATAACGTTCGAAGAACCCTCTGCGCCCTTCAGGAGCAGCGGGCCCTTCGAGCCCGGTCGCAGCCTGCGGCAGCGGCTACAGGGTAGTCCGCGGTCAGGTCGCGTCTGCGTGACTGACCATGCCCTTGATCACCACCGCGGTGGTGGCCAGGGCCGCCGGAATCACCAGGGCGGTCAGCACTTGTTCGAAGTTCCAGCCCAGGCCCAGCAGGGTCGCCCCCATCCACGCGCCGAGAATGGCGCCGAAACGGCCAATGCCAAGCATCCAGGAGACCCCGGTGGCACGCCCCTGGGTCGGGTAGAAGCGCGCGGCCAACGACGGCATTGCCGATTGCGCACCGTTGACACACATGCCGGCGATCAGCACCAGGGTGGCCAACAGGGTGATGTTGCCCAGGCTCTGCCCGACGGCGTAGGCAAAGACCCCAGCCAGCAGGTAGAAACAGCCGATCACCTTGTGCGGGTTGAAACGGTCCATGGCCCAGCCCACGGCCACCGCGCTGAGGACGCCGCCAAACTGGAACAGGGCGCCGATAAAGGCCGCCTGTTCCATGCTCGCCCCGCTGTCGCGCATCAGGGTCGGCAGCCAGCTGGTGAGCAGGTAGACAATCACCAGCCCCATGAAATAGGTCAGCCACAGCAACAGGGTGCCGACGCTATAGGTGCCGGAGAAAATCACCGCGAACACGTTGCGCGCCTTCACGGTCTTCTGTTCCGGCACGCTGAAGCTGCCAGCCTCGCCGACTATGGCCGGGGCAATCGGCGCCAGGGTCTTGCGCACCTTGTCGGTGCCGCGATTACGCACCACCAGGTAACGCGCGGACTCCGGCAGCCAGAGCACCAGCACCAGGGCCAGGATCAGCGGCAGGACCCCGCCGATCAGCAGCAGGCTGTGCCAGCCGAAGGCCGGGATCAGCTTGGCGGAAATGAAACCGCCGCCGGCCATGCCCAGGTTGAAACCGCAGAACATGCTGGTCACCAGCAACGACTTGTGGCGTTCGGGGGTGTATTCGGAAAGCAGCGTGGTGGCGTTGGGCATGCCTGCCCCCAGGCCCAGGCCGGTAAGGAAACGCAGGACCAGCAACTGGTCGACGTTGGTGCTGTAGGCCGAAGCCAGGCTGAAGGCACCAAACAGCAGCACCGCCCCCACCAGCACCACCTTGCGGCCGAAACGGTCGGCCAGGGGGCCGGAGCCCAGGGCGCCGAAGACCATGCCGATCAATGCAGCGCTCATGACCGGGCCGAGGCTGGCGCGGTCGATGCCCCAGTCCTGGGACAGCGCCGGGGCGATGAAGCCCATGGCCGCGGTGTCCAGGCCATCGAGGAAGACAATCAGGAAACACAGGATCACCACGCGCCACTGGTAACGGGACAGCGGCTGGGCATTGATGAAGGACTGCACATCAAGGCAGTTCCCTACAGCGGATTGGGGTTGGTTCATTGTTGTTATTTCCACGCTAAAACGCAGGCGAGCACAGGCCGCCAGGGCTGATCAGGTCACTAAAGGGGTGGCGATATCAGGCGATGCGAGCGGGACGGCAGGAACGGTCGCGGCAACGATGCAGGGAAAGCGTGCTCATGAGTGTTGGCCTCTTCTTTATTATTGGGCGGGCCACCAGCGGCGGGCGAAGATGCCAGCTTGCCGCCGATGACGCTGCCGCGACATTAATGAGCCAGGGGAAACAGCGTCAATTCGCCAAAGGCGTATCTGTGCGTTTATCGAACAGCTTAAGCAAACAACTGCGCGCTCAGATCGCGGCTGGCGCTCAGCAAACCGGGGAGAAAGCGCTGCTCCAGCTCGGCACGGCTGACCCGCCCGGCGTGGGTACTGACGTTCAGCGCCGCCAGCACCTGGCCGGAAGCGTCATACACCGGTACCGCAATGGAGCGCAGGCCCTGCTCCAGTTCCTGATCAACGATGCACCAGCCCTGCTGGCGCACTTGCTGCAGGCACTCCAGCAAGGCTTCCGGGGTGTGCAGGGTGCGGCTGGTCTTGGCTTGCAGGTCCGCATGGTCGAGGTATTCGTGCAGCGACGAATCGTCCAGGGCCGCGAGAAGGATGCGCCCCATGGAGGTGCAATAGGCTGGCAAGCGGCCGCCGACAGACAGGTCGACCGAGATCAGCCGCTGGGTCGTGGCGGAACGGGCGATGTAGAGAATGTCGTCGCCTTCCAGGGTGGCCATGTTGCACGCCTCGTGCAGTTGCTCGCTCATGCGGTCCAGGTAGGGCTGGGCGGAGACCGCCAGAGGCGTCGACGAAAGATAGGCGTGGCCCAGGGTCAGCACCTTGGGCAACAATGAATAGGTACGCCCGTCGGTGGTGGCGTAACCCAGCTTGATCAGGGTGTGCAGGCAACGGCGCACCGCAGCCCGGGGGATTTCCGTGCGATGGCTGATCTGGGCGATGGTCAAGTGCCGCTTGCGCTCCTGGAACGCCTGCACCACCGCCAGGCCCCGGGCCAGAGAGGTCATGAAATCCGGGTCACCGGTCAACGCCTGAATCCTCTTTGCCGCAGACGCCACGATCGGCGGGGCCACTGAGGTAAAGGAATTACGCATCTGATCGTTCATTTCAGGCTCTCTGCGACGAAATTCTTCGGTATTACAAGCCGTATTGGCGAAGAAGCACAAGCTGGGGCCGGCAACATTGGGCGATTATCGAACCATCGACCGATAATCGCAATCCGCCAAGCCTGGCACACGCGGCAGTGAGCCCCTGGGTTTATTGCAAAAAACCATAGTAATAATCACCAGTGGAATGCCCGGTTATCCCGAGTCTTTTGCAACCGACCACTTGCATCAAGATGCAGACTCCCCATATAGACTTGTACCAGCGGAGAAAGAATCAGGCTTTCCTCGTGTAGGAAATGATTAGAACTTTTGTGTCACAAAACGCTCACAATAAAGTTGGTCATTTTAAACTTGCCACCCATAGAGTTATTCTTCGCCGAAGCTATACTGCCGGAGTGAGGAATGTGGAGTCAGTTGCCCAATGCTCCTCTCTCGGGTGGCTTGAGACGGTAATCGGTCACCTGCCGCAAGCGCCTGACCCCTAACCAGATTCGGCCAGCCCGCTTGCAACCAACAACACTGTTGCTACGACAGTTGTTTTCATCCGGTGACGTGGCCGCATGCAATTAACGGCACGCTTGAGAGACTCGAAGTCAAGGCCAGACTGGCACTGACTTCAGCTCTGCGTAGATGCCCGCAAGCAATGCGTCGCACCGGACTGGACCTTCACTCAATTAGGTAACACTGTGACGAAAGATGAACTGCGCGCGGAACTTGAGCGCCAGGAGCAACGTTACAAGGAAGTTTACGGCGGCGAGATCACCCGTTATGCCGCCCAGCCGGAACCTGAACGCAAACCTTGGCGCAAACGCGCCAGTATTCTCGATCAGGCCTTCACCCAAGAACTGCAAAAGATGGAAAAAGAGCTCAAGGCCGAACAGCCGTAATGCTGGCAGCCTGACTCATTCAGGGCTTGCTCTACTTGCCCGCCCGATCATCCCGGCGGCCAGGCAGACCATTGATGCTCGTTACCCCGGGCCCATGGCCATCTCGCCTATCCAAAGCGAGAGAGGCTACCGGGCAAGCCCTTTGGTTGAAATTTCATACATGCGTTTTAACCCTCTGATTTCCGCGCCCAGGCCATCGGATTGACCGCTCGTGCCCAATAAACTCAATGGCTTGCCGTGTTTGAGGGGTATGTGCGAAAACTCTGCTCCCGGTCAGTTTTTTCGTTGAAGAATGTTACCGGCGAGCACCTTGTGCATTGATTAGCGGGGTTTTCTGGCATAATCGCGCCCCCTTATGACCGGGTCAGAAAACCTTCATGATCGATTTATTCAGCGGACTGGATGCTTGGGTGCTTGTGAGCCTCTTGCTCGCCCTGGCTTTTGTCCTCGCCTACGAGTTCATCAACGGCTTTCATGACACCGCAAATGCGGTTGCCACTGTTATCTACACCAAGGCCATGCCGCCGCACCTGGCCGTGTTCTTCTCCGGTGTGTTCAATTTCCTCGGTGTGCTGCTGGGCGGGGTTGGCGTGGCCTATGCCATCGTCCACCTGCTGCCGGTCGAGCTGCTGATCAACGTCAACACCGGCCACGGCCTGGCCATGGTCTTCTCGTTGCTCGCCGCGGCCATTACCTGGAACCTGGGCACCTGGTATTTCGGCATTCCGGCCTCCAGTTCCCATACCCTGATCGGCTCCATCCTCGGTGTCGGCCTGGCCAATGCCCTGCTCAGCGACATCCCCCTGGGGGATGGCGTGAACTGGCAGAAGGCAATCGACATCGGCGCTTCCCTGGTGTTCTCGCCGATGGCGGGATTCATTATTGCAGCGCTGGTACTGATCGGCCTGAAATGGTGGCGGCCGATCTCGAAGATGCACAAGACTCCGGAACAGCGCCGCAAGGTCGATGACAAGAAGCACCCACCGTTCTGGAACCGCCTGGTACTGGTGATCTCGGCCATGGCCGTGAGCTTCGTGCACGGCTCCAACGACGGCCAGAAAGGCATCGGCCTGATCATGCTGGTACTGATCGGTATCGTGCCTGCCCAGTTCGTGATGGACCTCAACAGCACCACCTACCAGATCGAGCGGACCCGCGACGCCACCCTGCACCTGAGCCAGTTCTACGAGCGCAATCACGAGTCCCTGGGTGAGTTCCTGGCCCTGGGCAAAAGCGTGAAAGACGACCTGCCGGGCAAGTTCCGCTGCAATCCGCAGCAAACCGAACCGACCATCGCCGCGCTCCTGAGCAGCCTCAAGGGCGTTTCCGACTACCATTCGTTGTCGCCGGAAAGCCGCATCGAAGTGCGTCGCTACCTGCTTTGCCTGGATGACACCGCGAAAAAGGTCGGCAAGCTGCCAGGCATCTCGGCCCGTGAAAAGGCCGACCTGGACAAGCTGCGCAAAGACCTGACCGCCACCACCGAATACGCACCGTTCTGGGTCATCCTGGCTGTCGCCCTGGCTCTGGGCCTGGGCACCATGATCGGCTGGAAGCGCGTAGTGCAGACCATTGGCGAGAAGATCGGCAAGCAGGGCATGACCTACGCCCAGGGCATGTCGGCACAGATCACCGCCGCCGGCCTGATCGGCCTGGCGAACATCTTCAGCCTGCCGGTTTCCACCACCCACGTACTCTCCTCCGGCGTGGCCGGGACCATGGTCGCCAACAAGAGCGGCCTGCAGAGCGGAACGGTACGGACCATCCTCCTGGCCTGGGTCCTGACCCTGCCGGCGACCGTGGCCCTGTCCGCCGGCCTGTTCTGGGCAGCCTCCAAGATCCTGGGTACCTGATACCCCAGCCGGCAACAAAAAAGGTGCGTCCCCAGGGACGCACCTTTTTTTATGCCTTGAGCTTTCTTGCAGGCAAAAAAAAGGGCAACCGAAGTTGCCCAAAATGCCTTGCGTGCTCGTTGCCCTGGAAAGACTTAAGGCTTCTTGCGCTTATTCGCGTCTTTCCAGATAAAGAATCCAAACCCTGCGAAAAACAGAACCATGAGGCCGACAGTCAGCACTCCGGCGATCACCACATTGTCGAAAAACATGACTGGCCTCCTGCTCTTGCCCTGTTGCGATGGGGCTAAGTTAACCAAACGGGAGGCGGGGGAAATTGACCGGGGTCAATGTCGCCCATGACTGGGCGCGAGGAAGGGGGAATAAGTGACTTGCATCAACAGAAAGCGCCCAGATCAGCGCTTTTTCGGTTTGTTTTTCGGTTTTTTCTTGGCCTTGCCCAAGGGCATGGCGTGCTCGAATGCCTGGCGTACTTCGTTCAGGCGCTTTTCATTGAGATCATGCACGCGCTTGGCACGCTCGGCGTTCAGGTCGATCAGCTTGTCGTCTTGATTCATGGCTTGGCTTGCATCACTCATGGTCTATATCGGCCGCACGCCTTGAAGCAGCGGGCGGCCCTGGCGAATGTGCCAATAATGCGACGTGGCGCCGCACCTGACCAGTGATCAGACCAAGGCGACTGCAATAAAGTCGCTGCCGGGAAGACTTTTTATCCGCACAATGGCCGCCCCTCCCCACAGGAAACCGCATGTGGAAATGCCCAAGCACCTGCCCCCGCTGCTGGCCCTGCGCGCCTTCGAGGCCGTGGCCCGGCACCTGAGTTTCAGCAAGGCGGCCCGGGAACTGTGCGTCAGCCAGAGCGCGGTCAGCCATCAAGTGCACAAACTCGAACAGCACCTGGGCCAGCCGCTGTTTGTACGACGCACCCGGGCCATCGACCTGACCACCGCCGGCGCCAGCTATTACCAACAGATCCAGCCGGCCCTGGAGCAGATCGCCGAAGCCACCCGGACGCTGTTGGCAGCAGAGCCATCGCAGGTTCTGCGCATCGGCCTGCTGGCCTCCTTCGCCACCTTGTGGCTGGCGCCGCGCCTGGCGGACTTCAGCCGCCGCCACCCTCAGATCCAGCTGGAGCTGCAACCGGCCATCAACCTGGCAGATGTGGCCGGTGCCGAGGTCGACCTGGCCATTCGCTATGGCAAGGGCCACTGGCCCAACGTCCAGGCCACACGCTTTCTCGCCGAGCAACTGTCACCGGTGTGCAGCCCCGAGTTCAAGGCCGGGGCCCTGGCCAACGGCACCTTGCTGATGGCCCGCTCCCACCGGCCCTTTGAATGGGACGACTGGAGCAGGCAGAACACCGTCGACCTCAGCCCTCACCCCAGCGTCATGCTCCACGACTACAACATCGTGGTGGAAGCGGCGGTGGCCGGCCAGGGCATCGCCATGGGCCGCCGCCAGTTGATCCGGCGCCATCTTGCCCAGGGCAGCCTGGTGGATGCCTTCGACCTCCCGGCTCTGCACAACGATCAGATCGGCTACTGGCTGGTGACCGCCGAAGGTCCGGCGAATCCGGCGGCGCAGTGCTTCGCCCAATGGCTGCTGGAGCAAGGGAGCGACCCATGAAAAATTCAGATACGTCGGATTAGATCTATCCGTTTGTCGCCCCCAGCCTGAACACCGATGCTGCAAGCCTTCCATTCGAGGACTTGCCATGCGCGACTCTCTGCAGCAACGAGTGCAACAACTGGGTCTTGAACTGCCGATCCCCGGCCAGCCGATCGCCAACTACGTCAACCATGCCCAGAGCCAGAACCTGCTGTTCATCTCCGGGCAAACACCGCAAGCAGAGCAGCATCCCCATCTGCTGGGCCGGCTCGGTGACAACCTCAGCATCGAGCAGGGTGCCCAGGCCGCGGAACTGGCGGCCCTGGCCCTGCTGGCGCAACTCTCGGCGGCCCTGGGGGACGACTTGTCGAGGCTGCAACGCATCAGCCGGCTGGGGGTGTTCATTGCCGCCAGCGCCGACTTCAAGGGCCATGGCCAGGTCGCCAATGGCGCCTCCAACCTGCTGGTCAATGCCCTGGGCGAGAAAGGCCGGCATGCCCGCACTTCGGTGGGCGTCGCCAGCCTGCCTGCCGGCGTCGCCGTGGAGGTCGACGGAATTTTCGAGCTCAAGCCGTGATGCCCCTGAACCCGGACCACATCGCCCGGCTACGGGCGGCCACACCGGGTTGCACCCGGGTCTGCCACTTCAACCATGCCGGGGGGTCCCTGCCCAGCCAGGGCACCCTGGATGCCATGTCCGGGCAACTGCAGCGGGAGGCCCACAGCGGGCCGATGGAAGCGGCCGGCGCCGGCGCCCAGTTGCAGGAGCAGGCGCGACAGACCGCCGCCCGAGTGCTCAACACCTGCCCGCAAGCCATCGCCTTTACCAGCAGTGGTTCGGCGGCCTGGGGCATGGCCTTCAACGCCCTGCCCGCCTGGCAGCCGGGCGACCGGATCCTGGTGGGGCGCCAGGAATGGGCCGGCAACCTGGCCTGCATGGCCCCGGCCGTGGCCGCCGGCGCGCAGCTGGAAGTCATTCCCTGTGACAGCCACGGTGCGGTTTCAGTCCCGGCGCTGGAGTCCATGCTCGACTCCCGGGTGCGCCTCATCGCCTTGACCTGGCTACCGGCCAATGGCGGGCTGATCAACCCGGCTGCAGCCATCGGCCAACTGGCGCGCCAATGGCACATCCCCTACTTCATCGATGCCGGCCAGGCTCTGGGCCAGGTGCCCTGCGACGTGCAGGCGCTGAACTGCGATGTGCTCAAGGGCGCGGGGCGCAAGTACCTGCGCGGCCCGCGAGGCACGGCCCTGCTCTATATAAGGCCCGGCTTCCTCGAGCAGTTGAATCCGCTGCCGCGGGATGTGCTGTCGGCGCCCTGGGACGGCCAGGGCTTCGCTCTGCGCAACGATGCCCGGCGCTTTGAAACCAGTGAAGTGTCGATGGTGCTGCTGGCTGGCCTGGCCAATGCCCTGCAGGAGTTCGAAAGCATCGGCGTGGCCGCCATTGCGCAAAGGATCAATGCCTTGAGCGAGCCGCTGCGCAAGAAGCTGCAGCGCTTGCCCGGCCTGCAACTCCAGGACCTGGGCAGCCCGGGGCAGCAATCGGGCCTGATCGCCTTCACTCTCGAAGGTTGGGACGGGCAGGCACTCAAGGAGGAACTGGCGCGGCGCGGCATCAATATCGGCGCCAATGGCGTCAACTACACACCACTGGACATGCAGGCCCGAGGCCTGGGCAACATTGCCCGGATCGCCTTGAGTTACTTCAATACACAAGAGGAAATCGAGCGCCTGTTGCAGGCCCTCGGGGAACTGGCGGGGAACAAGCGCCCCTAGACCTCGACATCCACCCACAGGCCCTGGCGCGGAGCATCTTCGATCAACGGCACCACCGGCACGGTGTTGTCGGCGTTCAGTTCATCGCCGGGCACTGCCAGGTGCTCTTCGGGGTCGTCCTCGGCCTCACGCTCACGGCGCTGCTTCTGTTGCTGGCGCCGCTGTTCCTCGCGCAGCAGCAGGGCGGACTCCTCGGGGTCGCGCTTTTGCAGGTCGATGGTGCTTTCGTTGGAGCTTTCCTGCACCGGTACCACAGGCGGGATGTCCGGTCGCTGGCGGATCGGATCCTGCTGGGCGGTGATCGGCACGGCACTCAAGGGGAGCATCGGTGGCAGCATATTATTGGTCTCCTGTCGGCAGGCTGTCGGCTGCGGCATGGGCGACTTGAGCCATCGGTCGCAAAACTGTGACCCAGTCGTCAGCCGATAGTGCCCCGCCACCCGACGAATGCACGCCGTACGCTACCTTTTAATCCAGGGGATTGATCAGAGTTCTTTGGACTGGAAGCGTCGTTCCGTTAAGATAGTCGGCTTTTTCAAAGCGGGAGTCAGGCAGCATGGCGCAGCAGTATCAACCGGGGCAACGCTGGATTAGTGACAGCGAAGCCGAGCTGGGTTTAGGCACCGTTCTGGCACAGGACGGTCGCTTGCTGACCGTGCTCTATCCGGCCACTGGCGACACCCGCCAGTATGCGCTACGGAATGCGCCCCTCACTCGCGTGAGGTTCTCTCCGGGTGACAGCATCACCCACTTCGAAGGCTGGAAAATGACCGTACAGGAAGTCGATGATGTCGACGGCCTGCTGGTCTACCACGGCCTCAACGGGCAGAACGAAGCCGTCACCCTGCCGGAAACCCAACTCTCGAACTTCATCCAGTTCCGTCTGGCCAGCGACCGTCTGTTCGCCGGGCAGATCGACCCGCTGGCCTGGTTCTCCCTGCGCTACCACACCCTGGAACACACCAGCCGCCAGCTGCAGTCCTCGCTCTGGGGCCTGGGTGGCGTGCGCGCCCAACCCATCGCCCACCAGTTGCACATTGCCCGTGAAGTCGCCGACCGCATCGCGCCGCGGGTCCTGCTGGCGGACGAAGTGGGCCTGGGCAAGACCATTGAGGCCGGCCTGGTGATCCATCGCCAACTGCTCTCGGGTCGCGCCAGCCGGGTGCTGATCCTGGTACCGGAAAACCTCCAGCACCAGTGGCTGGTAGAGATGCGCCGGCGCTTCAACCTGCAAGTGGCACTGTTCGATGAAGAACGCTTTATCGAAAGCGATGCCAGCAACCCGTTCGAAGACACCCAGCTGGCCCTGGTGGCCCTGGAGTGGCTGGTGGACGACGAGAAGGCCCAGGACGCGCTGTTCGCCGCCGGCTGGGACCTAATGGTGGTGGACGAAGCCCACCACCTGGTGTGGCACGAAGACCAGGTCAGCCCGGAATACGCCCTGGTGGAACAGCTGGCAGAGACCATTCCCGGCGTGCTGCTGTTGACCGCAACCCCGGAACAACTGGGCCAGGACAGCCACTTCGCCCGCCTGCGCCTGCTGGACCCGAACCGTTTCCACGACCTCGCGGCCTTCCGCGCCGAGAGCGAGAACTACCGCCCGGTGGCCGAAGCCGTGCAGGAACTGATGGATAAAGGCCGCCTGTCTCCCGAGGCGCACAAGACCATCCACGGTTTCCTCGGCAACGAAGGCGAAGCCCTGCTGGCCGCGGTCAACGACGGCGACAGCGAAGCCAGCGCACGCCTGGTGCGTGAACTGCTGGACCGCCACGGCACCGGCCGCGTGCTGTTTCGCAACACCCGCGCCGCGGTGCAGGGTTTCCCCGAGCGCAAGCTGCACGCCTACCCGCTGCCATGCCCGGACGAATACCTGGAGCTGCCCCTGGGCGAACACGCCGAGCTGTACCCGGAAGTCAGCTTCCAGGCCCAGCCCGACGTCAGCGATGACGAACAGCGCTGGTGGAAGTTCGACCCGCGGGTCGAGTGGCTGATCGACCAGCTGAAAATGCTCAAGCGCACCAAGGTGCTGGTGATCTGCGCCCACGCGGAAACCGCCATGGACCTGGAGGACGCCCTGCGCGTGCGCTCCGGCATCCCGGCCACGGTATTCCACGAGGGCATGAACATCCTCGAACGTGACCGTGCCGCCGCCTACTTCGCCGATGAAGAGTTCGGCGCCCAGGTGCTGATCTGCTCGGAAATCGGCAGTGAAGGCCGCAACTTCCAGTTCGCCCACCACCTGGTGCTGTTCGACCTGCCGTCGCACCCGGACCTGCTGGAGCAGCGTATCGGCCGTCTCGACCGGATCGGCCAGAAGCACGTGATCGAACTGCACGTGCCGTACCTGGAAACCAGCCCGCAAGAGCGCCTGTTCCAGTGGTACCACGAAGCCCTGAACGCCTTCCTCAACACCTGCCCGACCGGCAACGCCCTGCAGCATCAGTTCGGCCCGCGCCTGCTGCCGCTGCTGGAGAATGCCGATGACGGCGAGTGGCAAGCGCTGATCGACGAAGCCCGTGGCGAGCGTGAACGCCTGGAAGCCGAGCTGCACACCGGTCGCGACCGCTTGCTGGAGTTGAACTCCGGTGGTGCCGGCGAAGGCGACGCCCTGGTGGAAGCGATCCTCGAACAGGACGACCAGTTCGCCCTGCCGATCTACATGGAAACCCTGTTCGACGCTTTCGGCATCGACAGCGAGGACCATTCGGAAAACGCCCTGATCCTCAAGCCCAGCGAGAAGATGCTCGACGCCAGCTTCCCCCTGGGCGACGACGAAGGCGTGACCATCACCTACGACCGCAACCAGGCGCTGTCTCGCGAGGACATGCAGTTCATCACCTGGGAACACCCCATGGTGCAGGGCGGCATGGACCTGGTGCTGTCCGGCTCCATGGGCAACACCGCCGTGGCGCTGATCAAGAACAAGGCGCTCAAACCCGGCACCGTGCTGTTGGAGCTGCTGTACGTCAGTGAAGTGGTCGCCCCGCGCTCACTGCAACTGGGCCGCTACCTGCCGCCGGCTGCCCTGCGCTGCCTGCTGGACGCCAATGGCAACGACCTGTCGGCGCGGGTCGCATTCGAGACCCTGAACGACCAGCTGGAAAGCGTGCCCAAGGCCAGCGCCAACAAGTTCATCCAGGCCCAGCGCGATCAATTGGCGCCGAAGATCAACGCCGGCGAAGCCAAGGTCGCACCGCGTCACGCCGAACGCGTGGCCGAGGCGCAACGCCGCCTGGCAGCCGACACCGACGAAGAACTGGCGCGCCTGACCGCGTTGCAGGCGGTCAACCCGACTGTCCGTGACAGCGAGCTGGTGGCCCTGCGTCAACAGCGCGAACAGGGCCTGGCCATGCTGGAAAAAGCCGCCCTGCGCCTGGAAGCGATCCGGGTGCTGGTGGCGGGCTGATAGCCCGGTTGTCAGCACTGAACAAAAGGCCCGCACTGTGCGGGCCTTTTTTTGCCTGTCGCCTGCCAATGCAGCAACGCGCCCTAGCGGCTCACTGCACCATCGTTGATCGCCGGCAGGCTCACCTCTGCTGGGGCATCAGCGGCATCCCCACAGGCCAGACCCTCTTTCATCCGCTGGGCGTCACGGACAAAACAGCGTGCTGCCTGGAACAGAAACAGCAGGGTCAGGAACAGGGCCACGGGAATCAGGTACATCGCATCGTGCAGACCGATGGCCTTGAACTCTTCGGTCATCAGCTCTGCGCCTGCGGCATACATTGCCGAATGGGCGAAGTGGTCGGAGAGCGCCCCCACCACCACCGGCCCCAAGCCGCCCCCCAACAGGTACAGGCCGGCGAAGAACAAGGCCATGGCGGTGGCGCGCAAGCGCGGTTCGACCACATCCTGCAGGGCGGTATAGACGCAGGTATAGAAGTTGTAGGCAAACAGCCAGCCGACACTGAATACCGCGACGAACACCCCGACCTCCACCCGCCCGGCATGCAGTGCCCACCCGGTGGCGAGGGTCGAGATGATCAGGCTGCAGGCCGCGAACAACAAACGACCATTGGCTACCCGCTGATGAATCTTGTCGGCGATCCAGCCACCCAGGGTCAGGCCCACCAGGCCGGTCACCCCGACGATCAGCCCGGTGGCCATGGCGGCTTCCTGCAAGGGCATGAGGAAGTAGCGCTGCAGCATCGGCACCAGGAACGAGTTGCAGGCATAGGTGGCGAAGTTGAACGTCAGCCCGGCCAGAGTCAGCCAGAGAAAGGTCGGTATCGCCAGCACCCGGCGAATGGGCCGGTCAATCCGCACCTGGGCCACTTTCACCGTTTCCGCCGCGCCGCGCTTGGGTTCCTTGATGAAGAACATGAACACCGCCAGCACCAGCCCTGGTACCGCCGCAATGAAGAACGGCGCCCGCCAGCTGTCGAAGGCCTTGACCATGGCACCGATGGTGAAGAACGCCAGCACCAGCCCCAGAGGCAGGCCGAGCATGAAGATGCCCATGGCCCGGGCCCGGCGGTGAGCGGGGAACAGGTCGCCGATCAGCGAGTTGGCGGCCGGGGCGTAGCTGGCCTCACCAATCCCCACGCCCATGCGCACCAGCAAAAAGCTCCAGAAGCTGCCGACCATGCCGTTGACCGCGGTGAGCCCGCTCCACACCGCCAGCCCCCAGCCCATCAGCTTGCTGCGCGAGCCGGTGTCGGCCAGGCGCCCCAGGGGCAAGCCGGCAATGGCATAGACGATGGTGAAGGCGGTGCCGATGATCCCCAGCTGGAAGTCGCTCAGGTGCCATTCCATGCGGATCGGCTCGATGATGATGGCGGGGATGGTGCGATCGAAGAAGTTGAACAGGTTTGCCAAAAACAACAGGAACAGAATGCGCCAGGCATTTGCCGCTTGAGTCGAATTATCCATGGATCGATCTCTTTTATTGTTATTGGGCCAGACGCGAGCGGGCCTGGAAGCTGCAATCTAGTCAGCCGCACCCACGCTGTCTGTAATCATTCGCCAGCCTGATACCAAGGCATCGCAGGCAGGCGCGGGGATGGCACTTGCGGCTCCCCGGAACAAGCCGCCCGAACTTCGCCACAGCCCCCGCTACCCGGGCCTTTCCCAGTCTTTTCAAGGGCTTGGCCAAGGCCGAAAAAATACCTTGCGCCCCCCCTTCCCAAGGCCGATGCGAAGCCTAGAATAGCCGCCTTGCCAGCCCCCCTTATCAACCCCTCCCCCATCGAATACGCCAATGTCCGAAGCCAGTCCGTGTCTGAATTGCGGTGCCTGCTGTTCATACTTTCGTGTGTCTTTTTTCTGGGGCGAATGCGCCTCATCCGGCGGGACTGTCCCCGACGAGCTGGTGCAAAGTATCAGCCCCAGCCGGGTGGCAATGCTCGGAACCGACTGCAAATCCCCGCGCTGCATCGCCCTTGAAGGCGAGGTCGGCCAGGGTGTGAGCTGTTCGATCTATGACCAGCGCTCCAGCCCGTGCCGCGAGTTCGAGGCTTCCTGGACCGACGGCCAGCCCAACAGCGACTGCGACGCCGCCCGCGCCGCCTTCGGCCTGGCCCCCCTGGAACCGGCGGACACCGAGCCCTGGTACGAGGAAAGCGCTTAGCACCTTTGGCGATAGAGCCCATAAGCAAATCATTAGCAGCAGCGTGCCACCTCCCATTGCAGCCAGCGGGTGCCTTCTATACTCCAAGCACTCGTTGGCGCGCGGCTCCGCCGACCTCAGATGACTCAGAGATGGGCAGGCTATGGACTGGCTGGGCGTGCATTTCATTACCGAGCTTCCTCAGGCCGGGCAAGTGGTCCTGCATTGCACCCACAACCCGGTTCTGGTGCTTCTGGCCTACCTGGTAGCCTGTGCCGCCAGCTTCGCCACCCTGGACATGGCCGAACGTGTCAGTCATGCCGAACGACCGGCCAGCCAGCGCCTGTGGCGCTGGGTCGGAGCCTGCTGCCTGGCCGGGGGGATCTGGGCCATGCACTTCATCGCCATGCTGGCGTTCGAGGCGCCGCTGCAGATCCACTACGACCTGCCCCTGACCCTGCTGTCGCTCCTGATCGCGCTGGTCGCCGCCTGGCTGGCGATGAACACCCTGAGCCACGCGCACATGCCGCTGTGGCGCTATGGCGTTGCTTCGATCTGGATCGGCCTGGGCATCGCCGCCATGCACTACGTCGGCATGGCGGCCATGCGCAGCAGCGCCAGCCTGTACTACGACCCCTTACTGATGGCGCTGTCGGTATTGGTGGCGATCGCCTGCAGCCTGGCGGCGCTGCTGCTGTCCCGTCACCTGCGCGAAGGCAGCGGTATGTTCCACCAGTTGCTCAAGTACGCCAGCAGCCTGGTGCTGGGCGCTGCCATCGTGCTCATGCACTTCACCGGCATCTGGGCCATGACCCTGGTGCTGCCCGCCGGCAGCCTGCCCGCCCCCGCGACATCCGACGGGCATCTGCAACTGGGCCTGACCCTGAGCGCGATCGTGCTCTTGATCATCGGCAGCGGCATCAGCGCGGCCCTGGCCGACAAGAAGCTGCAACACAAGGAGCGGGACCTGCGGCGGGTCAATGCCCTGCTTTCGCAACTGGACCAGGCCCGGGTTTCCCTGCAGCAGGTGGCCCACTACGACGCCCTGACCAACCTGATCAACCGCCGCGGCTTCAACCAGCTGTTCGCCGAAAAGCTCATCGAGAAAACCACCTTTGGCGGCATGCTGGCGGTGATGTTCCTCGACATCGACCATTTCAAGCGCATCAATGACAGCCTCGGCCACGATGCCGGGGACGAGTTGCTGAAAGTCATCGCCGGGCACATCAAGAGCTCCACCCGCAGCCATGAAGACGTGGTGGCACGCCTGGGCGGCGACGAGTTCTGCATCCTCATCAATCTGTACGACCGCGAAGAAGCCCGGCAGATGGCCCAGCGCATCATGCAGAAAATGAAGGAGCCGATCGAACTGGGAGGGCGGCGCATGGTGATGACCACCAGCATTGGCATCAGCGTCTTCCCCGATGACGGCAAGACCTGCGAGGAGTTGCTCAAGAACGCCGACCTGGCCCTGTATCAATCCAAGGATTGCGGACGCAACAGCCTGCATTTCTTCAACTCCCACCTCAAGACCCGGGCCACCCTGGAACTGCAACTGGAAGAGGAATTGCGCAACGCCCTGCGCGACGACCAGGGCCTGCTGCTGTATTACCAACCTATCTACGACCTCAAGAGCGGCAGGGTCACCAAGCTCGAAGCCCTGATCCGCTGGCAGCACCCGCAACATGGGCTGCTGACCCCGGATCGCTTCATCTCCATTGCCGAAGCCAACGGCATGATCGCCGAGCTGGACAACTGGGTGCTGCGCAAGGCCTGCGCGGACCTGGCCTACCTGTCGCGCCATGGCTGTGGCGAACTGAAGATCGCGGTCAACTGCTCGGCCCTGAACCTGACCCGCGAAGAGCTCGCCGGGGAGATCGAAAGCGCCCTGCGCCAGGCCCAGGTGGCGCCGCAGCGGCTAGAGCTGGAAGTCACGGAAAACGCCCTGATGGGCAATATTGCCAGCACCCTGGCGCTGCTCAAGCAGATCCGCGGGCTGGGGGTGTCGCTGTCGATCGACGACTTCGGCACCGGCTACTCATCCCTGGCCTATCTCAAGCGCTTGCCCCTGAACACCCTGAAGATCGATCGCTCGTTCATCCAGGACATCCCCAAGTCGACCCAGGACATGGAGATCGTCCAGGCGATCATCATCATGGCCCACACCCTGCACCTGCAGGTGGTCACCGAAGGGGTCGAAACCCCGGAACAGCAAGCGTTTCTCCAGCACCATGGCTGCGACTACCTGCAGGGCTACCTGCTCAGCCATCCGGTGCCGCTGCGGGAGTTGCGCGGGGTGCTGGAGGAGCTCGACCAGCGCCACGCCGCGCCGATCAATCCGCGGGCGCCGGATCCCGATAAAGGCGAACCAGGGTCGCTGGATCTTTTTCCAGATAGCCCTGCCCACCATGCAGACGCATCAACTGCGCAGCTAATCCGCTGATCGGCGTCGCCGAGCCCTGTTCGCGGGAAAACTTCACCGCTCCATCCAGGTCCTTGAGCAGGGTGCGCACATGCCACTTCACCGGCTCGAACCGGCTTTCAGCCATTTGCGGGGCCAGGATCTGCAAAGGTTTCGAGTCGGCAAAGCCACCGGCCAGGGCCTCGGCGATCAGCCGCGCATCCACCCCCGAGCGCTCGGCCAGGGCCACCACCTCGGCGATCACCAGGGCGTTGCAGGCGACGATCATCTGGTTGCAGGCCTTGGTCACCTGCCCGGCGCCCACCGCCCCCATGTGCGTGACCCGCTGCCCCAGGGTCAGCAGCACTGGCCGCACCCGCTCGACGTCCGTCGCCTCACCGCCAACCATGATGGCCAGGCTGCCGGCCTCGGCGCCCGGGGTACCGCCGGACACCGGCGCATCGACCCAGGCCACGCCGCGGCTTGCGGCCAGTTCGGCGGCCATTTCCCGGGTAGCCGTGGGTTCCAGGCTGGACAGGTCCAGCAGCAGCTGACCGGCCCGGGCGCCCTGGGCGATACCCTCGGGGCCAAACACCACCTCGCGCACCACCTCGGTATTGGCCAGGCACATCAGCATCAGGTCGGCATCGGCGCACAGCTGCGCCGGCGTGGCAACTTGTCGCGCCCCGGCAGCCACCAGGGGCGCGCATTTTTCCGGGTTGCGGTTCCACACCGTCAGCGGATAGCCCGCCGCCAGCAGCCGGCGGCACATCGGCAAGCCCATCAGGCCGATTCCGGCAAAGCCGAGTGAAGGTAACGCTGACATCATATTGCCCTCATTTGATTAAAGATCACCGAATACTGGCCGATTCATCATGATTCAGGAAAGGATTCCCCCGAGCGTCGCTCAGAAAAAACCCTGACGCCTTGGGCAAAATTCGCGCTCCACGCAGCGACGAGGTCCCATTCCGTGATGGTTCGACGACACCTCGTCCACGAGCCAACCTGACCAGGCATATGGCGCACAATGACTTCTAAAAACAAACCTGCCAACGCAGTCTCCGAGATGACGCTGACCTCCCCCACAACTAGCCCCTCAGACCCGAAGCCATTGTCCAATTCACGCCCCCTGTCGACTCAGCAGTACCTGTATTTCACCGAAACCAATACCGACCGCATCCTCGACAACCTCGACGGTCTGCGCGACACGGTGTTCCCGCGGCCACCGCACCTGGAAGGCGAGCCGGACAACCGCCGCGACCAGGAATTTCCGTCAGTCTGCCTGATCGGCCTGGGCCGCTGCGGCTCCAACATCGCCCTGGATGTGGCCGAGCTGGTGTACAACGCCCGCAAGTTCTACCTCAACGAATTCAATAACGAAGACAAGGCCTACGAAGGCGGCTACAGCCCCGGCCAGTGGATCCGCCAGAACCTGCGCCTGGGCCAGAACAAGGCCAGCAAACCGGTATTCCTGGTGGAGCCCCTGGTGATGCTCGGCGACCTGGACAAGGACATCGCCGGGCGCATCCGCTTCTCGCGCAAGGGCGAGAAAAGCGGCTTCATCCGCGATTACAGCAAGATGAAGATCATGGACCTCTCGGAAGTCCACGCCGGTGGCGCCGGTAACGCGCCAATCCTCGGCCAGTACCTGGCCAAGATCATCCTCAACAAGGACACCCAGCGCTTCTCCAGCCCCGACTGGAAGATGATCCACTCGTACCTGATCGACTCCTGCGGGATCAAGGCCAACCAGTCGCGCCTGTACTTCTCGATCTTCAGTGCCGGCGGCGGCACCGGCTCGGGCATGGCCTCGGAATTCGGCCTGGCCCAGCAGTACTCGTACATGAACAAGACCTTCGACACCAAGCCGATGGACGAGCACGACAGCAAGAGCGGGCACTCCTTCGTCTTCGAGCCGATCTTCACCAGTGGCATCTGCGTGCTCCCAAACATTTCGGACCATCGCAGCGAAATGTCCGAGGCGCTGCACATCAACGCCGGCCGCTTGCTGTGCAAATACCTTTCGGAAGAGTGGGACTTCTCCTACAACTTCGACAATGAAGACAGCAGCGAAGCCAGCGTCATGGGACGGATCCGCCCCTGGAACGCGATGATGCTGATCTCCAACGACATCATGCGCTACGCCGAAGAAAGCGATGACGGCAACATCCAGAACATCGACGTCAACGCCATGGAGAAGCACGCCAACCAGTACATCTCCCAGCAGATCTTCAACATCCTCACCGCCCAGGCGGTGACCACCGACTACGACCAGAACTACTTCCGGCGGGCCGGCATCGACATCGGCGAAACCATCCGCCTGGATGCCAACGACCTGTTCATGAGCCTGGCGGGCCCGGTGGCGATCGCCTACGCCGAATCCGTGGTGCCGGAGCAGCCGGTGCCCACCGGCGACAAGTTCAAGGTGTTCGAGAAAGAGCCGCAGCGCCTGAACATCGACGACCTGTTCTTCCGCTCCATCGACCTGCCGCACTTCAACAAGGTGACCCAGGCCATCGAGGGCATCAGCCTGCTGCCGATCGAGTCCAAGCGCTATCGCGCGGCCCTGGAGCAGTACAAGGCCTCGGGTTACGACGCCGCGGCGCTGCACGACCTGCACTTCTTCAAGAACTGCTCGTCGGTGGTATCGATCGTGTCCCTGCCCAAGGACTACAAGCTGTCCTACATGGACCTGAACCGGCTCAAGACCCACCTCAACAGCCTGTTCCCCAACACCACCCTCAAGCGCTACGCGCTGGTGATCGGCGCTTCGGCCAACCTGTCGCTGACCACCCTGATCGCCAAGAGCCCGTGCCTGTCGGACGACTTCCTGACCCTGATCGTGGCCTTTATCAAGCGTTGCTTTGCACGCAATCCATACCGTTTCGACGACACCCTGGACAACTCGGTGCTGGACTTCATCGTCAGTGACCAGTTCGATGAAGACCGCATCGACGATCTGCTCAACGAATTCGAGAACCCGGCGAAGATCCTCGACACCAACTGGTATGCGATCAAGCCGATGTACGAGAAGAAGTACCGCGAGCTGATCAACGACAAGGACAAGTTCGTCTCGATCAACGACATCCGCCTGTCCCGGGATTGCGTGAAGAAGGCCATCAAGTACCTGCGGGAAATCTACCGCCACCGTATCGGCAAGACCCGGGTCATCTCGCTCAACAGTCACACGGGCAAGACCGCGTATTAAGAAGGGCTTCGCCGGCGCGCCGGCTCCTGCACGGCAGGGAAAAACCTGCTGTCCTGTGGGAGCCGGCTGGCTGGCGAATGGTCAATTTGCTCACATCGCGAAACAATTAAGCAGCTCGTCGGCTGGGCTTGAAACTGTTCCCCTTCCGTGAACGTCACCCTAAGGGAAAAGCCCGTGGGGCCTTTCTCTACGGCAAGGTGCCATCACTGGATTCACGGTTACTCGGCTACACACTTTTGTCCGACAAAAACCCGCCCCTTATCGGTGCACGCTTCTAGCGTTATGCCCTTTCCTGGATCAGGATCCAGGGTGAAACCACCACCGCCCACAACGTCGGATCACGTTCCAGCAGATCGGATGCCCGCGTCGCAGACAGTTTCTCGACCTTTCCTTCGGCCAGCCAGGCCGCCACTTTTTCTGCCTGGTTCTCGGCCACGGCCTGGGCCGCCTCGATCAGATCCAGGTCGGCCTCGACCCACAATAGGGCACCCTTGGCGAAGAACGGCTCCAGTTCCTTCCAGCTGATAGATGCGGTCTCACCAAGCAGCTTGGCATAGAGGGTGCTAGGTTCTTGAGTCATGGGACTGTCCAGAAATGAAATCGGCGCAATCATAACGTCGGGGCTCTGGCAGAAAACCCCAGAAGCAAGCGCGACACCGATCGAGAAGCTCAGAAGCGCCAGGGACTGACGCCGAACCGGGCGCAAGCCACGCCGCAAATCTGTCTTTTTCTTTCAATTAAGCGACACCCCGCGTTTTTGCCCCCAGCAGCCAGCTTTTCAAGCGAACAACCGGCGCTCTACACTGTACCGGTACAGTTGCCAGGGGCATTTTCCGACGGGTATTCACGAAATATCTGATTCGGTTCTGCGACCAAGGCCGCCGGAACTATAAAAATTACAACAGTAAGAGTGGAGCACTATGAATAAGGCTACTAAGCAGATTTCCAAACTGTTTGCCGCTATGGTCCTGGCCGGGGTTGCCAGCCATTCGTTCGCAGCTGACACCATCAAGATCGGTATCGCCGGCCCCAAGACCGGCCCTGTAGCCCAATACGGCGACATGCAGTTCAGTGGCGCGAAAATGGCCATCGAACAGATCAACGCCAAAGGCGGCGTCAACGGCAAGAAGCTCGAAGCCGTTGAATACGACGATGCCTGTGATCCCAAGCAAGCCGTGGCAGTCGCCAACAAAGTGGTCAACGATGGCGTCAAGTACGTAGTCGGCCACCTGTGCTCCAGCTCCACTCAACCTGCTTCCGACATCTACGAAGACGAAGGCGTGATCATGATCACCCCGGCTGCCACCAGCCCGGACATCACCGCCCGTGGTTACAAGATGGTGTTCCGCACCATTGGCCTGGACAGCGCCCAGGGCCCTGCCGCCGGTAACTACATCGCCGACCACGTGAAACCCAAAGTGGTTGCCGTGCTCCACGACAAGCAGCAGTACGGTGAAGGCATCGCCACCGCCGTGAAGCAGACCCTGGAGAAGAAAGGCACCAAGGTCGCCGTATTCGAAGGCATCAACGCCGGCGACAAGGACTTCTCTTCGCTGATCGCCAAGCTCAAGCAGGCCAACGTCGACTTCGTCTACTACGGCGGCTACCACCCTGAGCTGGGCCTGATCCTGCGCCAATCCCAGGAAAAAGGCCTGAAGGCCAAGTTCATGGGCCCGGAAGGCGTGGGTAACGACTCCATTTCGCAGATCGCCAAGGATGCTTCCGAAGGCCTGCTGGTCACCCTGCCTAAATCCTTCGACCAGGACCCGGCCAACGTGGCCCTGGCTGACGCGTTCAAGGCCAAGAAAGAAGACCCGAGCGGTCCTTTCGTATTCCCTTCCTACTCCGCCGTTGAAGTCATCGCCGGCGCCATCACCAACGCCAAAAGCGAAGACGCGGCCAAGGTGGCTGAAGCCATCCACGCCGGCACCTTCAAAACCCCTACCGGCGACCTGAGCTTCGACGCCAAGGGCGACTTGAAAGACTTCAAGTTCGTGGTCTACGAGTGGCACTTCGGCAAACCTAAAACCGAAGTTTCCCCTCAGTAAGGCGCGGCCTGACTGACTGCCAATAAAGCCCACGGCGTGCCGTGGGCTTTGTTTTACGAATGTATGGGCCTGTGTTCCGTGATCCGGAATCCCGCCCACCTGAAAATCTCAAAACCGTCATCAGCGGTTCGCTGGCAAAACCCAGCCCGAAGTGGGTGCAGATCCACGGGGCCTGGGCGGGAAAATGACTCCACCAGTGAAATGCGTATCAGGTTTTTAGGAGCGTTGTAATGCCTGACATCTATCACTTTTTCCAACAGCTGGTTAACGGTCTCACCGTTGGCAGCACGTATGCCCTGATCGCCATCGGCTATACGATGGTTTACGGCATCATTGGAATGATCAACTTCGCCCACGGCGAGGTGTACATGATCGGTTCCTACGTGGCGTTCATCGCCATTGCCGGGCTGGCCATGATGGGACTCGACAGCGTCCCGCTCTTGATGACCGCAGCCTTCATCGCGAGCATCGTCGTCACCAGTGCCTACGGCTACAGCATCGAACGGATCGCCTACCGCCCCTTGCGGGGTAGTAACCGCCTGATCCCGCTGATCTCCGCCATCGGCATGTCGATCTTCCTGCAGAACACCGTTCTGCTGGCGCAGGACTCCAAGGACAAATCCATTCCCAACCTGATCCCGGGCAACTTCTCCATCGGGCCAGGCGGCGCACATGAAGTGCTGATTTCCTACATGCAGATCGTGGTATTCGTGGTGACCCTCATCGCCATGCTCGGCCTGACGCTGTTCATCTCCCGTTCTCGCCTGGGTCGCGCCTGCCGCGCCTGTGCCGAGGACATCAAGATGGCCAACCTCCTGGGGATCAATACCAACAACATCATCGCCCTGACCTTCGTGATCGGCGCCGCGCTGGCGGCCATCGCCGCCGTGCTGCTGAGCATGCAATACGGTGTGATCAACCCCAACGCCGGTTTCCTGGTGGGCCTCAAGGCCTTCACCGCAGCGGTCTTGGGCGGCATCGGCAGCATTCCGGGCGCGATGCTCGGCGGGCTGGTGCTGGGGGTGGCCGAAGCCTTTGGTGCCGACGTGTTCGGCGACCAGTACAAGGACGTCGTGGCGTTCGGCCTGTTGGTTCTGGTGCTGTTGTTCCGTCCGACCGGCATTCTGGGCCGTCCGGAGGTTGAGAAAGTATGACTAGGAATCTTAAATCGGCGCTGTTCAGCGCCTTGTTGGTCTGGGCTGTCGCCTACCCGGTGCTGGGCCTGAAACTGACCATCGTCGGCATCAACCTGGAAGTCCACAACACCAGCCCGACCATTCTTGCCACCATCGCGGTGTGCTCGGTGCTGATGTTCCTGCGGGTGCTGTTCCATAGCCAGATCAGCGCCGCCTGGAAGTCCTCTCCCAGCATGCCGTTGATCCCGGCCAAGGCCAGCAACTTCCTGACCCTGCCCAGCACCCAGCGCTGGATCATCCTGGCGTTGATCCTTGGCGCCCTGGTCTGGCCGTTCTTCGGCTCCCGCGGGGCGGTGGACATTGCCACGCTGATCCTGATCTACGTGATGCTGGGCCTGGGCCTGAACATCGTGGTCGGCCTGGCCGGCCTGCTGGACCTGGGTTACGTGGGTTTCTACGCCGTCGGCGCCTACAGCTATGCGCTGCTGTCGCACTACTTCGGCCTGAGCTTCTGGATCTGCCTGCCGATCGCCGGCCTGATGGCGGCCACTTTCGGCTTCCTGCTGGGCTTCCCGGTGCTGCGCCTGCGGGGTGACTACCTGGCAATCGTGACCCTGGGCTTTGGCGAGATCATCCGTCTGCTGCTGCGCAACATGACCGATCTCACCGGCGGCCCCAACGGCATCAGCAACATCGAGAAGCCGACCTTCTTCGGCCTGACCTTCGAGCGCAAGGCAGCAGAAGGCATGCAGACCTTCCACGAGTTCTTCGGCCTGCAGTACAACTCGATCAACAAGGTGATCTTCCTCTACCTGGTGGCCCTGCTGCTGGCACTGGCGGCGCTGTTCGTCATCAATCGCCTGCTGCGCATGCCCATCGGCCGTGCCTGGGAAGCCTTGCGTGAAGACGAGATCGCCTGCCGTGCCCTGGGCCTGAACCCCACCGTGATCAAGCTCTCGGCCTTTACCCTGGGCGCCGCGTTCGCCGGTTTCGCCGGCAGCTTCTTCGCCGCGCGCCAAGGCCTAGTGACCCCGGAATCCTTCACCTTCATCGAGTCGGCGATCATCCTCGCCATCGTCGTGCTGGGTGGCATGGGCTCGCAGCTGGGTGTGATCCTGGCGGCGATCGTGATGATCCTCTTGCCTGAAATGATGCGTGAATTCAGCGAATACCGGATGTTGATGTTCGGCGCCATGATGGTGCTGATGATGATCTGGCGTCCTCAAGGTCTGCTGCCCATGCAACGTCCTCACATGGAGCTGCGCAAATGAGCCGTGAGATCCTCAAAGTAACCGGCCTGTCGATGCGCTTCGGCGGCCTGCTGGCGGTCAACGGCGTGGCCCTGACCGTCAAGGAAAAACAAGTGGTGGCATTGATCGGCCCGAACGGTGCCGGCAAGACCACGGTGTTCAACTGCCTGACCGGTTTCTACCAGCCCAGCGCCGGCAGCATCCTCCTGGACGGCGAGCCGATCGAAGGCCTGCCGGGCCACAAGATCGCCCGCAAGGGCGTGGTGCGTACCTTCCAGAACGTGCGGCTGTTCAAGGACATGACCGCGGTCGAGAACCTGTTGATCGCCCAGCACCGGCACCTGAACACCAACTTCCTCTCCGGGCTGTTCAAGACCCCGGCGTTTCGCAAGAGCGAGCGCGAGGCCATGGAGTACGCCGGCTACTGGCTGGACAAGGTCAACCTGCGGGAGTTTGCCAACCGCCCCGCCGGCACCCTGGCCTACGGCCAGCAACGGCGCCTGGAAATCGCCCGCTGCATGATGACCCGCCCGCGGATCCTCATGCTCGACGAGCCAGCCGCCGGCCTCAACCCCAAGGAAACCGAGGACCTCAAAGCGCTGATCAGCGTGCTGCGCGAAGAGCACAACGTCACCGTGCTGCTGATCGAACACGACATGAAGCTGGTCATGAGCATTTCCGACCATATCGTGGTGATCAACCAGGGCACGCCCCTGGCCGACGGCACGCCGGAACAGATCCGCGACAATCCCGAAGTGATCAAAGCCTACCTGGGGGAAGCGTAAATGCTGCAGTTCGAAAACGTTTCCACCTTCTACGGCAAGATCCAGGCGTTGCACAGCGTCAACGTCGAGATCCGCCAGGGCGAGATCGTCACCCTGATCGGCGCCAACGGTGCCGGCAAGTCCACCCTGCTGATGACCCTCTGCGGCTCGCCCCAGGCCCACAGCGGCAGCATCCGTTACCTGGGTGAAGAACTGGTGGGGCAAAGCTCGGCGCAGATCATGCGCAAGAGCATTGCCGTGGTGCCGGAAGGCCGCCGGGTATTCGCCCGCCTGACCGTGGAAGAGAACCTCGCCATGGGCGGCTTCTTCACCGACAAGGGCGACTACCAGGAGCAGATGGACAAAGTCCTGGAGCTGTTCCCGCGGCTCAAGGAGCGCTTCACCCAGCGCGGCGGCACCATGTCCGGCGGTGAACAGCAGATGCTCGCCATCGGCCGTGCGCTGATGAGCAAGCCCAAGCTGCTGCTCCTGGACGAACCGTCCCTGGGCCTGGCGCCGATCATCATCCAGCAGATCTTCGACATCATCGAACAGCTGCGCCGCGACGGCGTGACGGTGTTCCTGGTGGAGCAGAACGCCAACCAGGCGCTGAAGATCGCCGACCGTGCCTATGTGCTGGAAAACGGCCGGGTGGTGATGCAAGGCACCGGTGAATCGCTGCTGACCGATCCGAAGGTGCGTGAAGCCTACCTGGGCGGCTAAGCACCTGCGTCACTGAAAACGGCCCTTCGGGGCCGTTTTTTTTATTCCGGGATAAAAAACTGCCCCGGGCTGTAACAAATCCCCATGAGCCTTCTCTAGAGGGGTAAGCAAGCACAGATGCTTCCTTACCCCAACCGCACTGGAGAAACATCATGAGCAACACTCGTACCCTGTCCGCCACTGCCCTGGTCCTGGCCCTGGGCTCTGCCCTCAGCGTCGCCGCCCTGCCCACCACCGCCCATGCCGCGGACGACATGGAAAAGTGCTTCGGCGTGGCCATGAAGGGCAAGAACGATTGCGCCGCGGGCGCCGGCACCACCTGCGCCGGGACCTCCAAGGTCAACGACCAGGCCAACGCCTGGAAGCTGGTACCCAAGGGCAGCTGCGAGAAAACCGCCAGCAGTACCTCGCCTACCGGTTTCGGCCAGCTCGAAGCCTTCAAAGCCAAGTCCTGATCCTGCGCCTGCCTGAGTGTCGACGATGAACACCGCCCCGCTGCACCACCCTGGCCACGACATTCAGGCGCGCGCCTCCAGCCTGCCGCCCCGCGCCGGGCTGGGGCTCAAGACCGAGCATTTCAAACACGTGCTGGAAGAGCAGCCCGACATCGGTTTCTTCGAGGTGCATGCGGAGAACTACATGGTGGCGGGCGGCCCTTTCCACCATTACCTGGGCCTGATCTGCGAACGCTACCCGCTGTCGCTGCACGGTGTCGGCCTGTCCATCGGTGGCGAAGGCCCCCTGGACCTGGCTCACCTGGAGCGGCTGGCCGGCTTGATCGAACGCTATCAGCCCCAGTCCTTTTCCGAACACCTGGCCTGGTCCAGCCACGGCCCGGTGTTCCTCAACGACCTGCTGCCCCTGGCCTACGACGGGCCCACCTTGCGCCGGGTCTGCGAGCACATCGACCAGGTGCAGAACCATCTGGGACGAACCATGCTGCTGGAAAATCCGGCCACCTACCTGCAATTCCAACGCTCGACCCTGGACGAGACCGACTTCATCCGCGAAGTGGTCCAGCGCAGCGGCTGCGGCCTGCTGCTGGACGTCAACAACCTCTATGTGTCGTGCATCAATCACCAGCGCGATCCCCTGGCCTACCTGCAAGCACTGCCGCTGCAGGCGGTGGGGGAAATCCACCTGGCGGGCTTTGCCGAAGACCGGGACAGCCTCGGTGACCGGCTGTTGATCGACGATCACGGCGCCCCGGTCGACGCTGCGGTCTGGGCCCTGTACCAGGAGGTGCTGGGGCTCATCGGCCCGATGGCCACCCTGATCGAGCGTGACAACCACCTGCCGGCCTTTGCCACCCTGATGGCCGAGGCCTGCCAGGCAGAAGCGTTGTTGCTCGGCGCCCAGGTGCAGCCATGAGCGGCCAGGGGGAATTCGCCAGGGCCCTGCTGAGCGCCGAACCGGGCTGCCCACAGGGGCTGTCCAGCAGCAACGGCGCCGATCCGGCCAGCCGCTTCGCGGTCTATCGCAACAATGTGCAGGCCTCGTTGAGCAACGCCCTGGCCGAGTCATACCCGGTCGTCATGCAATTGGTTGGTCGCGAGTTTTTCAACGCCATGGCCGCGCTCTACATCCGGGACTTCGCCCCCGCCAGCCCTCTGCTCAACGACTATGGCCGGGACCTGGGCGACTTTATCCAGGGCTTCGGGCCGGCCGCCGGCCTGCCCTACCTGGCCGACATGGCCCGCCTTGAACGGCTGCGGGTCGAGGCCTACCACGCCGCCGACGCCCGCCCCCTGGAGCCGTCACGGCTACTGGCGGCGATGAACCAGCCCGACCGCCTCGGCCAGGCGCAACTGCTCCTGCATCCGTCACTGCGCACCCTGCACTCCGGCTACGCCGTAGTGAGCCTGTGGGCGGCGCACCAGAGCGATCAGCCCTGGCCGGCTTTCGACCTGCAGCAGGGGCAGAACGCCCTGGTGCTGCGCAACGCCCTGGAGGTCGAGGTGATCGCCGTGGATACCGGCGCCATGACCTTCATTGAAGCCCTACGCAACCACTGGCCGCTGGAAATCGCCGCGGCCCATGCCCTGGACGCCCAGGCCGACTTCGACCTGGGCCAGTGCCTGGGCCTGCTGCTCGGCCACGGCGCTCTTATCGACCTGCAACCCCAGAAGAAGGCCTGACCATGAACACCCAGACAGAAACACCCATTGCCGGACTGGTGAATCGGATCATCCAAGGGTTTGAACGCATTCCCTACAGCCTGATCGCCTGTATCGCGCGTTTTTCCATCGCCGCGGTGTTCTGGAAATCCGGACAGACCAAGGTCGAGGGGCTGGCCATCGACCTGGTCGATGGCACCTTCCAACTGGGCTGGCCGCGCCTGGCGGACTCGACCATCCCCCTGTTCAAGAGCGAGTACCACGTGCCCCTGTTGACGCCGGAAGTGGCGGCGCACCTGGCGGCCTTTGCCGAGCATTTTTTCCCGATGCTGATCCTGCTGGGCCTGGCCACGCGCTTTTCCGCCCTGGCGCTACTGGGAATGACCCTGACCATCCAACTCTTCGTCTACCCGGACGCCTACCCGACCCACGGCACCTGGGCGGCGATCTTCCTGTTGTTGATGGCCCGCGGCCCGGGCGTGTTGTCCCTCGACCACCTGCTGGCCCGGCATTTTCGTCGCACGCCCCTGTAGCCGCTGCCGCAGGCCCTTCAATAGCGTCCACACAGACATAAATCTACAAACGATCCAGGGCCTCACCGCTGCGACGAAACCAGTCCACCAGGTAATCGGCCAGCACCTGGGTACGCCTGGGCAGACCGCCCTGATAAGGGTGCACCAGGTACATCGGCATGCTGCGGGTCTGGTAGTCCCGCAGCAGCCAGCGCAGGCGGCCGTCCGCCAGTTCGCTGTGCAGCACATACGACGGCAGCCGGGCGATCCCGGCGCCCACCAGGGCAGCCTTCTTCAGCAGGTTGTAGTGGTTGCTGGCAAACGGACCGTTGACCCGCACCCGCAGCAGTTCATGGCGCTGGTGGTACAACCACTCTTCTCGTGCGCTGTAATGGCTGTTGAGCAGGCAGCGATGCCCGGCCAGTTCCTGAGGCGTGCGCGGCTCGCCGTATTGCTCAAGGTAGGCCGGACTGGCGCAGGTCATTTCATGCCAGGCCAACAGCGGCCGGGCCACCAGGCGCTGGTCGTTGGCCACCTCTGAACGCACGGCAAGGTCGAAGCCCTCCCGGGTCAGGTCGCGGTAGCTGTTGTTCAGGTCCAGCTCGATCTGCACCTGGGGATAGTGCCGGGAGAACTCCAGCAGCAGGCCGTCGAAAAAGGTTTCACCCAGGGAGACCGGGACGGTGAGGCGCACCGGCCCGGCCATATCGTCCTTGAGCCGAGCCAGGGCCTGGTGGGCCCGCTCGACCTGAGCTACCAGGGCCTGGGCCTGGGGCAGCAACGCCGCGCCGGCGGCCGTGAGGTCCAGGCGCCGGGTGGTGCGTTGCAGCAGTACCACGGCGTAGCGGGCTTCCAGGGCGCTGATGCGTTTGGAGAGCTGGCCCTTGCTGCACCCCAGTTGCTGGGCCGCCTGGGTAAAGCTGCCGGCTTCCACCAGCACCGCAAATGCCGCCAGGTCATCCATCTCGCTCATGGATTGTTTCCATTTGAAAACCAAAGGTTGCCTATTAGCGCGTTAATCCATGAAAAAAACCACTCTAGACTGAACACCTCACTCATTCATTCGAGGAACAGTCCATGAAGATTCTGTTGATTGGGGCCAGCGGCACCATTGGCTCAGCGGTAGACCGAGAACTGGCGCAGCGCCACGAAATCGTGCGTATCGGTCGCAACAGCGGCGATTTGCAGGTGGATATCAGCGATGTCCAGTCAATCCGCGCCTTGTTCGAAAAGACCGGGCCTTTCGATGCCCTGATCTGCGCCGCCGGCAACGTGACCTTCGCCCCGCTGGCAGAGATGAGCGCCGAGCACTTCAGCCTGGGCCTGGCGGACAAGCTGATGGGTCAGGTCAACCTGCTGCTGATCGGCCGCGAGTACGCCAATGACGGCGCCTCCTTCACCTTCACCAGCGGCGTGCTCAGCCACGACCCGATCCGCAGCGGCGCCTCGGCGACCCTGGTCAACGGCGCCATCGACAGCTTTGTGCGGGCCGCGGCCATCGAACTGCCCCGCGGCCTGCGGATCAACTCCGTGAGCCCCACAGTGCTGGTGGAAGCCATGGACAGCTACGGGCCCTACTTCCGCGGCTTCAAGCCAGTGCCTGGGGCCGATGTGGCCCTGGCCTACGCCAAGAGCGTGGAAGGCCTGCAGACCGGCCAGACCTTTCACGTGCTGTAAGTGCTCCTCTAGGCGCTTGGCTGGGCGGCGTTGCGCTTGCGAGCGAAGGTATCGATCAGGGTGCTGCAAGGCGGCGGGCCCATTCGCCGGCAAGCCGGCCCCTAGAGTTGATGGCGCCAGTAGTGGCCAATCCCTTCAATCCGGGGTTGTGGTGAACGGGGCGGCTGCGTAACGTGTCGGCTTCCGCCTGGAGGCCCCATGATGCGCACCGCCCGTTCCCTGCTTTGTTTCGCCCTGTTGCCGCTGTTTGCCGGCTGCCAGATGCTGCCGATGTTCAACCAACAGCCCCAGGCGCCGTCCATGGCCGGGTTGACCCGGATGCAGGGTGAACTCAGTGCCGCCGATGGCAAGCTGCTGTTCAAACCCTGCACCGAAGACCGCCGTTATGTGGTCAACGATGGCGGCAACACCAGTGTGCTGCAGGAAGCGGCAACCCTGGCCGAGAAGCAGGGCAAGCTGTTTGCCGACCTGCGGGGCAAGTTCTCCGCCAGTGCCAGCAGCGACGGCCAGCTGGACCTGCGCCAGTTGTACCGCGTTGAGCGCTCCGCCAGCGCGTGCAGCGATCCGAACTTCCAGCGCCTGATCCTGCGGGCCGGTAGCAAGAACCCGGCGTGGAACGTCGATGTCAGCGCCAAGGGCATGATGATCGAACGCGCCGGCCAGCCGACCCTGGCCCTGCCCTATCTGGAAGAACAGCTGGGGGATGGCCGTTTCAACCTCACCAGTGAAGCCAATCACCAGCGCGTGGAGCTGTGGGTGGCCCCGCAACGCTGCGTCGACCCCGTCACCGGCAGCGTTCAGCACCTGAGCGCAGAGCTGCGGGTGGACGGCCAGGTGCAGCGCGGCTGCGGCTATTTCGGCGGCTCGCGCAACGACTGATTCGACGAGCAGCGGTTTTAGCCTCACGGCCAAGGTGGTTTGCGGCTTATAATCGCCGGTTTGTGCAAAGCAAGCCGGCGCACTGTTGCGCACCGCCTACCCCGGATCCTGTCATGTTACGAATCACCGAACTCAAGTTGCCGATCGACCATCCCGATGAAGACCTGCGCGCCGCCATCGTGCAGCGCCTGGGGATCGCCAGCGATGAGCTGCTCGATTTCACCTTGTTCAAGCGCAGCTACGATGCGCGCAAGAAGTCTTCCGAGCTGTGCTTCATCTACACCATCGACCTCAGCGTGCGCGACGAAGCGCCGCTGCTGCTCAAGTTCGCCGACGACCGTAACGTCAACCCGGCGCCGGATGTCAGCTACAAGGTGGTGGGCCAGGCTCCGGCAGACCTGAACGAACGACCGATCGTGGTGGGCTTCGGCCCCTGCGGGATCTTCGCCGGCCTCTTGCTGGCGCAGATGGGCTTCAAGCCGATCGTCCTCGAGCGTGGCAAGGAAGTGCGCCAGCGCACTAAGGACACCTGGGGCCTGTGGCGCAAGAGCGTGCTCAACCCCGAGTCCAACGTGCAATTTGGCGAAGGCGGCGCCGGGACCTTCTCCGACGGCAAGCTCTACAGCCAGATCAAGGACCCGCAACACCACGGCCGCAAGGTGCTCCACGAGTTCGTCAAGGCCGGTGCGCCGGACGAGATCCTCTACGTCAGCAAGCCGCACATCGGCACCTTCCGCCTCACCGGCGTGGTGGAAAACATGCGCCAGCAGATCATCGCCCTGGGCGGTGAAGTGCGCTTCGAGCAGCGGGTTACCGACGTGCTGATCGAAGACGGTCAACTGCAAGGTGTGGAACTGGCCAGCGGCGAACAACTGCATTCGCGGCACGTGATCCTGGCCCTGGGCCACAGCGCCCGCGACACCTTCCGCATGCTCCATAGCCGCGGCGTGTACATGGAAGCCAAGCCGTTCTCGGTGGGCTTTCGTATCGAGCACCCGCAATCGCTGATCGACAGCGCGCGCCTGGGCAAGTACGCCGGCCACCCGAAACTCGGCGCCGCCGACTACAAGCTGGTGCACCACGCCAAGAACGGCCGTTCGGTCTACAGCTTCTGCATGTGCCCGGGCGGTACCGTGGTGGCGGCGACCTCCGAGCCGAACCGGGTGGTGACCAATGGCATGAGCCAGTACTCGCGCAACGAGCGCAACGCCAACTCCGGCATCGTCGTGGGCATCACCCCGGAAGTGGATTACCCGGGCGGCCCGCTGGCAGGCATCGAGTTGCAGGAGCGCCTGGAGTCCCACGCCTTTGTCCTGGGTGGCAGTAACTACCAGGCCCCGGCGCAGCTGGTGGGCGACTTTATCGCCGGCAAGCCCACCACCGCCCTGGGCAGCGTCGAGCCGTCCTACAAGCCCGGCGTGACCCTGGGTGACCTGGCCCTGGCCTTGCCGGACTTTGCCATCGAGGCCATTCGTGAAGCCCTGCCGGCCTTCGAACGGCAGATCAAGGGCTATTCGCTGCATGACGCGGTGCTGACCGGTATCGAGACCCGCACCTCATCGCCGCTGCGCATTACCCGCGACGCCTCGATGCAGAGCTTGAATGTGAAGGGGCTGTACCCGGCCGGTGAAGGTGCCGGTTATGCCGGTGGGATTCTCTCCGCCGGGGTCGACGGGATTCGCATTGCCGAAGCCGTGGCCCGCGACATTCTCGGCATCCAGGCCTGAGGGACGGGCCCTTTCGCCGGCAAGCCGGCTCCTACCGCCTACCGTAGGAGCTGGCTTGCCAGCGAAGGCGTCGTCCAGAACAACGCAAGGCTCAAGGGCCTCTTCGCCAGCAAGCCGGCGCCTACGACCAGTTCAGATGCCGGCGCGCAATACGCTGGCAGGTAGCGCCTCACCACGTTCGACACTGGCGGCTACCGCCTCGATCAACACCGTCAGTTCATAACCCTGTTCTGCCAGCCACTGCTCATCGTAGTAGGTGGTTGCATAGCGCTCGCCCCCATCACACAGAATCGCCACGATCGACCCCGACTCGCCGGCCGCAACCATCTGCTGCGCGGCCATCAGCGCACCGATCAGGTTGGTGCCGCTGGAGCCGCCAACCCGACGACCCAGGCGCTGGGCCAGATAATGCATGGCCGCCAGGGACAGGGCATCCGGCACCTTGACCATGGCATCGATCACCTTGGGCAGGAACGAAGCCTCGACCCGCGGCCGGCCGATGCCCTCGATCCGCGAACCGCAGTCCAGGCGCAGGCTGGCGTCGCCACTCTGGTAATAGTCGAAGAACACCGAGCGCTCGGCGTCGGCACACAGCACCCGAGTGCAGTGCTGGCGATAGCGCACGTAGCGCCCCAGGGTCGCGGTGGTACCACCCGTGCCCGGGCTGGAAATCAGCCAGCTGGGCTCCGGGTACCGCTCGAAACGCAACTGCTGGAATATCGACTCGGCGATGTTGTTGTTGGCCCGCCAGTCGGTGGCGCGCTCGGCATAGGTGAACTGGTCCATGAAATGGCCGCCGCTCTCCCGGGCCAGGCGCTCGGACTCGGCGTAGATCTGCGTCGGGTCCTGCACCAGGTGGCTCTTGCCGCCATAGAAGGCGATCTGGGCAATTTTCTCCTGGGAAGTGGTCGCCGGCATCACGGCAATGAACGGCAGCCCCAGCAGCCGGGCGAAATAGGCTTCGGAGATCGCCGTGGAGCCACTGGAGGCCTCGATCACCGGCGCGCCGGGCTTGAGCCAGCCATTGCACAGGGCATAGAGGAACAGCGAGCGGGCCAGGCGATGCTTGAGGCTGCCGGTGGGATGGCTGGATTCATCCTTGAAATACAGCTCGATGCCCGGCAGGCCCGGTAACGGCAGCGGGATCAGGTGAGTGTCGGCGCTGCGCTGGAAGTCGGCTTCGATGATACGGATGGCCTCACGGGCCCACTGGCGATTGTCGCTCATGCTCTATTCTCGTTGGATCGCACGCCGTACCGGCGCAAGAAGATGAAATGCACCCAGCATAGGTGATCCAGGCTCGCGACGGGCAGGCGCCTTTTCCTGGAAAAAATGCCCCGTCAGCCGCTGCGGACGGACATGTTAGGAAATATCCTGCCCCCCTTACAGGTACAGCTATGAAGCAATTTGAAACACAACTGCAAGGGGGATTTTTCAGCAGCCCGCTTGCCTTCTGCATATAACAAAAAAGAATATAACTTTTGTTTTAACAACTAACTGTACGGGTTAGGGTGTGCCACCTTTTTAGTTTTTAGATGGAGAGCGACCTTGCCTCTGCGTAGCACTTTCACTCGTTTCTTTGCCATGGAAGCTGCCAGCGGTCTGTTATTGATCGCCGCTGCCATCCTGGCCCTGATTATCAACAACTCCCCCCTGTCCTGGCTGTACAACGGCCTGCTGGAAACCCCGGTGGTGGCCCAGGTTGGCGCCCTGAAGATCGCCAAGCCGCTGCTGCTGTGGATCAACGATGGCCTGATGGCACTGTTCTTCCTGCTGATAGGCCTGGAGGTCAAGCGCGAAGTGCTGGAGGGGCAGTTGGCCAAGCCGTCGCAGATCGTCCTGCCCGGCGCAGCGGCCATCGGCGGCATGCTGGTGCCGGCGCTGATCTACTGGTTCCTCAACCGTGACAACCCGCCCGCCCTCAATGGCTGGGCGATTCCCACCGCCACCGACATCGCCTTCGCCCTCGGGGTGCTGGCCTTGCTGGGCAAGCGGGTGCCGACCTCGCTGAAACTGTTCCTGATGACCCTGGCGATCATCGATGACCTGGGAGCGATCGTGATCATCGCGATCTTCTACTCCGGCACGCTGTCGACCCTGTCGCTGATGCTGGCTGGCGCCTGCATCGCCGCCCTGGTAGCGATGAACCGGATGGGCGTGGTCAAGCTCGGACCCTACATGATCATCGGCCTGATCCTCTGGGTCTGCGTGCTCAAGAGCGGGGTCCACGCGACCCTGGCCGGCGTGACCCTGGCCTTCTGCATACCCTTGCGCACCCGCAACGCCGAACCCTCGCCGCTCAAGGCGCTGGAACACGCCCTGCATCCCTGGGTATCGTTCGGCATCCTGCCGCTGTTCGCCTTCGCCAATGCCGGGCTGTCGCTGAGCGGCGTGACCCTCGAGAGCTTCACCCACCATGTTCCCATGGGGATCGCGGTCGGCCTGCTGCTGGGCAAGACCATCGGCGTCTTCGGCCTGACCTGGATGGCAGTGAAAACCGGTATCGCTGCCTTGCCGTCCGGGGCCAACTGGGGCCAGGTGCTCGGCGTGGCAATTCTGTGTGGTATCGGCTTCACCATGAGCCTGTTCGTCGGCTCCCTGGCCTTCGAGCCCGGCAGCAGCGAATACGCCGGTATGGACCGCATGGGCATCCTGACCGGTTCACTGTTTGCGGCCCTGATCGGTTACGCCGTCACCGCCGCTGCCAGCCGCAGAAACAACACCCTGGCGTCCTGATCCGCAGCGCTTGGCCAGGCTGAAAACACAAAACCCCGACCAGTTGCCTGGCCGGGGTTTTGTTTTGTAGCAGGGAGGGTCAGCGGGTAACGCGGCTGGTACCGTTGACCGTCATGATGCGCACGCGGTCGCCCACGCGGAACACTTCGTTTTCCTGAACCTGCTGCACATAGGCACGCATGCTGCCGTCGTCTTCACGCACGGTGATTTCAACGCCCTGGGTACGGGTCAGGCCTTCTTCAGTGGCCGAGCCCAGCAGGCCGCCGGCTACTGCACCGATGACTGCGGTGACGATGCTGCCACGGCCGCCGCCGATGGCGCTGCCGCCAACGCCGCCGATCACAGCACCTGCAGCGCCGCCGATCGGGGTCTTGGTGCCTTCGATTTTCACCGGACGCAGGGATTCGATGGTGCCCATGCGCACGGTTTGCACACGACGCGCTTCATCACGGGAATAGGAGTCACCGGTCAGGTTGGAGGCACAGCCACCGAGCAACATTGCCATCGTGGTGAAGGATGCAACCAGCAAAACAGACTTACGCATAGGATCAACTCCAAAGGACAGATAATCATTAGACTCCGCAGCTTGACGCCTGTCACGGCGTCGCCCGGATAAAATTGCTTTCATTCAGCCAAAGTACAGGCTGCGTAAACGCCAGGCTTTCTCATTACGGTAGCTCCAGCTCACTGCATAGCGCCACCGAACAAAGGATTTTCCATGGACTACTTCATCATCATCGCGACCACCGCTGCAGGCTTGTATTTCCACTGGTGGCTGTATGTACGCATCAAGCGTTGGACCGATCGGGACCTGGCCCTCTCCCTGGCCGGAACCGATGCCCAGAAGAAGCAATTCATGCTGGAGCAACTGGCCGAGGCCCAGCGCCAGAAAGTAAAACGCCGGGACCTGCCGCAATGGCTGGAAACCGCTGCGGCCGGCTACCCCGGCGAGTGACCTGCAATCCGATCAAGGAGCCAGACGTTCGCGGACCCACTCCTGGCCTTGCAGGCGATAGTTCAAACGGTCATGCAGTCGGCTGGGGCGCCCCTGCCAGAACTCGATGCGCTCCGGCAGCAGGCGATAACCACCCCAGTGTTCCGGGCAATCGGGCTGGCTATCGCTGAAGCGAGCCTCAGTGGCCTTGAGCAACTCTTGCAGTTCGTCACGATCGGCGATCACCCGGCTCTGCGGTGAAGCCCAGGCTCCCAGCCGGCTGCCCAGGGGACGCACCTGATAATAGGCATCGGACTCCTGTGGAGTGACCTTGACCACCCGCCCTTCAATCCGCACCTGACGCTCCAGGGTCGGCCAGAAGAACGTCATGGCGGCGAAGGGCCGTGCAGCCAGCTGCTGGCCCTTGGCGCTCTCGTAGTTGGTGAAGAAGGTGAAGCCCTGCTCATCCAGGCCCTTGAGCAACAGGATGCGGCAGTGAGGGCGACCATCGGTATCGACGGTCGCCACGGTCATGGCATTGGCTTCCACCGGCGGTTGCTCGGTTTTCACCGCATCGGCAAACCACTGGTGGAACAGCGCAAAAGGTTCAGCCGGGGCCTGTGCCTCGGACAAGCCGTCGCGAGTGTAGTCGCGGCGCATATCAGCCAGGGACTGAGTCATGCCTGCTTCCTTATCCTTGAAAATCAGTTTTTAGCCTGGGCGGTAGCCGTTGCGGTCTTCGAAGAGGCGGCGGCCTTCTTCACCGGAGCCTTCTTGGCTGCCGGCTTCTTGGCCACGGTAGCCTTCTTCGCAGGCGCCGCTTTCTTGGCGGAAGCCGCGGGTACTGGAGGCACGGCATCCTGTACGGCAACCATTTCAGTCTCGGAAGGCGTCGGCTGGTTGTACTTGCTCAGCAGGCCCAGCATGGTGCTGCGCTGGGTCAGCATGATTTCCACCCGACGGTTCAGCGAGCGACCCTGGGGGCTGTCGTTGGCGGCACGCGGCATCACCGAACCCATGCCACGCAGCATCAGGCGGTCCTGCTTCAGGCCGCTGAGGCTGAAGATTGCCGCTACGGACTGGGCACGATCACGGCTCAGCTTCTGGTTGGCCAGGGTCGGGCCGGTGGCGTCGGCATGACCGAGAATCAGTACGGCAGTCTTCGGATCACCTTCCACCGCCTTGGCGACGCGGGTGAACGGACCCAGGGTGACCGGCAGCAGCATGGCTGGACGATCCGGGTTGAACGAGGCATCTACCAGCGCAGTGACCACCAGCACGTTTTCACGACGCTCGATCTGCAGCTTGCTGTCCTTCACCGCTTCGCGCAGGCGTGGCTCGTAGTCGTCCAGCCAGGCCTGGGTGATTTTCGGGTCGGGCATCGGGATGTCCGCTACATTGACCTTGCTCAAAGGCTTGGGCTGGCTCTTGGGGAACGGCCACCACCAGTGGGTTTCGGAGTCGGCTGCCGCTGTCACTGCCGGCGCTGGGGCAGGCTCGGCCTTCTTCGCTTCGGCCACTGGCTTGTCGGAAGAATCCTTGGAGGAGAACGGCCACCACCACTTGCTGCTCTCGGCCTTGGCGGCAGGAGCGGCAGGGGCTGCGGCAACGACCGGCGCTGGAGCTGGAGCTGGAGCGGGCTCGGCAGCAGCGACAGGCGCCGGCTTGGCGCCAGCAGCGGCCTTGGCGGCAGGGGCCGGGTGCTTGCCGGCGGCTGTGTTCTTGGCAGCAGGGGCCGGTGCAGCGGCCTTGGCCACTACCGCAGGCTTGCTTGCAGAAGCGGCAGGTGCGGCTTCAGTGGTGGCAACCGGTTTTTCAGGCGCAGCTGGGGTTTCCTTGCTGCTGGCCTTATCGGAGCCGAATGACCACCAGTGGCCGCCATCCGCTTCATTTTGTGGGGTTTGCGCGCAACCGGTGACGGTCAGGCAGATGGCCAAGGCTAGAGACTTGTTCGACGACATGGGATATCCACAAAATGAGATAAAAAATTCGGTCTAAACAACCGTTACAAACAGACGCTTGGAAATTATAAAAGCCACAGGGTTCCATCCTGCAGCTTTCCAAGCATGTTTAAGCAAAAAAGTTCTTAACAGCAACCTTTTTACAGACAATCCGACAAAACCCGCACCAGCTTCTGTGCCCGAGGGTCCATCAACACATAGGGCCCCAGGGTATTTGTCACAAAACCGAACGCCACATCATGCTCCGGGTCAGCAAAACCGATGGAGCCCCCTGCCCCCGGATGCCCGAACGCCCGCGCGCCCAGGCCAAAGGTGGCATTGGCTACCTGGGGCTGGTCGAGCATGCAACCCAGGCCGAAGCGGGTCTGGGTCAGCAACGTCTTGTCCATGCCCAGGCTGTGTTCCCGAGTCAGCTCTTCGAGCATGTCGGCTTCCAGCAAACTGCCGTCCAGCAGGCCGCTGTAGAACCCGGCGAGGCTGCGGGCATTGCCGTGGCCGTTGGCCGCCGGCTGCTGCATGCGCCGCCACTCGGGTTTATTGGTGCTGGTCAGGATAGACGGTGGATTGGTAAACGCCCGAGTACTCATCGCATCGGGTTCGCGCATGGTGACTTGCAGCAGGCGCTGGGCCGCAGCATCGCCCATATTGCCCTTGCCACGGGCGATATGCGCCACGCGGTAGAACTCCTCATCGGCCAGGCCGACATGGAAGTCCAGCCCCAAAGGCCTGGCGACCCGGGCCACGATGGACTCCCCCGGCCCGCGCCCATCGGCACGCCGGATCAACTCGCCCACCAGCCAGCCATAGGTGATGGCTGCGTAGCCGTGCCCCTCACCGGGCGTCCACCAGGGCTGCTCGGCGGCCAGGGCATCGACCATGGTCTGCCATTCGTAAAGGGCTTGCGCGGGCAACAGCTCGCGCACTGCCGGCAGGCCGGCCTGATGGCAGAGCAACTGGCGCAAAGTAATGGCTGCCTTGCCCGCCGCGGCGAATTCCGGCCAGTAGTCGGCCACGGGTGCATCCAGCTTGAGCTTGCCCTCGGCCACCAACTGCAGCGCGGTGACCGCAGTAAAGGTCTTGGTGCAGGAGAACAGGTTGGCGATGGTATCGCTGTGCCAGGCCTCGGCGCCGTCCTTGTCTGCGGTACCGGCCCACAGGTCGATGACGGTTTCCCCGCCGACCTGGATGCACAGCGCCGCGCCGCGCTCCTGGGAGTCCTCGAACAGGGCGGCGAACGCCTCGCGTACCGCTTCGAATTTAAGCTCGTAATGACCTTGAATCTGCACCCCTGGCTCCCCCTGCAACAATGCTCGACAACGTGGCGCGCATTGTTCCAGCCCCGAAGCCATTTGGGAACAGCCGGCGAGCTGCCGGTCATCAGCGGCAAACCCTCGTTTCAGAGGGCTGCCCGTTTTTTCCTGGAACGCCGCTCAGGCCTTGTGAAGGTCAATGACCATTGCCGGAATGGCCACCGGCGTGCCCACCCGGGCCCTTGCCGGTGTGGCTCTTGTCAGCGCCATCGCCCCCATGCTCGCCAGCCACGGCCTGTTCCGCCTCGACCCGAGCCTGCTCTGCAGCCTTGCCCAACTGGTCAATGGCTTGCAGGTTGCTCTTGCGCACGCTGTCGACAAAGCCCTGGAATGGCACATCGGTGATGCCCACCAGGCCGAAATGGCCGTTTTCACCGTCCAGCAGGCGCCCGGTCACCGGCTGGTCCAGGTACTGGAACCAGTGCACGCCGACAATCGACGGCTCGCTGACCGCCTGCTTGAGGAAGTTGGCATAGGCCGGGCCACGGTCCTCTTCCCGGGCCAGCTCGGTCACACCGCCCCAGAACGGACCGCGATCCCGGGAACCGAAGTTGAACTCGGTTACCAGTACCGGCTTGTCGAGGCTGCGCAGGTAGGCAAAGTCCTGACCGTCCTGGGGCTTGAGGGTGTACATGTTGAAGCTCAAGACATCGCAGTACTGGGCGCAGGAAGCCACGGCCTCAGGGTTGCTCACGGCAAAACGCCCGCCCAGCAGCAGGTGGTTGGGGGCGTGCCATTTCAGCGAGTCGGAGATGGTCTTGAAGTAGGTATCGGCGAAGACCTTCTGGAAATACTTGAAGTCGGCCTCGATCTCCGGGTGCTCCGGGCTCGGCAACGGCGGCACGAAGCCCGGGTCTTCCATCAACTCCCAGGCCGGCAGGTCGATGCCCCAGGCTTTCGACAGCCCGGCCTGGTTGCGGTACTTGTCCCGCAGTTGCTTGAGAAACGCGCGCTTGGCCGGTACGTCGGTGGTCAGGCGCAGGGTGCCGTAGGCCAGGGCATAGCGGGATTTGGCATCGTCGCCGGGGCCAGCCCAGGCCAATTCGTTGTCGGCAAAGTAGCCAATCAGCCAGGGGTCGTCCCGATGGTCGCGGGCGGCAATGGCCACGGCACGTTCGGTGGCCATGGCAAAGCGCGGGTCGAAAGGATCCGGCATGCCGCCCCACCAGTCACTGCCGGTACTGATGCTGGCGTAATCACCCACGATCGACAGCGCCAAGGTGTAAGGCACCCGGTCGGCCAGCCCCAGGGCCGGAGCGCTCCAGTTGCCGATGGTATTGAAGCCCCAGGCCTGCAAGCGATCCAGGGTGTGGCCAACCCAGCGTTTCTGGTCGAAGGCCGGTGCCACGCAAGGAGTTGCCTGGGGCGGCGGCGAGGTGTCGGCCGGCGCCTGCTGCGCAGTGGCACTGTCCGCGGTGCAGGGCTTGCCGTAGGTCCGTTGCAGGTTGGCCTGATAGAAGTCATACCAGCGCCCTGAACCATAGCCGCGGCCCTGGTCGGCGCCGTTGCCGCCACGGTTGTCGCCTTCACCGTAAAAGGCTGCCAGGGGTTCGTCATCCTTGGGCAAGGCACCGAACATCCATTCCCGGCCCGCGACATAGGTCTGGTTATTGTCGGGCGCCACTGTATTGACCCCCAGGGAGTAGAACGGATGCCCCAGCGGGGTCACGAGGAACCAGCGGCCATCTCGTTTTTCCGTGCGAAAGAAACCGCTGGCCTTGAAGCTCGGCCCCTTGTTCCAGCCACCGTAGCTGTCCAGCGAAGCCTTCTCGCGCTCCTCCAGCCAGCCCTGGAGCTGTTGTTGCTCCTTGGCGTCGGCCGCCTTGAGCTGATCGTCACTGGTGATCTTTTCCGGCCAGCGGGCCCGGGTCGATTGACCGTAGGCATCCACCAGGGAACCGTAGACCGCCTTGATCACCCCCTCGCCGTCCTGCACGCCGAAACGCTCCAGCAGAATGCTCTGGGCCGCCTTGGGGTTGTCCATGGACAAGGTCACCGACACCACCTGGCTGCGGTCCAGTTGCCCTTCACTGCTGGCCAGCAGGATGCGCTGGCCGTCCAGGGTCATCGGCATCGGTGGCGCGGCCTTCATGCCCTGGCTCAGCGGACTGCTGGCCACCAGCGGCACCAGCAGGGTCTGCGCCGGGCCGGCCGGCAGGTCGACGCGGCTGACCAGGGTCTTGCCGTCATTGCTCTGGATGGTCACGTAGAGGGTCAGGGCCCAGTTCATCGCGCTCTGGATACGCAGGCTCATCATTCCCGACTGCGACCAGTCCCAGGCCCCGCTCTGGGGCGCCAGGCTCAGGCTCGGCCGGCTCGTGGGGTTGAAGATGATGCGCCGCAGCACTTCGCCTTCGGCCGTTTGCTCTGCGTTGGATTGCGGCAGGCTGGCATCCTGTGTCGCCACCTGCACCACAGCAGCAGGTCGGACAAAGTTGAACAGCGTCTGTTGTCCGGCAGGGGCCGCCCAGACGGGCGCGGCAAACAACAGGGCAAATACAGCGGGCAACGAACGGCGAATCATATGAACCTGGCTCTCCCTAAAGACCGATGAACGGCCGGTGCTGAAGCGGTGACATGAAATAGACAGCACGGCACGCAAATATGCGGGCCGTGCTTAAGATATTTCTCGGCGAAACGGCGGCAAGGCATTGAGGATAGCCTTGCCATAGCGCTGGGTGACCAGACGGCGGTCCAGCAGAGTGATGGTGCCGCGGTCCTGTTCGGTGCGCAGCAGGCGACCGCAGGCCTGGACCAGCTTGAGGGATGCATCCGGTACCGAGATTTCCATGAACGGGTTGCCACCACGGGCTTCGATCCACTCCGCCAGCGCCGCCTCCACCGGGTCATCCGGCACCGAGAACGGGATCTTGGCGATCACCACGTGTTCGCAGTAGGCCCCGGGCAAGTCCACCCCTTCGGCGAAACTCGCCAGGCCGAACAGCACGCTGGAATCGCCACCGTCGACCCGCGCCTTGTGCTTGTTCAGGGTTTCCTGCTTGGACAGGTTGCCCTGGATGAACACCTGCTTGCGCCAGTCCCGGTCCAGGCCGTCGAACACGTCCTGCATCTGCTTGCGCGAGGAGAACAGCACCAGGGTGCCTCGCGAGCCCTCCACCAGTTCCGGCAGGTCGCGAATGATCGCCGCGGTATGCGCTGGCGCGTCCCGCGGGTCGGCCCGCAGGTCGGGCACCCGCAGCACCCCGGCATCGGCATGGTGGAAAGGGCTCGGCACCACGGCGGTCACGGCCTTTTTCGGCAGGCCGGCACGCATGCGGAAACGGTCGAAAGTGCCCAGGGCAGTCAGGGTCGCCGACGTCACCAGGGCACCGTAGGCCACGTTCCACAGATTGCGTCGGAGCATTTCCGCAGCGAGGATCGGGCTGGCGTTGACCTCGATGTCGAACAGCGAGCCGCTTTCGGCCAGGGTCAGCCAGCGGGCCATGGGCGGATTGTCTTCCGGGTCCTCGACGGTGAACGCGGTCCACAGTTCCCAGTTGCCCGAGGCACGGGCCAGCAGGCTGCCGAACAGCGGGTACCACTCTTCGGCCTGGTTGCTGGCGATACCGATGTTGACCTCGCCATCCATGCCTTCCTTGAGCAACTCGGTCAGGCGGGTGAACAGGTCGGTGAGACGGGAAAAGCCCTTTTTCAACTCAAGGCCCATCTCGCGCATATGCTCGGGGATCAGCCCGCCGACAAAACGGTGGCGTGGCCGCTCGCGGCCTTCCATGTCTTCGCCAGTGCGGAAATCGGCGATCTGCTCGCAGGCGGTGAACATGAACTGCTGCTGGGTCTTGATCTCCCGCGCCAGCTCCGGCACCTGCTCGATCAGGCGCCCCAGATCACCCGGCAACGGGTGCTGGGCCAGCAGCTTGGTGAGGTTCTTGGCGGTCTGCTCCAGCCAGTCGGCAGTGGAGCGCAGGCGGGTGTAATGGGCGAAGTGGCCAATGGCCTTGTCCGGCAGGTGGTGACCTTCGTCGAACACATAGAGAGTGTCGCGCGGGTCCGGCAGCACGGCGCCGCCGCCCAGTGCCAGGTCGGCCAGGACCATGTCGTGGTTGGTGACAATCACATCGACCTTGCCCATGCCTTCACGAGCCTTGTAGAAGGCGCACTGGCCGAAGTTCGGGCAATGGCGGTTGGTGCACTGGCTGTGGTCGGTGGTCAGGCGCGCCCAGTCGGCGTCTTCCAGGGCAGTGGGCCAGCTGTCGCGGTCGCCGTCCCATTTATTGCCGGCGAGTTTTTCGATCATGCTGGTGAACAGCTTCTGGCTGGCTTCATCCACTTCGATCTTGAAGCCTTCTTCCTCGAACAGCTGGGCCGTGGCGGTCTGGGCGTGGCCTTCCTGGAGCAGCATGTCGAGCTTGGACAGGCACATGTAGCGACCGCGGCCCTTGGCCAGGGAGAAGCTGAAGTTCAGCCCGCTGTTGCGCATCAGGTCGGGCAGGTCCTTGTAGACGATCTGCTCCTGCAGGGCGACGGTGGCGGTAGCGATCACCAGGCGCTTGCCGGCGGCCTTGGCCGTGGGAATTGCCGCCAGGCTGTAGGCCACGGTCTTGCCGGTACCGGTGCCGGCTTCCACGGCGACCACCGCCGGGTCGCCACTGCGCCGGCCTTCGTCGTCGGTGTCGATATCACCCAGGACCTTGGCCACTTCGGCGATCATCAGGCGCTGGCCGTAACGCGGCTTGAGGCTCTTGGCTTCGAGAAAACGCGAGTAGGCGCCCTGGATCGTGGTTTTGAGTTCGTTGCTGATCATGGTTTTTCGGGCGCACAAAACGCTGGATAAATTTTCAGTGGTTCGAATCGGCCGCTATCATACCCCGCTAATTCATCCCGCGCAGAACGGAGTACCCGAATGACCCCTTTCGCCCTTGCCTACACCCTGCATGTCCTGGCCGCCCTGGTCTGGGTCGGCGGCATGTTCTTCGCCTGGATGGTCCTGCGCCCGGCGGCTATGGTGGCCCTGGAGGGGCCGGCGCGGCTGAAGTTGTGGGCGCAAGTGTTTCCGCGTTTTTTCGTCTGGGTGTGGATCGCCGTGGTGCTGTTGCCGATCAGCGGTATCGGCCTGCTGCATTTGCGCTTCAGCGGCTTTGAAACCGCGCCCAAGTATGTGCAGATCATGATGGGCCTGTACCTGGTGATGACCGCCCTGTTCATCCGCATCCAGTCCCTGCAGTTGCCGGAGCTGCGCAAGGCAGTAGCGGCCGAGGATTGGCCCGCTGGCACCGCGGCGCTGGGCAAGATCCGCCGGCTGGTGGGCAGCAACCTGATCATCGGCCTGGTGCTGGTCGCCCTGGCGGCGGCCCGGCCGACCTTCTAAAAACAGGCCGCCCGCTACAGAAGCGGGCGGCCGGGCAAGGTTCAACGCAAACGTTACGGCTTACAGGCGCTGCACCGTCAGCGCGCCAGGCTCGCCGGCCGGGCCTGGCTGCCCCTGGGCGCCGGGCCGTCCGCTCTTGCCACCGTCGGTGCGGTACACCAGGCACCCCTTGGACTTGCCGCCCGCACCCGGCTTGCCACCGGCACCGGCCAGCCCGCCTGCGCCACCATCGACCCAGACCTTGATCTGCTCGCTGGGGAAGTCCCGCGGCAGTTCCACCCGGACCTGGGCGCCTGCCGCACCAGGACGGCCATCGCCGCCATTGTCACCGTCAGCCCCACGCCCCGCGCTGCCCCAGGTGCAGCCCGGTTCCTGGCCATTGGCGCCATCCAGACCGACATAACCCGGCGCACCGGCACCACCCCGGGCGTCCACGGACAGCGTCTCGGCCTGCAACGACTCGATGCGCAGGTTCAGGTTGCGCCCCGGCTTGGCGGCCTTCAGGTAGGTACCCGGCGCGCCTCGGGAAGTGATCTGGCTGCCCGCTTCCAGCTCCGCACGGCGGACAGTCAAGTGCAGGCTCTGTTCGGTAGGGACGATGGCGATCCGCGCCTCATGCCCCAGCCGCAGTTCGTCCACCTTGAGTTCGGTGACATTGGCCGGGATCAGCAAGGTGCCATAGTCCGCCACTTCCAGCCGCTCCAGTTGCAGAGTGCTAGCGGTATTGGGCAGACGCATCAGGGAGTTGGTTTCGACCTTGACCACCTGGGCCATGGCCAGGGGGCTGCAGAAAAGAGCCAGCAGGCAGAGCTTACGCATGGTCGGCCTCGACAACGACAGGAGCAGGAAGAGTCTGCAGGTGGAAGATCCCCACCAGCAGGATGTACAGCCGGTCACGCCAGGGATGTGGCCGATCCTTGAGGCTGCCGTTGAACAGCAGCAGTTCCAGCAAATGGGTCAGCAGCAACAGGCTGCCCGCCAGATTCACTAGAAGATGCAGCGGGTTGATCAACGGCCTGGCCAGGTTGATCAGCACCACCAACCAGAAAACCAAGGTCAGAAACTTCCCCAGCCCCCATAAAACCTTCATACGCTCCCCTCGTGAATTATTCTTTGCGCGCACAGTAACGACTTATCCCGGGGGTAAGCCAGAGGGGAATGAAAATTCTTCACGAAGTGGCTGTTTAGCCACCGGATCGACGAGGATCGCCCGTTACAGACAGGCTGAGCCCATCGCCGAGAAGGCACCGGGATCAAAGGCTCCTGCGCCATCAGCATGGTCCTGGCACAGGAGCAGAGGCGGCCACGTGCGGCTCGTCGCCGCACAGGCCCTGGGGTTTCAGCGGTTGATCTGGATTTCCGTACGACGGTTCATCGCCCGGCCTTCGGCGGTCTTGTTATCCGCCACTGGCTTGCTTTCACCGGCGCCGGTTACCGAGACGAAACTGCTGCGGGGAATGCCGTTGCTGATCAGGTACTCCACGACCGAGTGGGCACGCTTGTCCGAGAGTTTCTGGTTGTAGGCATCGCTGCCGACGCTGTCGGTATGGCCGGTCACTCGCAGTTGGGCACTCGACGCCTCCTGTTTCAGTCGGGTGACGATGGTGTTGAGCTTGGTTTTGTCGGCATCGGTCAGCTTGGCCGAGTCGAAATGGAAGTGCACATCACGAATGACAATGGTTTCTTCCTTGACCACTACCACCTCTTCTACCACCGGTGGCGGCGGTGGGCAGCCGTTGGCATCGACCTGGACGCCTCTGGGTGTGTGGGGGCACTTGTCGCGGCTGTCCGGCACGCCATCGCCGTCCTCGTCGCCATCACCTTTTACCCAGCAGTACGCACCCGCCAGGCCACCGACCACCAGTGCGCCGCCGCCCGCCCACGAGGAGCTTTCGGTGGCGCCCAGCGCCGCGCCCGTGACGCCACCTACCGCGGCGCAGATCGGCCAGTCGGTTTTCTGCAAACCTGCACAACCAGTCAACACACTGGTTAACAGAACCAGAGGTACTGCCGTCCGAATGATGCTCATCTGATTTCTCCTGAGGGATCGGCTCAAGGCCGATTCACGGAGTAAAGACCGCGCATTTCATCTGCGCCAGCACCTGGCTATCACCGGTTTCGCCCCGTAAACACGGGAGGTTCGCCGATTTAGTGGTGAACCGCTCTAGGCCCGCAGATGCCGGCACGCTAGTCTTTAGCGTTCTGACCGAGGAGCTAAGATGAGCGTCGGCATTTCCAACCGTACCCCGCAGCAGGCCCTGGCGGCTTTGCTGGATCGCTACGCACCACAACAGCTGCTGCTGATCGGTGCCAGCGACTTCCCCGCCCTGGCTGCCTTCAAGGAGGCCCACCCCACGACCCAAGTGGCCCAGGCGGCACCCGGCCCTCTGCCTGCGGAACTGGCAGCGCGGCGCTTCGACCTGGCCCTGGCCGTGGATTGCCTGGAGCACTTGCCCAAGCGCGACGGCCTGAACCTGCTGGGAGGCATCCGCAACCTCAATGCCAGCCGGATCGCCGTACTGGCCGATCTGCAGGCCTGCGGCTGGCAGGAAACCGACTTCTATTCCCTGGCGTTGCAGGCCAGCGAACGCTTTCAGCGCGATGAACAGGTCCTGACCCTGTTCACCTACGATCTGCTTGAATACAAGCAAGTGCCCGATTGGCTCAATTCACGCTTCTGGGCAAACCCGGAAAACTTTGGAAAGTATTGGTGGTAACACAATGAGTGCCTCGATTTGTCCCTGCGGCAGCGGCAACCTGCTGGATGCCTGCTGCGGCCACTACCATGCCGGTCATCCGGCGCCCTGCGCGGAAGCCCTGATGCGTTCGCGCTACAGCGCCTATGTGCTGGGGCAGGTGGATTACCTGCTGGCCACCACCCTGCCGGCGCAACAGGCGGGCCTGGATCGCCAGTCCATCAGCGACTGGAGCGCCCAAAGCACCTGGCTGGGGTTGCAGGTCGAAAGCTCGGAAGTCTTCGGCGGCCAGCCCGAGCATGCCTTTGTCACCTTTACTGCCCGCTGGCACGACAGCCAGGGCGAGCATAGCCACCGCGAACGCTCATCCTTCGTGCAGAACCAGGGACGCTGGTATTTCATCGACCCCACGGTTCCCCTCAAATCCGGCCGCAACGACGCCTGCCCCTGTGGCAGCGGGCACAAGTTCAAGAAGTGCTGCGCCAGCTATTTCAGCCGCTGAGCCGCGACCGGCCGCTACCAACCCGGGCCCAGGATGGGCACCGGCATCCAGAGGGAGTCTTGCAATGATCGGTGAGCTGCGTGCGTTACGAACCTTGTGCCTGCTCGGCGCGCTGAGCCTGACGGGTTGTGCCTCCTGGTTCAGCGATGAGTCCGTCGACCCGACGGTGCATCTGGTCAAGGTCGAGGTGGTCAAGGCCAACCTGCTGGAACAACGCTTCACCCTGCACCTGCGGGTGGATAACCCCAACGACAGCGACCTGACCGTGCGTCGCCTGACCTACAAGGTCTACCTGGAGCGCTTCCTGCTCAGCGAAGGCGAGCACGAACACTGGTTCACCGTCACGCCCCACAGCAGCCGCTTCTTCAAGGTGCCGGTGCGGACCAACCTGTGGCCGCAGATCCGCGATGTGGTGAAATTGCTGCGCAAGCCCGAGCGACCTATCCCCTACCGCCTCGAAGGGGAACTGGAAATCGGATTATTCATCGGCCAGGACGTGCACCTGAAGCGCAATGGCGTGATAATTCCCGGCGATTTTATCCCGGAGTAACCCGCAATGACCCAGCAACCTCATGTCCATGGCCCTGACTGCAACCACGATCATGACCATCACGATCACGATCACGACCATGGCCATGTTCACGGCCCGCACTGCAACCACGCCCACCAGGAGCCGGTACGCAACGCACTGAAAGACGTTGGCCGCAACGACCCTTGCCCATGCGGCAGCAGCAAGAAATTCAAGAAGTGCCACGGCGCCTGACCTGAGCGCGGGCGGGGCCTGCCTGAGCACTTGCGCCTTCAGCTGCGCCCGGCCTCCTGGGCCAGCAACTGCGACAGGTCCAGGACGGTGGCGTACTCGCCATCCAGATTGGCCAGCGACATGGCATGCACCTCCTCGGCACTACGGGCCCGACCGTTGAAGTCGGGCTTGTCGAAGGTGTAGCAGGCGTCGGCCACCACCCACACGGCAAAGCCCAGGTTGCCAGCCGTACGCGCCGTCGACTCCACAGAGTTGTTGGTGGCAACACCGACAATCACCAACCCGGCAATCCCCTCGCGCCGCAAATCCGCTTCCAGCGAATTGGCGCAAAACGCATCCGGCACCTGCTTCTGAACCCGCCATTCCCCGTCCCGGGGCTCAAAGCACGGTTGAAACTCCCCCCCGACTGCCCGGGCCAGAACACCGAATCCGGCGAACGCGACAGGTGTTGCACATGGATCACCGGCCAGCCGTGGGCGCGCCAGTGGGCCAGCAGTTCGAGCATCCGCACCTGCGCCTCGGGGTTGTTGCGCGGGCCAAGCCGAGGCTGGAGGATGCCTTGCTGCTGGTCGATGAGCATCAGTGCGGTGCTGGCCGGAAGGGGCATGTTTTTCTCTGTCGAGGTCATTGAATTTGCCGCACTTGAGCATCACTTAGCTGTTCAGGCAAGCCATCGAATGCAGACAGGACGACCTAATGCCGGAGTTTGCTGTCCTTAAGCACAGATACATCCCAATTGGAGCGTTCCATGATCGACCTGTATTACTGGACCACCCCCAACGGCCACAAGATCTCCCTGTTCCTGGAAGAAGCCGGCCTGCCCTACACCCTGTACCCGGTGAACATCGGCCTGGGTGAGCAATTCAAGCCCGAATTCCTGAAGATCGCGCCCAACAACCGCATTCCGGCGATCGTTGACCACCAACCCGCCGATGGCGGCCAGCCACTGTCGCTGTTCGAGTCCGGGGCGATCCTGTTGTACCTCGCGGAAAAGACCGGCCAGTTCCTGCCCCAGGACCTGCGCGGGCGCCAGGAAGCCCTGCAATGGCTGTTCTGGCAGATGGGCGGGCTGGGGCCGATGGCTGGGCAAAATCATCACTTCAGCCAGTTCGCCCCGGAAAAGATCCCCTACGCCATCAAACGTTATGTGGATGAAACCGCGCGCCTGTACGGCGTGCTCGATCGGCGCCTGGCGGACCGCAAGTTTGTCGCCGGCAGCGACTACAGCATTGCCGACATGGCGATCTATCCCTGGATCGCTTCCTATAAGAAGCAGAGCCAGAAACTCGAGGACTTCCCAAATCTGCAGCGCTGGTTCAACAGCATCCAGGCCCGACCGGCTACCGAGCGGGCCTATGCCCTGGTAGAGCAGGTCAATCCCGCCTCATGAACCTTGTGCCTGCAGGAGCTGGCTTGCCAGTCACGGTGCCCGCAAGGGCCAGCCAAGGCCAGAAGGCCTCTTCGCCGGCAAGCCGGCTCCTACGGGTTTTGCCAGGCGCTGACGCGCCGGCGATCGCTATTTGCAGCGTCGTCGAGAAATACCTCCTGCCCCCGCTTGCGCGGCACTCGCCTGCTCACTAACGTAGCGCCTTTATCGACGCTACCCCCCGCAGGAGCTTTGCCATGGCCTCGCCAGCCTTCTCACATTTTCTTCCCCGGTTCGGCGTTGCCGCGGCAGTGGCCAGTGCTCTGAGCCTGGCCGGTTGCCAGTCCTGGAATACTCAAGACACCCTGCCCCCCACCTCTGGCGTGCAACCGCTCAAGGGCCTGGCACAGAACGTTTCCGTGCGGCGCAACGCGGTCGGCGTACCGCTGATCGAAAGCAGCAGCTTCCATGACGCCCTGTTCACCCTGGGCTATGTGCACGCCAGCGACCGCATTGGCCAGATGGTGACCCTGCGCCTGCTGGCACAAGGCCGCCTGGCCGAAATGTCCGGTGCCGACGCACTGGAAGTGGACCGCCTGATGCGCGCGATCAACCTGAAGAAAAGCGCCGATGAGCTGTACAAGGCTTCGTCGCCACGGATCAAGCGCTTCTTCGAGGTCTATGCCCGGGGCGTCAACGCCTACCTGTTCCGCTATCGCGACAAGCTGCCGCCGGACCTGGCAGCCCAGGGCTACACCCCCGAATACTGGAAAGCCGAGGATTCGGCGCTGATCTTCTGCCTGCTGAACTTCGGCCAGTCCGCCAACCTGCAAGAAGAGATCAACGCCCTGGTGCTGGCGCAGAAAGTCGGCAGCGACAAACTACCGTGGCTGACTCCGAGCTATCCCGATGAACCCCTGCCCCTGGCCGAAGCGGACAAGCTCAAGGGCCTGAATCTCACTGTGCCGGGCCTGAACGAAGTCAGCCGCGCCATCAACCGTCTGGCCCAGCTCAACAGCCTGGGCACCCGCGGTGGCAGCAACCTGGCCATCGCCCCACAGCGCAGCCGCACCGGCCGCAGCCTGCTGGCCGCCGACAGCCACCTGCAAGCCTGGTACTACGCCCAGATCCGCGCGCCGAAATACCAGGCCGCTGGCGCTTCCATCGCTGGCCTGCCGGCGATTCTCCAGGGCTTCAACGGCAAGGTAGCCTGGAGCATGAGCTCGGTGGAGGGAGACAACCAGGACCTGTTCCTGGAAAAGCTCAAGCGCCAGGGCAACGCCCTGTACTACCAGAACAACGGCAAATGGCAGCCGGTGACCGTGCGCAACGAAACCTACTTCGTCAAAGGCCAACGGCCGATTCGCGAAGCCGTGTACGAAACCCGCCATGGCCCGCTGCTCAACAGCGCGCTGGGGGCAGCGCTCGGTAACGGTTTCGGCCTGGCCCTGCAGACGCCGGAGCTCAAGGACGACAAGACCCTGGACGCCTTCTTCGACCTGTCCCGGGCGCAGAACGTCGAGAAGGCCTCGGATGCCAGTCGGGAAATCCGCGCCATCGCCCTGAACATGGTGTTTGCCGACGCCAGCAACATCGGCTGGCAAGTCACCGGGCGCTTCCCCAACCGCCGCGAAGGCGAAGGCTTGCTGCCTTCACCGGGTTGGGATGGCCGTTACGACTGGGACGGCTACGCCGACCCGATGCTCCACCCCTACGACCAGGACCCGCCCCAGGGCTGGATCGCTACCGCCAACCAGCGAGTGATCTCGCGGGGCTACGGCATGCAGCTGTCCAATTCCTGGCACGCCCCGGAACGGGCCGAGCGCATGGCCGGTCTGGCCTCCAGCGGCAAGCAGGACAACCGCAGCCTGATCGCCCTGCAGTACGATCAAAGCACCCTGTTCGCCGCCAAACTGAAAAAGATGTTCGAAGCTCCGGGCATGGCCCAGCCGCTGAAGCAGGCCATCGAGGCCTTGCCCGATACCGAACGCGCCAAGGCCAGGGAAGCCTATAGCCGCTTGCTCGCGTTCGACGGCAAGGTCAGCGCCGGCTCGGCCGACGCGGCGTTGTACGAATTGTTCCTGCAGGAGAGCGCCAAGCAGATCTTCCTCGACAAGCTCGGCCCCGAGTCCAGTGACGCCTGGCAAGCCTTCGTCGCCAACGGCAACCTTTCCTACTCGGCCCAGGCCGACCACCTGCTGGGCCAGGAAGACAGCCCGTTCTGGGACGATTCGCGCACCGCGCAAAAGGAAGACAAGCCAGCCATCCTCGCCCGCAGCCTGGCAGCCGCCATCAGCTCCGGCGAGCAACTGCTGGGCGCCGACCGCAAGGCCTGGCAATGGGGCAAGCTGCACAGCTACCAGTGGACCAACGCCAATGGCCGGCAGATCCGTGGTCCGCTTCAGGCCGGGGGCGACCACAACACCATCAACAGCGCCGCGTACCGTTGGGGGCAGGATTTTGCCATCACCGATACACCGCCCCTGCGCTTGATCGTGGATTTCGGCCTCAGCGAACCCTTGATGGGCCTCAACAGCAGCGGCCAGTCCGGCAACCCGGTGAGCCCCAACTATGCCAACGGCATCGACGGCTGGCTCAAGGCCCAGTACCTGAGCCTGCCGATGCAACCGCAGAACTTCGAGCGCAGCTACGGCAAGACCCGCCTGACCCTGGTTCCAGGCAAGTAACCTTCCCCCACCCGCTTGCACGTCCTGTGCAAGCGGGCCTGCTCCAAAACGAACAGCTCACCGGCGCCCTCAACCGCGCTTGGCACTGGCAGCCCTGTCAGTTCGCCCATCGTAGATTGCCCACCCCTTCGCACCTTATTGGCGCCTGCCAAAAATCACGCCCCATCTCGGCGCACGGGTTCCCTCGTGTCGCTGCTTTCCAGCGCTTTTAAAACACCTGTTCGGGACTCTGGTTCGGAAATTGCTACTTTCATTAAGTCTTATGCGGTCCAGTAACAGTACTCATGCGCCACAAGCGCTCATATTGGTTCTTAGGGATTGAATAATGAAAAAAGCATTGCTGACCCTTTCTGCATTGGCTCTCTGCATGGCCGCCGGCTCCGCGCTGGCCAAGGAATACAAGGAACTGCGCTTCGGCGTCGACCCTTCCTACGCCCCCTTCGAATCCAAGGCCGCCGACGGCAGCCTGGTGGGTTTCGACATCGACCTGGGCAATGCCATCTGTGCCGAGCTGAAGGTCAAGTGCAAGTGGGTCGAAAGTGACTTCGACGGCATGATTCCAGGCCTCAAGGCCAATAAATTCGACGGTGTGATCTCGTCCATGACCGTCACCCCGGCTCGCGAGAAAGTCATCGACTTCTCCAACGAACTGTTTTCCGGCCCCACCGCATTCGTGTTCAAGAAAGGCTCGGGCCTGAGCGAAGACACCGCCTCGCTCAAGGGCAAGACCGTCGGCTACGAGCAGGGCACCATTCAGGAAGCCTACGCCAAGGCCGTGCTGGACAAGGCCGGGGTCAAGACCCAGGCCTATCAGAACCAGGACCAGGTCTATGCCGACCTGACTTCCGGGCGCCTCGATGCCTCGATCCAGGACATGCTGCAGGCCGAACTGGGCTTCCTCAAGTCACCGCAAGGCGCTGACTATGAGATCAGCAAGCCGGTGGACGACCCGCTGCTGCCGGCCAAGACCGCGGTGGGTATCTCGAAAGGTAACAAAGAACTGAAAGCGCTTCTGGATAAAGGTATCAAAGCGTTACACGATGATGGCACCTACGCCACCATCCAGAAAAAACACTTCGGTGACCTGAACCTCTACAGCGGTAAATAACCTGTCGGCGCCCATCCTCGATGGGCGCCTTTTTTATCGCTACGGGTCACAGATCGATGCTCGAAGAACTTCTAAAAAACCTGGGGCTTTCCGCGCTCAGCCTGAAGGGTTTCGGCCCTCTGCTGCTGGAAGGTACCTGGATGACCATCAAGTTGTCGGTGTTGTCGCTGCTGGTCAGCGTTTTGCTGGGCCTGATCGGCGCCAGCGCCAAATTGTCCAGCGTTGCCCTGCTGCGGGTTCCGGCCCAGCTCTACACCACCCTGATCCGCGGCGTGCCGGACCTGGTCCTGATGCTGCTGATTTTCTACAGCCTGCAAACCTGGTTGACCTCCTTTACCGATTTCATGGAGTGGGACTACATCGAGATCAACCCCTTCAGCGCCGGGGTGATCACCCTGGGTTTCATCTATGGCGCCTACTTCACCGAAACCTTTCGCGGGGCGATCCTTGCCGTGCCCCGGGGCCAGGTGGAAGCGGCCACCGCCTATGGCCTGAAACGCGGCCAGCGCTTTCGCTTCGTGGTCTTTCCGCAAATGATGCGCTTTGCCCTGCCAGGCATCGGCAACAACTGGATGGTGATGCTCAAGGCCACGGCCCTGGTGTCGATCATTGGCCTGGCCGACCTGGTCAAGGCTGCCCAGGACGCCGGCAAGAGCACCTACCAACTCTTCTACTTCCTGGTTCTGGCGGCGCTGATCTACCTGTTGATCACCAGTGCCTCCAACTTTGTCCTGCGCAGGCTTGAACGGCGCTACGCCGCCGGCGCCCGGGAGGCCGTGCGATGATCGAACTCCTGCAGGAATACTGGCGTCCCTTCCTTTATAGCGATGGCTACCACGTGACCGGCCTGGCCATGACCATGTGGCTGCTCAGTGCCTCGATCTGCATCGGCTTTTTGGTGTCGATCCCGCTGTCCATCGCCCGGGTCTCGCCCAAGCGCTACATCCGCTGGCCGGTGCAGTTCTACACCTACCTGTTTCGTGGCACACCGCTCTATATCCAGTTGCTGATCTGCTACACCGGGATCTACAGCATCGCCGCGATTCGCGCACAGCCAGTCCTGGATGCGTTCTTTCGCGATGCAATGAACTGCACCATCCTTGCCTTCGCCCTGAACACCTGCGCCTACACCACGGAGATCTTCGCCGGGGCGATCCGCAGCATGGCCCACGGCGAAGTCGAAGCGGCCAAGGCCTATGGCCTGAGCGGCTGGAAGCTGTACGCCTATGTGATCATGCCCTCGGCCCTGCGCCGCTCGCTGCCCTACTACAGCAACGAAGTGATCCTGATGCTGCACTCCACCACCGTGGCCTTCACCGCGACCATTCCCGACATTCTGAAAATCGCCCGCGACGCCAACTCGGCGACCTTCCTGACATTTCAGTCGTTCGGCATCGCCGCCATCATCTACCTGTGCGTGACCTTCGCCCTGGTGGGCCTGTTCCGCCTCGCCGAACGCCGCTGGCTGGCTTTCCTCGGGCCGACCCACTAGGACTTGCTGCAGGAAAACCGTCAATGCGCCACGAGATCCACGACCTGCTCGCCCCGCTGCCGGGCACCGCGCGTCAGGTCCACAGCTTTCACTTCGGCCCGCCCCAGGCCGCCGGCAAGGTCTATATCCAGTCCTCCCTGCACGCCGACGAGTTGCCCGGCATGCTGGTGGCCTGGCACCTCAAGCAACACCTGGCCGAGCTGGAAGCCGCCGGTCGCCTGCGCCAGGAAATCGTCCTGGTGCCGGTGGCCAATCCGGTGGGCCTGGAACAGGTGCTGATGGATGTGCCCCTGGGCCGCTACCAGCTGGAAAGCGGGCAGAACTTCAACCGCGGCTTCGCCGACCTGGGCGAACAAGTCGGCGATGCCATCGAAGGGCTGCTCAATGCCGACCCTGAACACAACCTTGAACTGATCCGCCGTCACCTGATCGATGCCCTGGCGCGCCAGCGGCCGCAAACCCAACTGCAGTCCCTGCAGTTGACCCTGCAACGGCTGGCCTGCGATGCCGACATGGTGCTGGACCTGCATTGCGACTTCGAGGCTGTGGCGCATCTCTACACCACCCCCGAAGCCTGGCCCCGGGTGGAGCCGCTGGCTCGCTACCTGGGCGCCGAAGCCTGCCTGCTGGCCACCGACTCCGCGGCCTGGTCGTTCGACGAATGCTTCAGCCTGCTGTGGTGGCAACTGCAACAGCGCTTCGGCGAGCGTTTCGCCATCCCGACAGGCAGCTTTGCGGTGACCGTCGAGCTGCGCGGCCAGGGCGACGTCAACCACGGCCTGGCCAGCCTCGACTGCCAGGCCCTGATCGACTACCTGACCCGGCTTGGGGCCATCGCCGGTGAAGCGCCGCCACTGCCCGAACTGCCCTTCCCGGCCACGCCCCTGGCCGGCGTCGAACCGGTGGCGACCCCGGTAGGCGGGCTGCTGGTGTTCAACGCCCTGCCGGGGGAATACCTGGAGGCCGGGCAACTGGTGGCCGAAATCATCGACCCGATCCACGACCGGGTCACCCCCATCCATTGCAACAACGCCGGGCTCATGTACGCCCGCTCGCTGCGACGCATGGCCACCGCAGGCATGGTGATCGCCCATGTCGCCGGTCGCGAGGCCTATCGCAGCGGTTACCTACTTTCGCCTTGAGGATGCACGCCCCCATGTACAAATTGACCGTTGAAGGCCTGCATAAATGCTATGGCGACAATGAAGTGCTCAAAGGTGTTTCCCTCAAGGCCAGGACCGGCGACGTGATCAGCCTGATCGGCGCCAGCGGCTCGGGCAAGAGCACCTTCCTGCGCTGCATCAACTTTCTCGAAACCCCGGATGACGGCGCCATGAGCCTGGATGGCCAGCAGATCCGCATGGTCAGCGACCGCCACGGCATGCACGTGGCCGACCCGGCCGAGCTGCAGCGGATTCGCACCCGCCTGGCGATGGTGTTCCAGCACTTCAACCTGTGGAGCCACATGACCGTGCTCGAAAACATCACCATGGCCCCCCGCCGGGTGCTGGGGGTCAGCACCAGGGAGGCCGAGGAACGCGCCCGGCGTTACCTGGACAAGGTCGGCCTGCCGGCACGGGTGGCCAGCCAGTACCCGGCGTTTCTATCCGGCGGCCAGCAGCAACGGGTGGCCATCGCCCGGGCCCTGGCCATGGAGCCGGAGGTCATGCTGTTCGACGAACCCACCTCGGCCCTGGACCCGGAGCTGGTAGGCGAGGTACTCAAGGTGATCCAAGGCCTGGCCGAAGAGGGCCGGACCATGATCATGGTCACCCACGAGATGAGTTTTGCGCGCAAGGTGTCCAGCCAGGTGCTGTTCCTGCACAAGGGCCTGGTGGAAGAAGAGGGTGCTCCGGAGGACGTGCTGGGCAACCCGAAAAGCGAGCGCTTGCAGCAGTTTCTCAGCGGCAACCTGAAGTAACAGCGGTACCGCGCCCGTTCAGGCTCTGGGCCGGGCGGGCGCGGTACGGGCTTCAGGCGACAGGCGCGGGAGGCGGCTCGTCGGGCAGAGTCGGTTCGCCCGGCTCGGTGGGTTCAAGGGGTTGCGGGGAATCGGGATCCGGCTGGCCGGGAATGCCACCGGCCATGCTGACGGGAGGATGCGCCAGCAGGGTCCAGGCCAGTACGCCAACCTGATTGGGTTCCAGCCTGGCCAAGGTGGCACTGATTCGCGGATCTATCTTCATGAGGGCACTCCTGAGCTGTGCCGGGTACGCCTTGCGCGTACCGGCAGTACCTTCAATAGAGTGCCTGCCGGCTCAGGAATTCCCGCTATTCGTCAGACAGACGAGCTCAGGTGCGTGGCAGGGTCACGCCGCGCTGGCCCTGGTATTTGCCGCCACGGTCCTTGTAGGACACTTCGCACTCTTCGTCCGACTCCAGGAACAGCATCTGCGCCACGCCTTCGTTGGCGTAGATCTTCGCCGGCAAGGTGGTGGTGTTGGAGAATTCCAGGGTCACGTGGCCTTCCCACTCGGGTTCCAGCGGGGTCACGTTGACGATGATGCCGCAACGGGCATAGGTGCTCTTGCCCAGGCAGATGGTCAGCACGTTGCGCGGAATGCGGAAGTACTCGACGGTGCGTGCCAGGGCAAAGGAGTTCGGCGGAATGATGCAGACGTCGCTCTTGATGTCGACGAAGCTCTTTTCATCGAAGTTCTTCGGATCGACAGTGGCCGAATTGATGTTGGTGAACACCTTGAATTCGTCGGCGCAACGCACGTCGTAGCCGTAGCTCGACACCCCGAAGGAGATCAGCCGATCCTGGCCTTCGCCACGCATCTGGCGCTCTACGAAGGGCTCGATCATGCCGTGCTCTTGCGCCATGCGGCGAATCCACTTGTCCGATTTGATGCTCATGGCGGGTGTCCTGAAATAGCGAGGTGAAAAAAAACGGTCTGGCATCTTACCGGGGCGCGAGGTCGGGTTCAAAGTCTGGGACGTTTTTCTCGCCTCACGCCACGATTTTCAAGGGCTGGGCGACGAGCGCCCCGCCGTCAGTCACGAAAACCGAGAAACCTTCGCACTGACCATTGGCACGTTCAGGAAAAAGGGTTAAGGTGGCGCCACTGTGCTGCTTGTGTCACTGAGAATCTCTACACGATGTTGAATTTCGATCCAACCATCTCCAAGAATTTTTCCTGCTCTTTGCACTCAGTCTCGGCCAGGGCTTTTCCTGAGTCGCAGTTAACTTTGTCCAAGGAGATACACCATGTCTAATCGCCAAACCGGTACCGTTAAGTGGTTCAACGATGAAAAAGGCTTCGGCTTCATCACTCCACAATCCGGTGACGACCTGTTCGTACACTTCAAAGCTATCCAATCCGACGGCTTCAAAAGCCTGAAAGAAGGCCAACAGGTTTCTTTCATCGCTACCCGCGGTCAGAAAGGCATGCAAGCTGAAGAAGTTCAAGTTATCTAACTTGTACTGATCCAGTAAAAAAGCCCCGCCCTCAACAGCGGGGCTTTTTTGTGCCCGTCACTTTTGTCGGCGCCCTCGTTGAAAAGACGCCCATGCGTCCCGGGTTACCAGGTCACGCCAAAGCCCACGGTGTAGCGGGTCTTGTCCAGATCGCTGTCTTCGGTACCGCGGATCAGGTCTTTTTCCGCCTTGAGGTTCAACGAAGCCCAGTCGGTGACCTTGTAGCGCAGCCCCATCTCGGCATCCAGTGCATAGTCGGCCACCCCCGAAAGCGGCCGCCCCACCTCGCCATTGGTGAAGAACTCCACCCGCTTGCCGATCAGGTAACGGTTGTAGTCCCACTTCATCGCCAGGGAATAGAAGTTGTCCTTGCCGCCATCGGCGTACTCGTAATCGGTACGGTTGAGCAGCGAGCCCAGGGAGAACGCACCCAGCTCATCATCCCAGAACTGGTAGCCGGGGCCGGTACCCACCACCCGCTGCCGCGCCAGGTCCTCGACCTTGTCCCGCTTGTAGGTCAGGCGCCCTTCCCAGAACCACTTTTCCGTGATGAAACGGTCCAGAGCGTACTCGGCGCTCCAATTGTCCGTAGTCACCACATGATCCTGGAACTCACGGTTGTATTCGCCCTGGGCATTGTGGCGCCAGGCCCCGTGACGCGCCGAGGTCTTGAAGTCGATGTCGTAGTCATCGGTGTTCTTTTCGGCGCGCTTGTAGTCCATGGCCACATCGACGTTGCCTTTCCAGACCATGTCCTCCACCAGCGGCTTGGGCTTCATGATCTGCTGGATGCTCGCCAGCTCCACCGTCTTGGGCGCCTCGCCGTTGGCCAGGATCACCTTGCCTTCGTCCGCCGCCTGCAGCGACTTGGCCTTCTCCCCGGTGTAGGCATCCTGCTTGACCAGCAGCTCCTGGTCGCTCTCCAGAGTCTTGACCTGCTTCCAGTCAATATTGATGGCGCCGCCATAGTCGGTCTGGATCAACAGCTTGCCGCCGTCGAACACCTTGATCTTGCCACTCAGGCGATCACCGTTCTTCAACCACACGGTATCGGCCAATACAGGCATGGAGGCGCTGAGCACCGCGAAACACAGCAAAGTTCTAGGCAACATAAGCAATAGAGGACTCGATCTTGCGAAAAAAAACGGCATTATTCCTGCTGAACAAGCCTTAGTCAGGACTGACCCGGGTATTGAGAGTGAGTTCAATACTCATCCGGCTTTGATCACCACAGCCGACCAGCGTCCCTCCTCTATTATCTGGAACCGCGAATGTGACCGAACACAGCGAAGAGCCGCAAAGCCCTGCACAGATCCGACGTACGGCGCTGTACCTGACCCTGGCCCAGGTCCCCGAAGGCAGGGTGGTGAGCTACGGCCAACTGGCGGAGATGGCAGGCCTGGGGCGGGCGGCACGCTGGGTCGGGCGCACCCTCAGCCAGTTGCCCCCTGACACCAGCCTGCCCTGGCATCGAGTGCTCGGCGCCGGTGGTCGCCTGAGCTTGCCGGCCGGCAGTCCCTCGGGCGACGAGCAGCGGGCCAGACTGCGTGGCGAAGGTGTCTCTATCCTGAACAATCGCGTGGATATTCAGCGCCATGGCTGGCGCCCGGTGGAGCACAGCGGTTAGAGTGCGCGCTTTGTTTCCGTAATCTGAGGCAGACTTCAGCCCATGCCCCGTAAAACCTGGCGCGCCGCACTTGCCGCCTATGCCAGCCCCTCGACGCTCGTGCTGTTGCTGCTTGGTTTCGCCGCCGGCATGCCTTACATGCTGGTGTTCTCGACTCTTTCGGTGTGGTTGCGCGAGGCCGGTGTGGCCCGTGAAACCATCGGTTACGCCAGCCTGATCGGCCTGGCCTATGCCTTCAAGTGGGTATGGTCGCCCTTGCTCGACCAATGGCGCCTGCCCCTCCTGGGCAAGCTCGGTCGACGTCGCTCCTGGCTGGTGCTGGCGCAGACCCTGGTGATTCTCGGCCTGATCGGCATGGGTTTCTGCGACCCGCAAAAGCACCTTTCCTGGCTGATTGCCATTGCGGTGATCGTGGCATTCGCCTCGGCCACCCAGGACATCGCCATCGACGCCTACCGCCTGGAAATCGCCGACGACAGCCGCCAGGCCGCCCTTGCCGCCAGTTACATGTCCGGCTATCGGGTTGCCGTGCTGCTGGCCACTGCCGGCGCACTGTTTTTCGCCGAAGGCTTCGGCTCCACCGGTTTCAGCTACAAGCACTCGGCCTGGACCGGCACCTACGTGCTGTTCGGGGTCCTGATGATCCCGGCCCTGATCACCACCTTGCTGATGCGTGAACCCGCGGTGCCGCTGCGCACCCAACTGTCCGCCGGGCGCTACAGCTTCGCTCACCAGTTGATCTCGGTATTCGTGCTGATCGTGCTACTGGTTTCCGTCCCCGCCACCTTTACCCAGCTGTACAACACCGACTTCGCCAGCGTGATCTTCGACGGCGTCAGCCTGCTGGACCTGCTGCTGGAAGACCGCGCCTTCCTGCGGGCCATCCTCTACATCACCCTCAGCACCCTGTGCCTCTCGGCCATGGGCCGCCGGGGCCTGGCGCCGGTGCTGACGCCGGTCAACGACTTCATCCTGCGCTATCGCTGGCAAGCCTTTCTGCTATTGGGGCTGATTGCCACCTATCGCATGTCGGACACGGTCATGGGCGTCATGGCCAACGTGTTCTACATCGACCAGGGTTTCACCAAAGACCAGATCGCCGGGGTCAGCAAGATCTTCGGGCTGATCATGACCCTGCTCGGCGCCGGCATGGGCGGCCTGCTGATCGTGCGGTTCGGCATCCTGCCGATCCTGTTCATCGGCGGCGCTGCATCGGCCGGGACCAACCTGCTGTTCCTCATGCTTGCCGACATGGGCCCCAACCTGAAGATGCTGATCGTCACCATTTCCCTGGACAACTTCAGTTCAGGCATGGCCACTTCAGCCTTCGTCGCCTACCTGTCGAGCCTGACCAACCTCAAGTTCTCCGCCACCCAGTACGCCCTGCTCAGTTCCATCATGCTGCTGCTGCCGCGCCTGATCGGCGGCTATTCCGGGGTCATGGTGGAAAAGTTCGGCTATCACGACTTCTTTCTCATCACCGCGATCCTCGGGGTGCCGACACTGATCCTGATCGCCATTCACTGGTTCCAGGAGAGCCGCCGCGCCGGGCCGAAACCCGAGCCCGAAAGCTCCGCCAACAGCACCGCAGTCGGCGAAGAATCCTAGAAAATCCCGGGGGTTGCGCACTTTTCGCAGTAGCCCCCGGCCCCTCCGAGCGCAATCCTGTACGCCAGCGGAACTCGCCCGTACAATGCTCCGTCACTTCCAGTCTTCAGCAACCGACAACGGCCTACCATGCGCACCAGTCAATATTTGCTCGCCACACAGAAAGAAACGCCTTCCGACGCGGTCGTGATCAGCCATCAGCTGATGCTGCGCGCCGGCATGATCCGTAAACTGGCTTCCGGCCTGTACACCTGGCTGCCGATGGGCTTGCGGGTGATGCGCAAGGTTGAAGCCATCGTTCGCGAAGAAATGAACGCCGCGGGCGCGCTTGAAGTGTTGATGCCGAGCACTCAGCCGGCTGAGCTGTGGCAGGAATCCGGTCGCTGGGAAGAATACGGCCCGGAGCTGCTGCGCTTCAAAGACCGTCACGGTCGCGATTTCTGCGCCGGCCCGACCCACGAAGAAGTGATCACCGATCTGGCTCGCAACGAGCTGAGCAGCTACAAGCAGCTGCCGCTGAACCTGTACCAGATCCAGACCAAATTCCGCGATGAAATCCGCCCACGCTTCGGTCTGATGCGCGGCCGCGAGTTCATCATGAAGGACGCCTACTCCTTCCACGCCGACCAGGCGTCCTTGCAGGTCACCTACGACCGCATGCACCAGGCTTATTGCAATGTCTTCACCCGCCTGGGCCTGAAGTTCCGCCCGGTTGAAGCGGACAACGGCTCCATCGGCGGCGCCGGCTCCCACGAATTCCACGTGCTGGCCGAATCCGGTGAAGACGATATCGTCTTCAGCAACGGCTCCGACTACGCGGCGAACATCGAGAAAGCCGAGGCCGTGCCTCGCGAAACCTCGCGCCCAGCGCCAGCCGAAGAACTGCGCCTGGTCGATACGCCAGACACCAAGACCATTGCCGCGCTGGTGGAAAAATTCAATCTGCCGATTGAAAAGACCATCAAGACCCTGATCGTCCACGCCGAAGAGCCAGGCAAGCTGATTGCCCTGATCATCCGTGGCGACCACGAACTCAACGAAATCAAGGCCGCCAACCAGCCTGGCGTTGGCAGCCCGCTGGTCATGGCGTCCGATGCCGAACTGCGTGACGCCATTGGCGCCGGCGCCGGTTCCCTCGGCCCGCTGAACCTGCCGCTGCCGATCATCATCGACCGCTCGGTCGAGCTGATGAGCGACTTCGGTATCGGTGCGAACATCGACGACAAGCACTACTTCGGCGTCAACTGGGAACGCGATCTTCCGGTTCCGACCGTGGCCGACCTGCGTAACGTGGTGGCCGGCGACCCGAGCCCGGACGGCCAGGGCACCCTGGAAATCAAGCGCGGCATCGAAGTCGGGCACATCTTCCAGCTGGGCAACAAGTACAGCAAGGCGATGAAGTGCGAAGTGCTGGGCGAAAACGGCAAGCCGGTGACCCTGGAAATGGGTTGCTACGGCATTGGCGTATCCCGTGTGGTGGCTGCTGCCATCGAGCAGAACAACGATGCCAACGGCATCATCTGGAGCGACACCCTGGCGCCGTTCCAGATTGCCCTGGTGCCACTGCGCTACGAAACCGAGCAGGTTCGCGAAGCCACCGACAAGCTCTACGCGGAACTCACCGCTGCCGGCTTCGAAGTGCTGCTGGACGATCGTGACAAGAAGACCAGCCCGGGCATCAAGTTCGCGGACATGGAGCTGATCGGCATTCCTCACCGGATCGTGGTCAGCGACCGCGGCCTCGCCGAAGGCAACCTGGAATACAAGAGCCGTACCGAAGCCGAGGCGCAAGCACTGCCCGTGGCCGACGTGCAGTCCTTCCTTCAAGCCCGTATCCGTCGCTGAAACCAGATAGAGAAGTCATGTTCAAGCGAAACACCTTAAGCCTCGGGGGCGCCGCTTTATGCGGCGCCCTGCTGGTCAGCGGCTGTGCCAACCAGATGTCGCAACGCAGCGAACACGAGGAACGTGTCGAGCGCAAACTGCTCGATCACAGCCTGCAGATCGATGTCGGTGAGCCTAAGGTGCTTGAGCTGCCGCAACGCCGAGTGCGCATTCACGAACAGAAGACCTTCGAAGTCACCGAGTTCGAGGTCACCCGCCGCTACGATCGCTACACGCCCTACCAACCCTGGCGCGAGATCTACGAGATCCCGCTGGGCGCGGTGGCACTGGTGGCGGGCGTCGGGGCCAATGTGGTCAATGTGTTCGCCCTGGGCAACCTGCCGGACAGCGTGACCAAGGACTGGATCAGCTACGGCGTGTCCGGACTCAACCCGTTCATGAACATGCCGTCCCATGGCCGTGCCCAGCAGAACCTGGCAGCCATCGATGAAGTCCAGCGCGACAAGCGCCTGGAGTATTCGAGCCTGCCATGGAGCGAGCGTCCGGTGCAGGTCAAGGCCGGCAAGCAGACCTACGAGCTGAGCACCGACCGCAACGGCGTGCTGCGCTTGAACCTGCTGGACAATCCGTTTTCCGAGCAGGACCTGAATCACATCGGCAAGCTGCAGATCAGTGTCGAAGACGCTCAGGACGAAGTGCATTCGGACTCCTCCCTGAGCATCAGCAGCGGCCTGCGCAGCAAGTTGCAGGAAGCCCATGCACTGATCTACGACGACCTGGAAGATGATGAGGTGAGCCAGTGGGTGCACCGGGTCAAGCGCCTGTCGGAGCTAGGCCTGGAGGAAGAAGCCAGCGAACTGGAGCAAAGCCTGATCGAGCTGACCCGCAACGATCCGGAGCTGCAGAACGAGTTCCTCAAGTCCCTGACCAAGAATGCCGGCCGCCTGGTGGCCGACCCCGGCAGCAACTGACCCCCTGTAGGAGCCGGCTTGCCGGCGAAAGCGATGCCTCGGATGGATCGCAACCGGCCAGCCCCTACACCCCCCCTCGGAACAGCTCCAGCTGTTCATGAGCGCCGCGCATATCCTGCAAACGCACGCCAATTCCCAGCAGGCGCACCGGCTTGCCGCCGCGTTTGAAGGCCTGGGTCAGCAATTGCCGATAACTCTCCAGGTCACGCCCCGCCCCCGCCTGCTCCAGGGTGGTCTGGGTAAAATCATGAAACTTCACTTTGACGAAAGGCTTGCCCGGCCGGTAGCTGCTGTCGATGCGCGCCATGCGCCCCGCCAGGGTCTCCATCAGTTCCGGCAATTTCTGCAGGCAACTGTCCAGATCCGGCAGGTCCACGTCGTAGGTATTCTCCACGCTGATCGACTGCCGCCGGCTATCGTTCTGCACTGGCCGCTCATCGATGCCCCGGGCCAGGCTCCACAGGCGCTCGCCAAAACTGCCGAACTCGCGCGCCAGCGCCAGCTTGCTCCAGTCCCGCAATTGCAGGCAGTCGACAATGCCCAGGCGCCCCAGCTTGTCCGCCGTAACCTTGCCCACGCCGTGCAGCTTGCTCACTGGCAGCTCGGAGACGAAATCCTCCACCTGGTCAGGGGTGATCACAAACAGACCGTTGGGCTTTTTCCAGTCACTGGCGATCTTCGCCAGGAATTTGTTCGGCGCCACCCCGGCCGACACGGTGATGTGCAACTGATTGGAAACCCGACGGCGAATGTCCTGGGCGATACGCGTGGCGCTGCCGGCAAAGCTCGGGCTTTCGGAAACATCCAGGTAGGCCTCGTCCAGCGACAAGGGCTCGATCAGTTCGGTGTAGTCGCGAAAGATCGTATGGATCTCTTTGGAGGCTTCCCGATAGGCTTCCATACGCGGCTTGACGATCACCAGGTCCGGGCACAGGGTCAGGGCGTGCCGGGAGGACATGGCCGAGCGCACCCCATAGGCCCGCGCCTCATAATTGCAAGTAGCAATCACCCCCCGTCGATCCGCAGACCCGCCCACCGCCAGCGGCTTGCTGGCCAGGTGCGGGGCATCGCGCATTTCGATGGCGGCGTAGAAGCAATCGCAGTCAATGTGGATGATTTTGCGCTGCATCATATAAAGGCAGAGATCATGGAAGGCACAGGTCGCAATGAAAGCAGAAGGCAAGTATCTACCGACACCTGTATATAGCACCAGTACCTTGCATCTTCGCGCTGATCTTCATCAGGCCCGGCTGAATTTATTTGCTCAATGACAACAACACCTTCAATAGAGCTGCAAGCCCCGTTCTAGCTAGGCCCGAGCCTTCCGAAAAGCCCCTTCAAGGAAGCTAAGCGATTGAACCGGAAGCAATTTTCAAAATTTAATGATTGACAGGATCTGCCAGCTCTGTAGAATTCGGCCACACAGACGCGGGATGGAGCAGTCTGGTAGCTCGTCGGGCTCATAACCCGAAGGTCGTCGGTTCAAATCCGGCTCCCGCAACCAAACATCAAAAAAGGCTACTCGAAAGAGTGGCCTTTTTTGTGCGTGCCTGTTTTGTACTACTCCCTCTCAAACATGGCACAGGCAAAACTCTTTAGCTGTCGATGACTTAAGAGACAGAACTGGCCATTCGACGTTTATTTGACCTATTGGACCATTAACGGTTGACACTCAGTCGTTCGCCTGTAGAATGCCGCCACACAGACGCGGGATGGAGCAGTCTGGTAGCTCGTCGGGCTCATAACCCGAAGGTCGTCGGTTCAAATCCGGCTCCCGCAACCAAACATCAAAAAAGGCTGCTCGAAAGAGTGGCCTTTTTTGTATCTGTTGAAAAAGTCCTTTCGCAACAATGACCTGGCAAAGTGTTGCGAGCCGTTAGCGATGCTTCGACCCTTCAAGATGCGAGCTATGCTCTGTCTCGAGCGACCACCCGGTGGCCATTGCCCAGGGTCGCCGGGCCACGGTGAGACGCGTTAATATTTGAAACTATTTTTCCTACAGGGATTGGTAACTTGGCTGGATACCCCCATCCTGTCGCGCACAATCCACGAGGTGATTGATGCGCGCCAACACGTCTGATTCACAAGACAGCGATACCACTACCGCCACTCAACCTGTGACAGCCACTCGCTTGCGCTGGCTGGACCTGTTGAGCAAGTACCGCCAACCCCTGGGCCTGGCCATAACCCTGCTGCTGTTCGCCATTGCCCTGATCGCTTGCCGTCACCTGCTCAGCGAGCTGGATTTCTACGCCCTGCACGACTCGATCCTCGAAGTGCCCAAGCCGGCCCTGCTCGGCGCCCTGGGCGCGACCATCGTCGGCTTCATTATTCTGCTGGGGTACGAGTGGTCCGCCAGCCGTTACGCCGGGGTCAACCTGCCCGGCCGCACCCTGGCCCTGGGCGGCTTCACCGCTTTCGCCATTGGCAACGCCATTGGTCTGTCGCTGCTGTCCGGTGGATCGGTACGTTATCGCCTGTACGCACGTCACGGGCTGGGGGCCTCCGACGTCGCGCACATGACCCTGTTTGCCAGCCTCTCTCTGGGTTGTGCCTTGCCACCGCTGGCGGCCCTGGCCACCCTGAGCAACTTGCCGGCAGCCTCGGCGGCCCTGCGCCTGCCTGAAAGCCTGCTGGCCGGCATTGCCCTGGCTATTCTTCTGCTGGGCGCGGTACTGGCGGTCGGTATCTATCGCCGACGCCTGCCGGAACAGCCCCTGCGCGACAACCTGTTGGTCCGGGTCGGACGTCGCACCCTGCGCCTGCCTGGACGCCGCCTGACCTTCCTGCAACTGATCATCACCGCCCTGGACGTCGCCGCAGCCGCCACCGTGCTCTACCTGCTGCTGCCCGAGGCACCGCCGTTCGGCGCCTTCCTGCTGGTGTACCTGCTGGCCCTGGCCGCAGGTGTGCTCAGCCATGTGCCCGGCGGCGTCGGGGTGTTCGAAGCCATCCTGCTGGCGGCCTTCGCCGACAAGCTCGGTGCCGCGCCCCTGGCGGCCGCATTGCTGCTTTATCGCCTGATCTACGTGGTGCTGCCGATGCTGGTGGCCTGCGTCCTGCTGCTGATCAACGAAGCCCAACGCCTGTTCCAGACCCGGCAATCCCTGCGGGTAGCTTCCGGCCTGGCGGCGCCAATCCTGGCGGTGCTGGTGTTCCTCTCCGGCGTGGTGCTGCTGTTCTCCGGCGCCACCCCGGAAATCGATACCCGCTTGCAGCACATCGGCTTCCTGATTCCCCACCGTCTGGTGGACGCTTCGCACTTCGGCGCCAGCCTGATCGGCGTGCTCTGCCTGCTGCTGGCCCAAGGCCTGCGCCGGCGCCTGTCCGCCGCCTGGATGCTCACCACCATTCTGTTGCTGGTGGGCGCCCTGCTCTCGCTGCTTAAAGGCTTTGACTGGGAAGAAGCCTGCCTGATGACCCTCACCGCCAGCCTGCTGGCCGTGTTCCGGCGCTCGTTCTATCGCCCCAGCCGCCTCACCGAACTGCCCTTCTCGCCGCTGTACCTGGTGGCCAGCGTCTGCGTGCTCGGGGCCTCCATCTGGCTGCTGCTGTTCGCCTATCAGGACGTGCCCTACAGCCACCAACTGTGGTGGCAGTTCACCCTCGACGCCGACGCCCCCCGGGGCCTGCGCTCGCTGTTGGGAGCTGCGGTGCTGTTGCTGGTGGTGTCCCTGACCTGGCTGCTGCGTACCGCACGCCCAGTCATCCACCTGCCCACCAGCGAGGAGCTGGACAAAGCTGCGAAGATCCTCATGGCCTCGTCCCAACCCGATGGCGGACTGGCCCTGACCGGCGACAAGGCGCTGCTGTTCCACCCCAACGACGACGCCTTCCTCATGTACGCCCGCCGCGGCCGCAGCCTGGTGGCGCTGTACGACCCCATCGGCCCGACCCAGCAACGCGCGGAAATGATCTGGCAGTTCCGCGACCTGTGCGACGTGCACCACGCGCGCCCGGTGTTCTACCAGGTACGGGCGGAAAACCTGCCCTACTACATGGACATCGGCCTGACCGCGATCAAGCTCGGCGAAGAAGCCCGGGTCGACCTCAAGCGCTTTGATCTGGAAGCCAAGGGCAAGGAGATGAAGGACCTGCGCTACACCTGGAACCGCGGCACCCGCGACGGCCTGTCGCTGGAGATCCACGAGCCGGGGCAAGCGCCGATGGACGAGCTGAAAGTGATCTCAGATGCCTGGCTGACCGGCAAGAATGTCCGCGAGAAAGGCTTCTCCCTGGGGCGCTTCAGCGACGACTACCTCAAGCACTTCCGCATCGCCATCATCCGTTTTGAAGGACGCCCGGTGGCCTTCGCCAACCTGCTCGAGACCTACAGCCATGACCTGGCCAGTCTCGACTTGATGCGCGCGCACCCGGACGCGCCGAAGCTGACCATGGAGTTCATGATGGTCGGCCTGATCCAGCATTATAAAAATCATGGATACGCCCGCTTCAGCCTGGGCATGGTGCCGCTGTCCGGCCTGCAACCCCGGCGTGGCGCGCCGCTGACCCAACGCCTCGGCTCGATGGTCTTCCGCCGTGGCGAGCAACTGTATAACTTCCAAGGCTTGCGCCGCTTCAAAGACAAGTTCCAGCCCGACTGGGAACCCCGTTACATGGCCGTGCCGGCCGGGCTCGACCCGCTGGTGGCACTGGCCGACACCGCCGCCCTGATCGCAGGCGGCCTGACTGGATTGGTGAAACGCTGATGATTCAACGCTCTTGGCGGTATCTGCTGGCCACACTGGTGGTACTGGCTTTGCTTGCGGGTGGTGGCTACTGGTGGTGGAACCGCCCCGCCCCTGAACCGACCCTAGAACTACTGGCCCAGGCCGACGGCTCGACCCTGACCCGAGTGACCCCAGGCGCCAAGGCCAAGGCCCGGGTGGTGGTGGCGGTGCTGCCTGATTCGACCCTGACCGACAAACAACTGCTGGCCCTGAGCCGCAGCGGCGCGGCACAGATCGTCCAGGTGGTCCTGCCCAAGGACGACTGCAAGCTGCAGGAACAAGCCCTGCAAAGCGCCCTGCCGCAACTCGCCGGCCCGGCCACCCTGGTCAGCGGTATCGGCCCGGGCGCAGCCCTGGCCTGGCGCTGGATCGCCAGCCAGAACGACGACAAGGCCCAGGCCGTGTCGGTAGGCTTTACCATCGACCCGGCGCCCGGCTGCACCGATCCCTTGCCCAAGACCCTGGCCCACGGCCATTGGCTGGTGGCCTGGAACGACAACCCGGATGACGAAAGCGCCGGCTTCGTGCGTGATACCCCCAACGCCACCACCAGCATCAGCGACTACGACATCCACCTGCCCCAGGTGCTGAACAACGAGTTGCGCAAGCTGCTGGTGGGTTCGGAAAACGGCGGCCTGAGCATCCCCGTGGTGGAAGTTCCGGCCGGCCAGGCCAAGGACACCGTGACCCTGTTCCTCTCCGGCGACGGCGGCTGGCGCGACCTGGACCGCGACGTGGCCGGCGAAATGGCCAAGATCGGCTACCCGGTGGTGGGCATCGACACCCTGCGCTACTACTGGCAGCACAAGACCCCGGAACAGAGCGCCATCGACCTCACCGAGCTGATGCAGCACTACCGGCAGAAATGGGGCACCAAGCGCTTCGTGCTGACCGGCTACTCCTTCGGCGCCGACGTGCTGCCTGCCATCTACAACCGCCTGCCGGAAGCCGAGCAGCAGCGTGTCGACGCCATTATCCTGCTGGCCTTCGCCCGCACCGGCAGCTTCGAGATTGAAGTCGAAGGCTGGCTGGGCAACGCCGGCAAGGAAGCCGCTACCGGCCCGGAAATGGCCAAGCTGCCGGCCGCCAAGGTGGTGTGCATCTACGGCGTGGAAGAGGTCGATGAAAGCGGTTGCACCGACAAGACCGCCGTTGGTGAAGCCATGAAGCTGCCAGGGGGCCATCACTTCGATGAGAACTACCCGGCACTGGCCAAGCGCCTGGTGGATGCCATCGAGAAGCGCCAGGCCAAGGATCAGGCCACCGCTCAAGAGTGAGCCGAGCCTCGCCCGACAAAGCCCCCGCAGCCTCAGGTTGCGGGGGCTTTTTTACATCGACGGTATAAATGCCCTCACTGATTGGGGACGGATTAGGTTTGTGGGAAGCCTCCGACCTGCCGCCCCTGGCCAAGGCGTTTGCCAAGGACGCCGCCTACAGCAAGGACAGCGATCGTAACGCCTGGGCAGCGTACTACCTGACCGCCATGGGCAAGGCGGTGGTGGACGATGTGGTGCAGGCGCTAGCCGCGTAACGACCAAGGGCGATCTCGGGGCCGGTGGGCTCCGGGAGAAACCGTCCTGTCATTAGCATCGATGTCGATGGCCGGTCCGTTATCGCGAGCAAGCTCGCTCCTACAGGGCCGTGAAACGAAAAAGCCCCCGTTGCCTTTCGGCAGCGGGGGCTTTTGTTGGCTCGGGGTTACATCTCGACCTGGGTGCCCAGCTCGATCACCCGGTTCACCGGCAGCTTGAAGAAGCGCAGGTTGCCGTTGGCGTTCTTCAACATGAAGGCGAACAGCGCTTCGCGCCAGCGGGCCATGCCCACCAGCTTGGAGGCGATCACCGTCTCGCGGCTGAGGAAGTAGGTGGTGCGCATCGGGCTGAAGTCCAGTTCATCCAGGTGGCACAGTTTCAGGGCTTCCGGTACATCCGGCTCGTCAGTGAAGCCGAAGTGCAGGATCACCCGGAAGAAACCTTCACCATAGGAGTCCACCTCGAAGCGCCGATTTGCAGGCACTCGCGGAATGTCCTCGTAGACCACCGTCAACAGCACCACTTGTTCGTGCAGCACCTGGTTATGCAACAGGTTGTGCAGCAAGGCGTGGGGCACGGCGTCTGGACGGGCGGTGAGGAACACGGCAGTGCCCTGCACCCGATGCGGCGGCTGTACGCGGATGCTGCCGATAAAGATTGGCAGCGGCAGCCCACCTTCGTCCAGGCGGTCCACCAGCAATTCCTTGCCGCGCTTCCAGGTGGTCATGAGGATGAACAGCACGATCCCCGCCAGCACCGGGAAGGCACCGCCCTGGACGATCTTCGGCACGTTGGCGGCGAAGAACAGCCCGTCCACCAGGAGGAAGCCCACCAGGAGCGGCACCACCAGCATCGGCGGCCACTTCCACAGCAGCAGGATCACCGCCGACACCAGGATGCTGGTGATCAGCATGGTCCCGGTCACTGCCACGCCGTAGGCCGAAGCCAGGGCACCGGAGGACTCGAAACCGAGCACCAGCAGGATCACACCCACCATCAGCGCCCAGTTCACCGCGCCGATGTAGATCTGCCCCTGCTCGGCGCTGGAAGTGTGCTGAATGTGCATCCGCGGGATGTAACCCAGCTGGATTGCTTGGCGAGTCAGGGAGAAGGCGCCGGAAATCACTGCCTGGGACGCGATCACCGTGGCCAGGGTGGCCAGCACCACCAGCGGAATCAGGGCCCAGCTTGGCGCCAGCAGGTAGAAGGGGTTGCGGGCGGCTTCAGGGTTCTCCAGCAGCAGCGCGCCCTGGCCGAAGTAGTTCAGCACCAGCGCCGGCAGCACCAGGGCAAACCAGGCCCGGGCAATGGGCTTGCGCCCGAAGTGCCCCATGTCGGCGTACAAGGCTTCGGCACCGGTCAATGCCAGAACCACCGCCCCGAGGATGGCGACCCCCATGCCCGGATGGACAATGAAGAAGCGCACGCCCCACATCGGGTTCAACGCCTGCAACACCTCGGGGTGCTGGAGAATGCCATTGACCCCCAGCCCGCCCAGAACCACGAACCAGGCCACCATCACCGGGCCAAACAGCTTACCGATGCGATCAGTGCCGTGTTTCTGGATCAGGAACAAAGCCACCAGTACCACCAGCGCCATCGGCACTACCCAGTGTTCCAGGCCGCTGAATGCCAGCTCCAGGCCCTCTACTGCCGACAGCACGGAAATCGCCGGGGTGATCATGCTGTCGCCATAGAACAGCGCCGCCCCGATCAGGCCCAGAATCACCAGCATCGAACGCAAGCGCGGATAGGAACCGGAAGCGCGCCTGGCCAGCGCGGTCAGGGCCATGATGCCGCCCTCGCCCTGGTTGTCGGCCCGCAGGACGAACAGCACGTACTTGATCGAGACGACCCAGACCAACGACCAGAAAATCAGGGCCAGGATGCCAAACACCCCGTCGTGATTGACCTGAACTCCATAATGGCCGGCAAACACCTCCTTGAGGGTGTAGAGCGGACTGGTGCCGATATCGCCATACACCACCCCGACCGCCGCCACCAGCATCCCCAGAGGCTTGCCCCCGGAGTGCTCGCCACTCGCCGCCTGACTACTTGCCTGACCCATCAATGACTCCTACTACTCAAGACCGGGGCTTCTTATATAGAAAGCGCAAGGTTATACAAGCGCTATTCTCTTAAGTTGCGCAGTTTGCCATGTAATTTGCAGATTCTTATTACCACTAAGGCACCAACTAACACCGTATGAAAGCAACCGGGCATAACGGGACGAAGCATAGCCCAGCGCTCGTCGTATTTCCCCCGCATAAAGCTGGTCAAGCGCTTCGACCATCGCTAGAATTGCGCACTTTTTGATCAGAGGCGCAGCCAGCGCCCAACCGTCGCACTTGCCCCCCAAGTGGCTCGACACCCAATACCGAGGTTAGACATGTCCACCCCCTCCGCGCCGGCCAACCCGAAAGTCGGCTTCGTATCCCTGGGTTGCCCAAAAGCTCTGGTCGACTCCGAGCGCATCCTCACTCAACTGCGCATGGAAGGCTATGACGTGGTCTCCACCTACCAGGACGCCGACGTCGTGGTGGTCAACACCTGCGGTTTCATCGACTCGGCCAAGGCCGAATCCCTGGAAGTGATCGGCGAAGCCATCAAGGAAAACGGCAAGGTCATCGTCACCGGCTGCATGGGCGTGGAAGAAGGCAATATCCGTGACGTGCACCCTAGCGTGCTGGCGGTCACCGGCCCGCAACAGTACGAGCAGGTGGTCAACGCCGTGCACGAAGTGGTGCCACCGAAACAGGACCACAACCCGCTGATCGACCTGGTGCCGCCGCAAGGCATCAAGCTGACCCCGCGGCACTACGCCTACCTGAAGATTTCCGAAGGCTGCAACCACAGCTGCAGCTTCTGCATCATCCCGTCGATGCGCGGCAAGCTGGTCAGCCGCCCGGTGGGCGATGTGCTCGACGAGGCGCAGCGCCTGGTCAAGTCCGGGGTCAAGGAACTGCTGGTGATCTCCCAGGACACCAGCGCCTATGGCGTCGACGTCAAGTACCGCACCGGCTTCTGGAACGGCGCGCCGGTGAAGACCCGCATGACCGAGCTCTGCGAAGCCCTGAGCACCCTGGGCGTATGGGTTCGCCTGCACTACGTCTACCCCTACCCGCACGTGGACGAGCTGATTCCGCTGATGGCCGCCGGCAAGATCCTGCCGTACCTGGACATCCCGTTCCAGCACGCCAGCCCGAAAGTGCTCAAGGCCATGAAGCGCCCGGCCTTCGAAGACAAGACCCTGGCGCGAATCAAGAACTGGCGCGAGATCTGCCCTGAACTGATCATCCGTTCGACCTTTATCGTCGGCTTCCCGGGCGAAACCGAAGAAGATTTCCAGTACCTGCTGAACTGGCTGACCGAAGCCCAACTGGACCGCGTCGGCTGCTTCCAGTACTCGCCGGTGGAAGGCGCTCCGGCCAACGACCTGGACCTGGAAGTGGTCCCGGACGAGGTCAAGCAGGACCGTTGGGAGCGCTTCATGGCGCACCAGCAGGAAATCAGCTCGGCACGCCTGCAACAGCGCATCGGCAAGGAAATCGAAGTGCTGATCGATGAAGTCGACGAGAATGGCGCCGTGGGCCGCTGCTTCTTCGATGCCCCGGAAATCGACGGCAATGTGTTCATCGACGGCGCGGGCGACCTGAAGCCGGGCGACAAGGTCTGGTGCCGGGTGACCGACGCCGACGAATACGACCTCTGGGCCGAAACCCTGTAAGGCGTAAAAAAACTGCCCAGCCCCGCTCTCGCCACGAGATGCGGGGCTTTTTTCGGTCTATCGTTTGCTCTGCCAGGCCTGCAATCACTGCGGCCTATCACTTCAGGGGCAGGCGGCATGCGCCAACACTCGGTCGTGCATACACCCAAACTCAGCGATTACCCGGAACTGACCCAGGTCTGGGAAGCCTCGGTACGTGCCACCCACGACTTTCTCCCGGACAGCTATATAGAGTTGCTGCGCAAACTGGTGCTGACCCGCTACCTGGACGCGGTGATGCTGATCTGCACCCGCGATGCACGCCAACGCATCACCGGCTTTGCCGGGGTCGCGGCGGGCAAGGTGGAAATGCTCTTCATCGACCCGGCCCACCGGGGCCGAGGCCTGGGCCGCCAGCTGCTGCAGTACGCGGTGGAACACCTCAATGCCCAGCAGTTGGACGTCAACGAGCAGAACCCCCAAGCCCTGGGCTTCTACTTCAGGCAAGGCTTCGAAGTGGTCGGGCGCTCGGAGCAGGACGGCATGGGCCAGCCCTACCCGCTGCTGCACATGCGCCTGAAACAGGCACAACTGCAGGCCCGGCGCGGCTAAAAGCCACAGCCGGCAAATGGACCCGCGATTAACCGGCGCCAGGCAGGTACAATAGCTGCCCTCTTTTGTTACGGCCCCTGTCATGACTGACCCGATTCGTCTCTCCAAACGCCTCATCGAACTGGTCGGCTGCTCCCGCCGGGAGGCTGAGCTGTTCATCGAGGGCGGCTGGGTCACCGTAGACGGCGAAGTCATCGACGAACCGCAGTTCAAGGTCGGCGCGCAAACCGTCGCTCTGGACCCCGAGGCCAAGGCCACCGCGCCGGAGCCTGTGACCATCCTGCTCAACGTGCCTGCCGGCCAGGACCTGGACAGCGCCATGCAGTCCATTGGCGCCGACAGCCTGTCCGAAGAACACCGCTACGGCAAACGTCCATTGCGCGGGCATTTCCTGCGCCTGACCGCCAGCGATGACCTGCAGCCCAACGCCAGCGGCTTGCTGGTGTTCACTCAGGACTGGAAAGTGCTGCGCAAGCTGACTGCCGACGCGGCCAAGATCGAGCAGGAATACGTGGTCGAGGTCGAAGGCGAGATGATCGACCACGGGCTCAACCGCCTGAACCACGGCCTGACCTACAAAGGCCGCGAGCTGCCACCGGTAAAAGCCAGCTGGCAGAACGAGAACCGCCTGCGCTTCGCCATGAAGAACCCGCAGCCGGGCGTGATTGCGCTGTTTTGCCAGGCCGTCGGCCTCAAGGTCGTCGCCATCCGCCGCATACGAGTCGGCGGCGTGTCCATCGGCAAGGTGCCGCTGGGCCAGTGGCGCTACCTGTCGGCCAAAGAGAAGTTCTAAAGCCGCCCCCATTCAGACGCCGTGCCCTTGCGCGGCGCTCCACGCGCATTGATCAGGACTGTAACCATGATTCATAACGATGTACTGCGCAGCGTGCGCTACATGCTCGACATCAGCGACAAGAAGGTCGTCGAGATCATCAAGCTCACCGGTTTCAAGGTCAGCCTGGACGATGTCGTCAGCTACCTGAAGAAGGATGAGGAAGAAGGTTTTGTGCATTGCCCGGACGAAGTCATGGCGCACTTCCTCGATGGCCTGGTGATCTTCAAGCGCGGCAAGGACGAAAGCCGTCCCCCGCTGCCGATCGAACTGCCGGTCACCAACAACATCATCCTGAAGAAGCTGCGAGTGGCCTTCGAACTCAAGGAAGACGACATGCACGCCGTGCTCAAGGCGGCCGACTTCCCGGTGTCCAAGCCGGAGCTGAGCGCGCTGTTCCGCAAGTTCGGCCACACCAACTACCGCCCGTGCGGCGATCAGCTGCTGCGCAACTTTCTCAAGGGCCTGACCCTGCGCGTACGCGGCTGAACCCCTCGCGCGGCCGCAGTACATTCTCAGCGGCCCTGATGAGCCGCTATTGCCCCAGGCAATAGTGGCTCCCCGGCAAGCGCCTGAAGACTAGGGTAGGCACACACCTATCTGCTCAGGACTTCCCATGCATCCCTATTTCTCCCTGCAAGGCCGCACCGCCCTGGTGACCGGCGGCACCCGTGGTATCGGCAAGATGATTGCCAAGGCCTTTGTCGAAGCCGGCGCCCGGGTGTATATCTGCGCCCGTGATCCCGACGCCTGCCAGCAGGTCGCCAAGGAACTGGCCGCATTCGGAGAGTGCCGGGGGCTGGCCGCCAACCTGGCCAGTGAGGAAGGCGTGCAGCAGCTTGCCGCCACTTTGGGCCAGCAACTCGACTCCCTGGACATCCTGGTGAACAACGCCGGCACGACCTGGGGCGCGCCACTGGAAAGCTACCCGGCCAAGGGTTGGGAAAAGGTCATGCAATTGAACGTGACCTCGGTGTTCAGCTGTATCCAGCAGTTGCTGCCGCTGCTGCGCCGTGCCGGCTCGGCGGCCCATCCGGCGCGCATCATCAATATCGGCTCGGTGGCCGGAATCAGCTCCTTCGGCGAACAGGCCTACGCCTATGGCCCGAGCAAGGCGGCGCTGCACCAGATGTCGCGGATCCTCGCCCGGGAGCTGGTGAGCCAGCACATCAACGTCAATGTCATCGCGCCGGGACGTTTTCCCAGCAAGATGACCCAGCACATCGGTAACGATGAACAGGCCCTGGCCGAAGACGTGGCGCTGATCCCGATGAAACGCTGGGGCCGGGAAGAGGAAATGGCCGCCCTGGCCATCAGCCTGGCAAGCACTGCGGGGGCCTACATGACCGGCAACATCATTCCTTTGGATGGCGGCTTCAGTCTCTGATCGATGTTGTGCGATTCGCCGGCAAGCCGGCTCCTACAGGTGGCACGAGTGTTGTAGGAGCTGGCTTGCCAGCGAACGGGTTATCATGCCCTCCCCTTACAGCCTCGACCCCAGAACATGACCTACAGCGTTTCCCCCATCGGCTTCGTGCGCTCCTGCTTCAAGGAGAAGTTCGCCATCCCGCGCCAGCCGCAACTGGCGCCGGCCGCGCGGGGGGTGCTGGAGCTGGTGGCCCCCTTCGATCAGGGCGAGGCGGTGCAAGGGCTGGAGCAGGTCAGCCATGTCTGGTTGCTGTTCCTGTTTCACCAGGCCCTGGAAGACAAGCCGCGACTCAAGGTGCGCCCGCCGCGCCTGGGGGGCAACAAGTCCATGGGGGTCTTCGCCACCCGTGCGACCCACCGCCCCAATGGCATCGGCCAATCGGTGGTGAAGCTGGACAAGGTCGAGGCCAACCGCCTGTGGATCTCCGGCATCGACCTGCTGGACGGTACACCGATCCTCGATATCAAGCCCTACGTGCCCTACGCCGACATCATTGCCACCGCGAGCAATGAGATCGCCAGCGCCGCGCCACAGATTATTCCGGTGCAGTGGCAGGACAATGCCCTGCAACAGGCTCAGATCCACGCTCAGCGTCTGCAGGAGCCCCTGGTGGAGCTGATCGAGCAGTGCCTGGCTCAGGATCCGCGTCCGGCCTACCAGGTGCCCACGACCGAGCGTGAGTACGGCGCCCAGTTCTGGGACTTGGATGTGCGCTGGCATTACCCCGAGCCAGGGCTGATCCGAGTGTTGGAAGTGCTCCCGGCGGGCTGAACCCTGGAAACGAAAAAGCCCGCGCTGCCTTTCCAGGCAACGCGGGCTTTTCTGTGTCCGGGAGAATCCGCCCAGTCAGCACCAATGCGCTGCCTGGACGGTCTTCGCGAGCACGCTCGCTCCTACTTTTCGACGAATGCACGCTCGATCAGGTAGTCACCCGGCTCGCGCATGCGCGGCGAAACGGTCAGGCCGAAACTGTTGAGCACTTCGCTGGTTTCATCCAGCATGCTCGGGCTGCCGCACAGCATGGCGCGGTCGTCCTGCGGGTTGATCGGCGGCAGGCCGATGTCGCGGAACAGCTTGCCGCTGCGCATCAGGTCGGTCAGGCGGCCTTCGTTCTCGAACGGCTCGCGGGTCACGGTGGGGTAGTAGATCAGCTTTTCACGCAAGGCTTCGCCGAAGAACTCGTTCTGCGGCAGGTGCTCGGTGATGAACTCGCGGTAGGCGACTTCGTTGACGTAGCGTACGCCGTGGCACAGGATCACTTTTTCGAAACGCTCGTAGGTTTCCGGATCCTGGATCACGCTCATGAACGGCGCCAGGCCGGTGCCGGTGCTGAGCAGGTACAGGTGTTTGCCGGGCTTCAAGTCATCCAGTACCAGGGTACCGGTTGGCTTCTTGCTGATGATGATCTCGTCGCCTTCCTTCAGATGCTGCAACTGGGAAGTCAACGGACCGTCTGGAACCTTGATGCTGAAGAATTCGAGATGCTCTTCCCAGTTCGGGCTGGCAATGGAGTAGGCACGCATAAGCGGACGGCCATTAGGCTGTTGCAGGCCGATCATCACGAACTGACCGTTCTCGAAGCGCAGACCCGGATCGCGGGTGCACTTGAAGCTGAACAGAGTGTCATTCCAGTGATGAACACTGAGGACACGCTCGTGGTTCATGTTGCTCATGTACGGGGGCTCCTAGAAATTGCCTGCGCTGACCATGAGCGCAATTGCACAGCATTCTAATGGCGGCGACAATATCTGTTAACTGGATTATTAAGATAAGGGTTATCGGTTATATCGATATGCGATTTACTCTCCGTCAACTGCAAGTCTTCGTCGCCGTCGCCCAGCAAGAGAGCGTTTCTCGTGCTGCGGGGCTGCTGTCCCTCTCGCAATCGGCCGCCAGCACCTCGATCACCGAACTCGAGCGCCAATCCAGTTGCCAGCTGTTCGATCGCGCGGGCAAGCGCCTGAGCCTCAATGCCCTGGGCAAACAGCTGCTGCCACAGGCAGTGGCCCTGCTGGACCAGGCCAAGGAGATCGAAGACCTGCTCAACGGCAAGTCCGGGTTCGGCTCGCTTTCGGTGGGTGCGACCCTGACCATCGGCAACTACCTGGCCACCCTGTTGATCGGCAGTTTCATGCAGGTGCACCCGGAGAGCCAGGTGAAGCTCCATGTGCAGAACACTGCGCATATCGTGCAACAGGTGGCCCACTACGAAATTGATCTGGGTCTAATCGAGGGCGACTGCAGCCATCCGGATATCGAAGTCCAGACCTGGGTCGAAGATGAACTGGTGGTGTTCTGCGCGCCCCAGCATCCACTGGCCAAGCGCGGCCACGCCACCATGGAAGAACTGACCCATGAAGCCTGGATCCTTCGCGAACAGGGTTCCGGGACGCGCCTGACCTTTGACCAGGCCATGCGTCACCACCGCAGTGCACTGAACATCCGCCTGGAGTTGGAGCACACCGAAGCCATCAAGCGTGCGGTGGAGTCGGGTTTGGGGATCGGCTGCATTTCCCGGCTGGCCCTGCGTGATGCGTTTCGCCGCGGCAGCCTGGTGCCGGTGGAAACCCCGGGCCTGGACCTGGCCCGGCAGTTCTACTTCATCTGGCACAAGCAGAAGTACCAGACCTCGGCCATGCGCGAATTCCTGGAACTGTGTCGCGCCTTTACCGCCGGGGTGCAACGCAGCGACGAAATCGTCCTGCCAAGCATTCCCTGATTCAGATCAGGATCACTGCCCAGACGATGGTGATCATGCTCAGAGCGACAAACTGCGCCGCGCTGCCCATGTCCTTGGCATTTTTCGACAAGGGATGACGATCCAGGGAGATACGGTCGATGGCCGCCTCCACCGCCGAATTGAGCAGCTCGACGATCAGCGCCAGCAGGCACACGGCGATCAACAGCGCACGCTCGACCCGGCTGACATTGAGCAGGAAGCTCAGGGGAATCAGGATCACATTCAGCAGCACCAACTGACGGAATGCCGCCTCGCCAGTGAACGCCGCGCGCAAGCCATCGAACGAATAGCCGGCGGCGTTAAGGATACGTTTAAGACCGGTTTGACCTTTGAAAGGCGACATAAGCTGGGCAACTGAAGAAAAAGAAGTGGGGAAGCTAGTTCAACCAAAGTCAAAAAAGCGTGAACAAACAGCCGGTTAATGACTGGAAATTGACTCAAGTTGTTGCAAGAGCAACGCTGCCTGGGTCCGGGTACGCACCCCGAGCTTGCGGAAGATCGCCGTCACGTGGGCCTTGATCGTGGCTTCCGATACGCTCAGCTCGTAGGCAATCTGCTTGTTCAGCAACCCTTCGCAGACCATGGTCAGAACCCGGAACTGCTGGGGCGTCAGGCTAGCCAGGCCTTCGCTGGCGGCCTTGGCTTCGGCTGAGACACTGACCTCTTCAAACGCCTGGGGCGGCCACCAGACATCACCGTCGAGCACACTGCGCACGGCCTGCTGGATGACTTCCAGGGAACTGGACTTGGGAATGAAACCGCTGGCGCCGAACTCTCGGGAGCGCACCATGACGGAGGCTTCTTCCTGCGCCGAAACCATCACCACCGGAATTTGCGGGTACTGCCCGCGCAACAGCACCAGACCGGAAAAACCGTAGGCACCGGGCATGTTCAGGTCCAGCAGGACCAGATCCCAGTCGGATTTTTCGGTGAGTCGCACTTCCAGTTCGGCAATGCTTGCCACTTCCACCAGACGCACATCGGGGCCCAGGCCCAAGGTGACAGCTTGATGCAGTGCACTGCGAAAAAGCGGGTGATCATCGGCAATCAGGATTTCGTATGTGGCCATTTTTCAAATGATCCTGTTTTTCATGGCAGGACTGATGCATTCAGCCCTCACCAAAGCAACACGGAGGCACGCCAGAATACCGCACCCAAAGAGCACGAACGCCGCGAAAAGCCTGAGCAAAACAGTGGTTCAAACAGCGCCGGCGCCCTAATCGGCGCCAAGCATGCCCAGCCAAGCCAGGGTGGTCAAGCGTGAAGCTTTGCGGCATCTTAGCTGGCTAACTAATAAGAGAGCCATCATGCGCAGCCAAGCCTTGCGTGCCGATGTCCTGATGCTGATTACCGCGGTGATCTGGGGCTCGGCGTTTGTCGCACAAACTTCCGGTATGAATCATATCGGCCCCTTCCTTTATTCCGGCCTGCGCTTCGCCCTGGGCTCACTCTGCCTCTTGCCGCTGGTGCTGCGTAAAACACCCACGGATCGTCAGCCCGAACCCTTGCTCAATCGTGGGCTGCTACTGGGCGGCGTACTCATGGGGCTGGCCCTGGCCCTGGGCATCAATCTGCAACAGGTGGGGCTGATGTTCACCACCGTCACCAATGCAGGTTTCATCACCGGGCTCTATGTCATTGTAGTGCCGCTTCTGGGGCTGCTGATTGGCCACAAGACTGGTTTGGGTACCTGGCTCGGCGCCGTGCTGGCGGTGGTGGGCATGTTCCTGCTGAGCGTCAGCGAAAGCTTCCACGTTGCCTCGGGAGACTGGCTGCAGTTGATTGGCGCCTTCGTCTGGGGTGGGCACGTGATTCTGGTGGGGGTTTTCGCCGGCCGTCATGACCCGATTCGCCTGGCGTTCCTGCAATTTGCGACCTGCGCGGTGGTCAGCCTGATCCTGGCGTTGTGCCTGGAACCGCTTCGCTGGGAAGCGATTGTCGGCGCCGGGCCGGCCATTCTCTATGGCGGGGTGGTGGCCGTCGGTATCGGCTACACCTTGCAGGTGATTGCCCAAAAGGACGCAATCGCCTCTCACGCGGCAATCATTCTGTCCCTGGAAGCGGTATTTGCCGCCATTGCCGGGGCCTGGTTGCTGGATGAGTCGCTGCAGGCCCGCGGCTACTTCGGCTGCGCGCTGATGCTCAGCGGCATGCTGGTAGCCCAGCTATGGCCACAAAAACCTCATTCCAGCACGACTACACAAAGGGCTTGAGCCGGGCATGCACATCGTCATCCGGATCGATGGCCTTCTGGAACTTCGCTGACAGGTAATGGGTGCTGAACACATCGAGGTAGGCATCCAGTACCTGGCTGACCTGCTCATCGCCGGCCAGTTCCAGGCATAACGCCGCCACTTCAGCGGTACAGAAGTGATCATCACGCTTGGAGCGACGCAGCTTGTAGCGCGAGAGCTTCTCCGGGGACAGGCTGAGAACCGGCAAGTGCTCCAGGTAAGGGCTCTTGCGGAACATCTTGCGCGCCTCGCTCCAGGTAGCGTCCAGCAGAATGAACAGCGGCCGCTTGCCCTCCTCCTGCCTGACTTCGCTGACCACTCGTTCGGGCGCGACGAACTCGCCCGGAAATACGATATAGGGCTGCCACTGCGGGTCGGCCAGCAACGCCAGCAGTTGCGGGTCGACCTCAGTACGCGACCAGCTGAACGCCGTTGTGTCGCCGATTACATCGGCAATCAGCCAACCGGTATTGCTCGGCTTGAGCGGTTCGACGTCGTGCATCACCAGGCACATGGCTGACCGGGCAACGACTTTCGGTCGCCAGGCACACAGGCAATGGCTGGGAATCACTCGGCAGCGGGGGCAGCGTTCAGCCCGTGAGCCGCGTGCGAAAAAGGGCTTGGCCACGCGCGCCATCCGCAGATCACGTAGACGGGAAACCGCATGACTCATCGCAGGACATGCCAGCAAGAAACAGAAATCAACACGACAAACACTCAAGAGGGTAAAAAGTCGGACAAGTTTATCAGAGCTATCTGTTCAAACCTGTACCGCCCTGCGGCCTCTCCCCCTATAATTCGTCGCCACTGAACGCACAGTCGAGTGGCTGGTCGAAGCATCAGTCACTGCACCAGGAGAGTTTCATGTTGCGCTTTACCATTCCTACCGTCGCCCTTCTGCTGGCCCTGCCCCTGGGTGCCCAAGCTGCGTCCCTGCAAGAATTCGAACTGGGCAAAATGCTGGAGAAGGTCGCTGCGGAAAGCAACGTCGGCACTCCTCGGGAAATCAACGAGAACATTCTCGACCAGGGCTATACCGTTGAAGGCAAGGAACTGATCAACCACCTCAGCGTGCAGTCTGGCCATGCCGAGCAGATGCGCGCCAATCCCAAGGCGGTCTACCTGCAACTTGGGGCAAGCGTCTGCCGCAACCCCAACTACCGCAAGCTGATGGCCAAAGGCGCCATCATGCGTTACGAGTTCACTGAAAACCGCACCAATCGCCCGGTGGCGTCGGCGCGCTTTCAGGAGTCGGATTGCCCGGCGCAAAGCACGCCCAAGAAAAAGTAATCACGAACGAGCGGCGCGCCGCTGCTGATCATCGGCGCGCAGTTCGGCGACCAGGGCTTGTAGGTATCGCGATGGCCGCTCCTGTGCTGCCAATCGGCGCCGGCACTCTTCCTCCAGGCTTATTTGATGGTCAGCGGCAGCGGCTTGCAGCAGCTGATACAACTGCGGATCAATCTCCAGCGTGACAATGGTCATCCCCTGCCTCCCTGCTCTGGTCCTGCATGGCCCAGAACCCGCTTGCTTCTCTCCGGCCCCTGCTCCTGCGCCAGACGCTGCACCTTAGTAAATCAGAGCCGTCATCCCTTGCCGCCCCTCCTGACCAGCGGTGCCAGCCTGGGGAAAACCGCGAACAAGCGGTTGCCAGCCAAGACTTTATGGGCACATGATCAAGCCATGTCCGAAACGGCTTGCGGACGGTTGAGGAGGCTGTCCTTGTGCGTCTTGCTGTGCAAATGTTCTCAAATAAAGGAAAGCAGAACCTCTGTGGATGACCCCAACACTGCCCAGCGATTGTCAGCTGTGATCGGGTCCGGAAATTCGCTCATTCGCTGGGCGAGCAGGCAGCGACACAGGCAGTGTCGTGGCACATTCGAATATCTCGATCGTGCGCAAGGTTCTGTGCAGAAGGAGAAGCTGAATGCCTTACCAATCGAATGACCTGTTAAGTCGTCATTTTCAGAGCAACGGTGTCGACCTGACGAACCAGGTCGAAGCGCAACTCAACCAGATAGCCCCCAACAGCCCGAATCTTCCTCTTTACCGCGACATGGTGCTCACCGTCCTGCGCATGGCCGAGGATGACCTCAATCGCTGGAATGCCAAGATAACCCTGCAGGCCCTGCGCGAACTGGAGCACGCCTTCCGCGTCCTGGAACAGTTCAAGGGCCGACGCAAAGTGACGGTCTTCGGCTCGGCACGCACCCCCAGTGAACACCCGCTATACGCCATGGCCCGAGAGCTGGGCGCGGCCCTGGCCCGCTCGGATCTGATGGTCATTACCGGGGCCGGCGGGGGCATCATGGCCGCCGCCCACGATGGTGCAGGCCTGGAGCACAGCTTGGGGTTCAACATCACCCTGCCTTTCGAGCAGCATGCCAACCCCACCGTTGGCGGTACGGAGAACCTGCTGTCGTTCCACTTTTTCTTCACCCGCAAGCTGTTCTTCGTCAAGGAAGCCGACGCACTGGTGCTTTGCCCTGGCGGCTTTGGCACCCTTGATGAAGCCCTGGAAGTACTGACCCTGATTCAGACCGGCAAAAGCCCGCTGGTACCCGTGGTACTGCTGGACATGCCGGGTGGACAGTTCTGGCAAGGCGCCCTGGACTTCATCCACAACCAACTGGAAGCCAATCGCTACATTCTGCCCAGTGACATGAAGCTGGTGCGCCTGGTGCACAGCACTGAAGAAGCGGTGCAGGAAATCCAGCAGTTCTATGCCAACTTCCACTCCAGCCGCTGGCTCAAGCAGCAGTTCGTCATCCGCATGAACTACAACCTCAATGAGCAGGCGCTGGAGCAGATGCAGACAGCATTCGCCGACCTGTGCCTGAGTGGTCAGTTTCAACAGCATGCCTACAGCGGGGAGGAACACGATGAAGTGCAGTTCAGCCATCTGGCGCGGCTGTCATTCGCCTTCAATGCTCGCGACAACGGTCGCCTGCGCGAGCTGATCGACTTCATCAACCTGCCGGAAAACTGGGCTAGGCCTCAGCCCCAAACAACGCAACGGGCACGAGAAACCAGCAAAGCCAACTGACCCCAGCCCTAGCCCGCTGCGTTATGCAGCGGGTACGGCTTCAGTCGTCCATGCCTCGGCCACTCAACAAGCGGCTGATCATGTCCATGGAATACCCGCGATAACTGAGGAAACGCCCTTGCTTGGCACGCTCTCGAGCATCTACAGGAAACCGCCCAGCAAACTTGCGCTGCCAGACGTCACGCAATTGCTCCTGCCAATCGATACCGCACTCGCGCAGCGCAAGATCAATATCGCTGCGCTGCAAGCCGCGCTGGCCCAGTTCTTCGCGAATACGCATGGGCCCGTAACCGGACCGTGCACGATAGGACACAAAGCTTTCGAGATAACGGGATTCGGATAGCAGGCCTTCTTCCGTCAAACGGTCAAGGGCTGCTTCGATCATTTCAGGAGGGGCGCCGCGCTGACGCAGTTTACGCGTCAGCTCGACACGACCGTACTCGCGTCTTGCGAGCAGGTCCATTGCGGTTCGCCGCACCGCGACGAGGGTATCGAGTACGGCGGTCATTGGATCAATCAGATATCAGCGTCGGCCATATCGTCTTCGGTCTCTTTGACCGGGTTGGCTTTGACGTCTGGCGATGCAGTCAGCAGTTTTTCACGGATCTGCTTCTCCAGCGCGTTGCCGATTTCCGGGTTGTCCTGCAGGAACTTGGCCGAGTTGGCCTTGCCCTGACCGATCTTGTTGCCCTGGTAGCTGTACCAGGCACCGGATTTCTCCAGGAAGCCGTGCAGCACGCCCAAATCGATGATTTCACCGTTGAGGTAGATGCCCTTGCCGTAAAGAATCTGGAACTCGGCCTGACGGAACGGCGGAGCCACCTTGTTCTTGACGATCTTGACCCGGGTTTCGCTGCCCACCACTTCGTCGCCTTCCTTCACCGCGCCGGTACGGCGGATGTCCAGACGGACCGAAGCGTAGAACTTCAGCGCGTTACCACCGGTGGTGGTTTCCGGGCTACCGAACATCACGCCGATCTTCATGCGGATCTGGTTAATGAAGATCACCAGGCAGTTGGCGTTCTTGATGTTACCGGTGATTTTGCGCAGCGCCTGGGACATCAGGCGGGCTTGCAGGCCCACGTGCATGTCGCCCATTTCGCCTTCGATTTCAGCCTTGGGTACCAGGGCCGCCACGGAGTCGACGATGATCACGTCAACCGCGTTGGAACGCACCAGCATGTCGGTGATTTCCAGGGCCTGTTCGCCGGTGTCCGGCTGGGAAACCAGCAGGTCGTCAACATTCACACCCAGCTTGCCGGCGTATTCCGGATCCAGTGCGTGCTCGGCATCGACGAACGCACAAGTGGCACCAGCTTTCTGCGCCTGGGCAATAACCGACAGAGTCAGGGTAGTTTTACCGGACGACTCAGGGCCGTAGATTTCAACGATACGGCCTTTTGGCAGACCGCCAATGCCCAGAGCAATGTCCAGACCCAGAGAGCCGGTGGAAATGGCCGGGATCGCCTGACGGTCGTGATCGCCCATACGCATTACGGCACCCTTGCCGAATTGACGTTCGATCTGACCCAGGGCCGCAGCCAAGGCTTTCTTCTTGTTGTCGTCCATTAAAGTCCTCACGTAATCAATAAGGCCTGACGGCCAACACCTGTATAAGTAGCCAGTATTATTCCACAGCGCTCGAGGATCGCCTACCCCTGATTTGCGATTTCTGCCGCAGCATGTTGCAGCAACCCCTCTAGCGCGGCCTTCACCGTTTGTCGGCGGACCTCATCGCGATTCCCCGGAAAGTGCCGGCACTCGGTGGTCAGCGTCTCTCCCGCCCCCCAGGCCAGCCACACAGTGCCCACAGGCTTCTGCGCAGAACCGCCATCCGGCCCGGCGATACCGCTGACCGCCACGGCAAAATGCGCATGACTCCTGGCCTGTGCCCCCCGGACCATGGCCTCGACCACTTCACGACTGACAGCGCCGACCGAATTGAACAAATCGGCCGGCACATTCAATTGCAGGGTCTTCTGGCGATTGGAATAGGTGACATAACCGGCCTCGAACCAGGCCGAACTGCCAGGGATCCGCGTGATCGCCTCGGCGATGCCTCCCCCGGTGCAGGACTCCGCGGTGGTGACGTGGGCATTCAGAACCTGCAAACGCCTGCCGAGTTCAGCGGCAAGCTGGGTGATTTCTTTCACAATCCTCTCCTGATGGGGCTGGCGTGTGCTTACCGTACACCAGGCGAGGTGGCGTGCAAGTGACAAGCCATCATGAAACCGAACGACTCAGGATCACGGCTCGGGCGAGGAAGTCCAGCTCGTCAGTAGCTGCGGCCTCGGCAACTAAGCTGATGCGGCTTGCCCGAATGCCTGGCCCCGCCGATATGAACGCCGGGTATGGCATCGACATCTGAGCTTGCTCGCCCGCGCTCCCTGAATGGCTGCTAAAGAAACAATATGCAAGGAGCCCCGCCTGATCGCGGAGCTCCTTGCGGTTTTTTAGAACACGTTGTTCCAGGTGTAGCTACCGGTTTTCCACTTGTGGTCGGGATAGAAGACACGCGGAGGCTTGATGGTTGGGGTGTACCCGAAACGAGCCCAGACCGGCCGCTCTGTTACGATGGTGAAGCTGCCGTTCGCCTGCAGGCGGATAGTTGCGCCAGGGTGACCACCAGTACCGCTTTGCCACACGACGCCATTGTTCGCTGCGTAGATCACCAGGTTACCGTCTTCCTGCATGACGCATCGCACGCCTCCTTTGTTCTGGGTGTAAGTCGCCCAGATAACACTGGAATTCGGACCGTAAACCACCAGGTTGCCATCACCCTGGAAAACCAAGGAGTGCTCACCAGCGCTGTAGAACTGCCCCGGTACCAGTTCAGTAGTACCGCCGATGATCATTGCGGCCCCGACTGCCGGGGTAAACACTCGCCCGTTGGGCGCATACCAGTGAGGAATGGTGTCGACGGTTACGATGTTCCCGTCATCCTGAACCTGGGTGAACGCGCGCAGCGAAGCATCTTCACGAGAACCCATGGTGGGATCGCTTGGGGTCGTCGACCAGATCCGGCCACGCAGCGGGTCGTCAAGGACGAAGCCGTAATTCATGAAGACCATCATTGGGTCTTTTTTATTGCCCTTACTCACATTCGTGAACGGGGTGTTCTGGTCAGCGACCCATGCCAATTGAGCACCGTCATAGAGCGCGAGGTTGCCATCTGCCTGAAAGAGCAGCTTGAAGCGCTTGTTAGGGGACTGAAGGTACTGGTTGGGCGCCATGTAGTAGCGCGCTGGCAGCACAGAAGAACCGTTGTCAGTAAAGTCGTATCGAATCCAAGCCATGTAGTTACCTATTGAGTCGAATGATGGGTTGCGGAAAATTCCGCTCTCATGCCGCTCAGAGGCGATTGCTCGAGGCTCGAGGCCTTCACATGATTCAAGGTGCCACATCGAGAACACTTGATCTGGAGCTCGGTGAACTCACCCACTCGGGCAAGAAGTCGCTTGCAATGACCGCATCTGCATTCTTTTAGCATCGGTACATCCATTTGATTATCCCCTGACTGCTACCCCCCTACTCCAAGAGAGCGTCGAGGCTTTGTACTGATTTCAGTGCCGTTGCTCGGCTGTCGAAGCGCCCCCCAGCACAGCCTGGGATTCGCGCACCCACTGCTGCAACGCCTTCAATTGCTCGGCATTGGCGTGGCATTCGCTGTAGTTGTCGACGACGCTGGCGGCGACGGTAGAGAGTGCAAGGCCCGAGGCGGCGCCATCAGTGACGCTGGGGCCTCCGGCCACGGGCAGGTTGGCGGCGCCGGCGTCGTGCACCCGGACAAAACCAGCAGGCACAACGCAGGATCTATCAGCCGCTTTCGAAACATAGACAGGAACCTCCTTGGTGATGGTGGCGCCCGCCTGATAGACCTTGACGATACGGTCGACGTACTCGACCACCACCTTTTCCCTGACCGTGCCCAGGGCCCGGCCTTGTTCAAAGGATTGTTTGAGACGAGCCTCATCGAGGCGTTGGTTGTTACTGCGCTCACTGCCGGCACCGCTGACGTAGCCGAGTGCATAAAGCAACCCGGCCGCCACAGCGATGGCCAGCCAGCTACGGATATTCATCAAGCCCTCCTGAGGCGGGCAGGAAATGAATCACCCAGCCTGCCAAAAAAACCTGTAGCCGCTGCCGCAGGCTGCGAAAAGGTCCGCAGGACCTTCAGACGGCAGCCCTCACACCACCGGCGAACACAGCACCGCCCGCGCCCTGGCCCAGAGTTGCAGGCGGTCCTGCAAGCCATTCAGGCCCCCATTGATCCGCCGGGTAATGCTGTTGAACTCATCGCGATCAGCCAGGGCATTGAGCCCACCGCGCTCCCAGAACCAGGCCGCCGACTCGGCGGCCCATTGCGCTTGCTCCAGCAGCTCCGGCAACTCCAGCAGGCGCTCATCGCCAAACAGCCCGAGGCTGCACTGGTGATAGTTGCTGCGCCCGGTGATCTGGATCAGCCCGCGCCCGCGATACCGCTGGCCGTCGCCATCCGCCTCGGGGGTATTGCCCAGGCGCGCGGCGAGAGAGCCCGTGTCGTACTTGCTCAGGTATTGATCACTGCCCAGTTCGCGTACGTATTGCAGCTGCCCGGATTCGTGTCCGATCTGAGCCAGAAAGGCCGCCTGGCGCTTCGGCGTATCGATCTGCCGCTTGGCCATGGCGGTGTTGAGTGGAGAAACAAAAACGCCCGCTTGGCGGCGGGCGTTAGGCATGATTTGCAGCAGTTGTTCTTCGGTTATTGGCATGGTCAGTGTTTGAAGGTCGGATAAGAAAACGCCCCGGCGGTACGGGGCGTTTATTCAGTTTGTTCAGTAACCCAGGATGGCGCGACAGGGCGGTACTGAGAATCGGGGAAGTGCGGCGATTGCGGCCAGTCACGCAAGGCCTGCATGTACACAAGCAGTTGCTTGAACTGTGCACTGGCAAGCGTTGTAGGTACTTCGATCTCCAACTGATCACGGTGCCGCTCACGCAACCACCTCACCGAATCCAGTGCTGAATCACGCCAGACACGCTCTCCTACCGATACAGGTAACGGCGCCGTCGCACTTTCTATGTGGAGCCGAACTTCCTCTTCGGACATCGGGATCAACTGGCTGGATATAAAATGCGCGGGGGCATCGTCATCGTAAGCATGGACACGGTTTGTCTCGGGATTATGGAAATACTTCATGCACGTAACTCCGACCAAACTGGATTGACTGGACTACCAAAAGTTACTGAGTAAGTTGCTCCGACCGGCACCACGAACGATGCGTGATAGGCGGAAGTTGCCACGGCCACACCACCGCAAGTTGCAGTAACCGCACCGGTCGTAATAGATGCCTGAACTTGAATCGGGCGCCCCGTAGTATTGGTGTAGACAGTGCCTGAAACGCGACTGGCCGTAACATTCTGCCAGGCCTGTCCATCACCCAAGCCCCGAGGTCGGGCCTCTAACGCTGAAACGTTTGCAGCCAGACCGGAAATGTCGATATTCCCCTGGTTGACGGGGGCATTCCAAGCCTTGATGCACCACATGACAGCCAAGTTGCGCGGCCGGGTTTCAGAATCCCCCGCGTTCGCCCCGGTGCCAGGATCCTTTACTCCAGTAATTCCTGCATCGCCCCAGGGTTTTGCGTAGTTGTGGGTGCCTGTTCCCGTACCATCTCGCCAAGCCCAATAATTCATAGGGTGTTGGTGACTGCCTACTGCATGGGCTTGATATGACCCAAGCGCCCGCCCAACATCCACCCCACGTCCATGATCCCAGCCCCGCAGGAATTCACCTCGCGACTCAGGCAAGCGGAAGTTACCCGCCCCCTCACCCCCGGTATTGAATATAGTCCCCAGATAAGCCGCCAGGTCCGGATAGGTCGCAGCACTCTGCACACTGCCATCCACCTCCAGAAACCCAGCCGGCACCGTACCCTTGGGAAACGGTACCATCGCCCCCACCGGCAACGCCGACATGTTCTTCAGCAGCGCCTCGATCTCCGCCTTGGTATAGGTCACCGACTTGGTATAGGCATCGGTGATCCCGTACTCGGCCAGGGTGGTGCGGATCTTCTCCGGTGGGATCGAATCACGCACGATCGCCTTGATCGCCGCCAGCAACTGGTCATGCTCGGCCTCGGCCGGCTCTTCCCCTCCCGCACGAATCACGTTGAGCAATTCGTCGGTAACCGCGTTTCCCCACTCAGAGGAAATCAGTGAGCCGACTTGCCCGGTCACCGGGTTCTCGTCGACAAACTTCCCGTTCACCAGCCCTACGCTGGGAACACTTTTCGGATAATCCACTTGTTCTTGTCTTCTCTAGTCATAGTTGATGTACACCTGTGTATGCGCCGGTGTACTGCGATGGATAAGGCACTCCAGGGCGCTGCCCGGGTTCATGCCAAAACGTTCGCCCCAATAGCTGGCGCCGAAGCGCCGGCCCAGTTGCAGGCGGCCGCCGGTATTGAGGGTCCACATGAAGTTCGCCCGCCAGGTGCCGAAATGCGCGTGACCAAAGCGTGAGCGGCCCATGCGCGGGGTACTCAGCTCAGTGACGCTGGCATTGGGATAGCCCTGGCTGCGGGCGATTTCGACGAAGTAGGCGGCGCGCTGGCTGCCCACCGCCAACAGACGACGGCGCACGGCCAGGCGCCGGTCTTCGAACAGCGGGGTCAGCCCCAGGCAGGGGTCGGGCAGGTCCATGACCTTTTCCCAATCCGTCACCAGTTCGCTGACGCTGGCCGGGTCCATTTCGTTTTGCAGGTCCACGGCCCGGGCGTCGATGCGCGCCAGCTCCTGGGAGATGCCCTGCAACACCCGTTCAAGCTCCGGCACCCGTTCCGGGTCCCAGGCCGGGCCGCTGGGCAGCAGGCTGCGCAGCTGGCCCTGGTACTGGGCGGCGCTTCTTATTGCAGCCATTGGCAACCTCCAAATACCAGCAGTTGGTTGCTGCTTGCCGGCACATCGGCCAGCGGCGCCAGCAGGCGGTGATCCTGTTCACCGGTGGCGCTGCTGATGGCCTCGCGGATGTGGCTCAAGAGCAGGGTTTCTCCCAGGCCGGCCTCGCGGCTGTGCAGGTCGCGCAGTTGGTCCTCGACCGCGGCCCGCACCGCACTGGTGTCGGGGGTCAGGCGCACCTGGTAGATCACCGGCTGTATCACTGGCGCCAGCACATGCACCTCGGCGGTTACCGGGCGCAAGGGCTCGATATAGGCCAGAACCCGAGCCAGCTGCTCGGCATTGGGAAACGGCTGCAGGTCGTCATCACGCATGACGAACAGGCCCACGGTGCCCGGCCCCAGGTAATTGCGCCGGCCCCAGGCGCGGGTGATGCCCGGGCACTCCATGGCCCAGGTTTCGTAGTCGTCCGCCGAGCCGCCATGGGGAATGATCCGATAGGAACGGATCACCCGCGAGCGCAGGGATTCGAGGCTTTCCCGGGCCACGCCACCGCTCAGGCCCGGGGCCAGGACGGTGAACGAGTTGCTGATGCCCTGTACCGGCTGCACCGCGGTCAGCTCCAGGCCGGCATCGGCATTGCCCAGGGTACCGCCGTCGACGGCCTGGATCGTGGTGCTGTTGAGGCCTGCGCTGGTGGTTCGCGCGGCGGTCACTGTGTAGCTGCGACCGTCGCTGCTTTGCAACAGGGTGCCGAGATCCAGCACGGCACCGGCTGCCGCGTTGAAACTGACGCTGCCACTGGCCGCCTGGGCCGCCTTGCGTGGCTGGTTCAGACGCAGCGCGGCGATGCGCTCCAGGGTCGACTCATCGGCCTTGTCCGGAAGGATCTGCTCGGCGATCCAATCCAGGTAGCCATACAGGCCAAAGGCGGCACCGCTCAGGGTGCGGGCCAGCACTTGGGCATCGGACTGGCGCAGCGAATCGCTGGCCAGGTCGCTTTGGGTGCGCTGAATCAGCACCGGCAGCGAAGGGGTTTCAAACGGCATAGGTCACCTGCCAACTGTGAATGGGGTTGATGTCCAGGCGCTCACCGTCGGCCAGGATCAGCACAGTGCGCAGGTTCAGGCGCTGGGCATCGAGGCGCTCGGTCATGATCTCCACGGCGTTGCAGTGGCCATCGTCGATCAGCCACTGCAGGGCCTCGCGGGCATAGAACTCGGCATCGAGCTGGGTCTGCCGGCTCAGCTTGACCCGGCGCAACAGCCACAGCCGCGAGCCGATACGGTCGTCGGCCACGCTGGGAAAACTGTCGCCCCACCAGCCGTAGCGCTGGTCGTCATCCAGGGCGTCGTCATCGGCGGCGCGGCGCCAGGTGAACAGGCTGATTTCCACGGCCCGGGTCAGGGCGTTCTTCAGGTCATAAGTGGCGAACATGCTTAACCTCCCACCGACACGCCGGTCTGCCCCGGGCCGGGTTGCACGCCGCTGTGGACGTGGTTGATCTGGCTGATGCCGGCGGCGACCTGATCGCCCTGGGAGACGATCTTGCCGCTCATGCTCAGGGTCGGGCTGTCGATGATGACGCCGCTGCTGGCGCGGATATTCAAGGTGGCGGTGTCGATGTCGATGACCCGCCCGCGCTTGAAGTGAATCTTGTCGCCCTCGTCGGTGTAGATCGCCACTTCACCGGCGGCCAGGGCCTTGAGGCGATAGCGCCGGTCGGCCACCACCAGCACCACTCCATGGGAGCGATCGCCGCCGAGGAAGGTGGCGATGCCCTCGGCGCCGGCCAGGGGGTTGCTGGTAAAACCGTAAGGCTCGAAATGCTCCATGTCGTCGTTGACCTCGCCGGCGGTGAGGCGCATTTGCAGCGATTGCAATTTGTTGGCCGAATGGGCGAGCACCACGGTGCCCCGCGCCAACAGGCGTGTCAGTAGGCTCATGCTGGGTTCCTTGGGGGGGAGAAGAGCCGGCTTGCCGGCGAACAGGGATTGCGCGGTTTCGTGCCGGGTGCCTTAGCCGGCCAGCCGGCTCCTGCGGTTGGGCGCAGGTTTCAGTTTTTTGCGGGTGTCGGGTTGGCATCGAAGGTCTGCGGCGGCGCCACCTGCAAGGTGGTGATGGAGCCCTGGTCGGACAGCGACCAGGTGACCTTGGAGATCAGCATGTCCTGGTCGAAACCCAGCACCGGGTCGATGACCCGCACCAACGTGTTGTGTCGCCACAAATCACCATTGCTCTGGCGCCAGCCCTGCACCTGATAGGTGGTGGTCAGCGCCTTGCCGGTACGGGTGCCGCACTCCCAGTCAGCCCGCTGCTGAGCCAGTTCCGCACTCAGTTGCGCCGCCTCGCTGATCACCGTCACCCGCTTGCGCGCAGCGCCGGCATCGCAGGACTGGCCGGACACTTCGCTGACCGCCACCCCGCTGCTCTGGTCGCTACCCTTGTGCTGGCCGATCACCCGGTACTCGGAAAACACCGCGGAAAAATCCATGGGAGCGTTGGCCGAAAGAATGTTCTTGCCCAGCTCCAGGGCGTCGCTGGCACGCCCGCCACTACCCGGCGCCGCCAGCAGCAGATAGCCGTCAGTGTCATCGGTGGAGAACACCCGGTACAGGGTCAGCAAGCGGTCGATGGAGGCGAACACCGTCTCCCCCGGCACGATGCTATGGGTGTGCAGCTTGCTGGTGGCGGCGATCTCGCTACGCACCCCGACCCCGTAGGAGCCGGCCAGGGCGCGGACGATGCTCAGCACATCCTGCTGGCGCCACTGGCTCGGCCGGTTGATGGCCGCGCAATCCACCAGATCCTGGGTCAGGGAGCTGCCCTGGATGCTCAGGCTGATCTGCCTGCCGTCATAACTGACCGGCGCCTTGTAGACATGCCCGGTGAGCACCAGGTCGCAGCCGATGCGCACCTGGCAGCGAGCGCCCGGGCGGATCCGCACCTGCCCATCCTGCCCCGGCCATTGCCAGGTGATGTTGAGGCTGAAGGTGCGGAACTGGCGCTCCAGGTCCGCCGTGATCTCCACGCTTTTCCAGCCGCTGTAGTCCAGCCCGTCCACCGTCAGGGTGACGATATTTGCCAGTTCGTCCATGGGTCACTCCCGCGCAATCTGCAGATCGGCCGGCGGCAGGAAGCCCGGATGGGCCACCCGGTTGCGCTGTACCACTTCACCGACACGCGTCGCATCGGCAAACCGCTCATAAGCCAGGACCAGCGCCGGCATGCTGCTTTTGGGGCTGAGGCTGACCAGCCGTACCCCGGACGAAGCCACTGCATTGAGGTGGCCCTGCAGTTGCTGGCGCAGGGTGTTGAGCGCCTGGTAATGCATCGGGTCGGCCTTGAGCGCGGCTTGCCAGATCACTTCGTTGAGCTGGTCACGCAGGGCCAGTACATCGTCGGCCACCGGCACCTCCAGGCGCTGCACCGGCTGGCTGGCCTGCTGCGCCAGGGGCGGCGTACTCTTGAGCTTGACCACCGGGGTGGCCACCGGCAAGGCCGACACCAACCGGGCGATCTGCACCAGCAACACATCCTGGACCAGGTTCGCTACCGCCTCGGCCGCCGCGGTGGTGTCCTTGCCGGTGGTCAGCTTGGGCGCATCGATGCGCCTGGCCGCCTCCACCCGCTGGGAAATATCGGCGAGCATCTGCCGATAGCCGGTGCGGGCAAAATCCTTGAGCCCGCGTACATCCTCCAGCAACCCCGTGAACTCCGTGCTCAGCTCCTTGGGTATTTCCTTGACCGCCTTGACCAGGGTGTTGAGGTCGCCATAGAACTCGATCAGCGGCTTGAACTCGTGTTCGATGACCGCGTACACCTCGGTCAATCCCTTGCGCAGCGAATCCACGCCGATCCGCGCCTGCTTGATCAGCTGGGTGGCGAACTCGAACCGCAGCACCGCCGAACCCAGCAGGGTATCGCTGGCCACCAGCACCTGCTGCTGGGTGTTGACCACCGCCGAAGGAAAGCGCAGCGGCTGGTCCGGGTAGAACTTCAGGCTGAAGGTCACCAGGCCACCATCCTGGCGGCTCTGGGTCATCTCGCACTCGCCAACCTTGACCTGCATCCGTCCAAGCCAGGGGTGAACCAGCTCGCCACTGCCCTGCTCCAGGGCCTTAAGCAGTTGGTCACGCTGCTCCAGGCAATCGGCACCGACAATAAAAGCCGTCAGGTCATGGACTTTCGCTTGCTGGCCAAGGCCCTCGAAAAACGGCTGGTCGCGCTGCGGGTACTCATGCAACTGGCCTTTTTGCCCCACCGGGGTTTTCGCCTGGTCGACCCAGAAGGGCACGCCGCGAAAGGATGCGGGCAACACACGATCACGCCAGTTATCCGCCATGGGAACCTCCTAGGGACAGTGAGCGATAGCCCAGGGTCGAAGCGATGTTCAAACCCGGTTGATTGGTCGTGGCCTGCTCGGCGCGCAGGCCAGCCGGGGCGTTTTCGAAGCGCAGGGTCAAACCGCCTTCGAGTTGGGTGCGGTTGTTCGCGGCGTTCTGCTGGATCAGCGCACTGGAGCCCTGGGTCAGCGAGCTGCCCCGGGTCGCGGCAAAGGGTGATGCCAGCCCGCCTTTACCCTCGGCATTGATCTGCTTTTGCGCCTCGGTAAAGCCTTCGACCTTGGCGGTGACAGTGGCAATCAGCCCGCCGAAGCCGCTCTCGAACAGCTCCTTGATCGGCACCATCAGCTCTTGAAGCTTGCTCCACAGCCCGGAAAACCAATCGGCGATGGGCGCCCAGTTGGTCATGATCAGCTCCATCGGCGACCAGTCGAACAGGGCCTCGATGGCCTTCCTGATCGAGTCGATACCCGGTTGCAGCTCGGCCCAGATCGAACTGAAAAAGCCCGTAACCGCGCCCCAGTTGTTGTAAAGAACCACCAGCGGAGAGAAGTCGAATAGCGTTTGCAGGACTTTCTTGACCCCGTCGATACCCGGTTGCAGCCCCGCCCAGATCGACGCGAAGAAGCCGGTGACTGCCCCCCAGCTCCTGGAGATCATGTCCATCGGCACCCAGTCGAACAGGCCTTTTAGAAAGGCCATCGCCGGCACTGTCAAGGCCTTGAGGGATTCCCAGATAGAGGCGAATAACCCCGTCAACCCAGCCCAGTTATCGATGATCAGTCCCAGAGGCGACCAGGAGAACACCTCCTTGAGGAAGCCGACGATCGAAGCCGTCATCACCTGGATACTGTCCCAGAGCCCGGCAAAGAACGCCGTGATCGCCCCCCAGTTGCCAATCAGCATGCCCAGGGGCGTCCAGCCAAACAGAGTACTGAGCACCTCCATCGCCTGCGCCGCGAAGCTCTGCACACCTTCCCAGAGGCTGACGAAAAAGGCCGAGATCGGCGTCCAGTTGGCAATGATCACCCCGGCGGCCAGTGCAATGCCCATGGCAATCAACATCACCGGGTTGGCCTTGGCCACCGTGCCCATCAGATCGAGCACCTGGGTTGCTCCGGTCACGGCGGTTTGCATCGCCGAGAAGGCGATGGCGCCCATCGCCAGTCCTTCGACCAGCTTCGGGTTGTCGTCGAGCAGCGTCCCCACACTGTTGAGCATGGGCTCCAGACCGACCACCAGCGCCCCCACCGCCGGCGCCAGGGCGGCATCAATGGCCGAGGACACCTTGGCCATCGACTGACTGAATACATTCATGCCTTTGGCCGCATCAGCCGGCGCGCTGGAGTCGCCGACCCCGGCCAGTTTGCCCTTGAACGCATCGCAGGCTTTGATCCCGTCCAGAAACGGGGTGATCAGGCTGCCGCCCTTGAACAGCCCGCTGATATCCAGCTTGCCCAACCCGGTCTGCTCAAGGTTTTTCTTGAACGAGTCGACCTTGCCTTGAAGGGCGACGAGTTTGGGTGACAGTTCGTCGAGGCCGGTCAACAGCACCGACTTCTTCTCTAAGGTTTGTGTATCTGCCATCACTGCACCTGCTGCATCGCATTGATCCGTTGCGCGTGCTCCAGGGATTCGCGGAGCACATCCAGTGGCCTGGCCATCATCTGTTCGGGGTCAACCTTCCAGAACCAGGCCAGGTCATAGGCGACAGCGATCAGGTCGGCGATGGCTGCGATGCCGCACTCATGAAAAAACTCGCCACCGCCCAGCTCAGGGCGTTGAGGTCCACCAGGTCGAGCTGGTTCACCGAGGACGGTGGAATGCCGGCGCAGACCGCGATGTATTTGGCCGCGACGTCCATGTCGAGGCTGACTTCTTCGCTCTTGTCGATCTTGTACGGCAGCGCCTTGATCGCTCGCACTTCCTGCACCGTCGGGCGGCGCAGGCTGAGTTCGGCCAGGGGCTCGCCGTGGGCCTCGATGGGCACCTGCAGCTTCACCGTGTTGCTCATTGCCAGGTCCCCTTCTGCCCTTCGAAGTTCAGCTCGATGCTGGCGTCGTCGCCCTTGGCAATAGGCTCGTCCACCAGGTAGGCACCGGCCAGTACGTAGACCTTGCCGTTGGCGAACTCGCAGGTGACGGTCATGTCGACGCCTTCGATCAGTTGCTTGAGCGGAAAGTCCGGGGTGTGCAGCGCGGTGACTTTGAACGACGGCGTGAGGTCGGTTTCCTTGTAGAAGCCCGGAACCACGGTTTCCCGCTTGACGGCCATCAGTGGTGCTTCGCAGCCGCCGCTGATGGTCAGTTGAGCGCCGTCCACTTTGACGTAGCAGGTGCCCGCGATCAGTTGACCCATGTTGTTTCTCCCAAAAAATAAGCCCGCTCAAGGCGGGCTGAAAAAGCGCAGCGATGCAGGTCCGGCTCAGGCCGCCGCGTCGTACTGCAGGCGGAATTGGTTGAGCAGCGCGAATACCCGCAGGCCGTTGATGTAGTCCGGCGGGAACAGCACGTTGACCCGGCTCGGGTCCTGCACATCGCGCTCGACGATCAGGTGCTCGGCGAACAGCTCGGCGTTCTCCACATGGCCCTCCAGCTCCAGCTTGGCGTACTGGGCAATCAGCTCACCGCGAATGGTGCTCGGGGTAACGATCGGCTGGCCGGCGCCGAAACGAGTGCCGTCGGCAGCCAGCTTGTGGCGCCCGTATTTGCTGGTGATCACGCTTTGCAGGCGGCGCACGATGAACGCCGACTGGTGCATGGTTTCGCTGTCCAGGTAGGAGTTGTCGGCCTGGCCGTAGGCGTTCTTCTGGTAGGTGGTGATCGCCCGCTGAATACGCATGTAGCCGCCTTCGTAGTAGGCGGTGGCGATGCCGTAGCTCAGCAGCGACTGGCGCTCGGTGAGGGTGAAGCGCTCGCTGGCCGGCGCCGGGTCGACGCCCGGCAGGCTGCCGCTCTGGGTCGGGCGGCTGGCATCGGCGGAGATGAACACCGAAGTCCGCGCCGCCAGGGCGGCGGCCTGGACCCACACCGGTTGCGGCACGCCGGTTTCCAGGGCCTGGATGGTGATGTGCTGGTCGTTGCGTGCCTGGCCGGCCGCCACCAGGGTGCCGACGGTGCCGCGCTTGGCGCTGTAGACATGGCCGAACAGCTGCTTGGCCCAGGACCAGCGGCCGGTGTTGTCGTCCATCACCGTTTGCCAGGCATTCAAGCTGGCGGTATCGGTCCAGGGCATGCAGATGAACTCGAACGGCTCGTCGCCCAGGGCGGCCAGCGCCGCGACCTGATCCGGCACACCGGTGCCACCGGCCATCTTGCCCAGCACCAGGGTCAGGCCCGCCGGGGTCTCTTCGCCATTGCTCTTGCCCAGGCGATTGAGTTGCAGGCTGATGTCGTTGCCGCTGTCGCCGGTCCACTTGGCGTTCAGGGTCACAGTGCCCTCGGCCGCGGTGGCGGTCACCGGCAGATCTACTGCAGCGTTGACCTTCAAGGCCAGGGCGCTGGCCGCTTGTGCGGCACTGGCGCCGCTGACGATGGAGGCTTGCACCCGCACCCCACCGACGTACAGATTGAGCAGGCCGGCGGCGCTGGCGCTACCGCTGATCTTCAGCTCGGCCTTGGCCACGCTGCCCTCGGTGCTGTGCAGCGGCAGGCACCAGATCTCGCCCACCGGGTCGGTCTTGCGCCAGGTTTCGTACATCGAAGCGAGCATCGAGCCCTGGCCGCCGATGCTCCTGGCCAGGGCCACGCTGGACACCAGCACCAGTTTGCCGAGATCGTCGCCAGCCTGGTTGTCGTTGACCTGGGCGACGATCAGACGACGCATGGCCGAGGACGCGCTATTGGCCGCCGAATTGTCCATCTCGGCGTAGAACAGCGGCACACGGATGTCCGCCGGGATATTGCTGAAACCGATCGCCATTATTTGGCTCCTTGAGATTTCGCCGCTTTCACGGCTTTGCTAGTGATATCGCCATCGGCCAGACGCCGGCGCCACCAGGCGCTGTCCGACACTTCACGGCCGGAAGCGGGCAGCAGATCGCCCGCTTCCGGGTCCGGTACGGCGCGGCCGGCGACCGGCAGCACGGTGATGCGTTTGCTCATTGCTTCAGCTCTCCTGAAAAAGTCAGCTCCAGGCGCCCATCGGGCCCTGGGCGTTGCAGATTGGGGTCCGCCGGATCGATGGCATCGACCCGCACCGTGACCCCGGTCAAGGACGGCAAGCCGTCGAGTTCACGTTCATGCCAGGTTTCCGCCGGCTGGCCGGGCAGGTTGCGCCCCAGCTGGAACTCGGCGAAGAAGCGCAGGCGGTAGAGCAGGCGGGTGGCGTCGAACGACACCAGTTCACCGCCGTCGTATTGGATCGGGTTGTACTCGGCGCCGGGCTTGAAGCCGACCAGGGCACGCCAGACTTCGGCGCGCAGGTCGTGGAGCGGATTCAGCGCTTTTGCAGGCTCGGCGGCGCCAAGCGCCAGGACCACGTCAAAGCGGTCGCGGATGGTCTGGCGAATGATGTTCTGCCCGGCGCTGGCACTGGCCAGATCGTTGCTGGGCGCCAGATAGGCGACTGGCATTGGCGCACCAACGCCTGAAGCAGAATCGGCATGGGTGCCGACAATGATGCGCCCGGTAAAGCTCGGGCACTGTGCTTGTAGCTGATCGAGAACAGCCGCGAGTTTCATGACAAGGCTCCTGGAACGGGATGAGGCTGCGGTGAGGCTTGTTTCTGCCGGGCATGAAAAAACCCGTCGAGACGGGTTTCGCAAAAGCGCTCTGGAATCACGGCCCCAGGCGTGCTGCAGAATCTGTGGCAGCCAGCTCCAGAGCCCATCCGGCCAGTCACTCCCGCCCGGTCGGCAAGAGCTCATTGCTGGCCTTGAGCCCTGACTGCAGCGCAGCCCAGAACTCGGCATTTTCATAGCCCATGGCCCAGACGCTGGTGCCGCCCAGGCCCAACCTGGTCACCAGGGCGGTCTTGGTCTTGATGCTGGCGGCATCGTCGTACCAGAGCACGGGTTGCGCTCGTTCCGGGGTCCATTCCACGCCATCGGCGAAGCTCTTGACCGGGCCCCAGGTGGCATAAGGCGTCGCAGAAGCGGCATCCCGATGAGTGGCTGCCCGGTGCTCGGCAATGATTTCCTGATAGGCCGACCAGTGCACCCGGTTGCCGATGCTGTAGTCCTGGCCGTATGCGGGCAGCCCCGCCAGGATCTTGCTCGCCGGGACTCGGGAAACGGCGTAACTGAGCAGCGCCTGCTGCCAGTCGAAGCCCGATTCGGGGCCGGGCCAGGCTTCATTGTGAAAGCCGCCGCTGCTCCAGCCCGGCCCGACCTGGTCGTAGGTCATCACCTGGAAGTAGTCCACCGCCGCGCCCAGGGCCTTGTAGTCGTAGCCCTGCAGGTACTCAGGCTCGGTGTCGCTGAGCTTGGGCGGTATGCTGATGATCAGCTTCTTGTTGCCGGCATGCAGGGCGTTGCCCAGGGTCTTGACGAAGGCGCAAAACGCGGCGCGATTCCTGGGTTCGACCTTCTCGAAGTCCAGGTTGATGCCGGCGAATCCGCCCTCTTTGGCCAGCTTGACCAACTGCTTGACGGTGCCGGCGCTCAAGGCCCGGTCGTTGAGGATGGAGTGGGAAATAGCCGGGTCGAAGGCGCCGATGTCTTCGTTGTAGTCGGAAACAGTCGGGTACAGCGGCAGGGATTGGCTCTTGGCAAAGCGGATGATGTTCTGCGTGGTTTCGTTCATGCCGTCCTGATGCAGCTTGCCGGTGACGGTCAGGCCGTAGGTGCTGCCCAGGCCGACGGCGGACAGGTTGCGGTGGAACGCCTGCAGATTGCTGTAGGACGCTTCGACCTGGCCGTCGGTATAGGCCAGGACAAAGGGTGCCGCATGGGCGGCAGCGGCCAGCAGCAAGCTGCAACCGGCGATCAAGGTCCGGAGAAAATGCCGGATCGCCAGGGTGATGCCTGGTTTCATGAATACTCCTGTGGGCGGGTTGCCCCGTCAGTGGGAATGGGATCAAGGCTTAAAGCTGCTCGACCCTGAGGGGGTTGCGGGCCTGGGGCGGCTTGCCCTTGGCCTTGGCCTTGCCTTGCTTGCCGCCGTTGCACTGGACCGTGGTCGTCCATCCGGCTTGGGTGAACAACTGTTCGACCGAGTCCACCAGATAGTCACCGTCGAGCCCGGCCTTGAAGCCCTGGGCATTGATCATTCGCTCGGCGAACAGATCGGTGCGCCCCGCAAGGTCCAGGCGCAGGCTGGCGGTACTGCGGTTGAAGGCCGCCAGGCGCGCCTTGGCGGCCTGCTCGGCGGCAGACTGGTTCGGGTAGAGGTGGCGGTACACTCATCGCCTGCTTCCAGAATCAGGCCGAAGCGGCCCCGGCGGCGAAAGCCCGGGGCGCACGACCGTGTTGAGGGCGGTAGCCGCCCGGTGAGTCAAGGCTGGTCCGAATGGGAATCCCGGGAAGGCGGTTCGCATACCCCGATGCGCTTGGCCGCCCAGCGCTCATAAAGGCCAATGGCGACGTCGGCGCCGGCCATGGCGGTCAGGCAACCGAAGGCGCAGGCGGTCCAGATCGACACGCCGGCGGCATACAGCAGCATGATCGCCGAGACCCCGCAGACCACGCAGGCCCCGGAGCGCAGCGCCAGGCGCCGCAGCAGCGACCAGCCACGGGCGCCCTCCTTGTCGGCGCGCCACATTTCGCCGGAAACGCCACCGACCAGGGCCAGGACGATGACCAGCCAGATCGGCATGTCCAGCAACGCTTGTTGCTCGTTTGTCATTCACGTCTCCCGTGCGGATTGGGGCCAGCGAAATGGCCGGTTGATAGAAGGCTGATAACGATGTTTCAAAGGGTCCCTGTCTGTTGGTGGCCCACGTTAGGCAGGCATTCCAAAAAGCCCGGTCGCCCGGGCTTTTCAGTAATGCAAACCTTGGTCTTTCGGCACTACTGGTGCGGTACGGACCCATTCAAATTGTTCCTCCGACCGCGACCCTGTCCGCCGGATAACTGCTTCTGGTGCTTTACGCTGCACACCCGGGCCAGTTGCCAACCCTCTGAACCGTCGAGGCCGGTTCATCGCTGCCTTTGCTTTGCCACTAAAGAGCGTCTTTGCAGCCGCTGTTGCGCGGCTTGAGGCTCATATTATGCATTCATGCATATGCAGTCAATGCGTAAATGCATTTATTTATGCGCAAGATTTGCTGAAATGCATGGAAGGCGCATAAACAAAGGGCTGGGGATTTTTCGCGGGCAAAAAAAGCCCGCTCAAGGGCGGGCTTTGTTCAAGAGGGCTGGCTTAGCGGGCGTACATGCCCCACCAGAAGACGTGACCGAGGATGCTGATCTGCTCTTCCTGGATCTCCTGGAAGCTGTAGTCCTCATCCGGGTGTTCATCGCGGTTGAAGCTGCGCAGGCGGATCCCTGTAGGTAGGCGATACAGCTGCTTCACCCGCAATTGGCCGTTGTGGTTGATCGCGTAGAGGTCGCCATCAACGATGTCGCCAATTGCGCATTTGCCGGCATTGACGCCCACCGTGGCGCCGTCCCGCAGCACCGGCAACATGCTGTTGCCACGCACCGTGACGCACTTGGCCTGGTCGAACTGCACGCCGTTGTGCCGCAGGCTGCGCTTGCCGAAGCGCAGGCTGGCGCGTTCGCTTTCCTCGATGACGAATCTTCCTGATCCAGCAGCCAATTCAACCTCGCGCAGAAAGGGAACCGACACCTCGTCGTCATCGACAGGGGTATCGTCGTCCCACAGGCTTATGTCCTTGAGTTCCGAATGAATCTCGTCACGGGGCGCAGCAGCCCGGGCAGGCGCGATATCCACGCGCCCACGCAACTGGTCGGTGCTCACCTGGAAGTATTCGGCGATCCGCGAGATGTGCTTATCCGAAGGATCGACGATCTTCCCGCTGAGAATCCGCGAGAGGGTGGATTGAGGCACACCGGTGCGACGGTGAAGCTCCGTGGGGGAGATTCCGTCACGATCCAGCAGCTCTCTTAAGACAGTAGAAACGTTGCGTATTTGCATAGAACGCATATTGCTTGATCTTTTGCGCAATGACAAATGCTGATTTGCATATATGTAATGCATTTACCGGACAACCACAGGAGCGCCTTGGTGCCTGCGAGGCCGGGGCACCCATGGTAACCTTGCCGCCATCTGCAAAAAGCCGAGCCCAGCGCTCCTTTGCTTCACCCATTCAACGAATCCGCCTGAATACCGATGAGTAAAAATACCTCCGATCTGTCCTCCCACACGCCGATGATGCAGCAGTACTGGCGCCTCAAGAACCAGCACCCTGATCAGTTGATGTTCTACCGCATGGGCGACTTCTACGAGATCTTCTATGAAGACGCGAAGAAGGCCGCCAAGCTGCTGGACATTACCCTGACGGCGCGCGGGCAGTCGGCCGGCCAGGCGATTCCCATGTGCGGTATTCCCTACCACGCCGCCGAGGGCTACCTGGCCAAGCTGGTAAAGCTCGGCGAGTCGGTGGTGATCTGCGAACAGGTGGGGGACCCGGCGACCAGCAAGGGCCCGGTGGAACGCCAGGTGGTGCGTATCATCACGCCAGGCACCGTGAGTGACGAGGCTCTGCTGGATGAGCGCCGCGACAACCTGATCGCCGCCGTGCTGGGCGACGAGCGTCTGTTCGGCCTGGCGGTGCTGGACATCACCAGCGGCAACTTCAGCGTCCTGGAGATCAAGGGCTGGGAGAACCTGCTGGCCGAGCTGGAGCGGATCAACCCAGTGGAGCTGCTGATCCCCGACGACTGGCCACAAGGCTTGCCGGCGGAAAAACGCCGCGGTGTGCGACGCCGTGCCCCCTGGGATTTCGAGCGGGACTCGGCGCACAAGAGCCTCTGCCAGCAGTTCTCTACCCAGGACCTCAAGGGCTTTGGCTGCGAAACCCTGACCCTGGCCATCGGCGCCGCCGGTTGCCTGCTCAGCTATGCCAAGGAAACCCAGCGTACCGCCCTGCCCCACCTGCGCAGCCTGCGTCATGAGCGCCTGGATGACACCGTGGTGCTGGACGGTGCCAGCCGTCGCAACCTGGAACTGGACACCAACCTGGCGGGCGGGCGCGACAACACCCTGCAATCGGTGGTCGACCGCTGCCAGACCGCCATGGGCAGCCGTTTGCTGACCCGCTGGCTGAACCGCCCGCTGCGCGACCTCAAGGTGCTGGAAGCGCGCCAGTCCTCTATTACTTGCCTGCTGGACGGCTACCGTTTCGAACGGCTGCAACCGCAGTTGAAGGAAATCGGCGATATCGAGCGGATTCTGGCGCGAATCGGCCTGCGCAATGCTCGTCCGCGGGACTTGGCCCGTCTACGTGATGCCCTGGCTGCACTGCCCGAGCTGCAAGAAGCCATGACCGAGCTGGAGGCCACTCACCTCAATCAGCTGGCCGCCACCACCAGCACCTACCCGGAGCTGGCCGCTCTGCTGGCCAAGGCCATCATCGACAACCCGCCGGCGGTGATCCGTGACGGCGGTGTACTCAAGACCGGCTACGACGCCGAGCTCGACGAGCTGCAGTCGCTGAGCGAGAACGCCGGACAGTTCCTGATTGACCTGGAAGCCCGCGAGAAAGCCCGTACCGGCCTGGCCAACCTCAAGGTCGGCTACAACCGTATCCATGGCTATTTCATCGAGCTGCCAAGCAAGCAGGCCGAACAGGCCCCGGCGGACTACATTCGCCGCCAGACATTGAAAGGCGCCGAGCGCTTCATCACTCCGGAACTCAAGGAGTTCGAAGACAAGGCGCTATCGGCCAAGAGCCGTGCCCTGGCCCGGGAGAAGATGCTCTACGACGCGCTGCTGGAAACCCTGATCAGCCATTTGCCGCCGTTGCAGGATACCGCTGGTGCCCTGGCTGAGCTGGACGTGTTGAGCAACCTGGCCGAGCGCGCCTTGAACCTGGACCTCAACTGCCCACGTTTTGTCAGCGAGCCTTGCATGCGCATCACCCAGGGTCGTCACCCAGTGGTGGAGCAAGTATTGACCACTCCGTTCGTGGCCAACGACCTGAGCCTGGACGACAACACGCGGATGCTGGTGATCACCGGTCCGAACATGGGCGGTAAATCCACCTATATGCGCCAGACGGCCCTGATCGTGCTGCTGGCCCATATCGGCAGCTTCGTCCCGGCGGCGAGCTGCGAGCTGTCCCTGGTGGACCGGATCTTTACCCGGATCGGTTCCAGCGACGACCTGGCCGGCGGCCGTTCGACCTTCATGGTGGAAATGAGCGAAACCGCGAACATCCTGCACAACGCAACGGAACGCAGCCTGGTGCTGATGGACGAAGTGGGACGCGGTACCAGCACCTTTGACGGACTTTCCCTGGCCTGGGCTGCGGCAGAACGTCTCGCCCACCTGCGCGCCTATACCCTGTTCGCCACCCACTATTTCGAACTGACGGTACTGCCGGAAAGCGAGCCGCTGGTGGCCAACGTGCACCTCAATGCCACCGAGCACAATGAGCGCATTGTGTTCCTGCACCATGTCCTTCCAGGCCCAGCCAGCCAGAGCTATGGGCTGGCGGTAGCCCAGCTGGCCGGGGTTCCCAGCGCAGTCATCACCCGCGCCCGGGAGCACTTGAGCCGCCTGGAAACCACCAGCTTGCCCCATGAAGTGGCGCCTCAAGCGCCGGGCAAACCCTCGGTTCCGCAACAAAGCGACATGTTCGCCAGCCTGCCGCACCCGGTGCTCGACGACCTGGCCAAGCTGGATCTGGATGACATGACGCCACGCCGAGCGCTGGAAATGCTCTATACATTGAAGACACGCATCTAACGCGAACGCCTTCAAGCTGTTAGAATCTCGCGCGGTTTGGGATGCTGCGGACTATTAGCCTGGTTGCGCAGACTATCGCTCCCAAACCTGGCGACCCCGTCATGTAGGGGCTCCGCTGCCGCCGCCTGAGGAGAGAATTAGAAATGACCTTCGTCGTCACCGACAACTGCATCAAGTGCAAGTACACCGACTGCGTAGAAGTCTGTCCGGTGGACTGCTTTTACGAAGGCCCGAACTTCCTGGTGATTCACCCGGATGAGTGCATTGATTGCGCACTGTGTGAGCCTGAATGCCCCGCTGTAGCGATTTTCTCCGAGGATGAAGTCCCGGAAGAGATGCAAGAATTCATTCAGTTGAACGTCGAGCTGGCAGAGATCTGGCCGAATATCACTGAAAAGAAAGATCCGTTGCCGGATGCCGAAGAGTGGGATGGCGTCAAAGGCAAGATCAAGGATCTCGAACGCTGATTCCCCCCGCGTTCCCAAAAGGCCCCTTGCGGGCCTTTTTGCGTTTCTGGGGCAAGGAAATGCCGGCGGGACTTTTCGACAGACGAAAAAAAGGGGCGGTATGACCCGCCCACATTTTTCCCTAGTCCCTGTGTTCCTTTTCATCGTCCTGATGAATCGCTTCCTGCGATGTCCTGACCATCGTCCTTGATGGCTGTGTCTATCCGTCGACACAGGGCTGATATTAGAGAGTTCCCCGGCAAGAGCAATCGCACTATTCGTGTGAAACTTTGTCGAAACTCATAGCCATTCATAAAAAATATTATATAAATCAATAATATAAAAAACAGCCTACGCAAAACTAGACAACGCAGAAGTAGCCGAGAACCGAATGCGTACGAAAAAGTAATCTTTGGCTTACATGACGGTTGAGAGTTAAGCCAACTTCTCTGGCAATAGCCCATTCAAAACCACAAGCTGCGTGCAATAAAAAGCCCCGAGTCGATCGGGGCTCTTGTGAATCGATCCAGTGGCTACTGAAACAGCGACTCACTGGACAATCCATTCTTCTCGAGAATTTCCCGAAGGCGCTTGAGCCCTTCAACCTGGATCTGCCGAACCCGCTCACGGGTCAGACCGATCTCCAGGCCCACATCTTCAAGGGTGCTGCTCTCGTGTCCACGCAGACCGAAGCGTCGAACCACCACTTCGCGCTGCTTCTCGGTCAATTCGGAAAGCCACTGATCGATACTTTGTGACAGATCGTCGTCCTGCAACAGCTCACAAGGATCTGTCGGACGGTCGTCGGTCAGGGTATCCAGCAGGGTCTTGTCCGAATCCGGGCCCAGGGAGACATCAACCGAAGAAACCCGCTCGTTCAGGCCGAGCATGCGTTTGACTTCGGCCACCGGCTTCTCCAGCAGGTTGGCGATTTCTTCGGGGGAGGGTTCATGATCGAGTTTTTGCGTCAACTCACGGGCGGCGCGCAAGTAGACGTTGAGTTCTTTGACCACATGGATCGGCAACCGGATGGTCCGGGTCTGATTCATGATGGCCCGCTCGATGGTCTGACGAATCCACCAGGTGGCATAGGTCGAGAAGCGGAAGCCGCGTTCCGGATCGAACTTCTCCACCGCTCGGATCAGCCCGAGGTTGCCCTCTTCGATCAGGTCCAGCAGCGACAGGCCACGATTGACATAGCGCCGGGCGATTTTCACCACCAGCCGCAAGTTGCTTTCAATCATGCGCTTGCGCCCGGCCGGATCACCACTTTGCGACAACCGCGCAAAGTGCACTTCCTCTTCGGGGGAGAGCAATGGAGAAAAACCGATTTCATTGAGGTACAGCTGCGTCGCATCGAGTGCACGCGTGTAATCAATGTATTTGTGTTGCTTTAATGAAGCGGAGCTTTTGGATTTGGTGCGAACGGAAGGTGGAGTTGCCCCCTCATTATTCGACATCGAATCCATATCGATGCTGCTCTCCATAAGGAGAACCTCATCGTCGATGTCAAACTCCGGCACTTCTTTACTGAGAGCCATTGTTATAGTCCTTTGGTGAGTTCGACCTCAGGCTCAAGCGGCGCCTTTATCCCTGGCAACGCTGGAGCCTGTTCCCTCTACGTGAGCGGAACAGGCTGGTAACGGATCAACGACGTGGCAGGAATTGCAGCGGATCTACAGGTTTACCTTGTCGGCGAATCTCAAAGTGCAGTTTCACCCGGTCTGTACCAGTTGATCCCATCTCGGCAATTGTCTGTCCGACTTTGACCTGCTGTCCCTCCCGAACCAATAGCTTGCGGTTGTGGCCGTAAGCACTGACGTAGGTTTCGTTGTGTTTGATGATGACTAATTCGCCGTAGCCCCTTAAGCCACTCCCGGCGTAAACCACCGTCCCATCAGACGCAGCTAAAACAGGCTGTCCCAAATCTCCGGCGATATCAATGCCTTTATTCAAACTACCGTTTGAAGAAAATTTTCCAATCAGAACACCGTTCGAAGGCCATCCCCAACCCGTAGGAGCGGGGCCCGCGGGGGTAGCCGGAGCAGGCGCCGGCTTGCTCGCTGGGTTGGTGGTGGTGGCAGTTGCAGGCGTTGTCGTGGTGCCTGCCGGGCGACGAATGACCGTGGTCTTGCTGGAGGAAGAGGCACTGGACTGGGTGCTGGTAACAACCGTCGCCGGCGTAGTGCCAGTGCGGCCGTCAAAGCGAATGACCTGCCCGGGATGGATGGTGTAAGGCTCGGCGATGTTGTTGCGAGCGGCCAGCGCCTTGTAGTCCCAGCCATAGCGGAAGGCAATGGAAAACAAGGTGTCTCCGCGACGCACCGCGTACTGCCCGGTGGTCACCGTAGGGCGCTGCGGCGCAACAGTGTTACTGCGCTCGACCACCCCCACGCTGCTGGATTTGGTGCTGGAGCAACCGACCAACAAGGAACTCAAGGCAAGGCCAATCATCAGTCGCTGAAAGCTTGTTGTACCTATACGCTGCGCAATGACTGTGAGACTCACCCGCCGCTCCCTTTGTGGTGGTTGACGATATAGATTGCCTGACTCAGGCGTGAAGTGACGCAAGTATAACTGGACACAGGCGCTTTACCGCTGGCCCAGCACAAGGACAGCCGCAAGAACCTGCCTCTGACCGTCGTATCACTCATTGACGATCGATACGGCACTAAGACACAGCCCGCCAGACAGAATTCACCCCAGCCTGATAAATGCCTTCAGGCCAGGGGACCATTGAGCAACGGCACAAAACGCACCGCCCCCAGGACGTGCCGGGCAAAGCCCTGTTCTTCACGGATGATCAGCATCAACTGCTGCACCTCCCCTGCCCCCACCGGAATCACCAGGCGCCCGCCAGGCGCGAGTTGATCGAGCAGGGCCTGGGGGATATCGGTGGCGACGGCAGTGACGATGATGCCGTTATAGGGCGCCAGCGCCGGCCAACCTTCCCAGCCGTCTCCCCAGCGAAACACGACGTTGCGCAGGTTCAATTCCTGCAGGCGCTCCTTGGCCCGGTCTTGCAGGACCTTGATCCGCTCCACCGAAAACACCCGCTCCACCAGCTGCGACAACACCGCCGTCTGGTAGCCCGAGCCGGTACCGATCTCCAGTACCTTGTCCAGCGGCCCGGCCGCCAGCAGCAGCTCACTCATGCGGGCCACCATATAAGGCTGGGAGATGGTCTGGTTGTGGCCGATCGGCAGCGCCGTGTCTTCATAGGCACGATGGGCCAGGGCCTCATCGACAAACAGATGCCGCGGTGTGCGCCGAATCACTTCCAGTACCTGAGGGTTGGACAACCCCTCGTCATACAGGCGCTGGATCAGGCGTTCGCGGGTACGCTGGGAAGTCATGCCGATTCCCCGCCGCAGCAGATCGTCTTGCTCGCGAGCCATCAGCGCAGCCCCTCCAACCAGCCATCCAGACTCCTGAACGCGTCATTGAAGGTGCGATCCAGCTGCAGCGGCGTGACAGACACGTAGCCCTGCATCACTGCATGAAAGTCGGTACCGGGCCCGCCGTCCTCGGCGTCGCCGGCGGCAGCGATCCAGTAACCCGCCTTGCCGCGGGGGTCGACCACCTTCATCGGTGCCGCAGCACGGGCGCGATGGCCCAGGCGGGTCAGCTGGATGCCCCGAATATGATCAAGCGGCAGGTTGGGAATATTCACGTTCAACACCGTCCGTGGTGGTAAATCCAGCAAGCCCTGGGCTTGCACCAGCTTGCGCGCGAAATAGGCTGCGGTCGCAAGGTTCTCCACCTGGCGCGAGACCAGCGAAAAGGCGATCGCAGGGCGTTGCAGGAAGCGCCCTTCCAATGCAGCGGCGACCGTCCCGGAGTACAGCACGTCATCACCGAGGTTGGCCCCCAGGTTGATGCCCGACACCACCATGTCCGGGTCATGCTCCAGCAGGCCGTTGAGCCCCAGGTGAACACAGTCGGTGGGGGTGCCATTGATGCTGATAAAGCCGTTGCCAAGGGTGTGCGGATGCAACGGACGGTCGAGCGTCAGCGAGCTGCTGGCGCCGCTTTTGTCTTGATCCGGAGCGATAACCACGCACTCGGCGTAATCCGCCAGCGCAGCGTGCAACGCCGCGATACCGGGTGCAGTTACCCCATCATCGTTAGAAATCAGAATGCGCATGAGCTGTCCGTCTGCCCCACCGGCACCAGATCGACGAGTTCACGCACCAAGGCGGTGGCGAAACATCCGGCCGGGAGGACGAATTCCAGTTGCAGAATATCAGGCTCGGGATAATGCCACGTCAAACCGCCAATGGGCAGCCGCAGGATGCGTCGTTCGTGGCTCATGCCGGCTTTTATCAGCCATTCGCACAGTGCCGCCTCGCGGTCGGCCATCTGCTGTTCAAGTTCATGAACCGCACCACCCGCCGGAGACTCGCCTTCGCCCCACAACGGGCCTGTGGGATGCAAGTCAAGAATTGCCAGGCGCGGATCCGTGCATTCATCCGGGCCGGCCATGAAAAAGCTGCGGCTGTCGGTAAATGCCAGCAAGTCGCCCACTTGCGCCTGCTGCCAAGTGCCGTCCGCCACTCGCGCTGCCAGCGCCTGGTTGAACAGGTAGCTGCGGGCGGTGGACAACAGGCGCGAACGCACATTGCGCTGCTCCGGCAGCGCCTGGCGGGCAGCCCAGCTACGGGCGTCCGTCAGGTTGCCACCGTCGTAGCCGAAGCGCTGGGCGCCGAAATAGTTGGGAATACCTTGAGCGGCAATCCTCTTCAGGCGCTCGTCGATGGCTGCCTGATCCGCCTTGAGCTCTGTCAGACGCAGGGTAAAGCCATTGGCGGCATGGGCCCCACGCTGCAATTTGCGCTTGTGGCGGGTGGCCTCGAGGATCTTCAGAGTGTGATTTTCCGCTGCGCCAAGATCCGGATCGGCCTTGCCCGGCAGTTGCACACTGAACCACTGGCGGGTCAGCGCCTGGCGATCCTTGAGCCCGGCATAGCTGACAGTGCGCAACGACACCCCCGCCGCCTTGGCGATCCGCCGCGCCGCTTCCTCGGTGTTCAAGCCGCGTTTTTCCACCCACAGCCACAGATGCTCGCCTTCCCCGCTCAGCGGGATATCGAGTACTTCATCAACCTGGAAGTCTTCGGCAGTGGCCTTGAGTACGGCGCTGCCCAGGGCATCGCCATAGGCCCGCGGGCCCAACAATTGCAGTTCATTCATGGGCGTTGCAACAAGGCCACGGAATGCACGGCGATGCCTTCCTCGCGGCCGACAAAGCCGAGTTTTTCGGTGGTGGTTGCCTTCACGTTCACCTGGTCCAGCTCGACCTGCAGGTCCTCGGCAATCAAGGCCCGCATGGTTTCAATGTGAGGTGCCATTTTCGGTGCCTGGGCGACGATGGTGTTGTCGACGTTGCCGATCTTCCAGCCCTTGGCATGAATCAGCGCGACAACATGACGCAGCAGGACACGGCTGTCGGCGCCCTTGAACTGCGGGTCGGTGTCCGGAAAGTGCTTGCCGATATCACCCAGCGCGGCAGCGCCCAGAAGGGCATCACTGAGTGCGTGTAACAGCACATCACCATCGGAGTGCGCGAGCAGCCCGAAATGGTGGGCAATACGCACCCCCCCCAACGTGATGAAGTCGCCCTCAGCGAAACGGTGCACATCGTAGCCGTGGCCAATACGCATAAAAAAACGCCCCGAAAAAGTCAGGGCGTGATTCTACCTGCTTTGGCAGGTATTAGGCGTTAAGAGCACGTGCATGGTGCTGCAAGTGGTCGTCTATGAAACTGGCGATAAAGAAGTAGCTGTGGTCGTACCCCGGCTGCATCCGCAACGTCAGCTCATGCCCGGCATTCTTTGCCGCTTGCTGCAGCACTTCAGGCTTGAGCTGGCCGGCGAGGAAATCGTCACGATCCCCCTGATCCACCAGCAACGGCAGCTTCTCGGTGACTTCGGCGATCAGCACGCTGGCATCCCACTCGCGCCAGCGTGAGCGTTCCTCCCCCAGGTAACGGGAAAACGCCTTCTGCCCCCAGGGGCAATCCATCGGGTTGCTGATGGGAGCGAAGGCCGAAACCGACTGATAGCGCCCCGGATTACGCAGCGCGCACACCAATGCCCCGTGACCGCCCATGGAGTGCCCGCTGATCCCACGCTTGTGCGAAGCGGGAAAATGCGCCTCCACCAGCTCCGGCAGCTCGTTCACCACATAATCGTGCATCCGGTAATGCTGGGCCCAGGGCTCCTGCGTCGCGTTCAGGTAGAACCCGGCACCCAGACCGAAATCCCAGGCACCGTCCGGGTCACCGGGCACGCCGGGGCCACGCGGGCTGGTATCCGGAGCGACGATGATCAAGCCCAGCTCGGCAGCCATGCGTTGAGCCCCGGCCTTGTGCATGAAGTTCTCGTCGGTACAGGTCAGGCCGGACAACCAGTAAAGCACCGGCAGCTTGCCGCCCTGTTCGGCCTGGGGCGGCAAATACACGGCGAACACCATGTCACAGCCCAGCACCCGGGAATGATGCTTGTAGCGTTTATGCCAGCCGCCGAAGCTTTTCTGGCAGGAAAGGTTTTCCAGACTCATGGCAGACCTCCAGCGGCACGCCGCAAGCCATGGGCCGCAAGCGGAACTCCCGCTTGGCGCCTGTGGCTTGCCGCCTGCCGCTGCTCTTAGAAGTGAATGACGGAGCGAATGCTCTTGCCTTCGTGCATTAGGTCGAACGCCTTGTTGATATCTTCCAGGCCCATGGTGTGGGTGATGAAGGTATCCAGGGGGATCTCGCCGGTCTGGGACATTTCCACGTAGCTTGGCAGCTCGCTGCGCCCGCGCACGCCACCAAAGGCTGAGCCGCGCCATACCCGGCCGGTCACCAGTTGGAAGGGACGGGTGGAGATTTCCTGGCCGGCACCGGCCACGCCGATGATTACCGATTCGCCCCAGCCCTTGTGGCAGCACTCCAGGGCCGCACGCATCAGTTGCACATTGCCGATGCACTCGAAGGAGAAATCCACGCCGCCATCAGTCATGTCGACAATGACCTCCTGAATCGGACGGTCGAAATCCTTCGGATTGACGCAGTCGGTGGCGCCCAGTTGCTTGGCGATCTCGAACTTGGCCGGGTTGATATCGATGGCGATGATACGCCCGGCCTTGGCCTTGACCGCACCGATGACCGCCGACAGGCCAATGCCGCCCAGGCCGAAGATGGCCACGGTATCACCGGCCTTGACCTTGGCGGTGTTGATCACCGCTCCGATCCCGGTGGTCACGCCGCACCCCAGCAGGCAGACCTTTTCCAGCGGCGCTTCCTTGGGAATCTTGGCCACGGAGATTTCCGGGAGCACGGTGTACTCGGAAAAGGTCGAGGTACCCATGTAGTGGAAAATCGGCTGACCCTTGTAGGAAAAACGCGTGGTGCCATCAGGCATCAGACCCTTGCCCTGGGTGGCGCGAATGGCCTGACAGAGGTTGGTCTTGCCCGACAGGCAGAATTTGCACTTGCCGCATTCCGGAGTGTACAGCGGGATCACATGGTCACCCACAGCCACCGAGGTCACGCCCTCGCCCACCGCCTCCACCACCGCACCGCCTTCGTGGCCGAGGATCGCCGGGAAGATGCCTTCAGGGTCGGCACCAGACAGCGTGTAGGCGTCGGTGTGGCAGACGCCGGAGGCGACGACCCGCAGCAGCACCTCGCCCGCCTTGGGCATGGCGACATCCACTTCGACGATTTCCAGCGGCTTCTTGGCCTCGAAGGCTACGGCAGCACGTGACTTGATCATCCTGACTCTCCAGCGAATAAAAACGAGGCGCTGAGTGTAAAACAGCGCAATGCGATGAATAATCCACGCAAAAGCAAAACATTATTGCTGTATGGGGACAATCAATGAATGACAACCGTTGGGAAGGTATCGACGAATTTGTCGCGGTCGCCGAATGCAGCCAGTTCACCGCCGCCGCCGAGCGCCTGGGGGTTTCTTCGTCCCATATCAGCCGTCAGGTGGCGCGGCTCGAGGAACGCTTGCAGACTCGCCTGCTGTATCGCAGTACCCGCCGGGTGACCCTGACCGAGGCCGGGCAGACCTTTCTCCAGCATTGCCAACGCTTGCAGGATGGTCGCGAGGAGGCCCTGCGGGCCGTAGGCGACCTGACCAGCGAGCCCAAGGGAATGCTGCGCATGACCTGTGCAGTGGCCTACGGCGAGCGCTTTATCGTGCCCCTGGTTACCCGGTTCATGAGCCTTTATCCGCAGTTGCGGGTGGATATAGAGCTCAGCAACCGCCCCCTGGATCTGGTGCATGAAGGGCTGGACCTGGCGATTCGCCTTGGGCGCCTGCAGGACTCGCGCCTGGTCGCCACTCGCCTGGCCCCACGCCGCATGTACCTATGCGCCTCGCCCTCCTACCTGGAACGTTATGGACGCCCACACAGCCTGTCGGAGTTGAGCCGGCACAACTGCCTGATCGGCAGCTCGGATATCTGGCAATTAGAACTGGATGGGCGCGAATTTTCGCAACGGGTGCAGGGTAATTGGCGCTGCAACAGCGGGCAGGCGGTGCTGGATGCGGCCTTGCAAGGGGTAGGGCTGTGCCAGTTGCCGGACTACTACGTCCTGGAGCACCTGCAGAACGGTACGCTGATTTCCTTGCTGGAAGCTCACCAACCGCCCAACACCGCAGTCTGGGCGCTGTACCCGCAGCAACGGCACCTGTCACCGAAAGTGCGCAAGCTGGTGGATTATCTGAAACAAGGGCTGGCGCAGCGCCCGGAATACCGCGACCTATAGCTGCTGCCGCAGGCGGTGACAAGGCCCGCCGGGCCTTCAGGGCCTCAAGAGCGGCGCCTCCTTCCGAGTCGTTCGCAGCCTGCACCAGCAGCTACAAGGTGCAGCGCAAGCCGGCAGTCAGCGGCGGTTGGACCAGCGCTGGCGCAACCATTCCAGGTCTTCGGGACGGGTGACCTTGAGGTTATCCGAGCGGCCTTCGATCAGGCGCGGCGCCTGGCCGGCCCATTCCATCGCCGAAGCTTCATCGGTAATCGCCACATCGGCCACCAGGCTGTCGGCCAGGGCCCGATGCAGGGCACCGAGGCGGAACATCTGCGGTGTGTAGGCTTGCCAGATCAAACTGCGGTCAACGGTTTCCAGCACTCGACCGTGCTTGTCCACACGTTTCAGGGTGTCCCGGGCCGGAACTGCGAGCAGCCCCCCCACCGGGTCATCCATCAACTCACCCAGCAGTTTGTCCAGGTCATCCCGGGAAAGATTGGGCCGGGCGGCATCGTGAACCAGCACCCAGTCGTCATCGGCTGCGCCCTGGGCATGCAGATGGAGCAAGGCATTGAGCACCGAGCCGGAACGCTCAGCACCACCTTCGACCCGCTGGATCCGCGAATCATGGGCGCAAGCCAGGGCCGGCCAGTAAGGATCATCAACCGCCAGGCTGACCACCAGCCCCTTGAGCCCGGGGTGGTCGAGAAAGCAGCCCAGGCTGTGTTCAAGAATTGTGCGTCCACCCAGTTGCAGGTACTGCTTGGGGCGGTCCGCGGCCATGCGGGCACCAACGCCCGCGGCAGGAATCACGGCCCAGAAGGCCGGCAATACGTCGCTCATTGGGCCAACTGGTAGAGGGTTTCACCCTCCTTGACCATACCCAACTCATGGCGAGCCCGTTCTTCCACGGTCTCCATGCCTTTTTTCAGCTCCATGACTTCCGCATCGAGTACGCGATTTCGTTCCAGCAAACGCTCGTTTTCAGCGTGCTGGTCGGCAATCTGCTGAGTCAGGTCAGCAACCTGGGCCAAGCTGCCGTTCCCCACCCACAGGCGGTACTGCAAGCCAGCCAGCAGCAAGAGCAAGACCAGGAACAACCAATTGGGACTGCGCATCGAATATCGGGTATCCAGTGAAAAAAGACAGCCATGCCAACAACTTCGGACCTACTGATAGCACGAAGCCTGGAAGACCCAGGCTTGTGCTCTTAAGGCATCAGATTAGTGGCAAAAAACTCGCTGTAGCGATTTTCCCGACACAATCCGGTGTCTTTTTACCATCTACTGCTTAGCCGCGAAACTCACCGCGACCGTTGTACTTGGCCTTGCCGTTCAATTGCTCTTCGATACGCAGCAATTGGTTGTACTTGGAAACGCGGTCGGAACGGCACAGGGAGCCGGTCTTGATCTGGCCAGCCGAGGTACCCACGGCCAGGTCGGCGATGGTCGAATCTTCGGTTTCACCGGAACGGTGGGAGATCACCGCAGTGTAGCCGGCAGCCTTGGCCATCTGGATGGCTTCCAGGGTTTCGGTCAGGGTGCCGATCTGGTTGAACTTGATCAGGATCGAGTTGGCGATCTTCTTGTCGATGCCTTCTTTCAGGATCTTGGTGTTGGTCACGAACAGGTCGTCGCCGACCAGTTGAACCTTCTCGCCGATCTTGTCGGTAAGGATTTTCCAGCCGGCCCAGTCGGACTCGTCCAGGCCGTCTTCGATGGAGATGATCGGGTAGCGCTGGGTCAGGCCTTTGAGGTACTCGGCGAAACCTTCGGCGGTGAACACCTGGCCTTCGCCGGACAGGTTGTACTTGCCATCTTCATAGAATTCGCTGGCAGCGCAGTCCAGGGCCAGGGTCACGTCGGTGCCCAGGGTGTAACCGGCGTTGGCCACGGCTTCGGAGATCACTTTCAGAGCGTCTTCGTTGGAAGCCAGGTTCGGTGCGAAACCGCCTTCGTCACCCACTGCGGTGTTCAGGCCACGGGCCTTCAGCACGGCTTTGAGGTGATGGAAGATTTCAGTGCCCATGCGCAGGCCTTCCGAGAAGGACTTGGCGCCAACCGGCTGCACCATGAACTCCTGGATGTCGACGTTGTTATCGGCGTGCTCGCCACCGTTGATGATGTTCATCATCGGTACCGGCATCGAGTAGACGCCCGGAGTGCCATTGAGGTTGGCGATGTGGGCGTACAGCGGCAGGTCCTGGTCCTGAGCGGCGGCCTTGGCAGCAGCCAGGGACACGGCGAGGATCGCGTTGGCGCCCAGGGTGGCCTTGTTCTCGGTACCGTCGAGCTTGATCATGGCCTGATCCAGGGCCTTCTGATCGATCGGGTCCTTACCCAGCAGCAGGTCGCGGATCGGACCGTTGATGTTGGCTACCGCCTTGAGCACGCCCTTGCCCAGGTAACGGCTCTTGTCGCCATCACGCAGCTCCAGCGCTTCGCGCGAGCCGGTGGAAGCACCGGACGGCGCGCATGCACTGCCGATGATGCCGTTGTCGAGAAGCACGTCCGCTTCGACAGTGGGGTTGCCACGGGAGTCGAGAACTTCACGACCTTTGATGTCGACGATTTTTGCCATTGTTGTAAACACTCCAAAGTTGACGAAAACGACGCAGCTGTAGGAAATCTTTTACCGTCGGCAAGGCGGGGAAAGCGGGCAGTCTTGCAGACGATAAGGCTCAGGCCCGGGGGCCTGAGCAATAATCGTGCGGTACTTTACCGGAGAAATCGGTTTTACGCGGTTTCTACCGTCGGAAAACTCTTGACCAGCTCGTCCAGGGCCTTGAGCTGGGCCAGGAACGGCTCGAGCTTGTCCAGGCGCAGGGCGCAAGGACCGTCGCACTTGGCGTTGTCCGGATCCGGATGGGCTTCGAGGAACAGCCCGGCAAGAGACTGGCTCATGCCGGCCTTGGCCAGGTCGGTGACCTGGGCCCGGCGACCGCCAGCGGAGTCGGCGCGACCACCCGGCATCTGCAGGGCGTGGGTCACATCGAAGAACACCGGGTATTCGAACTGCTTCATGATGCCGAAACCGAGCATGTCCACGACCAGGTTGTTGTAGCCGAAGCTGGAACCGCGCTCGCAGAGGATCAACTGATCGTTGCCCGCCTCTTCGCACTTGCTCAGGATGTGTTTCATTTCCTGGGGTGCGAGGAACTGGGCTTTCTTGATGTTGATCACCGCGCCGGTCTTGGCCATGGCCACCACCAGGTCGGTCTGCCGCGAAAGGAAGGCCGGCAGCTGGATGATGTCGCAGACTTCGGCGACCACGGCAGCCTGGGCCGGCTCGTGGACGTCGGTGATGATCGGCACGCCAAAGGCCTGCTTCACGTCTTCGAAAATCCGCATGCCTTCTTCCAGGCCCGGGCCACGGTAGGAGGTCACCGACGAACGGTTGGCCTTGTCGAAACTGGCCTTGAACACGTAGGGGATACCGAGCTTCTCGGTGACCCGCACGTATTCTTCACAAACCTGCATCGCCATGTCGCGGCTTTCCAGCACGTTCATGCCGCCGAACAGCACCATCGGCTTGTCGTTGGCGATCTCGATGTTGCCTACGCGGATGATCTTCTGCGCCATCAGGGTCACGCCTTCTTCTGGTGTTGAGCCAATGCTGCTTTGACGAAACCGCTGAACAGTGGGTGGCCGTCACGGGGAGTCGAGGTGAACTCGGGGTGGAACTGGCAAGCGACGAACCATGGATGATCCTGGGCCTCGACCACTTCAACCAGCGCGCCGTCACCCGAGCGACCGGAGATCTTCAGGCCAGCTTCGATCAGTTGCGGCAGCAGCTTGTTGTTCACTTCGTAACGGTGACGGTGACGCTCGATGATCACGTCCTTGGCGTAGCAGTCGTGGACCTTGGAGCCCGCTTCCAGCAAGCATTCCTGAGCACCCAGACGCATGGTGCCGCCCAGGTCGGAAGCTTCGGTACGCACTTCAACGGCACCGGTGGCGTCTTCCCACTCGGTGATCAGGCCGACGACCGGATGGCCGCTGGTGCGATCGAACTCGGTGGAGTTGGCGTCTTTCCAGCCCATGACATTACGGGCGAACTCGATGACCGCCACTTGCATGCCCAGGCAGATACCCAGGTACGGCACCTTGTTCTCGCGAGCGTATTGCACCGCGGTGATCTTGCCTTCCACGCCACGCAGGCCGAAACCGCCTGGAACCAGGATCGCGTCGACGCCTTCCAGCAGCGCGGTGCCCTGGTTCTCGATGTCTTCGGAATCGATGTAGCGCAGGTTGACCTTGGTACGGTTGGTAATGCCGGCATGACTCATCGCTTCGATCAGCGACTTGTAGGCGTCCAGCAGTTCCATGTACTTGCCGACCATGGCGATGGTGACTTCGTGCTCTGGGTTGAGCTTGGCGTCCACCACTTTTTCCCACTCGGACAGGTCAGCACCGTTGCACTGCAGGCCGAAACGCTCGACGACGAAATCGTCCAGGCCCTGGGCGTGCAGTACAGCCGGGATCTTGTAGATGGTGTCGACGTCTTCCAGGGAGATCACCGCACGCTCTTCAACGTTGGTGAACAGCGCGATCTTGCGGCGCGACGACACATCCACCGGATGGTCGGAGCGGCAGATCAGCACATCCGGCTGCAAGCCGATCGAACGCAGCTCTTTTACCGAGTGCTGGGTCGGCTTGGTCTTGGTCTCGCCAGCGGTGGCGATGTACGGAACCAGCGTCAGGTGCATCAGCATCGCGCGCTTGGAACCGACTTCCACACGCAGTTGACGGATGGCTTCGAGGAACGGTTGCGACTCGATGTCACCCACAGTACCGCCGATTTCCACCAGGGCCACGTCGGCATCGCCGGCGCCCTTGATGATGCGACGCTTGATCTCGTCGGTGATGTGCGGAATCACCTGGATGGTGGCACCCAGATAATCACCACGGCGCTCCTTGCGCAGCACGTGCTCGTACACGCGGCCGGTGGTGAAGTTGTTGTTCTGGGTCATGGTCGTGCGGATGAACCGCTCGTAGTGGCCCAGGTCCAGGTCGGTCTCGGCGCCGTCGTGGGTGACGAACACTTCACCGTGCTGGAACGGGCTCATGGTGCCCGGGTCGACGTTGATGTACGGGTCCAGCTTGAGCATGGTGACCTTAAGCCCCCGCGCCTCCAGGATGGCCGCCAATGAAGCCGAGGCAATGCCTTTCCCCAATGAAGAAACAACACCGCCCGTGACGAATATGTAGCGCGTCATGAAAAACCCTAGAAGTCTGCGTTAAAGCGGTCAGTGCCGCCGGGGAAAGCGAAGGAAGGCCGAAGCCCCCGATCACCTGCATTAATCACAGTGCACCTTTCAAAAAAACCGCCGCGTGGTGACAGACCGGATGCAAAAACACCGGTAGGTTGCTCGCTACACATTTTTTGGAATCGCCCAGCAAAGACTGCTTGGTAATCGGCAACTCCTGCAATTCAGGCGAATCCACAGAAGTTGTATCAAGAAGGGAGCGTAGTCTACCGGAAAGCCCCTTTCAGCTCAAACCTTGATCGCTGGTTGGTGGCAGCCATTGCAATGGCCAGCCACCCTGGGGGTTTGTCGCAAGCGCCGGCAGGTTCGCCACCGCGAGCAAGCGGTCGTCCTGATACAGCAGCGGCAATCTGCCACGGACGAAACCCGGCAGCCCGCTTTCATTGAGCAAACGCTTCAAGTCCCGATGGCCGCGGCCGGCCAGCTGCATGATCTCGCCCCCCTGGCGATAGCGGATATGCAGCGACCCGGTCGGCACTGGCCCAGGGAACGACACCTGACCGTTGCCCGGCAGATGCAAGGGCTTTTGCGGATCGAGCCACTGCAACCGTCCGTCGACCGGTTGCAGCCAGCTGCCGGACAGCCACCAGACTCGCCCTGCCGCACGATGCAACTCGCCATCGGCCAAACGCCACACCGGTCGCCCTGCGGCACCCGCGTCTCGCAGGCTGTCCCAGCCGCGCCAGTGATCGGTATCCGGCAGACGGCCAAACCGGCTCAACCAATGGCTCAAGGCATTGCGTTGGCGCGCGCCCGACAAAGACTGCAAAGGTGCCAGGGCTAGTGAGGGCAGATCCAGCCAGGGCCAGACGCTAGCACCGCGGGCTGCATCCAGATCCATGATCGCCAGCTCATCGAGCAGGCCCTGGGCTTCATTCAAGTGCGCGGCGCTGCGGCTCATGCTGAGTGCCGCCTGGGGCCAGCGCGCGGTGATTGCCGGCATGACCTGGTGGCGCAGGTAATTGCGCGAATACTGATGATCGGCGTTGGATGGGTCTTCGACCCAGCTCAACTGATGCTCCGCGGCGTAGCACTGCAGCTCGGCACGTGACACATCAAGCAAGGGTCGCAGCAGGTGCCCGTCACCCAACGGCCGCGCTGACGGCATTGCCGACAAGCCCCTAACTCCGGCACCGCGCAGCAGGCGAAACAGCAGCGTTTCCGCCTGGTCGTCACGATGCTGCGCCGTCAGCAGCACTTCAGTGCTCGCCGTGAGCCGCGCGAAAGCGCCATAGCGTGCCTCACGGGCGGCGCGCTCCAGGCTGGCACCGGCTGGCACATGGACGCGAAGCACCTGCAGCGGCACCCCCAGCGCATCACAGAAGGCCTGACAATGCTCCGGCCAGGCGTCGGCCGCAGCCTGAAGTCCATGATGGATATGCACAGCCGAAAGTGGAGGAAGGCGATGGTGCTGCGCCAGATCGGCGAGCAGATGCAACAGGACGGTGGAATCCAGGCCACCGGAGAAAGCCACGCGCCAACTCCTGGAGTCGCGCCAGGGCGCGAGGCTGTGCAGTAGTTTGGCGGAGAGAGCGTTCATGACGTGTTCAAGACCTGTAGGAGCGGCCGGGTGGCGTACTGCTTGCCCGCATAAGCAACAACGCCGCCATCGAATCGATGGCGGCGCCTGGGTCGCGAACGAGCGTGCCCCTACAAGGGGAGGCAGTGCTCGATCAGAGACCGTAGCTCATCAGGCGGTCATAGCGACGGGCCAGCAAGGTGTCGTTGTCCATTTCCTTGAGCATGGCCAGCTGCGTGCTGAGCTCGGCACGGATCGAGGCCGCCGCGGCAGCCGGATCCCGATGGGCACCGCCCAATGGCTCGCCGATGACCTTGTCGACAATACCCAGGCCTTTGAGGCGCTCGGCGGTAATACCCATGGCTTCGGCGGCATCGGCAGCCTTTTCCGAGGTTTTCCACAGGATCGAGGCGCAGCCTTCCGGCGAGATCACCGCGTAGGTGGAGTACTGCAGCATGTTCAACTGGTCACAGACACCGATGGCCAAGGCACCGCCGGAACCACCCTCACCAATCACGGTGGCGATGATCGGGGTCTTCAGGCGCGCCATGACCCGCAGGTTCCAGGCAATGGCCTCGCTCTGGTTGCGCTCTTCAGCATCGATGCCCGGATAGGCGCCGGGTGTGTCGATGAAGGTCAGGATCGGCATCTTGAAGCGCTCGGCCATCTCCATCAGGCGGCAGGCCTTGCGGTAGCCTTCCGGACGCGGCATGCCGAAGTTGCGGCGGACCTTCTCGCGTACTTCACGGCCTTTCTGGTGCCCGATGATCATTACCGGCTGCTCGTCCAGGCGAGCAACGCCGCCTACGATGGCGGCGTCGTCGGAGAAGTGGCGATCGCCATGCAGCTCGTCGAACTCGGTGAAGATGTGCTGGATGTAGTCCAGGGTGTACGGGCGACGCGGGTGCCGCGCCAGACGTGCGATCTGCCAGCTGGTGAGCTTGCCGAAGATGTCCTCGGTCAGGGTGTTGCTCTTGTCCTGCAGGCGGGAAATCTCATCGCCGATATTCAGCGAATTGTCATTACCGACCAAGCGCAACTCTTCGATCTTGGCTTGCAGGTCGGCGATCGGCTGTTCGAAATCAAGAAAATTCGGGTTCATAGGCGTCCGTCTGGGCTCGACGTCCAAGGGAGCTTGGGCCGGCCGGTTGTCTATTCGCGCCCTACCTTAAGGGACGGACGCGTTGAGGTCGAGATTAAAAATTCAAGTGACGATGAGGCGCAATGATGGCACCTCACCGTCAACGGTATTGGAGGAAGACGTTGTCTCGCCCGAACTGGTCACGCAGGGCTTGAATCAAGCTGTCCGCCGGATCAATCCGCCAGTTCTCGCCAAACTGCAGCAGGGCCTTGGCGTCATCCCGGGTGTACTCCATGGTGATCGGGCATGCGCCGCGGTGGCGCTTGAACAGATCACCCAGCCAGCGTAGCTGATCGCCCTTCAGGGCATCGCTGTGGATCTTCAGGCGCAGGCTTTCCGCCAGGTTGGTCCGCGCATCCTCCATGCTCATCACCCGCTTGACCCGCAGGCGCAGGCCGCCGGAGAAGTCGTCGTTGCTGACCTCGCCCTCCACCACCACCATGGCGTCGGTCTGCAGCAGCGACTGCGCCGAGTGGAACGCATCGGCAAACAGCGAGGCCTCGATCCGCCCCGAGCGGTCGTCGAGGGTGATGAAGCCCATCTTGTCGCCCTTTTTGTTCTTCATCACCCGCAGGGCGATGATCATGCCGGCCACGGTCTGGGTATCCCGGGCCGGCTTCAGGTCGATGATGCGCTGGCGGGCGAAACGACGGATCTCGCCTTCGTATTCGTCGATCGGGTGCCCGGTCAGGTACAGCCCCAGGGTATCTTTCTCGCCTTTCAGGCGTTCCTTGAGGGTCAGTTCCTTGGCCTTGCGATGGTTGGCGTAGACATCCGCATCCTCATCGACGAAGACCCCGCCGAACAGGTCGGCGTGGCCACTGTCGTGGGTACGGGCGGTCTGCTCCGCGGCCTTGATCGCTTCTTCCATGGCCGCCAGCAGCACGGCGCGGTTCTGGTCGATATTGGCCTGGTAGGCCTTGGGCTCATCGAAGAAGTGCGGCCCCAGGCGGTCCAGGGCGCCGCTTCGAATCAAGCCGTCCAGGGTCCGCTTGTTGATGCGCTTGAGGTCGACCCTGGCGCAGAAATCGAACAGATCCTTGAAAGGGCCTTCCTCGCGGGCTTCGGTGATGGCTTCCACCGGCCCCTCGCCGACGCCCTTGATCGCCCCCAGGCCGTAGACGATGCGACCTTCGTCGTTCACCGTGAACTTGAACTCGGAGGTGTTCACGTCCGGCGCGTCGAGGCGCAACTTCATGATCCGCACTTCCTCGATCAAGGTCACGACCTTGTCGGTGTTGTGCATATCCGCGGAGAGTACCGCCGCCATGAACGGCGCCGGGTAGTGCGCCTTGAGCCAGGCGGTCTGGTACGACACCAGGCCGTAGGCGGCGGAGTGGGATTTGTTGAAGCCGTAGCCGGCGAACTTTTCCACCAGGTCGAAGATGTTGCCCGCCAGGTCCGCATCGATGTTGTTGCTGGCGCAACCCTCAATGAAGCCGCCACGCTGCTTGGCCATCTCCTCGGGCTTTTTCTTACCCATGGCCCGACGCAGCATGTCCGCACCGCCCAGGGTGTAGCCGGCCATGACCTGGGCAATCTGCATCACCTGTTCCTGGTACAGGATGATGCCGTAGGTCGGCGCCAGTACCGGCTGCAGGCCGTCGTACTGATAGTCCGGGTGCGGGTAGGCCAGCTCGGCGCGGCCGTGCTTGCGGTTGATGAAGTCATCCACCATGCCCGATTGCAGCGGCCCCGGACGGAACAGGGCCACCAGTGCGATCAGGTCTTCCAGGCAGTCGGGCTTGAGCTTCTTGATCAGCTCCTTCATGCCCCGGGATTCAAGCTGGAATACCGCGGTGGTTTCTGCTTTCTGCAACAGGCTGTAGGTCGGCTTGTCGTCCAGCGGGATAAAAGCGATATCCAGCGGTTCCTCGCCGACCTTGGCGCGGTCGCGGTTAATGGTTTTCAGTGCCCAGTCGATGATGGTCAGGGTCCGCAGACCGAGGAAGTCGAACTTCACCAGGCCAGCAGCCTCGACGTCATCCTTGTCGAACTGGGTCACCAGGCCGCCGCCTTCTTCATCGCAGTAGATCGGCGAGAAGTCGGTGAGCTTGGTGGGCGCGATTACCACACCCCCGGCGTGCTTGCCGACGTTACGCACCACGCCCTCGAGCTTGCGCGCCATCTCCCAGATTTCCGCCGCCTCTTCATCGACCTTGATGAAGTCCCGCAGGATCTCCTCTTGCTCGTAGGCTTTTTCCAGGGTCATGCCGACTTCGAAGGGGATCATCTTCGACAGACGGTCGGCCAAGCCGTAGGACTTGCCCTGCACCCGCGCCACGTCACGGACCACCGCCTTGGCCGCCATGGAACCGAAGGTGATGATCTGGCTCACCGCGTTGCGGCCGTATTTCTCGGCCACGTAGTCGATCACCCGGTCGCGACCGTCCATGCAGAAGTCGACGTCGAAGTCGGGCATGGAGACCCGTTCCGGGTTAAGGAAACGTTCGAACAGCAGGTCGTATTCCAGCGGATCGAGGTCAGTGATCTTCTGCACATAGGCCACCAGGGAACCGGCACCCGACCCCCGGCCCGGACCTACCGGTACGCCGTTGCTCTTGGCCCACTGGATAAAGTCCATAACGATCAGGAAGTAACCGGGGAAGCCCATCTGGATGATGATATCCAGTTCGAAATTCAGCCGGTCGACGTAGACCTGACGCTTGGCCTCGTAGTCCTCGGTGGTGTCCTTGGGCAGCAGCACGCTGAGGCGCTCTTCCAGGCCGTCGAAGGAAACCTTGCGAAAATACTCATCGATGGTCATGCCATCGGGAATCGGGTAGTCAGGCAAGAAGTGCTTGCCCAGCTTGACCTCGATGTTGCAGCGCTTGGCGATCTCGACAGTGTTTTCCAGCGCCTCGGGCAGGTCACTGAACAGCTCGGCCATTTCCTCGGCGCTTTTCAGGTACTGCTGGTCGCTGTAGTTCTTTGAGCGGCGCGGATCGTCCAGGGCCCGGCCTTCACCGATGCAAACCCGGGTTTCGTGGGCTTCGAAGTCTTCCTGCTTGATGAAACGCACGTCGTTGGTCGCCACCAGCGGCGCGCCGATCTTGTCGGCCAGGGCCACCGCAGCGTGCAATTGCTCTTCGTCGTTGGGGCGGTTGGTACGCTGCACTTCCAGGTAGAAGCGCTCGGGGAATACGGCCATCCACTCCCGGGCCAGGGTCTCGGCAACCTCGAGATCGCCGGCGATCAGGGCCATGCCGATCTCGCCCTCCTTGGCCGCCGAGAGCATGATCAAGCCTTCCGCGGCCTCCGCCACCCACTCACGCTCGATGATGATCTGGCCGTTGCGCTGGCCATCGATGAAGCCGCGGGAAATCAGCTCGGTCAGGTTGCGATAACCCACGGCGTTCATCACCAGCAGGCTGATGCGGCTCAGGGGGTTATCCGGGTCCTTGTTCGACAGCCACAGGTCGGCGCCGCAGATCGGCTTGATCCCCGCCCCCATGCTGGTTTTATAGAACTTGACCAGGGAACACATGTTGTTCTGGTCGGTGACCGCCACCGCCGGCATGCCCATGCCGGCCAGCGCCTTGACCAGCGGCTTGATCCGCACCAGACCGTCGACCAGGGAATATTCAGTGTGCAGGCGCAGGTGAACGAATGAAGCCGGCATAGTGATCCTGTAATAAGCGCGAAAACAACAAGGCCCGGATTGTACCGGGCCTCGACTAAAACATCAGCCTCAGGACTGAATCTCGCCCAGCGCCTCGCGGGCTTCGTAGGCTTGCCGCACCGGAGCGAAAGAGCGCCGGTGAATCGGGGTCGGCCCCAGGCGGGCCAGGGCTTCCAGATGCACCGGGGTCGGGTAGCCCTTGTGGCCACCGATGCCATATCCCGGATAGATCAGCTCGAAAGCGGCCATTTCTCGGTCACGGCTGACCTTGGCCAGGATCGATGCCGCAGCAATCGCCGGAACCTTGCTATCGCCCTTGACCACCGCTTCAGCCGGCATCGCCAGCTTCGGGCAACGGTTGCCATCGATCATCGCCAGCTTCGGGGTCACACTCAGCCCCTCCACCGCGCGCTGCATGGCCAACATCGTGGCATGGAGGATATTCAGCTCGTCGATTTCCTCGACCTCAGCCCGGGCGATGCACCAGCTCAGGGCTTTCTCGCAGATTTCGTCGAACAGCTTCTCGCGCCGGGCTTCGGTGAGCTTCTTCGAATCGTTGAGGCCGAGAATCGGCCGCGTCGGGTCGAGAATCACTGCCGCGGTGACCACTGCACCACACAAAGGACCGCGGCCGACCTCATCGACCCCGGCCACCAGGTCCTCGGCGTCCGCCACCAAGGTGAAATCCAGGCCCATTTGCATTTTCGGGTTACTCACAGTCATTTGCCGATCAGCCCAAGCACGGCTTGCGCGGCCTGGTTGGATGCGTCGCGACGCAAGGTTCGGTGGATCTCGTCAAAGCCGCGAGTCTGCTCTTCACCACCTTCGATCAGCGGCGACAAGGTCTGGGCCAGAGCATCGGCCGTGGCATCGTCCTGCAGCAGCTCAGGCACCAGGAGGCGCTGGGCCAGCAGGTTCGGCAGGGAAATGTACGGGCTCTTGACCATGCGCTTGAGAATCCAGAAGGTCAGCGGCGCCAGGCGATAAGCCACGACCATCGGGCGCTTGTAGAGCAAGGCTTCCAGGGTCGCGGTACCGGAGGCGATCAACACCGCATCGCAAGCAGCCAGCGCCTTGTGGGACTGGCCATCGAGCAACGTCAGTGGCAGATCACGATTGGCCAGCAACTGCTCCAGCTGGACCCGCCGCTCCGGGCTGGCACAAGGCATGATGAAACGCACGCCGGGGCGCATGGCCCGCAGGCGCTGAGCGGCATCCAGGAACAAGGCGCCCAGGCGCCCTACTTCGCCACCGCGACTACCGGGCATCAAGGCCACCAACGGCCCTTCTGGCAACCCCAGCTCCGCGCGTGCAGCGGCTCGGTCGGCCTCCAGCGGAATGGCATCGGCCAGAGAGTGACCGACGAACTTCACCGGTACCCCCTTCTCTTCATAGAAGCGGGCTTCGAAGGGGAACAGGGTCAGCATCAGGTCGCAGCCTTCGCGGATCTTCAGCACCCGCTTCTGCCGCCAGGCCCAGACCGAAGGGCTGACGTAGTGCACGGTCTTGATCCCGGCCTGACGCAGCTTGAGTTCGATATTCAGGGTGAAATCCGGGGCATCGATACCGATAAATACATCCGGCTTTTCAGCAATCAGGGTCTGGATCAGCTTCTTGCGTCGAGCCAGAAGCTCACGCAGGCGCCCAAGCACCTCTACCAGCCCCATGACCGCCAGGCGCTCCATGGGGAAATAGGAAACAAGGCCTTCGGCCTCCATCAGCGGACCACCGACCCCTATGAATTCGACGGCCGGGTGCTGAGCCTTGAGAGCTCGCATCAAACCGGCGCCGAGAATGTCGCCGGAGGCTTCGCCAGCCACCAGCGCAATACGCAGAGTGCTCATGATTAACGGGTGATGCCGCGAGTCGAGGACTGGATCGAGTCACGAAAGACCGCGACTTCAGGGAACTGTGCAGCCGGCTCGGCCAGCTCGGCCAAGGCCTGATCAACCGTCAGCCCCTGGCGATAGACCGTCTTGTAGGCACGACGCAGCGCGTGGATCGCATCTTCGCTGAAGCCGCGACGGCGCATGCCTTCGAAGTTCATGCTGCGGGCTTCGGCGGGGTTGCCGAATACGGTGACGAATGCCGGCACGTCCTTGCCGATGGCGGTGCCCATGCCGGAAAAGCTGTGGGCGCCGATATGGCAATACTGATGCACCAGGGTGAAACCGGAGAGAATCGCCCAGTCATCCACATGCACATGGCCGGCCAAGGCGGTGTTGTTGACCAGGATGCAGTGGTTGCCGATAACGCTGTCATGGCCGATGTGGGCATAGGCCATGACCAGGTTGTGATCACCCAGAGTGGTTTCGGAACGATCCTGGACGGTGCCACGGTGAATGGTCACGCCTTCGCGGATCACGTTGTGGTCACCGATCACCAGGCGGGTTTCCTCGCCCTTGTATTTCAGATCAGGCGTGTCCTCACCTACCGACGAAAACTGGTAGATGCGGTTGTGCTTACCGATCCGGGTGGGGCCCTTGAGAATCACATGGGGCCCGATCACTGTACCCTCGCCGATTTCCACACCAGCGCCGACGATCGACCACGGGCCAACCTCAACGTCGTCGGCCAGGACGGCCGTCGGATCGATGATTGCGCGAGGGTCAATCAAACTCATAGTTTGCGTTCCGCACAGATGATCTCGGCAGAGCACACCGGCTTGCCGTCGACCGAAGCCTGGCATTCGAACTTCCAGATCTGGCGCTTGCAGCTGATGAACTTGGCTTCAAGGATCAACTGGTCGCCCGGCAGCACCGGCTGGCGGAAGCGCAGCTTGTCGGAACCGACGAAGTAATAGAGGGTGCCGTCGGCGGGCTTCACGTCGAGCATCTTGAAACCGAGAATGCCCGCAGCCTGAGCCATGGCCTCGATGATCAGCACGCCCGGCATGATCGGGTGCGCAGGGAAGTGACCATTGAAGAACGGTTCATTGATGCTGACATTCTTGTAGGCACGAATGCACTTGCCTTCAACATCCAGGTCCACTACCCGATCCACCAACAGGAAAGGGTAACGGTGAGGCAAGTATTCGCGAATCTCGTTGATGTCCATCATTTCGGGGGGAAGCCTGTAGTAAAGAGTGGGAGCGCGCGACTAACGCACGCTCCTCTAGCAAATCAAGGAGGCAGTCTAGCGGCTGTGCACACTTGATATGGAAATGGTATCAGCCATCAGATGAAGCATTGCCGCCGGGGGTCACGTCCCCAACGCGCTTTTCCAACTGACGCAAGCGCCGTGCAAGGTCATCCAGCTGGCGGATGCGTGCCGCGCTTTTGCGCCACTCGGCAGCAGGCTGCATGGCCGTACCGGAAGAGTAGGCGCCCGGCTCAGTAATCGAGTGGGTCACCATGGTCATCCCGGTGAGGAATACGTTGTCGCAAATATCGATATGCCCAACCAGGCCCACGCCACCGGCGAGCATACAGTGCTTGCCGATCTTGGTACTGCCGGAGATCCCCACACAAGCAGCCATGGCGGTGTGATCACCGACCTGGACGTTGTGGGCGATCTGGATCTGGTTGTCCAGCTTCACGCCATTGCCAATGACGGTATCGGCCAGGGCACCGCGGTCGATCGCCGTGTTGACGCCGATTTCCACATCGTCACCGATGGTCACGCCGCCAATCTGGGCGATTTTCTGCCAGACGCCTTTTTCATTGGCAAAACCAAAGCCTTCCCCCCCCAGCACAGCACCTGACTGAATGACCACACGCTTGCCGATACGCACGTCGTGGTACAGGGTCACCCGTGGTGCCAACCAGCCACCTTCGCCGATTTCGCAGCGGGCGCCGATAAAGCAGTGAGCGCCGATGGTCACACCTGCAGCAATCCGCGCACCGCTCTCGATCACGGCAAAGGGACCAATGCTGGCCGCAGGATCTACCTGCGCATCAGCGGCAATCACCGCAGAAGGATGAACACCTGCCTGTGCCTTTGGCTTGGGATCGAACAAATGGGAAATGCGCGCATAGGCCAAGTAGGGATCGGCCACTACCAGTGCATCACCGGCATAGGCTTCGGCATCCGCGGCCTTCAACAGCACCGCGCCGGCCTGACAATCCACCAGGTACTTGCGGTACTGGGGATTTGCCAAAAAGCTCAACTGAGCTGGGCCAGCCTCCTGCAAGGTGGCTAGCCCAGTGATTTCCTTCTCCCCGTCGCCACTCAAGGTGGCGCCGAGGAACTCGGCCAACTGGCCGAGCTTTATGGTCGCGGTCATGGCTTACTTCAGCTGATTCATACGCTCGATAACCTGGCGAGTGATGTCGTACTGAGGTTTGACATCAATCACTGCGCCACGCTCGAAGACCAGGTCGAAGCCGCCTTTCTTGATGACTTCTTCCACAGCGCTGTCCAGCTTCGGCTTCAGCTGCTTGAGCATTTCGCGGTCGGCAACGGCTTTGGCTTCGTTCAGCTCCTTGGACTGGAACTGGAAGTCACGGGCCTTTTGCTTGAACTCGAGCTCCAGGCGTTCACGCTCGCCCTGCTGCATCTTGTCGCCACCGGCCACCAGACGGTCCTGGATGCCTTTGGCGCTGCTTTCCAGAGTCTTCAGCTTGGTCAACTGCGGGCCGAACTTTTTCTCGGCATCCACGGCGTACTTCTTGGCTGCGTCAGATTCCAGCAGGGCCATCTGATAGTTCAGGACAGCGATTTTCATTTCGGCAAATGCCGGGCTCGCGACCAGAACGGTGGCCAGGAGAACCAATTGAGTCAACTTACGCACGATGCACTCCTACAAAATCCATTGTCGTTATCTTGGATCAGGCTGTTAGAAAGTCTGACCGAGAGAGAATTGGAACACCTGAGTTTCAGCGTCATCCGGTTTCTTGATCGGCATTGCCAGGGCGAAGCTCAATGGACCCAGAGCGGTGACCCAAGTCACACCGACACCCACCGAACTGGCCAGATTGCTCAGGCTGATATCGTTGCACTGCGTTTTCACGTTCGACGCCGCAATGGTGTTGGACGTGGATTCGCAACGAGAGTTGAAGACGTTACCCACATCCCAGAACAGGGACGTACGCAGGGAACGCTGATCCTTGACAAACGGCAGCGGGAACAGCAACTCGGCACCACCCTGGATCAATACGTTACCGCCGAATGGCAGTGGATCCTGATCCGGGTCCCTGGCTGTACCAGCGTTGCCGGTTACAGCTACACCACGGCTCGGGGTACTGCGTGGGCCCAGGGTGCTGTCCTTAAAGCCGCGAACCGAGTTGAAACCACCAGCATAGTAATTCTCGTAGAACGGCAGCCCCTTGGTATCACCAAAGCCGTCGCCATAACCCAGCTCGGTATGGAAGCGCATGGTGTAGTTCTCGCTCAATGGCGTGAACAGTTGGCCACGGTAGTCGAGCTTGAAGAACGACAGGTCGCTGCCAGGGATAGTGGTTTCCAGCACCAGGCTTTGCGAGTGACCGCGGGTCGCCAATACGCCTTTGTTCAGGGTCGATTCGGACCAACCGGCCGACGCCTTGAAGTTCAGGTAGTTGTCGCCCTGCTTGTTCACGAAGTCGAAGATTTCGTCGACGGTGTACAGGCCGGTCTTGATCTTGTCCTGCTGTGCAGTCAAGCCGAAGGTCAGGCGCGAAGTCTCGCTGATCGGATAGCCCACGCTCACGCCGGCACCCAGGCTGTCCACCGCATAGCTTGCCACGTCGACGTCGAGGTCTTTGTAGTCAGTGGTGCGATAGAAGGCGTTGTAGCCCAGGCTCACGCCATCGGCGGTCCAGTAGGGGTCTACGTAGCCGAAGTTGTAGCGGCTCTGGTATTCGCTGCGGGTCAGGCCGATGCTGACCTTGTTACCGGTACCCAGGAAGTTGTTCTGGGTGATCGAACCACCGAGGATCAGGCCCGCGCTCTGGGCAAAACCGACGCTGGCGGTGATCGAACCGGACGCTTGTTCTTCAACCGCGTAGTTCACGTCTACCTGGTCATCAACACCCGGCACGGCCGGGGTCTCGACGTTGACTTCCTTGAAGAAACCCAGGCGCTCAAGGCGAGTCTTGGATTGATCGATCAGGTAGGTCGAAGCCCAGCCGCCTTCCATCTGGCGCATCTCGCGGCGCAGCACTTCGTCCTCGGACTTGGTGTTGCCACGGAAGTTGATGCGGTTGACGTAAGCACGCTTGCCCGGGTCCACCACAAAGGTGATGTCCACGGTGTGGTCTTCATCGTGAGGCTGAGGCACGCCGTTGACGTTGGCGAAGGTATAACCCTCGTTGCCCAGGCGGCGAGTGATGAGTTCGGAAGTGGTGGTCATCAGCTTGCGCGAGAACACCTGGCCCTTCTCCACCAGCAGCAGCGCCTTGACCTGGTCTTCAGGGACTTTCAGGTCACCGCTGAGCTTCACGTCACGAACGCTGTACTTCTCGCCTTCGTTGACGTTGACGGTAATGTAGACATGCTTCTTGTCCGGGGTGATGGACACCTGGGTCGAGGCGATATCCATGTTGATATAGCCGCGGTCCAGGTAGTAGGAACGCAGGCGCTCCAGGTCACCGGAGAGTTTTTCACGGGCGTACTTGTCGTCGTTCTTGAAGAACGACAGCCAGTTGGTGGTCTTGAGTTCGAACAGACCGATCAGGTCTTCATCGGGGAAGACGGTGTTGCCTACCACGTTGATGTGCTGGATGGCTGCGACTGTGCCTTCGTTGATCTTGACCTTCAGGCCAACCCGGTTACGTGGCTGCGGCACGACTTCGGTTTCAACGCTGGCCGAGTAACGACCCTGAGCGACGTATTGACGCTGCAGCTCGTTGCGCACGCCTTCGAGGGTCGCGCGCTGGAAGATTTCACCTTCCGCCAGGCCGGACTGCTTGAGCCCTTTCATCAGGTCGTCAGTGGAGATCGCCTTGTTGCCTTCGATCTCGATACTGGCAACCGACGGACGTTCGACTACCGTGATGACCAGGACGTTGCCATCGCGGCCCAGCTGGATGTCTTGAAAGAAACCGGTTTTGAACAGCGCACGAGTGGATTCCACCAGGCGACGGTCGTCCGCCTGCTCGCCGACGTTCAACGGCAAGGCACCAAAGACGCTACCCGCGGAAACGCGCTGGAGGCCGTTGACGCGGATATCGGAGATAGTGAAGGACTCGGCGTGAACTTCGGCGATCATCAATACGGTGAGAACCGCAGTTAGCAGCAGACGTTTCATGAAGTCCTTTCTTATTCCAACTGGCAATAAACAAACTGCCGCAAAATGCGGCAGATTCGCAATTCAGCGAAGCGTTACAGACGACCCAGATCGTTGACCAGAGCAAGCAACATGACTCCGACCACCAAGCTGATACCGATCTGTATCCCCCAACCTTGCACCCGATCCGACAAGGGACGACCACGCGCCCACTCGATCAGATAAAACAGCAAATGCCCCCCATCCAGCACCGGGATGGGCAACAAATTCAGAACACCCAGGCTAATACTCAGATAAGCAAGGAAATTCAAGAAATCAGCAATGCCCGACTGGGCAGAAGCGCCCGCCACTTTAGCAATGGTTATCGGTCCACTCAAGTTTTTTACCGAGAGCTCGCCGAACAACATTTTCTTCAGCGATTCGAGGGTCAGAACGCTCATGGTCCAGGTCCGTCGGGCCCCTTCACCAATCGCCTCCAACGGCCCGTAGCTGACCTCGCGAAGCATCTGCGGCGGCCAATCTACCGCTTTCACCCCGGCCCCCAGGTAGCCATTTGGCGCTTTGCTTTCACCGCGGCTGGCCAAGGTCACGGGGACGTCGATTTGAGCACCATCGCGCTCGACATGCAGCACAATTTTCGTATCAGGGTGCACACGGACCCAATCCACCACTTGCTGCCAGTCATTGAGGGGCTGGCCATCAAGGGCCAACAGACGATCGCCGGTCTTCAGGCCAGCGGCCTGGGCCGGGCCCTTGGGGTCAAGTTCAGCCAGCACCGGCGGCAGGGCCGGACGCCACGGACGAATGCCCAGGGAGCGAATCGGATCCGGCTCATCAGCCCCTTTCAACCATTTATCCAATTCCAGCTGGCGTGGCGAATCCACAGTGGCGCCCTGCTCACGCACCAGCACCTGCAGCGCACCGCTTTCACCCAGGCGCCGCACCAGTTGCAGGTTCACGGCCGCCCAGCCGGTAGTCGGCTCGCCGTCGATGGCGACGATTTCCTGGCCGGCACTGAGCCCGGCCTTGGCAGCAATACTGCCAGCCTCTACATCACCGATGACCGGCCGCACCTGCTGGCTGCCCAGCATCGCCAGGGCCCAGAAAAACACCAGTGCGAGGAGGAAGTTGGCAATCGGACCGGCAGCAACAATCGCGATACGCTGGCGAACCGACTTGCGGTTGAAGGACTGATCGAGCTCCTCGGCAGCTACCTCGCCTTCACGCTCATCCAGCATCTTCACATAGCCGCCCAGCGGGATAGCGGCGATGACGAACTCGGTGCCGCGACGATCATGCCAGCGCAGCAAGGGCATGCCAAAGCCCACGGAGAAGCGCAGAACCTTGACGCCACAGCGACGGGCGACCCAGAAGTGACCGAATTCATGGAAGGTGACCAGCACACCCAGGGCTACCAGGGTGCCGACAATCATATAGAGCGCGCTCATCTACTTTCTCCGCAATCCTATTCGCCGCCACTCGCCCCGGTCGCGAATCCTATCGCCCGTTACGCTGCAACCATTGTTGCGCCAGGACTCGAGCCCTGGCGTCTGCCGCAAACACTGCGTCGAGTTCATTGACTGCGACCACAGGCTCACGGGTTAAAACCTCATCGATGATACTCGCGATCTCCGGGTAGCGGATGCGCCGCTCGAGAAACGCCGATACCGCCACCTCATTGGCCGCATTCAGCATGGCCGGAGCGCTGTTACCCGCCTCGGCAGCTTGCCGTGCCAGGCGCAGGCAAGGGAACCGCTGCTCGTCGGGTGCCTGGAAATCCAGGCGAGCAATGGCGAACAGATCCAGCGGCGCTACACCGGAATCAATGCGCTCCGGCCAGGCCAGGGCATTGGCGATCGGGGTGCGCATATCCGGATTACCCAACTGCGCCAGGACCGAGCCATCGACGTAATCCACCAGCGAGTGGATCACGCTTTGCGGGTGCACCACCACTTCAACCTGGGAAGGCCTGGCATCAAATAGCCAGCAGGCCTCGATCAGCTCCAGCCCCTTGTTCATCATGCTTGCCGAGTCCACGGAGATCTTGCGCCCCATGGACCAGTTCGGATGGGCACAGGCCTGTTCGGGGGAAACATGCTCAAGCTCTTCCAGAGGCGTCTGACGGAAAGGACCGCCCGAAGCCGTCAGAAGAATACGTCGCACACCGACCCGACTCAGCCCGCGGGAAAAATCCGCGGGCATGCATTGAAAGATCGCATTGTGTTCACTGTCGATAGGCAACAGCACGGAACCACTCTTGCCCACTGCCTGCATGAACAGCGCGCCAGACATCACCAGCGCTTCCTTGTTGGCCAACAGGATCTTCTTGCCGGCCTCAACCGCCGCCAGAGTCGGGCGCAGCCCCGCCGCCCCGACAATCGCCGCCATCACGGCATCGACTTCCGGAGCCGAGGCCACCTCGCACAACCCCTGCTCCCCCACCAGCACCTGGGTAGCCAGGCCGGCGGCGCGCAAATCTTGCTGAAGGCGGCTGGCGGCCGCGGCCTCGGGCACCACCGCAAAACGGGGCTCATGCTTTACGCACAACGCCAGCAACTCGGCCAGACGCGTGAAGCCCGTCAGGGCAAACACTTGATAACGATCCGGATGACGGGCAATCACATCCAGGGTGCTCAGACCGATAGAGCCGGTAGCCCCCAGAACCGTGATCTGCTGTACAGCAGTCACAGCGCAGCCATCCACAACAGCACGGCAAACACCGGAATGGCCGCGGTCAGGCTGTCGATGCGGTCCAGCACCCCACCATGACCGGGCAACAGGTTGCTACTGTCCTTGATACCCGACTGGCGCTTGAACATGCTCTCGGTCAGGTCGCCGACCACCGAAATGAATACAACGATCGCTGCACCCAGCAGCCCCAGGATCATCTGCCCCAGGGTCCAGTCACGCACCAGCCCCACCACCGCGGTGATCACCAGGCTCAACGCCAGGCCGCCGTACACGCCCTCCCAGCTCTTGCCCGGGCTGACCTGGGGCGCCAGCTTGCGCTTGCCGAAGGCCTTGCCGGAGAAGTAGGCACCGATATCCGCGCCCCACACCAGCACCATCACCGCCATGATCAACCAGTTGCCCAGTGGCAATTGCTTGATGAACACCAGCCCTTGCCAGGCCGGCAGCAGAATCAGCAGGCCGATCAACAATTTGGGTGCGGCACCGGACCATTGCTCGCTGGAACGCGGATAGGTCAGCACCAGGTAGGTCGCCAGCGCCCACCACAGCACCGCAGCCCCCAGCACCCAGGGCGCAACGCCCGGAACCAGATGCATCAGGAACAACAGCGCCGCCACCACCACGGCGAAGGCCACCCGAGCCGGCTGCGCCTCGAAGCCCGCCAGGCGCGCCCATTCCCAAGCACCGAGGCTTACTACCAGGCCGATGAACAGGGCGAACCCCGAGCCTTCGAGCAGGAAGAACCCGCACAAGGCGATCGGCAGCAGGATCAGCGCAGTAATGATTCGTTGTTTAAGCATTAAACCCGGGCTCCAGCCTCGACCTGCTCGCTCGTCTTACCGAAGCGCCGCTGGCGAGATGCGTAATCGGCCAATGCGTTACGCATGGCTTCGTGTTTGAAGTCCGGCCAGAACAGGTCGGAGAAATACAGCTCGGCATAGGCCAGCTGCCACAACAGGAAATTGCTGATGCGATGCTCGCCACCGGTCCGGATGCACAGGTCCGGCAGCGGCAGGTCGCCGGTCGCCAGGCAGGTCTGCAGCAGGCCCGGAGTGATGTCCTCGGGCCGCAGATGCCCGGCCTGGACCTCGCGCGCCAGGCGTTGGGCGGCCTGAGCGATATCCCACTGGCCGCCATAGTTGGCGGCGATCTGCAGGATGAAACGATCACTACCCGCGGTAATGGCCTCCGCTTCGCGCATCGCCGCCTGCAACTCGGGATGGAAGCGTGAACGATCGCCAATGATCCGCAGGCTGATGTTGTTCTCGTTGAGGCGCTTGGCTTCACGACGCAGGGCCTTGAAGAACAGATCCATCAAGGCACTGACTTCGTCAGCCGGGCGCTGCCAGTTTTCACTGGAAAAGGCAAACAGGGTCAGCACCTCGACCTTGGCCTCAGCGCACACTTCGATCACTGCACGTACCGCATCGACACCCGCCTTATGCCCGGCGACACCCGGCATAAAGCGTTTTTTTGCCCAGCGGTTATTACCGTCCATGATGATCGCCACATGGCGCGGCACCGAGGACAACACAGACTGCTTGGTCTTTTCCATGAAAACGCCTGACCCTTATACGGCCATCAAGTCCTTTTCTTTTTCCTCAGTCGCCTTGGCGATCTGAGCTTCAAAGTCCTTGATCAGCTTATCGATTTCGGCGCTGCCACGGCGCTCTTCGTCTTCGCTGATTTCCTTGTCCTTGGTCAGCTTCTTCAACTCACCCAGGGCATCGCGGCGAATATTGCGCACTGCAACCCGCGCATCCTCGGCGGCAGCACGCGCCTGCTTGGTGAAGCCCTTGCGGGTTTCCTCGGTCAGCGGTGCCATCTTGATCAGCAGCAGCTCACCCAGGTTGGTCGGATTGAGGTTAAGACCGGCACTGCCGATGGCCTTGTCGATGGCTCCGAGCATATTGCGCTCGAACGGCACTACCTGCAGGGTCTGGGAGTCCTTCACGGTAACGTTGGCAACGCCACTCAACGGTGTGTCGGTACCGTAGTAAGGCACCATCACACTGCCCAGGATGCTGGGGTGAGCCTTGCCGGTGCGAATCTGGCCGAATGCATGGGCCAGGGACTCCAGGGATTTCTTCATGCGCTCTTGAGCGTCTTTCTTGATTTCGTTGATCATTGCTCGCCTTCCTCGATCAGGGTTCCTTCAGCGCCACCATGCACGATATTCAGCAGGGCGCCGGGCTTGTTCATGTTAAATACCCGCAGCGGCATCTTGTGGTCGCGGCACAGGCAGATTGCCGTCAGGTCCATCACTCCCAGCTTGCGATCCAGCACTTCATCGTAAGTCAGATGATCGAACTTCTCGGCATGCGGGTCCTTGAACGGGTCTGCAGTGTAAACACCATCGACCTTGGTTGCCTTGAGCACCACGTCGGCATCGATCTCGATAGCGCGCAGGCAGGCTGCGGAGTCGGTGGTGAAGAACGGGTTGCCGGTACCGGCCGCGAAGATCACCACCTCTTTGGAGTTCAGGTGGCGCATCGCCTTGCGACGGTCATAGTGATCGGTCACGCCGACCATGGAAATAGCCGACATCACGATGGCCGAGATATTCGCACGTTCCAGTGCATCACGCATGGCCAGGGCGTTCATCACAGTGGCCAGCATGCCCATGTGGTCGCCCGTGACCCGATCCATCCCGGCCGCGCTCAATGCAGCGCCGCGGAACAGGTTGCCACCACCGATCACCAAGCCTACCTGGACGCCGATACCAACCAGCTGGCCGACTTCCAGCGCCATGCGATCCAGCACCTTGGGATCGATCCCGAACTCTTCCGAGCCCATCAGGGCCTCGCCGCTAAGCTTGAGTAGAATGCGTTTATAGCGAGCTTGATAACCACTGCCCTGCTGAGCCATTGCGAATCTCTCCTGCGGCGTATTTAAAAAATTCTTTGCGGGCTGTTTACAGCCTGCGTTCACTCTAGCTTGACGCTGTCACAGCGCCATCAGAACACGACTTTGTAAGGCGGTTCCGAGGATAAACAACTAAATTACCCTGCCCATTTGAAAAGAGGCTGCGCGCGTGAGCGGGCAGCCTCTTCTGGGCGACAGTTGAAAAAACCGTCTTACTGTTGCTTGGCAGCAGCCAGTTGTGCAGCAACTTCTTCGGCGAAGTTGTCTTCTTTCTTCTCGATGCCTTCACCTACCGCGAAACGGGTGAAGGAAACGATTTCAGCGCCGCCTTTCTTGGCCAGAGCACCTACGGTGATTTCTGGATCCTTGACGAAAGCTTGCTCAACCAGGCTGGCTTCGGCCAGGAACTTGCTGATACGACCAGCGATCATTTTTTCAACGATTTCGGCTGGCTTGCCTTTCATCTTGTCTTCGTTCAGCTGCAGGAACACAGCCTTTTCACGCTCGATCGCTTCAGCCGAAACTTGCGATGGCAGCAGGAACTCAGGGTTGCTGGCCGCTACGTGCATGGCGATGTCTTTGGCCAGTTCAACGGAACCGCCTTTCAGAACAACCGCAACACCGATCTTGTTGCCGTGCAGGTAGGTGCCGACCACGTCGCCTTCAACGCGAGCCAGACGACGGATGTTGACGTTCTCGCCAGTCTTGCCAACCAGGATCAGGCGCGCAGCTTCTTGAGCTTCGATCAGCGGAGCGGCGTCAGTCAGCTTGTCAGCGAAAGCCTTTTCCACGCTAGCGGCAACGAATGCCTTGAAATCGTCCTGCAGAGCCAGGAAGTCGGTCTGCGAGTTGACTTCCAGCAGGACAGCGGCTTTACCGTCGTCCTTGATGGCGATAGCGCCTTCAGCAGCAACGTTGCCTGCTTTCTTGGCAGCCTTGATGGCGCCGGAAGCACGCATGTCATCAATGGCTTTTTCGATGTCGCCGCCGGCCTTGGTCAAGGCCTTTTTGCAATCCATCATGCCTTCGCCGGTACGCTCGCGCAGTTCTTTGACCAACGCTGCAGTAATCTCTGCCATTTTCAAAATCCTCTTGGATAGGTTTTCAACCATTCCACCCGATCGAACGGGCGCTCAATTCTTGGGCATTGCCCCGAAACCACTTCATAACAGCCCCGCATTACAGAAACTGTTGGGGCGCGACGACGAAATGATTTTCGAGTTGGCAAAAAGGGGGCCAAGCCCCCTTTTTGCGTGCTGAGTCAACGCTACGCGTCAGTTACTCAGGCTTCAGCCGCCGGTGCTGCAGCTTCTTCGAACACTTCGGTGCCGCCAGCAACGTTGTTGCGACCACGGATCACAGCGTCAGCCATCGAACCCATGTACAGCTGGATGGCGCGAATGGCGTCATCGTTGCCTGGGATGATGTAGTCAACGCCTTCCGGGCTGCTGTTGGTATCGACAACGCCGATGACCGGGATGCCCAGCTTGTTGGCTTCGGTGATCGCGATGCGCTCGTGGTCAACGTCGATCACGAACAGTGCGTCAGGCAGGCCGCCCATGTCCTTGATACCACCCAGGGAACGATCCAGCTTTTCCAGATCGCGAGTGCGCATCAGCGCCTCTTTCTTGGTCAGCTTGGCGAAGGTGCCGTCTTCTGCTTGCACTTCAAGGTCACGCAGACGCTTGATGGAAGCACGGATGGTTTTGTAGTTGGTCAGCATGCCGCCCAACCAGCGGTGATCGACGTACGGCGAACCGCAACGTGCTGCTTCTTCAGCAACGATCTTGCCAGCGGAACGCTTGGTGCCGACGAACAGAATCTTGTTTTTGCCCTGGGCCAGACGCTCTACGAAAGTCAGAGCTTCGTTGAACATTGGCAGGGTTTTTTCAAGGTTGATGATGTGGATCTTGTTGCGCGCGCCGAAAATGTACTTGCCCATTTTCGGATTCCAGTAACGGGTTTGGTGACCGAAGTGCACACCGGCCTTCAGCATATCGCGCATGTTGACTTGGGACATGATAGTTCCTTAATTAAGTCGGGTTAGGCCTCCACGTATCCCAATGACCAACCAACAGCTTGTGCTGAGGGCACCCAGGTCATCGTGTCGACACGTGTGTGGGTTTGAGCTTTTCGGGGCATCCCCGGAAAGCGGCGCATTTTATACCACAGCAAGGGCAAAAACGGAACCCGGATTCACACTCGGCGATCCGCAGGCATTTTGCCCGCCTCTTGGAATCGGTCCAGAATGCACCATTGTATAGAGAGAAGCGCCAGCAGAACCTCAGATTTGCGCTGAGCCTCTGTTAGAATCGCACCTTTGCGGCTTTTGAAAACCTTGCTGGCCCATCGTAGGCCAAGCCTTGCGCATGCGGGTTTTCGAGCCATTTCCGTGTTTATCGCGCCCCTGGGCGTCAAGAGAGCCTGTATGACCGTCACCCTCAAAACTCCCGAGGACATCGCCAAAATGCGTGTCGCCGGCAAACTGGCCGCCGACGTGCTGGAAATGATTGCCGAGCATGTCAAACCCGGTGTCACCACCGAAGAACTGGACCGCATCTGCCATGACTACATCGTCAATGTGCAGGGTGCGATCCCTGCCCCGCTGAACTACAAGGGCTTCCCCAAATCCATCTGCACCTCGATCAACCACGTGGTGTGCCACGGCATTCCCAACGAGAAGCCGCTGAAGGATGGCGACACCCTGAACATCGATGTGACCGTCATCAAGGACGGCTACCACGGCGACACCAGCCGCATGTTCCACGTCGGCACCGTGCCGGTCTGGGCCGAGCGCCTGTCGCAGATCACCCAGGAATGCATGTACAAGGCCATTGAACTGGTGAAACCGGGCTGCCGCCTGGGCGACATCGGCGAAGTGATCCAGAAGCACGCGGAAAAGAACGGTTTCTCGGTGGTTCGCGAGTTCTGCGGCCACGGCATCGGCAAGGTGTTCCACGAAGAGCCGCAGATCCTGCACTACGGCCGTGCCGGTACCGGCATGGAACTCAAGGCCGGCATGACCTTCACCATCGAGCCGATGATCAACCAGGGCAAGGCCGACACCAAGGTCCTGGGCGACGGCTGGACCGCCATCACCAAGGACCGCAAGCTCTCCGCGCAGTGGGAACACACCCTGCTGGTGACCGAGACCGGCTACGAGATCTTCACCCTGCGCAGCGATGACACCATCGCCCGGGTATCTGCCTGATCCACAACGCTGCGTCCCGACCTTATAGATAGAAAGGAAAGCCAATCGATGCCGCAGGTGGACCCCGAACTCTTCGACCGCGGCCAGTTCCAGGCGGAACTGGCCCTGAAGGCCAGCCCTATCGCCGCCTTCAAGAAGGCCATCCGCCAGGCACGGGAAGTGCTGGATACGCGCTTTCGCAGTGGGCGGGAGATCCGCCGGCTGATCGAAGACCGCGCCTGGTTCATCGATAACATCCTGCAAAAGGCCTGGGACCAGTTCAGCTGGAGCGAAGACGCCGACATCGCCCTGGTGGCGGTCGGCGGCTACGGTCGCGGCGAGCTGCACCCCTATTCCGACATCGACCTGCTGATCCTCCTGGACAGCGCCGACCACGAAATTTTCCGCGACTCCATCGAACGCTTTCTTACCCTGCTCTGGGACATTGGCCTGGAAGTCGGGCAAAGCGTGCGCTCGGTGGACGAATGCGCCGAACAGGCGCGGGCCGACCTGACGGTGATCACCAACCTGATGGAAAGCCGCACCATTGCCGGCCCCGAGCACCTGCGCCAGCGCATGCTGCAAGTGACCAGCACCGAGCACATGTGGCCGAGCAAGGATTTCTTCCTGGCCAAGCGGGCCGAGCAGAAGGCCCGCCATCACAAGTACAACGACACCGAATACAACCTGGAGCCCAACGTCAAAGGCTCGCCGGGTGGGTTGCGGGACATCCAGACCATCCTCTGGGTCGCGCGCCGCCAGTACGGCACCCTGAACCTGCGGGCCCTGGCCGGCGAAGGCTTCCTGGTGGAAAGCGAAAACGCGCTCCTGGCCTCGTCCCAGGAGTTCCTGTGGAAGGTCCGCTACGCGCTGCACATGCTCGCGGGGCGCGCCGAGGACCGCCTGTTGCTCGACCACCAGCGCTCCATCGCCACCCTGCTGGGCTTCGAGGGCGAAGATGCGAAACAGAGCATCGAAAGCTTCATGCAGCAGTACTACCGGGTGGTGATGAGCATCGCCCAGTTGAGTGACCTGATCATCCAGCACTTCGAGGAGGTGATCCTCGCCCCCGAGGACGAAGCACCGCCACAGCCGATCAATGCGCGTTTCCAACTGCACGACGGCTACATCGAGGCGATCAACGACAACGTATTCAAGCGCACGCCGTTCGCCATGCTGGAGATCTTCGTGCTGATGGCCCAGCACCCGGAAATCAAGGGCGTGCGCGCCGACACCATCCGCCTGCTGCGCGAACACCGGCACCTGATCGATGACGACTTCCGCCACGATATCCGCAACACCAGCCTGTTCATCGAGCTGTTCAAGTGCGAAATCGGCATCCACCGCAACCTGCGGCGGATGAACCGCTACGGCATTCTCGGACGCTACCTGCCGGAGTTCGGCTTCATCGTCGGGCAGATGCAGCACGACCTGTTCCACATCTATACCGTGGACGCCCACACGCTGAACCTGATCAAGCACCTGCGCAAAATGCAGTACACGCCGATCTCCGAGAAATTCCCGCTGGCCAGCAAGCTCATGGGCAAGCTGCCCAAGCCCGAGCTGATCTACCTGGCCGGTTTGTACCACGACATCGGCAAGGGCCGTCATGGCGACCACTCGGAAATCGGCGCCGTGGATGCCGAAGCCTTCTGCGTGCGCCACCAGTTGCCGCAGTGGGATACCCGGCTGATCGTCTGGCTGGTGCAGAACCACCTGGTGATGTCCACCACGGCTCAGCGCAAGGACCTGTCCGACCCGCAGGTGATTCACGATTTCGCACAGATCGTGGTCGACCAGACCCGCCTCGACTACCTCTACGTACTGACCGTCGCCGATATCTACGCCACCAACCCGACGCTGTGGAACTCCTGGCGCGCCAGCCTGTTGCGCCAGCTCTACACCGAAACCAAGCGAGCCCTGCGCCGCGGCCTGGAAAACCCGGTGGACCGCGAAGAGCAGATCCGCCAGACCCAGAGCGCCGCCCTGGACATCCTGGTGCGCAACGGCACCGACCCGGACGAAGTGGAACAACTCTGGTCCCAACTGGGGGACGACTACTTCCTGCGCCACACCGCCGGCGACGTGGCCTGGCACAGCGACGCGATCCTCCAGCAGCCGGCCGATGGCGGGCCGCTGGTGCTGATCAAGGAAATCACCCAGCGCGAGTTCGAGGGCGGCACCCAGATCTTCATCTACGCCCCGGACCAGCACGACTTCTTCGCGGTGACCGTGGCCGCCATGGACCAGCTCAACCTGAACATCCATGACGCGCGCATCATCACCTCCAGCAGCCAGTTCACCCTCGACACCTACATCGTCCTGGACAACGACGGCGAATCCATCGGCAACAACCCGCAGCGAGTCGAGCAGATCCGCAAGGGCCTGACCGACGCCCTGCGCAACCCCGACGACTACCCGACCATCATCCAGCGCCGGGTGCCGCGCCAGCTCAAGCATTTTGCCTTCGCCCCCGAGGTGACTATCCACAACGACGCCCAACGCCCGGTGACCGTGCTGGAACTCAGCGCCCCGGATCGCCCGGGTTTGCTGGCGCGGATCGGCAAGATCTTCCTGGAGTTCGACCTGTCGCTGCAGAACGCCAAGATCGCCACCCTGGGCGAGCGCGTGGAAGACGTGTTCTTCATCACCGATGCGCACAACCAGCCCCTGTCCGACCCCCAGCTGTGCAGCCGCTTGCAGGATGCGATCGTCGAGCAGTTGAGCGTCAGCCACGAACCGACTATCGAAATGACCCGCCTGAGCATCTGACGGGTCCGAACTACCGCTTTGAGTGAGATACCGCCTCCATGAACAACGCTCTGAACCAGTTGCAGCCCTACCCGTTCGAAAAGCTGCGCGCCTTGCTCGGCACCGTGACGCCCAACCCGGACAAGCGCGCCATCGCCCTGTCCATCGGCGAACCCAAGCACCGCTCGCCAAGCTTTGTCGCCGAAGCCCTGGCCAGCAACCTCGATCAGATGGCGGTCTACCCCACCACCCTGGGCATCCCGGCCCTGCGCGAAGCCATCGCCGGCTGGTGCGAACGGCGCTTTGGCATGCCCGCGCTCTGGCTCGACCCGGCGCGCAATGTACTGCCGGTCAACGGCACCCGCGAAGCGCTGTTCGCCTTCACCCAGACCGTGGTCAACCGCGGCGAAGATGCCCTGGTGGTCAGCCCCAACCCCTTCTATCAGATCTACGAAGGCGCGGCCTTCCTCGCCGGGGCCAAGCCGCACTACCTGCCGTGCCTCGACGAAAACGGCTTCAACCCGGACTTCGACGCCGTGCCGGCGGAGATCTGGCAGCGCTGCCAGATCCTCTTCCTGTGCTCGCCGGGCAACCCCACCGGCGCGCTGATCCCGCTGGACACCCTGAAGAAGCTGATCGCGCTGGCCGACGAGCACGACTTCGTGATCGCCGCCGACGAGTGCTACAGCGAGCTGTACTTCGACGAACAGACACCGCCCCCGGGCCTGCTCAGCGCCTGCGTCGAACTGGGCCGCAAGGACTTCAAGCGCTGCGTGGTGTTCCACAGCCTGTCCAAGCGCTCCAACCTGCCGGGCCTGCGCTCGGGCTTCGTCGCCGGTGATGCCGAGATTCTCAAGGGCTTCCTGCTGTACCGCACCTACCACGGCTGCGCCATGCCGGTGCAGACCCAACTGGCCAGCGTCGCCGCCTGGAACGACGAAGTGCACGTGCGCGCCAACCGCGCCTTGTACCGGGAGAAATTCGACGCGGTGCTGGCGATCCTTGCGCCCGTGATGGATGTGCAGCGCCCGGACGGCAGCTTCTACCTGTGGCCGAACGTGGCCGGGGATGACGCAGCCTTCTGCCGCGACCTGTTCGAACAGGAGCATGTGACCGTGGTTCCGGGCTCCTACCTGTCGCGGGATGTGGACGGCACCAACCCGGGCGCCGGCCGGGTACGCATGGCGCTGGTAGCGCCGCTGGCGGAATGCGTGGAAGCCGCGGAACGGATTCGCGATTTCGTGCTGCGTCGCGCTTGAGGTCTTTAGCCGGCAAGCCGGCTCCCACAGCAGGAGCCGACTGCCGGCGAACGCCTCACTTCACCTGCCCCAGATTGGCCTCGCTCATATCCAAGTCGGCCAGTACTTCGCGTAGCACATCGTCGCCAATCTGATGCTGGCGGCTCAGCCGATACAGCTCCAGCCGTTGCGCACGCAGGGCCTTGATCCGCAGGCGCCGCTCCAGCAAGTCCATCTGGAACGCCAGGGCCTGGGCCTCGGCGGAATCGTTGTAGACCTCCAACTGATGCCGGTACTCGGCCATCAAGCGCCCCTTGAGTTCGGTGGCCAGGGCCGCCTGGGCAGCATCCGGGGTCTCACCGGTGTCAGCCACTTCTTCGGCTTCCAGGGCATGGATCGCCGCTTCGGCAGTCTTGCGCCAGGCATCCCGCACTTCCCCACGGCGCTTGTCGTCAGGGCTCTTCACAATGCCGCGCAGCAGCAGCGGCAGGGCAATGCAGGCCGCCACCAGGGACAGCAGGATCACCCCGGCAGCGATGAAGATCAGCAGGTCGCGCTCCGGAAAGGCTTCGCCGGCACCGAGAAACAACGGTACCGACATCACACCGGCCAGGGTTACCGCCCCGCGCACTCCACCCACGGTCAGCAACCAGCAGGAACGGGCGGTCGGTACCAGGGTCAATTCGCCCTTGCCGCGCCAGCGCCGCAGCAGGCCGGACAGGCGCCAGATGCTCTGCACCCAGATGAAACGCAACACCAGCAGCACCAGGAAAATCGCCACCACATCCAGGCAACGGTAGAACAGGGTCGGCCACAGCGAGGTCTCGTGACTGACCACGGCCTTGATGATGTCCGGCAGCTGCAACCCCAGGAGCAGGAAGATCAGGCCGTTGAAGGCGAACTCCAGCAGTGACCAGACGCTGCGATTGAGCAGCCGGGTGCTGGTCTGGCGCGGCAGCAGGTCGAGCCAGCTCTGCATCATCCCCGCCGCCACCGCCGAGAGAATGCCCGAGGCCCCAAGGCGCTCGGCCAGCACATAGGCGGCGAACGGCAAAAGCAGCATGAACACCACGTGGGTCGCCGGGTCATCCCAGCCTCGGGCGATCATCCAGGCCCGCAGGCGCCCCACCAGCCAGCTCAGTGCCACCCCGACCGCCAGGCCGCCCACCGCCACCAGGACGAAGGTCAGGCTGGCGTTGGCCAGGGAGAACACCCCGGTCACCGCCGCTGCCAAGGCGAACTTGAAGGTCACCAGGCCCGAGGCGTCATTCATCAGCGCCTCCCCCTGGAGCATGTGCATCAGGGGCGTGGGCAAGCGGTTCTGGGAAATCGCCGATACCGCCACGGCGTCGGTGGGCGAAAGCACGGCGGCCAGGGCAAAGGCCACCGGCAACGGAATGCTCGGCAGCAGCCAATGGATGAAGTAGCCGGCGCCCACCACGGTGAACAGCACCAGCCCTACTGCCAGGGTCAGGATCGGCCCGCGCAGGCGCCAGAATTCGCGCTTGGGCATGCGCCAGCCATCGGAAAACAACAGCGGCGGCAAGAACAGGAAGAGAAACAGCTCCGGGTCCAGGGCCACGTGCAACCCCAGGGTCGGCCAGGCCAGCAAGGCGCCGGCGGCAATCTGCACCAGGGGCAGCGGCAGTGGAATCACCCGTCCGACAAGACGCGAGAGGCTCACCAGCATCAGCAGGATGAGGACGGTATAGGCGGTTTGCATAAAGCGGGCTTCCCGATCTGAAACTTCAAAGCAGACACACAACGGCGGCAGGAATTCACCGCAGAAGTGCCATATTAGCCGCTTAAGCTGCGTTTACGCCGCTGCACAAAAGTCGCAACGGCGCCCGGGCGTGGAAACACAATGCGACAAAGCCCCGCAGCAGCCGACGCCGAATCGGCGCGGTCGTGGCATAATCCGTGACCTTTCATCTCCAGCATCTCCAAAGGGGGCAATTCCTTGACCGCTTCAAGCAAAACGTTGCACCTTTTCGGCATCAAAGCCTGTGACACCATGAAAAAGGCGCGCACCTGGCTCGATGAACACGCTGTCAGCTATGACTTCCATGATTACAAAACCTCCGGCATTGACCGTGAGCACCTGAATCAGTGGTGCGACGAGCACGGCTGGCAGGTGGTGTTGAACCGCGCGGGCACGACCTTTCGCAAACTCGATGACGAAAGCAAAGCCGATCTCGACCAGGCGAAAGCCGTTGAACTGATGCTCGCGCAACCTTCGATGATCAAGCGCCCGGTGCTCGATCTCGGAGACAAGACCCTGATTGGCTTCAAGCCAGAGCTTTACGCAGCGGCGCTCAAGTAAGCCTGCTCAATCAATTTCGCAAGAGGTAACTGCATGTCCACTACCCTGTTCAGCCTGGCATTCGGTGTCGGCACCCAGAACCGTCAAGGCGCTTGGCTGGAAGTGTTTTACGCATCGCCCCTGCTCCAGCCTGCAGCTGAAATCGTCGCTGCCGTAGCGCCGATCCTCGGCTACAGCGAAGGCAACCAGGCCATCACGTTCACCACCGCCCAGGCCGCGCAAATGGCCGACGCACTGAAAAGCATCGACGCCACCCAGGCCGCCCTGCTGACCCGCCTGGCCGAAAGCCACAAGCCGCTGGTAGCGACCCTGCTGGCCGAAGATGCCCAACTGACCTCCACTCCAGAGGCCTACCTCAAGCTGCACCTGCTGTCCCACCGCCTGGTCAAGCCGCACGGCCTGAGCCTGGCCGGCGTGTTCCCGCTGCTGCCGAACGTGGCCTGGACCAGCCAGGGCGCCATCGACCTCGGCGAGCTGGCCGAGCGTCAACTGGAAGCCCGCCTGCGCGGCGAGCTGCTGGAAGTGTTCTCGGTGGACAAATTCCCGAAAATGACCGACTACGTGGTGCCGAGCGGCGTGCGTATCGCTGACAGTGCGCGGATCCGCCTGGGCGCCTACATCGGCGAAGGCACCACCGTGATGCACGAAGGCTTCGTCAACTTCAACGCCGGCACCGAAGGCCCGGGCATGATCGAAGGCCGGGTTTCCGCAGGCGTGTTCGTCGGCAAGGGGTCGGACCTGGGCGGCGGTTGCTCCACCATGGGCACCCTGTCGGGTGGCGGCAACATCGTGATCAAGGTCGGCGAAGGTTGCCTGATCGGCGCCAACGCCGGTATCGGCATCCCGCTGGGCGACCGCAATACCGTGGAGTCGGGCCTGTACGTGACCGCCGGCACCAAGGTGGCGCTGCTGGACGAGAACAACCAACTGGTCAAAGTGCTCAAGGCCCGGGAACTGGCCGGCCAGCCGGACCTGCTGTTCCGTCGCAACTCGGAAACCGGCGCCGTGGAGTGCAAGACCCACAAGTCGGCCATCGAGCTGAACGAAGCGCTGCACGCTCACAACTAAGCAGCGATTCGGTTTCACTGGAACCGGTCGGGCGCTTATCATCGGCGCCCGGCCTGTTCAAACGAGTTCTGCCACCATGCTTGTAGCCTCCCCCTGGCGCGCCGACTTCCCGGCCATCGCCGCCCTGCATCGCCAGGACCAGACGTACCTGGACAACGCCGCCACCACGCAAAAACCCCAAGCCCTGCTGGACGCGCTGGCGCACTACTACGCCAATGGCGCGGCCAATGTGCATCGTGCGCAACACCTGCCGGGCGCCCACGCCACCCAAGCGTTCGAAGACAGCCGCAGCAAGGTCGGCCAATGGCTGAATGCCGGTGACAGTGGGCAGATCGTCTTCACCCACGGCGCGACCTCCGCGCTGAATCTTCTGGCCTACGGCCTGGAGCACCAATTTTCCCCGGGCGATGAAATCGTCATCAGCGCCCTGGAGCACCACGCCAACCTGCTGCCCTGGCAGCAACTGGCCCAACGTCGCGGGCTCAAGCTGCTGGTCCTGCCCCTGGACCCGGACGGCCTGATCGACGTCGACGCGGCAAGCCGCTTGATCGGCCCGCGCACCCGTTTGCTGGCGGTGAGCCAGCTGTCCAATGTGCTTGGCGCCTGGCAACCCTTGACCCCACTGCTGGCCATGGCCAGGGCCCAGGGCGCACTGACGGTGATCGACGGCGCCCAGGGCGTGGTCCATGGCCGCCACGATGTGCAGGCCCTGGGCTGCGACTTCTATGTGTTCTCCAGTCACAAGCTGTACGGCCCGGATGGGGTCGGCGTGCTGTTTGGCCGTCATGCAGCACTCAAGGGCCTGCGCCACTGGCAGTTCGGCGGTGAAATGGTCCAGGACGCCGATTACCAGCACGCCAGCTTCCGCCCCGCCCCCCTGGGGTTCGAGGCCGGTACACCGCCGATTGCCGGGGTCATCGGCCTGGGTGCCACCCTGGATTATCTCGCCGGCCTGGATCAGCAAGCACTGGCCGACCAAGAAGCAGCGCTGCACGCCTACCTGCTGCACGGCTTGCAGGCGCGCAATGGCATCCGCCTGCTGGGCTCGCCGCAAGTGGCCCTGGTCAGTTTTGTCGTGGATGGGGTGCACAACGCCGACCTGGCGCACCTGCTGACCGAACAAGGCATTGCCGTACGCGCCGGGCACCACTGCGCCATGCCGCTGATGAAGAGCCTGGGGTTGGCCGGAGCGATTCGCGTGTCATTGGCGCTGTACAACGATTCCGAGGACCTGGAGCGTTTCTTCGAAGCCCTGGATCAGGCCCTGGAGCTGCTGCGATGAGCCTGCCGGCGGATGCCGTCGCCGCCCTGGAGATTTTCCAGGGGGCTGCCGGCTGGGAACAGCGGGCGCGCCTGCTGATGCAATGGGGCGAGCGCCTGCCGCCCCTGAGCGAGGCCGACCAGGTCGAGGCCAACCGGGTGCACGGCTGTGAAAGCCAGGTCTGGCTGGTGGCGGCCCTGGAAAACGGTCATTGGCAGTTTGCCGCGGCCAGCGACGCGCGGCTGATTCGCGGGCTGGTGGCCCTGCTCCTGGCGCGGGTCAATGGCCTGACGGCACAGCAGTTGCGGGAAGTGGACCTGGCCGACTGGTTCAACCAGTTGGGCCTGTCGCGCCAACTCTCGCCTTCACGCAGCAATGGCCTGAACGCCGTCTTGCAACGCATGAGCGAACTGGCCAGCGCCCCCTAACTCCGTAGGAGCCTGCTTGCTGGCCAACAGGCCCATAAGCCTTGCACCCTCCTCGCGGCCCTCTTCGCTGGCAAGCCAGCTCCTACGGGGCGGCGGGCTTGCTGCGCTCCGACGGGCGGCGCACGCCGGCGACAATCTTGTCCACTGCCTTGGTCGCCGCCACCATGCCGAAGGTCGCGGTCACCATCATCACCGCGCCAAAGCCGCCGGCACAGTCGAGCTTGACGCCATCGCCGACAAAACTCTTCTGCAGGCAGATGCTGCCGTCCGGCTTCGGATAACGCAGCTGCTCGGTGGAAAACACGCAAGGCACGCTGTAGTGCCGGGTTACGGTGCGCGAGAAACCGTAGTCGCGGCGCAGGGTGGACCGCACCTTGGAGGCCAACGGGTCATTGAAGGTACGGTTCAGGTCGCAGACCTGGATCAGCGTCGGGTCGATCTGCCCCCCCGCGCCGCCGGTGGTGATGATCTGGATCTTGCGTCGCTTGCACCAGGCAATCAGCGCCGCCTTGGCATTGACACTGTCGATGCAATCGATCACGCAATCGATGTCTGGGGTGATGTACTCGGCCATGGTCTCGCGGGTGACGAAGTCCGCCACCGCGTGCACCCTGCAGCCCGGATTGATGCCCCGCAGGCGTTCGGCCATGACCTCGACCTTGGGCTTGCCCACAGTGCTGTCCAGCGCGTGCAACTGGCGGTTGCTGTTGCTGACGCAGACGTCATCGAGGTCGAACAGCGAGATCTCGCCCACCCCGCAACGGGCGATGGCTTCCGCCGCCCAGGAACCGACCCCGCCGACTCCGACGATCGCCACATGGGCCGCCCGCAGCCGCTCCAGGCCTTCAATGCCATACAAACGGGCGACGCCGGCAAACCGTGGATCTTCTGTACTCATGACCATCACCTAAAAAACCGGCGCGCATTATAGGGCCTCAACGCGACAAGTTTTAACCTTGAAGCTACAAGTAAAGAACTTAAACCCGAATACAGTGCCCAAGGTCTGGCTTTCCTCTGTGCGCTGTACGCTCAGTTGAGGGCCGGTGTAGGATGCCCGCCGTTTGGCGCCTGCCAACCCTTCCCTCGTTCCACACCTTTTGGAACCCGAAATAGCTATGTCATCGCGTAAATTTGGACTCAACCTGGTGATAGTGCTGGCCATTGCCGCGCTGTTCACCGGTTTCTGGGCGCTGATCAATCGCCCGGTCTCGGCCCCCGACTGGCCGGAACAGATCTCCGGTTTTTCCTACTCGCCTTTCCAGCAGGGCCAGTTCCCGCAGAAGGACCAGTACCCGTCCGACGATGAAATGCGTCGCGACCTGGAGATCATGAGCAAGCTGACCGACAACATCCGTACCTATTCGGTGGACGGCAGCCTGGAAGACATCCCGAGGCTCGCGGAAGAGTTCGGCCTGCGCGTGACCCTGGGGATCTGGATCAGCCCGGACCTGGAGCGCAACGAGCGGGAAATCATGCGTGCCATCGAACTGGCCAATACCTCCCGCAGCGTCGTGCGGGTGGTGGTGGGTAACGAGGCGATCTTCCGCAAGGAAATCACCGCCGACCAACTGTCGGTGATTCTCGACCGGGTGCGTGCCGCGGTAAAAGTTCCGGTCACCACCTCGGAGCAATGGCACGTCTGGGAGGAAAACCCGGGGCTGGCCAAGCACGTCGACCTGATCGCCGCGCACATCCTGCCCTACTGGGAGTTCATCCCGGTGGACAAGGCCGAGCAGTTCGTCCTCGACCGCGCCCGGGACCTGAAGAAGATGTTCCCGAAAAAACCGCTGCTGCTGTCCGAGGTCGGCTGGCCGAGCAACGGCCGCATGCGTGGTGGCGCCGACGCCAGCCCGGCGGACCAGGCGATCTACCTGCGTACCCTGGTCAACAAGCTCAACCGCCAGGGCTACAACTACTTTGTCATCGAAGCCTTCGACCAGCCGTGGAAGGCCAGCGACGAAGGTTCGGTGGGCGCCTACTGGGGCGTGTTCAACGCCGCGCGCCAGCAGAAATTCAACTTCGAAGGCCCGGTGGTGGCCATCCCGCAATGGCGGGTGCTGGCCATCGGCTCGGTGGTGCTGGCGCTGCTGTCGCTGACCCTGCTGATGATCGACGGCTCGGCCCTGCGCCAGCGCGGCCGCACCTTCCTGACCTTTATCGCGTTCCTCTGCGGTTCGGTGCTGGTGTGGATCGGCTACGACTACAGCCAGCAATACAGCACCTGGTTCAGCCTGACGGTGGGCTTCCTCCTGGCCCTCGGCGCGCTGGGGGTGTTCATCGTGCTGCTGACCGAGGCCCATGAACTGGCCGAAGCGGTGTGGATCCACAAGCGCCGGCGCGAATTCCTGCCGGTGGAGGGGGACTCCAGCTACCGGCCGAAAGTCTCGATCCACGTGCCCTGCTACAACGAGCCGCCGGAGATGGTCAAACAGACCCTCAATGCCCTGGCCAACCTCGATTACCCGGACTTCGAAGTCCTGATCATCGACAACAACACCAAGGACCCGGCGGTCTGGGAACCGGTGCAGGCCTATTGCGAGACCCTCGGCCCGCGCTTCAAGTTCTTCCACGTCGCGCCCCTGGCCGGCTTCAAGGGCGGTGCGCTGAACTATCTGTTGCCGCACACCGCCAAGGACGCCGAAGTGATCGCGGTGATCGACTCCGACTACTGCGTCGACCGCAACTGGCTCAAGCACATGGTGCCGCACTTCGCCGATCCGAAGATCGCCATCGTGCAGTCGCCCCAGGACTATCGCGACCAGAACGAAAGCACCTTCAAGAAGCTCTGCTACGCGGAATACAAAGGCTTCTTCCATATCGGCATGGTCACCCGCAACGACCGTGACGCGATCATCCAGCACGGCACCATGACCATGACCCGGCGCACAGTGCTCGAAGAGCTGGGCTGGGCCGACTGGTGCATCTGCGAAGACGCCGAGCTGGGCCTGCGGGTGTTCGAGAAAGGCCTGTCGGCGGCGTACCACCACGAAAGCTACGGCAAGGGCCTGATGCCCGACACCTTCATCGACTTCAAGAAGCAGCGTTTCCGCTGGGCCTATGGCGCGATCCAGATCATCAAGCGCCACACCGCCAGCCTGCTGCGCGGCAAGAACACCGAGCTGACCCGTGGCCAGCGCTACCACTTCCTCGCGGGTTGGCTGCCGTGGGTAGCGGACGGCATGAACATCTTCTTCACCGTCGGCGCCCTGCTGTGGTCGGCGGCGATGATCATCGTGCCGCAACGGGTCGACCCGCCGCTGCTGATCTTCGCCATCCCGCCGCTGGCGCTGTTCGTGTTCAAGGTGGGCAAGATCATCTTCCTCTACCGCCGTGCGGTGGGGGTCAACCTCAAGGACGCGTTCTGCGCGGCCCTGGCGGGCCTGGCCTTGTCCCACACCATCGCCAAGGCGGTGCTGTACGGCTTCTTCACCAGCAGCATTCCGTTCTTCCGCACCCCGAAGAACGCCGACAACCACGGCTTCTGGGTGGCGATCTCGGAAGCCCGGGAAGAGCTGTTCATCATGCTGCTGTTGTGGGGCGCGGCGCTGGGGATCTTCCTGGTGCAGGGCCTGCCGAGCAACGACATGCGCTTCTGGGTGACCATGCTCCTGGTGCAGTCTTTGCCTTACGTGGCAGCGCTGGTCATGGCCTTCCTTTCGTCGCTGCCAAAACCGGCGGAAGAAAGCCAGCCGGCTCCCGCAGCCTAAATCGATCCAAAGCACTAAACGGCGGCCTCTGGCCGCCGTTTTGCTTTAAGATATCCGCCATTTTGCGCGCCTCGCCCAACCCTGTAGGAGCTGGCTTGCCAGCGAACCAAGCAACGCGGTGTATCGATTAAACCGCCCTCGCCGCCCCGCCGGCTCCTGCACAATGCCTTGCACCGGAGTTACCCATGACGGCCCATGCCGAGCTTTCGCCGACCCTGCAACTTGCCTGTGATCTGATCCGTCGCCCCTCGGTGACGCCGATCGACGCCGACTGCCAGAAGCTGATGATGCAGCGCCTGGGGGATGCCGGCTTCAAGCTGGAACCGATGCGCATCGAGGACGTGGACAACTTCTGGGCCAGCCATGGCCAGCATGAAGGCCCGGTGCTGTGTTTTGCCGGCCACACCGACGTGGTGCCTACCGGCCCGGTCCAGGCCTGGCAGAACGACCCGTTCGACGCTCTGATCGACGAGCACGGCATGCTCTGCGGCCGTGGCGCAGCGGACATGAAGGGCAGCCTGGCGGCCATGCTGGTAGCCGCTGAGCGTTTCGTCACCGACTACCCGGACCACAAGGGCTCGGTAGCCTTCCTCATCACCAGCGACGAAGAAGGCCCCGCGCACCATGGCACCAAGGCCGTGGTGGAGCGCCTGGCGGCACGCAAGGAGCGCCTGGACTGGTGCATCGTCGGTGAGCCTTCGAGCACCAGCCTGGTGGGCGACGTAGTCAAGAACGGCCGCCGCGGCTCCCTCGGCGCCAAGCTCACCGTGCGCGGGGTACAGGGCCACGTGGCCTACCCGCACCTGGCGAAGAACCCGATCCACCTGGCGGCGCCGGCCCTGGCGGAACTGGCGGCGGAGCACTGGGACGACGGCAACGCCTTCTTCCCACCCACCAGTTTCCAGATCTCCAACCTCAATTCCGGCACCGGCGCCACCAACGTGATTCCCGGTGAACTGACCGCGCTGTTCAACTTCCGCTTCTCCACCGAATCCACGGTGGAAGGCCTGCAGCAGCGGGTCGCGGCCATCCTCGACAAGCACGGCCTGGACTGGCATGTGGAGTGGGCCCTGTCCGGGTTGCCGTTCCTCACCGAACCCGGCGCCCTGCTGGACGCGGTATCGGCCAGCATCAAGCAGGTCACCGGGCGCGACACCAAGGCCTCCACCAGTGGCGGCACCTCCGACGGGCGCTTCATCGCCACCCTGGGCACCCAGGTAGTGGAGCTGGGCCCGGTCAACGCCACCATCCATCAGGTCAACGAGCGGGTACTGGCCAGCGACCTCGATGTGCTGACCGAAATCTACTACCAGACCCTGATCAAGTTGCTCGCCTGATGCTTGCCTGTCCTCTCTGCAGTGCCCCGCTGAACGCCGTGGACAACGGCGTGGTCTGCCCGGCCGGGCATCGTTTCGACCGGGCACGCCAGGGCTACCTGAACCTGCTGCCGGTGCAGCACAAGAACAGCCGTGACCCGGGCGACAACCAGGCCATGGTCGAGGCCCGCCGCGACTTTCTCAACGCCGGGCACTACGCCCCGGTGGCCCGGCGCCTGGCGGAGCTGGCGGCAGAACGCGCGCCCCAGCGCTGGGTCGACATCGGCTGTGGCGAGGGTTACTACACCGCGCAACTGGCCCAGGCCCTGCCCGCTGCCGATGGCTACGCCCTGGATATTTCCCGGGAGGCGGTGAAGCGCGCCTGCCGTCGTGCCCCGCAACTGACCTGGATGGTCGCCAGCATGGCGCGCATCCCCCTGGCGGACGCCAGCTGCCAGTTCCTGGCTAGCGTCTTCAGCCCCCTCGACTGGCGGGAGGCCAAGCGCCTGCTCAGCCCCGGCGGCGGCCTGATGAAGGTAGGTCCCACCAGCGGCCACCTGATGGAACTGCGCGAACGCCTGTACGACGAAGTGCGCGAATACACCGACGACAAGCACCTGGCCCTGGTGCCCGAAGGCATGGCCCTGGCCCACAGCGAAACCCTGGAGTTCAAGCTGCACCTGGAACGCCCGCAAGACCGCGCCAACCTGCTGGCCATGACGCCCCACGGCTGGCGCGCCAGCGCCGAGCGCCGCGCCGCGGTGATCGAGCAGGCCGAGCCTTTCGAGGTCAGCGTATCGATGCGCTACGATTACTTCGTGCTGCAATAACCCACTAAAACCCAAGGCCCCGAGCCTGTGCTCGCGGCCGAAGAAATCCGCGAATGGATTTTTCAGACCGGCAATGAGGACATCCATGCGCCAGCCCGATATCGAGATTTACCTGAAAGACGCCGACGTCGACTACAAGGCCATCGCCGCCTGGCTGGGCGCCGTGCTTGGCCCGTGCAGCGACTGGGTACAAAAAGGCCAGACCTACAAATGCACCGCAGGCCAGGTGCCCGTGACCTGGCTGCCCAAGGCCGTGGGCAAGTGGAACAGCCTGTACCTGGAAAGCGACCAGACCCCGTGGGATGACGACATCGCCTGCGCCCGCGCCGCCTTTGCCGCGTTGAATGTGGAGGTGCGCTGCGCACCGGGCAGCTGGGTCGAGGAAGAGGGTGAAGAGTCCGCCGATCGCTGGATTCGCATCAGCGCCGACGGTGAAGAAGAGATTACCTGGCGCACTGCCTGAACAGTGCATACCCGTAGGAGCCGGCTTGCCGGCGAAGAGGCCTTCAAGACTTGCGTTCGATAGACGGGCGCCTTCGCTGGCAAGCCAGCTCCTACAGGGTGGGTTACAGGCCGACGACGTCTTCGGCTTGCAGACCTTTCTGGCCTTCGACCACAGCGTATTCCACCTGCTGGCCTTCGGTCAGGGAGCGGTGGCCTTCGCCACGGATCGCCCGGTAGTGGACAAATACGTCCGCCCCGCCTTCACGCTGGATAAAACCGTAGCCCTTGGCGTCGTTGAACCACTTCACGTTGCCTGTCTCACGAGTAGTCATGAATCCATACCTCATTTTTTTATTATTGGATTGGCGCACTGCAACCAAACCCTGAGAACTTTCCCCCAGCCTGCCTCTCTATGAGTGAAAGCGATACGACCGCGGGAGAGTCGGCCGAGTATATGACAGGCGTAAAAACTCTCAACTCAATCTTGTTTCGGCGCTTTTTTGCCGATTTTCGGCGAATCCGGCACACTACCGGCCCCGAGCAGTTGCTCGGTTTTCTACTCACTCACGCAGAAGCCGTATGACCCGCTCCCCGATCCGCCGTCTTGTGTTTGGCACCTTGCGCCGACTGCTGTACCTCTGGGTCCGCTCGGAAACCATCAACCAGTCGTCCTTCACCCTCGACCTCGACCGCAGCCGACCGGTGTTCTACGTCCTGCAAAACCCGTCCCTGACCGATCTCGCCGTGGTCGATACCGAATGCACCAAGGCCGGGCTGCCACGTCCGGTACTGCCGGTGTCGGTGGGCAACCTGCTGGAACCGGCGGCCTTCTTCTACCTGACCCCGGAGCCCGACTGGCTTGGTCGCCAGGACAAGCGCGGGGCGCCACCGACCCTGACCCGGCTGGTCAGCGCACTGACCCAGAATGCCGCCGAAGATGCACAGATCATTCCGGTCAGCGTGTTCTGGGGCCAGTCGCCGGACAGCGAGTCGAGCCCGTGGAAGCTGCTGTTCGCCGACAGCTGGGCGGTCACCGGGCGCCTGCGCCGGCTGCTGAGCATCATGATCCTGGGACGCAAGACCCGGGTGCAGTTCTCCGCACCGATCAACCTGCGCGAGCTGATCGAGCACAACAAGGGCCACGAGCGCACCGTGCGCATGGCCCAGCGCATCCTGCGGGTGCACTTTCGCAACCTCAAGGCTGCGGTCATCGGCCCGGACATTTCCCACCGGCGCAACCTGGTCAAGGGCCTGCTCAACCAGCCCCTGGTGAAACAGGCGATCCTCGACGAGGCCGAGCGCGAAAAGATTTCCCCGGAAAAAGCCAAGGCCCAGGCCCTGCGCTACGGCAACGAGATCGCCTCGGACTACACCTACACCGCGATCCGCTTCCTGGAAGTGGTGCTGAGCTGGTTCTGGAACAAGATCTACGACGGGATCAAGGTCAACCACCTCGAAGGCGTGCAGAAGATCGCCCAGGGCCACGAAGTGATCTACGTGCCCTGCCACCGCAGCCATATCGACTACCTGCTGCTGTCCTACCTGCTGTTTCGCAACGGCCTGACCCCGCCGCACATCGCCGCCGGGATCAACCTCAACATGCCGGTGATCGGCGGCCTGCTGCGTCGCGGCGGGGCCTTCTTCATGCGCCGCACCTTCAAGGGCAACCCGCTCTACACCTCGGTGTTCAACGAATACCTGCACACCTTGTTCACCAAGGGTTTCCCGGTGGAGTACTTCGTCGAGGGCGGCCGTTCGCGCACCGGGCGCATGCTGCAACCCAAGACCGGGATGCTGGCAATCACCCTGCGCAGCTTCCTGCGCTCCTCGCGCATGCCCATCGTCTTCGTACCGGTGTACATCGGCTATGAAAGGGTGCTGGAAGGCCGGACCTACCTGGGCGAGCTGCGCGGCGCGAGCAAGAAGAAAGAGTCGATTTTCGACATCTTCAAGGTCATCGGCGCCCTCAAGCAGCGCTTCGGCCAGGTGGCAGTGAACTTCGGCGAACCGATCAAGCTGGCGGAATTCCTCGACCAGGAACAGCCGGACTGGCGGACCCAGGAGCTGGGCCCGCAGTACCGCCCGGCCTGGCTCAATGAAGCCACCAACCGTCTCGGCGAGCGGGTGGCCCAGCACCTCAACGAAGCCGCGGCGATCAACCCGGTGAACCTGGTGGCCCTGGCCCTGCTCTCCACCACCCGCCTGGCCCTGGACGACCGCGCCATGGCGCGGGTCCTGGACCTGTACCTGGCGCTACTGCGTCGCGTGCCCTACTCGCCCCACACCACCTTGCCCGAAGGCGACGGCCGGGCTCTGATCCAGCACGTCAAGGACATGGACCTGCTGGCCGAACAGAGCGACGCCCTGGGCAAGATCCTCTACCTGGACGAGCAGAACGCCGTCCTGATGACCTACTACCGCAACAACGTGCTGCACATCTTCGCCCTGCCGGCGTTGCTGGCGAGCTTCTTCCAGAGCTCGTCGCGCATGAGCCGCGAACAGATCCTGCGTTATACCCGCGCGCTTTATCCCTACCTGCAATCGGAGCTGTTCATCCGCTGGCCGCTGGATGAGCTGGACGCGGTGGTGGACCAGTGGCTGGAGGCCTTTGTCGAACAGGGCCTGCTGCGCTTCGAGAAGGACCTGTACCAGCGTCCGGCCCCGAGCTCGCGGCATTTCGTCCTGCTGACCCTGCTGTCCAAGAGCATTGCCCAGACCCTGCAACGCTTCTACATGGCCATTTCCCTGTTGCTCAACAGCGGCCAGAACAGCATCAGCGCCGAGGAGCTGGAAGACCTGTGCACGGTCATGGCCCAGCGCCTGTCGATCCTGCATGGCCTCAATGCCCCGGAGTTCTTCGACAAGAGCCTGTTCCGCCACTTTATCCAGACCCTGCTGGACCAGGGTGTGCTGCGCCGCGACGAAGCCGGCAAGCTGAGCTACCACGAAGCACTGGGGGAACTGGCCGAAGGTGCCGCCAAGCGCGTGCTGCCGGCAGAAATTCGCCTGTCGATCCGCCAGGTCGCCCTGCACCGCAGCGAAGACGCCGCCGACCAGCTCGCGGCACCTGCGCAAAACGACTAGATTCTTACGGGCGCCGGAGCAGCTGCGGCGCCCTCGATACGGAGATCCGCGATGAAAAAGCTCAGCCTGCTGGCCGCCACCGCGCTGCTCGGCGCTTGCCAGTCCATGAATCCCCCTGCCAAGGCCAGCCTCGACGGCGAAGTCTTCTACTTGCAGCGCATCGCCCTGCCTCCGGCCGCCACCCTGAGCGTGAGCCTGCAGGACGTGTCACTGGCCGACGCCCCTGCCGTGGTCCTGGCCGAGCAGAGCGGTCCGGTCAAGGGCCAGGTGCCGCTGCCCTTTCACCTCAGCTACGACCCGACCCAGGTCAAGCCCGGCCACCGCTATTCGGTCAGCGCGCGGATTGAAGTGGCTGGCCAGCTGGTCTTCATCACCACCGAAAACAACGCCGTTAAACTCGACGGCAGCGACCCGCAGCCCTTGAAGCTGCGGGTCGATGCTGTTCGTTAATTCTTATTGCACAAGGAAGCCGCCATGCTCCGTACTTCGCTTCGTTTCACCAGCCTGTGCGCTGGCCTGTTGATCTCCGCCAGCGCCCTGGCCCTGTCCCTGAGCGACCTGTCCCAGGGTGACGCCAGCGGTGGCCTGAAAGATGCCCTGACCCAGGGTGCGCAGATCGCCGTCAAACAGCTGGGCACCCCAGGTGGTTTCAGCAACAACCCCGAGGTGCGCATCGAGCTGCCGGGCAACCTGGGCAAGGTCGCGAAAAAAATGAAACAGTTCGGCATGGGCGACCAGGTCGATCAGCTTGAAACCAGCATGAACAAGGCTGCCGAGGCCGCTGTGCCGCAAGCCCAGGCCCTGTTGGTGGATGCCGTGAAGAAGATGACCGTGGCTGACGCCAAGGGCATTCTTGCCGGCGGCAAGGACTCCGCCACCCAATACCTGGACAAGAGCAGCCGCGAGCAGATCCGCGCCAAGTTCCTGCCGATCGTCAAGCAGGCCACTGACCAGGTCGGCCTGGCCAAGCAGTACAACTCCTTCGCCGGCCAGGCTGCGACGCTCGGCGTGCTGGATGCCAAGAGCGCCAACATCGAGAGTTACGTGACCGAACAAGCCCTCAATGGCCTGTTCGAAATGATCGGCAAGCAGGAAGAAACCATTCGCCAGAACCCGGCGGCAGCCGCCACCAGCCTGGCCAAGAAAGTCTTCGGCACCCTGTAAGCCTCCCCGCTACCTGTAGGAGCCAGCTTGCCGGCGAAGACGTCGCCAGGACAAGCGCCTGCCCCAAGGGCCTCTTCGCCGGCAAGCCGGCTCCTACAGGATGTATTCCCGCATACCGGTTCCTAGGTTTTCTTGACCCTGAACCAGGCCGCATACAGCGCCGGCAGGAACAACAGGGTCAGCGCCGTCGCCACGATCAGCCCACCCATGATGGCCACTGCCATCGGCCCGAAGAACACACTGCGCGACAGCGGGATCATCGCCAGCACCGCCGCCAGGGCGGTCAGCACGATGGGCCGGAAACGCCGCACCGTGGCTTCGATGATCGCATCCCAGGGCTTGTGCCCCGCCTTGATGTCCTGCTCGATCTGGTCCACCAGGATCACCGAGTTGCGCATGATCATCCCCGACAGGGCAATGGTGCCGAGCATGGCCACGAAGCCGAAGGGCTGGCGGAACACCAGCAGGAACAAGGTGACCCCGATCAATCCCAGGGGCGCCGTGAGGAACACCATGGCCGTGCGCGAGAAACTGCGCAGCTGGATCATCAGCAAGGTCAGCACCACCACGATGAACAGCGGCACGCCGGCCTTCACCGAGTTCTGGCCCCGGGTCGAGTCCTCGACCGTGCCACCCACTTCCAGCAGGTAACCATCGGGCAGCTCGGCGCGAACCGGCTCCAGGGTCGGCAGGATCTGCTGCACCAGGGTCGCCGGCTGCTCCTTGCCGTAGATATCGGCGCGCACGGTGACGTTGGGCAGGCGGTTGCGGTGCCAGATCACCCCTTCTTCGAAGCCGTACTCCAGGGTCGCCACCTGGGACAGGGACACGCTCTGGCCATTCTCGGTAGGCACCGCCAGGCTCGGCAGCAACGACAGCTCGGTGCGTTCCTCGCGGGTGCCCCGCAGCAGGATCTCGATCAGCTCGTTGTCTTCCCGGTACTGGCTGACGGTGGAGCCGATCAGCGAACTCTGGAGGAATTTCGACAGGTTGGCGGTGCTCACTCCCAAGGCCCGGGCCCGGTCCTGGTCGATGTTCAGGTAGACCACCTTGCTGGGCTCTTCCCAGTCCAGGTGCACGTTGACCACATGGGGGTTCTCTCGCACCTTGGCCGCTACCTTGCGCGCCAGGGCGCGGACTTCCTCGATGTGCTCGCCGGTGACCCGGAACTGCACCGGGTAGCCCACGGGCGGCCCGTTCTCCAGGCGCGTGACCCGCGAGCGCAGCGCCGGGAACTGCTCGTTGAGGGTTTCGATCAACCAGCCGCGCAGCTCTTCACGCTCCTCGATGCTCTTGGCCAGCACCACGAACTGGGCAAAGCTGGTGGCCGGCAGTTGCTGGTCCAGCGGCAGGTAGAACCGCGGCGAACCGGTGCCCACGTAGGCCACGTAGTTGTCGATGCCCGCATGCTCCTTGAGCAGGGCTTCCAGGCGCTTGACCTCATCGGCGGTGTTGCTCAGGGACGCGCCTTCCGCCAGCTTCAGGTCGACCATCAGTTCCAGGCGACCCGAGGCCGGGAAGAACTGCTGGGGAACGAAACGGAACAGCATCACCGAGCCGACGAACAGCAGGATGGTCAGGACGATCACCGTCTTGCGCCGCTCCACGCACCAGCCCACTACCCGCCGGACCCGCTGGTAGAAGGGTGTACCGTGGGGATTGGATTCGGCGCCGTGCTTGGCGGCGTGGATCTTCGCCAGGTCCGGCAACAGTTTTTCCCCCAGGTACGGCACGAACACCACGGCTGCAATCCACGAGGCCACCAGGGCAATGGTCACCACCTGGAAGATCGAACGGGTGTATTCGCCCGTGCCGGACTGGGCCGTGGCGATCGGCAGGAAGCCCGCCGCAGTGATCAGGGTGCCGGTGAGCATGGGGAAGGCGGTACTGGTCCAGGCGAAGCTGGCGGCCTTGATCCGGTCGAAGCCCTGCTCCATCTTGATCGCCATCATCTCTACCGCAATGATCGCGTCGTCCACCAGCAAGCCCAGGGCCAGCACCAGTGCCCCCAGGGAAATCTTGTGCAGGCCGATCCCCAGGTAGTACATGGTGGCGAAGGTCATCGCCAGCACCAGGGGAATCGCCAGGGCCACCACCATCCCGGTCCGCACTCCCAGGGAGAAGAAACTCACCAGCAGCACGATGATCAGGGCCTCGGCCAGCACCCGGACGAACTCGCCCACCCCAGTCTTCACCGCCGCCGGCTGGTCGGACACCTTGCGCAGTTCCATCCCCGCCGGCAGGCTTTTCTGCAGGCGCGAGAACTCGCCTTCCAGGGCCTTGCCCAGCACCAGGATGTCACCCCCCTCCTTCATCGCCACAGCCAGGCCGATGGCGTCTTCACCCATGAAGCGCATGCGCGGCGCGGGTGGATCGTTGAAACCACGACGCACGTCCGCCACATCACCAATGCGGAAGGTACGACCGGCGACGCGGATCGGGAAATTGCGGATCTGCTCCACGGTCTGGAAATTGCCCGACACCCGCAGTTGCACCCGCTCGCTCGGGGTCTCGAAGAACCCGGCGGTGGACACTGCGTTCTGTTCTTCCAGGGCCTGTTGCACCGCCGCCAGGGGCAGGCCCAGGGTCGCCAGCTTGACGTTGGACAGCTCGATCCAGATTTTCTCGTCCTGCAGGCCCAGCAGGTCGACCTTGCCCACGTCCTTGACCCGTTGCAGCTGGATCTGGATGCGGTCGGCGTAGTCCTTGAGTACCGCGTAGTCGAAGCCCTGCCCGGTCAACGCATAGATATTGCCGAAGGTGGTGCCGAACTCATCGTTGAAGAACGGCCCCTGGATACCGGGCGGCAGGGTCTGCCGGATATCGCTGATCTTCTTGCGTACCTGGTACCACAGCTCGGGAACCTCGTTGGAGTGCATCGAGTCCCGGGCGATGAAGGTCACCTGGGACTCCCCCGGCCGCGAGAAGGACACGATGCGGTCGTACTCGCCAGTCTCCATCAGCTTCTTTTCAATGCGCTCGGTGACCTGGCGCGAGACTTCCTGGGCCGTGGCCCCGGGCCAGTTGGTGCGGATCACCATGGCCTTGAAGGTGAAAGGCGGATCCTCGCTCTGCCCCAGCTTGGTGTAGGACAGCGCACCGACAATGGCCAGCAGCAGCATCAGGAACAGAACGATCTGGCGATTGCGCAACGCCCAGGCGGAAAGGTTGAAACCCATCGGGGATTACTCCTTGGCCGCCAGATTGACCACGCGGTTGGAGCGATCCACCGGGCGCACCTGCAAGCCCTCATGGAGCACATGCACCCCCGCGGCCACCACCCAATCGCTGGCGCTCAGCCCTTCCAGCACCGGCACGCTCTTCTCGCCGAAGGCGCCGACCCGCACCGGGGTCTTGTGCAGGGTATTGTTGGCATCCACCCGCCAGACATAAGTCGCCCCGCCTTCCGCGGACAACGCCGACAGCGGCACCGACAGCGGCACCGCATCGCCGCTCTGGATGAACACCCGGGCACTCTGGCCCAGCTCGGCGGGAACCTTGCCGGCAGTGAAGGCAATACGCGCGGCGAAGGTCCGGGACTTGGGATCGGCAGCAGGCGACAGCTCGCGGATGCGCCCGTCGAAACGCTGGCCCGGCTGGGTCCAGAGCTCCACCGATACCGGCTGGCCGACCTTGAAGCGGCCGTAGTTCTGTTCGGGGAAGCTGATCAGCACCTCACGCTCGCCATCGGTGGCCAGGGTGAAGACCGTCTGCCCGGCCGCCACCACCTGCCCCACTTCCACCGCACGCTTGGCCACCACGCCGTCCTGCGGCGCGCGCAGCACCGCGTAGCCGGCCTGGTTGTTGGCCACATCGAACTCGGCCTTGATCTGCTTCAGGCGCGCTTCGCCGGAACGGTAGAGGTTCTCGGCGTTGTCGTATTGGGAATGGCTGACCATCTGCCGCTCCAGCAGGGTCTTGTAGCGATCACGCTCGGCGCGCACCAGGTTGAGGTTGGCGCTGGCTGCAGTGACCTGGGCCCGGGTGGCTTCAAGTTGCAGGCGCACGTCCTGCGGGTCGAGCTCCGCCAGGGGCTGGTTGGCCTTGACCCGCTCGCCCTCCTCCACCAGCCGTCGGCTGACCTTGCCGCCGATACGGAATGCCAGGTCCGGCTCATAGCGGGCGCGCACCTCGCCCGGGTAGCTGTCCGAAGCTCTTGCAGAAGGCTCTGGCTGGACCACCATGGCCGGCCGGATGCCAATTTGAACGGGCTCTTCGTGCCCACAAGCAGACAGAAAAAAAGCCAGGCTGACTGGCAAGGCATAGCGGAACATGGCGGCGACCTTTCGCTAATGGTGCTTGGAATATTTATACTGGCCGGTATGTTATTAATAGCAAACTCACCAGTCCAGTATTAACAGCGAAAAAATGTCCGACAATATTTCCGCAAACGTTGGGCCAGGCAGGCCCAAGGATCTGGCCAAGCGCCAGGCCATTCTCGAAGCAGCCAAAGTCCTGTTCTTGAGCAATGGCTACGCCAGTACCAGCATGGATGCGGTCGCCGCTGAGGCCGGGGTTTCAAAGCTCACGGTCTACAGCCATTTCAATGACAAGGAGACCTTGTTCACCGCCGCTGTGGTGGCCAAGTGCGAAGAACAGCTGCCCACGCTGATCTACGAACTGACCCCCGAAACGCCGGTGGAGAATGTTCTGCTGAACATCGCCCGGGGCTTTCACCATCTGATCAACAGCGACGAGTCGGTGAACCTGCACCGCCTGATCATGACGCTGGGCAGCCAGGACCCCAAGCTCTCGCAGATCTTCATCGAGGCCGGTCCCGAACGGGTGCTGCAGGGCATGGAGCGGCTGCTGGCGAAGATCAATCAACTGGGCACCCTGCGCATCGACAAGCCGCGCAACGCCGCCGAGCACTTTTTCTGCATGCTCAAGGGCGGGGCGAATTTCCGCCTGCTCTACGGCTGCGGCGAACCCTTGAGGGGCGCCGCCGCAGAGGAGCATGTGCAGGAAGTGGTGGCGCTGTTCATCCGCGCCTACCGGCCGTAGAAACCGGCAGGTGCAAGCGCTGGCTGATGTAGGAGCGGGCTTGCCAGCGAAGCGGACTGAAGACCGCCTTCGCCGGCAAGCTGGCTGCTACAGGGGGCTCAGGCCTTGAGGGCCTTCTTCGGGTAGATGTCGTAGCGGCTGGATTTGCCCTCCAGCCCATGGCTGGGCTTGGGCCCTTCGATGCACGGCGCCTTGCGCGGACGCTTGACCACCACCCGGTGGCTGGCCAGGGCCAGGGCCGCGGCGAGCAGGGCCGGGGCGTCGTTGTCATCGCCCACCAGTGGCCGGAACAAGCGCATTTCCTTCTTCACCAGGGCACTTTTCTCCCGATGGGGAAACATCGGGTCGAGGTAGATCACCTGGGGCGGTTCACCCTGCCAGTTGCGCATCAGCTCGATGGAATTGCCCTTGAGCAGGTGCATGCGGGCCACGATAGGCCCTACCTCGGCGTCCTGCGCAGCGCGGGCCAGGCCGTCTTCCAATAGCGCACCAATCAATGGCTGGCGCTCGATCAGGCTCATCTCGCAACCCAGGGTCGCCAGCACGAAGCCATCCTTGCCCAGACCGGCCGTGGCATCCAGCACCCGTGGTCGCACGCCCTGGGCCACGCCCACCGCCTTGGCGATCATCTGCCCGCTGCCGCCGCCGTACAGCCGCCGATGGGCTGCACCACCCTCGACGAAATCCACCCGTACCGGCCCGGGCGCGTCCGGCCCCAATTGCTGCAACTGCAGGCCCTGCTCCCCCACTTGCAAGGCGAACTCGGCCTCATCGACCTGCAGCGCCAGCCCCAGGCGCTCGGCCCATTGCTCGGCCGCTGGGGCGAATCCGGCGCCCAGGGCCTCGACTTTGATGCGGCAGGCTGCGGGTTGCTCATTCATCTGAAAACACACTCAAAAAATTAATGATCGGCAAAAACTGCCGATAACAGGACTATCGGCCATTTTGCCAGAGCTCAAGCGTCGACCGAGAGCAATGTCAGACATTCAACGCACATCGATAGGTTATATCTCGCCCCACGGCGACTATGGCCTGCGCAACTCCCAGGCACTGAGCGGCGTCAGCCATCTGTGGCAGGACTTCTTTGCCCAGGCCCTGGCCGAGCAACGGGGTGAAGGTGCGAGCGTTGAATCGGTACCGGCGGTGGCCATCGATGGCCCGGTTGAACCGGCTGGCGGCAGCGATGTGCTGGCGCAGATCGTCAACCAGCGTCATTGCGACGTGCAAGACACCGAGGTCCGCCCGCCGGAGCCGCTGTTCCTGCCTATCGCCGAGTTTGAAATGGACCTGCTGGATAAACCCGCCCCGCCCTTCCCGCCAGAAGAGATCGTGGCCCAGCAGCGCCAGCAGGATTTCGAAAGTGGCTGGGTACGCCCGATCGTGCTCAACGCCGGCCAGCCGATTCCTGCTCCAGGCCCTGCGCCGGAGCCCCGCCCACTGCACCTGCCGATCGCCGAATTCGAACTGGACCTGCTGGACAAACCCGCCGAGCCGTTCCCGCCTCAGGAACTCATCGAGCAACAGCGGGCGATGGACTTCGATATCGGCTGGGCCCGCCCACTGATCCTGCAGAACCTGCGCATCGCCGCCTGAGCCCAGCCTCAGCGACACACCCACCAAGGCCCTACATCCAGATGAAAGTGGTTGCGATGGGCATTGTTGTAGTCCGGCCCCAGCACCACGTTGAACGCATCACAGGCGCCATCCCGGGCCAGGCGCAGAAACCGGCCTTCATTGCTGTCCTTGGGCCAATCCCGGAGCACGCTGATGCTGCGCCCATCCCCCAGGCGAAAGCCGGCGATGTCCAGGGCATTGGCACTGGCATGCTGGCTGCGGGCACCGCTCTCGCGGCTGTACATGTTGCGGCAGGCGAAACTGCCCAGGTGATCGACTCGCGCCACCCGCTGGCCGTACACCGCCTGCGCGGCCGACTGCAGGCCGTGGCGCTCATACAGGGCAAAGGCCACCGCCAGCGGGCAACTGGCAAGAAAGCTGCTGCTCAGGGCCACGTCGCCACCCTGTACACGCAGGGTATTGCTCAATGGGCAAGCGACGTCCCTGCGGCTGTCGAGCTGGCGGCTGGTACGCAAACCCGAGCCCGCCAGCACCTGGTCGCACAGTTGCGGGTCATCCCGCAGCCGCGCCAGCTTGAAACGGGTCAACAGGTTGGGCTTGGCCCGCACGTCCAGCGGCGCCCAGGGATTCCAACTGTCCGCGACGGGCAACCAGCCCAGGCGAACACCGATCAACAACAGGGCGCCCAGCAACAACAAGGCGCCCAGGACTTTCACTACCCGCACAGACACTCCCGTTTCACGGCTGCTTGAACATTTGATTGATCTGCCCGAACGGCATCGCCCGGTCGGCAAAATCGAAACGCCCGTGGCTATGGATATCTTGCGCAGCCCGGTAGAAGGCTCCGTAAGCGGCCCGCGCCAGGGCCGAACCGACACTGATGCGCTTGACGCCCAGCTCCGCCAGTTGCGCCACGCTGAGGTTGAGGCCTCCCGACATCAGCACGTTCACCGGCTTGGGCGCCACCGCCCGCACCACCTGCTGGATATCCTCGGCACTGCCCAGGGCCGGGGCATAGAGCACATCGGCACCGGCCTCGGCAAAGGCCTGCAAGCGGCGAATGGTGTCTGCCAGATCATCACGCCCGTGCAGCAGGTTTTCCGCCCGGGCGGTCAGGGTAAAGGGAAAGGGCAGACTGCGAACGGCCGCCACGCAGGCCTCGATGCGTTCCACCGCCAGCTGGAAATCGTAGATCGGCTGCTCGGCATGGCCCGTGGCGTCCTCGATCGAAGCACCGACCACACCGCTGGCCGCCGCAAGAAGCAGCGCCTGGGCACAGCCTTCGGGGCTGTCGGAAAACCCGTTTTCCAGGTCCGCCGCCACCGGCAGGCTGCTGGCGCCGACGATGCTGCGCACGTTGTCCAGCGTGTCCTCCAGGCTGAGTGCACCTTCGGCATCCGGGCGCCCCAGGGAAAAGGCATAGCCGGCGCTGGTGGTGGCCAGGGCCTCGAAGCCGAGGCTGGCGAGCATCTTCGCCGAACCGGCATCCCAGGGGTTGGGAATGACGAAGGCTCCGGCACGTTCATGCAGGGCCCTGAAGGCAGTGGCTCGAAGGGTTTGCGCGTCCATTGGCTCGCTCCTGAAGAAGGCCGTGAAGGCGCTTCAGAGCAAGCCGAGTTGCTCCGCAGCGGGCTCTCTGTATAACTCAGGCAATGCGGGCAAGCCAGGCAAACGTTGCATCAGCCGGGCGTGAAAACGCCGCGCCAGTTCGGCCGCCAGACGGTTGTCCGAAGTGTGCAGGAACACGTAGGGCGTACGCCCCTCTTCGATCCAGCCGGCGACCTTGTCGATCCAGGGCTCAAGGAAAGGATCGTTGGCCTCAAGCTCCGGATGACCGATGAAGCGCACCTGGGGAAACTGGGTGAAGGCTGCGGGGCGCGGTGGCACCTTGGGCTTTTTCGACTGCGCATGCAGCACCGCAGGAGCGGTCGACGTGCAACTGAACAGGGCCCGCGGGTCGAGGCAGATACGTTCCACGCCACGCTCGCGCAGCAGCCGGTTGAGCATGCGTTCGGCATCGCCCTTGGTGAAGAACTCCGGGTGCCGCACTTCCACCGCCAGCGGCCGCTCCAGGCCATCGATGAACCCGGCCAGTTCCGCCAGACGCTGTGGCGCAAAGCTGGCCGGCAACTGCAGCCACAGCGGCGACACCCGCTCACCCAGGGGGCTGAGCAGCTGGATAAAGGACTCAGCGGCGCTCAACTGCTCGCGCAGGTCGCCGCCGTGACTGATGTCACCGGGGAACTTGGCGGTAAAGCGAAAGTGCTCGGGCATGATCTCGGCCCAGCGCTGCACGGTTCCGGGCGCCGGCCGTGCATAGAAGGTGGTATTGCCTTCGACGGCGTTGAAGACCTGGCAATACAGGCCGAGGAAATCATTGGGCCGGGCGTCTTCCGGGTACAGGTACTCACGCCAGGCGTTTTCGCTCCAGGAAGGACAACCGAGGAAATAAGGCAGCATCAGATATGCAGGTCGAGACCCACCACTTCCATATCCCAATCGACAAAGCCGGCGGTGGTCAGGTAGCTGGCCAGGGCGTTGGCCACGCTCTTTTTCATCGCCCGCTGGAAGATCATGTCCTGGGGGCGGGCGGGAAGATTGCCGGTACGTGGGGAAGAAGCCTGGGAACGGCTCTGGGCCGAAGGCTCGGGCTGCACTTCAATGGCGTCGGCATCGTCCAGGGACTCGTCTACCAGCGCACGGCCTTTGCGAGGCTTGCGCTTGATGGGGTAGGACTGAGAGGAGATGCCGTCTATACGCATACAGAAAAGCCCGGGGTCGATGATGGCAATTTAGCGGCACCGCTTCGACTTAGCAAATGCCCAAGTGATAACTAGAACACAGAAAAGCCAAAAGGTTTAAAACCGGGCAGGTTCAGGCTGAAAAAACGGACGATTGGCGGGCGTATGCAGGAGTTATCCGCATAACCGCGCACATTTGCTCTGGGTTCAACGGGCCTTGGGAGTAGCGACCTTGTCCCGCAGATAGACAGGTTGGGCCTGGTCGGCAACGATCGCCTCGCCGCGCTCCCAGGCAAATTGCGCCAGGGTCAGCAGGTCGACCGCATGCGGCAGCATGCCGGCGTCCTGGCCGCTGAGTTCGACGGCAATGCGCTCGCCATACCCCCAACCGGTGCCCGCGCCGAACCAGTCGCCGCTGGAACCTTCGGGCAGGGCCGCGACTTCCGGCGGCAATACCGCTTCCGCGCCCACCAGGCGCATCTCGCCGGCAACTTCCTGGTAGCAGCCCCAATAGACTTCATCCATGCGCGCATCGATGGCCGAAGCCACCTGGGTCGCGCCATGCTCGCGCAGAGCGCGCTGGGCCAGCACCGCCAGGTTGGATACCGGCAGCACCGGGCGCTCCAGGGCAAAGGCCAGGCCCTGCACCACGCCGATGGCGATGCGCACCCCGGTGAAGGCGCCCGGGCCACGGCCAAAGGCAATGGCCTCGACCTGTTGCAAGGTCACCCCGGCATTGGCCAGCAGTTCCTGGATCATCGGCAACAGCTTCTGCGCATGCAGGCGCGGGATCACCTCGTAATGGCTCGTGACCTTGCCGTCATGCAGCAAAGCAACGGAGCAAGCTTCAGTCGCGGTGTCCAGGGCCAGCAAGGTGCTCATTCGGGGTTCCATAGGCATTGAAAAAAGTGACGCATTATAAACAGCAACGGCCCGCAAGCGGGCCGTTCAACGATCAAACGCTCAGGCAACTCAGCTCAGGGCTTCGAGTACCTTGCCGGTGATCACTTCCACCGAACCGACGCCAGGGATATGGCTGTACTTAGGCTTGCCCTGGGTGGCAGCCAGTTGCTGGTAGAACTCCACCAGCGGCTTGGTCTGCGAGTGGTAGACCGACAGGCGATGACGCACGGTTTCCTCGGTGTCGTCCTTGCGCTGCACCAGGTCTTCACCGGTGATGTCATCCTTGCCGGCGATCTTCGGCGGGTTGTAGACGGTGTGGTAGACCCGGCCCGAAGCTTCGTGCACACGGCGACCGGCGATGCGCTGGACGATCTCTTCGTCGTCGACGGCGATTTCCACCACGTTGTCCAGCTCGACACCGGCCTTCACCAGCGCTTCGGCCTGGGGAATGGTGCGCGGGAAGCCGTCGAACAGGAAGCCATTGGCGCAGTCGGCCTGGCTGATGCGTTCCTTGACCAGGTTGATGATCAGGTCATCGGACACCAGGCCACCGCTGTCCATCACGCTCTTGGCCTTCAGGCCCAGCTCGGTGCCGGCCTTGACCGCAGCACGCAGCATGTCACCGGTGGAGATCTGTGGAATACCGAACTTTTCGGTGATGAACTTTGCCTGAGTACCTTTACCGGCCCCGGGAGCTCCCAGCAGAATTACGCGCATCGATGTGCTCCTCAATTTTTTATTTAGAAACGCTCGGATTCGCCTCGTGGGGCCAATCTCAAAAATGGGGGTGTGGCCGCCCAAACGGCCAAAGGCTGATCAAGATACACAGCCGACACAGCGCACACAAGCAGTCGAAAGTCGGAGGAACCCGGCCCTTTTGTGCCCCATTGGCCGGGTAGAACAAGTCGCAACCCGACAACAAAGTGTCGCCAGATGAACCAGAACGACACCTCGCAATTGCCTTGATCGGGGCTGCCGCGCAGCTGGCTGGCAGCCCTCTCGCACCTCAGCCGGTATTGCGCAAGCCAGCGGCGATACCGGCCACGGAGACCAGCAACGCCTGTTCCACGGGGCTTCCTTGCGGCGCCTGCTGCTTGCGCGAGCGCGCCAGCAGCTCGGCCTGCAACAGATGCAGCGGGTCGAGGTAGGTGTTGCGCAGGCGGATGAACTCCAGGGTATCGGGGCTGTGCGCCAGCAGTTGCGACTGCCCGGTCAGGCCCAGGACCACCGCGCAAGCCTGCGACAATAGGTCGCGTAAATGCTCGCCCAACGGCAACAGTTCGGCCTCCACCAGGCGCTCGTCATAGGAGCGGGCAATATCCGCATCGGCCTTGGCCAGCACCATCTCCAGCATGTCGATGCGGGTGCGGAAGAACGGCCATTGCTCACGCATCTGCCCCAGCAGGTCACCCTCGCCACGGGCCAGGGCCTTGCTCAAGGCCGCTTCCCAGCCGAGCCAGGCGGGCAACATCAGGCGGGTCTGGGTCCAGCCGAAGATCCAGGGGATCGCCCGCAGGCTCTCGATGCCCCCGGCACGGCGCTTGGCCGGGCGGCTGCCCAGCGGCAGGCGGCCCAGCTCCTGTTCCGGAGTGGACTGGCGGAAGTACTCGACGAACTGCGGATTGTCCCGCACCACCTCGCGGTAGGCCCGGACGCCATCGCTGGCCAGCTCGTCCATCAGGTGACGCCAGGCCGGCTGCGGTGGCGGCGGCGGCAACAGGGTCGCCTCCAGTACCGCGGCCAGATAGAGGTTGAGGTTCTGCTCGGCGATGTCCGGCAGGCCGAATTTGAAGCGGATCATTTCCCCTTGCTCGGTGGTGCGGAAACGCCCCGCCACCGAACCCGGCGGCTGCGACAGAATGGCCGCGTGGGCCGGGCCGCCGCCACGCCCCACGGTGCCACCGCGGCCGTGGAACAGCAGCAGTTCCACCTGTTGCTCGCGGCAGATGTCCACCAGCCGCTCCTGGGCCCGGTACTGGGCCCAGGCCGCAGCCGTGGTGCCGGCATCCTTGGCCGAGTCGGAGTAGCCGATCATCACTTCCTGCGGCCCTTGCAGGCGCGAACGATAGCCCGGCATGTGCAGCAGTTTTTCCATCACCGGGCCGGCGTTGTCCAGGTCCGCCAGGGTCTCGAACAGAGGCACCACGCGCATCGGCCGCAGCACACCGGATTCCTTGAGCAGCAACTGCACCGCCAGCACATCGGAGGCCGCGCCGGCCATGGAAATCACATAGGAACCCAGGGACGCCGCTGGCGCACCAGCGATTTCGCGGCAGGTGGCGAGCACTTCGGCGGTGTCCGCCGAGGGCTTGAAATAGCCTGGCAACAACGGCCGACGGCTGCTCAGTTCGCGCATCAGGAAGGTGATGCGATCCTCCTCGCTCCAGTCCTCGTAACGCCCCAGGCCCAGGTAATCGGTGATTTCGGTCATGGCCGAGGTATGCCGGCTGGAATCCTGGCGTACATCCAGGCGCACCAGGAACAGACCGAAGGTCACTGCCCGGCGCAGACAGTCGAGCAGCGGCCCGTCGGCAATCACTCCCATGCCGCACTCGTGCAACGACTGGTAGCACAGCTGCAGCGGCTCCAGCAGGTCACGGTTGTTGTGCAACACCTCGGCGCCCGCCGGCACCGCCGCGCTGAGCGCCGCGTGGGCCCAGTTGCGGGTGGCCCGCAGGCGTTCACGCAATTGCTTGAGCAGCGCCCGATAAGGCTCGGCGCTATCTCCGGCCCTGGCCAGGAGCGCCGGGCTGGCCTGCTGCATGGACAGCTCGGCCGCCAGGTGGTCGATGTCCCGCAGGTACAGGTCGGCGGCCATCCAGCGCGCCAGCAGCAGCACTTCGCGGGTTACCGCAGCGGTGACATTGGGGTTGCCATCACGGTCGCCGCCCATCCACGACGCAAAGCGGATCGGCGCCGACTCCAGCGGCAGGTGCAGCCCGGTGGCCTCGAACAAGGCCTTGTCGGCCTTGCGCAGGTAATTGGGAATCGCCTGCCACAGCGAATGCTCGATCACCGCAAAGCCCCACTTGGCTTCATCCACCGGGGTGGGTCGGGTCCGACGGATTTCCTCGGTGTGCCAGGCCTCGGCGATCAAGCGTTGCAGGCGCTCCTGGATCTGCCCGCGCTCGGCGCTGGTGAGGTCACGGTGGTCCTGGGCCGCCAGTTGCCCGGCAATCGCATCGTATTTCTGGATCAGGGTGCGGCGCGCCACTTCGGTGGGGTGAGCGGTCAGCACCAGCTCGATTTCCAGGCGCCCCAGTTGCCGGGCCAGAGCATCGGCGCTATGCCCTTCGGCCCGCAGGCGAGCCAGCAGCTCCGGCAGCACCCGAGCCTCGAAGGGTGCCGGCTGCGACTCGTCGCGGCGGTGGATCAACTGATACTGCTCGGCGATGTTCGCCAGGTTGAGGAACTGGTTGAAGGCCCTGGCCACCGGCAGCAGTTCGTCCTCGCTCAACTGGTCGAGGCTGGCGCTCAGTTCGGCCCCCGGCGAGCCCCGGCGATCGGCCTTGGCGCCTTTGCGAATCTGCTCGATCTTGTCGAGGAAAACCTCCCCGTACTGGTCGCGGATGGTATTGCCCAGCAGTTCCCCCAAGAGGTGAACGTCTTCGCGCAAGCGCGCATCAATATCGGTCATCGAGGTGTTCTCCAGCGGACTCAAGGCGGCACGGAAGGCTCAAGAGTGCCGCCTGCACACCTCGCTTAGCAAGCGTGGGGCAAAGCGCACCAAACCTTCGGCGATGCAGCTAGTCTCAAGCATAGGCCGCACGAGGGCCGCCCACCGGCCCCGGCCGGTCCACTCAACCCAGCCTGCCACGAGCAGGTGTTCATTGAGGTCATCATGAAAATCCGTGAACTTGCGCAACACTGGGAAGAAAACGCCAAGGGTCGCCTGACCCGGACCGGCTACCGGATTCACCTGGATGTGGAAGCCGCCGCACGCCTGGCCGCCCTTTCCGAGATGTACCCCAAACGCCAGACCGAAGAACTGCTCGGAGAGCTGATCGGCGCCGCTCTGGAAGAGCTGGAGGCAAGCTTCCCCTACATCCAGGGCCAGCACGTCGTGGCCACCGATGAAGAGGGCGATCCACTGTACGAGGATGTGGGCCCCACCCCTCGTTTCCTGGCCTTGTCGCGCCAGCACCTGCACCTGCTGGCGAGCCAGTCCGATAAGCCCAAGCACTGAACGTCCATATTCTTGCGTCAACCTGAGCATCATCCTTCCCGGCCCTGCAAAGGGTCGGGGATACCCCTGCGCACGGCAAAAGTTCCCGGTCTAGAGCCTTGGCCGACGCGTCAGATTTTTTTCCGGCCAATCGCCATCTTTCTATGAACTATTCAAAAACGCCTCGGGTCACACCCATTAGCCATCACTGGAACGGCCGTTTCAAATTTTGCCATCAGCGCCCGTTGTCACTGAAGCGTCACGGCAGCAGAACCAGGATGGATTTTGATGTTTTCCAGGAGTTACCCAATGGAGTTGAAGACCATGAAGATCAGCACTGCCAAATCCTCGTTCACCTCTCTGCGCGGGCTGAAGCTGGCCGCGCTGGCCCTCGGTAGCAGCATGGTACTGGCCGGTTGTGCCGGGAACCCGCCCTCCGAGCAGTACGCGGTCACGCAATCTGCGGTCAATAGCGCAGTGAGCGCAGGCGGTACCGAATTCGCCGCCGTGGAAATGAAGTCGGCGCAGGACAAGCTCAAGCAAGCCGAGATTGCCATGCACGACAAAAAGTACGACGAAGCCCGCCGCCTGGCCGAACAAGCCGAGTGGGACGCACGCGTAGCAGAGCGCAAGGCCCAGGCCGCCAAGGCCGAGCAGGCGCTGAAAGACTCACAAAAAGGCGTTCAGGAACTGCGTCAGGAAGGTATGCGTAGCGTGCAGTAAGAAGCCGCCGCCGATTCCCACGTACTCGTATTTGATTGAAAGGACGAACCATTATGCGCAACCAATTGATGATCCCAGCCCTGTTGGCCATGAGCGTAGCCCTGGCGGCCTGCTCCACCCCGCCTAACGCCAACCTGGAAAACGCCCGCACCAACTTCTCCGCCCTGCAGGCCAACCCGCAAGCCAGCAAGGTCGCCGCCCTGGAAACCAAGGACGCCGCCGACTGGATGGACAAGGCCGACAAGGCCTACCTGGACAAAGAGGACGAAAAGAAGGTCGACCAACTGGCCTACCTGACCAACCAGCGGGTTGAAGTGGCCAAGGAAACCATTGCCTTGCGCACCGCCGAAGCCAAGCTCAAGGACGCCGGCGACCAGCGCGCCCGCGCCATCCTCGATGCCCGCGACGCGCAGATCAAGCAACTGCAGAACAGCCTCAACGCCAAGCAGACCGACCGCGGCACCCTGGTGACCTTCGGTGACGTGCTGTTCGCCACCAACAAGTCCGACCTGAAATCCAGCGGCCTGGTGAACATCAACAAGCTGGCGCAATTCCTCCAGCAGAACCCTGATCGCAAGGTGATCGTCGAAGGCTACACCGACAGCACCGGCAGCGATTCCTACAACCAGTCGCTGTCCGAGCGCCGTGCCGGCTCGGTGCAGATGGCGCTGATCCGCATGGGTGTCGACCCGTCGCGCATCGTTAGCCAAGGCTATGGCAAGGAGTACCCGGTAGCCGATAACGGCAGTGTTTCCGGCCGCGCCATGAACCGTCGCGTGGAAGTCACCATCTCCAACGACAACCAGCCGGTAGCACCGCGTTCGTCGGTCAGCAGCAACTGATCGGACGCCCTGCTTATATAGGCAGGTAAGACAAAACGCCGCCGACCCTTTCAGGTCGGCGGCGTTTTTTTATGCCGTTATCCAAGCAGGAGCCGGCTTGCCGGCGAACAGATCACTGCTCCAGTTGCGGGGTTTCCTGCCCCATGCAGCGCACGGCCTGCTTCTTCTTGTTCACCAGCACCCCGGTCAGGCCTTTCTGCTGGGTGTCGAACAGCACCAGGACACCGTCGATGCACTGGGCCACTTCATCGGCCGGTTGCAGGGAGATCTTGTAGTCCTCGCCGGGCACGGTCTTGAGCATGGTGAAGTCGCTGAGCAGCAATGCATCCTCCGGTTTGGCGAAGTGCAGGTAGCCGTAGTACCACAGGCTGCCCACGGTGACGATGATGCTGCAGATACCGGTGATGATCATGGGAATGGCGTTGCGTTCTTCACTCATTGCGGACTCTCTGGAGGTTCAACTGCTGAATTCGGGGGCGTCGGGTAATTGGGGATTTCCCCCAGGCGGCGCAACCCGTTGAAATGCTGCGGATCATCGAGGTAGCGCAGCATCACGCGGCGCCAGGTCGGATCGGCAAAGGTTTGCACATGGCCGCCGCGGGTCAGTTGCAGGACCCTGGGCGGGGGCGCAGCTTGATACACACGGATGCCATTGGAAAGGGGCACGATGGGATCGTCGATGCTGTGGTAGATCAGTTTCGGCACCCCGGTCAGGCGCGGCATCGAGTGAATCGCGCTGTCGGTATCCGGCACCACCCACGACAACGGCACCTGCAACGGCCAGGTCAGCCAGGAAGTGCTCAGGGCATAGCGCCCGACATCGCGATAACTGGCCGGTACCCCATCGAGGACGATGGCCTTGAGCTGGGCCTGGCGCTCGGGGTGCTGTACCAGGTAGTGGATGGCCAGGGCGCCCCCCAGGCTTTGCCCCAGCACGATCAATGGCTTGCCCTGCACTTCGGGAGCCTGGTCCAGCCACTTGAACGCGGCATCCAGATCCTGATAGATCGCCGGCAGGCTCGGTGCACCTTCGGACAGGCCATAACCGCGATAGTCCACCAGCAGCACCTGATAGCCCTGCTCCGGCAGCCACCAACTGCCCCCCAGGTGCCAGGCCAGATTGCCGCCGTTGCCATGCAGGTGCAGCACCGTGCCCTTGACTGCCACTCCGGGTTTGGCCGGCAGCCACCAGCCGTGCAGCTTGAGGCCGTCGGCGGTGGTCAGGGTCACGTCACGGTATTCGAGCCTGGCCCGCTCAGGGGTGAAAGGTAGTCCGGGTTCGGGATAGAACAGCAGCGAACTACAGCCCTGCAGGCCCAGCACCAGGGCAAACACTGCGCAGTACTTCAGGACCCGGCTCATCCGCAGCCCCCTGGCGTGTACCCGGATGGGCGCTGAAGGCCCTGCGGGCCTTGTCGCAGCCTGTGCCAGTGGCTACAGCTGTCTGTGGATACGTCCATGTGCGCCCCCCGGCAGAAGTCAAAGAATGTTGGAGTAGTCCGCCTCGATCCGGTCCAGGCTCAGGTGGTTGAGGAAGTTGGAGAAACACATCCAGGCCGACAGCGCGTTCATGTCGCGAAACTGTTCGGGCAGGTACTTGGGTGCCACCACCAGCCCTTCGTCCACCAGCTGGCGCAGGGTGCGCATGTCCTCGAGGGTGGTCTTGCCGCAGAACAGCAGCGGCACCTGCTCCAGCTTGCCCTTGCGCACAGCCAGCTGAATGTAGTTGTAAACCATGATGAAGCCCTTGAGGTAGGACAAGTCTTTGGTAAACGGCAGCCCCGTGGGCACCGACCCGCGGAACACCCGGCTGGCATTGCCGTAGCTCTCGGCCATCTCGAAGCCCTGCTCGCGGAAGAACTCGAACACCTGCAGGAAGTCCGCGCCCTCCTCCACCATATGGATGGCCCGGGTGCGGTTGGTCAGCTTGCGCAAGCGGCTGGGGTAAGAGGCAAAGGTGATGATCTCCATCAGGATCGCCAGCCCCTCCTGGGTCACCGTGGACGAGGGCGGGCCCTTGGCCAGGAAGGTGCAGATCGGCTGGTTGAGGCCGTTCAGGGTGGTGCCCACGTGCACCAGCCCCTCATGGACTTCCAGGGCCCGCACGTCACGGTTGTTGAACATCGCATCGCTGCGGATCTTGATGTAGTCGGCGCCCGCCGCGGCGTCGGCGACGATACCGTCGGACTCGAACACCCGGATGGTTTCCTCGGCCTCGCCGAACACCTTGTTCAGGCGGCTCTGCAGCAGGCTCACGGCATCCTTGGCACTCAGGGTCTTGGGTTCGTCCTTGAGATCGCCCCGACCGTCGATGTTGTTCAGGTAATCGGACATCATCAGCCCCAGGTCCGCCAGGGTCGGGTCGCCGGCATGGAAGGCATCGGATGCGGCGCCGTACAGCTCCTGCGAGATCAGGCCGAAGTCGCCGGTACCCCGTGCTTCGAGCATGCGCACCACCATGCGGTATTCCTTGCACATGCGGCGCATGATCTGCCCCACCGGGTTGAACTGGCCCAGTTGGCGGGTGATGTCGCGCTCGATGTTCTGGAATTCCAGCTTCACCGCGCCAGAATCGAAAGACAGTGGCCGCCCCTCGTAATAGGCGCGGTCCACCGCCGGCATTTCCTTGCCCTTGGCCTTGAGAAAGCCTTTGCGGACGTTCTCGTCCCACTTCACCGCATCCAGCACGCGGATCGGTGTCTGGGCCAGCACTATGCGATCGGACAAGGTGCGTATCGTCTGCTGGTAATCGTCCACCAAAAGCTCCTATTGAATGGGTCTGTAGCGCGGGGTCACTTGCCCACGCGCTTGAAGCGCGCCGCCTCGACGAACACGTCGGAATTGGCGGGGTCGTCCAGGTAGGCGAAGACCTCGGGCAAGGGGCTGCTGATCAGCACGCCATCGCCTTCGGCCGTGGCCATGGGCTCACCGTTCAAGGCCTTTTGACCCAGGGCCTGGCGAATCTGTTCCAGATCCAGGGTGTAAAGCACCAGTTCGTGCCTTGCCGTCAACTCGAAGCCGGCAATGCTGTAGTGCCCGCCAAAGGCCTGGGGCACCGCCGCCGACAGGTACCAGCGGTTGCCATGCCGGGAGACGGTGAAATCATAGGTGTCCCGCGGGCGCGCCGTGCCGCCTGGGTAACTCGAGGCACGGTAGCGGTTGGCGCCGATCTGGCTGAGCTGGATGTTCAGCGGCTCGCCCCAGGCATTCTTGCTGGCCCACTTGCCCAGCAATTGGGCAGGCGCCGCCTGCGCAGCCGGCAGCGGCTCCTTGAAGGCCACCAGGCAACCGCTGAGCAGCAGGAACGACAGGGCAATCAGGACGCGCCAGGCTTGCATGCAACTCTCCCATGAACACCAGAATCACTGTAGCCGCTGGCGCGGGCCACGACCGCCAGGCCGCAGCCGGCAAGCCAGGCCGGGCGGCTCAGACCGAAGCCAGAACCAGATGCATATAGCGCGTGAGGATGCCGAGTATCTCTTCTTCCACCAGCGGCTCGGCGCCGTTGAGCAGGCCCTGATATTCCATCCGGCCGATTATCGACGTCAATACCTTGGCATCCTGCTGCGGCTCCCGCGAGCCCAGGACCTGGAAAAACTGGCAAGTGCCGTGCAGCAGGATCTGCTGGTGCGAGCGCACCAGCTGCGCCAGGCGCGGGTTGAGCAAGGCTTCCTGGCGGAAGGCCTGCTCGGCCATCAAGTGTTCACGACGGGTACTCAACTGGCGCCGTACGTAATCGGCGGTCATACGCGCGATATCGTCGGCCAGTTGCGAGCGCGAGGCAGCGCTGCCGTCGCCATAGGCGACCATTTCCCGCAGCAGCCCCTCGTTGCTGGCCCACAGCTTGGCCATGAACGCCGCGCTGCGCTCCACGTACTGGGCGAAGGTATCGGTGAGCAGGTCATCGATATCCTTGAAGTAATAGGTGGTGGCCGACAAGGGCACACCGGCTTCGGCGGCCACCGCACGATGGCGCACGGCCCGCACGCCGTCACGCACGACAATGCGCATGGCGGCATCGAGAATGTCCTGTCTACGCTGCTCACTGCCTTGGCGGCTGGCCTTGCGGCCCTGGTACTGAACACTTTCAGCCACCGCAGTGGCGATGCCAGCTGCACCTTCTTGAGCAATTGCGCGGTTCACGACAGGTATTCCCTCTTAAAAATCACACAGAATTAGAAGCGGTACGTCAGTTCCAACCAGACAATAAAAAGCCGCCTGATAAAGGCGGCTGATTATTCAGAGCACTTAAGCTTGCGGCCGCATGTGCGGGAACAGGATCACGTCGCGAATCGACGGCGAGTTGGTCAGCAACATCACCAGGCGGTCGATACCGATGCCCTCGCCGGCGGTGGGCGGCATGCCGTATTCCAGGGCACGGACGAAGTCGGCGTCGTAGTGCATGGCTTCGTCATCACCGGCGTCCTTGTCCGCCACCTGGGCCATGAAGCGCTCGGCCTGGTCTTCCGCGTCGTTCAACTCGGAGTAGGCGTTGGCGATTTCGCGACCACCAATGAACAGCTCGAAACGGTCGGTGACGTTGGGGTTATCGTCGTTGCGACGGGCCAGCGGCGACACTTCGAACGGGTACTGGGTAATGAAGTGCGGCTGCTCCAGCTTGTGCTCCACCAGTTCCTCGAAAATCATCACCTGCAACTTGCCCAGGCCTTCGAAGCCCAGCACCTTGGCACCGGCCTTCTTGGCGATGGCGCGAGCCTTGTCGATATCGTTCAGGTCATCAGCGGTCAGCTCGGGGTTGTACTTGAGGATCGAGTCGAACACCGACAGGCGCGCGAACGGCTCGCCGAAGTGGAACACCTTGTCGCCGTACGGCACGTCGGTGCTGCCCAGGACCAACTGCGCCAGTTCGCGGAACAGTTCTTCGGTCAGGTCCATGTTGTCTTCGTAGTCGGCGTAAGCCTGGTAGAACTCCAACATGGTGAATTCAGGGTTGTGACGGGTCGAAACGCCTTCGTTACGGAAGTTGCGGTTGATCTCGAACACTTTCTCGAAACCGCCAACCACCAGGCGCTTCAGATACAGCTCAGGGGCGATACGCAGGAACATTTCCATGTCCAGCGCGTTGTGGTGGGTTTCGAACGGCTTGGCCGCCGCGCCGCCAGGGATGGTCTGCAGCATCGGCGTTTCGACTTCGAGGAAGTCGCGCTTCATCAGGAAGCTGCGGATGTGGGCGATCACTTGCGAACGCACGCGGAAAGTCTGGCGTACTTCTTCGTTGACGATCAGGTCGACGTAGCGCTGACGGTAGCGCTGCTCGGTGTCGGTCAGGCCGTGGTGCTTGTCCGGCAGCGGGCGCAGCGACTTGGTCAGCAGGCGCACATTGGTCATTTCAACGTACAGGTCACCCTTGCCGGAACGGGCCAGAGTGCCTTCGGCAGCGATGATGTCGCCCATGTCCCAGGTCTTGACGCAGGCCAGGGTTTCTTCGGACAGGGTTTTACGGTTGACGTAGACCTGAATGCGACCGGTCATGTCCTGGATCACCATGAACGAGCCACGGTTGAGCATGATGCGACCGGCAACCTTGACCGGGATTGCAGCCTCTGCGAGCTCTTCCTTGGTCTTGTCCGCGTATTTCTTCTGCAGATCTTCGCAGTAGTTTTCGCGGCGGAAGTCGTTCGGGAAGGCATTGCCCTTGGCGCGCTCGGCAGCAAGCTTTTCCTTGCGCAGGGCGATCAGGGAGTTTTCTTCCTGTTGCAGGGCTTGCGGGTCGAGTTGTTGGTCGCTCATGTCTTTTGAAATTCCATCACAGGTTCATTGCCCCCAGGCCTTCGGCCTGGAGATCGCCGGCAAGCCGGCTCCTACGGGATCGCACCGTGTCAGCCGATCCCGTATTGCAGTATTACAAGCCCGATTTCAGGCTGGCTTCCAAGTATTCGTCGATGTCGCCGTCGAGTACCTTGTCGCAGTCGCTGCGTTCGATGTTGGTGCGCAGATCCTTGATCCGCGACGCATCGAGCACGTAGGAGCGGATCTGGTGACCCCAGCCGATGTCCGACTTGGTGTCTTCCAGCGCTTGCGACGCGGCGTTGCGCTTCTGCATTTCCTGCTCGTACAACTTGGCCCGCAGCATTTTCATGGCGGTGTCCTTGTTGGCGTGCTGGGAACGTTCGTTCTGGCAGCTGACCACGGTGTTGGTCGGTACGTGGGTGATACGTACGGCCGAGTCGGTGGTGTTTACGTGCTGACCGCCGGCACCGGAGGAACGATAGGTGTCGATCCGCAGGTCTGCCGGGTTGATTTCGATTTCCACCTTGTCGTCGATCTCGGGCGAGACGAAAACGGCGGAAAACGAGGTGTGGCGACGGTTGCCGGAGTCGAACGGGCTCTTGCGCACCAGACGGTGCACGCCGATCTCGGTGCGCAGCCAGCCAAAGGCGTATTCGCCCTTGATGTGCACGGTCGCACCTTTGATACCGGCGACTTCACCGGCCGACAGTTCCATGATGGTCGCGTCGAAACCGCGTTTGTCGGCCCAGCGCAGGTACATGCGCAGCAGGATGTTGGCCCAGTCCTGGGCCTCGGTGCCGCCGGAGCCGGCCTGGATGTCCAGGTAGGCGTTGTTCGGGTCCATTTCGTGGCTGAACATGCGGCGGAATTCGAGCTTGGCGAGGTTTTCCTCGAGACGGGCCAGCTCGGCGACGACATCGCCTACCGCGCCTTCGTCCTCTTCCTCGACCGCCATGTCCAGCAGATCGCGGCAATCGGCCAGGCCGCCGTTCAGTTCGTCCAGGGTCTCGACGATCTGTGCCAGCGCTGCGCGCTCGCGGCCCAGTTCCTGGGCGTATTCGGGTTTGTTCCAGACACTCGGATCTTCAAGCTCGCGATTGACCTCGGTCAGACGCTCATGCTTTTGATCGTAGTCAAAGATACCCCCGAATAGTTTCGGAGCGCTCGGACAGGTCCTTGATGGTGTTCAGGATCGGGTTGATTTCCATGGGGGGCGGCACTCGTTGGCGAACTTTTGAAAGCCGGAGATTATAACGGAATCACTGATTCACGGCAGCCCGCTTAGCGGCTTTAAGCGCAATTAGACCCGCTAATTTAAGCGCCAGGACCTATACAATCCGAGCGTGAATGCCACTTCTCGCACTCGATTGCCAGCAGAACCAGGAAACAGCCCGCCATGGAGAGAACCCTCAGCGACTCGCAAATCCGCTACATCAAGGCCCGCGAGCGTCGCAATCTCAGGGGAGCACAGGCATTCATATGCCTGTTCCTGAGCCTGTTCGTGCTGATCCTGCTGCAAGGGGTCTGGCTGTTGATCTCCCCACAGCTGGCCTGCGCCCTGCTGGTGCCGTGGGCGATCTTCCTGTGGTGGTGGGTCTTGCATCGTCTGAAAGGCCAGCAAAGCGAGGTGGCAGCCCGGACCCAGTGGCTGCAAGGCCAATTTAGTGCCACCTGGGTCTCCAGCCACAGAAATGGCCACTTCAGCTACAGCTTCGGTGACTACCCCATCGCCGCCTGCTGCCGGCTGAACAACCTCTTCAACGAGAAAAGGCTCGACCTGCACACCCGATACAGGGTCGAAGCCGCCCTTCTCACCTGCTCGCAAACCGCGAGCCACAGCTACTACCTGTTCGGCGACACCCTGGTCACCGTCCCTCGGGACCCGGCGACCGACGAGCAGCCTGGAAGCTGAGGCGGTTACTCGATCCCGACCTGGTTGCGGCCGTTGTTCTTGGCCAGGTACAGCCCCTTGTCCGCCGCCGAAATCAACTGCCGGCAATGGCTGTTGGGCTGCGGCGTTACGGTGGAAAGACCGATGCTGATGGTCAGGCTCGCGCCCTCCACCGGCGCGATATGGGGGATTTTCAAGGCTTCCACGGTCTGGCGCAGCTTCTCGGCCACCAGTCGCGCCCCGCCCGGCGAGGTATTGGGCAGCACCAGCACGAACTCTTCGCCGCCGTAGCGGGCCGGCAGGTCGGAAGGCCGGCTGCTGGCCTCGCGAATCGCCGTGGCCACCTTGCGCAGGGCTTCGTCGCCCTCCAGGTGGCCGAAGGTGTCGTTGTAGGTCTTGAAGTAGTCGACGTCGATCATCAACAGCGACAGCTGGCTCTGTTCACGCATCGCCCGCCGCCACTCCAGCTCCAGGTACTCATCGAAATGCCGGCGGTTGGACAGCCCGGTCAGGCCGTCGGAGTTCATCAGCCGTTGCAGCACCAGGTTGGTGTCCAGCAGTTGCTGCTGGCTGACCCGCAGGGCGCGGTAGGCCGCGTCACGCTGCAACAGGGTCATGTAGGAACGGGAGTGATAGCGAATGCGCGCCACCAGCTCGATGTTGTCCGGCAGCTTGACCAGGTAGTCGTTGGCCCCGGCGGCAAAGGCCGCGCTCTTGATCAGCGGGTCTTCCTTGGTGGAGAGAACGATGATCGGGATGTTCTGGGTCGCCGGGTGGTTGCGGTACTCGCGCACCAGGGTCAGGCCGTCCAGGCCCGGCATCACCAGGTCCTGGAGAATCACCGTGGGCTTGATGCGGATCGCCTGGGCAATGGCCTGGTGCGGATCGGCGCAGAAGTGGAAATCGATGTTTTCCTCGTTCGCCAACCCACGCCGCACCGCTTCGCCGATCATGGCCTGGTCGTCCACCAGCAACACCATGGCGGCATTTTCGTCGGTCTTGAATTCGTCGAGCTGTAAGTCATTCATGGGTTGTCACCTGAATTGCTACCTGGCCAGGACAGCTGCGTTTATCAGTCATTTGGCAAATATCTCCAGCAAACGTGGAGCGATCTTGTCCAGCGGGCGAATCTCTGAGGCGGCGCCGATGGCAGCGGCCGCCTTGGGCATGCCATACACCGCACTGCTGTTCTGGTCCTGGGCGATGGTCAGATAACCCTGATCACGCATCAGCTTCAAGCCCTGGGCGCCGTCACGGCCCATGCCGGTCAGCAGCACCCCCACCGCATCGCCATTCCAGAAACTGGCAACGCTCTCGAAAAACACATCGATGGAGGGCCGGTAGATCTCGTTCACCGGCTCGGCGGTATAGGCCAGGGTGCCGTTCTTCAACAGACGGATATGATGGTTGGTGCCCGCCAGCAGGACCTTGCCGCTTTGCGGCGGCTCGCCTTCCCGGGCCAGGCGCACCTCCAGGCCGGAGGCACTGCTGAGCCATTCGGCCATGCCTGCGGCAAACACCTGATCAACGTGCTGGACCAGCACGATGGCGGCGGCAAAGTCCTTTGGCAAGCCCTTGAGCAACACTTCCAGAGCCGCCGGCCCACCCGCGGAGGAGCCAATGGCCACCAGGCTCTGGCGTGGCGCACCGCTGCGCAGTGGCTGGGGCGCGGAACGCACCCGGCTGCCGCGCTGGCCGATCAGCCAACCGATATTGAGGATCTTGCGCAACAGTGGCGCCGCCGCTTCCTGGGCATTGCCCGCGCCCAGGGCCGGAGTGTCCACCACATCCAGCGCGCCGTGGCCCATGGCTTCGAACACCCGGTGCACATTCTGCTGGCGATCGACGGTGACGATCACGATGGCGCACGGCGACTCGGCCATGATCCGCCGCGTGGCCTCGACGCCATCCATCACCGGCATGATCAGGTCCATGAGAATCAGGTCCGGGGTCAGTTCGGCACAGTACTTCACCGCTTCCGCACCATTGGTGGCGACCCACACCACCTCGTGGCTGGGGTCGAAGGCCAGGGCACGGCGCAGGGCCTCCACGGCCATGGGCATGTCATTGACTATCGCTATCTTCATGCCCGCGCTCCTCCAATCAGTTCCACCACTGCATCCAGCAGGGCGTCGTCATGGAAACTGGCTTTGGCTAGATAATAGTCGGCACCGGCATCCAGTCCACGGCGCCGGTCTTCCTCACGGTCCTTGTAGGACACCACCATCACCGGCAGGGACTGCAGGCGATTGTCACGACGCAAGAGTGTGACCAATTCAATTCCATCCATTCGCGGCATGTCGATGTCGGTGATCAACAGGTCGAAGCTTTCCGAACGCAAGGCATTCCAGCCATCCATGCCATCCACTGCCACCGCCACGTCGTAACCGCGGTTGATCAGCAGCTTGCGTTGCAATTCACGCACCGTCAGCGAATCGTCCACCACCAGAATACGCTTGCGCGCGGCCTGTGCGTGCTGCTGATGGTTGCGCGCAATGCGCTCCAGACGCCCGGTATTGAGCAGTTTGTCCACCGAGCGCAGCATGTCCTCGACATCCACGATCAGCGCCACCCGGCCGTCATCGAGCAGGGCTCCGGCGGAGATGTCCTGAATCTTGCCCAGGCGGTCGTCCAGCGGCAGCACTACCAGGGTGCGCTCGCCGATGAAACGCTCCACGGCGATCCCGTACACCGCATCGCGCTCGCGGATCACCACCACCTTCAGAGTTGGCGCGCTTTCCTGGGTTGCCGGCCGCTGCAGCAACTGGCTGGCGGCGACCAGGCCGACATGCCGGCCTTCGTGCCAGAAATGCTGGCGCCCTTCCACCTGGACGATGACCTCGGGCTCCAGGTCGCACATGCGTTCGATATGGGCCAGCGGGAAGGCGTAGGCCTCGTCGCCGACCTCCACCACCAGGCTGCGTACCACCGACAGGGTCAGCGGCACCTCCAGGTGGAAACGGCTGCCCTGGCCAGTGTCCTGTTCCAGCACCACCGCCCCGCGCAGCTGACGCACCATGTGCTGCACCGCATCCAGGCCGACGCCGCGACCGGAGACCTCGGTGACCTTGTCCCGCAGGCTGAAGCCCGGCAGGAACAGGAAGGTCAGCAACTCTTCCTCACTGAGCTGGGCCGCGGTCTGCGCCGGCGACAACTGGCGCTCGACAATGCTCTGGCGCAAACGCTCCAGATCGACCCCATTGCCGTCGTCACTGAGTTCCAGCACCAGCAGACCGGCCTGGTGGGATGCCCGCAGGCGAATCACCCCTTCCGCCGGCTTGCCCGCCAGCTGGCGCTGCTCCGGCAGTTCGATGCCGTGATCGACGGCGTTGCGCAGCAAGTGGGTCAGCGGCGCTTCGAGTTTTTCCAGCACATCGCGGTCGACCTGGGTCTTCTCCCCCTCGATCTCCAGGCGTACCTGCTTGCCCAGGCTGCGACCCAGGTCGCGAACCATGCGCACCTGGCCGGTGAGTACGTCGGCAAAGGGCCGCATGCGGCAGGCCAGCGCGGTGTCGTAGAGCACCTGGGCGCGCTGGCTGGCCTGCCAGCCGAATTCGTCGAGCTCGGCGGTTTTTTCCGCCAGCAACTGCTGGGATTCGGCCAGCAGGCGCCGCGCATCCGCCAGGGCCTCCTGAGCCTCCAGGCTCAAGGCATGTTCCTTGAGGTGCAGGTTGAGGTTTTCCAGGGCGGTCAGGCTGTTGCTCTGGATCCGCCGCAGGCGCTGCAAGGTGGCCAGGTAGGGCTTGAGCCGCTGGGTTTCCACCAGGGATTTGCTCGACAGGTCCAGCAGGCTGTTGAGACGCTCGGCCGTGACCCGCAGCACCCGCTCGCCGCCTTCGGTCATGCGCTTGCCCGGGCGAGCGGGCTCATGGGCGGGTTCGCTGGCAGCCAGCAGCACGGGCTCGGCCTCGGGCTCGCCCAGGAACGCTCCATGGGCTTGCACCGGGGCTTGCGGTTGTGCGATTGGCAGCTCCGGTACTGGCGGTTCCGGCGTTTGCGCCGCCGGCATCGCGGCCCCTGGGGTCAACAGGCGCTCCATCAGGGCCACGTACAACGGGATGTCCGCGGCGACCAGCTCCGCACCGCCCGGGGTGGCGATGCGCATCAGCAGGTCGGTGCCCTGCAGCAGGGCGTCGATATGCTCGGGCTGCAGGTACAGCCGCCCTTCCTGGGCGCTCACCAGGCAGTCTTCCATCACGTGGGCAACGCTGACCCCGGCATCGACCCCGACAATCCGCGCCGCGCCCTTGAGGGAATGGGCTGCGCGCATGCAGGCTTCCAACTGGTCGGCCTGGGTCGGGTTGCGCTCCAGGGCCAGCAGCCCGGTGCTGAGCACCTGGGTCTGGGCTTCGGCTTCCAGGCTGAACAGCTCCAGCAGCGAGGCGTCGCGCATCTGATCGGGGGTCATGTCAGGCTCCGGGTCACGGCCGCGAGCAATTGCTCTTCGTCCAGCAGGCGCAGGCTGCGCCCCTGCCATTGCAACACGCCACGGGTGTACTTGGCATTGGCCTGCTCGCCGGAGGCCGAGGCGCCGTTGAGGATGCGCTCGTCGATGGCGTGGATGCCGTGCACTTCGTCCACCGGCACCACCACCGGGCCTCCGGCGGCGCCGATGATCAGCATGCGCGGCATCACCCGTCCTCCTGCCGGCGCGGCCGGGGAAGGATCCAGCCCCAGAAGCTCGGTCAGCGACAGGCAGGCCACCAGCGCCCCGCGGACATTGGCCACCCCCAGCAGGGCGCGCGAGCGCTGGTGCGGCAAGGAATGAATCGCCTGCTGCGGTGCCACTTCCAGCAGGCAGCGGGTCGGCAGGCCCAGCCACTCTTCGCCGAGGCGGAACATCAGCAGCGAGCGAGTGACCACATCGCTGTCGGCCTCCAGCACCACCGAATGCTCGCGGTCCTCCTGGCGCAACGAATAGCGGTCCAGCAGGCGGGTGGCGGCGGCCGAATACACCGAGCAGTTGCGGCAATGAATGTGCTCGGCCAGCAACGGGCAGGACTTGTCGCCATGGATACCGATGCGGTTCCAGCAATCATCGATGGCCTGCGCATCTTCACGGGTGACGTCCAATGAATAGGGATGGCTCATCGTTTCAACTCACTGTCGGCAGAGCGAACGCTGCGGGCCGCGCGCTCCTGCAATCGTTGGGCCCCGGCCACATCACCCTGGGAAGCCAGCAGCGCGCCCAGGTGCGCCAGGGCTTCGGGGTGCTGGGGCGCCAGGTACAGGGCCTTGCGGTAGTAACCCTGGGCTTCCATGGCGTTGCCGGCCACATCACTGAGCAGGCCCAGCCAGTAGAACACCTGGGCCACCGGCTCGTGCTGCTGCAAATAACGCTCGCAGGCGGCACGGGCCTCGGCGCTCTTGCCCTCGTTGGCCAGGGCGGCAATGGTGGCCAGCAGGCTGGCGGCATCACTTTCCATCAGCACGCCGTTGCTCAACGGCGCCGCAACCGGGCGCCCGGCGAATGGCCGTGGGCGCGGCGCCGGGGGCACCACGCTGCGCACGGGAACCGGCAGCGGCAAGGGTTGCGGCAGCACCACCGGGGCCGGCTCGGGCTCATGGTGGCGGCTGAAGGCGAAGGACTGCGGGATGCCGATGGAGCGCATGCCCAGGCGGCCCAGGAGGCTGCCTTCGGCGGGGCCGATGAACAGCACGCCCTCTTCATGGGTCAGGCGCTTGAGCACCTCGAACACCTGGCGCTGGGTCGGCTGGTCAAAATAGATCAGCAGGTTGCGGCAGAACACGAAATCGAAGGCCGGTTCACTGGCCAGCAAGCCCGGATCCAGGACATTGCCCACCTGCAACCGCACCTGCTCACGAACCCGCTCGCTCAGGCGATAACGCTCGCCCTCTTCAGCGTTGAAATGCCGCTCGCGAAACTCGATGGGCTGGCCACGAAAGGAATTCTTGCCGTACAGCGCAGCCTTGGCCCGCTCCACCGACAACGGGCTGACGTCCAGGCCGTCGACCTTGAACTGATGCGGCGCCAGGCCGCCATCGAGCAGGGCCATGGCGATGGAATAGGGCTCCTCGCCGGTGGAGCACGGCAGGCTCAACAGGCGCAGGGCCCGCATGCCCTTGATCTGCGCCAGCCGCGCCTTGGCCAGCTTGACCAGGGTCGCGAAGGATTCCGGATAGCGGAAAAACCAGGTTTCCGGAACGATCACCGCTTCGATCAGGGCCTGCTGCTCATCCCGCGAGCCTTGCAGTTTCTGCCAGTACTCATCGCTGCTGCGGGCATACAGGGCATTGCAGCGCTGGCGTACCGCGCGCTCGATGATCGCCGGCCCCACGGAGGCGACATCCAGACCGATACGTTCCTTGAGGAAATCGAAAAATCGTTGCTCCTCGCTCATCGAGGCTCCTCAAGCGATGCCGGATCCAGGGGCACGGCGGGAAACAGCAGCTCACGCACCTTGAGGGGCAGCAGGTCGTCGACCCGCACCCATTGCAGCAGGCCCTGGGCGTCTTCGCGCACCGGCCCCAGGTATGGCGCCTGGCGGTTGTCCAGGCCATAGGGCTGGAACTGCGCCGGGTCGCAGCGCAGGGTGTCGTTGGCCTGCTCCAGCAACAGCCCGAGAATCCGCGCCGGCTGCCCGACATCGCCACGGTAGTGCACCAGCACCAGCCGGGTACTGGTGCGCAACTGCGCCGGGCGGCCGAAGGTCAGCTCGCACAGGTCGATGACTGGCACCACCACGCCGCGATAGGCAAACACCCCGGCCACCCAGGACGGCGCCTGTGCAATGGGCTTGAGCTGCAGGCGCGGCAACACCTCCACCACATCCACGGCCTGCAGCGCATAGCGCTCCTGGCCGATGCGGAACACCAGGAACAGAGCATTCCTGGCACCAGTTGCGCCGTTGCGCTTGTGCGCGAGCTCATCCATCAGACTTTGAAACGCGAAACGCCGCTGCGCAGCCCCACCGCCACCTGGCTCAGCTCGTCAATGGCAAAGCTGGCCTGGCGCAGGGACTCGACGGTCTGGCTGCTGGCATCCCCCAGTTGCACCAGGGCATGGTTGATCTGCTCGGCACCCGTGGCCTGGGCCTGCATGCCCTCATTGACCATCAACACCCGCGGAGCCAAGGCCTGGACCTGATGGATGATCTGCGACAGCTGTTCACCCACCTGCTGCACCTCGGCCATGCCGCGGCGCACCTCCTCGGAAAACTTGTCCATGCCCATGACCCCCGCCGACACCGCCGACTGGATCTCACGGACCATCTGCTCGATGTCATAGGTGGCCACTGCGGTCTGATCCGCCAGGCGCCGCACTTCAGTGGCGACCACGGCAAAACCACGGCCGTACTCGCCGGCCTTCTCGGCCTCGATGGCGGCGTTGAGCGACAGCAGGTTGGTCTGGTCGGCGACCTTGACGATGGTCACCACCACCTGGTTGATGTTGCCGGCCTTCTCGTTGAGGATCGCCAGCTTGGCGTTCACCAGGTCTGCCGCGCCCATCACCGAGTGCATGGTGTCTTCCATGCGCGCCAGGCCCTGCTGGCCGGAGCCGGCAAGCACCGAGGCCTGGTCGGCGGCGCTGGACACTTCAGTCATGGTGCGCACCAGGTCCCGGGAGGTCGCGGCGATCTCCCGCGAGGTGGCGCCGATTTCCGTGGTGGTGGCGGCCGTCTCGGTGGCGGTGGCCTGTTGCTGCTTGGAGGTGGCGGCGATCTCGGTCACCGAGGTGGTGACCTGCACCGAGGAGCGCTGGGCCTGGGACACCAGGGCGGTGAGCTCGGTCATCATGTCGTTGAAGCCGGTTTCCACGGCGCCGAACTCGTCCTTGCGGTCCAGGTTCAGGCGGCCGCTCAGGTCACCGGTGCGCATGATTTCCAGAATGCTCACGATGCGGTTCATCGGCGCCATGATTGCGCGCATCAGCAGCAGGCCGCAGAGCCCGGCAGCCAGCACCGCCAGCAGCAACGACACGCCCATGCTGACCTTGGCCGCGGCCACTGCATCGTCGATGGCGGCGGTGGCGGAGTCGGCCACGGCCTTGTTTTCGCTGATGATGTCGTTGAGTTTCATCCGCCCGGCGGTCCAGGCCGGGGTCAGTTGCTCATTGAACAGGCGGATTGCCTCGGCCTCCTGGCGACGCTGGTGCAGATCGAGCACGGCGGCCTGGATGCGGTTGAACTCTTGAAGATCCTTCTCGAAGGCATCGAACTCGCTCTGGTCCTCGCGGCTGTTGATGGTCTGCTTGTAATTGGTCATCTGGGTCTGCAGGCGTTCTTCGAAGGCCTTGAAGTCCGCCTTGTCCTCGGCGCTGATGTCCTGATTCTGCTTGAGGCCGATGATTTCCTGGGTCTGCAGGTAGGTGTCGACCCAGGCGCTGCGGATCATCGAACTGAAATAGACCCCGGGCACCGCGTCATTGCGCATGCGCTCTTCACCGGATTCGATCTTCAACAGCCGCGAGTACGAGACGACGACCATCAACAGCATGATGGCGATAATCACCGCAAAGCTCGCCAAAATGCGTTGGCGCAACGTCCAGTTCTTCACAGTCAGTCCTCGAGGCCATTCAAAAATGTGGGGAGTATAGCCGAGGACGATGCAGGTTTTATGGGTGGTTTAGCACCACGGTTGGCACTTTCGATAAATTTGTGCACCCGCTCTGGATGGCGGCTCAGCGGCAGTTTTATCACCCCGGCCAAGGCAATTCGGCAAATCCACCCGGCAGAACCGCCATCCCTGGCGAACGGCACTCCCAACACCGCTTCAGAGGTTGTTCTGGCGCACCTGGTTCTCCAGTTCGGCCTTGAGCCCCGGCGCCAGTTGCAACTGGCGCGCCAGCTCGTCCAGGTAAGCTTTTTCCATGAAGTGCTCTTCATCCACCAGCATCACGCTGGCCAGGTACATTTCCGCGGCCATTTCCGGCGTGCTCGCGGCCCGGGCGACATCCGCCGGGTCCAGGGGCTTGTTCAGTTCACTGTGCAGCCACTGCTGCAATTGCGGGTCGTTGTCCAGCTTGCGGAACTCGCCCTCGATCAGCGCCCGCTCGCGCTCGTCCACATGGCCGTCGGCCTTGGCCGCCGCCACCAGCGCCTTGAGGATCGCCTGGCTGTGCAATTCCACCTGCTGCGCCGGCAGGCGGTCCAGGGTCTGGGGTTCGCTGCGCGGGGCGGCGCCCTGCTGCGCCTGCCAGTTGCCGTAGGCTTTGTAGGCCAGCACGCCGAGGGCCGCGAGACCGCCGTAGGTCAGGGCCTTGCCGCCGTACTTGCGGGCCTTCTTGTTGCCCAGCAGCAGGCCCATGGCCCCGGCTGCCAAGGCACCGCCACCGGCGCCGGAAAGCAGCCCACCGAGGCCGCCGGACTGGCCACCGAGCAAGCCGCCGAGGCCGCCCTGCGAGCCCTTGCCGTGCTCCGCCGGCGCTGCGCCTGCCTTGTTCTGCAGCATTTCCTGGCCGGACCTGAGTAATTGATCGAGCAATCCACGGGTGTTCATCTGCTGCCTCCGGAAAATAGGTGTCATGTCGACACATAAGGCTGTAAGCCTAGAGAGAAGTGCCCGGGTCGATGCCGCGATAGTGCTTCTGAATGTTGCTTTGCCCGGCCTGGAACACCGGCGTCGCCCCACTGGATTGGCGCCCCGAGTTACGGCACTATCCGCCTCCTGAAAAGCACCGGCGCCACTGCCCGGGCTCACCCCATACCTTCCGGCAGCAAGGATGCGCCCATGCCCCGTGACAACCCCGCCACCGCCTGCGAGTGCCGCCCATGAGCCTGGACGCTGCCAGCCGTTATCAGGTGACGCGAATCCTCACCGGCCTGGCGCCCCATTGCCTGCCACCGCTGCTGTTCTATTACGCCCATGTCTGGGGCATACCGGTGTACCGCAGCCACTTCGGCGCTCTCGCCAAGGGCTTCGGTCTGGGGATGATGGTGGAACTGCTGCTGCAACTGCTGATCGTCGTCAGCTTCCTGCAGGTCTTGGTGCCCCAGCTCAAGGTCAAGCTGGTCCTGATCGGCACCCTGGCGCTGTTCACCGCCTGGGCAATGTTTCCCGACCATCCGATACGCGGCTACGTCTATTGCTTCCTGATGACCGTGCCGCCATTGCTGGCGATCTGGCTGGCGCAGGGTCTGTGCCGGCTGTGCCTGCCCGGGGAGCAGTTGCATGCCCAGTAGAAACACCCCAATTGCGCGCTTCTGGCTGGCGCTTGTGCTGCTGATCATTGGCCGCCCCTGCCTGGCCATGAGCCTGGAGCAGCAGTTCGCCGGGCTTGCCGACTGCTCCATGGAAAACGTCTATCTGGACGCCAGCGACCACCAGCCCCGGGGCGCGTACTTCAGCGAACGCCAACTGCAGCCCTGCGAGCTGGACGAAGCCGCCCGCTATTGCGTCGACGACCAGTACCACGGCCTGGCAGTCAGCGCGGTGATGATTCCCTATCGCGGGCCGTTCTCGGTCCACGCCCTGTATCTCAAGGACAGTGTCGACAGCGTGCGCCAGCGTCTGGGAACCGCCTTCTTCGGTGATGGCCGGGAACGCCCGCTGCTCACCGAAGACCGCCATACTCCCGGCAGCTCGGTGCTGTATTGCGACCCGCAAAGCCAATGAGCCTGCTTGCCCACATGCCTGTTCTGTATCGCCCCCGGATGACCCTGCCGATGCCCACCCCCCGTCGCTGTTTGCACCTGATCGCCCTGAGCCTGATGCTCGGTGCCGCCGCCCAGGCCGCCGCCGCACCTGCCTGCCCGTCCAGCGACCTGAAGGTCTTTGCCCAGGCCTTTGCCAGCAGCCCGGAACTGCAGCAGGCATTCACTGCCGTGCCACTGGTCGAGCAACGGCCGATCACTGACGAGCGCGGCCGGGAAGTCACCGCGCGCTACAAGCTCACGGGCGACACCCACCACCTGTTGACCCTGCTCGCCCCCAAGGCCCAGGCCGAAGCTGGCCTGCAGAGCTTCTGGGAGGGCAATACCCTGGTGGTCAACGATCCCCTGGGCGATGTGGTGCAAGCCTTCGTCTTTGAACAGGGTGCCTGCTGGCAACTGGTGCGCGTCGAGCAATGGTCCATGGACGAATTGCTCACACACAACGCCCCCGCAGGCGAAAGCGCCCTGCAGCGACAGATGCGCAAGGCTGACCTGTTCCTGGGCTACGGCGGACGCGAGCAGTACCCGCTGACCGCGTACTTCTTCGAGCTCGGGCAACGCATCCTGCTCGATGCCGCCCGCCACGGCTCACCCAAGGCCGCGGTGCAGGCGGTCAGCCTCGGCTACTCGGGCATGGCCCCGGCGCTCAAGCCGGGGGAGCCGGAAGAACTGCTGCTGCCCTACGCCAAGACCGATGCCGAGGCGGCGCTGATGCTGTCCATGTACTACTGCGACCCAGTCGGCGATGGCTCGATCACCCAATGCCAGCAGCCGCGCAAGTCCGAAGAGCTGGTGCTGCGCACCGCCAGGGAACTGGATTCAGGCAGCGCCTTCTACTACCTGGGCAGTGGCTATGCCGATGGCCAGTGGGGCGTCACCGACAGACCCAGGGCCCTGGCCTGTCACCAGGAAGCACTCAAGCGCGGTGACCTGCATAGCCTCTGGCCGCTGACCTGGTGGAGCAAAAAGAATGAGATGCCGGCCGGCGGCGCCCAGTGCCTGGAACCTTCAGCGCCCGCCCAGGCGGGAAGCTGAGCCCGCATCTTGACGCTTTTTAACAAAATCCCCATAGCTGCGCCCCGGCCTGATCGGGTTAATTGAGACTCTGGCTCGATCAACCCCGGAGGTCCGTTCCATGCGCTGTACCCCGCTTTCATCACCGCTGTTGCCGGTACCCCGCAGATGACGGCCTCCGGAGCGACGCAAGCAGCGCGCCTGGAGCAGGTGGACGCCCTGCGCGGTTTCGCCCTGCTGGGCATCCTGGCGGTGAATATCTGGTCCTTCGCCGATCCGTACTACGCCTCGTCGGTGAGCAACCCGGGCTACGCCAGTAGCCTTGACCACCTGGTTCGCTGGCTGGTGTCGGTGTTCTTCGAGACCAAGTTCTACCTGCTGTTCTCGTTCCTGTTCGGCTATAGCTTCACCTTGCAGATGACCTCCGCCGAACGCTCGGGGGAGCGCTTCGTACCGCGCATATTGCGCCGGCAACTGGCCTTGCTGGTGATCGGCCTGATCCACGGCGCCCTGCTGTTCTATGGCGAAATTCTCTCGCTGTACGCCGTGCTGGGGCTGGTCCTGCTGATTCTGCGCGGCTTGTCGGTCCGCTGGGCGGCGGCCCTGGCCGCACTGTTGATCAGCGGCACGGCGGCGCTGTTCCTGCTGTTCGGCATCACCCTGCTGGAGGCCGGCCTCTACACCGGCGCCGCCGATGACGGGCCGGTACTCAAGGACCTGGCCCTGAGCGGCAGCGCCCTGCAAACCCTGGCCTACAACGCCTCGCATCTGCTGGAAACCGCCTCGGCGCTGTGGCTGCTGCAGGGCCCCTGCACCCTGGCAATGTTCCTGCTGGGCTATGTGGCGGGGCGCAACAAGCTGCTGGTGGCGCCCTACGCCTTCGAACCGCACCTGGCACGGCTGCTGAGGATCAGCCTGCCGCTGGGCCTGGGTGGCGCCCTGCTCTACGGCTACTGGGCGGCCTATGCGCCCGGCGGCGGCCTGGAAGTGCTCGGCTACGGCGTCAGCCAACTGACCGCACCACTGCTCTCGGCCAGCTACGCCATGCTGCTGCTCAAGGCCTTCGGCTCGGCCCCGGGCCAACGCCTGTGCCGACGGCTGGCGCCACTGGGGCGCATGTCCCTGAGCAACTACCTGCTGCAATCGCTGATTCTGGGGCTGCTGTTCACCGGCTACGGGCTGGGGCTGGTCAACCACTTGCCGCCGCTGTGGATTGTGCTGCTGGTGGTTGCCATCTACCTGCTGCAGATGCAGCTCAGCACCCTGTGGTTGCGCAGCCACCAGTACGGCCCCTGCGAGTGGCTGCTGCGGGCCGTGACCATCGCGGCCTGGCCAAGCTGGCGCAAGCGCCTGGCGGCCTAGGCCAGGCGCAGGTACAGGTGGATGTCCTCGGGCTCGATGCGCAGCAGTTGCGGGTCGGGCGTGGCCAGCAGTTCGCAGCCCAGGCGCATATAGAAATCCACCGTATGCCGCGACGGCGTGGCTGACACATACAAGCCCTGCCCCCCCAGGACCAGGGCCTGCTCCCGGGCCAGGGCAAACAACTGCCGGCCCAGGCCAAGGCCGCGATAGGCCTGGCTCACATGGAGGAACTTCAATTGCCGCAGATCCAGCCCGGCACAGGCGATCGGCAGGCAATCCACCACCACCGCGGCCACCAGCGCCGGGCCGTCGAACACCCCGTACAGCCAACCGCCACGCCGGTAACACTGCTGCAAGATCAATGCATCATGCTCGGCCTCGCCCTCCGGCCAGCCCTGCACCACTTCATGCTGGGCGTAGCAGCTCAATTGCCCATTGCACAGGCGGTAGAACTCATCGATGACCTCGGCGCGGTCGATCCATTTGAGCAAGGGGATATCGTCTTCGCCGAGCAAGCGCGGGTGCAGCATGGGAGCAGTTCCTGAAGGGGATCGGGCGGTTACCAATGGACACAAGCTAATCATTTTTCTGCCCCTGGCGAACCGTTTATTCTATCCGGCGTCTGTTTATAGTCCGTTGCGTTTGGCCGATGGCATGACCGAACCACCCCTCGCGATCCCCCCACGCAGCCAGGAACGGCTTGGGATCTTTCTCTGATCAAGGTTCAACCATGCACCGCAGGAATCTCCTCAAAGCCTCCATGGCCCTGGCGGCCTATACCGGCCTCTCGGCCAGCGGCCTGCTGGCCGCCCGCGCCTGGGCCGGCGCCGCTGATGGCCAGGCCCAGGCGTTCGATTTCGAGCAGCTCAAGGCCCAGGCCAAGCAACTTGCCGCCAGCCAGTACGTGGACACCAAGCAGGTGTTGCCGCCCACCCTGGCGAAGATGACCCCGCAGAACTTCAACGCCATCCAGTACGACAGCAAGCACTCGCTGTGGAACGAGTTGAACGGGCAGTTGGACGTGCAGTTCTTCCACGTCGGCATGGGCTTCAAGCAGCCGGTGCGCATGCACAGTGTCGACCCCAAGACCCGCCAGGCGCGGGAGGTGCACTTCCGCCCGCCACTGTTCAACTACCAGAACACCAGCGTCGACACCGCCCAGCTCAAGGGCGACCTGGGCTTTGCCGGGTTCAAGCTGTTCAAGGCCCCGGAACTGGACAAGCACGACGTGGTGTCCTTCCTTGGTGCCAGCTACTTCCGCGCAGTGGACGCCACCGGCCAGTACGGCCTCTCGGCCCGTGGCCTGGCCATCGACACCTACGCCAAGCGCCGCGAGGAGTTCCCCGACTTCACCCAGTTCTGGTTCGAGACCCCGGACAAGGACAGCACCCGCTTCGTGGTCTACGCCCTGCTGGACTCGCCGAGCGCCACCGGTGCCTACCGTTTCGACATCGACTGCCAGGCCGAACGCGTGGTGATGGACGTCGACGCCCACATCAATGCCCGCACCGCCATCGAGCAACTGGGCATTGCACCGATGACCAGCATGTTCAGCTGCGGCACCCATGAGCGGCGCATGTGCGACACCATCCACCCGCAGATCCACGACTCCGACCGCCTGGCCATGTGGCGCGGCAATGGCGAGTGGATCTGCCGCCCGCTGAACAACCCGGCGAACCTGCAATTCAACGCTTTCGCCGACAAGGACCCGAAAGGCTTCGGCCTGGTGCAGACCGACCACGAGTTCGCCAGCTACCAGGACACCGTGGACTGGTACAGCCGCCGCCCGAGCCTGTGGGTCGAGCCCACCACTGCCTGGGGCGAAGGCAGCATCGACCTGCTGGAAATCCCCACCACCGGCGAAACCCTGGACAACATCGTGGCCTTCTGGACCCCGAAAAAACCGGTGGCCGCCGGGGACTCGCTGAACTACGGCTACAAACTCTACTGGAGCGCCCTGCCGCCCGTGGGCACGCCCCTGGCGCGAGTACACGCCACCCGCTCCGGCATGGGCGGTTTCGTCGAAGGCTGGGCCCCGGGCGAGCATTACCCGGAAGTCTGGGCGCGGCGCTTTGCCGTGGACTTCACCGGCGGCGGCCTCGACCGCCTGCCAGCGGGCACTGGCATCGAGCCGGTGGTCACCGCGTCTAACGGCGAGGTCAAGGACTTCAACGTGCTGGTGCTGGACGAGATCAAGGGCTACCGCATCACCTTCGACTGGTTCCCCACCAACGACAGCGTCGAACCGGTGGAGCTGCGGCTGTTCATCCGCACCAACGACCGAACCCTGAGCGAGACCTGGCTGTACCAGTACTTCCCGCCGGCGCCGGACAAACGCAAATACCCGTGACCCGCTGCCAGCCCCGGCCCGCCCTACGGGCCTCTTCGCCGGCAAGCCGGCTCCTACAGACCGCACCGCCCCCGTAGGAGCTGGCTTGCCAGCGAAGGCAGCCTGAAGCCAGGCACAAAAAACGGCCCGCACGGGCCGTTTTTTTTACATCGGCAAAAGCCTAATCGCGCAAATCCGACTCATGAATCGGCTGGTCCCTGTGGGTCGCCCGCTGGTACTGCGCCGGCCAGATCGCCTTGCGCCCGCCCAGGTCGTCATCGGCATGCAGCGGCCAGTAAGGGTCCCTCAGCAGCTCCCGGGCCAGGAAGATGATGTCCGCCTGACAGGTACGCAAAATATGCTCCGCCTGGGCCGGTTCGGTGATCATCCCCACGGTCCCGGTGGCAATCCCCGACTCCTTGCGCACTCGCTCGGCAAAGCGCGTCTGGTAGCCCGGCCCGGTGGGAATCTCGGCATTGGCCGCGGTGCCTCCGGACGACACATCGATCAAATCCACCCCCAGGTCCTTGAGGCGCCGCGCCAGCTCCACGGTCTCGTCCGGGTTCCAGCCGTCTTCCACCCAATCGGTGGCCGACACCCGCACGAACAGCGGCAGCTCCTCGGGCCACACCGCGCGTACCGCTTCGGTCACCTGCAACACCAGGCGAATGCGGTTTTCGAACGAACCGCCGTATTGATCCTGGCGCTGGTTGCTCAGGGGCGAGAGGAACTGATGCAACAGGTAGCCATGGGCGGCATGCACTTCCACCACTTTGAAACCGGCCTCCAGCGCGCGCTTGGCGGCCTCGACGAAGGCCTGGATGACTTCGCCGATCTGCCCTTCATCGAGCTGGGTCGGCGGTGTGTGCTGCGGATCGAAGGCAATCCGCGATGGCCCCACCGGCACCCAGCCACCGTCCTCGGGCTTGACGCTGCCGGACTTGCCCAGCCAGGGTCGATGAGTACTGGCCTTGCGCCCGGCATGGGCCAGCTGGATACCCGCCACCGCGCCCTGGGCGGTGATGAAACGGGTGATGCGCTGCAAGGGTTCGATCTGCGCGTCGTTCCACAGCCCCAGGTCCTGGGCGGTGATCCGGCCTTCGGCGGTGACCGCCGTGGCCTCGGTGAAGATCAACCCGGCGCCGCCGACGGCGCGGCTGCCCAGGTGCACCAGGTGCCAGTCGTTGGCCAACCCGTCCACCGACGAGTACTGGCACATGGGCGACACCGCGATGCGGTTGAGCAGGGTCAGTTGACGCAGGGTATAGGGTTCAAGCAGCAGACTCATGGGGCACCTCTCGGTCAATGGTCAGGCTCCAGGGTTCTGTGTGAACGGTCGACGAGTGACTGCGAAGTGAAGCGCCCGCCCCCGCGGGAAGATGAATGACAAAAAAGTCACAAGACCAATCAGACAGTGCTTAGAGACTAGTCGACAACACTGCCGTTGGCTGGGTTCCTGACACGGCACCGGGCAAAAAACCTGTTGCACTGGCCGCTGCCAGTGGCAGCGGCCAGGCCAATATCAGCCAAGCGCGGCGCGGCGATTGCCATCGAGCAAGGCATCCACCACGCCACGGGCCATTTCCACCGAATGCACCAGCGACCAGATCAGGCCACGTTCGATGCCGCTGGCGTGCTCGGTGATTTCATCGGACACCTCCTCGGCAGACTTGAGCAGCATGGAAACATGAATCAACGCTTCTTCGGCACTGATGCCTGCGCGCACAGCGAAGGGGTTATCGGGCCCTGCAGGGCCGGTGGCGGTGGGTTGTAGAGCGGCGATCAGCGAGCCGTTTACGCAAGTGTTGGCCAGGGCATGGCGCACGGCTTGATTGGCCAGATCATGGTCTGGATTACGACGGGAAGAAGGAGGGGAAACAGGCGGATCGGGGACGATCTTTTTCATGGTGCAGCTCCTTGGAGTGGAGCCACCACCCCACGCTGCTAAACGTAAGGGTGGCAGCTGTACGCGGGTTAGCAGACCGGTCCAAGGAACCCGGCGCACCCAAGGGCGCCCCACGCACAGCCGCCATAACAGAACACAGCAGGCAGGAAAGCCAACTGGACTTACGGCAACATTCACGTGTCTTGGTCACAGGCTGCTAAACCCGATCACTGAAAATTCAGTGATGAACCGAGCCTAGTGAGCCGAGTACCCAGCCGCAAGCGCCCGAGAGTGTCTCGGAAACCCCTTACAAAAGAAAGAGACACGCCACCGCCCCGCTTTCCCAAAGTCTGGCAAAACCACCCTCGTCGCCTACTGCCAATCAGTTAAGGACGAGCACTGTACTTGTGGCGAGGGAGCTTGCTCCCTCGCCACAGGTGTTTTTTGCTATAGCGCTGAGTGCTCGCAGCGCCCCTTAACGCGGTTCGATATGGGCAATCATCAACTGCACGGTTTCCTGGCCGCGGAACTCGTTGAGGTCGAGTTTGTAGGCCAGCTCCACCCAGCGGATGGTCGGGTTGGGCCAGACTTCACGATCGATGCCGAAGGCGATGCCGTCCAGCTTCAGCGAACCGCATTCACTGCGCAGCACCACTTTCAGGTGGCGTTCGCCAACGATGCGCTGCTCCACCAGTTCGAACACGCCATGGAACATCGGCTCGGGGAAATGCTGGCCCCAGGGCCCGGCATGGCGCAGGGCACGGGCCAGTTCCAGGTGGAACTCTTCCACCGCCAGGGTGCCGTCCGACAGCAGGCGCCCGGTGAGGTCTTCTTCGCGCAGCTGGCGCCGCACTTCTACGTCGAAGGCTTCGGCGAAGGCCGGGAAGTTCTGCTCCGGCAACGACAGGCCGGCGGCCATGGCGTGGCCGCCGAACTTGCTGATCAGTTGCGGATGGCGCGCGGCCACGGCGTCCAGGGCGTCGCGGATATGAAAGCCCGGCACCGAACGCGCCGAACCCTTGAGCATGCCGTCGCCGGCATCGGCAAAGGCGATGGTCGGCCGGTGGTAACGCTCTTTCAGGCGCGAGGCGAGAATTCCGATCACCCCCTGGTGCCAGTCGGCGTCGAACAGGCACAGGCCGAACGGCATCGACTCCACCGGCAGTTCCTTGAGCTGGGCCAACGCTTCGCGCTGCATGCCCTGCTCGATGGATTTGCGGTCCTGGTTCAGTTCGTCCAGCTGGGCGGCCATGGCCCGAGCGGCGGAAACGTCGTCGCTGAGCAGGCACTCGATACCCAGGCTCATGTCGTCCAGGCGCCCGGCGGCGTTGAGCCGCGGGCCGAGGATAAAGCCCAGGTCGGTGGAGGTGATGCGCGAATGATCACGCTTGGCCACTTCGAGAATCGCCTTGAGCCCCGGCCGCGCGCGACCGGCGCGAATCCGCTCCAGGCCCTGGTGCACCAGGATGCGGTTGTTGGCGTCCAGGGGCACCACGTCCGCCACGCTGCCCAGGGCCACCAGGTCCAGCAGCTCGCCGATGTTCGGCTGCGGCCGGGTTTCATAGCGCCCCAGGCTGCGCAAACGGGCGCGCAGGGCCATCAGCACGTAGAAGATCACCCCGACCCCGGCCAGGGCCTTGCTGGGGAACTCGCAGCCCGGCTGGTTGGGGTTGACGATGGCGTCCGCCGCGGGCAGTTCATGGCCGGGCAAGTGGTGGTCGGTGACCAGCACTTGCAAGCCTGCTGCCTTGGCCGCCGCCACGCCCTCGACACTGGAGATGCCGTTGTCCACGGTGATCAGCAGCTGCGGTTCGCGCTGCAGGGCCACGGCGACGATTTCCGGGGTCAGGCCGTAGCCGTATTCAAAGCGGTTGGGTACCAGGTAATCGACATGGGCCGCGCCCAGCAGGCGCAGGCCCAACAGGCCCACGGTGCTGGCGGTGGCGCCGTCGGCGTCGAAGTCGCCGACGATGAGGATGCGCTGGCGCTGGTCCAGGGCGGTCACCAGCAGGTCCACCGCGGCATCGATGCCCTTGAGCTGCTGATACGGGATCAGCCGCGCCAGGCTCTTGTCCAGCTCCTCCACCGACTGCACGCCACGGGCGGCGTAGAGGCGGGTCAGCAGTGGCGGCAGATCGCCAAGAAAGGGCAGGACGGCGGGCAACTCACGGGGTTCGATACGCATGGGCTAACAGCAACTTCTCTGGGGGGACGGTGGATCGTTCAGGGGCAGAGCGGGCGATCAGCCGCGCTCGCCCAGCAGCCATTCCAGCTGCACTTCGTGCTGGCCGCGATCGTCGGTGACGAAGATCGTGCCTTCGCTGATCATCACGTCCCACTTGATGACACGCGGCATGTCCTTGGCCAGGGTCTCGAGGACTTCCTGGGGCACGCCGGCGATGTTGAGGTTCTTCAGGTTCTTCACCGCGTCCAGCACCCGGGTCTGCCAGACCCGCAGGCTGCCGTAGGCCAGAAGGCTGGTGCGCTCGGTGCGGCGCGAGCACCAGGTCAGGCGATCGGCGTCCGGCTGGCCGACTTCGATCCAGTGCAGGACGCGGTCATCCAGGCTCTTTTCCCACAGGGCGGGTTCATCCACGTCCGACAGACCCCGACCGAACGACAGGTGCTCGTTGTACCAGAAGGCGTAGGCCAGCAGCCGTACGGTCATGCGCTCTTCGGTTTCCGAAGGGTGACGGGCGATGGTCTGCTTGACGCTTTCATAGACCCCACGATCGAGGTCGGTCAGGTTCAGTTCGAATTTGTAGGTGGTGGACGGCTGGGCCATGTGCGGGCTTCTTGAATGTGCGAAAAGGCGGCAAGTCTAACCCGAAACCCGCCGCCCTGCCCGACCGCTGACCGGGCCACCCCTGTCCTGGATGACATCCGCTGAAACGCATTGGCTGGGTAAAGTCGGTTGCCAGCCCGTGACCATGGCTTTATAACCCCGCGCAAACCGGCTGACGCGCACCGCGCCAGAGCCGCTGTTCAATAGAAAAGGACGTCCATGACCCTCTTTGTCATCCTGCTCGTCATCGTGCTGCTGTTCATCGCACTGATCCTGTACTTGCGCCAGAAATCCGCCGACCAACAGCAATACCTGGAACAGACCGGCAACCTCACCGCCCAGATCAATCAGACCCTGCTGATGAGCAAGGCCGAGCCGCAACTGGCCCTAGAACTGGCGCTGCAACTGCCAGAGGGCGAGGCGCAGCAGTTGGCCCTGCAACTGGTGGCCAGCGAGCTCTATGTGGCTGGGCACAAGGCCCAGGCCACGGCGATCTACCAGCAACTGCCGCCTCACGCTCGGGAATACGTGCTCAATACCCTGATTGAAACGCTGCTCGACAGCCAGGATACCCAGGCCTGCCTGGAGCTCCTGGAGCACTGGGGCGAATCCCTGCCCAGCTGGCCGCTGCTGCAGGTGCCAATCCTCCAGGCCCGCGGTGAACAGGCGCGCGCCCTGGCCCTGATCGGCGAGCTCGGCGACCCGAAAAACCCTGCGGCCCATGAACGCCAGAGCATCGGCAATCTGCTGATGCTGTCGCGCCTGCAATTTCAGGCGGGCATGCAAGACGCCGCGCTGATCAGCCTCGAACAGGCCTGGGCGAGCTTCCAGCAACCCGGGCAGGAGCGCTATCACACTGTGCTGCGCAGCCTTTTCGACGCCTTCGCCACCCAAGGGCATGCCGAGCGGATTCTGGCCCACTCGGCCGAACTGCCGGCCGAGGAACAGGTGCAGGCGCTGATCGCGCTGTTCGATGCCGGCCAGGTGGAGCCGGCCTTCAGCTTGCTGGCCGACAACGGCACCCTCTACTCCTCGACCTACAGCGACCTGATGGACTCGGCCCTGAAACGCCAGCCAACCGAAACCGCCCTGCGCCTGCTGGACCTGACCCCCGAGATGCACCAGCACAGCGTACTGCTGCAACTGCTCAGCCATCTGGCGGCCCAGGGCCAGACCGCCGAAGCCGAGGCCCTGCTGCAGGCGCGAGCCAGCCACGAGTCGCAGCGTCCGGGGCTGATGCTCAACCTCTGCGATGAGTTGCACCAGGCGCAGCCGCAATGGACCACAGCCCTGCTGGCCCAGGCCCTGCACCTGATCGACGGCTACAAGAATGAACATGAGTTCTACAACAGCTTGCGCATGCAGGCCCTGCAAACCCAGCTACTGATGCAAAGCCACCTGCCAGCTCATCGCCGGGACAGCTGGCTGGTGCGCAGCAGCATCGAGGAAATGCACCGTCTGCGCCAGCAGATGCCCGGTGACGAGCAATTGCTGCATCTGTGCGACCAGGCCAAGCTGCTGCACGCCCTGGACCAGACCGCCCAGGCCAGGTCCCTGCTGGAGCAGGCGGTGCAGCTACTGGATGGCGAGCCGCTGCCGGATGTGGATGAGATGGACGCCCGCTTCTACCTGGAGGACATCGCCAGCGCCTACCTGAACATCGACGATGTACAACAGGCCCAGGCCCTGCAGGACCGGCTCAACGCCGAGGATTCGGGCAGTCGCATCCTGGAAGAGGAACTGCTGCTCAACCATATCCAGCATCAGCGTTACGCCCAGGCCATCGAGGGCCTGAACCTGGGCATCCTGCTCAGCGACAAGAAGCCCCTGTCGCTGCTGTACCAGGCCCTGGAAGACCTGCAGCAGCGTGCCCCCGAACGTGCCGGCGAGCTGAAACAGCAACTGATGGCGCGCATTGCCAACGGCCAGATCTGGCTCAGTTCCCAGACCAACTGACGCCCCCCGGTTGCGCGCCCTTGGCGGGGCGCGTCACCGGCCAACAGCCGCACCCGAGGAAGATTCATCATGGAAGTACTTGTCATCCTGCTGCTGATTACCGGCGTGATAACGCTGCTGGTGGTCTATGCCAACAAGCGCAGCGCCGGCAATGACCTGGGCATCACCCTGGACGAGGCGGCGCAGATCAATCGCGCGGCGCACCTGAGCGCCATCGAACCGCAAGTGGGCCTGCAACTGGCCCAACGCCTGACGGGCAAAGCCCGGCAACTGGGGCTGTTCCAGATGCCCGCAGCGCTGTACCGACAGGGGCACCCGGAACAGGCCCTGGAAGTACTGGCCGAGCTGGATGAAACCTACCAGCCCATGGCACTGAACCAGTTGCTCGAAACCCTGCTCGACAACGATGGCCCGCAGGCTGTGCTGGGCTTGCTGGAGCGCCTGCATCAACCCCTGCCGTCAGCGCCCTTGCTGCGCATCCCGCTGCTGCTGGCCAAGGGTGAACACGAGCAGGCCCGCGCCTTGCTGGTGACCTTCGGCGTCAACCAGCTGAGCCCGGACTCCCCCGGCGAGCACCGGCAGTTGGCTGCCCTGCAACGCAGCTTGGGCCTGGCCGACGAGGCTGCCATCAGCATCGGCCTGGCCTGGCAACTGCTGCTCAAACAGCCGGTCAACGAACTGGACCCACACGAGATAGAGCAGACCCTGCGCGAGTACCGTGCCCAGGGGCAGGATGCGCAGTTCCCGGCCATGGCCGCGCAATTACCCGGATCGGCTCGGATCATCGTCGTAACCTTGCTCATGGAAACCGGGGAATTCGAGGCCGGGTTCGAACTGCTGGCGCAGGCCCCCGAGCCCGAGGACTACTTCGGCTACCCGCCGCTGCTCAAACTGATACTGGACGCCAACCGCCCGGATCTGGCTCCACGGCTGATCGCCCAGATGCCGGAAAGCTACGCCAGCGATCTACTGCTGAGCCTGTTGAACTGGCATGTCGGGCGCAACGAAATGGCCAAGGCCGAGGCGGCCCTGCAGGCCTGCGCCGTTTCGCCCTCGCAGCGTATCTGGTGCCTGGTCTGCCTGTGGGGCACCTACGTCGAGGAACACTCGCAATGGTGCGCCCATCTGCTGGAACAAGCCTTGCTGACCCTGGAAACCCTGCGTGGCGATGAGCAATGGCCATGGTTGCGCCTGCTGATCCTGGAAACCCAACTACGGGTGCAGGCCGACCTGCCGCGCCTGCGCCGCGACAGCTGGCTGATCCGCAACAATCTGGAGGAAATGGCGCGCCTCAACACCCAGCTCGAATACGCCGATCGACCGATGAAACTGGCCTTGCAGGCCAAGCTGCTGCACGACCTGGAGCAGACCCGGCAAGCCGGTGAACTGCTGGACCAGGCCGTGCAAGCCCTCGACGACAGTCAGAATGCGCCTCTGGATCCAGCGGAAAAAAACTTCTTCCTGGAACAGCTGGCGCTGAGCTACGTCTACATCGACGACCAGGCAAAGGCTGTCGAACTGAAAGCTCGCCTGGAGCAGCAGGCGGCCTACACCCACCAGTTGAGCCAGGCCATGGTGCTCAAGCACATTCACGAGCAACGCTTCGACGAGGCGATTGCCGGGCTGGAACCGAGCAACCTGTTTATCGGCGAAAACCCGGTGCAACAGTTGCACCAGGCCCTGGAAACCCTGCGCCAGAGCGCCCCGGAAAAAGCCCAAGGGCTGTGCCAGAAGTTGATCGACCACCTGGCCGCCGAGAGCGCCTGGGGCCAGCCGAACGCCGCCTGAGGCAGCGTCAAGGCCCGCCGCTGCACGCCTTAACGCGGCGCGTAGCGGCTCCAGAGTTCGTTGAACTCCTTGAGATAACTGGCCACCAGTTGCGGGTGGTCGATCACCAGCAGGTTTTCCTCATTGCCGGTGGTGGCGCTGCGGGTCCAGTTGAAGCTGCCGTTGAGCAGGGTCCGGCCATCGAATACGGCGAACTTGTGGTGCATGTGGAACGGCGTGTCGTCGATCCGCACCGGCACCCCGGCCTCGCGCAGCGCGGCGATATCGCTGCCGACATCGAACTGCTTTTCACTGTCGCTGATCACCCGTACGGCCACGCCGCGCTGGTGGCAGGCGCGAATTTCGTCGCTCAGTTGATCGTCGGAAATGGTGAACACGCAGATATCCACCGAGATTCGGGCCTGGCGGCACAGGTCGCGGATCTTGCGCCGGCAGTCTTCGCCGGGGCTGAAGTGGGCGCTGGCCATGTCCCGCACCGGGGCGCTGTTGGCGTCCAGGGTCTTGATCACTTGTTCCAGCCACTTCAACGCCGGCAGCACATTGACGCTGTCCGCCAGCGCCAGCTCGCGCACCAGGTCAAAGGCGCGGTTACGCATGTAGCGCACCTGGTCCTGGCCCAGTTCGCTGCCCAGCTGGCGCAGCTCGTCCCGCTCTTCGTTGCTCAGTTTCAGGTCCAGCACGCTGTCGCGCAGTTGCTGGTCCAGGTGGGCAAAATCCATGTCGTGATCCTTGGCTGTTCGCCGGCAAGCCGGCTCCTACGGTTGGGAGTCCTTGAGGGTCGGAACCTCGCCGTTACTGAGCATCTGGCTCAGTTCGTCGAGGCGCGTGGCAATGTCGCCAATGCGCTGGTGGCTGTGCAGGTCGACATCGATCTTCTTGTGCATGACCTTGAGCAGCGGCAGGAAACTCTGCTCCAGGTGCTCGGAGAGGTTCTCCAGCACTTCACGCATGCCTTGCTGCGGCGCGGGCCGGGCCAGGCCGCGCACGCCTTCCACCAGATCGTTGAGCTGGGCCACGACGCGGGTACCGACATCGCTGTCGCTGCCGCCCATGGAACGGTTGCGCACGAAGTCGCGCTTGATCTGGGTCCAGCGCTCGCTCTGCTCCGGGGTCTGGTTGCCCCGCAGTTCGGCGAGCTTGAGCAGGTTTTCCTCGGCGCCGGTGGTCAGCAACTGGGATTCGCCCTGGTAGTGGTCGGCCAAGAGTTGCAGGAGCTCGGCGTCGTTCATCACCGCCGAGATCTTCTCGGCCATCTTGTTCATGTTGCGGTAGCTGCCCTGCAGCTTGAACGGCGGCTCGCTGCGGTACTGGTCGGCCTGGGCGGCGCTGGCGATGTACTGCTGGTTGACCCGCAGCACCACGTCGCGCACCTGCATCAGGCGTTGCAGGGTGGTGGTGATTTCGTTGATCTCGGCACCGCTGTAGCTGTGGCTCAGCTCGTTGCTGGAGAAGGCCTTGCCCTCGGCCTTGGCGACGAAGCGGTAGACGTCCGCCATGTCGCGGGTGGCCAGTGGCGCCAGCACCGGGTTGGAGGTCAGGCCGTTCTCGATGTAGCTCAGGGCGAAGGCGTCCTGCATCCCCCCCAGGGTGTCGCCGAGGTTATAGATGTCGGCCCGGTTGGCCAGCATGTCGGGGATCTTGAACACTTCGCCGGACTCGGTGTACGGGTTGCCCGACATCACCACGCAGAACTTCTTGCCGCGCATGTCGTAGGTCTTGGTGCGGCCTTTCCACACGCCTTCGATGCGCCGGGTGCCGTCGCACAGCGAGATGAACTTCTGCAGGAATTCCGGGTGGGTGTGCTGGATGTCGTCGACATAGAGCATCACGTTGTTGCCCATCTCCAGGGCCAGGTTGAGCTTCTCCAGCTCCTGGCGCGAAGTGGCGTCCGGCGCCTGGGCCGGGTCCAGGGAACGAACCTGGTGCCCCAGGGCCGGGCCGTTGATCTTCATGAAGATCAGGCCCAGGCGGTGGGCCACGTACTCCATCAGGGTGGTCTTGCCGTAGCCCGGTGGCGAAATCAGCATCAACAGGCCCATCAGGTCGGTGCGCTTGTTCTCGCCCACGGTGCCCATCTGCTTGGCCAGGTTATCGCCGATAAAGCCCAGGTACACGTCGTTGATCAGCTTGTTGCGCACGAACGAGCTCAGCGGCCGCGGCTTGAATTCGCTCAGGCGCAGGGCCGAGCGTTCGCGGCTGATGATGCCCTGGCGCAGGCTCTGGTAACGCTGCAGGCCAGGCAGGAATTGTTCGCGGTGAGCCCGCAGGCGAGCGAAGAAGCCGTCCACGGTGAGTGACAGGCTGCGCTCCTGGATGCGCGGGTGTTCGCCCATCAGGTTGTCGACCTTGAACCGCAGATCGACTTCGGTGATGCGCTTGACAAAGTCTTCCCGCAGCAGCGACAGGGCCACCGCCTCGGGCACGTAGTCGGCCCACTCGGCGAACTCGCCCTCGGCGCACAGGGCCGAGAGCCAGTTCTCGGTCAGCGCCCACTGCGCAGCGGGCCGCTCCACCAGCCGCGCCAGGGCCTGCTGGTAGTCGTCCCACATCCGTGCGCCCTGCAGACGCAGGGTCAGGGCTTCCTGCAGTTGCTTGGCGTATTTGCTGAAGGTGAATTCGATGCGTTCTGCGGCCAGTTCCTGAACCAGGTACTCGGCAGCCTCCGGCAACAGCTCCGCGGCCAAGGTGAAGGCGTGCTGCTGATGCCAGTCACCCAGCGCCACGAGGATTTCCTCCTGCAATTGCAGCAAGCCTTCACGACGCCCGAACAGTTGCTGGATATGCCGGCTGGTACGAGCACGTTCCACCCATTGCCGAGGTTGCGGCTGTTCCTGCTGGCGATCCCAGTAGAGGGTGGCAAAGGCACGGGCCGCCGCGCCGAAACGCAGCAGGCCGGCGCTGTCGCGCAGGGGCAGCAGTTGCAGGAGGATCGCTGCGGCGTCGTGGTCGTGGATGCCCTTCTCGTAGCCTTCCTTGTAGCGCGGCGCGGCAAAGTCGCGGATCACCCGCGCCAGTTCTTCAGGGTGCGCCAGCAAGGGTTTCAGGCTTTCCAGGCTCAGGCCTTCCTCGCCGCGGTCGGCGGCGTCCAGCACTTGCCCGGCCAGGTATTCGGCGCGGTACAACTGGGCCGATTCCGACTCCAGGGCTACCTGCCAGAAGTCCCGCAGGGCCTCCAGCTCGGGGTCGCGCAGGGGTTCGAGGAAATCCGTGCCGGTGAGGTGCAGGTGCAGCTCATCGCCCCGGGGCATCAGGGTCAGGTCCAGCTCCTGGGTGTTGACGCTGAAGCGGTGGCGCGGCCCCAGCTTGATGACGTTGCCGCCCTCTTCGAACAGCTCGGTCTTGTCGCGCAGGGCACGCACGGCCTGGTCCCGGGCGCCCTTGAGGCGCGACTCGACATCGTCGGCCTTGACGCTGTCCTTGAGCTCGCGCAAGCGCTCGGCCAGCTCCCGCAGCTTGAGGATCAGCGGGTCGGCGGCGAAGAACGCATTGAGCTCTTCGGCCTGGGTGAACTTGGCGGTGCGCCGACCGAGGCTGTCGAGAATCCGCCGCGCGGCATCCAGCAGGCCCTGGGCCTTGCGCTGGCGCTCGTCGAGCAGCGATTGCTTGTGGGCCTCGAAGGTTTCCAGCAACTCCTCGCGCTTGCCGAGGATGTCGCCGAGGAACTGTTCGTGATCGCCGAAACGGCTTTCCAGTTCCTCCAACTGCACCAGCAAGCGCGACAGCTGCTCGTCGCAACGCTCGGGGTCCTGGGCCTGGGCCAGGGCGTTGGTGATGCCCTGGCTGAAGAGTTTGAACTGGGCGCCGAACTGGGCCACGGTCTCGGTCGAGCCCAGGGCCTTGCGCCGTTGTTCGGCGCGGGCCTTGGCCTGGTTCAGGCGGGCGTAGATCTGCGAGATGGATTCGATGATGCGGGTGCGCTGGGTGGCGTCGTCGATCTGCAACGAGGCCATCAGGCTCGACAGCATGTCCAGGTCCCCGGCCATGGCTTGCAGGGCGCCCAGGGGCTCGCTGAGCTGGGCCACGGTTTCGGCTTTCTGCGCCTGGGCGTCCAGGGTTTCGAGCTGGGTGACGAAGGGTTGCAGGGCCTGCTCGCTGGCAAGGAAGGTCGCGGTGCCGGCGGCAGTGCGTTCCTGGGCCTTGAGCAGCTCGGCTTCCATGGCGTCGATGCGCGCCACGTCGATGTAGCGGTAGTCGCGAATGGTCAGCAGCAGGCCGCGCTGGGTGGTGATGCCGTTCAGCGCATCGACGAAGCTTTGCACCTGGTCCCAGCTGTCCACCAGCAGGCTGTCCAGCAGGGCTTTCTGCTTGGCCTCGGCGGCCACCATGGCCTGGTCCGACTGGCGGCGGATGCTTTCGACTTTTTCGTATTCGTCGAGCACCAGCTCCGAGGTGGAGGCCACTTCCCGCAGCAGCGGCGCCAGGCCGTCCAGCTCGTCGCTGCCCAGCCAGTGGTACACATCGAACAGGCGCCGGGTGTTCTGGCACAGCAGCGAGTAGCGCTGCACCGACACCGCCGGGGTGTCGATCTCGCGGCACAGGTCGTAGAGGTCGGAAACGCTGCGCACCAGTTCGGCGTTGCCGATGCGCCCGAGGAAACCGCTGCGGGTCGGCTGCCGCGCGGCGTACTCCTCGGTGAAGAACGGTGTCTGCCAGACCTGCATCGGATGGACCCGGGTCGGCTCGTCGCCCTCGGCGGCGAAGATCACCATGCGCCCGTCTTCCAGGCGCGCGTAGCCGTGGCCGAACAGCGGGTTCTGCAACTGGCGGTTGATCATGTTGTAGGTCAGCAGCACCGAGCGGCCCTGCTCCGGGTGGTAGAAGATGTACTGCACATCTTCACCGTTGGGCGAGCGCACCGAGCGCTTGTAGCGCATGCCCTCCATGGACTGCTCGAAGGTCTTGTACTCGCCGCTTTGCAGGTAGTAGCCGCCGGGGAAGATGATCCCGTGGTCCTCCGGCAACTGCACACAGGCCAGGCCGATGGCGTCGATGCGCTCCACCTGGCGGGTCAGGCTGTTGAACACCAGGTAGCGCCACTGCTCTTCGCGGTACGGCAGGACCTTGAGCAGGATCAGGCTGCCCAGGCGGGCGAATTCGATCTGCGAGTCGTCCAGGGACTGGGTCTTGTCCAGCACCTCTTCGCGGTAGATGCCCAGGCCCGATTCGGTGTTGTTCTCGACCTTGATCGTCAGGTCGCCGCCGATGGTCTCGACGAACACCGTGTCGAGGATGTTCAGGTGCGGAAAGCGGCCTTCGACCACCATCTCGCGGGTGGCTTTCTTCCATTCGAAATCGAAGGGTGCCGGCAGGGCGATATCCCGCTCGCCCCGGTTGTCGATGTAACGGACATCACGCCCGTCCACCGAGATCGACCAGCGGAACACCCGCACATCGGTGACCCGCTCGCCGATCTGGAAACTTGCCAGCAGCTTGCCGTCACGGATCGCCAACTGCAGCAGGCGGGTGTTCTTGTAATAGGTATAAAGCTCGTTGAAATCGTTGAGGAAGCCCTGGGCCGCCAAAAAGCTGCCTTCCAGGGGCACGGGCTCGGCTTCATAGCCTTCGCCCTCTTCCACCAGCCGGTAGAGGGAAAACACGTCAGCGACGCTGGTTTCCTTCTTCAGGCCGATAAAGACGTTGTAGCCGAACAGCAGGCAGTCGCCGACCTGGACGATGTCCCGGGCGATGCAGTTGTTCTCGGTACGGATGCGCACCCGCCCGACCACTTCCATGCGGCTGTTGCCGAACTCGTCGAGACGCCTCTGGTTGAGGTCGTCAGTGGTGGCCCGCAGGCGCTGGCCCTGGTCCAGCAGGCGCTTGTGCAGCACCTCATAGGCGCCGCCTTCGGCGACGGCCTTATCCAATACGTCCTGTGGGGGAGTTGCGACTTGAGCGTCCGACATCGTGGCCTTCCTGGATCTACGGCGGTATGCAAAAAAGCGGGCTCCTCAAACCTGGAGCCCGGCACCTGAAACCAGCCAGCTGAAACCCGCCGCCTGACACCTGCCCTGCAGCCGTCGATAAAAACGACGGCTGCAGGATCAGGCGAGGGCTGGCGAATCAGCTGTGGTCAGGCATTTCAGGCTTCGGCAGACGGAGCGTCGGCCTTGCGCGTAACGGCAGCGGCGGCCAGCTCAGCGGCTACGGCCGGAGCGCCCTTGCCATTGAGCAGGCGTGCCAGCACGTCCTGGACCACCGGGCTCTTGCCCACCACGCCCTCGATGGCCTTGCCCACCGACAGCGACTTGGCGAAGGAATTGAAGAAGTCTCCTTCGCCGCCGACGATCTCGATCTTGGCCTTGCTGAGGGCAGCCGACAGCACTTCGGCCTGGTCCTTGGCGATTTCCTTGTTGGCGGCGATGGCGGCCATCGCTTCCTCGAAGTTCTTCTCCAGTTGCATGCGGAACTCTTCGTGGGACCGCGCGCTGTCGCTGAGGGAGTCCAGGGCACCGAACTTCTTGCCCAGGCCTTCGGCCTCGGCGTTCAGGCGCTGCAGCAGCACTTCGGCTTCGGCCGAACCCAGGTCCTTGGTGGCCTTGGCCTTGGCCGCGCCCAACTGTTCTTCGCCACGGGCCTGGGCACCGAGCTTCTCTTCCATGACCTTGGCTTCTGCCAGGCCGTCCTTCTCTTTGGCAGCCGCCTGGGCTTCCATGATGCGGGCGTCGGCCAGGCCTTTTTCCTGCTCGCCACGGGCTTCGGCAATCAGCTGCTCGGTGCGTACGCGAGCCTGGGCCAGGCCTTCTTTTTCCTGGGCCGCTGCGGTGATTTCCAGCACCCGGGCATCGGCCAGGCCAGGCGCGGCGCGCTCGGCTTCCAGGCCTTCGGCCAGGCGTTTCTTGGCTTCGGCCTGCTTGGCCGCGGCTTCCAGTTCGGCCTGGGCCAGGTTGTTGATTTCCACGGCCTTGTGCTTGGAACGGGTCTCGTCGGCTTCGGCCTGCTTCACCTGGCGCACCAGATCCTGCTCGGCTTCGGCCTGGGCCTGGATCACCACCACTTGCTTGGCGCGCTCGGCTTCGGAGACTTCGCGTACTTCCTTGATCCGCTCTTCTTCCTGGGCCACGGTCTTCTCCACCGCTACCCGCTCACGGATCACTGTGGCGATGTTCTTGCGCTGTTCTTCCAGAGCCTTTTCTTTCTCGATGCGTTGCAGTTCCACTTCACGCTCGCGGGCCACCACTTCCAGGTCCTTGGCGCGGGTGACTTTCTCGACTTCGATGACCACCGCACGCTGGCGGTTCTGCTGGGCCACTTCGACTTCGCGCTGATGGTTCTCGGTGCGCACGTCGATTTCCTGCTGGGACTGAATGCGTGCCTGTTCGGCCTTCAGGCGCTCTTCTTCCTTGACCTTGGCGGTCTCGGCTTCCTCGCGAGCACGGATGGTTTCGATCTCGCGCTTCTGCCGGGCTTCGGCATCGGCCTGCTGGCGTTCGAGGGACAGCGAGGCTTCGCGGGTCTCGACGTTCTTCTTCTGGATCGCCAGTTCCTGGTTGCGCTCCAGTTCGTTGGTGATGACGTTCTGCGCCGCGGTCAGCTCGGTGATCTTGCGGATACCCTCGGCGTCGAGAATGTTGCTCGGGTCCAGGGAGTGCTTGGCGGTCTGCTCCAGGTAGTCGATGGCCACGTCTTCCAGCACATAGCCGTTGAGGTCGTTGCCGATGATCTCGATGATGCGGTCGCGGAAGTCCTGGCGGTTCTCGAACAGCTGGACGAAATCGAACTGCTTGCCCACGGTTTTCAGCGCTTCGGAGAACTTGGCGTTGAACAGTTCGTTGACCGCGGCGCGGTCGGAGGCACGGTCGACACCGATGGCCTTGGCCACCTTGAGCACGTCTTCCTGGGTTTCATTGACCCGCAGGTAGAAGGCCACGGTGATGTCGGCGCGCATGTTGTCGCGGCAGATCAGCCCGTCCTTGGCCCGACGGTCGACTTCCAGGGTGATCAGCGAGATGCGCATGAACTCCTTGAGGTGGATCACCGGGTACACCAGGGCACCGGTGAAATGCACCTTGGGGGTCGAGGACATGTCGTTGACAATCAACGCCGTGCCTTGGGGAACCTTGATATAGAAGGCCTTGAACAAGGCCAACAGGCCGAAGACCACCAGGACGACGAGGCCGATCCCGAGCAGGATGGGCAGCAGCGACGGTAAATTCATGCAATCAATCTCCTTTGATTCTTGAGGGAGCCCGGGCTCAGAGGCCGCGAAACTCGTCCTCTGTAATGACCCGATAGGCGTGTTGCGCCTCCAGATACTCCAGTAACACGACGCGATCGCCGCGTTTGAAAGCTCGTGCCTCATCGGCACGCACACGCAGGATCAGGCCCGCGCCGCCGTCCTCGAGCACGGCTTCGCCATGTTCCAGGGTGACTCTGCCGCTGCGTACCACAGCCGTCTGCCCCAGCACCGACTTGCTGCTGGTGGCCTCCATCTTGAGAAACAGCGGGCGCAGCGGACCACAGATCGTCGCGCTGATGGGCGCTGCCAGGAACAGTGCGAGCACCGCCAGCAACAGGCCCAGGGGATAGCGCAGCCAACCCAGGGGCAGGTGGCTGAGCACGTAGAGTTCGGCGAAATAGGTCAGGAACCAGCTGAAGAACATCAGCAGGGTCAGCACCAGGGTGACCGGCACCCCGTTGAGTTTGAACTTGATCAGCAGCCCGGCCAGGCCTTCGCCGGCGTGGGCACTGTCGAGCAGCGAGTCGGCCTCGAAGTCCAGCAGGTCGACTTCAAGCATGCCCATGGCCACCACGGCCCAGTAGATCACGGCCAGGCAGAGCATGAAGCTGAACAGCACTGTGGGGAACGACAACACTGTCTGCAGGAAGATTTCCATTGCTTTCCTATCCCTGAAAAAGCCGGGCAAGGCCAGGCGGCCCCGCCCCTACAACACAACGGTGAATCAGGACTTGCTACGGTCCTTGAGGCGCGCCAGCACGCTGTCGGCGCTGGTGCTGCCGGCAACGATCCCGGCTTCACGCAACTTGGCATCCAGGGCATCGTCCGGGGTGCTGGTACTGGCCAGCTCGGCCGCGGCGTCCATCTTTGCCGCGCGCTCGGCCTGCTTCTGCTTGATCCGCTCCAGGGACTCCACGGCGGTGTGCAGCTTGCTCTGGGAGCCGCCGTAGCGCTGGGCCACGGCCTGCTGGGCCTTCTGCACGCTTTCGGTGGCCTTGACGGTATCCACCTGTTGTTTCAAATGCTTGATATTGCCCTCGGCCTGGGTCACGGCCTTGCGCAACTGCGCGACGCTGGCGGCAAAACCATCGGCCTGCTCACGCTCCACGGCCAGGTCATTTTCCAGGTTGGCGATCTTTTGCGCCACTTCCTGGGCAAGGGCTTCGTTGCCCGCTTCCAGGGCCTTGAGGGCGTAGCTTTCATACTCGGCGACCTTGGCCGCGCTGCCGTTGGCGCGCTCGGCGGCGAGTTTCTGCCGGGCCATGATCTCGGCCAGGGCTTCCTTGGACTTGCGCAGTTCCTGATCGGCGTCGCGGATCTCCTGATCGAGAATCCTCAGTGCCTGGCTGTCCACCAGGGCCTCGCCCGCCTCATTGGCACCACCGCGCAGCGCGGTGAGCAGCTTGCTCCATACGTTCATGTGCATTCCTCCAGGTCAGGCCTGAGCCTTCAGGTAGCCTTCGTAGGCCTCGGTTGCCCTGATCACGTTGCTGGCCAGGGTTTCGATCTCGTAGAGCACGTTGGAGAGAATCGAGGTTGCGCTCAGGGCGCCGTACATCATGTAGTGGCGCTCACCGCCAAAACGGGTTTCCAGGCCGATGCTCGACAGCGGGAACAACTGGCGGCTGAGCAACACTTCCTCATTGAACGCGGCCACATCGGTCACTTCGCTTTGCGGCCACAGCAGCGCCTCCACCAGGATCTGCTCGCCGGACAGGGCCACGAACAACGGCAGGTCGCCGTATTCGCGCATGGTCACGTGCAAGCTCGGTTCGGCACCCTCTAGCAACTCAACGCTGGCTTCGCCGCTATTGAACAGCTCGGTGGCTGCCAGGGCCTGGCACAACGATCGGGCATTCCAGATCTGCGGCATGCTCATTTCTCCATCCTTTTCCACAGGAGCCAGCCCTTCTGAGGGCTGACGCAGTTTGCGTTCAACCGCCAACAACGCCTGGGCGTTCTCCGGCAGTATCCAGACTTCCTTTTTCACCAAGCCCTGATCACGCAGGCGCTGGCGGAATAAACGTTGGTAATGGGCTGAGGATTTGTTTTCCATGGCGCAGAGACTAAAACATCACATGTAAGGTTTTCAATTCATCACATGTAAAATTTACAGGCGACATTTGTAACAAGAAATATCAGGAAGATCGCTCGGCAAACAGCCGCAAGGCATCCATCGCTGCATAGACCCTTTTACAGCTTTCGCAACCGCTCTTTTTTCAAGCGGCGTCATTAAACCCTGCCGCCCAATGGAATGAGAAGCACAATAATCCTTGGCCCGGGCGGGAAATAATCGGCAAAGGCAGGCGTCAGGCGCTGCCTTAATGGCGACCAATGGTCTAGGCTAGGCGGATTTTCCTGCCCAGCGGATGCCCCATGACCAGCCTCAGCAAGCCCCTCGCCGGATTGAAAGTGATAGAACTCGGCACCCTGATCGCCGGCCCTTTCGCCTCGCGCATCTGCGCCGAGTTCGGTGCCGAGGTGATCAAGGTCGAGTCACCCGATGGCGGCGATCCGCTGCGCAAGTGGCGCAAGCTGTATGAAGGCACCTCGCTGTGGTGGTTCGTCCAGGCACGCAACAAGAAGTCCCTGACCCTGAACCTCAAGCACCCGGAAGGCCTGGCGGTGCTCAAGCAACTGCTGGGCGAAGCGGACATCCTGATCGAGAACTTTCGCCCCGGCGTGCTGGAAAAACTCGGCCTGGGCTGGGACGTGCTGCACGCCCTGAACCCCAAACTGGTGATGGTGCGGCTATCGGGCTTTGGCCAGACCGGGCCGATGAAGGACCAGCCGGGCTTCGGCGCGGTGGGCGAATCCATGGGCGGCCTGCGCTACATCACCGGCTTCGAGGACCGCCCACCGGTGCGCACCGGAATCTCCATCGGCGACTCCATCGCTGCCCTGTGGGGGGTGATCGGCGCGCTGATGGCGCTGCGTCACCGCGAGGTCAACGGCGGCCAGGGGCAGGTGGTGGACGTGGCGCTGTACGAGGCGATCTTCGCCATGATGGAAAGCATGGTTCCGGAGTTCGATGTATTCGGTTTCATCCGCGAACGCAGTGGCAACATCATGCCCGGCATCACCCCTTCGTCGATCCACACCAGTGCCGACGGCAAGCACGTGCAGATCGGCGCCAACGGCGATGCGATCTTCAAGCGCTTCATGCTCCTGATCGGCCGTGAGGATCTGGCCAATGACCCGGCTCTGGCCAGCAACGACGGGCGCGACACCCGCCGCGACGAACTCTATGGGGTGATCGATCGCTGGGTGGCGTCCCTGCCCCTGGAGCAGGTGCTGGAGCAGTTGAACCAGGCCGAAGTCCCGGCGAGCCGGATCTTCAGCGCCGAGGACATGTTCCACGACCCGCAATTCCTCGCCCGGGAAATGTTCCTCCAGGCCAGGCTGCCGGACGGCAAGGCCTTCAAGATGCCCGGCATCGTGCCAAAGCTCTCGCAGACTCCGGGCTCGGCCGACTGGGTCGGCCCCGAGCTCGGCGAACACTCCAGCGAAGTTCTGGCCGGCCTGGGCTACAGCAGCGAGCAGATCCAGGACCTGCGCAACTCTGGGGCAATCTAAGCTGAAACAGCCGTCTCACACTGCCCCCCCGCAACGGGCCCAGCGACGCCCGAGGCCAGGCCTTGGCCGGTTGACGATGGCGCTCGCGACCTGCCTGCTGTGGCTGCCCTGCGCCCCCGGCCACGCCGGCGAAATGCTCACCTGGCTGCTGCGCGACCTGCCGCCGCTGAATATTTTCGAGGGCCAGCAAAAAGGTCGAGGAGTGGTCGACCTGCTGATGCCGCAATTGATTGCCAGCCTGCCGGAGTACCAGCACGAACTGGTACGGGTCAATCGCGCCCGGGGCATGCAGATGTTGCGCGACCCCAGCTTCACCTGTGATCCGGCGCTGATCTGGAACAAGGAGCGTGCGCAATGGGTGGCCTTTTCCATCACCAGCTTTCGAGTGCTGAGCAATGGCCTGGCGATCCGCCGTGCCGACCGTGAACAGATCGCGCACTTCATCCATGACGGCAAGGTCGACCTGCATGGCCTGCTCGACAGCGGCAAGGAACTGATCGGGGTGGTGGCCGAGCGCAGCTACGGGCAACAGCTCGACAACCTGCTGCAGCAGGTTGCTCCGCAGCAAATCCGCGCCCACTACGGCAACGACGCCCTGGGCAGCCTGCTGCAGATGCAGCGCCTGGGGCGCCTGCAACTGCTGTTGGGCTACTGGCCGGAAATCCGCTACCAGGCCGTGCAGCAGGGCATGGACCCGCAGGATCTGGAGTTCTACCCGGTCGAAGGCACCAGCAAGTATCAGGAAATCCACGTCGGCTGCTCCGATACCCCGCAGGGCCGCAAAGCCATCACCCGGATCAACCAGGCCCTGCTCAAGCTGCGCGAGGAGCGACTGGTGGAGTTGTATGCCGCCTGGCTGGACCCCGGAATGCGCGATGAATACCGCGCCGATGCCCGGGCCTACTTCCAGGACTTGAAGGACCACTGACAAACGCCGGGCAAAAAGAAACCCCGAGAAGTGGGGAGACGACTCGGGGTTAAACGTGGTCTTTGCAGACCCGTACCAGCAGGCCACAAGCACCGGAGCACAATGCCTGATCCTGCTGATACTGAGTCTGACTGACGGGCCTGGCGGAAGGTTCCGTAAAATTTCAGATCAATTGCGCCGGGCGAACGCCTTGTCTTCGGCGGCATGGCGCAGGGCGGCGATCACGCAGGGTTCGAGCCGGCCTTCGGCGATCAGCACATCACGGTGCAGGCCGTCCACCACATCAGTGAGCAGGCGCTTGTCAGTGAGCTGGGCCCGATTGACCTCACGCTCCACCACGATGGCGCCGGCAGCATTCTTCAAGGTCACCAGGCATTCGCCCCGAGCCCCGCAAGGCGTCAGAGCAACCTGGTAAGGGCTCAGGGCCTCACTCAATAAAAGACTGATACTTTCCATCTAGATCACCACTCAATAGCTCGAATTAAAGGTTCGAAAACAAAAATGCCGGTAGCTTTCTGACATTCAAGTGACCATCGCTCAGAGAAGAAAGTTCGCCACACCTACTGCTGCCGACCTGAGTCAATCGAGCATGCACGGGTAATATGACAGCTGAAAAACGGCCGACCAGGCGCAAACAACGCCGCCTTTGCATTGGAGCTCAGCTTTGAAAGCAACGACGAACAACAAATTGCGCATCATCCTTGCCGACGACCACCCGATCTTCCTCATTGGCCTGCGCGCCGTCCTGGAACAGGACGACAGCCTGGCCATCGTCGGCGAGGCCAGCTCGCCCTCCGCCCTGGCGCAACTGATGCAGGAGATCGAATGCGATGTGCTGGTGACGGATTTCATGATGCCAGCCGAACAGCAGAACGACGGCCTGCGCCTGATCGAACAGCTGCGCCGCCGCCACCCCGACCTGCCCATCGTGGTGGTGACCATGCTCAACCACCCCGGGCTGTTCCGCTCGATCCTCGATCTGGGAGTAACGGGCCTGCTGAGCAAGGCCAGCCTGGCGGACGAGCTGCCGACTGCCATCGCCCGGGCGCGGCAACACAAGCCCTACATCGCCCAGGCCATCAAGCAGGCCCTGAGCCTGGCCGGCGAAGTGGGGCCGGACCGCCTGGTTTCCAGCGATCAGTTGTCGCCGCGGGAGCTGGAAGTGATCCGCCTGTTGGCCGCTGGCCATGCGGTCGGGGAAATTGCCGCGCAACTCAACCGCAGCAAGCAGACCGTCAGTGCGCAGAAGGTCAGTGCCATGCGCAAGCTCGGCCTGTCCAGCGAAGCCGCGCTGTACATCTACGTGCAGGAGCACGGGCTGTCCTAGGCACACAGGCCCTCAGCGCCAGCCCCCTCAGCACCCCGGTCCAGCGCCTGCGCCAGCCACTGGCGCATCTGGGCAGCGCTCATCGGCCCGGCCAGGAAGCAGCCCTGCAGATGGGCCGCCCCCAGGGCCTTGGCCGCCTTATAGTCGGCCTCGCTCTCGATTCCGGCCACCACCACTCCCAGGGACATGCGCCGGGCCATGTTCATCGCCCCACCGACCAGGGCCACCTTGCGCTCGTCGGCCGCCATGCCCGCCACGAACACCGGGGGAATCTTCAACTCGGTAAAGGGCAGTTCCAACAGTCGCTGCAGGCTGGTGCCGCCGATGCCGAAGTCGCCGATGGACAATTTGCAGCCGATCATCCGCAGACGCAGCAGCGCCTCCACATGGGCGGTATCGGTCTGTAGCCGGGTGGTGTCGATGATTTCCAGGGTCAGCAGCCGGGCGGGCACTTCGAAACGCCTGAGCAAGGCCTCCAGCTGACGGGGAAACAGCGGCCGTTCAAGGATGCCGATGGGAATGTTCACTGCCACCGGCAACGAATGGCCCATCACCAGCTTCACCCCGGCCGCCAGCTCCAGGGCCTGTTCCAGCATGTGCCAGGTAAAGATCTCCTGCAGGCCGGCGAACTCGATCAATGGCAGAAACTCCCCGGGCATCAGCAGCCCGCGTTCGGGGTGCTGCCAGCGGGCCAGGGCCTCGACCCCCTGGAGCTCGCCGTGGGGCTGGATGACCGGCTGGAAATGCGCCACGCCGTGGCCCAGGATCGCCGCCAGCCCTTCCTCCTGGGTGACGCTGTCGAGGGAAAACGGCTCCAGCCCGAGCAAGTCCCGCAGCAACGCCTGGTCCGGCGCCGGCGCCCCCTGCCTGGAGTGCTGCTGGTAGGCGGTGAGCAAGTCGCCGATCACCGCCACCGAGGCCGGCTTGGGCAGGCATCCCAGCACTTTCAGGCCCAGCTCCCGGGCCATGCCGGCCGCCCCCTCCAGCACATCCTCTTCAGCATCGCTGAGGATGATCAGCGCCCGGGCCCGCTCCTGGCGGGCCAGGTCACGGATCAACTCCAGCCCGTCGGCCTGCTCCAGGTACAGGTCGCAGATGGCGATATCCACCGGCCCCTTGCTGTCCAGCGAACGCCGCGCGGCCTCGACACTCTCGGCGGTCAGCACATTGAACACGCCATTGGCGTTGAGCATCTGGTGCAGGGCCATCAGCTGGAACGAGTTATCTTCGAGAATCAGCACTTTAAGCGAATGCATGGGGCAACCTCCGGTACGACGTGCGTGGCAAGTATCCACAACGAACCGGCAGGTTAATCAGACAATTCCTACGCACACATAGGACAAGTCTTAATCATCCAGGACAGCCTGGATATCACTGCGCAAGCTGGCGATGACCTCCAGCAACAATGGCCAATGACGATCGATGGCCTCGTCCTGCCGCCCCTTGACCAGCCCCTCGAGCTCGATACAGGCCCTGGCCAGGGGCAGGGCATCGATCAGGCAGCACACGCCCTTGAGCCGATGCAGGGTACCCCCTAGGCGTTCCCGATCGCGGGCCTGGTGCGCCGCTTCCAGCGCCTGCTGCTCCTCGGCGAGGTTGCGCAACAACTCGTGCAGCATGCGTTGCAGCACCTGGTCGTCGGCCTGGGTCATGCTGCGCAAGGTCTGGATGTTGAAGGATGGCGGCGGCAGGAAGCGCGCCAGGGCCTGGGCCAACTGATCCAGGGTTACCGGCTTGACCAGCAGTTGATCCATTCCGGCCTCCTCGCAGCGCTCGCGTTCATCTTCAAAGGCATTGGCGGTGCAGCCGATCACCGGACAACGCCCGCGCCCTTCCTGTGCCTCGGCCTGGCGTATCGCCTCGGCCAGGGCGTAGCCGCTCATGTCCGGCATGTTGCAGTCAGTCATCACCACGTCGAAGGTGCCGCCACGCCATTGCTGCAACGCCTCCCGGGCATTGTCACAGGCCACCACCCGGTGCCCGAGGAACATCAGTTGCTGGCACAGGACCATGCGGTTGGCGCTCAAGTCATCCACCACCAGCACCTCCATGCTCCGGCTCGGCGGACGTTCCTGCGTCGACGCCGGCCCAGACTCGAAATCGTCACTGACCCGCTCCAGGTACAACTCCAGCGACACCACGGTACCGACCCCGGGCTCGCTGAGCAGGTGAATCCGCCCGCCCATCAGTTCCACCAGTTGCCGGCAGATACTCAACCCCAGCCCGGTGCCGCCGTAGGCTGACGAGGTCATGGCATCGGCCTGGACAAAGGGCGTGAACAGCTTGGCCTGCTGCTCGGAGCTGATACCGCGGCCGGTGTCCGCAACGCTGATGCGCAGGCACTCAAGGCCGGACTCGTCAGGCTGGCACTCTACCGTCATCCGCACCTCGCCCTGGGCGGTGAATTTCAGCGCGTTGCTCAACAGGTTGTGCACTACCTGGCGCAGGCGCGCCGGGTCGAACAGATAACGGCCCTTGGCCCGCTCACTGAACACCAGCTGCAACTGCACGCCCTGGTTGCGCGCCGTGACCTCGAACAACTGCCGGATACTCTCGAAAAACGGCTTGAGGGCGGTGACCTGGGGCACCAGGTGCATATACCCGGCCTCGATCTTGGCCAGGTCCAGGCTATCGCCCATCAGGCCGATCAATTCCTGGGCAGACTGGTAAGCCACCCGCAGGGCTTCGGAAAAGGGCACGCCGCGCAGCCGCGCCTGCTCTTTCTCCAGCTCCAGCAGGCCAAGGATGGCGGTCATCGGTGTGCGGATCTCGTGGCTCATGGTGGACAGGAAAGCCGTCTTCGCCGCGTTGGCCTGATCGGCCGCCTGGCGTGCCTCCACCAGTTGGTTCTCCAGGCGCTTGCGCTCGGTGATGTCGATCCAGCCGCCCAGCAAGCCCTGCAACTGCCCTTCTGCACTGTAGAAGGGCACCGCCCACTGATAGACATCGATAGGGCCATCCCTGGACTCCACCTGTCGGTCGGCGAACACCGACTCACCGGAGGCCAGCAACTGCATGAACTCACCATGCAACTGCTGGGCGGTGGCCGGCGGCAGGATGTCCAGTTCGGTCAGTTGCCGCCCCTGGATCTGCGCCAGGCTGGTGCCCAATTGCTGTTCATAACTCTTGTTGCAGGTCATCAAACGCCCCTGCAGGTCGCGCACGAAAATCGGGTTGGGAATACCGTCGAGCAAGGCCCGCTTGAACACCAGTTGATCATTGAGCCGCTGTTCAGCCAGCAATCGCTGCTGGATCTGGCGCTTGAGGCGACTGTTCCAGGCCAGGGAAATCAGGCCGAACAGCAGCGCTGTGGCAATCGCCCAATACACCCAGTTCGGCACGCGCTGCCAGGCAGGCACCGGCACTGGCGTAGCCCCCAGCCATTTCAGGCGCAGAGCGCTGAGCTCCGCTACCGGCAAGGCTTCCAGTGCCTTGTTGAGAATGCTCAGCAGCTCGGGCTGGTCCTTGCGCACGGAAAACTCGTCGGCCGACCAGGTGCCCTCGACACTGCGCCCTACCATCACCCCGGTCTCGGCCGGCCCCAGGGCCTGCACCTCGCTCTGGATAGTCGCCATGGCCTCGCCATTGCTGACCAGGGCCCGGGCCTCTTCATAGCTGGCAACGCTGCGCAGGCGAATGTCCGGGTAGTTGCGCCGGATAAAGCTCTCCAGGGTGTGCCGGGCCGGAAGCACCAGCACCTCCCCCGCCATCTGCTTCAGGCTGCTCAGGCGCCGGTCCTCGGGACGCACCACGAACACCCAGGCCGCGCCGCCGAAGGCATGGGAGAAGTTCAGGAACAACCGCCGGTCATCGCTGGCCGTGAGGGTGGTGTTCATCTGCGCCTCCCCGCTTTCCAGCAGTTCCAGAGTCTGGGCAGTAGTCTGGCTTTCCTTCTGCACGAAATGCAGCCCGGTCATGCGCGAGATACGGTTGAGCAGGTCGATATTGAGGCCGGTCCACTGGCCTTCCTTGTCCTTGAACACATGGGGCGGGTATTGCTGGGAGGCCACCACCACATGCTGGTGCTGGAGGATCCAGGCCTGTTCCTGGGCGCTGAGCTCGATCGGCTCGGCGAAGTTGCTCGCCCCAAGGCCAGTGGTCCAGCGTGCCTGGATTTCCCGGCGTATGGATTCATCGATGCTTTGCAGGGCCTTTTCCAGCAACTGCGCCAGCAGCACATTGCTGTCGCGGGTGGCGAAGGCAAAGCCGGTGGGCGGCAGGCGGCTTTCCACGTGGATCTGCAACCCCAGGTACGGACGCAGGGCCTTGTAGGCGCGAACGATCACCTCGTTGCCGATGAAGGCGTCGGCATCCCCCTGCTTCACCGCTTCCAGGCCGCTGTAGAGGTTCGGTGAAAGCATGATCTGGCTGTCGGGATAGGCCGCATGGACCTGGGCGGCATTGGCGTAGCCGTCCAGCAGCACCACCTTCTTGCCCGCCAGGTCGTCACTGGGCTGCGGCTCGTCCCGACGCACCACGACCACCGCCAGGTCCGGCATGTAGTCACTGGTAAAACGCAGCCCCGGCGCTCCGCGCTCATAGCCGTTGGCACTGGTCAGCACATCGATGGTGCCGTTGCGCAGCGCTTCCACCGCCTGCTCGCGCTCGGAAAAGCCCAGGACCTCCATGGACGTCCCCAGGCGCTCGCCCACCAGGCTCAGGTAATCGGCGCTGATGCCCTGGTAACGGTTACGGTCGCGAGTGATGTCGATGGGCTGGTAGTCATCGATGGAAATCCCCACCCTTAGGGTCCGGTGGCTTTTCAGCCATCGCTGCTCGGCGGGAGCCAGGGGCAAGGGGTCGAGATCGACAAAGGCCGGCACCAACTTGAAAGACAGGTTCTGAGCGGCGTAGGCAGGTGCCGCCCAAGCGAATATTGCACAGACCAGCACAGGCCCGTACAGCCAGCGCTGGACGGGCAGTTTCCGATAGGTTCGACGGCGAATCATCCGGGCCTCCCGGCGTCTTGCGAGCCACACTCATGCCACTGGGGCAAGAAAAAACAAAGCCCGTCAGAGGACGGGCTTGTTAGTCGGCAAAGCCAATGAATCAGAGCGGCTTGCCACGATTGCCGTGCTGGCTGACAAAAGCCTGCACCGCTTTCAGGTCGTTGGCCAGGACCGTGCAGCGCTCTTCACGCTGGAACAGGTCGGACAGGTGCGCCGGCAGCTCCAGAGCCTTGCCGACACCGGCCTTTTCCACCGCATCCGGGAACTTGACCGGGTGCGCGGTGCCCAGGACCACCATGGGTGTATCCAGGCTGCGCCGGCATTCACGGGCAGCCTTGACCCCGATCGCGGTGTGCGGGTCCAGCACTTCGCCGGTCTGGGCGAAGACTTCGGCGATGGTTTCGCAGGTCTGCTCGTCGTTCACCGCCAGGGAGTCGAACAGCTTGCGCGCTTCGGTCCAGCGATCCTGTTCGACGCTGAAACCGCCGCCCTGCTTGAAGCTGTCCATCAAGGCCGCCAGGGCCGCGCCGTTGCGACCGTGCAAGTCGAACAGCAGACGCTCGAAGTTCGACGAGACCATGATGTCCATGGACGGCGACAGGGTCGCGTGCAGGGTTTCCTTGACGTACTGATTGCCGCTCATGAAGCGGTGCAGGATGTCGTTGCGGTTGGTGGCGACGATCAGTTGGCTGATCGGCAGGCCCATGTTGCGCGCCAGGTAGCCGGCGAAGATGTCGCCGAAGTTGCCGGTGGGCACCGAGAACGCGATGGAACGTGCCGGGCCGCCCAACTGCAGGGCCGCGTGGAAGTAGTAGACGATCTGGGCCATGATCCGCGCCCAGTTGATCGAGTTCACCGCCACCAGGCGAGTGCCCTTGAGGAAGCCCTGGTCGGCGAAGCTGGCCTTGACCATTTCCTGGCAGTCGTCGAAGTTGCCTTCGATGGCGATGTTGTGGATGTTCTCGCCGAGGATGGTGGTCATCTGCCGGCGCTGCACTTCCGATACACGGTTGTGCGGATGCAGGATAAAGATGTCGACGTTGTCGCAACGCTTGCAGCCTTCGATGGCCGCCGAGCCGGTGTCACCGGAGGTGGCACCGATGATCACCACGCGCTCGCCGCGCTTCTCCAGCACGTAGTCCAGCAGGCGACCCAGCAGTTGCAGGGCGAAGTCCTTGAATGCCAGGGTCGGGCCATGGAACAGCTCCAGCACCCACTCGTTGCCGTTGAGCTGGCGCAGCGGCGCAATGGCGTTGTGGGAGAAGGCGCCGTAGGTTTCTTCAAGGATCTTCTTGAAATCGGCGTCCGGAATGCTGCCGGTGACGAACGGGCGCATGACCCGGAACGCCAGCTCGTGATACGGCAGGCCAGCCCAGGAAGCGATTTCTTCCTGAGTGAAACGCGGCAGGTTCTCTGGCACATAGAGACCGCCGTCGCTGGCCAGACCTGCCAGCAGCACATCTTCGAAATTCAGGGCCGGTGCCTGGCCACGAGTACTGATATAGCGCATGGGGACAAACCTTCGGTTTGAGCCTCAAGCCGCAAGCTTCAAGCCTCAAGTCAAAGCCGATCAGCTTCTGACTTGGCGCTTGCCGCTTGCCACTTGCGGCTGCTTCATTAATTCAAATGTTCGACGCGGATACGCACCACCGGGCCAACGACGCCCTGCAGGGCCTCCAGGGCGGTGATCGCATCGTTGATGTGCTGCTCCAGAACACGGTGGGTCAGCAGGATCATCGGCACCAGGCCGTCCTGCTCTTCCACTTCCTTCTGCATGATCGATTCGATGTTGATGCCGCGCTCCGAGAGGATGCTCGCCACCTGGGCCAGTACGCCCGGGTGATCCTTGGCCTGGATGCGCAGGTAGTAGGCGCTCTCGCAGGACTCGATCGGCAGGATCGGATGATCCGATAGCGAGTCAGGCTGGAACGCCAGGTGCGGCACGCGGTTTTCCGGGTCACTGGTCATGGCGCGAACCACGTCCACCAGGTCGGCCACCACCGAGGAAGCGGTCGGCTCCATGCCCGCGCCGGCGCCGTAGAACAGGGTCGAACCGGCAGCATCGCCATTGACCATGACCGCGTTCATCACACCGTTGACGTTGGCGATCAGGCGATCGGCCGGAATCAGGGTCGGGTGCACCCGCAGCTCGATACCGGCCTCGGTGCGGCGCGCCACACCCAGGTGCTTGATGCGGTAGCCCAGGGCCTCGGCGTAGTTCACGTCGGCGGTGGTGAGCTTGGTGATGCCTTCGGTGTAGGCCTTGTCGAACTGCAGCGGGATACCAAAGGCGATGGAGGCCAGGATGGTCAGCTTGTGCGCGGCATCGATGCCTTCGACGTCGAAGGTCGGGTCGGCTTCGGCGTAGCCCAGGGCCTGGGCTTCGGCCAGCACGTCTTCAAAGGTGCGGCCCTTCTCGCGCATTTCCGAGAGGATGAAGTTACCGGTGCCGTTGATGATCCCCGCCAGCCAGTTGATACGGTTGGCCGAGAGGCCTTCGCGGATCGCCTTGATCACCGGGATGCCACCGGCAACGGCGGCTTCGAAAGCGACGATCACGCCCTTCTCCTGGGCCTTGGCGAAGATTTCGTTGCCGTGCACGGCGATCAGCGCCTTGTTCGCGGTGACCACGTGCTTGCCGTTCTCGATGGCCTTGAGCACCAGGTCACGGGCCACGGTGTAGCCGCCCACCAGCTCGATGACGATATCGATTTCAGGGTTGGTGGCCACGGCGAAGACATCGTTGGTAATCGCAATACCGGTCGTTTGGAACTGCGGCTTTGGCGTACGGGTAGCAATCTGCGCTACTTCGATTCCACGCCCGGCACGGCGGGCAATCTCCTCGGCGTTGCGCTGAAGTACGTTTAGGGTACCGCCACCGACAGTACCCAGCCCACAGATGCCTACTTTGACCGGATTCACTCTGAACTCCCCATAAAACGGCCGACTCTAGGCCGGCCGTGGAATACAGCCGCAAACTGCGCGGCTCTCTATTAATGGCCCGCCGGCTTGGCCGGCGGGCCATGATCGTCAAAGGCTAGCGTGACGATGCAGGATTATTTCGCACCCAGGGCCAGTTTGGCGATCTGCGGTGCCGGCTGGTAGCCGGGAATCACCTGGCCATCAGCCAGAACGATGGCCGGGGTGCCGTTGACGCCGATCGACTGGCCCAGGGCGAATTGCTTGGACACCGGGTTGGCGCACTTGGCGGCCTTGATTTCCTTGCCGTCGACCATCTTGTCCATCGCGGCTTTCTTGTCCGCCGAGCACCAGACCGCCTGCAGCTGTTCGTCACCCGGCGAGCCCAGGCCCTGGCGCGGGAACGCCACGTAGCGCACTTCCACACCCAGCTTGTTCAGCTCGGGCACTTCGGCGTGCAGCTTGTGGCAGTACGGGCAGGTGGTGTCGGTGAACACGGTGATGTGGGTCTTGGTCTCGCCAATGGCTGGATAGACCACAGTTTCCGCGACCGGAATGCCGTTGATCAACTTGGAAATGCCCAGGCGCTCGGTTTTTTCGGTGAGGTTGACCGGCTTGCCATCCTTGAGCTGGAACAGGTAGCCCTGGACCACGAACTGGCCGTCGGCGCTGGCGTACAGCACACGGCTGCCCTTGAGCTTGACTTCGTACAGGCCACCCATGGGGCTGGCGGTAATGCTTTCCACAGGCGTTTCGAGCTGCAGGGTCTCGAGGCTCTTGCGGATGGCTTTCTCGGCACTGTCATCGGCCATGGCAAAAGTGCTGAGCAGCGCCAGGGAGGCGGCGGCAAAAATCTGGGTCAAGCGCATGGGAACTCCTGAAGGCGGGCAAATGGGCCACTCGCAGCGATCACCATGGCAACCGCTCGCAAACAGCCGTTTTGCAAACCGGCAAAGCCTATCACATCTGTTTGCCGGCACCGACTACGGGCGACGCAAAGCGCGGCCCGGAAGGCAAATCAACCGCGCGGATGGTGCTTGGCGTGCAGATCCTGCAGCCGGGCGCGGGCCACATGGGTATAGATCTGGGTGGTGGACAGATCGCTATGGCCCAACAGCATCTGCACCACTCGCAGGTCGGCGCCGTGATTGAGCAGATGGGTAGCGAAGGCATGGCGCAAGGTGTGGGGCGACAGCGCCTTGCCGATCCCGGCGACCTTGGCCTGGTGCTTGATCCGATGCCAGAAGGTCTGGCGGGTCATCTGCTCGCCACGCAGGCTGGGGAACAGCACGTCGCTGGGGCGCCCGCCCAGCAGCTCGGCACGAGCATCACGCATGTAGCGCTCGACCCAGACAATCGCCTCCTCGCCCATGGGCACCAGGCGCTCCTTGCTGCCCTTGCCCATGACCCGCAGCACGCCCTGGCGCAGGTTGACCTGCTCCAGGGTCAGGCTGATCAGCTCGGTAACCCGCAGGCCGCAGGCATAGAGCACTTCGAGCATGGCCCGGTCGCGCTGGCCGATGGCCTCGCTCAGGTCCGGCGCGGCCAGCAGCGCTTCCACATCCGCCTCCGACAGCGACTTGGGCAACGGACGCCCCAGTTGCGGCATGTCGATCTGCAAGGTGGGATCGATTTCAATCAGCTTTTCCCGCAGCAGATAGCGATAGAAACCACGCACGCCCGAGAGGAATCGCGCTGTCGAGCGGGGCTTGTAGGCTTGCTCCACGCGCCAGGCCAGGTGATCGAGGATCAGCTCGCGCCCGGCCCGCGGCAACTCCAGCCCCTGCTCCTGCAACCAGCCGTTGAACAACGCCAGGTCACTGCGATAGGCGTCGCGCGTGTTGTCGGACAGGCCTTTCTCCAACCACAGGGCGTCGAGAAAACGGTCGATCAGGGGGTGGTCGATGGCAGGCATAAAGACTCGAAAGGCGCGGCCCAGAGGCCAGGCGTAAAAAAATAGTGAACTGCGCGCAGGGTCGCTAGTCTTTCATAGCCAGCCATTTTCAGGAACAGGGTGCATTGATGAGTGAACAACAGATTCTGCTGGCCTTCGGCGGCATCGGCGTGGCCGCGCTGGGCTGCCAGTGGCTGGCCTGGAGGCTGAAACTGCCGGCCATTCTCTTTCTGTTGCTCAGCGGCATTCTGGCCGGGCCGATACTGGGCTGGCTCGACCCGCAGGAGATGTTCGGCCCGCTGCTGATGCCCCTGGTTTCGCTGGCGGTGGCGCTGATCCTGTTCGAAGGCAGCCTGACCCTGCACCTCTCCGAGTGGCGCGAGATCGGCAGTGTGGTGCACCGCCTGGTGACCATCGGCGCACTGTCCACCTGGGCCGTGATCACCCTGGCCACCCACTGGCTGCTGGGCTTCGACTGGATGCTGGCCCTGCTGTTCGGCACCCTGACCCTGGTCACCGGACCGACGGTGATCGTGCCCATGCTGCGGGTAGTGCGGCCCAAGGCTTCGATCGCCAATATCCTGCGCTGGGAAGGCATCGTCATCGACCCTATCGGCGCCCTGCTGGCGGTGGTGGTCTACAGCTTCATCATCGCCAGCGCCGAGGGCGCCGGTCTGAGCCAGAGCCTGCTGACCTTTGGCGGGGTGATTCTGTGCGGCAGCCTGTTCGGCATCGCCGGCGGCTGGGTCCTGGGCAGCATCATGCGTCGCCAGTGGCTGCCGGAATACCTGCACAACCTGGCAACCCTGGCGGCAGTGCTGGGAATCTTCATCGCGTCCAACCAGGTGATGCACGAATCCGGGCTGCTGGCGGTGACCCTGATGGGCATGTGGATGGCCAACATGAAGGGCGTGGATGTGCGGCACATCCTGCACTTCAAGGAAAACCTCAGCGTGCTGCTGATTTCCGGGCTGTTCATCCTCCTGGCGGCACGCCTGGACCTCAAGGCGCTGATTGCCCTGGGCCCGCTGGTGCTGATCCTGCTGCTGGTGATCCAGTTCATCGCCCGGCCACTGAACGTGCTGCTGTCCACGGCCGGTTCCAACCTCAACTGGCGTGAACGCGCCTTGCTGGCGTGGATAGCCCCACGGGGGATTGTTGCGGCAGCAGTGTCAGCGATCTTCGCCATCCGCCTGGATGAAGCCGGTCATGAGGGGGCATTGCTGCTGGTGCCACTGACCTTTGCCGTGATCATCGGCACCGTGGTCCTGCAAAGCGCCACGGCTCGCCCCCTGGCGCGCCTGTTGAAAGTCGCCGAGCCGGCGCCCAGCGGCTTTCTCATCGTCGGCGCCAACGGCCCGGCACGGACCCTTGGCAAAGCCTTGCAGCAACTGGGCAGCCGGGTGCTGTTGACCGACTCCAGCTGGGAAAACATTCGCGCGGCGCGCATGGAAGGGCTGCCCACCTATTTCGGCAACCCGGCCTCGCAGCACGCCGATGCCCATCTGGACCTGGTGGGCCTGGGCCACTTGCTTGCACTCTCGCCCTCAGGAGAGCTGAACACCCTGGCCGCCATGCGCTTTCGCCACGACTTCGGCCACCAGCGCCTGTTCGCCCTGGCCAACAGCCAGGAAAGCCGGCGCACCGACAAGCACCGGGCCAGCCACGAACACCGCGGCCAGTTGCTGGGCAACGAGGCCTTGACCTACACCAAGCTGGCCAGCCTGCTGGGCCAGGGCGCGGAGCTGTACAGCACCAACCTGACCGAAGCCTTTGGCTGGGACGATTACCAGGCCCTGCACGGCGAACGCGCCACCCTGCTGTTTGCCCGCGACAGTAGCGGCTGGGTGCATGTCGTCACCCCAGACAGCAGCCTCAAGCCGGCGGCAGGCTGGACGCTGCTGGCCCTGATCCAGCCCGAGTCCCTGTAACGCTCCCCCTTGCAGGAACTGGTTTGCCAGCGAAGAGGCCCGATGGCTTATTCGCCGGCACGCCGGCTCCTACGTCGCAAACCCTGGAAGCACCGGCACCGGGCGCTTGTCATCGTCGATGGCGACAAAGCTGAACAAGCCATGGATGGCCTTTTCCCGACCATCACAGCTCATGCTCTCTACAAACACCTCGACTTCGACCTTGAGGCTGGTGTTACCCACCTTCACCACTCGTCCCACCAATTCGACGATCGAACCTGCGGCAATCGGATGGTTGAAATCAATGCGGTCGGTGGACACCGTCACCAGCGGCAGCCGGCAGAAACGGGTCGCGGCGATAAACGAAACCTCGTCCATCCAGGCCAGGGCAGTGCCGCCGAACAGGGTGTTGTGATGATTGGTGGTGGACGGGAATACCGCCTTGGTCACGCGGGTCACCGAGAGTTCGGTACGGCGCTGGATTTCTTGCTCACGAAGGGTCATCGGACTACTGCCTGAATGGATGGATCCGCGCACGGGCACGCTGCGGGCATGGCACGCCCATGAGCGCTGCAGGGCAGCGACCCAAGGCTGGATGGGAATAATCGGGGCGGCCCGCCTGTGGATAGAACCAGGCCAGGATTGCCGGGAGGATGCGACGCACCCTGGGCGTCCGTGCGGGCTGCACGGATCGGGCGATCACACTTTATTGGGCCGGCGAGTATATCGCCGCCCGGCAGGGGCCGAAAGAACCCGCCAGGGGCCAGAGGCCACAACCGGCGATAAAAAATGCGATTATCCGCGCACTGAAAAAGGAGACCCGCCGCCATGGATGCCCCGCTCGCGCCTTCGCTCGTCGCACACCTGCAACAACGCCTGAACCCCGACCGAGTGGATCATCCGAACTTCATCGGCCCGCCGCCCGACATCAGCCCATTGACGCCCGCTCAATTGGGCAGCCTGTGGCCGGCCATCCGCCGGGCCCTGCGCGACCATGCCAACCCGGCGGCACAGCAACTGGCGACCGCGATCGTGCAACAGGCCACGCAACTGGAGCTGAGCCCGGCCCTCGATCAAACCACCCTGCTGGAGGCGCTGCGCAGTTGCGTGAACTGGCAGGAAGCGCTGGAACAATTGGCCTGTTTCAGCGGAACACCGAGCTCCGCCCTGACCGAGGAACTGCGCAGGATCCTTGCGGAACCGGGCCCACAGTGGGCGCTGTACTACCACCAGGCGTACGTGCTGGCGCAATGGGTGGATGAAGAAACCCGCATGGCTCTGCGGCGTTGCGTGGAACAACACTACGCCGATGCGCCCTACGCCCGGCAGGAGTTCGAACTGCTTGGGCAACTGGAGCCTCGCTCACGGCAGGCCCTGGCCGGCAGCGAGTACTGGACCGGCCATCATCACCTGAGCGCCGATCCGGCCAGGGTGCTGATGGATGACGCGGCGTACGTCGAATTCTCACAGCAGATCATCAATACCGCAGCCCAGCGCCTGGACGCCATCCACAGCGGCGCCACGCCCTATGTGGCCGATGGCGCCTTTACCACCGACGACACTCCGGTGATCGCCCGCGCCGCGCGGGTCGCCCTGCTGCGCGATGCCTCCTGGCTGCCGCCACTGATGGACATTTTGCTGCCCAAGGCCTGCGTCGCCCCGACCCAGGCCAAGACTGCGCCGTCGCAGTCCCTGGCCATTGCCCTGGGGCATTGCATCGAGCAGGTACCAACCCCGGAAAGCGTGCAGGCACTGCGCAGTGCCCTGGGCCTGGTGCGCCATGCCAGCATCCAGAAAAAACTCGCCCGCAACCTCAAACCTGCCGAACGCGGCCTGGCCCAACGCCCCGAGATCGCCCTGCGCCTGGCCCCCACCAGCACGCCCGGCAAGGCCCAGCACGGGCTTCTGGCCAGTTGCCTGGAATCCGGGCTGTGGCAAGCCTTTGAGTTGTCTTTCAGCGACTGGCGAGCGCAACTGGCGGACTCCGCCGTGGGCTCGCCCTTTGCCCGCTCACTGGTTTGGGTTGCCCATTGCACAGATGGCCAACACCGCAGCTTCCTGCTGGACGCAAATGCGCAAGCGCTAGACTCCCGGGGCCAACCGCTGAGCCTGGATGCCGGGTGCAGGATTTCGCTATGGCACCCACTGTCAGCCAACGCCGCAGAGCGCCACGCCTGGCAGGCCCTGATCAGCGAACGCCGGATCAAACAACCGCTGCGCCAAGTGTTTCGCGAGTACTACCTGCCCTCTCAGCAAGAGCTGGAAAGCCACACCTGCCAGGCATTCGCCGGATACAGCCTGTCCATCCGCCCCCTGATCGGCCTGGCCCGCCGCGAAGGCTGGAAGATCGACAGGGACAGCGGCCTGAGCCGGAACCTGGGGGATATCCGGGTGAGCTTTGCGGTGGACGCGGCACTCTATCCGGGGCTGCAGGGGCACTGCCTGTCCGGCAGCGCAAGCTTCGCTCGGCGCACCGATAAACACTGGCAGCCGATGCTGCTGCAGGATGTGCCGCCGCAGGTGTTTTCAGAAGCCTGCCGGGCCATCGACCTGCTGGTGAGCGTCAGCAGTTTCGCCATCGAAGAGCTGGCACAAAGCGCCACCGGCCAGCCCCTGCCGCAAATGCCGGCCACCAGGCGCGAGCAACGCCTGAACCTGCTGGCCGGGCACAACCTCACCCAGATGGCTCTGATGCGCCAGCACGTGCTGGGCAGGGCTTTCGCCCCACTTATCGAGCAGGGGGTGTTGTCGATGGAGGGGCGCCATGCCCGCATCGGCGACCATGCGGTGCATCTGGCCACCGGGCGCGTGACACGCGATGGCGAACCCGTGGAGATGGCCCTGGCGGCGCAAAGCGGCAAATTGACCGCCGTGCCCTGGCTGCCTTATGACGAGGTACTGCTGGAACGGATCGCCAACACGGTCTGCGCCCTGCTGAACCGCTCCGGGCATTAAATGACAGGCAACAAAAAAGCAGCCCGTAGGCTGCTTTTTTCTGCATCGGAAGCTGGACTTAAGCCAGTTTTTCCTTGATGCGAGCTGCTTTACCCGACAGGTCGCGCAGGTAGTACAGCTTGGCTTTACGCACGTCACCGCGACGCTTGACAGCCATGCTGTCGATCTGCGGGCTGTAGGTCTGGAAAGTACGCTCTACGCCAACGCCGTTGGAGATTTTACGTACGGTGAACGCGCTGTTCACACCGCGGTTGCGCTTGGCGATAACTACGCCTTCGAACGCCTGCAGACGGGAACGATCACCTTCCTTCACTTTCACCTGAACGACAATGGTGTCGCCCGGGGCAAAGGCTGGGATCTCTTTGGTCATCTGCTCTGCTTCGAGTGCAAGGATGATTTTGTTGGTCATGCTGTGCTCCTAAGGTAAATCGTCGGATCTACCATCGATACGTTGTTAACTATCGTCCCGCTCGCGGAGATATTCCTCGAGCAGCTTCTTCTCTTCTCCAGAAAGCGAGCGGCTTTCCAGAAGATCGGCGCGTCGTTCATAGGTCCGACCAAGGGACTGCTGTAAACGCCAACGCCGGATGTGTGCGTGGTTGCCACTTAGCAACACGTCGGGAACACGCTGATCCGCATACACCTCCGGTCGGGTGTAGTGCGGGCAATCCAGCAGACCGTCCGTGAAGGAATCTTCCTCCGCGGAATCCACATGCCCTAAAGCTCCGGGCAGCAGTCGCGTAACCGCATCAATCAGGACCATCGCCGGCAGCTCGCCACCGGAGAGTACATAGTCGCCAATCGACCACTCTTCATCGACATGAGCATCAATAAAACGCTCGTCAATGCCTTCATAACGACCAGCAATCAGGATCAATGCATCCTCATTCGCCAACTCGCGCACCGCCGACTGATTCAGTTGGCGGCCTTGGGGCGACAGGTAGATCACCTTCGCGCCCTCCCCGGCTGCGTTTCTGGCCTGAACCAGTGCATCTTCCAGGGGCTTGATCTTCATCACCATGCCCGGACCACCGCCAAACGGGCGATCGTCCACAGTGTGATGTCGATCCGTGGTGTAGTCTCGCGGATTCCAACAGGTCAGCTGCAACAGCCCCTGTTTCACCGCGCGGCTGGTTATGCCGTACTCGCTGATGGCGGAGAACATCTCGGGAAACAAACTGATCACTTCTACGCGCAAGTTAGCCACGCTTAGAAGTCCGCATCCCATTCCACCTTCATCTCGCCCGCGGCCAGGTCGACGGCCAACACGCATTGCTCGGTATAGGGCAACAGGCGTTCGCGATCATCCAGGCTGCCAGCGCAAGGCTTGACCACCATTACATCGTTCGAGCCGGTCTCCAGCAGGTGATCGATCTTCCCGAGCAGTTGCCCGAGGCCGTCGATAACCTTGAGACCTTGCAGCTGGTACCAGTAGTACTCGCCGTCGGTCAGTTCAGGGAACAGGCTGCGCGGCACGCAGATCTCGTAACCGGCCAGAAGACGAGCTTCCTCGCGATCATCAAGACCCTTGAGCTTTGCGACCAGGAACTTGTCGTTCCCGCGTCCGCTGACCAGCTCAACCTGCTTCACGCTACCTTCGCGCTTGAGCGTCCAGGTTTTGTAGTCCAACAGGTTTTTAATCGGATCAGTAAAGGAAAAGACCTTCACTTCGCCGCGAACGCCATGAACAGAGTAGATTTTGCCGATAACGATCAAATCATCAGCAGGAGCTGGCGTCGCGTTCATAGGGTTCAGGCTGCAGCCTTAGCCGATTCCTTCAGCAACTGAGCAACACGCTCAGAAGGCTGTGCACCAACGCTCAGCCAGTAGGCTACGCGCTCTTGGTTCACGGACAGGCGGACTTCTTGACCACGAGCGATCGGGTTGAAGAAGCCAACTTGTTCTTTGTGCGAACCGTCGCGTGGGTTGCGGCTGTCGGTCACGGTCAAGTGGTAAAACGGGCGCTTTTTGGAGCCGCCAAGGGCAAGACGGATTGTTAGCATGTGAACATCGTTCCTGTAGTCGGTGCTGCAAATCTAAATGCACAGCGGGCATGGGTGCCCGAAAGGCCGCATATTCTAAGGAATATCCGGACTTTTGCAAATGACTTTTTCCGGCGCCCGTCGGCTGCCATTCAGATTTGCCATGGAGCTGCCGCAAGCGACAGCGAGTGAGCGCACCCCAATCGAGGGTTTGCCCGGGATTCCACGTCCCCGTGGAAAAAGCGCCGGCATGACGGCCGGCGCGGATTCTTCAGATCTTCGGCATGCCGCCGCCGGGCAACATACCGCCCATGCCGCGCATCATCTTGGCCATACCGCCCTTGGCGGAGAACTTCTTCATCATCTTCTGCATCTGCTTGTGCTGCTTGATCAAGCGACCGATGTCCTGCACCTGGGTGCCGGAACCCAGGGCGATCCGGCGCTTGCGCGAACCGCTGATCAGCTCGGGGTCGCGGCGCTCGGCCGGGGTCATGGAGTTGATGATGGCTTCCATCTGCTTGAACTGCTTCTCTGCCGCGCCCTGGGCATTGCCCATCTGCGCCAGGTTCACGCCACCGATGTTCGGCAGCTTGTCCATCAGGCCGCCGAGACCGCCCATGTTCTTCATCTGCTGCAACTGATCGCGGAAGTCTTCGAGGTCGAAGCCCTTGCCCTTCTTCAGTTTTTTAGCAAGCTTGTCGGCCTTGTCCTTGTCGAGGGTCGCTTCAGCCTGTTCGATCAGGCTGAGCACGTCGCCCATGCCGAGGATGCGCGAAGCGATGCGCTCAGGGTGGAACGGCTCCAGGGCTTCGCTCTTCTCGCCCATACCGATGAACTTGATCGGCTTGCCGGTAATGGCCCGCACCGACAGCGCGGCACCACCACGGGCATCGCCGTCGACCTTGGTCAGGATCACACCGGTCAGCGGCAGCGCGTCGCCAAAGGCCTTGGCGGTGTTGGCGGCGTCCTGACCGGTCATGGCGTCGACCACGAACAGGGTTTCCACCGGCTTGATGGCCGCGTGCAGCGCCTGGATCTCGTCCATCATCTCGCTGTCGATGTGCAGGCGACCGGCGGTGTCGACAATCACGACATCGATGAACTTGAGCTTCGCTTCCTTAATAGCCGCTTCGGCGATAGCTACCGGCTTCTGGCTCAGGTCCGATGGGAAGAAGGTCACGCCAATATCATTGGCCAGGGTTTCCAGCTGTTTGATAGCCGCCGGACGGTAGACGTCCGCGGAGACCACCATCACGCTCTTTTTCTTGCGCTCTTTAAGGAAGCGCGCAAGCTTGCCGGCGGTGGTGGTCTTACCCGCACCCTGCAGACCGGCCATCAGCACCACGGCCGGTGGCACTGCGCTGAGGTTCAAATCTTCGTTGGCCGCGCCCATCAGGCTTTCCAGCTCGGCCTGGACGATCTTCACAAAAGCCTGGCCCGGCGTCAGGCTGCGGGACACTTCGGTGCCGACCGCACGCTCCTTCACGGAGTTGACGAAGTCCTTGACCACCGGCAACGCAACGTCGGCTTCGAGCAGCGCCATGCGCACTTCGCGCAGGGTGTCTTTGATGTTGTCCTCGGTCAGCTTGGCCTTGCCGGTGACATGGCGCAGCGTCTGCGAGAGACGGTCGGTTAGGTTTTCAAACATGCTCGATCCTTTCAGGCCCAAGGTAGACCGGGGGTAATGGCGGCCCAGAGCGTAATAAACAGGTGCTCGATGAGCCTGCGGCGTGGGCAGGTCGCGGATTATAGCGAAGACTGTGCGTGGCGGACACCTCGCCGTCTGCTTGCCTGGTCTTTCAGGGCTCTGGGTTCTATGCCAAACTCAGCGACTTTCGGGCCTGCCTAACAGGATTTATGCTCCCCTTGTCACCCAGTTTGCTACCCACCCTCGCCGCCGCCGTCCTTTATGCCGCTGCGACCTTCTACCAAGGCTCCCGCCTGGCCACAGGCGCCAAGGCGAACAAGCGCCTGCTGGTTACGCTCGGCATCCTGGCCTTGCTGGCCCATGCCGCCAGCCTGCTGACCCACTTGCTGACTCCGGTCGGCCTGGGCCTGGACTTCTTCAGCGCCGCCAGCCTGATTGCCGCTGCAGTCATCGCCCTGACCCTGCTGGCCTGCTGGCGCATCCCGGTGGAAAACCTGCTGGTACTGCTGTTCCCGCTCGGCGCCCTGACCGCGCTACTGGCGCAATTCGTCCCCACCGGCACAGTGCCGGTGATCGATGAGGAACCCGGGATCCTCGCCCACATCCTGTTGTCGATCCTGGCCTACGGCATGTTCACCATCGCGGTGTTCCAGGCCTTGTTGCTGCTGGTGCAGGACCATCAGTTGAAGAACAAGCACCCGTCCGGGCTGATCAGGAACTTCCCGCCGCTGCAAACCATGGAAAGCCTGCTGTTCGGTTTTCTCTGGGCCGGCTGGACCCTGCTGTCGCTGTCGCTGATCTCCGGCTGGCTGTTCGTCGAGAACCTGTTCGCCCAGCACCTGGTGCACAAGACACTGCTGGCCTGCCTGGCCTGGGTAGTGTTCAGCGTGCTGCTATGGGGCCGCAATCGCCTCGGCTGGCGCGGGCACAAGGCAATTCGCTGGACCCTGGCAGGTTTCTGCCTGCTGATGCTGGCCTACTTTGGCAGCAAGCTGGTTCGTGAATACATCCTGCACATCTGACGACCGGCCATGACCGATTCCCTGCCCACCGGGCCCATGCTCGCGGTAATCGCCCTGCTCATCGTCTGGTCGGGCCTGTTCACCGCTATCGATGCCGCCCAGCAGCACCTGCTGACCCTGCGCGGCAACTCGCGCAATGGCGACAAGTCCCAGGCACGCCTGGCCTTCCCCAAGGAAAGCCTGATCCTGTGCAATACCCTGTGCCGGGTCCTGGCGGTGATCATCAGCACCCTGCTGGCGCTGTTCTACTGGGCGGAAAATGGCCCCTGGCTGGCCTGCCTGATCAGCACCTGCGCCCTGCTGGTGCTGGCCGAATACCTGCCGCGAGCCCTGGCCGTGCGCTACCCGGAAGGTACCTTGGGCTTTGGCAACAGCCTGCTGCTCATTCCGATGAAAATCGTCTATCCCCTGGCCTGGCTGCTCGACACCCTCAGCCAGTTGCTGCTGCGCCCGTTTGCCCGCAAGGCCGGCGCGGTCAAGCACAGTGACGACGACCCGGCGCTGCTGGACGACGAGCCCACGCCACAGGAGCCACACGCCCTGTCCGGCATCCACGCCCTGGACAACATCACCGTCAATGACATCCTGGTGCCCCGCAGCGAAGTGGACGGCATCAACCTGGACGACCCGATCGAGGACATCATCGCCCAACTGCGCCTGAACAGACGCACACGGCTGCCGGTGTTCCACAGCGATATCAACCAGGTCGAAGCGGTGCTCAACACCCGGCAGATCCGTCACCTGCTGCCGGACGCCAGCCTGACCAAGGACGCCCTGCTGGCGGCCTGCCACGAGCCCTACTTCGTCCCGGAAAGCACCCCGTTGCAGTTGCAACTGCTCAACTTCCACAAGCAGCAACGGCGCCTGGGCATGGTGGTGGACGAATACGGCGAAGTGCTGGGCATCGTCACCCTGGAAGACATCCTCGAAGAAATCGTCGGCGAGTTCGAAAGCGAGCACAGCCTGGACAACCCGCACATCCACCCCCAGGCCGATGGCCGCTATGTGGTGGAAGGTGCGGCATCGATCCGCGAGCTGAACAAGAGCCTGGGCTGGCACCTGCCCAGCGACGGTCCCAAGACCCTCAACGGCCTGGTCACCGAAGCCTTGGAAACCATCCCCGACAGCGCGGTGTGCCTGAAAATCGGCCGCTACCGCCTGGAAATCCTCGAAACCGAGGAAAACCGCGTCAGCCGCGTACTGATCTGGCACACCAGCAGCGTCCCCGCCCGCATCTGATCGCCTGCCGCCGCAGCCAATGGCGCCCCTGAAGGTCGAAAACCTTCTCGCCAGCCCGGCAGCCGCCAAGCCCCTTGTTGAATCGTTAGCCGCCTTTCTATAATCGATCCGCTTACCCAAGCCCTGTGCAGACCCGCTTGCTACCCGCACCCAGCGCAAATCTGCCGATAACCAGCCCTTCTGTTCGACGTCACTCCCATCCCGAGGGACGACCGCGCCAAACCCACATCCCTGGGTGCTCGACCATAATAATTCGCTCCACCGGAGCACAGACTGTCAGGGATAACCGCATGACGACCAGCACCGCCTACAGCGCCACCACGCCTGCCCAACCGAGCAATTCCGCCTCGCGGGTGGCCACTGCCAGCTTTATCGGCACCGCCATCGAGTTCTACGACTTTTACGTCTACGCCACCGCCGCCGCACTGGTGATAGGCCCGGTATTCTTTCCCCAGACCTCCGGCACCGCCCAGATGCTCTCGGCGTTCCTGACCTTCGGCATCGCCTTCCTTGCCCGCCCCCTGGGCTCGGCACTGTTCGGCCACTTCGGCGACCGTATCGGACGCAAGTCGACCCTGGTTGCCTCGCTGCTGCTGATGGGCGTGTGCACCACCCTGATCGGCGTACTGCCAGGCTACGCCAGCATCGGCGCCTGGGCGCCCATCCTGCTTTGCGTGCTGCGCTTCGGCCAGGGCCTTGGGTTGGGTGGCGAATGGGGCGGCGCCGCGCTGCTGGCCACGGAGAACGCACCGGAAGGCAAGCGCGCCTGGTTCGGCATGTTCCCGCAGTTGGGCCCCTCCATCGGTTTTCTCGCTGCCAACGGCCTGTTCCTGGCCCTGGCCATGGGCCTGGATGACGAACAGTTCCGCTCCTGGGGCTGGCGCATTCCCTTCCTGCTCAGCGCCGCCCTGGTGATGGTGGGCCTGTACGTGCGCCTGAAGCTGCACGAAACCCCGGTCTTTGCCAACGCCGTGGCACGCCAGGAACGGGTGAAGATGCCGCTGGTGGAACTCTTCAGCCAGTACTGGCTGCCGGTACTGCTGGGCGCCGCGTCGATGGTGGTGTGCTACGCCCTGTTCTACATCTCCACGGTGTTTTCCCTGAGCTACGGCGTCGCTACCCTGGGCTACAGCCGGGAAACCTTCCTCGGCCTGCTGTGCTTCGCCGTGCTGTTCATGGCCGCGGCCACCCCTCTGTCGGCCTGGGCCAGCGACCGCTTCGGGCGCAAGCCGGTGCTGATTGTCGGCGGCGTGCTGGCGATTCTGTCCGGCTTCACCATGGAACCCCTGCTGACCCAGGGTTCCACCGCCGGCGTGGCGCTGTTCCTGTGCATCGAACTGTTCCTGATGGGGGTCACCTTCGCCCCGATGGGCGCCCTGCTGCCGGAACTGTTCCCGACCCGCGTGCGTTATACCGGCGCTTCGGCGGCGTACAACCTGGGGGGCATCGTCGGAGCTTCGGCCGCGCCGTTCTTCGCCCAGAAACTGGTGGCGATGGGCGGTTTGAGCTGGGTTGGGGGGTATGTTTCAGGGGCGGCGATCCTGAGCCTGATCGCGGTGCTGTGCCTGAAGGAAACGCGCAATAACGATTTGAATCGGGTCGCTTGAGCGACCGCTTCGCGAGCAAGCTCGCTCCTACAGGTTCAATCCGGGCGCTGTAGGAGCGAGCTTGCTCGCGATGCTTTTTTACAGCTCGACCACCACCGCTTGCGCAGCACGGGTCGCCTTGGCCCGGGCGGCTTCGATCGACTCGTCACGCGCCAGGGCTACGCCCATGCGGCGCTGGCCATTGACTTCCGGCTTGCCGAACAGGCGCAGCGCAGTGTCCGGCTCGCTCAGGGCGGCACCGAGGTTGGCGAAGGCGGTCTGGGTGGATGTGCCTTCTACCAGGATCACCGCCGAAGCCGAAGGGCCGAACTGGCGGATCAGCGGAATCGGCAAGCCGAGAATGGCCCGCGCATGCAGGGCGAACTGGGACAGGTCCTGGGAAATCAGGGTCACCAGGCCAGTGTCGTGTGGGCGCGGCGACACTTCGCTGAACCACACCTGGTCGCCCTTGATGAACAGTTCCACGCCAAACAGGCCGCGGCCCCCCAGGGCCTCGGTGACAGCCTTGGCCACCCGCTCGGATTCGGCCAGGGCTTTGGGACTCATGGCCTGAGGCTGCCAGGATTCCTGGTAGTCGCCCTTTTCCTGACGATGGCCGACCGGCGCGCAGAAGGTGGTGCCGCCCACATGACGCACGGTCAACAGGGTGATTTCGTAGTCGAAGTCGATAAAGCCTTCGATGATCACCCGGCCCTTGCCGGCACGGCCGCCTTCCTGGGCGTAGTCCCAGGCTTTCTGCACGTCGTCGACGCTGCGCAGCAGGCTCTGGCCCTTGCCCGAGGAACTCATCACCGGCTTGACCACGCACGGGAAGCCCAGGTCTTGCACGGCCTTGGAATAGTCTTCGAAGGTGTCGGCGAAATGGTACGGCGAGGTCGGCAGGTCCAGCTCTTCAGCGGCCAGGCGCCGGATGCCTTCGCGGTTCATGGTCAAGGAGGTGGCCCGGGCGGTGGGGATCACGGTGAAGCCCTCGGCTTCCAGTTCCACCAGGGTCGCGGTAGCAATGGCTTCGATTTCCGGCACGATGAAGTGCGGCTTCTCGGCTTCGATCACGGCCCGCAGCGCCGCGCCATCAAGCATGTTGATCACGTGGCTGCGATGGGCCACCTGCATCGCCGGAGCGTTGGCGTAGCGGTCCACGGCAATCACCTCGACACCCAGGCGTTGCAGCTCGATCACCACCTCCTTGCCCAACTCACCACAGCCACAAAGCAAGACGCGGGTCGCGGTTGGCGACAGTGGAGTTCCGATACGAGTCATCTGAAGGTCCTCAAAGGAGCGGATCATCGAGGGCCGAGCGCCAGGCGGGCGACCCATGGGGAGCGGCATTTTACATGAAGCGCGGGCTTTGGCTCAGCCGGCGCACGCCGCTTTGCGCAAACGCCAGGCCATGGCCAGCCAGACCACGGTGACACCGGCGAACTTCGAACCCAGGGCGGTCAGGATCACCCCAGGGGTCAAGGCATCGATCATGCCGAAGAAGATGAAGGTATCCAGGGGAATGCTCAGGGCCGAGCTGATCCATAGACGATCATGCAGGGGCCGCTTGGTGATACTGAACACCAGCCAGTCGATGCATTCCGAGACGGCGAATGCCGTGGCACTGGCCAGGGCGATGGTCGGATCGGAGGTCACATAGGACAGCACCAGGGCCGCCAGCATCGCGACGATGGCGCCGTGGCCGAAACGAGTCTGCACCATGTCCCGCAGGACAAACACCAACCCGCCCCAGGCCGACCAGATGATGTCCAGATGCGGGGCAGACGAAAAGGCGTAGTTGATCAGCACGACACTGCTGATATAGGCGATCAGGAAGAACATGGGGGCCAAGGGTACCTGTCAGGAAGGTGCACAGGTTACTGCAGGCCCGGGGCTGGGCCAAGAAGCCCTTTCGCCAGCACGCTGGCACCTGCACAAGATTGCAGGAGCCGGCTTGCTGGCGAAACGAGCGGATCAACTTGCCGAGCTGGAGCCGATCATCCACAGCAAGCCGCTGGACTTGGCCCGCTCATGGCACAGGGCCAGGACCGCACGCCGCTCGGCGTTGTCCATGCGGCTCCAGCGGGTGATCTCGTCCACCGTGCGCTGGCAACCGGTGCAGATATCCTGCTCGTCCAGGGCACAGATGCTCACGCAGGGCGAAGCGACGGGTCTTTCAGGGGCTGTCATTGTTCTTGCTCAACCAGGTCTCGGGCATAACGCTGGGCATTATGAACGTAGTGCGCGGCGCTGGCTTCGAGCATTTTCTTCTGCGGCTCGGTCAACTCCCGTACCACCTTGCCTGGCGAGCCCATGACCAGCGAACCGTCGGGGATTTCCTTGCCCTCGCCGATCAGCGAGTTGGCGCCGATGATGCAGTTCTTGCCGATCTTCGCGCCATTGAGGATCACCGCGTTGATGCCGATCAGGCTGTAGTCGCCCACGGTGCAGCCGTGCAGCATGGCGTTGTGGCCGATGGTCACGCCGGTACCGATGGTCAGGGGAAAGCCCATGTCGGTGTGCATCACCGTGCCATCCTGGACGTTGCTGTGCTTGCCGATCAGGATCAGTTCGTTGTCCCCGCGCAGCACGGCGTTGAACCAGACGCTGGCTCCCTCCTCCAATTTGACCTTGCCCACCAGCGTGGCATTCGGGGCAACCCAGCTCTGTGGATGGGTCTCGACTCGGGCGTCGCCCAGGCGGTATTTCATCTTATTGTCCTCATGGCTCAGGCAGCCGCGGGTTTATGCCATGCGAAGTGATGGCTTCAGGTATCGATATAGTTTTTCGGCGGGCGATGCAGGCTGATTCCGGCGTCGTACAACAGGTTGACCAGCTCGACGATCATGATCGCGGTCAGGCCCCAGATCTTGTACTCGCCAAAGCGGTAGCTGGGGACGTACCAGCTGCGCCCCTGGTAATCGATGCGATGGGTATGTTCACGGGGGTCCTGGCGAAAGAACTCCAGGGGCACGCTGAAAACGGCGGCGATCTCGGCGTCATTGGCCTGGTATTCGACATAGTCGGGAATCACCCCGACGTAAGGCGTGACCTTGATTCCGTGCAGGGAAATCAGCGGGCTCAAAGGCCCGATGACCTCCACCAGCCCCGGCGGCAGGCCGATTTCCTCCTTGGCCTCGCGCAGCGCGGTAAAGATCAGGTCCGGGTCTTCCGGATCGCGTCGGCCACCAGGGAAAGCCACCTCGCCGCCATGGGTCGACAGCCCGCTGGCACGCAAGGTCAATACCAGTTCCGGTTCTTCGCTGCGGGTGATGGGCACCAGCACCGCAGCCTCGGGAAAACGTCGGTCGGTCTCCAGCGTACGCGGCGTGTAGTGGCTTACCCGATGAAGTAGCTCGTCCAGCATGAGGCATCTCGATCTGTTGGCTACCGTGCATCATGCACCAATCCAATCTTCGGCCCAACCCCCGCCCCCGGGCATGTCGCTTAACGACAACTTGCCGACAACGGGGCTGGCGCGCCAAGATAGCCCCAGCCTTTTCGGATACCCCACATGAAATTTTGCAGCCAGTGCGGCAACCCGGTGACCCAGCGCATTCCCGAAGGCGATTCGCGCCTGCGCTATGTCTGCGACCACTGCCAGACCATCCATTACCAGAACCCCAATATCGTCGCCGGCTGCCTTGCCACCTGGGAGGGCAAGGTGCTGCTGTGCCGTCGCGCCATCGAGCCGCGCCTGGGCTACTGGACCCTGCCCGCAGGCTTCATGGAAAACGGCGAGACCATCGAACAGGCGGCCATTCGCGAAACCTACGAGGAGGCCTGCGCCCGGGTGCGCGGCCTGAGCATCTACACCCTGATCGACGTGCCGCACATCAGCCAGGTGCATGTGTTCTTTCGCGCGGAGCTCGCCGACCTGGACTTTACCGCCGGCCCCGAGAGCCTGGAAGTGCAGTTGTTCGACGAAGCCGATATCCCTTGGTCCGAGCTGGCTTTCCGCACCGTCGGCCGTACCTTAGAATGCTTCTTCGCTGACCGGCGGGCCGCAGCCTTTGAAGTGCGCTCCGAATCCATTCCGCCGCTCTCTCAGCCTGCCATCAGTTAAACAATAAAACGTGCACGGGATCTGTGTGCGCCTGGGGATATCGTGTCAATGCGCTGGTTGCTTGCCCTGCTGTGCTGTTCCGTCGTTGCTGTGTGCCAGGCCTCCACCGTGGAAACCCTGGACGGCAAGGTCATCGAAAAGGTCCTGGTGCTCAAGTCCGCCCATCAACTGCAACTGATCAACGGTGGCAAGCCACTGAAGACCTATCGCATCTCCCTGGGCAAGAAACCCAAGGGTCCCAAGCTCATGGAGGGCGACAAGCGCACCCCTGAAGGCCTCTACTGGCTCGACTGGCGCAAGACCAGCGACCGCTACAACCTGGCCATGCACATCTCCTATCCGAACATCACCGATGCCGCCCGCTCGCGGCGCGAAGGGGTGGACCCGGGCGGCATGATCATGATCCACGGCACCCCGGACACCGAAGAATTCCCGGAGCAGTATTTCCACACCCTGGACTGGACAGACGGGTGCATCGCCATGCGCAACGTCGACATGCGCGAGGTCTGGGGCCTGGTCAAGGACGGCACCATGATCGAGATCCGCCCTTAATTTCCCTTCCGCAAAAAATATTTTTACCCCCGCCAGCTCTTCCACTGCGCCCATACCACTTGGCGACCCGCAAGGGGTCGCCACTCGACGCCATGGCGATGGCAGTCAGACCTGCCTAATACCACTTTAATCATTTACCCTTCAAATCACCCCGCAAACGCTGGATTTACGCCACCTCCAGCAGACCAGTGGCGTTGACATGGTATCTAAGTGGTATTAGTTTTTCGGCACTACCGGGCGACAACAACCTAATAACCGCATCGGAAAACCTACAGATGAATCACCTCCTGGCCCTGCGCCCCGACGACTCCCAACCCACTCCGCTGTACCTGCAACTGGCTCGCAACCTGGAAGCGGCAATCCATGCCGGCCAGTGGAAAGCCGAGCAGGCACTGCCGTCGGAACGCAACCTCAGCGAATTGCTGGGGATCTCCCGGGTCACCGCGCGCAAGGCCCTGGAAGTGCTCTTCGAACAGGGCTTGATCCGCCGCAGCCAGGGCTCGGGGACCTTCATCACCCCGCGCCTGGAGCAACCGCTGTCGCGGCTCTCCGGCTTCAGCGAAATGCTGCGCCTGAAGGGTTTCGTGCCCGGCTCCCAATGGCTGGAACGCACCCTCACCCCGCCCACCCATGAAGAACTGATCCGCCTCGGCCTGTCGCCCAACGACAAGGTGGCGCGGCTCAAGCGCCTGCGCAAAGCCGATGACACAGTGATGGCCATCGAGATGAGCACCCTGCCGGCCAGCATCATCGCCCAGCCGGAAGCGGTCGGGGATTCGCTCTATGAATACCTCGATGGCATCGGCAAGCCCGTGGTGCGGGCGCTGCAGCACATCCAGGCGATCAATGCCTCGGACGAATTCGCCGCCCTGGTGGGCATCGCCCCCGGCACCGCCATGTTGCTGATGACCCGGGTCGGCTACCTGGAAGACAACACGCCGATCGAGGTCACCGACACCTACTGCCGCAACGACTACTACGACTTCGTCGCTGAACTGCGACGCTGAACCCGCTTCCGGAGCCAGAGAAACGCCATGTCCGAAGACAATATCCTCACGCCCCAAGGCTGGGTCCGCGGCCGTCTGCTGCATCAGGACGGCAAGGTGATCGCCATCGAAGGCAGCCCCTGCAATCCGGCGGACAACGACCTGCCCTACCTGCTGCCCGGCTTTATCGACCTGCATGTGCACGGCGGCGGCGGCAAGGACATCATGCAAGGCCGCGATGCCTTCCAGACCATCACCCGCACCCATGTGCGCTTCGGCACCACCTCGTTGCTGGCCACCACCATGACGGCCCCCAGCGAGGAAATCCGCCAGGTCCTGGAGCAACTGGGCAGCTATGCCGAACAGCGCCCCAAAGGCTGCGCCCGAGTGCTCGGCGTGCACCTGGAAGGCCCCTACATCAACCCCGGCAAACTTGGCGCCCAGCCCAACTTCGCCCACACCGCACTGCTGGCGGAAGTGGAGCAGTACCTGGCGCTGGCGCCGATCCGCGTGATCACCATCGCCCCGGAAGTCGCCGGCCACGACGGCCTGATCCGCGAACTCAGCGCCCGCGGCGTGCGCATGCAGATCGGCCACACCCTGGGCAGCTACGAGGAAGGCGTGGCGGCCCTCGCCGCTGGCGCCACCAGTTTCACCCACCTGTACAACGCCATGAGCCCGCTGCATCACCGTGAGCCGGGGATCGTCGGCGCGGCCCTGGCCCACGCCCAGTACGCCGAGCTGATCCCGGACCTGCTGCACGTGCACCCCGGTGCCATGCGCGTGGCCCTGCGCTCGATCCCATGCCTGTACTGCGTTACCGACTCCACCGCAGCTGCCGGCATGCCCGACGGTGAATACAAGCTGGGCAGCCACACCGTGACCAAGTGCCTGGGTGGTGTGCGCCTGGCCGACGGCACGCTGGCCGGCAGCACCCTGACCATGGACCAGGCCCTGCGCAATCTGGTGAAGATCGGCCTGCCCCTGGCCGAAGCATCGCAGCGCCTATCTCAATTTCCCGCCGACTACCTCGGCATCCCTGAACGCGGCCGCCTGCAACCTGGCAGCTGGGCCGACAGCGTGCGCCTGGACCGGGCACTCACACTGACCGCCGTCATGGTCGAAGGAGAAGACATTGACTTCAAAAATGCTTGAAGAGGCGCTGTCCTCGCACCTGGCCGCGAGCAACCAGTTGCAGCACCTGGACCCGGCGCTGATCGAGGTCGCCGGCCGCCTGCGCCGCCAGCCGCCACAAGTGGCGATGACCGTGGCCCGGGGCAGCTCCGACCACGCCGCCAGCTACTTCGCCTACCTGACCATGCAGCAAGTGGGTATTCCCGTGGCCTCGCTGCCGATGTCGGTGGTGACCATGCAGCAGGCGCCCCTGCGGGTCAGCGGCCAGGCGGTGTTCGCCTTTTCGCAATCGGGGCAAAGCCCGGACCTGGTAAACAGCGTGCGCCTGCTGCGCAAGCGCGGGGCCCTCAGCGTGGCCATGGTCAACGCGGAAAACAGCCCGCTGGAAGCGGCCAGCGAATTCTTCCTGCCGTTGCACGCCGGCGCCGAGCAGAGCGTGGCCGCCACCAAGAGCTTTATTGCCACCCTCAGTGCCAGCGCGCGACTGATCGGCCACTGGAATGATGACGGACGCTTGCTCGAAGCCGGCCTGGCCCTGCCCGAAGGCCTGCGCCAGGCCGCGACCCAGGATTGGAGCCTGGCCGTCAATGCGCTGCGCGATTGCCAGCGCCTGATGGTGATCGGCCGCGGGGCGGGATTCGCCATTGCCCAGGAAGCCGCGCTCAAGCTCAAGGAAACCTCGGCCATCCAGGCCGAAGCCTTCAGCAGTGCCGAAGTCCGCCACGGCCCCATGGCGCTGATCGACCACGACTATCCGCTGCTGGTGTTCGCCCCCCGCGGCGCCGAGCAGGGCGGCCTGCTGAGCCTGGCCGCCGACATGCGCCAGCGCGGCGCCAAGGTGCTGCTGGCCGCTCCGGACGACATCGGTGAACGGGACCTGACCCTGAGTCGTGCCGAACACCCGGCACTCGACCCGATCCTGGCGATCCAGAGTTTCTACGTCATGGCCGCCGGCCTCGCCCAAGCCCGCAGCATGGACCCCGACCAACCGCGCCACCTGAGCAAAGTGACCCGCACTCACTAAGCCCCATCGCCAACGAGTACTGCGCCATGCACAACAACAATAACGAACTGACGCTCGGTGCCCCGTTAAGCGGGCCAGTGCTAGCACTACGCAGCGTGCCCGACCCGGTGTTCGCCAGCGGTGCCATGGGCGACGGCATCGCCATCGATCCCCTCAACGACACCCTGCATGCGCCCTGCGCCGGCCAGGTGATCCAGGTCGCACGTACCGGGCACGCAATCACCCTGCGCGCCGCCAATGGGGCCGAACTGCTGCTGCACCTGGGCCTGGACACTGTCGAACTGCAGGGCGAGGGGTTTGCCCTGCTGGTGAAGGAAGGCCAGCAGGTGCGTGCCGGCCAGCCCTTGCTGCGGGTTGATCTGGACCACGTGGCACAGCATTGCCGAAGCCTGATCAGCCTGCTGATCCTGACCAATGGCGAGGGTTTCGACCTGCGCCCGCTGACCCTGTCGACAGTCCAGGTGGGCGAGCCATTGCTGCACATCAGCCGGCGCGCCAACGCTGGCCCGCAGCCGCTTACGCAAGAGCAATCCGGGCAGCAGGCCAGCGCCCGGATCAAGGTCGCCCATCGCGGCGGCCTGCATGCCCGCCCCGCCGCCCTGGTGCGCCAGACCGCCCTGAGCTTCAACAGCCATTCGCAGTTGACCTTCAAGGACAAGAGCGCCCCCTGCACCAGCCTGATCGCCCTGATGAGCCTGGGCATCGGTGAACAGGAAGAAGTGCTGGTCAGTTGCCAGGGCGACGATTGCCAGGATGCCCTGCAGGCGATGCTGCAGACCCTCGGCACCGCGATGGCCGCAGATGCCCATGGCGAAACCCCGGTACCGGCCCCGGCCGCCCAAGGCCCCGTGGAAGATGGCGTGCTGCCGGGCGTCTGCGCCGCGCCGGGCCTGGTATACGGCCCCCTGGTACGGCTCAACGCCATGGTCCTGGCGGAGGATCATGGCCAGCATGCACCCGAGCCTCAACGGCAAGCATTGAGCACCGCGCTGGACCAGGTGCGCGGGGAAATCCGCCACACCCTGGAGCAGGCCCGGCAACGCCGCGACCAGCAGGAACAGGACATCTTCAGCGCCCACCTGGCGCTGCTCGAAGACCCGACCCTGCTGGACGCCGCCGAAGCCTCCATTGCCCAGGGCCGCGCCGCCACCCATGCCTGGAGCGCGGCGATTACCGAGCAATGCCAGATCCTGCAGCAATTGGGCAGTACGCTGCTGGCTGAACGCGCCAACGACCTGCGGGACCTGCAGCAGCGCGTTCTGCGCGCCCTGCTGGGGGAGGCCTGGCACTACGACCTGCCAGCCGGGGCGATCGTTGCCGCCGAGGAGTTGACCCCTTCCGACCTTCTGCAACTCAGCGCCCAGGGCGTGGCCGGGCTGTGCATGGCCGCCGGCGGTGCCACTTCCCACGTGGCGATCCTTGCCCGGGGCAAGGGCCTGCCTTGCCTGGTGGCCCTGGGCCCGCAAGTGCTGCGCATCGACAGTGGCCGCCAGGTGGTGCTGGATGCCAACGGCGGGCGCCTGGAACTGGAGCCCGACCCGCAGCGCATCGCACAGGTGCAACAGGCCGGTGAAACCCAGCGCCAGCGCCATGCGCTGCAACAGCAAAAAGCCCATGAGCCCGCCCTGACCCAGGACGGCCAGCAGATCGAGGTGGCGGCCAATGTGGCGTCCGGCGATGAAGCCCGGGACGCCCACCAGGGTGGCGCCGACGGCGTCGGCCTGCTGCGCACCGAGTTTCTCTTCGTTGACCGCCAGACCGCCCCCGATCAAGAAGAACAGCGCCAGGCCTATCAGGCAGTGCTCAACGCCATGGGCGACAAGCCGGTGATCATTCGCACCATCGACGTCGGCGGCGACAAACAGCTGGATTACCTGCCCCTGCCGGTGGAAGCCAACCCGGTACTTGGGCTGCGCGGCATCCGCCTGGCCCAGGCGCGCCCTGAACTGCTGGACCAACAACTGCGGGCGCTGCTCCAGGTCAGCCCCGTGCAACGCTGCCGGGTGATGCTGCCGATGGTCACCGAAGTCGCCGAGCTGCTGCACATTCGCCAGCGCCTGGACCTATTCGCTGCCGAACTGGGCCTGAGCCAGCGCCCGGAACTGGGGGTCATGATCGAAGTCCCCGCCGCCGCCCTGATGGCCGAGCAACTGGCCGAACACGCCGACTTCCTGTCCATCGGCACCAACGACCTGTCCCAGTACACCCTGGCCATGGACCGTGATCACGCCGGGCTGGCGGCACGGGTCGACGCCCTGCACCCCGCCCTGCTGCGGCTGATCGCCCAGACCTGTGCCGGCGCCCAGCGCCATGGTCGCTGGGTCGGGGTCTGTGGCGCCCTGGCCTCCGATCCCCTGGCCACACCAGTACTCATTGGCCTGGGCGTCAGCGAGCTGTCGGTCAGCCCGCCACAGGTGGGCGAGATCAAGGACCGGGTGCGCCAGCTGGACGCCAGCCAGTGCCGCCAGCTCAGCCAGCCGCTGCTCAACCTGCCCGGTGCCGCCGCAGTCCGTCAGGCCTGCGAACGGCTTTGGCCTCTGCACTCATAACAAGAACTCCAGGAGAGACGCCATGTACCAGTATTTCATCGAGGGCCTGCAACGCCTCGGCCGGGCGCTGATGCTGCCCATCGCCATCTTGCCCATCGCCGGTCTGCTGCTGCGCCTGGGCGACACCGACCTGCTGAACATCGCGATCATCCACGATGCCGGGCAGTCGATCTTCGGCAACCTGGCGCTGATCTTCGCCATCGGTATCGCCGTCGGCTTTGCCAAGGACAACAATGGCACCGCCGGGCTGGCCGGGGCCATTGGCTACCTGGTAATGATCTCGACCCTCAAGGTGCTGGACGCCAGCATCAACATGGGCATGCTCGCCGGGATCATCAGCGGGCTGATGGCCGGCGCGCTGTACAACCGCTTCAAGGACATCAAGCTGCCGGAGTACCTGGCGTTTTTCGGCGGCCGGCGCTTCGTGCCCATCGCCACCGGTTTCACCGCCGTGGGCCTGGGGGTGGCGTTCGGCCTGATCTGGCCGCCGATCCAGCACGGCATCAACAGCTTCGGCCAGTTGCTGCTGGAGAGCGGCAGCTTCGGCGCCTTTGTCTTCGGCGTGTTCAACCGGCTGCTGATCGTCACCGGCCTGCACCACATCCTCAACAACATGGCCTGGTTCATCTTCGGCAGCTTCACCGACCCGAGCACCGGCGCCGTGGTCACCGGCGACCTGACCCGCTACTTTGCCGGCGACCCCAAGGGCGGCCAGTTCATGACCGGGATGTTCCCGATGATGCTGTTCGGCCTGCCCGCCGCCTGCCTGGCGATGTACCGCAACACACCGCCGGAACGGCGCAAGGTAATGGGCGGGATCTTCCTGTCCATGGCCCTGACATCCTTCCTGACCGGGGTCACCGAGCCGATCGAATTCGCCTTCATGTTCCTTGCCCCCCTGCTGTACCTGGTGCATGCCCTGCTCACCGGGCTGGCCATGGCCCTGACCAACCTGCTGAACATCCACCTGGGCTTTACCTTTTCCGGCGGCGCCATCGACATGGCCCTGGGCTGGGGCCGCTCCACCAACGGCTGGAAGGTGTTTCCGGTGGGCCTGCTGTACGCGGTGGTGTACTACCTGGTGTTCGATTTCTGCATCCGTCGCTTCAACCTCAAGACCCCGGGCCGTGAAGACAGCCCCTCCAGCGAAAAGACTGAACTGAGCGTCGACCAGCGCGCCGCAGCCTACATCAAGGCCCTGGGTGGCGCCGGCAACCTGCTTACCGTCGGTGCCTGCACCACGCGCCTGCGCCTGGAGCTGGCAGACCGCAACCTGGCTTCGGACAGCGAGCTCAAGGCCCTGGGCGCCATGGCCGTGGTGCGCCCCGGCAAGGGCGGCAGCTTGCAGGTGGTGGTGGGGCCGCTGGCAGACAGCATCGCCGACGAGATCCGCCTGGCGTCACCCGTTTCGGCCAGGGCTGCGGTGGCACAGGCGCCTGTTGAAGAACCCCCGCAGGTCGACATTTCCATCCACGAAGCCCAGCAGTGGCTCAACGCCCTGGGCGGTCGGGACAACCTGCTGCAGATGGACTGTGTGGCGCTGACCCGGTTGCGAGTGCGAGTGAACAATAGCCGCAGCCTGTCGGAGCCGGCGCTCAAGGGGCTGGGCTGCCAGGGCATGCGGCGCATGGAGGGGGACGTCTGGCACGTGCTGATTGGCGAAAAGGCCGGGGGCTTGCAGGTGGCGCTGGCGGGCTTGCTGCACCGAGAGGTCGGCGCAGGTGCTTGAAGACACTTTCGCCGGCCAGCCGGCTCCTGCAAGGCTCCTGTAGGAGCCGGCTGGCCGGCGAAGGCCCACAAAAAAGCCCGCTGACCGTTGCCGGTTCAGCGGGCTTTGTGTCTGTGGATAACCTCAGAACGCTTCGAGGCGCCAGACTTCATAAGCCGGCGTTTCGTAGGGATGGCTCTGCTTGAGGGCCAGTACCACGTCGCGAATCAGTTCGTCGGCCACCACCAGCTCGACCTTCCACTCCTCCACCCGCTCCACCTGGCCGGTCTGCCCGAGAAACGGCTGGCTGCCGTCCAACGGGCGAAACTGGCCCTGGCCGAGCACCTGCCAGGCGCACTGGTCATAGGCGCCGATGCGTCCGCCGCCCGCGGCGAACACAGCGCTCTTGACCGACTCCACATGGCTGGGAGGCACGAAGAAGCTGAGCTTGTACATCAGCCTCAGTTCACCCAGACCCGAGCGTTACGGAACATGCGCATCCACGCCCCATCTTCGTTCCACTCATCCGGGCGCCAGGAGTTCTGCACGGCACGGAACACCCGCTCAGGGTGCGGCATCATGATGGTGACGCGGCCGTCGCGGCTGGTGAGGCCGGTGATCCCGCGCGGCGAACCGTTGGGGTTGGCCGGGTAACGCTCGGTAACCTTGCCGTGGTTGTCGACGAAACGCAGGGCCACGCAACCGGACAGGTCCGCTTCCAGCAATGCCTCTTCGCTTTCGAACTCCGCATGGCCTTCACCGTGGGCGATGGCGATCGGCATCCGCGAACCGGCCATGCCCTGCAGGAAGATCGAGTTCGACTCCTGCACCTGGACCATGGCCACCCGGGCTTCGAACTGCTCGGAGCGGTTGCGCACGAAGTGCGGCCAGAACTCGCTGCCCGGAATCAGCTCGTGCAGGTTGGACATCATCTGGCAACCGTTGCACACACCCAGGGTGAAGCTGTCGGTACGTTCGAAGAAGCCCTGGAAGGCGTCGCGGGCGCGGCTGTTGAACAGCGCCGACTTGGCCCAGCCTTCACCGGCGCCCAGTACGTCGCCGTAGGAGAAGCCGCCGCAGGCAACCATGCCCTTGAAGTCGTTGAGGTCGACACGACCGGCGAGGATATCGCTCATGTGCACGTCGATGGCGTTGAAGCCGGCGCGGTCAAAGGCCGCTGCCATTTCCACCTGGCCGTTGACGCCCTGCTCACGCAGTACCGCCACCTGTGGACGCACGCCTTTCTTGATGTAAGGCGCGGCGATGTCCTGGTTGACGTCGAAGCCCAGCTTGACGCTCAGGCCCGGGTTGTCTTCTTCCAGTACCACGTCGAATTCCTGCTCGGCGCAGTCGGCGTTGTCCCGCAGGCGCTGGATCTGGTAGCTGGTTTCTGCCCACTGACGCTGCAGCAGGCGGCGCTGGCCGGTGAACACGCTTTCGCCGTTGTAGGAGATGCTCACTTCACCGTTGTTGATCGGCTGGCCGATCACGGCCACGCAATCGCCCAGGCCGGCGGCGCTGAACTGGGCCAGCACGTCCGGAGTAGCGTCCTGGCGCACCTGGATCACCGCCCCCAGCTCTTCGTTGAACAGGATGGCGGCGATTTCGGCGGTGTTTTCCGCCACGGCGTCGAGGCTCAGGTTCAGGCCGCAATGGCCGGCGAAGGCCATTTCCACGGCGCTGACCAGCAGGCCGCCATCGGAACGGTCGTGGTAGGCCAGCAGGTGACCGTCGGCGTTGAGGCCCTGGATCACCGCGAAGAAGGCCTTGAGGTCTTCCGCATCATCCACGTCCGGTGCCTGGCTGCCGAGCTTGCCGTGGGTCTGGGCGAGGATCGAGGCGCCCATGCGGTTCTGCCCGCGACCGAGGTCGATCAGGATCAGGTCGGTGGTGCCCTTGTCCATGCGCAGTTGCGGGGTCAGGGTCTGGCGAATGTCCGCTACGGGTGCGAAGCCAGTGACGATCAGCGACAGCGGCGAGGTGACGCTCTTGTCCACGCCCTCTTCGTTCCAGCGGGTGGCCATGGACATGGAGTCCTTGCCCACCGGGATGGTGATGCCCAGCTCTGGGCACAGCTCCATGCCCACTGCCTTGACGGTGTCGTACAGGCGCGCGTCTTCGCCCGGGTGGCCGGCTGCGGACATCCAGTTGGCGGAGAGCTTGATGTCGCTGATCTTGTTGATGCGCGAGGCCGCGATGTTGGTCAGGGTCTCGCCGATCGCCATGCGGCCGGACGCCGGGGCATCCAGCAGGGCCAGCGGTGTGCGCTCGCCCATGGCCATGGCCTCACCGGTGTAGACGTCGAAGCTGGTGGCGGTCACGGCCACGTCGGCCACCGGCACCTGCCATGGGCCGACCATCTGGTCGCGGGCCACGAGGCCGGTGATGGTGCGGTCGCCGATGGTGATCAGGAAGCTCTTGCTGGCCACGGCCGGGTGGTGCAGGACGCGCTCGATGCTCTCGGCGATATCCAGGGTGCTTGGATCGAAATCGTCACCCAACTCGTTTTCCCGTACGGCCGAACGGTGCATGCGCGGGGCCTTGCCCAGCAGCACTTCCAGCGGCATGTCCACCGGGCTGTTGCCGAAGTGGCTGTCGGTCACGGTCAACTGTGGTTCGGCAGTGGCTTCGCCGACCACCGCGAACGGGCAGCGCTCACGCTCGCAGATGGCCTTGAAACGTTCGAAATCCGCAGCGCCTACCGCCAGGACATAACGCTCCTGGGATTCGTTGGACCAGATTTCGTGCGGGGCCATGCCCGGCTCGTCGTTGGGGATGTTGCGCAGTTCGAAGCGACCGCCACGGCCGCCATCGTTGACCAGTTCCGGGAAGGCGTTGGACAGGCCACCGGCGCCCACGTCGTGGATGAAGCTGATGGGGTTGTTATCCCCCAGTTGCCAGCAACGGTCGATGACTTCCTGGCAACGGCGTTCCATCTCAGGGTTTTCACGCTGTACCGAAGCAAAATCCAGGTCCGCCGAGCTGGTGCCGGTGGCCATGGAGGAAGCGGCGCCGCCGCCCAGGCCGATGAGCATCGCGGGGCCGCCGAGCACGATCAGCTTGGAGCCGACGGTGATCTCGCCTTTCTGCACGTGCTCGTCACGGATGTTGCCCATGCCGCCTGCCAGCATGATCGGCTTGTGGTAACCGCGAACTTCATCGCCACGAGGCGTGGTAATGGATTGCTCGAAGGTGCGGAAATAACCGGTCAGGGCCGGACGGCCGAATTCGTTGTTGAACGCCGCGCCACCCAGTGGGCCTTCGATCATGATGTCGAGGGCGGTGACGATGCGCTCAGGCTTGCCGTACGGCACTTCCCACGGCTGTTCGAAGCCCGGGATCTGCAGGTTGGACACGGTGAAACCGGTGAGGCCGGCCTTGGGCTTGGCGCCCCGCCCGGTGGCGCCTTCGTCGCGGATTTCGCCGCCGGAACCGGTGGAGGCCCCCGGGAACGGCGCGATGGCGGTCGGGTGGTTGTGGGTCTCGACCTTCATCAGGATGTGCACCGGCTCCTGTACCGCACCGTACTGGCGGGTCTCAGGGTTCGGATAGAAACGCCCGGCAACCGAACCGACGATGACCGCGGCGTTGTCCTTATAGGCGGAGAGCACACCTTCGTTGTGCATCTGATAGGTGTTCTTGATCATGCCGAACAGGCTTTTTTCCTGGCTCTGGCCGTCGATATCCCAACTGGCGTTGAAGATCTTGTGGCGGCAGTGCTCGGAGTTGGCCTGGGCGAACATCATCAGTTCGATGTCGTGGGGATTACGCTTGAGGCCCTGGAAGGCGTTCATCAGGTAATCGATTTCGTCTTCGGCCAGGGCCAGGCCCAGCTCGCTGTTGGCCTGCTCCAGCGCAGCCCGGCCACCGCCGAGGATGTCGATGGCGGTCAGCGGCTTGGGTTCGGCGTGGCTGAACAGGCCGGCGGCCTGTTCCAGGTTGGCCACCACGATCTGGGTCATGCGGTCGTGCAGGGCGTCGGCGATCAGTTGGGCCTCGGCCTCGCTGAACTCACCGGCCACATAGAAGGCGATGCCGCGCTCCAGGCGCTGGATCTTCGCCAGGCCACAGTTGCGGGCGATGTCGCTGGCCTTGCTCGACCACGGCGAAATGGTGCCGAAACGTGGCAGGACCAGGAACAGACGGCCGGTCGGCTCTTGTACCGGAACGCTGGGGCCGTACTTCAGAAGGCGCGCAAGCACCTGCTGTTCGTCGCCGGTCAGGACGCCGGTGACTTCGGCGAAGTGAGCGAATTCAGCATACAAGCCACTGACAGCCGGTACTTTCTGGCTCAGTTGCTCAAGGAGTTTGCTGTGGCGAAAGGCAGAAAGGGCAGGAGCGCCGCGCAGGATCAACATCTTCGGGACAGCCTCGGGAAGGGGGTGTGCTTTGAGGCCGTGCATTCTAACGTAAACCGCTGGCATCGGCACTCGAAACGCAACCCCCGGGCGCCTCCGGACGTCGGCCCGGGGCCAGCCCCCTATAACAAAGCCTCATCAGGGTCATTGCCGGTGGTTATTTTAAACGTCACATTCAGCGCCCAGGCCCCATTCCTGAGGCCTTCAGCCCGGCTCGACCATCGCTAGCAGACAAGCCCTTCGCTGTCGAGATATGGCGGCCGTTATCCTTTGCGTATACTGCGCCAATGTTTTCCCCTATGGCTTTACGTCCGCGCTGCGCCAAGTGGCTCATCGTTACCGGACTCTTCCTGATGCTCGGCGCCTGTGTTGAGAAACCCAGCACGCTCGAGCGCGTAAAGGAGGATGGTGTGCTGCGGGTGGTCACCCGTAACAGCCCTGCCACCTACTTTCAGGATCGCAACGGTGAAACCGGCTTCGAATACGAGCTGGTGAAACGCTTTGCCGATGATCTGGGGGTGGAGCTCAAGATCGAGACCGCCGACAACCTCGACGACCTATTCGACCAGCTGGGCCAGCCCAAGGGCCCGGTACTGGCCGCCGCCGGCCTGGTGAGCAGCGAGCAGCGCAAGCAGCAGGTGCGGTTCTCCCACCCCTATCTGGAAGTCACGCCCCAGGTCATCTATCGCAATGGCCGTTCCCGCCCCACCACCGCGCAAGACCTGGTGGGCAAGCACATCATGGTGCTCAAGGGCAGCACCCACGCCGAACAACTGGCGGAACTCAAGCTCAAGTACCCCGGCATCGAATACGAAGAGTCGGACGCCGTGGAAGTGGTGGACCTGCTGCGCATGGTGGACGAAGGGCAGATCGACCTGACCCTGGTGGACTCCAACGAACTGGCGATGAACCAGGTCTACTTCCCCAATGTGCGAGTGGCCTTTGACCTGGGCGACGCCCGCAGCCAGAGCTGGGCCGTGGCCGCAGGCGACGACAACAGCCTGCTCAACGAGATCAACAGTTTCCTCGACAAGGTCGAGAAGAACGGCACCCTGCAACGCCTGAAGGACCGCTACTACGGCCACGTGGACGTGCTCGGCTATGTCGGCGCCTACACCTTTGCCCAGCACCTGCAGCAACGCCTGCCCAAGTACGAGAAGCACTTCAAGGCGTCGGCCAAGCAGGAAAAGCTCGACTGGCGCCTGCTGGCGGCGGTGGGCTATCAGGAATCGATGTGGCAGGCCGAGGTCACCTCCAAGACCGGGGTGCGCGGGCTGATGATGCTGACCCAGAACACCGCCCAGGCCATGGGCGTTTCCAACCGCCTGGACCCCAAGCAGAGCATCAGCGGCGGGGCCAAGTACCTGGCCTATATCAAGGAACAGCTGGACGACAAGATCGAGGAACCGGACCGCACCTGGTTCGCCCTGGCCGCCTATAACGTCGGCACCGGCCACCTGGACGATGCGCGCAAGCTGGCCGAGAAAGAAGGCCTGAACCCGAACAAGTGGCTGGATGTGAAGAAGATGCTGCCGCGCCTGTCGCAGAAGCAGTGGTACAGCAAGACCCGCTACGGCTATGCCCGGGGCGGCGAGCCCGTGCATTTCGTCGCCAACATCCGTCGCTACTACGACATTCTCACCTGGGTGACCCAGCCGCAGCTGGAAGGCGACCAGGTTGCCGAAGGCAACCTGCACGTACCCGGGGTCAACAAGACCAAGCCGCCGGAAGAGAATCCGCCGCTTTAAAAGCATTCGCCGGCCAGCCAGCTCCTACGCAGGTTGTGCAGGAGCCGGCTGGCCGGCGAAGGCGATTCAGGCCTTGGCCGCAGCCGCCAGGATCAAGGCCTTCATCTCAGCCACCGCACCTTTGAAACCGACAAACAGAGCGTGTGCCACCAGGGCATGGCCGATGTTCAGCTCGTTGATGCCCTTGATCGCCGCCACCGCCTCGACGTTGTGGTAATGCAGGCCATGGCCGGCGTTGACGATCAGCCCCTGGGCCAGGCCAACAGCAACGCCGTCGACGATACGCTGCAGCTCCTCGGCCACTTCACTGGGCGTCTGGGCATCGGCATAACGCCCGGTGTGCAACTCGATGGCCGGCGCGCCGACCCGCTTGGAGGCCTCGATCTGGCGCTCGTCGGCGTCGATGAAAAGGGACACTTCGGAACCGATTTTCGACAGCCGCTCTACCGCCGCCTTGATCCGCGCCTCCTGCCCCGCCACATCCAGGCCGCCTTCAGTGGTCAGCTCCTGGCGGGTTTCCGGCACCAGGCAGATATGTGCCGGACGGATACGCTCGGCAAAAGCCATCATCTCTTCGGTGACGCCCATTTCGAAGTTCATGCGGGTCTGCAGCACATCCTTGAGCAGCAGCACGTCGCGCTCCTGGATATGCCGGCGATCTTCGCGCAGGTGCACGGTGATGCCGTCGGCGCCCGCCTCTTCCGCGTCCAGCGCTGCCTTGACCGGGTCCGGGTAACGGGTGCCCCGTGCCTGGCGCAGGGTGGCAACGTGGTCGATGTTCACGCCAAGAAGAATGCGATTGCTGGTGGTCACGGAAGCGCTCCTGAATAAATGAAGATTCGGCGCACAGCATACGGGGAGACTAAGGCTTGCGAAACAACTCGCGACTGACCAGGGGCCGGCCGCCCAGGTGCACCGCCAGGGCCTGGCGCATCAGGCGCTTGGCCGCCGACAGCGCGCCGGGAGCGCTCCAGTCGGCATCGGCCATGGCCAGCAACTCGGTGCCGTTGAACAGCCCCGGCTGCAGCAGGAACACCTGCTCCAGCCCGGCATCCACCTGTAAGCGATACAGGCCGTCGGCAGCAATGGGCGCGCCATGGATGTCGCTGTCCAGGGCAAAGCCGTAGCCCAGGTCATCCAGCAGGCGCCACTCAAAGGCCCGCAGCAGAGGCTCCAGGGGACGGCCTTCGGCCAGGGCCAGCAGCGTGGCAGCGTAGTGGTCGAATACCGCAGGATGGGGATCTTCCGCCGGCAGCAGGCGAATCAACAGCTCGTTCAGATAGAGGCCGCTGAACAACGCCTCGCCATTGAGCCAGGCGGCAATGCCGGCACTTTCCATGCGCCCGACGTTCTTCAGTTCGCCACGGCCGCGAAACTCGACCTCCAGGGGCACGAAGGGCCGCGCCAGGGTCCCGGCCTTGCCCCGGGCATTGCGCAGCACCGCTCGCAGGCGACCTTGGGGGGTAAGAAAATCCACCAGGGCACTGCTTTCGCGGTAGGCGCGGCTGTGCAGGACGTAGGCGAGTTGGCCGACTGGGGCGTTGCTGGACATGGTTGCGAGGGATCTCAGGGGAAGAGAGGGAACCGGGTCCGGAGAAGGGGTTGCAGCTGTTCGCCGGCAAGCCGGCTCCTACAGGAAGGTGCAGGAGCCGGCTTGCCGGCGAAGTGCATCAGAGGTCGCCGTAGCCCAGCGAGCGCAGGGCGCGTTCGTCGTCGGACCAGCCGCCCTTGACCTTGACCCAGAGGTTGAGCATGACCTTGGAATCGAACAGCAGCTCCATGTCCTTGCGCGCCTCCATGCCGATGCGCTTGATCCGCTCACCCTTGTCGCCAATGATGATTTTCTTCTGGCCGTCGCGCTCGACGAGGATCAAGGCATGGATATGCAGGGTCTTGCCCTGCTGCTTGAACTCTTCGATTTCCACGGTGATCTGGTAGGGCAGCTCGGCACCGAGCTGGCGCATGATCTTTTCCCGCACCAGTTCGGCGGCGAGGAAGCGGCTGCTGCGGTCGGTGATCTGGTCTTCCGGGAAGAAGTGGTCGTTCTCCGGCAGGTGCTTGGCGATCAGGCCTTCCAGGGCTTCGAGGTTGTGGCCCTGCTGGGCGGAGACCGGCACGATCTCGGCGTTCGGCAGTTGCTCCTGCAGCCAGGTCAGGTGCGGCATCAGCTCGGCCTTGTCCTCGATGCGATCGGTCTTGTTGATCGCCAGGATTACCGGGCCCTGCACGTACTGCACACGCTCCAGCACCAGTTGGTCTTCGTCGGTCCACTTGGTGCGATCGACCACGAAGATCACCACGTCGACGTCTTTCAACGCCGCCGAAGCGGTCTTGTTCATGTAGCGGTTCAGCGCCTTCTCGTTGCTCTTGTGCATACCGGGGGTATCGACGTAGATCGCCTGGATGGCGCCTTCGGTCTTGATCCCGAGCATGTTGTGACGAGTGGTCTGGGGCTTGCGCGAGGTGATCGCCAGCTTCTGGCCGAGGATGTGGTTGAGCAGCGTCGACTTGCCCACGTTGGGGCGGCCGACGATGGCGACATAGCCACAGCGTGTTGCAGTTGAATCAGTCATGGCCATTCTCCACGCCCAGGGCAATCAGTGCTGCGGCGGCCGCTACCTGTTCGGCAATACGGCGGCTCACACCCTGACCTCGGCTTTTTTCATTCAATAAGGTGACTTCACATTCAACGAAGAATGTCCGGCAATGCGGTTCGCCCTGGATATCCACCACTTCGTAACGTGGCAATTCGCAGGCGCGGGACTGGAGGAACTCCTGCAGCCGGGTCTTGGGGTCCTTGTTGGTGTCCACCAGGGTCAGGCTCTCGAACTCCGAGGCCAGCCAGGACAGCACGCGGTCACGGGCAGTCTCCATGCCGGCGTCCAGGTAGATCGCACCAATCAGGGCCTCCAGGGCATCGGCAAGGATCGACTCACGACGGAAACCGCCGCTCTTCAATTCGCCGGAGCCCAGGCGCAGGTACTCGCCCAGGTCGAAACCACGGGCCAGCACCGCCAGTGTTTCACCTTTCACCAGACGCGCGCGCAAACGCGAGAGCTGGCCTTCGCGGGCCTGGGGAAAGCGCTCGAACAGCGCCTCGCCGGCAACGAAGTTGAGAATGGCGTCACCGAGAAACTCCAGGCGTTCGTTGTTGCGCCCGGCAAAGCTGCGGTGAGTGAGGGCCAGCAGCATCAGCTCCTGGTCCTTGAAGGAATAACCGAGCTGACGCTCGAGACGGCTCAAAGAAACGCTCACGGTTTACCCACGCTGGTTTCGTTGCCGAAACTCGCCATCCCAGGGGCCGCGCACGAGGTGCGGGTGGCAATTAACGCTGTGTTCAAATTTACATCCTGAATATCGTTGACTGCATGCTTCTGGCGATAAGGCTGTTACGGGTCGCCCAAGGGCAAGGCCGTTTTATACAAGAGCCAGAAAAGCATTCGGCGCTGTGTTCAACAGCGCCGCGTGTGATTACTTGATCAGGCCAACCCGCGAGAAATTCGGCAGGTGGCTGAGTTTCGGTTCGGGCCAGCTCATCCAGACTGCGAAGGCCTTGCCGACGATATTCTTGTCGGGAACCATGCCCAGCAGGTCCTTGGGAATACTTGGATCGTCCCAGTAGCGACTGTCGTTAGAGTTGTCGCGGTTGTCGCCCATCATGAAGTAGTGCCCGGCCGGCACCACCCAGCGACCGTCCGGGGTTGCCCGGTAACGGCTCATTTCCTTGCGGATCAAGTGCTCGGCGGCGCCCAGTTTTTCCTTGTACAGCTCGGCGCTGCCCAAGGTGCCGGGTTCAGCCCCCACCAGTTGCTCCGCCACCGGCTGACCGTTGACGAACAGGTGCTTGTCGCTGGTGTAGCGCACTTCATCACCCGGCAGGCCGACCACACGCTTGATGTAGTTGACGTTCGGATCGCTTGGGTAGCGGAACACCATCACATCGCCGCGCTGCGGATCACCGACTTCGATGACCTTCTTGTCGATCACCGGCAAGCGGATCCCGTAGGAAAACTTGTTCACCAGGATGAAGTCGCCCACATCCAGGGTCGGCTTCATCGAGCCCGATGGAATCTGGAACGGCTCCACCAGGAACGAACGCAGCACCAGGACGATGAACAGCACCGGAAAGAACGACTTGCCGTATTCAACCAGCAGCGGCTCTTTGCCGAGCTTCTCGACCACCACCCCGTCCGGCTGGCTGACGCTGCCCTGATAGTTGGCAATGGCGGCACGCCGGCGCGGTGCCAGGAACACCAGGTCGAGCAACGCCAAGAGACCGCAAACGAAGACAGCGATGACCAGCAACAGCGGGAAATTTAGTGACATAGGACCTAACTATCCAACCTGAGCACGGCAAGGAAGGCTTCTTGTGGAATTTCCACGTTGCCCACTTGCTTCATGCGTTTCTTACCGGCCTTCTGCTTTTCCAACAGCTTGCGCTTACGGCTAACGTCGCCGCCGTAGCATTTGGCCAGTACGTTCTTTCTGAGTGCCTTGACGGTTGTCCGCGCCACAATCTGCCCGCCAATGGCGGCCTGGATTGCCACGTCAAACATCTGCCGAGGAATCAGTTCTTTCATCTTTTCGGTCAGCGCGCGCCCTTTGTAGTGGGCGTTGTCACGGTGCACGATCAACGCCAGGGCGTCGACCTTCTCACCGTTGATCAGCACATCCAGTTTCACCAGATTAGCCGACTGGTAACGATCGAAATGGTAATCCAGCGAAGCATAGCCGCGGCTGGTGGATTTCAGGCGGTCGAAGAAGTCCAGGACCACTTCGTTCATCGGCAGGTCGTAGGTCACCTGGACCTGGCTGCCGAGGAACAGCATGTCGTGCTGCACGCCGCGCTTCTCGATGCACAGGGTTATGACGTTGCCCAGGTGCTCTTGCGGCACAAGAATATTGGCCCGCACGATCGGCTCGCGCATGTCTTCGATCGCCGACAGATCCGGAAGCTTGGACGGGTTGTCGACGTAGATCGTTTCACCGTTCTTCAGTTGCAGCTCGAAGATTACCGTCGGTGCGGTGGTGATCAGGTCCAGGTCGTACTCGCGCTCCAGGCGCTCCTGGATGATCTCCATGTGCAGCATGCCGAGGAACCCGCAGCGGAAGCCGAAGCCCAGGGCGTCGGAGCTTTCCGGGGTGTACTGCAGGGAAGAGTCGTTGAGGGTGAGCTTCTGCAACGCTTCGCGGAAATCCTCGAAGTCGTCGGAGCTGACCGGGAACAGGCCGGCGTAGACCTGGGGCTGGATGCGCTTGAAACCCGGCAGCACTTCAACGTCCGGGGTCGAGCTCAGGGTCAGGGTGTCACCCACGGGCGCGCCGTGAATGTCCTTGATGCCCGCGATGATGAAGCCCACTTCACCGGCCTTGAGGTCGGTGGTGGCGGTGTGTTTCGGGTTGAATACACCAACGCTGTCCACCAGGTGGATCTTGCCGGTGGATTTCACCAAGATCTTGTCGCCCTTCTTCACCCGGCCATGACGTACACGTACCAGGGACACGACGCCCAGGTAGTTGTCGAACCAGGAGTCGATGATCAGGGCTTGCAGCGGGTCTTCGATGTTGCCGGTCGGTGCCGGAATGGTGGTCACCAGACGCTCGAGCACCTCGTCCACGCCCAGGCCGGTCTTGGCGCTGCAGGTCACGGCGTCGGTGGCATCGATACCGATGATCTTCTCGATCTCTTCCTTGACCCGCTCAGGATCGGCCTGTGGCAGGTCGATCTTGTTCAGCACCGGCATCACTTCCAGGCCTTGCTCGATGGCGGTGTAGCAGTTGGCAACCGACTGGGCTTCGACGCCCTGGCCGGCGTCCACCACCAGCAATGCACCTTCACAGGCCGCCAGGGAACGGCTGACTTCGTAGGTGAAGTCCACGTGGCCCGGGGTGTCAATGAAGTTCAGCTGGTAGGTAATGCCGTCGCGGGCCTTGTAATAGAGGGTGACGCTGTGGGCCTTGATGGTGATCCCGCGCTCACGCTCAAGGTCCATGGAATCCAGAACCTGGGCTTCCATTTCGCGCTCGGCCAGGCCGCCGCACATCTGGATGAAGCGATCGGCCAGAGTCGACTTGCCATGGTCAATGTGGGCGATGATGGAGAAATTGCGGATATGACTCAAATCACTCACGGATGAACACTCAAAAAGGCTGCAGGCATGGCCCGCCGAAAAATAGCCGGGAATTGTACCTGATACTCGGCACAAGCGTCACGCTCGCCTGTCAGCGTTTGTCAAATGCAAAAACGCCCCGATCCAAGGACCGGGGCGTTACGTCAAGACCCTGGCAAAGCCGCGGAATCAGCCGGCCCGGCGCAACAGCCAGACGCCCGCCACCGCGCAGATACCCGCAGGCACCAGCACCGCGAACAGCGGCGAAAAGCCAAATACCAGGCTCGAAGGGCCCAGCAGATCCTGGGCGATGCGGAAGGTGAAACCCACCAGTACGCCGGTGAATACCCGCTGACCCAGGGTCACCGAACGCAGCGGACCGAAAATGAAGGAAATGGCCATCAATACCAGCGCCGCCGTCACCAGCGGCTGCAGGACCTTGACCCAGAACGCCAGCCAGTAGCGACCGTTGTTCAGGCCCTGGTCGGCCAGGTAGTGGATGTAGCCCCACAGGCCGCTGATGGACAGGGATTCCGGCGCCATCACCACAGTGCTCAGCAGTTGCGGGCTCAAGGCCACATCCCAACGTTCGCCGGGCACGCTGATGACTTCGGTATGACCGTCGCGGAAGTAGGTGGTGGTGACATCCGTCAGCTGCCAGTAGTCCTCGTGGAAACGGGCCTGGCGGGCAAAACTCGACGACAGCATGTGGCGCTGGTCATCGAAGTGGTAGCGGGTCACGCCATAGAGCAGGCCATTGGGCTGCACTGCGTTGATATGGATGAATTCATCGCCCTGGCGGTGCCACAGGCCGTGCTTGGAACTCTGGGCATCGCCGGAACCCTGGGCCAGGGCCCGACTGGCCTGGGCCTGGGTCTCGGTGGCCGGCGCTACGTATTCGCCCACCAGCACGCCCACCAGCATCAGCACCAGCATGGGTTTCATGACCGCCCAGACAATACGGCCCACCGATACACCGGCCGCGCGCATGATGGTCAACTCGCTGTTACTGGCCAGGCTGCCAAGGCCGATCAGGCAGCCGATCAGGCCTGCCATCGGCAGCATTTCATAGACCCGACGCGGCGCAGTGAGGGCCACGTAGCTCATTACATCCACCACGGTATACGTTTCGTTGACAGCCCCCATCTCATCGATGAAGGCAAACAGCGAGGCCAGCCCGAGGATGATCCCCAGGACCGCCAGGATAGCCATGAACACACTGCTACCGATGTAGCGATCGAGCTTAACCACGAGCCATCTCCTTCACGCTGCGACGACTCGCCATTTTCAAGCGCATCGGCTCCCAATACATCAGGCCGAGGCCGATCAACAGAAACAGTAGGTGCACCCACCACAGCCCCAGGGCCGGGGAAATCTTGCCCTTCTCCAGTGCACCGCGCACGGCGATCAGGATGGTCAGGTAAGCCATGTACAGCAGGATCGCCGGGATCAGCTTGAGGAAGCGGCCCTGGCGCGGGTTCACCCGGGACAACGGCACCGCCATCAGTGTCACGATGAACACCAGCAATGGCAGGGACAGGCGCCATTGCAGCTCGGCACGGGCTCGCAGGTCATCCTTGCCGATCAGGTCAGCGGTGGGCATGGCATCGCGATCGGTGACTTCGTCGCTGACGTCCGGACGCTCCAGCAAAACACCGTAGGTGTCGTACTTGATCACCCGGTAGTTGGCCTCGCCCGGGTTGCCGTCATAGCGATAGCCGTTTTCCAGGATCAGGTAGCGATTGCCGTCGGGGCGAATGTCCTGATGGCCCTTCTCGGCCACCAGCACCGAAATGCCCTCGTCCTTTTTCTGCTGGCCCAGGCGCTTCTCGGAAATGAACACGCCGCCCAGGTTGGTTCGGTCTTCGGACAACTGCTCGGTGTAGGTGACCCGGGTACCGTCGTTGAGCGCCTGGAAGCGCCCCGCCACCAGCGTGTCGAACTCGGTCAGGGCATCCTGCTTGTTCAGCAACAGCTGGAACTGGTTGGCACCCTGGGGCGCCAGGCTCAGGCTCAGCCAGGCCACCAGCAGGGCCACCAGGGCCGCCGGGATCATGGTTATGCCCAACAGGCGCTGCTGGCTCATGCCGGTGGCCGACAGCACGGTCATCTCGCTTTCGAGATAGAGCCGGCCGTAAGCCAGGAGAATGCCGAGGAACAGCCCCAGGGGCAGGATCAGTTGCAAGAAGCCCGGCAGGCGAAACCCCATGATCAGGAACAGCGAGCCCGGATCCAGGGCCCCCGAGGCGGCTTGCGCGAGGAACTTGACGAAGCGCCCGCTCATGATGATGACCAGCAATACCGCGCTCACGGCACTCAGGGTCAGCAGGATTTCGCGGGACAGATAACGAAAGACGATCAAACCAGACACTCCAGGGTTGTCAGGCTAAGGCGGCCGAACAAGCAAACGTATCGAGCCGGCCCCAGACGCAGGGCCGCCGAAAAAAGATGGCGCATTATCCTGTGATTGCGCGCGCCTGTCACGGAGGATGCTCACCCAGCGCTCTAATGCGCCGAAACTGGCCCATGCGAGGGTTGTCAGCCGCGACCGGCGAGGTTCAAACTGGCGGCTTTGTCGTCGGCAGCATGCGGCGTCTTCTTCTATATAGATAAGCTCGGCGCAGGACAGCCTCCTGCGCTCTTTGACCATTTATTCAGGGACCCAGACATGGAACTGGTTGTAAAAAGCGTTAGCCCGGAAACGTTGAAGACCGCCACCCTGGTGGTCGCCGTCGGCGAAGGCCGCAAACTCGGCAACGTTGCCAAGCAACTCGACGAACTCAGCGGCGGCGCCATCAGCGCCGTACTCAAGCGCGGCGACCTGGCCGGCAAGGTCGGCCAGAGCCTGCTGCTGCACGGTGTGGCCAAGCTCAAGGCCGAGCGGGTGCTGCTGGTAGGCACCGGCAAGGACGGCGAACTGGGCGACCGCCCGTTCCGCAAGATCATCAGCGGCGTGCTCACCACCCTCAAGGGCCTGGGCGGCAGCGACGCCGTGCTGGCGCTGGATGAAGTCGTGGTCAAGGGCCGCGACAGCTACGGCAAGACCCGCCTGCTGGCGGAAACCCTGGTGGACGGTGGTTATGTCTTCGACCGCTACAAGAGCCAGAAGGCCGAGCCCCGCGCCCTGAAGAAAATCACCCTGCTGACCATCAAGGCCGCCGAAGCCGAAGTCCAGCGCGGCGTGACCCATGCCCAGGCCATCGCCAACGGCATGGCCTTTACCCGCGACCTGGGCAACCTGCCGCCGAACGTCTGCCACCCGACCTTCCTCGGCGAACAGGCCAAGGCCCTGGGCAAGGAGTTCAAGGGCCTGAAGGTCGAGGTCCTCGACGAGAAGAAGATCAAGGAACTGGGCATGGGCTCGTTCTATGCCGTGGGCCAGGGCAGCGACCAGCCGCCACGCCTGATCGTCATGCAGTACAACGGCGGCAAGAAGTCCGAGAAGCCGTTCGCCCTGGTGGGCAAGGGCATCACTTTCGACACCGGCGGCATCAGCCTCAAGCCGGGCGCCGGCATGGATGAAATGAAGTACGACATGGGCGGCGCCGCCAGCGTGTTCGGCACCCTGCGCGCCGTGCTGGAGCTGAAGCTGCCGATCAACCTGGTGTGCATCCTGGCCTGCGCCGAGAACATGCCCAGCGGTGGCGCCGCGCGCCCTGGCGACATCGTCACCACCATGAGCGGGCAGACCGTGGAGATCCTCAACACCGACGCCGAAGGCCGCCTGGTGCTGTGCGATGCCCTGACCTACTCCGAGCGCTTCAAGCCACAGGCCGTGATCGATATTGCCACCCTCACCGGTGCCTGCGTGGTCGCCCTGGGCGCCCATACTTCGGGCCTGCTGGGCAACAACGACGAACTGATCGGCCAACTGCTCAGCGCCGGCCAGCAAGCCGACGACCGCGCCTGGCAACTGCCGTTGTTCGACGAGTACCAGGAGCAACTGGACAGCCCGTTCGCCGACATCGCCAACATCGGCGGGCCAAAGGCCGGCACCATCACCGCCGCCTGCTTCCTCTCGCGCTTCACCAAGAACCTCAACTGGGCGCACCTGGACATCGCCGGCACTGCCTGGACCAGCGGTGGCAAGGACAAGGGCGCCACTGGCCGTCCGGTCCCCCTGCTGACCCAATACCTGCTGGACCGCGCCAAAGCCTGAAAACCATGACCGCAGGGGGCGCCGCATGAAGGCGGAGCCCTCCTCGGCTCAGGAAGCCCAATGACCAAAGTCGACTTCTATATTCTTCCCAGCGCGGACCCTGCGGCGCGCCTGGATTTTGCCTGCAAGCTCACCGACAAGGCCTGGCGCATGGGCCACCGCATCTACCTGCATTGCAGCGATGCAGAGCAACGGGACGAGCTCGATGCCCGCCTGTGGCGCTTCAAGGGCGAAACCTTCGTCCCCCACGGCCCGGCGGAAAGCGAACCCGAAAGCCTGATCGTCCTCGGCCTCGGCCAGGACCCCGGCCCCCACAATGACCTGCTGGTGAACCTGGACCTGAAAGTGCCGGCCTTCGCCCCGCGTTTTGCCCGGATTGCCGAGGTGGTGGTGGAAGACCCCGCTATTCGTCAGGCGGCCCGCGAGAGTTTCCGTTTCTATCGCGAACAGGGCTATCCTCTGCAAGATCACCGTTTACAGCGACTCTGAGCACCCGATGGACACTCCCAATCCGCTGCAAAAGCCCGCGCACCTGCTGGATGACCTCGAGTCGATCCGTAAACTGCTCGGCGATGAAAACCTGCAACCGCCACTGCTGACCGAGACCGTCAGCAGCGAAGTACAGATTCCCCTGCTGTTCGACATGGTGGGCAACCAGCAGCCGGCCGCTGCCCAAGCCGCTCCTGCCGCACCCGCCAAGGCGCAACCCGCGCCAGCCCCGGCGCAAGTGGCCACCCCCGCGCCGGCTCAAGCGGCAACACCCGCTCCAGCACCTGCAGCGGCGGCCCCCGTCGCCAAGCCTGCCACCGCCAGCAACAACGCCGATGCCTTGCTGCACCTGGACAGCGAACTGCGCGCTGCCGCACAACTGATCATGCAGGACGTGATCGACGACTTCGCGCCGCATATCGAAACCGAGATCAAGCGTCGCCTCGACGCCCGCCTGGAACGCCTGCTCGCAGCGACCACCAGCGGCAAACCATAAGCCACACGCAAAAGCCGGGCCGGGCCATCTTGTCGCTTGCCGCTGGTGGCTTGCTGCCGCCCCCCTCCGCTATACTTCCCGGCTTTTCCTGAATAAATGCCAATAGGGTCCCGCCGCGCATGGATAAGACCTACCAGCCGCACGCCATTGAAACTTCCTGGTACCAGACCTGGGAGTCCGAGAACTACTTCGCCCCGCAAGGCGCGGGCGACTCCTACACCATCATGATCCCGCCGCCGAACGTCACCGGCAGCCTGCACATGGGCCACGGCTTCAACAACGCGATCATGGACGCCCTGATCCGTTTCCGCCGCATGCAGGGTCGCAACACCCTGTGGCAGCCGGGCACCGACCACGCCGGTATCGCCACGCAAATGCTGGTGGAGCGCCAGATCGAAGCCCAGGGCCAGAATCGCCATGACCTGGGCCGGGAAAAATTCCTCGAGAAAGTCTGGGAATGGAAGGATCAGTCCGGGGGCAACATCAGCCGCCAGATCCGCCGCCTGGGCTCCTCCGTCGACTGGAGCCGCGAGCGCTTCACCATGGACGACGGCCTCTCGGAAGCGGTGAAGGAAGCCTTCGTGCGCTTGCACGAAGACGGCCTGATCTACCGCGGCAAGCGCCTGGTGAACTGGGACACCAAGCTGCACACGGCGATTTCCGACCTCGAAGTGGAAAACCACGACGAGAAGGGTTTCCTGTGGAACCTCAAGTACCCGCTGGCCGACGGCGCCAAGACAGCCGAAGGCAACGACTACCTGATCGTCGCCACCACCCGTCCGGAAACCATGCTCGGTGACTCCGCCGTCGCGGTGAACCCTGAAGACGAGCGCTACAAGGCCCTGATCGGCAAATTCGTCGAGCTGCCCCTGGTGGGCCGCCGCATCCCGATCATCGCCGACGATTACTGCGACCCCGAGTTCGGCACCGGCTGCGTGAAGATCACCCCGGCCCACGACTTCAACGACTATGAAGTCGGCAAGCGCCACAACCTGCCGCTGCTCAACATCTTCGACAAGAACGCCGCCGTACTGCCGGCCTGCCAGGTGTTCAACCTGGACGGCAGCCTGAACGACAGCGTCGACGGCAAGATCCCGGCCGAGTACGTGGGCCTGGACCGCTTCGAAGCACGCAAGCAGATCGTTGCCGCGTTCGACGCCGCCGGCCTGCTGGTGAGCGTCGACGACCACGCGCTGAAAGTGCCGAAGGGCGACCGTTCCGGCACCGTCATCGAGCCGTGGCTGACCGACCAGTGGTATGTCTCCACCAAGCCGCTGGCAGAACCTGCCATCGCCGCTGTGGAAGACGGCCGCATCGCCTTCGTGCCCAAGCAGTACGAGAACATGTATTTCTCCTGGATGCGCGACATCCAGGACTGGTGCATCAGCCGCCAGCTGTGGTGGGGCCACCGCATTCCGGCCTGGTACGACGAGTCGGGCAAGGTCTATGTCGGCCGCGACGAAGCGGAAGTACGGGCCAAGCACAACCTCGGCCCGGACGTTGCCCTGCAGCAGGACAACGACGTGCTCGACACTTGGTTCAGTTCGGGGCTGTGGACCTTCTCCACCCTGGGCTGGCCGGAGCAGACCGACTTCCTCAAGACCTTCCACCCCACCGACGTGCTGGTCACCGGCTTCGACATCATTTTCTTCTGGGTCGCCCGGATGATCATGCTCACCATGCACCTGGTGAAGAACGAAGACGGCACGCCGCAGGTTCCGTTCAAGACCGTGTACGTGCACGGCCTGGTCCGCGACGGCCAGGGCCAGAAGATGTCCAAGTCCAAGGGCAACGTCCTCGACCCGCTGGACATCATCGACGGTATTGACCTGGAAACCCTGGTGCAGAAGCGCACCACCGGCCTGATGCAGCCCAAACTGCAGAAAGCCATCGAGAAGCAGACCCGCGCCGAATTCGCCGACGGCATCGCCAGCTACGGCACCGACGCCCTGCGCTTCACCTTCTGCTCCCTGGCCACCACTGGTCGCGACATCAAGTTCGACATGGGCCGCGTCGAGGGTTACCGCAACTTCTGCAACAAGATCTGGAACGCCGCGCGCTACGTACTGGACAAGGGCGAAGACTGCGGCCAGAACGGCGAAGCTTACGAGCTGTCCCTGGCGGACCGCTGGATCATCTCGCAGCTGCAGCGCACTGAAGCCGAAGTCACCCGCCAACTCGACCAGTTCCGTTTCGACCTGGCCGCCCAGGCCCTGTACGAGTTCATCTGGAACCAGTACTGCGACTGGTACCTGGAGCTGTCCAAGCCCGTGCTGTGGGACGAGAACTCGCCGGTTGAACGCCAGCGCGGCACCCGTCGCACCCTGGTGCGCGTGCTGGAAGTGGCGCTGCGCCTGGCGCATCCGTTCATGCCGTTCATCACCGAGGAAATCTGGCAGCGCCTGGCGCCGTTGGCAGGCAGCACCGGCAAGACCATCATGCTGCAACCTTGGCCGGTGGCTAACGAAACCCGCATCGACCAAGGCGCCGAGGACGACATCGAATGGCTCAAGGGCCTGATGCTCGGCACGCGCAACATTCGCGCGGAAATGAACATCGGCCCGGGCAAGCCCCTGGCCCTGTTCCTGAAGAACGTCAGCGCCGAAGACCAGCGTCGCCTGACCGAGAACGAAGCCTTGCTGAAGAAGCTGGCCCGTCTCGAGTCCATCACTGTGTTGGCTGCCGGCGACGAAGCACCGCTGTCCGCCACGGCGCTGGTGGGCGAGATGGAAGTGCTGGTGCCGATGGCCGGCCTGATCGACAAGGGCGCCGAACTGGCGCGCCTGGACAAGGAAATCCAGCGCCTGCAAGGCGAAGTGCAACGCGTGGGCGGCAAGCTGTCCAACCCGGCCTTCGTCGACAAGGCCCCGGCCGAAGTGATCGAGAAGGAACGCGCCAAACTGGCCGAGGCCGAACAGGCCCTGGGCAAGCTGGCGGAGCAGCACGCACGGATCTCCAGCCTGTAACGGCGATTCGCGCAGTGTGAAAGAGGGAGGCCGCAAAGGCCTCCCTTTTTTATTGGCGGCAAATCGCTTTCGCTGGCAAGCCAGCGAAAGCGTTACGCGGTGGTTTGCCAGGAGCCGGCTTGCCGGCGGCGAAGCCTCCCGCCCCAACGCCGCAAGATATGGGACAATGCCCGCCACTTTGAACCAGCCCCGAATCGATCCCCCATGACCGCCCCCAACACCCCCAAGCCTGCGCGCAAAAAACCCAAGCCTGCCTCCCCAGCCAAAGCCGCCACGCCCCGGGAAAAGGCCAGCCTGCATCCGCGCAATCGTCACCAGGGGCGTTACGACTTCCCGCAACTGATCAAGAGCACCCCGGAGTTGGGGCAGTTCGTGATCCTCAATCCCTACGGCAAGGAAAGCATCGACTTTGCCGACCCGGCCGCCGTGCGGGTATTCAACCGGGCCCTGCTCAAGGCCTTCTACGGCATCGCCCACTGGGATATTCCGGCGGACTTCCTCTGCCCACCAGTGCCCGGTCGCGCTGACTATGTGCACTTCCTCGCCGATCTGCTGGCCAGCCACAACCAGGGTGAAATCCCTCGTGGCGCGGCCGTGCGGGTCCTGGATGTCGGCGTCGGCGCCAACTGCATCTACCCCCTGATCGGCTACAGCGACTACCGCTGGCAGTTCCTCGGCTCGGACATCGACAGCACCGCCCTGGCCGCGGCCAAGGCGATTGTCCAGGCCAACGACTTGAACAAGGCCATCAGCCTGCGCCAGCAGGGCAATCCCAAGCAGATCCTCACCGGCCTGCTGGACAGCACCGAGCGTTTCGACCTGACGATGTGCAACCCGCCCTTCCATGCCTCCCTGGACGAAGCCACCCGCGGCAGCCAGCGTAAATGGCGGGCCCTGGGCAAGGCCGACCCCAAGCGCAAATTGCCGGTGCTGAATTTCGGCGGGCAGGCCCGGGAGCTCTGGTGCGAAGGCGGCGAGATCCGCTTTGTCAGCCAGTTGATCAGTGAAAGCGCCAGCGTCGGCCAACAGGTACTGTGGTTCAGCACCCTGGTGTCGAAGGCCTCTAACCTGCCGGCGATTGAAAGCGCGCTGAAAAAGGCCGGAGCCCTGGAAAGCCAGGTGGTGGAAATGTCCCAGGGGCAGAAACAGAGCCGCTTCGTCGCCTGGACCTTCAAGGACAAGGCACAGCAACAGGCCTGGGGTCAGGAACGCTGGGTTAGGAAGAACTAGAGAGGCGGGGAATTCAAAGACGATTCACCTTGCGTGAATCGGTATCACACAAACCGTGCCCGGAAGACTTCTGAGCACGGTTTCACTGCAAGTATTACTTGTTAACAGCGTCGGTCAGGCCTTTAGCCACAACCAGCTTGATAACTTTCTTGGCAGCGATTTCGATGGCAGCGCCAGTCGATGGGTTACGGCCAGTACGGGCAGGACGCTCGGTCACTTTCAGTTTGCCGATACCTGGCAGAGTGATTTCGCCGCCATTTTCCAATTGATCAGCAACGATCTGAGCCAGTTGGTCCAGGGCGTTACGCGCGGTGGTTTTCGGCGCGTCGATAGCTTCAGCGATATCAGCGATCAGTTGGTCTTTAGTAATAGCCATTGTGGTGTTCCTTCCCTATCAAATTCATTTGGATTGCAGAGTGCAGTGTCAGCCATCGAGCCAGATCTTGTGAATCTGGCACCCCGGTTACAACCACGACAGATCGGGGTTATAGATACCGAAATCAGGGTTTGGTTCGACCCGACAAATGCTGAATGCACGCTTAACGCTGAGACATCGCGTAAGACGGGGCAAAACTAGCACACAGACGGGGAAATATCCGCCTCTACCTAGCCATTTGGTCAGCTTTATTGCTCTAAATCGGTAAAAAAATGCATAAGCCTTACCGACGAGCCGTTCATCACCCCGCAAACCGCGCCAAAACCAGCGGGTGCGGTACACTGGGCACTTTTTCGGGGAGCCCGCCCTCCCCCTTCAATCAGCCGAGAAGCCCATGCCGATCCGTCATTGCATCGTCCACCTGATCGACAAAAAACCCGACGGCAGCCCAGCAGTCCTGCACGCCCGCGATTCCGAACTGGCAGAGTCCGCGGCCATCGAGAACATGCTCGCCGATCTCAATGAAAGCTATAACGCCAAACAGGGCAAAGCCTGGGGCCTGTTCCACCCCGAGTCCGGTGCGTTCCCCTTCAGCGGCTGGCTGAAGGAGTACCTGGACGGCGGCCAGGACTTCACCGCGTTCAGCCGGGTGGCGGTGGAGCATCTGCAGAAGCTGATGGAAGAGTCCAACCTGTCGGTGGGCGGCCACGTACTGTTCGCCCACTACCAGCAAGGCATGACCGACTACCTGGCGATCGCCCTGCTGCACCACAGCGAGGGCGTGGCGGTGACCGACCAGCTGGACGTGACGCCGTCGCGCCACCTGGACCTGGGCCAGTTGCATCTGGCGGCGCGGATCAACATCTCCGAATGGCAGAACAACAAGCAGTCCAAGCAGTACATCTCCTTTATCAAGGGCAAGAACGGCAAGAAGGTCTCGGAGTATTTCCGCGACTTCATCGGCTGCCAGGAAGGTGTCGACGGCCCGGGCGAGACCCGCACCCTGCTCAAGGCCTTCAGCGACTTCGTGGAAAGCGAGGACCTGCCGGAAGACTCGGCCCGGGAGAAGACCAAGACCCTGGTGGACTACGCCAGCAGCCAGGCCAAGCTCGGCGAACCCATGGGCCTGGAAGAACTCTCGGAACTGATCGACGAGGATCGCCCCAAGGCGTTCTACGATCACATCCGCAACAAGGACTACGGGCTGTCGCCGGAGATCCCGGCGGACAAGCGCACCCTGAACCAGTTCCGCCGCTTCACCGGTCGCGCCGAGGGCCTGTCCATCAGTTTCGAGGCCCATCTGCTGGGTTCGAAGATCGAGTACGACGAAGAAGCCGGGACCCTGATCATCAAGGGCCTGCCCACCCAACTGACCGACCAGCTCAAGCGCCGTAACTGATGCTCCAGGGGGTATTGAAGAAGTTCCTGCTGATCCTGCTGGTGGTGGTGACCTACCAGCACTGGGGCAAGATCGAACGGCTGTTCAACCCTTCGGCAATGGTCAGCGAAGAGACCCGCGAGCATGCCCGGGTGGTGCTGTACGCCACCGACTGGTGCGGCTACTGCAAGGCCACCCGGCGCTTTCTCGATCAGAAGGGCATTCCCTTCCGGGAATTCGACATCGAGAAAGACGCCGCGGCACGCCAGGCCTACACCGCCCTGGGCGGTGCCGGGATTCCGATCCTGGACGTGAATGGCACCCTGATCCGCACCTACGACCCCGACGCAATCATGGCCGCGCTGAAGCCCTAGGAGCCGTTTCGCTTGCCAGCGAAGGGGGCGGCCGCTCTGGGAACGCCTTCGCAGGCAAGCCAGCTCCTGCAGATATGCATCACTGGGCCTGGATGCGAAAGCCCAGCCGTGGGAAGTGCACGTGGACCACACCGGCACGTGGATCTTCACGGCGCAGGATCAGCTCTTCAGTACCGGCGAACAGCAACTCGCCCGCCACCGGGTCGACACCGTAGTCAGTCGCGGCAATCACCACCTGCTGGCCCGCCTTGAAGCCGTTGGGGTCGACGAACTGTTCATCCGGCAGCGCCGCCGGGGTGGCACTGCGCGAGACCTCGAGGGCCTCTTCGGCGCTCATTTCGGTGAAGGAGCCATGCCCAAAAGCCAGGACCCGCGCCAGCCAGCCAGCAACCGCCGGGTAGTCGTCCACCAGCGGCGCGGTCACCGGCGTGCCCTTGAGGAACCACAGCGGGTGAGCCAAGGCAATATCGGCAATCGACGGTTGGCCAAACAGGAAGTCCCCGGGCTCGCGCTGCAACTGCTGCTCCAGGCGCGCCATGAGGGTCGGCCACTGATGCTTGGCCACCTCCAGAGGCAGCCGGCTGGCGCTGCCGCCACTGAACAGCCCGGCACGGTCGGCCATGAAGGCCTTGACCGCTTCCGGCGGCAGCTTGCCGAAACGCACGGCTGCGGATTCAGGCTGGAATACCAGGGTCACCGCGTGCTGGAACACTACCGAATCGACCCAGGCGGCGAAGGCCGCACTGATCATTTCCTGGCCTTCGGGAAACAGCGCAGGCGAGGATTTTTCCTGCTCCAGGCGCCGCGCGATCAAGGCCGTGTCGCAATAGATATCCGCGCCGACCTGCAACACCGGGGTCTTACGATAGCCACCGGTCAGGGCGGTCAGGTCGGGCTTGGGCATCACCGGGGAAATCTTCACCGAGCGCCAGGACAGCCCTTTGAAACCCAGCAGCAAGCGGGCTTTTTCCGCAAAGGGAGAGGTCGGGTAATGGTGGAGAATCAACTCTGACATGCTGGGGTCCGCCGGAAGAGGGAGAGCGCTGAGCTTAGCGCGCAATCCGTGGACGGCCTACAGATCCGGCTGATGAGAACCTATCAGTCAGATTGATGCCGCGGCGGTGGCCGAAGCCACCAGGCATTCCTTGGCACTCTTCCTGAGCTTCTTGATCAACCGCTCCTGGCGCAAGGCTTCGCCCTTGTCCCGGCAAGCCTCGGTATAGACCAGCGCCACCGCCGGGCTGGAGAGAAAGAAACGCGCGCCCTTGCCGCTCTGGTGCTTGGCGAAGCGCTTCACCGGGTCGTCGCTGATACCGCAGTACAGGGCACCGTTGGCCGCCCGCACCAGATACACGAACCAGGGCTTGGCGTCAGTGGCAGGCTGCGCCGTTTCGGCACTGGAGGATGAAAGAGGGCTGGTCACAAAAGGTATCGAGGCCTGTGGATAACAAGCCGCGATCTTAGCAGAGGATGGCTTTCAGCGACCGCTCTGGAAGGCCTTGAGCCCCTTGCGCGCCTGGGCTCGAACAGCATTCTTGAGCAGCGGCGTCCAGCCCAGCAGCAGGCCCTTGGTGCCCAGGGCCTGGCGCGCCCAACGCCACATGTCGAACTGATCGTGATGCTCGCAGATCTTGCCGTCGCGAAACACGAACCGGGCCTGGATATCGTTGATCACCGTATTGCCGGTCTGGCTGAACAGGTAGGTGGCAACCCAGTGCGCGCCGCCGGAATTCGAGTCGGCACGCACCTGATCGAAAGTCAGGGAAAAGTCCTTGGCACGGGAGGTGAGCATGCGCCACATATCGCCGGCATCACGCCCGCGCAACTCGCCGAACGCCGGGTCACTGAACAGCACATCCTCGGTGTAGCAGGCGCTCATGGCCTCGGCATCCAGGCGCTGGAAAGCCTGATAGAACTCGGTGATCAGGGCGCGATGGGCATCACTCATGAACGGACTCCGAAAGGGCAAGGGGGATGCAGCACAATAATCCGCAACCCCGGCGAACACTATCGGCATTTACCGGGCAAATAGCACAAGCAAGGCCCGTCAGATTCTCTCGCTCTGCACCTGCACATGCAGCGAACGACCGGCGCCCAGCCCGGCAATGATCGCACCGCAGCCCAACACCGCGAAAATCCAGCCCACAGCGTTCCAGCCCCCGGTCCAGTCGTGCACCAGGCCCACCGCAAACGGCCCCATGGAAGCCAGGGTGTAGCCGATGCCCTGGGCCATGCTCGACAGGTTGGCCGCCACATGGGGGTCCCGGGAACGCAGCACGATCAGGGTCAGGGCCAGGCTGAAGGTACCGCCCTGCCCCAGGCCCAGCAGGACCGCCCAGCCCCACAGGCCCTCGATGGGCGCGTACAGGCAACCGAACAGGCCGCCCAGGGTCATCAGCATGACAATCACGATGGCCAGGCGCTGGTCCTTGCCCCGGGTCGCCAGCCAGGGCGCCGCCAGAGAACTGGCCAATTGCACGATCACCGAACCGGACAGCACCAGCCCGGCCTGGGTCGGGGTCAGCCCACGGCCGATCAGGATCGACGGCAACCAGCCAAACACGATGTACGCCAGGGAGGATTGCAGGCCCATGTACAGGGTTACCTGCCAGGCCAGGCGGTCCCGCAACAGGCCGCGCACGCGAAAGGCCACATGGTGAGCACCGTGCTTGTGCCCCACCTGAGGCAACCAGAACAGGGCCGCCACCAGCGCCGGCACCACCCAGAAGCCCAGCCCCATGGCCCAACTGCCCCCGAAATGCTGGCTCAGAGGCACCGTGGCCCCCGCCGCCATCGCCGCGCCCAGGCACAGGGCCATGGTGTAGACCCCGGTCATGGTGCCCGCGTGCCGGGCGAAGTCACGCTTGACGATACCCGGCAGCAGCACCCCGATCACGCCGATGCTGGCGCCGGCCAGGATGCTCCCGGCAAACACTCCGACCTCACCGAAGGAACTACGCAGCACAATGCCCAGGGCCAGGGTCATGAGGATGCCCAGCACCACCCGCTCGGCGCCGAAGCGCCGGGCCAGCAGCGGCGCCAAAGGCGCGAACAGCCCCAGGCACAGCACCGGCAAGGTAGTCAGCAGCCCGGCCTTGGCGGCCGATAGCCCCAGGTGCTGCGACACATCACTGAGCAGTGGCGCCATGCTCGACAGCGCCGGACGCAGGTTCAGCGCCACCAGGATCAGCCCCAGCAGCAACAGCCAGGGGCGCTGCAGAGGCGGTGGAGCCTGCTGCACCTCCTCATCATCAGCCTCGGCGTCGATCAGCAGCTCCTCGAGCTCGGCGGAACGCCGAGGCGAGGACGGGGTATTCGCAGGTACCGTTTGATTGGACATGGAGGTCTCGGACTCAGGATTCGTTGATCAGCTGGCGGGAAATGTTCTTGGCTCGTTCGGGGTCGCGTTGCTCGATGGCATCCAGCAGGTGCTGGTGCCGATCGAAGACTTCCTGACGCCTGGGGGTCACGGTCAGGGTCTGGCGCAACTGGGCGCCGACCACGCTGGAGAAATAGCGATACAGCTGGCTGAGGGTCGGGTTGTGGGCGGCGTCCACCAGGCGCTGGTGAAACACCAGGTCGCAGGCGATATAGCTTTCCAGCTCGCCATGAAAGTGCCCGCCGCTCACGGCCAGCGCATCGCTCAGGGCGTGCAGGTCCTCGTCGGTACGGCGCAGGGCGGCCAGGCCGACGGCCTCAACTTCCAGAATGTGGCGGGTTTCCCGGGCCTGCTCCAGGGAGCACTGGGACAGTGCCTGGAGCATGTCCAAGGGATCGGCCACCGCCCGCAGGTAACTGCCGTCACCCTGGCGGATCTCGATCAGCCCGGAAAACGCCAGTACTCGCAGGGCCTCGCGCACGGTGTTGCGGCTGATGCCCAGCTCACTGGCCAGTTCCGGTTCGGTGGGCAGGCGCTGGCCCACGACCCAGGCGCCATTGGTGATGCGCAGGCGCAATTGCTCCAGGGCCTGGTCGACCAGGGAACGTTTGATCAGGGGGGATATTTCGCTCATTGAACTCACTCTTTCATCCAATCATCGGACGAATTGCCTGGCATGGTATTCAGACCTTTCCCAGAGTTCAACGTTTTAGGCTGGAGCAGGCACTTTCACCATTTCAGCCAGGCCTTGACAAAAAACCCTATAAGGGTAATTTCAATCAAGCCTCAAGGGTGTCTCATGGAAAAGAAAACACCTCACTATGACCTGTCGCTGATCAAGGCACAGGTCGTTCGGCAAGGGGCACAAGCCTTCACTCGAAGCGCGTTGCTCTGTGGCAAGGAACTCGGATTGTCCTTGGCGGCCATGCAACGAGTGATAGCCGGACTCCAGGGCAGCATGTTCTACAAATCGATGACCACCTATCACGATCACCGGGTGTGGCAGGACGTGTATTACACCGGCATCGATAACCGGACGCTCTACATCAAGATCACCCAGCGCCCCGGCATAGGGCCTCCAGTGATCTCCTTCAAGGAGGCACAAGCATGAAACGACAACAGTGCTACAGCTGCGGCGCTCCCACCGGCATGCTGGCGTTCGAGCAGCGCAGCGAGCTCATCGACTACCGGCATCTGCAGCATCACCTCCATGGCCTGGCGGGTTGGGAATGCCAGGAATGCGGTGAAATCGAATTCGACGCACCGAGCGCAGAACGTTACGCCGCCGCGGGCGACCAATTGCTGGAGGATTACCGGCAGATCGTCGCCGCCGACATGAAGCGCATCCGCCGCAAGCTGCACCTTTCCCAGAAAGAAGCGGTCAGGCTGCTGTCGGGTGGCGGGCACAATGCCTTTTCCCGTTATGAGCGCGGCGAAGTCGGTGCCCCTCAACCGCTGTACATGCTGATGCGCCTGCTGGATCGCCACCCGCAGTTGATGAAGGACGTACTGGAGCTCAGCGAACCGCAACTGGCGCCCTCAGCCTTGAGCGACCAACCCGAACCACAGCTCGGCGCTGCCGGCCGTTGAACGCCGGGCAAAAATAAACCCGGAGCCAGTCCGGGTTTATCGTCAGCGCAGGCCCCGCTGCAGCATCAATGCAGGATCTGGCTCAGGAACAGCTTGGTACGGTCGTTCTGCGGGTTGTCGAAGAAGTCGTTGGGCGCCGCCTGCTCGACGATCTCGCCCTTGTCCATGAAGATCACCCGGTTGGCCACGGTGCGGGCAAAGCCCATTTCGTGAGTCACGCAGAGCATGGTCATGCCGTCTTCGGCCAGGCCGATCATGGTGTCCAGCACCTCCTTGACCATCTCCGGGTCGAGGGCCGAGGTGGGCTCGTCAAAGAGCATGATCTTAGGCTTCATGCACAACGCCCGGGCAATCGCCACCCGTTGCTGCTGGCCACCGGAAAGCTGGCCCGGGTACTTGTTGGCCTGCTCCGGAATGCGCACTCGCTCCAGGTAATGCATGGCGATTTCCTCGGCCTTGCGCTTGGGCATCTTGCGTACCCACATCGGCGCCAACGTGCAGTTCTGCAAAATGGTCAGGTGCGGGAACAGGTTGAAGTGCTGGAACACCATGCCCACTTCCCGGCGAATGGCCTCGATCTGCTTGAGGTCGTTGGTCAGTTCCACGCCGTCCACCACGATGCGCCCCTGCTGGTGTTCTTCCAGGCGGTTGAGGCAGCGGATGGTGGTGGATTTGCCCGACCCCGAAGGCCCGCACAGCACGATGCGCTCGCCTTGGCGGACGTTGAGGTTGATGTCCTTCAACACGTGGAACTGGCCGTACCACTTGTTCACACCCTGCATCTGAATAATGCCTTCAGGGCCCACAGGCTTTTTGCTCGCTTCACTCATGGAGATACTCCTAACGCTTGTGGCCTGTGTCCAACTTACGCTCCAGGTGCATGGAGTAGCGGGACATACCAAAACAGAAAATCCAGAACACCAGGGCCGCGAAGACATAGCCTTCAGTGGCCATGCCCAGCCATTTGGGGTCGGCGGCGGCCTGTTTGACGCTGTTGAGCAGGTCGAACAGGCCAATGATGATCACCAGGCTGGTGTCCTTGAACAGGGCGATGAAGGTGTTGACGATGCCGGGAATCACCAGCTTCAGGGCCTGCGGCAGAATCACCAGGCCCATGGCGCGCCAGTAGCCCAGGCCCATGGCCGCAGCCGCTTCGTACTGGCCCTTGGGAATGGCCTGCAAGCCACCCCGCACCACCTCGGCCACATAGGCCGACTGGAACAGGATCACCCCGATCAGCGCACGCAACAGCTTGTCGAAATTCATGCCTTCGGGCAGGAACAGCGGCAGCATCACCGAGGACATGAACAGCACGGTGATCAGCGGCACGCCGCGCCAGAACTCGATGAAGGTCACGCAGACCACGCGGATCGCCGGCAGGTTGGAGCGCCTTCCCAATGCCAGCAGAATTCCCAGCGGCAGTGCCCCGGCGATGCCCACGGTGGCAATCACCAGGGTCAGCATCAGGCCACCCCACTGGCTGGTGGCCACCGTGCTCAGGCCCAGGTAACCGCCGTGCAACAGGCTGTAGGCAATGATCGGGTAACCCACCAGGAAGCACAGCCCGTAGATCGCCTTGCGCGGGAAGCGCGAGATGAACAACGGTGCGGCACCGATCACCGCCAGCCACACGCTCAGGTCCACTCGCCAGCGCAGTTCCACCGGGTAGTAGCCGTACATGAACTGGCCGAAGCGCTGCTGGATGAACACCCAGCAGGCGCCGCCCCTGGTGCAGTCGGCGCGAGAGGTACCGACCCAGTTGGCGTCGAGAATCGCCCAATGCAGCAGCGGCGGCACCACCAGGTAGATCAGGTAGAAGGCAAACAGGGTCAACAGGGTATTGAGCCAGTTGGAGAACATGTTGGCGCGCATCCACGCCAGCACGCCGATACTGCGGCTGGGCGGCGGCATATCGGGCTTGAAGGTATGAGTCGTCATGGGCGCTTCCTCACCGCTCGATCAGCGCAATGCGCTTGTTGTACCAGTTCATCAGCAGGGAAATGCTGATGCTGATCGCCAGGTACACGCTCATGGTGATGGCAATGACTTCAATGGCCTGGCCGGTCTGGTTGAGCACCGTGCCGGCGAACAGCGAAACCATTTCCGGGTAGCCGATACCGGCGGCCAGGGAAGAGTTCTTCGCCAGGTTCAGGTATTGGCTGGTCAGCGGCGGAATGATCACCCGCAGGGCCTGGGGAATGATTACCTTGCGCAGGGTCGGGCCGTTGCGCAGCCCCAGGGAGCGGGCCGCCTCGGTCTGGCCGTGGCTCACCGACTTGATCCCGGACCGCACGATCTCGGCGATGAACGCCGCGGTGTAGACAGTCAGGGCCAGGGTCAGGGCCAGCAGCTCGGGAATCAGCACCCAGCCGCCGACGAAGTTGAACCCCGCCAGCTTCGGCATCTCCCAGTGCACCGGCGAGCCGAAGATCAGCGTGCACAGCGCGGGAATCACCAACAGCAGGCCCAGGCCGCTCCAGAACTTGTGAAAAGGCACGCCGGTGGCCTCAAAGCGCCGGTTGGCCCAGCGGCACATCAGCGCGATGGCGCCGATGGCCAGGACCAGGCTTGCGACAAACGCCCAGAAACCGGGGGCCATCTGCGCCGCCGGCATGTTCAGGCCGCGGCTGCTGACGAAGAACATATCGCCGAAGTTGTGGCTGTTGCGCGGCCCCGGCATGGTCAGGAATACCGCGAAGTACCAGAACAGGATCTGCAGCAGCGGCGGAATGTTGCGGAACACTTCCACATACACCGTCGCCAGCTTGCTGATGATCCAGTTCGGCGATAGCCGCGCCACACCGATGATGAACCCCAGCAGGGTCGCGAGGATCACCCCGATAAAGGTCACCAGCAGGGTGTTGAGCAGGCCGATGACGAACACCCGGGCATAACTGTCCGCTTCGGTGTAGGCAATCAGGTGTTGCGCGATGCCGAACCCGGCGCTGCGCTCGAGAAAGTCGAAACCCGAGGTGATCCCTCGGTGCTGGAGGTTGGTTTGCGTGTTGTCGAACAGAAACCAGCCCAGCGAAACCACCGCCACCAGGGTGATGATCTGGAACAGCCAGGCGCGCACACGCGGGTCGCTGAGGCTAAGCCTCTGCTTGGGTGCGCCGATTGTATTTTGCATGAAGTGCCCCAGGAATAATGGAACAGAACATCACCCGGCGGTTGGCCCGCCGGGTGATAGAACCATCAGCGCACAGGTGGTGCGTATTGGATGCCGCCGTTGTTCCACAGCGCGTTCAGGCCGCGGTCGATGGCCAGTGGCGTGCTCTTGCCGAGGTTTTTCTCGAACACTTCACCGTAGTTACCTACTTGCTTGACGATCTGCACCACCCAGTCCTTCGGCAGCTTCAGGTCTTTGCCGTATTCACCGTCCGCGCCCAGCAGACGTGCAACATCAGGGTTCTTGGTGGATTTGGCTTCAGCCTCGACGTTCTTCGAGGTGACGCCCGCCTCTTCGGCGTTGAGCATGGCGAACAGGGTCCACTTGACGATGCTGAACCACTCTTCGTCGCCCTTGCGCACCACCGGGCCCAGGGGCTCCTTGGAGATGGTTTCCGGCAGAACGACATAGTCGGTAGGGGTTGCCAGCTTGCTGCGCTGTGCGTAGAGCTGGGATTTGTCGGAGGTCAGTACGTCGCAACGCCCGGACTCCAGGGACTTGGCGCTTTCGTCAGAGGTATCGAAAGTGATCGGGGTGTATTTCAGACCATTGCCGCGGAAGTAGTCCGACACGTTCAGTTCGGTAGTAGTACCGGCTTGAATACAGATAGTCGCACCGTCCAGCTCTTTGGCGCTTTTTACGCCCAGTTTTTTGTTCACCAGGAAACCGATGCCGTCGTAATAGGTGACGCCGGCGAACACCAGGCCCATGCCCGCATCGCGGGAACTGGTCCAGGTGGTGTTGCGCGACAGCACGTCGATCTCGCCGGACTGCAGCGCAGTGAAGCGCTCCTTGGCGTTCAACTGGCTGAACTTGACCTTGGTCGCATCGCCGAACACCGCAGCCGCCACCGCGCGGCAAACGTCGGCATCGATGCCGAGGATCTTGCCGGTGGCATCCGGTACCGAGAAGCCCGGCAAACCGTCACTGACGCCGCATTGCACGAATCCTTTCTTCTGTACTGCATCGAGGGTCGCACCCGCCTGTGCGAAACCGCTCATACCCAGCACCGTTGCTGCCGTGACGGCAGCCAGGGTGGATTTCAACATCTTCATTCAAACCTCCAATTTTGCTCTTGTTGTGTCGGAGCTTGAGTCCTGCCGCACCCTCATGAGGCGCTGTTGACCCGTGTCGGCTTTTTTATGGGGTCAAGCGGCGTAAGACCTTAGCTATGAGTCTAGTAGGAGAAATCCACGTAATAGGGGGCCTACATCTCACCAATCGGCCGAACGGGCTGTAGCCCTTCGCAGTTCGCAAAGCCCGTAGCGGCCAGTGGCGAACCTTCATCAGAGGAGGCTGGCTATCCCATCGCCTGCGGTAGCCTGTTAGTGTTACCGCCGGCGGACAGGGCTTTCACCTGGACTCCTCTTTCTGAGCCATAGCAAAGCCCGTACCACAGTCCCGGCTAAAGCGTTTCAGCCAGTGGTCAACAGTAAAACGTTCAACCGTGCGACATCTTCTTCACCGATCAACCGGGCGCGCCCTTCACTCACGCACTCAATCAGCGCGCACGCACACAAATGGAGCAGCCATGACCGAGCCCTTGATTCTTCAGCCCAGCAAGCCCGCAGATGCCTGTGTGATCTGGCTTCACGGCCTGGGAGCGGACCGTTACGACTTCCTGCCGGTAGCCGAGATGCTGCAGGAAACCCTGCTGAGCACGCGCTTCGTATTGCCCCAGGCGCCGACCCGGGCAGTGACCATCAATGGCGGATATGCCATGCCCAGCTGGTACGACATTCTGGCCATGAACCCGGCCCGCGCCATCAGCCGTGAACAGCTCGAGGAATCGTCTGATGAGGTCATCAGACTGATCGAAGAACAACGCACCAGCGGAATAGACGCATCGCGAATTTTCCTCGCCGGCTTCTCCCAGGGTGGCGCCGTTGTACTGCACACCGCCTTCCTCAAATGGCAGGGTCCATTGGGTGGCGTACTTGCCCTGTCCACCTATGCCCCGACCTTCAGCGATGAACTGCAACTATCGGCCAGCCAACAGCGGATTCCGGTGCTTTGCCTGCACGGCCAGTACGACGAAGTGGTGCAGAACGCCATGGGCCGTACCGCTTATGAGTACCTGAAGCAGCATGGTGTCACCGTGACATGGCAGGAATACCCAATGGAACACGAGGTGTTACCAGAGGAAATCCGCGACATCGGCACCTGGCTGAGCGAGCGCTTGCGCTAGAAAATCCGCGCGCCGTGCCCCCGGCGAGCAACAGACTACGCCGCGCCCGCTTCTTGCATTACACTGGCCGGCGTACATTCCTTAACCAATTGATGAGATGACCGTGCTCAAAGCACTCAAGAAAATCTTCGGTAAAAGCGAGGCTGAGCCGCTCGCGCCAAGCCCCAGTGCCCCCTCCCCCAGTTCCAGCAGCCGTCATGACGGCCGTCAGCCGGAACGGAGCGCACCCGCTACCGCAGCTAAAAAAGAACCGGTGAACACACCGGCCACCCCTTCCGCTCCCAAAGCCCCACGCCAAGAGAAGCCCAAGGCCGAGCAACCCAAAGCTGAGCAGCCGCGTCGCCCGCGCGCGCCGAAACCGCCGGTCAGCACCTGGAAACTCGAAGACTTCGTGGTCGAACCCCAGGAAGGCAAGACCCGCTTCCACGACTTCAAGCTCGCTCCGGAACTGATGCACGCCATCCAGGACCTGGGCTTTCCCTATTGCACGCCAATCCAGGCCCAGGTGCTGGGCTATACCCTGGCGGGCAAGGACGCCATCGGCCGGGCCCAGACCGGTACCGGCAAGACCGCCGCATTCCTGGTGTCGATCATCACCCAGCTGCTGCAGACCCCGCCGCCCAAGGAGCGCTACATGGGCGAACCACGGGCGCTGATCATCGCTCCGACCCGGGAGCTGGTGGTACAGATCGCCAAGGATGCCGCGGCGCTGACCAAGTACACCGGCCTCAACGTCATGATCTTCGTTGGCGGCATGGATTTCGACAAGCAGCTCAAGCACCTGGAAGCGCGCCACTGCGACATCCTGGTCGCCACCCCGGGCCGCCTGCTGGACTTCAACCAGCGCGGCGACGTGCACCTGGACATGGTCGAAGTGATGGTGCTGGACGAAGCCGACCGCATGCTCGACATGGGCTTCATCCCGCAGGTACGGCAGATCATTCGCCAGACGCCCCCCAAGAGCGAGCGCCAGACCCTGCTGTTCTCCGCCACCTTCACCGAAGACGTGATGAACCTGGCCAAGCAATGGACCACCGACCCGGCCATCGTCGAGATCGAAGCCGAGAACGTCGCCAACGCCAACGTCGAACAGCACATCTATGCCGTGGCCGGCGCCGACAAGTACAAGCTGCTGTACAACCTGGTCACCGACAACGGCTGGGAACGGGTGATGGTCTTCGCCAACCGCAAGGATGAAGTGCGACGCATCGAGGAACGCCTGGTACGCGATGGGGTGAACGCCGCCCAGCTGTCCGGCGACGTGCCGCAGCACAAGCGGATCAAGACCCTGGAAGGCTTCCGCGAAGGCAAGATCCGGGTCCTGGTGGCCACCGACGTGGCCGGCCGCGGCATCCACATCGACGGCATCAGCCACGTGATCAACTTCACCCTGCCGGAAGTGCCGGACGACTACGTGCACCGCATCGGCCGGACCGGTCGCGCCGGTGCCGACGGCGTATCCATCAGCTTCGCCGGCGAAGACGACTCCTACCAGCTGCCATCGATCGAAGCCCTGCTGGGCCGCAAGATCAGCTGCGAGATGCCGCCCGCCGAACTGCTGCGCCCGGTGGAGCGCAAGCGCCCGCAAGCCTGACGGCCGGCGCACCCGCAGCGCCCCGGCAACCTGAAGAAACGCAGCCCGACCACAGGCTGCGTTTTTTTTCGCCTGGATATTGCCCACCAAAACTAAAAGTCCATAATAGACAAATTAGTTTAAATCCTGGGAGCCCTTGCATGTCCAGCACGCCTTACGTGATTGCCCGCCCCGAGGCCCGTCAATTGCTCGAACGCATCGACGTGCCGCAGATCCTGCGCAAACTGTTCCGCGACCTGGCTGCCGGGCTCGCTGTGCAACCGGCGCAACAACTGGTGGAGTTTCCCCAGGGGGCCGGCGACTTCATCAATTACCTGGGGGTGCTGGCCGAAGACCGGGTGTACGGGGTCAAGACCTCGCCCTACATCGTCCGTACCCAAGGTGCGCTGGTCACCGCCTGGACGTTGCTGATGTCCATGGACAGCGGCCAGCCGTTGCTGCTGTGCGACGCCGCCGAACTGACCACCGCCCGTACCGCGGCCACCACAGCGGTCGCGGTCGACGCCCTGGCGCCCCCCACAACCCGGCACCTGGCGATCATCGGTAGCGGCGCGGTGGCCCAGGCGCACTTGCGCTATGTGCAGCACCTGCGCCCCTGGCAGAGCATCCGCCTCTACTCCCCGAGCCTGGCGAGCAAGCCCGCCGCGGAGCTTGCCCGCCTGCAAGCCCTCGACCCGCGCTTGCAACTGGTGGCCCGGCTTGAGGACGCCACCGAGGGCGCCGACGTGATCATGCTCTGCACCTCGTCCGCCGGCCCCGTGCTGGATCCGAGCAGCCTCGGCAAGCCGGCGCTGATCACCTCCATCAGCACCAATGCGCCACGGGCCCACGAAGTGCCGCCCGCGGCCCTGGCACAGATGCAGGTCTACTGCGACTACCGGCGCACCACGCCGGGCTGCGCCGGTGAAATGCTGATCGCCGGCGAACAGCACGGCTGGGACAGTGCGGCGATTCTCGGCGACCTGCCGGAGCTGCTCAGCGAACAGGCCCCGCTCCCGGATGCCGAACGCCCGGTGTTCTTCCGTTCCATCGGCCTGGGCCTGGAAGACATCGCCCTGGCCAATGCCCTGTACCACCTGCGGCGCGCGCAGTAACCACTGCTGCTCGCCCCTATTGCGGAGCTTCGAATGATCCAGGCAGATTTCATCATCATTGGCGGCGGTATCGCCGGCGCGTCCACCGGCTACTGGCTGTCGCCCCATGGCCGGGTGGTTGTGCTGGAACGTGAATCCCATCCCGCCTATCACTCCACCGGCCGCTCCGCGGCGCTCTATACCGCCGCCTACGGCACCGCCCAGGTGCGCGCCCTGACCCTGGCCAGCCGGGCCTTCTTCGACCACCCGCCGCAGGGTTTCTGCGAGCACCCGCTGCTGACCCCGCGGGGTGAAATGACCGTGGACTTCAACGGTGATCCGGCCGAGCTGAACAACCAGTACCTGAGCGCCAGGGCCACGGTGCCGGAGATGCAACTGCTGAGCGCCGACGAAGCCTGCGCGCGCCTGCCGATCCTGCGCCGGGAAAAGGTCCATGGCGCGCTCTACGACCCCAGCGCCAGCGATATCGACACCGACGCCCTGCACCAGGGCTACCTGCGGGGCATCCGCCGCAACCAGGGCCAGGTCTGCACCGACCATGAAGTGCTGGGGATCGAGCGCGACAGCCAAGGGCAGTGGCAGGTGCGAACGGCCGCTCAGGCGTTCAGTGCGCCGGTGTTGATCAATGCCGCCGGGGCCTGGGCCGACCACATCGGCACAATGGCCGGAGCCCGCGCCCTGGGCCTGCAGCCCAAGCGCCGCGCGGCTTTCATCTTCGCCGCCGCCGAAGGCCTGGACTTTCACCACTGGCCAATGCTGGTGAGCCTGGATGAATCCTTCTACATGAAGCCCGACGCCGGCATGTTCCTCGGCTCACCGGCCAATGCCGATCCGGTTGAACCCCACGATGTGCAACCCGAAGAACTGGACATTGCCCTGGGTATCCACCAGATCGAAGAAGCCACCACCCTGAGCATCCGTCGTCCGACCCGGACCTGGGCCGGGCTGCGCAGCTTTGTCAGCGACGGCGATCTGCTGGCCGGTTTCGACCTGCAGGTTCCGGGGCTGTTCTGGGTTGCCGGCCAGGGCGGCTACGGTATCCAGACCTCGCCGGCCATGGGCCAGGCCAGCGCCGCCCTGGTGCGAGGTGCCCCCTTGCCGGAACACCTGACCCGCTTCGGCCTCACGCCTGCCATGCTCTCCCCGGCCCGCCTCGACCGAACCACCGGTTGAGGCGCCCCCAACGATTGCGGCACACTCCCAGCGCCCGCTGCCGGCGGGCGCTGAAGCTGCCTGGAGTACGACCATGACCTCACCTGCAAAGGACCCTGCCCTGGACAATTTCCGGGCGATTGCCGATGCCATTGCCACCCTGTTCTTCCCCCATGCCGAGGTGGTGCTCCACGACCTGCGTACACAGAAGATCGACTACATCGCCAACAACCTGTCCAAACGCGAAGTGGGCGACGACGCAGCCCTGGAAGACCTGCTCAGCGGCGACCGCGACGAACGCAACATCGGCCCCTATGAAAAGCTCAACTGGGACGGACAGAAGATCCGCAGCCTCAGCAGCGTGCTGCGCGACAGCCAGGGTCAGCCCCAGGCGGTGCTGTGCATCAACCTGAACATCTCGCTGTTCGAAAACGCCAAGGCGGCGCTGGACCTGTTTCTGTCGCCGAGCAAACTGATTCCCCAGCCCGACTCGCTGTTTCGCGATGACTGGCAGGAGCGGATCAACACCTTCCTGCACAACTGGCTGCGCGAGCGCCAGCTGGGGCTGAACCTGCTGACCCGCGATCACAAGCGCGAACTGGTGCTGGCGCTGCACGCCGAGGGCGCCTTCAAGGGCAAGAGCGCCTCCAACTACGTGGCCAACGTGCTGAACATGGGCCGGGCGACGGTGTACAAGCACCTGAAGGAATTGAAGGGACAATAAAGGTTCACGAGCAAGCTCGCTCCTACGCGGAATTGCACAACACCTGTAGGAGCGAGCTCGCTCGCGAAGGCGTCCTCAAGAACGCCACAATGTCTCAATCCCCATAGATATCCGACTTGAAGTACTTGGCCTGGATCTTCTGATATTCACCATTGGCCCGAATATCCTCGATGGCCTTGTTCAACTCGCCCACCAGTTCACTGTTGCCCTTGCGCACGGCAATCCCGGCGCCCTCGCCGACGTACTTCGGATCTTTGAGCTCAGGCCCGACAAAGGCGTAGTCGGCCCCCCGGGGCATCGACAGAAAGTCGGCCAGCGGAATGCTGTCGGCAAAGATCGCGTCCAGGCGCCCGGCCGCCAGGTCCATGTAGATCTCCTCGTTGTTGCTGTAGCGCACCACCTTGATGCCCTTGGGCTCGAACACCTCCGTGGCATAGCGGTCGGTGGTGGTGGAGCGCTGCACGCCCACGGTCTTGCCCTTGAGGCTGGCGTACTGGTCGTCCACCTCGGCGCCCTTCTTCATCACCAGGCGCGACGACGTGAAGTAGTACTTGTGGGTGAAATCCACGGATTTGCGGCGCTCGGCGGTAATGGTCATGGAGGACAGCGCAGCGTCGATCTTCTTCACCTTCAGCGAAGGAATCAGGCCGTCGAACTCGCCCTCGATCCACTCGCACTTGACCTGCATCTGCGCGCACAGGGCATTGCCGATGTCGTAGTCGAAACCACCGATCTTGCCCTCGGCGGTCTTGAAGGCAAATGGCGGGTACGCCGCCTCGATGCCCAGGCGCAGGGTCTTTTCGGCCGCGAACAGGCTGCTGCACGCCAACAGGCTCAAGGCCAGGCCACTGATCAGGGGGAGTTTTTTCATGTTCGTTCTCTCGCGGGTTGTTGTTGGTTTGGCAAGACAGAAGGAAGAGGAGAAACAGGCGACGCTTTATTTGTACTTGTTAATCCATACTGGACTTTTACGTACATATCGTCAACGACGCGCGCAACGACTTATCCCCAGCGGTCGGCGGGAACAGTCGCAGTCGATTGCAGGTTGGATTGCGGCGGGCTCAGGTGCCGCCGGCAAGTATCAGGGGATCAGTCTTTCCAGCGCGCGGCCGCCGCATGGTCGCTGTCGCGACCTTCGACCCAGCGCGGGCCGTCGGCGGTGTTTTCCTTCTTCCAGAAAGGCGCCCGGGTCTTCAGGTAATCCATGACAAAGGCACAGGCATCGAACGCAGCCTGGCGATGGGCACTGGCCGCACCGACAAACACAATGGGCTCGCCCGGCTCCAGGGCGCCGATGCGGTGCAGCACTTCCAGTTGCAACAGCGGCCAGCGCTGCTCGGCTTCGGCGGCGATCTTGCCCAGGGCCTTTTCGGTCATGCCCGGGTAGTGCTCAAGAAACATGCCGTGGACATCCTGCCCATCATTGAAATCGCGCACGTAGCCGACAAAGCTGACCACCGCACCCACCCCGGTATCCGCGGCGTGCATGGCGTTGACTTCAGCCCCGGGATCGAACGCTGCTGACTGCACTCGAATCGCCATCTCAACCTCCGGTCACCGTGGGAAAAAACGCCACTTCGTCGCCGTCTTCCAGGGGTTCGTCCAGCTGGCACAGCTCTTCATTGCGGGCGCACATCAGGTTCTGCTCGGCCAATACCTCGGCCCCGTCCCGGGACAGCAACGCCTGGCGCACATCCTCGACCTGCTGGAACACGCCTTCGATCTCCAGCCCGTCAATGCCCAGGGCCTCGCGGTAGCGAGCGAAAAACTTCACCGAGATCTTCATGCCTGATCCGCCTGGTAATGGCCGCTCTTGCCGCCGAGCTTCTCCAGCACCCGAACGCTGTCGATGGTCATGCCCCGGTCCACCGCCTTGCACATGTCATAGATGGTCAGCGCGGCGACGCTGGCGGCGGTCAGCGCCTCCATTTCCACCCCGGTCTGCCCCGATAGCTTGCAACGCGCAACGATGTGCACGCAGTCCTCGCCTTCGGCACTGAGCTCGACCTTGACACTGGTGAGCATCAACGGATGGCACAGGGGGATCAGGTCACTGGTTTTCTTGGCCGCCTGGATCCCGGCGATGCGCGCCACGGCGAATACATCGCCCTTGGGGTGACCGCCGCTGACGATCATCTGCAGGGTTTGCGGAAGCATGCGTACCCGCGCTTCGGCCACCGCCTCGCGAAAGGTCACGGCCTTGTCGGTGACGTCGACCATATTGGCGCGCCCCTGGGAATCGAGATGAGTCAGCACGGCGTTACTCCTGATCTGGTGGCGGCGATTGTAAACCCGCGGGTCAGTTTTCCGCACCCTGCAGCCCCGCCCCCCGGGGGAAAACAATCCTGCCCGAGATGGTCAGCCGGCCTGTCTGGCCCAGGGTCCCAGAGGACGATCAGCGTGGCGAATACCCAGCATAAGAACAAAGAATTGGCGCCATTATATTAATAAAAGTACAACTTCCCGGAAAAAGGAAACGAAAAAACATGGCATTTCTAATATCAATCCTCCTAAGCCTCCTGGCCGGTTTCGCAGTACCACTACAAGCAGGAACCAATTCAAGACTTGGACACCTATTAGGCCATCCATTATGGGCCACCGGGGTATCACTACTTGTCAGCCTACTGGCACTTATTGCTGTAATAATCTTTATTAAAGTTCCTCGCCCCAACTTCGCAGCCGCTCAGGAAGGCCCCTGGTGGATCTGGATGGGCGGGATTGCCGGTGTGTTCTACATCACCGTCGCCCTACTGATGGCGCCACGCCTAGGGGCCCTCAACTTCATCATGACAGTGATTGTCGGACAACTGATCATTTCCTTGCTCATCGACTATTTCGGTTTGGTCGGTCTTCCACGCCAAACAATAAGCATGCAAAAACTCATTGGCGTACTAGTAGTCATTGGTGGATTCATCATTACCACTCGCGGCTAGCCATAAGAACAACGCAACAACCGATAACAACCAGAAACAACCTGCCCAACTATTTCCTCATCGGAAAGTTAATAACACTCAGCCGACCATATAGGTGAACAATGACCAGTCAAGCTGCAACTTATGACTCCATCGGTGAACGCTTTGAAGACTTTACCGACACCGCCTCGCAACGCTCGGTAGAAACCGAAACCTTCTTCCATATGGTGGGAGCCATCCAAGGCAAATCCGTCCTGGACCTGGCCTGCGGCTTCGGCTACTTCGGCCGCGAGCTTTACCACCAGGGCGCCAGCAAGGTGGTCGGGGTGGATATTTCCTCATCGATGATCGAACTGGCACGCAAGGAATCGGCACGCAACCAGGAGGCCATCGAGTATCACGTCGCCAACGTCTGCGACATGGGCGTACTGGGGCACTTCGACCGCGTCACTGCGGCCTGGCTGTTCAATTACGCGCAATCGCCACAAGAGCTGGAAAAGATGTTCAAGGTGGTGGCCAGGAACATGGTCCCCGGCGGCAAACTCATCGCCTACACCGTGGACCCGGGCTTCGAGTTGCAACGCGGCAACTTCACCAAGTACGGCGTCCACGTACTCAGCGAAGAACCCCATGCCGGTGGCTTCCGCCATCACGCCGAGTTCGTTACCCAACCGCCCAGCGCCTTCACCTTCCACCGCTGGAGCCGCGACACCTACGAGCACGCCATCCTCAAGGCCGGCTTCTCCAAGCTGCAGTGGCAGAAGCCAATCATCTCCGTCGCCAATCGTGCCAAGCATCCCGTCGGCTACTGGGACGATTTCGAGCGCAACTGCCTGCAAACCGGGCTGATCTGCACCCTGTGACCGCCCCTCTCCCCTCAACCAGATGCAGGACAAGAAGTACTATGAATTCCAAGGGTTTTGCTCACTGGCCAGTGTTCGACGGCCCCCTGACAGCCGAAATGACCGACAGGCAATTGATGGGCCTCGCGGAACACTTTCAGCCAGGCATCGAGCTTTCGCTGCCCCTGGCAGTCTGGCGGCAGTTGTCCGATAAATCGGCGGAGCAGTTGGCCCTGGGGGTGGAAAACCCTGACGCTCCTCTGTCATGGCGTCTGGCCTCGGCACGGCTGCTGGCACAGACCATGGACCCACGCCTGGATGTACTCAACCCGCCGATGATCACCATCGAAGGCGGCCAGGTCGAGATCGGCCTGGAGGAGTCGGCCATCGACCAGGTGCTGCAGCGCATGCAGGGCCTGGGGCTGGACCGCAGCTGGATCGAGAAGGAGGCCCCGCGCCACCGGGTGGAGCTCAAGCCCTACGCCATTGGCAAGTACCCGGTAACCAACCTGGAATACCGGGCATTCCTGGAGGATTCGCAGTACCCCGTCATCCCCGGCAACTGGCTTTTCGGCCAGTTCCCCAGCGAACGCGCCAACCATCCGGTCTATGGCCTGAGCGCCGGCGATGCCGACGTCTACTGCCAGTGGCTGGCGGCCCGTACCGGTCGCTCGTTCCGCCTGCCCAGCGAAGCGGAATGGGAGTTTGCCGCCGCCGGCCATGAAAACCTCGAATACCCCTGGGGCGACCAGTTTCTGCCCCTGCACGCCAACACCGCGGAAATGGGCCTGTTCGCCACCACCCCGGTAGGTGCCCTGCCCGAGGGCGCATCGCCCTTCGGCTGCATGGACATGGCCGGAAACGTCGAAGAATACGTGGCCGATGACTACGCCCCCTACCCCGGCGGCAACGCCGTCATCGACGACCTGGTGACCGTGGTCGGCACCCACCGGATTGCCCGCGGCGGCAGCTTCACGCGCTTTCGCGACTTGACCCGCAACTGCCGTCGACACGGCAAATACCCCAGGGAGATCTACGTGATGGGCTTCAGGCTCGCCGAGAGCCTCTGACCCGGCATTTCTACTTTTGCAACCAAACAATTACACGTTCAACGTCAAAGAACGGAAGGGATTTCCATGAACACACTCAGCATCAGAAACCAGGTCGACATCCCCCTGAACGACTCGCCCACCCCCGGCACTTTCTACAGTTTCAGCGGCCTGGAAGCGGCCCATGAACACATCCTGATCAAGCTGGGCCCCGCCAGCGAACACAGCCCCCTGGTGCGCATTCATTCCGAATGCCTGACCGGCGATGTCTTCAACTCCCAGCGCTGCGATTGCGGCCCGCAACTGAGCGAGTCCATCTCGCGCATGCAGGAAGAAGGCGGCTACCTCATCTACCTGCGCCAGGAAGGCCGGGGCATCGGCCTGTACGCCAAGCTGGATGCCTACCGCCTGCAAGACGGCGGCATGGACACCTTCGAAGCCAACAGCCACTTGAACTTCCCCGAGGACGGCCGGGACTTCTCCATGGCCGCCAGGATGCTCAAGGCCCTGGGCGTGCAGCACTGCCGCCTGATCACCAACAACCCGGACAAGGTCCAGGCCCTGAAGGACAACGGCATCATCGTGGACAGCACCATCCCCACCGGGGTCTTCCTCACCCGGCACAACAGCCACTACCTGCAAGCCAAGAAAGACAAGAAGCACCACCTCATCGATCTCATCAAATAGAAGAGCCTGCCTCCCCCGGAGCCCGCGGGCCGGGGGACGGCTGCCCGTCATCCGCCAACGCATTATTAAGGACAATAATCATGAGACATTTCGGGCCCATCAGCGGCATCGCCACGTTCAAGGACACCTACGTCGCCACCGCCGGCTACGACAACCAGGTGATCCTCTGGGATGCCAGGACCCGGACCCCGATCCAGCGGGTCCTTCACGATCACCTGGCCAACCAGTGCGCATTCAACGCCGCCGGCACGCTGCTGGTAAGCGCCAGCAGCGACTACACCGCGCGGGTCTGGGAAGTGCCGTCCCTGCGCCTGAAGACCGTGCTCATCGGCCATGACGACGACATCGAGATGGCCGCCTTCTCCCCGGACGGCCAGACCATCGCCACCTGCTCCCGGGACCACAGCATCCGCCTGTTCAACCTCAGCGGCCAGACCCTGCGGATCCTCCACGGCCACACCGCCGACGTGATCTCGGTGTGCTGGTCGGCCGACGGCCAGACCCTGGTGTCGAGCAGCGATGACGGTTCGATCCGGCGCTGGGATGCCAATACCGGGCAACAGCTGGAAACCATCGACCTGGGCGGCGTGGAAACCGACACCGTGGCCCTGTCCCGCGAGGGCATCATTTTCGCCGGCGACGACGAAGGCAAGATCTCCATCATCAGCCCCCGCGGCACCCTGCTGCAGCCCGCCCACAGCGCCGGGATCAAGCGCATCATCTGGGACGACAGCCAGCGCCTGCTGATCAGCCTCAGCTACGACCGCTCGGTCATGCTCTGGCACCTCAAGCAGGACGGCACCCTGGTCAAGACCGCGGAAACCTCCCTGCCGAGCATCATCTGGCCACGCAGTTGCGCGCTGCTGGGCAGCCATCGCATCGCCTTCGTCACCTTCGGCTCACGCTATGCCACCTGGGATTTCGCCACCCAGACCTGGGACCTCAGCGGCATCGAACCGGCGGTCAGCCTCAACGCCGTGGCGGTGGTCGGCGAAGACGTCTACAGCATCGGCGACGCCGGCATCCTGCACATCAACGGCCAACCCAGCATCAAGGCCGGCAGCCTGTGCAACTTCCTCCTGCCCTTTGGCGACAGTGTGTTGACCGGCGGCCAGATGGGCACGGTGTTCGACGCCCGCACCGGCGCCACCCTGTACCAGCACCGCTCGCCCCTGAACTGCGGCACCACCTTCATCAAGGACGGTGCCTTGCACGCAGCCATCGGCACCTACACCGGCGAAGCGCTGATCTTCTGCCTGGACCAGCAGCAGCCGCGCTTCGTCACCCAGGTGCGCATGCATGAGAACGCCATCAAAGGCATCGCCGCCGATGAAACCTACATTTTCAGCGTGTGCGCCACCGCAGCCGCGGCCTTCTTCCGGATTGCCGACTTCGGCCTGGAAACCTACCTGGACAAGGCCCACGAGCGGATCTCCAACGGCTGCACGCAGATCCAGGGCGGCTTCGCCAGCATCGGTCGCGACCTGAAACTGCGCCTGTGGCGCGATGGCGCCAGCGAGGTGTTCGACACGCCCCACAGCCACTCGATCAAGTGCATCGCCATCTCCCGCGACCGCTCGATGATCGCCACCGGCAGCTACGGCGGCACCGTGGCCGTCTTCGATCTGAAAAAGCGCGTCTGGGCCAGCGTGGAGAAACCCACCGCCAGCGGCATTTCCTGCCTGATCCATGACGCCAGCGGCGAAGGTTTCCTGGCCAGCGCCTACGACGGCCGGATCTACCCGATCACGCCCCCGGCCGCTGTCCAGTCGGCGCGCCCATGACCTACTTCAGCGAAGTCGACTTCCAGCACATGCAGCACGCCCTGTCCCTGGCAGAACGGGGCAGCCACTCCACCTGGCCCAATCCGCGGGTGGGTTGCGTGATCGCCCATGGCTCGCAAGTGGTCGGCGAAGGCTGGCATCGGCGGGCCGGCGGGCCCCACGCCGAGGTGTTCGCCCTGCGCCAGGCCGGTGGCCTGGCGCGGGGGGCCACCGCCTACGTGACCATGGAACCCTGCAGCCATGTCGGACGCACCGGTGCCTGCCATCAGGCCCTGATCGACAGCGGCGTGCACAGCGTGGTGGTGGCCCATCAGGACCCGTTCGAACAGGTCAACGGCCAGGGCATCGCCCAACTGCGCAACGCCGGAATCGAGGTGCGGGTCGGCCTGCTGGAATCGGCGGCCCAGGAGTTGAACCGCGGCTTTCTGTCCACGGTGCGGCGCCAGCGGCCCTGGGTGCAACTGAAAATGGGCATGAGCCTGGACGGGCGCACGGCCCTGGACAATGGGCGCTCGAAGTGGATCACCAGCACCCGGGCCCGGGCCGACGTGCAGTATTGGCGGGCCCGCAGCTCGGCGATCCTCACCGGCAGCGGTACCGTCCTGGCGGACGACCCACTGCTCACGGTACGCCAGCTGTCCTCCCCGGAGGCCCTGGCGCCAGTACGTGTGGTGCTCGACAGCCAGGGCCGGGTGCCCGCCACGGCGCGGGTGTTCAACGACCAGGCGCCGAGCCTGCACGTGGTGCACCGGGAGTGCCCGCTGGCCAGCAGCGACAGCGAGCAGGTCATGGCGCTGCCCGGGGACGACCAGGGCCTGCACCTTGAGCAGTTGCTGCACAACCTCAGCCAGCGCGGCCTGCACGACCTGCTGGTGGAAGCCGGCCCGACACTGGCCGGCAACCTGCTCAAGGCGCATCTGGTGGATGAGTTGCTGTTGTACGTGGCTCCGCGCCTGCTGGGGGATCTGGCCCGGCCGCTGGTGCACCTGCCGTGCTTCGACCGCCTGGAGGAGGCCCTGGACTTTGCCCTGTATGACGTCAGCCAGCTGGGGCCGGACCTGCGTCTGCGCCTGCGGCCGGCTCAGCCGCCGAGCGCGCTATGAGCGACCACCTGCTTGACCTGCTCACGCAACCAGACATGAGCCGGTTCATTGTCGAAACGCTGATGCCAGATCTGCACGAAGGGAAACGGCGGAATCGGCAACGGCGGTCGCAGCTGGATCAGGTCCTGGTTAAGCAGCGCTTCGTCCAGGGTGCGAGTGGCCACCGTGAGAATCAGGTCGGTGTTGTGAATCATGCTGGGGGCAGTGCGCCAATGGGGCACGCTCACGGCTATCCGCCGCTGCAGCCCTTCGTCGCGCAGCAGGCTGTCCACCTCGCCGTTGGCGCTGCCATCCATCGACACCAGGATGTGTGGCCGGGCCAGGTAGCTGTCCAGGTCCAGCGTGCCGTCGGCCGGCAACGTGCGTCGGTCGAGGAGGCAGGAGAAGGTTTCCTCGAACAGTACCTCGGTGGAAATGTCGCCGGACAGGTTGGGAAACACCCCCAGGGCCAGGTCGATCTTGCCCTGGGAAACCTGCTCGAACATTCCGTGCCGGGTGTCCTGGGTCACCACCAAGGTGGTGTTCGGCGCATCGCGGCGCAAACGCACCATCAGGTTGGGCAGCACCAACGCGGCGCCGTAGTCGGACATCGCCAGGGTGAAGATGCGCTGGGAACTGGCCGGGTCGAAGTCGATGGACTTGCCGAACAGGGTTTCGATCTGGCCGAGGATTTCCCGCAGCGGCTGCTGGATGTTCTGGGCCAGGGAACTGAGCACCAGTTCGCTGCCCCGGCGAATCAGGATCGGGTCATCCAGCAACCCGCGCAACTTGCTCAACGAGTGGCTGATGGCCGGCTGGCTCAAGTGCAGGCGCAAGGCCGTGCGGGTGACATGTTTTTCTGTCAGCAGGGCATCAAGCACCACCAGCAGGTTCAAATCGATATTGCGCAGTAAGACCGTGACCATCCTGTCATTTCCAACTCAGGGAGCAAGGTCCCAAAAGGAGCAACACATGCTGCAACTCAAACGAATTATTGAAACAGCCCTTTATGTGAACGATCTCGACATCGCGAAAGAATTCTACGCAAAAACCTTCCAGCTGGAAGTCATGGTCGAGAGTGATGTCCTCGTGGCGCTTAACATCGGCGGCCAGAATACCCTGTTGCTCTTCAAGCGGGGCGCCTCGCTGCACACCAAATACCTCAGCGGCGGCGAGATCCCGCCCCACGATGCCAGCGGGCGGATCCATGTGTGCTTTGCCATCGACAAACAGGACCTGCCCGGCTGGAAGGAACGCCTGGCCCGCTCCGGCATTCCCCTGGAAGGTCGTACCGAATGGCCCAAGGGCGGCTCCAGCATCTATTTCCGCGACCCGGATGAAAACCTCGTCGAGCTGCTCACCCCCGGTTGCTGGCCGATCTACTGAAACTGCAACTGACGTCAAGGAGTGAATGTCATGGTGTCCGTCGGTGTAACCAAGCCCCCCTCCCTGCGCGCATGGCTGGCGCTGATCGCGGCGCTGCTGACCGTCGGCCTGCTGGCCGGGTGGCTGTGGCACGGGGCCCGGCCCGGCCCCCAGGCCTATGCACAGGCACCGGTCAAGGTCGCCGTGGCCACGGCCAGTACCCTGCCCTTCCCGAACTACCTGGAAGCCATCGGCGAACTGGAGGCGATCCAGCAAGTCAGCGTGCCGGCGGAAATCGGCGGGCGCATCGTCAACCTGCCGATCCAGTCAGGGCAGCGGGTCGAACGCGGCCAGGTCCTGGTCCAGCTCAACGACGCGCCCCAGCGCGGCAACCTGGTGCGCCTGCAAGGGGAAATGGAAAACGCCCGGATCCGCCTCGAACGCTCGCGGCGCCTGGTGTCGGTCAACGCCACCTCCAGGGAAGCCTTCGACAATGCCCAGACCGAGCTGTCCACCGCCAAGGGCGCCTTGCAGGCGCTGACCGCGGAAATCGAGCAGCGCACCATCCGCGCGCCCTTTGCCGGCACCCTGGGCATTCGCAAGGTGCACCTGGGGCAATACGTGAACCCCGGGGACGTACTGATCAACCTGATTGGCGACAAGGGCCTGTACGTCAACTTCAGCGTGCCCGAGCAGGCGCTGGCCCAGGTCACGCCGGGGGCGACCCTGGAAGTGCTTCTCGACGCCCTGCCCGGGCAGGTGCTCAGCGCCAAAGTGAGCGCTGTCGATCCGTTTCTCGATCGCACCCGCACCCTGAGCATCCAGGCGCGCCTGCAAGACCCGCCAGCCAGCGCCCTGCCCCATATGTTCGCCCGTGTACGGCTGGCCCAGCCGCTGCCCAGCGGCACCTTGAGCGTGCCGGAAACCGCGGTGACCTATAACGCCTACGGCGAAGAGTTGTTCGTGGTCCAGCCGGCCAAGGATGCCCAGGGCGCACCGACGGTGCAGCGGGTATCGGTGAAAACCGGCGCGCGGCATGCCGGCCGGGTGGTAATCGACAGCGGCCTGGCGCCGGGCGCGCAAGTGGTGACGTCCGGGCAGATCAAGCTCAGTGACGGCGCCCCGATCGAACCGCAGCAGCACAGTGTGCTCAGCGATGCCGGCGGCAGTGCGACGACCCTGGCCGCAGGAGAAGAGCCGTGAAGTTCACCGATCTGTTTGTCCGCCGCCCGGTGCTGGCGCTGGTGGTCAGCCTGCTGATCCTGCTGGCGGGGCTCAAGGCCTACAGCAACCTGCCGGTGCGCCAGTACCCGTTGCTGGAAAGCTCGGTGATCAGCGTCACCACCGACTACCCCGGGGCGCCGGCTGAGCTGATGCAGGGCTTTGTCACCCAGCCGATCAACCAGTCCCTGGCCTCGGTGGAGGGGGTGGACTACGTCAGCTCGTCCTCGGTCCAGGGGCGCAGCCTGATCACCCTGCGCATGGCCCTCAACCAGGATTCGTCGAAGACCCTGAGCGAGGTGATCGCCAAGGTCAACCAGGTCAAGTACCGCCTTCCCGAGCAGGCCTACGACCCGGTGATCGAGCGTTCCGCCGGGGACGCCACCGCCGTGGCCTATGTCGGTTTCGCCAGCCGCTCGCTGTCCGCCTCGGCGCTGAGCGACTACCTCAGCCGGGTGGTACAGCCGCTGTTTTCCAGCATCGAGGGCGTGGCCAAGGTCGAGACCTTCGGCGGCCAGCGCCTGGCCATGCGCCTGTGGCTGGACCCGCAGCGCATGGCCGGCCACGGCGTCAGCGCGGCCCAGGTGGAACAGGCGATCCGCGCCAACAACTTCCAGGCCGCCCCCGGGCAGATCAAGGGCCAGTACGTGATCTCGTCGATCCAGGTCAACACCGACCTGAGCAACCTCGACGAGTTTCGCGACATGGTCATCAGCAACCGTGGCGACCACCTGCTGCGCCTGCGGGACATCGCCCGGGTCGAGCTGGGCTCGGCGTCCTATGAAACCAGTGCGCTGATGGACGGCAAGCCGGCGGTGCACCTGGGCCTGTATGCCACGCCCAAGGGCAACCCGCTGCTGATCGTCGCCGACATCAAGCGCCTGCTGCCGGAGATCCAGAAGACCCTGCCGCCGGGAGTGGAGGTGGCCCTGGCGTTCGAGACCGCCCACTTCATCCAGGCCTCGATCATCGAGGTCATCGAAACCCTGATCGAAGCCATCCTGATCGTGGTGGCGATCATCTACCTGTGCCTGGGCTCGGCCCGCAGCGTGCTGATCCCGGTGGTCAGCATTCCGCTGTCGATGGTCGGCGCACTGGCGCTGATGCACCTGTTCGGCTTCAGCATCAACCTCCTGACTCTGCTGGCCATGGTCCTGGCCATCGGCCTGGTGGTGGACGATGCCATCGTGGTCATGGAGAACATCCACCGCCACCTCAAGGAGGGTCGCACGCCGTTGCAGGCGGCCTTTGTCGGGGCCCGCGAAATCGCCTCGCCGGTGATCGCCATGACCATCACCCTGGCTGCGGTGTACATGCCCATCGGCCTGATGAGCGGGCTGACCGGCGCGCTGTTCAAGGAGTTCGCCCTGACCCTGGCCGGCGCGGTGCTGATCTCCGGGGTAGTGGCCCTGACCCTGACCCCGGTGATGTGCGCCACGCTGCTGCCGGCGGGGCAGCAGGAAGGCCGCATGAGCCGCTGGGCCGAGCAGTTCTTCCACTGGCTGGCACGTCTCTACCAGCACGGCCTGGTGCGTTCCCTGCGCTGGCGCGGCGCGGTCCTGGCGTTTGCCGCCCTGGTGCTGCTCAGCCTGCCGTGGCTCTACGGCCACGCCAGCAAGGAGCTGGCGCCCAACGAAGACCAGGGCAACCTGCTGCTGGCGATCAAGTCGCCGCAGCACGCCAACCTGGACTATGTCGAGCGCTATGCCTACCAGCTGGACGCGATCCTCCAGGGCCTGCCGGAAACCGTCAGCACCTGGATCATCAATGGCAGCGACGGCGTGGCTGCCAGTTTCGCCGGGGTCAACTTCAGCGAGTGGTCGCAACGCCAGCGCAGCGCGGCCAGCATCCAGCAGCAGTTGCAGCAGGAGGTCGATGCAGTCGAGGGCAACTCGATCTTCGTCTTCCAGTTGCCGCCGCTGCCGGCCTCCACCGGCGGCCTGCCGGTGCAACTGGTGATCCGCAGCACCGAGGACTACCGCTCGCTGTTCCAGGCCATGGAGGAGATCAAGCAGCAGGCCCGGGCCAGCGGCCTGTTCGCGGTGGTGGACAGCGATCTGGAGTTCAACAACCCGGTGACCGAGGTGCGCATCGATCGCAGCAAGGCCAACAGCCTGGGCATCCGCATGCAGGACATCGGCACCACCCTGGCGGTGCTGATCGGCGAGAACTACACCAACCGCTTCGCCCTGCAGGGCCGCTCCTACGACGTGATTCCCCAGAGCGCCGCGGCCCAGCGCCTGACACCCCAGGCCCTCAACGGCTTCTACGTGGAGACCGACAGCGGCACCCAGGTGCCGTTGTCCACCGTGGTCAGCCTGCATGACAGCATCCAGCCCAACAAGCTCAAGCAGTTCAACCAGCAGAATGCCGCGACCTTCCAGGGCATCCCCGCCCCGGGGGTCAGCCTGGGCCAGGCGGTGGCCTTCCTGCAGCAGCAAAGCCAGGCCCTGCCCGCCAGTTTCAGCCATGACTGGCAGGCCGATTCGCGACAGTTCATCCACGAAGGCAATGCCCTGCTGCTGACTTTCCTGTTCGCCCTCATCGTGATCTACATGGTGCTGGCCGCGCAGTACGAAAGCCTGAGCGACCCGCTGATCATCCTGATCACCGTGCCGCTGTCGATCTGTGGCGCGCTGATTCCCCTGGCGCTGGGGCTGGCGACCATCAATATCTACACGCAGATCGGCCTGGTGACCCTGATCGGCCTCATCAGCAAGCACGGCATCCTGATGGTGGAGTTCGCCAATGAACTGCGCGCCGCCCTGGGCTGCACTGCGGCCCAGGCGATTATCCGCGCGGCACGGATCCGCCTGCGGCCGATCCTCATGACCACCGCCGCCATGGTGGTGGGGCTGGTGCCGCTGCTGTTTTCTTCCGGCGCCGGCGCCAGCAGCCGTTTCGGCCTGGGGCTGGTGATCGTCATCGGCATGCTGGTGGGCACCCTGTTCACCCTGTTCGTGCTGCCGTCGATCTACAGCCTGATGGCACGCGCCCACAGTCGCTCCAGCGAGCTGGAGGAACTGCAGCAACTGGCCTGAGCCTGCGCCAGAAGTGCAACGGGCGGCCCAAGGGCCGCCCGTTGTGTTCCAGGGTGAGGTTACAAGTGGCTTTCGGCGTATTCCGCCAGGATCGAGCGCGGCACCCCTTGCAGGGTGATGTGCACGCCGTTGGGGAAGTCCTTGAAACGTTCGGTGAGGTAGGTCAGGCCAGAACTGGTGGCCGACAGGTAGGGGGTATCGATCTGTGCCAGGTTGCCCAGGCACACCACTTTGGAACCGGCGCCGGCACGGGTGATGATGGTCTTCATCTGGTGCGGGGTGAGGTTCTGGCATTCGTCGATCAGGATCAGGCTCTGCTGGAAGCTGCGGCCGCGGATGTAGTTCAGGGATTTGAACTGCAACGGCACCTTGCTGAGGATGTAGTCGACGCTGCCGTGGGTGTTCTCGTCATCCATGTGCAGGGCTTCGAGGTTGTCGGTGATGGCGCCCAGCCAGGGTTCCATCTTCTCCGCCTCGGTGCCGGGCAGGAAGCCGATCTCCTGGTCCAGCCCCTGCACGCTGCGGGTGGCGATGATGCGCCGGTAGCGCTTGCTGACCATGGTCTGCTCGATAGCGGCGGCCAGGGCCAGGATGGTCTTGCCCGAGCCCGCGGCGCCGGACAGGTTGACCAGGTGGATATCCGGATCGAGCAGCGCGTACAGCGCCAGGCCCTGGTAGATGTCCCGCGGTTTCAGGCCCCAGGCCTCCTGGTGCAACAGGGGCTCCTGATGCAGGTCGAGGATCAGCAGCACATCGGCGCGGATTTCCTTGATCCAGCCGACAAAGCCCTGTTCGTCGATGATGAATTCATTGATGTGCACCGCCGGCAGGTTGTCGATCAACTGCACCTGGTGCCAGGTACGGCCATGGTCCTGGCGGGTTTCCACCTTGCTTACGCGGTCCCAGAACGAGCCGCTCATGTTGTGGAAACCATTGGGCAGCAGGGAAACATCGTCCACCAGCTGGTCGGTGCTGTAGTCCTCGGCGGCGATCCCGCAGGCTCGCGCCTTGAGGCGCATGTTGATGTCTTTGGTCACCAGCACCACGGGCAGGTCCTTGTTGCGCGCGTGCAGGTCGATCAGCTGGTTGATGATGATGTTGTCGTTGAGGTTGTCCGGCAACAGGCTGGTGGGCTCGTTGCGCTTGCTCATGAGGATCGACAGCAAGCCCTTGGGCCCGCTCTTGCCACGCTGGATCGGTACGCCCAGCTCGACGTCCTCGGGTGAGGCTTCACCCAGGGTCTTGTCGATCAGGCGGATGGCCTGGCGGCATTCGGCGGCCACGCTGTGATGCCCGCTCTTGAGCTTGTCCAGCTCTTCGAGGACGGTCATGGGGATGGCGACGTGGTGTTCTTCGAAATTCAGTAAGGCGTTTGGATCGTGAATCAATACATTGGTATCGAGTACATAAAGGATTGGCTGGTTGGAAGAAGAGCTACGTCCGTGGTCATCCATACTCGGTCACCTTATGTGGGAGCCAGTCGACGCAATACCATGGGATATCGCGCCTCGAAGGGCCACCGAATTCACCCGCGGGGGTTCAGGTGACCTGCACACACAAGGAGTCTTGGGAGACGCCACCTGTGTCGCAGGTTTCGGCGGTCTGATTTCGTAATACTCCAAAAACCGTGACGGGAAAAAGCACTTTGACGCTTTTTTGATGTTTATTTTGCAGAGTGACGAATAGCCCTTGGCGAGTGGCCCGGGCACCGTTAAAGTCGGAAGTCCGCCTGCCTCGAAATCCCGCTATTTTTCCCCTCTTCAGCCGCCATTTCTCCCTGTTTGCGCAGGCTGTTTCGTTTCAGCGAAATGCATCCTGGCAGTCTTCCCAACCGATGCCGCTCTGCGCGGTCTGGGCCAGCAACCAGGGCAGGCTGCTCTTGACCCCATCCTGCTTGGCATTGAAGGCGATCACCCCGCGTCGCCACAGCAGCATCAAGGTCAACACTCTTTGCCCGCTGTCCTCGGCCTTGAGCTTGCCGGCGCCGTCCTGGGCGTCGATGTCCCATAGCGCCACCTGCATGCCCTGGGCATTGAAGAAGCCCTGGGCGTCGGCGCGACGCTGGCCATAGGGCGGGCGGAACAGCGGTACGTAGTTTTCCGGCAGCTTGCTTTTCACCAGGTCGGCGCTGCGCTGGATCGAGTACTGCCAGTCCTGCCAATGGCTGTGGGAACGGAATTCCCACCCCTGGACCCCAACGCACTGCCGGGAATACAGGGATTGCAGGCTGGCCACCGAAGCCTTGTCGAGACGGTTCTGGATATCGTTGCCAAGAACGAAGAAGGTGCCGCTGAGGTTGGCCTTGCGCAGGTAGTTGGTGAGCCAGGGCGTGTTGTCCGGCGCCAGGTTGGCGGCGCTGTCGAAGGTCAGCAGAAACAGCCGGTCATTGAGCTCGTCGCCATTGCGCTCGTAGTCGCCAAAGCGCAGCACTTCGCTGCTGGTCTGCGGTGACAGCGCGGCCTTGCGCAGCAATTCGTCCAGGTACTGCTCGTGGAAGGTCCGGCTCGGCTCGCCCCAGCGCGCGTAGTAGGAGTCCTGCGCCAGATGGAACTTGCCGGCCTGCTTGCGCAACTGCTGCATGTTTTCCACCAGGTAACAGAAGGACGCGTCCTGGTCGCAGCTCTGCTGGGCGAAGTTGTAGTTATCCAGCAGGCGCTGCCACAGATGTTCGCGCAGCTCAGAGATCGCCTCCATGTTGATCATCCGCAGGCCCAGGCGCTGCTTCATCGAGGCCTCGTCCCAGGCTTCGCTGATCAGCAAGGCGCGAGCGAAGGAGAGGATCTCGGCCCGCGAGGCGACGTCGAACAGGGTCGGATTGTCGAGCTTTTCCGGCCAGGTGCTGCGGTCCAGGGTCGCCACATCATTGGGCGCTGCCAGCACGCTGAAACTCATAAGCCAGGCCGAGAAGAGAAACGCGATACGCAAAAGGGATGCCTCCAGAACAAAACCCGCGCCGCACTATAGCCGATCTGTGCCAGGAATCAGGGCCCCTTCGCCGGCAAGCCGGCTCCTACAGGCTCGTGCGGGAGCCGGCTTGCCGGCGAACCGCGATCAGCGGTCATGACTATCGCCATCATAGGTGGAGTCCGGGCGCCCGAGCCCCTAGAATCCCCCGACGCCAAAAGGAGACGACCCCATGCTGATGGTGATTTCACCCGCCAAGACCCTCGATTACGAAACACCGCCGGTTACCCAGCGCTTCACCCAGCCGCAATACCTCGACCACTCCCAGGAACTGATCCAGCAACTGCGGGAACTGACCCCGGCGCAGATCAGCGAGCTGATGCACGTATCCGACAAGATCGGCGGGCTCAACGCCGCGCGCTTCGGTAGCTGGACCCCGGCCTTCACTCCAGACAACGCCAAGCAGGCACTGCTGGCGTTCAAGGGCGACGTCTATACCGGGCTCAACGCCGAAACCCTCAGCGAGGCGGATTTCGACTACGCCCAGCAGCACCTGCGCATGCTTTCCGGCCTGTACGGCCTGCTGCGCCCCCTGGACCTGATGCAGCCCTATCGCCTGGAAATGGGCACCAAGCTGGCCAACGCCCGGGGCAAGGACCTGTATGCCTTCTGGGGCACCCGTATCAGCGAATGGCTGAACGAGGCCCTGGCCGAGCAAGGTGACGACCTGCTGCTGAACCTGGCTTCCAACGAGTACTTCTCGGCGGTCAAGCGCACGGCCCTGAACGCGCGGATCATCAATACCGAGTTCAAGGACCTGAAGAACGGCCAGTACAAGATCATCAGTTTCTATGCCAAGAAAGCCCGTGGCCTGATGAGCCGCTTCGTCATCCAGGAGCGCATCAACGACCCCGCTCAGCTCAAGCAATTCGACGTCCAGGGCTACCGCTTCAGCGCGGAGCAGTCCAAAGCCGACAACTTGGTATTCCTGCGCGACCACGCACCGGAATAAAGCGTTCCCCTGCCGCGCTCGCTTCCAACCGGCGAGCGCGCCAGAATGTGATCATCCGCACATTCCCCGCCTTTAATAAGCCAATTTTCTGGCGCCATAGAACTTTCAGCGTTTTGCCTAACTTTTATTTCACTCGACAGCCCTGATTTTTTTCAGTAGTGGCACCACTTTTTTTATTCGGTAGTGGCACAAAAATATCCCCTCGCTTCAACTCCCCATAACTAAAGGCTCAAACCGTTAGTGCTATCAGTTTGAGAGCAGTGCCATCTTTCTCAATATTTCAAGAAATTTCGAAAAACAGGATGAGCGGGCAGGAACTATGCCTTCAGACACCGCTCATACCACCGGTAACGATTCTCAACGAGGTTGTAGGAGATGACTTACACGTACTCATGAGGAACTAATCAAGTTTCAACATTGATTTGACCAACGAGTCACAAACTTGAACTAAAGGGTAAACAAACGGAGATAAGGCACCTCAACTATCCCCTAACGAGCCAAGGAACAGCTGGCCTTCAAGGCCCCCGAAAACAACTGGAGAGCCCGTACTACGTGGCATCCAGCCATCCACAGGAACGCGGATGGTTTTTCTCGAGGGACCTGCAGCAGGAGCCGCCGGCAACATTCAAGGGCAAGTCAAAACAACATGGATCGGTTGCGCACAACTTGAGTGCATTTATTTAGTCACTCGGAACTTAGTCTGCCTGCACACGGTACTACAGCGTACTTCGCTGGACTTCCGAGTGCGCAACAACAGCTGGCAAACATTAACTCCGGCCATCTAATGGCGTGAATAACACAGAGGTAAATGCGATGCGCATCAGCATATTTGGTTTGGGTTACGTCGGTGCAGTATGTGCCGGTTGCCTGTCCGCACGGGGCCATGAAGTGGTTGGCGTAGATATCTCCAAAGACAAGATCGACCTGATCAACGCCGGCAAGTCGCCGATCGTCGAACCGGGCCTGGGTGAACTTCTGGCGCAAGGAATCCAGACCGCTCGTCTGCGTGGCACCACCAACTTCGCCGAGGCCATTCGCGATACCGACCTGTCGATGATCTGCGTCGGTACCCCGAGCAAGAAGAACGGCGACCTGGAACTGGACTACATCGAATCGGTGTGCCGCGAGATCGGTTTCGTCCTGCGCGACAAGGCCACCCGACACACCATCGTGGTGCGCAGCACCGTGCTGCCGGGCACCGTGAAGAACGTGGTGATCCCGATCCTCGAAGACTGCTCGGGCAAGAAGGCCGGGGTGGATTTCGGCGTCGCGGTGAACCCCGAGTTCCTGCGTGAAAGCACCGCGATCAAGGACTACGACTTCCCGCCCATGACCGTGATCGGCCAGTTCGACCAGGCCTCCGGTGATGTGCTGCAAGCGCTGTACGAAGAGCTCGATGCACCGATCATCCGCAAGGACATCGAAGTCGCCGAGATGATCAAGTACACCTGCAACGTCTGGCACGCCACCAAGGTCACCTTCGCCAACGAGATCGGCAACATCGCCAAGGCGGTGGGCGTGGACGGCCGTGAAGTGATGGACGTGGTCTGCCAGGACAAGACCCTCAACCTGTCCCAGTACTACATGCGCCCGGGCTTCGCCTTCGGCGGCTCGTGCCTGCCCAAGGACGTGCGCGCCCTGACCTACCGCGCCGGCTCCCTGGACATTGAGGCGCCCCTGCTCAACTCGCTGATGCGCAGCAATGAATCCCAGGTGCAGAACGCCTTCGACATCGTTTCCAGCCATGACAAGCGCAAGGTCGCCCTGCTGGGCCTGAGCTTCAAGGCCGGCACCGACGACCTGCGCGAGAGCCCGCTGGTGGAACTGGCGGAAATGCTCATCGGCAAGGGCTTCGACCTGAGCATCTACGACAGCAACGTCGAGTACGCCCGGGTTCACGGCGCCAACAAGGACTACATCGAGTCGAAGATCCCCCACGTTTCGTCCCTGCTCAACTCGGACTTCGACGCGGTAATCGGCAACTCCGACGTGATCATTCTCGGCAACCGCGACGAGAAGTTCCGCGCCCTGGCCGAAGACGTGCCCCACGGCAAGCAGGTCATCGACCTGGTGGGCTTCATGTCCAAGGCTACCTGCAGCAAAGGCCGTACCGAAGGGATCTGCTGGTAAGGGTTCGCCAGCCAGCCGGCTCCTACCCCATCCCCGTAGGAGCTGGCTGGCCAGCGATCTGGCCCTCCCAGATCTCCATGCCTGCCTTAACCCCCCTCGGGCCACCCCACAGGCTCGCCCGAGACCTTGATGGACGCAGATTATGCACAGGCTAAAGCACGGCCTGCTTCAGGCCGCCGGTTGGCTGTTCTACTCGAGTTTGCTGATGGGCATGGCCTTGTTGCTGCCCGCCTCGACCTTCGACTCACAGTCCAAGGACTTCATTTTCCTGATTGGCGCCGTGGGCATCTGGCGCTACTCGATGGGTGCCACGCACTTCGTGCGCGGCATGCTGTTTCTCTACGTGGTCTACCCGCACCTGCGGCGCAAGGTGCGCAAGCTCGGCAGCGCGGCGGACCCGTCCCATGTGTACCTGATGGTCACCAGCTTCCGGATCGACGCGCTGACCACCGCCCAGGTCTACGGCTCGGTCATCCGTGAAGCCATCGACTGCGGCTTCCCCACCACCGTGGTCTGCTCGATCGTGGAAATGTCCGACGAGCTGCTGGTGAAAAGCTTGTGGGCGCGGATGAACCCGCCGGAGCGGGTCAAGCTGGACTTCGTGCGCATCCCCGGCACCGGCAAGCGTGATGGCCTGGCCTTCGGCTTTCGTGCCATCTCCCGCCACCTGCCGGACAGCCGCGCCGTGGTAGCGGTGATCGACGGCGACACCGTGCTCGGCGAAGGCGTGGTACGCAAGACCGTGCCCTGGTTCCAGCTGTTCGGCAATGTCGGCGGCCTGACCACCAACGAATTCTGCGAAGTGCGCGGCGGCTACATCATGAGCGAATGGCACAAGCTGCGCTTCGCCCAGCGCCACATCAACATGTGCTCCATGGCCCTGTCCAAGCGCGTGCTGACCATGACCGGGCGCATGTCGGTGTTTCGCGCCACCGTGGTCACCGACCCGGACTTCATCGCCGACGTGGAAAGCGACTCCCTGCAGCACTGGCGCCTGGGCCGCTTCAAGTTCCTTACCGGCGACGACAAGTCCAGCTGGTTCAGCCTGATGCGCCTGGGCTACGACACCTTCTACGTGCCTGACGCGGCAATCAACACCGTGGAGCACCCGCCGGAGAAGAGCTTCATCAAGGCCAGCCGCAAGCTGATGTTCCGCTGGTACGGCAACAACCTGCGGCAGAACTCCCGGGCCCTCGGCCTGGGCATGAAACGCCTGGGGCTGTTCACCAGCGTGGTGCTGTTCGACCAGCGCGTGTCGATGTGGACCTCGCTGCTGGGCCTGACCGTGGCGATCATCGCCAGCTTCAAGTACGGCACCGCCTTCATCCTGGCCTACCTGCTGTGGATCGGCATTACCCGCCTGATCCTGACCCTGCTGCTGTCCTGCTCGGGGCACCGCATCGGCCCGGCCTACCCCTTGATTCTCTATTACAACCAGATCGTCGGCGCGCTGGTGAAGATCTACGTGTTCTTCCGCCTCGACCAGCAATCCTGGACCCGCCAGGACACCAAGCTGACCCGCGACCTGGCCAGTTTTCAACGTTGGTTCAACACCTGGTCGTCTCGGACCATGACCTTCTCGGCCGGCAGCGTGTTCGTCGCTGTCCTGCTGCTGATGGTCTGAACCGCCTTGCCTGAATTAACTAGGAAATCGACTCTATGAACACCGCCGTGAACGTCAATGTAGTGCATGAATCCGAAGCCCAACGCCAGCACGCCCGGGTCAAGATCCCGGCCAAGCTGCGCTTCTTCGGAACCGAGGCCAAGCCTCTTGAAGTGCGGGTCCACGACCTCTCCGCCGGCGGCCTGAGCTTCAACGCCGGGCAGCAGATGCTGACCGTGGGCGAAGTGCACAAGGGCCGCCTGCAATTTGTCATCGACAACCTCGGCCTGGCCATGGACGTCGAGCTGCAGGTCCGCTCCTTCGATCGCCAGAGCGGCCGGGTCGGTTGCCAGTTCCAGAACCTCGAACCCCAGGACATCTCCACCCTGCGCCACCTGATCACCTCGCACCTGGCCGGCGACATCGTCAGCATGGGCGACGTGCTCGCCACCCTGCAGCGGGACAACTTCACCAAGGCGCGCAAGAACAAGGACAGCGGCAGCGGCATGACTCCGCTGGGGCGCCTGCGGGCGGTGACCTTCAGCGCCGGGATCTTCATCGTCGGCCTTGCCGCCTTCGGTTTCATCCTCAAGTCGGTGTACGGCATGTACTTCGTCAGCCACGCCGAGGCCGGCCTGGTCAACGTTCCGGGGATGAACGTCACCATGCCGCGCGACGGCACCGTGCAGAGCCTGGTGCAGACCGATGGCAGCGTTGCCAAAGGCGCGCCCCTGGCCAGCTTCAGCACCAGCATGCTGGACGTGCTCAAGGGCCACCTGGACGAAAACCAGCTGCAACCGGCCAAGGTCGAGGAACTGTTCGGCAAGCAGATGACCGGCACCCTGACCTCCCCCTGCGACTGCACCGTGGCCCAGCAACTGGTGGCCGACGGGCAGTACGCCAGCAAGGGCGACGTGATCTTCCAGCTGGTGCCGCGCAATAGCCTGGCCAATGTCGAGGCGCGGTTCTCCTACCGCCAGTTCGGCGACGTGCGCCCGGGCACCAAGGTCAACTTCCAGATCGCCGGCGAGGATGAAGTGCGCACCGGCACCATCGTCAGCAGCGCCAGCCTCAACAGCAACGACCTGTCCTCCGACATCCGCGTACAGATCAAGCCCGACGCGCCCCTGAGCAGCGCCTTCGCCGGCCGCCCGGTGGAAGTCAGCAGCGACCGCGGACCATCGATGAACTGGCTGATCGACAAAGCCATGGCTGCGGGTCTGTAACCATGAGAGTGCCTACCCAGCTCCCTGTAGCCGCTGCCGCAGGCTGCGCCCGGCCGCGCAGCGGACGCCATCCGGCCGACTCGATGCTCCCCGACAACCAGCACGAGCGCTTCGCGCTCGATCGCAGCCTGCGGCAGCGGCTACAGGGTTCGGTATTGCCTTTGGTCGCGGCGCTGGCCCTGGCCGGTTGCGCCGGCCTGCCGGACCAGCGCCTGGCCAACGAGGCCCTGAAGCGCGGCGACACCGCCCTGGCCCAGCAGAACTACCGCCAACTGGCAGACCTGGGCTACAGCGAAGCGCAAGTGGGCCTGGCCGACATTCAGGTGGAAAGCCGCGACCCGGCGCAGATCAAGCAGGCCGAGGCCACCTACCGCGCCGCGGCCGACACCTCGCCCCGTGCCCAGGCGCGCCTGGGGCGCCTGCTGGTGGCCAAGCCCGGCTCCAGCGAGGCCGAGCAGCACGAAGCCGAAGGCCTGCTGAAGAAAGCCTTTGCCAATGGCGAAGGCAACACCCTGATCCCCCTGGCGATGCTGTACCTGCAATACCCCCACAGCTTCCCCAACGTCGACGCCCAGCAGCAGATCAGCCAATGGCGCGCCGCCGGCTATCCGGAAGCCGGCCTGGCCCAGGTCCTGCTGTACCGCACCCAGGGCACCTACGACCAGCACCTGGACCAGGTGGAAAGCATCTGCAAGGCCGCCCTCGACAGCACCGACATCTGCTACGTCGAGCTGGCCACCGTCTACCAGAAACGCGGCCAGCCAGAACAGCAGGCCGAGCTGATCAAGCGACTGCAGGCCGGCTACAGCCGTGGCAGCGTCAGTGCCCAGCGAGTCGACAGCGTGGCCCGGGTACTGGGCGATGCCAGTCTTGGCAAGCCGGATGAAAAGACCGCCCAGGCCCTGCTGGAACAGGTCGCCCCCGGCTACCCGGCCTCCTGGGTCAGCCTGGCGCAACTGCTCTACGACTTCCCCGAGCTGGGTGACGTCGACAAGATGATGGAATACCTGGAGAACGGCCGCGCCGCCGACCAGCCCCGGGCCGAACTGCTGCTGGGCAAGCTCTACTACGAAGGCAAGTGGGTGCCGGCGGACGCCAAGGTGGCCGAGGCGCACTTCCAGAAAGCCGTGGGCCGCGAAGTCGCCGCCGACTACTACCTGGGGCAGATCTACCGCCGTGGCTATCTGGGCCAGGTGTACCCGCAAAAAGCCCTGGACCACCTGCTGACGGCTGCCCGCAACGGCCAGAACAGCGCCGACTTCGCCATTGCCCAGCTGTTTTCCCAGGGCCGCGGCACCGCGCCCAACCCGGTCAACGCCTACGTCTTCAGCCAGTTGGCCAAGGCCCAGGACACCCCACAGGCCAACGAACTGGCCCAGCAGCTGGATCAACAACTGCCCCCCGGCCAGCGCGCCGAAGCCCAGCGCCTGCTGCAACAGGAGCAGGCGGCGCGCGGTGCCCTGACCCAGAACACGCTGCAACTGCACGCGCTGCAGGAAGAAGACGGCGAGGAATCCCTATGAAGTCCATCCCATTCAACACCGCCCCTGTAGCCGCTGCCGCAGGCTGCGACCAAGCGCGAAGCGCTCGCCACGCCTGCCCTCGCGAATCGCGGCCGCTGCGCGAACGGGCACACCCCGCCTTCACCACCACAGGCAAGCGCTTGTGCCTGTCGAAACTGGGCATGGCCCTGGGTTTTGCCATGATCTGGTCCAACCCGACCCTGGCGGCCATCACCGACACCAAGAACTTCGGCCTGGAAGTGAAGATCACCGGCCAGTCCGAGGACGATCGCGACCTGGGCACCCAGGGCGGTGGCGACGTCAACGGCATCGGCCTCGACCTGCGGCCCTGGGTCTATGGCGAAAGCGGCAACTGGAGCGCCTACGCCATGGGCCAGGCAGTGACCGCAAGCGACGTGATCGAAACCGACACCCTGCAACAGTCCGGCGACGACGCCAGCCAGCAGTCCAGCAACGATGACCGCAAGACCAAGAAGAACTACCTGGCCATGCGCGAGTTCTGGGTCGGCTACAGCGGCTTCACCGCCTACCCCGGCGAGCAGTTGAAGTTCGGCCGCCAGCGCCTGCGCAACGATGACGGGCAATGGCGCGACACCAACATCGAGGCGCTGAACTGGACCTTCGACACCACCCTGCTGCGGGCCAACCTGGGGGCCGCCGAGCGCTTCAGTGAATACCGCACCGACCTCAAGGAGCTGGCGCCCAAGGACAAGGACCGCCTGCACCTGTACGCCGACGCCGCCTACCAGTGGACGCCCGGCCAGTGGGTGGGCATCCGCGCCCACCATACCCACGACGACGGCAAGCTCGACTATGCCCAGCCCGGCGTGGCCAGCGACCCGCTGGACAAGAAGGAAAACGGCGACCTAACCTGGCTCGGCCTGGAAGCCAACAGCGACGCCTTTAACTGGCGCAACACCAATACCGTCAACTACTGGGCCAGCCTCACCGGCATGCGCGGCGACCGCGATACGGTCAACCCGCTGAACGCCGATGGCAGCCGCCCGACCCAAGCCAAGCGCGGGGACAACCTCAACGGCTGGGCCACCGACCTGGGCGTGCGCCTGCGCCTTGACCCGAACTGGCAAGTGGGCGCGGCCTATGCCCGGGCCAGCGCCGAGTACGAACAGAACGGCCTGCAAAGCAACCGCTCCAACTACACCGGTACTCGCTCCCGGGTGCACCGCTTCGGCGAAGCCTTCCGGGGCGAAATGAACAACACCCAGAGCGCCACCCTGTTCGGTTCCTGGCAACTGCGCGAGGACTACGACGCCAGCCTGGTCTACCACAAGTTCTGGCGTGTGGACGGCAACAAACCGGTGGGCAGCAACGGCATCAACGCAGTGGACAACAACTACGACGACACCACCGGCGCCCTGCTCAGCAGCACCTCGCTGCCGCTCATGGATGGCAAGAAGGACCTCGGCCAGGAGATGGACCTGGTGGTCACCAAGTACTTCAAGCAAGGCCTGTTGCCCGCGGCCCTGAGCCAGTCGATCGATGAACCTTCGGCCCTGGTGCGTTTGCGCGGTGGCGTGTTCAAGCCCGGCGACGCCTACGGCAAAGAGGTCGACTCCTACATGCACCGCGCCTTTATCGACGTGATCTGGCGCTTCTGATGCAAGCCGCTAAAGGAGTGCCCGACATGCCTACTCAAACTCTCCAGAGCCCGTTGTCCAGAGGCTCCCTGAGCCTCCTGGCCGGCGCCCTGCTGCTGGCCAGCAGCAGCGCCTTCGCCACTGCCGAGACGGCCAAGGCGCCGATCATCGCCAAGGAGCTGCAACAGGCCAAGACCTACACCGTCAGCAGTGCTCCCACCGAGCCCCTGGCCCTGGCCAAGCCGACCCTGCCCGACCTCTCCGACTACACCGCCGAGGCGGCCGCGGCGAAGATCGTGCGCAGCAAGCCGGGCAAGATCAGCGTGCGCCGGATGATGCAGGAAGACGCCCTGAAGGACTTTATCGGCGGTGACAACAAGATGGCCGAATGGGTGGTGCGCCAGCACGGCATACCCCAGGCGATCTTCATCGACGACGGCTACGTCAACCTCAAGGAACTGGTAGGCAAGCTGCCCAAGCAGTACATCAGCGAAACCGCGCCCGGGGTCTACCTGGCCCGCCTGCCCATCGTCGTCGGCCGCCACGGCATCCTGGAAATCGACAAACAGACCCAGGAGCTGCGCCTGTCCCAAGAAGGCGGCTCGTTCCTGGTCAACGATGGCCAGCTGTTCGTGCGTGACACCAAAGTCACGGGCTGGCGCGAAAAGGACAACGGCCCGGCGACCTTCCGCTCGCCCAAGGAGTTCCGCCCGTTCCTGCTGGCCTGGGGCGGCACCGAGACTTACATCGTCAACAGCACGATGGCCAGCTTCGGCTACGCCAACTCCAAGTCCTACGGGGTGAGTATTTCCCAGTACACGCCGAACATGGCCAAGGTGCTCAAGCGCCCCGAGCCCACCGGCTGGATCGTCGGCTCGACGTTCTCGGACATGTGGTACGGCTTCTACTGCTACGAGACCCGGGACTTCGTGCTCAAGGGCAACACCTACAAGGACAACATCGTCTACGGCATCGACCCCCACGACCGTTCCCATGGCCTGATCATTGCCGACAACACCGTCCACGGCACCAAGAAGAAGCACGGCATCATCATTTCCCGGGAAGTGAACGACAGCTTCATCTTCAACAACCGCAGCTACGACAACCACCTCTCCGGGCTGGTAATCGACCGTAACAGCGTCAACAACCTGATCGCCTACAACGAGATCTACCGCAACCACACCGACGGCATCACCCTCTACGAGAGTGCCGACAACCTGATCTACGGCAACAAGGTGATCAGCAACCGCCGCCACGGCATCCGCATTCGCAACAGCGTGAACATCCGCCTGTACGAAAACATCGCCATGGCCAACGGCCTGACCGGGGTCTACGGCCACATCAAGGACCTTTCCGACACCGACCGCGACATCAAGCTCGACCCGTTCGACGCCCAGGTCTCGCTGATCGTGGTCGGCGGCGAGCTGGCCGCCAACGGCAGCGGGCCGATGTCCATCGACTCCCCCTTGAGCGTGGAGCTGTACCGGGTCTCCATGCTGGCGCCGACCAAAAGCAGCGGCATCAGCTTCTCCGGGGTCCTGGGCGACCGCCAGGATGAAATTCTCGACCTGCTGGTGCGCCAGCAGAAAGCCGTGTTGATCGACCCCGTCGAACGCCAGACCGAATTGCGGGATTGAGGATGACTTTCATGCACCCACACTGGATCAAACTCCTGGGCCTGTCGGCCCTGACCGCGGGGATTCTCGCCGCCAGCGCCGGCGCCCGTGCCGACGAAACCAGCGCCACAAGCGCCGCGCCGAACTTCAAGGCCGAGCCGTGCTGCAACCTGTGCCCGGCCGCCCACGACGCAAAGAACTACGTGACCCGCTACCAGCAGAACTTCACCACCCTGGTGCAAGCCCAGGGCGACTGGTTGTTCCGTACCCAGGAAGATTTGCGCACCGAGTTCAACACCACTCCCGAAGGCTACCGCCGCCTCAAGCAGTTGCACGAAGCCTTCAAGAGCAAGGGCGTGGAACTGGTGGTGGTCTATCAGCCGACCCGCGGCCTGGTGAACCGCAACAAGCTCAACCCGGCGGAGAAAGCCCGTTTCGACTATGACAAGGCGTTGAGCAACTACAAGGCCATGCTCGGGCGCTTCGCGCAGATGGGCTACGTGGTGCCGGACCTCTCGCCGCTGACCAACGAACAACTGCCCGATACCCTGCCGGCCCACGACTTCTACTTCCGCGGCGACCAGCACTGGACCCCTTATGGCGCCCAGCGCACGGCGAAGATCGTCGCCGACAAGGTCAAGCAGTTGCCGGCCTTTGCCGACATTCCACGGCGTGAATTCGAAACCCACAAGTCCGGGCGCATGGGCAAGACCGGCACCCTGCACAACATGGCCGGCCAGTTGTGCGGCACCAGCTACGCCATCCAGTACATGGACCAGTTCACCACCGAGCCCAAGGGCGAGGCTGGCGACGGCGACCTGTTCGGCGACTCCGGCAACCCGCAGATCACCCTCGTGGGCACCAGCCACAGTGGCAAGAACTACAACTTCGCCGGCTTCCTGGAAGAGGCCATCGGTGCCGACATCCTCAACGTCGCCTTCCCCGGCGGCGGCCTGGAAGGCTCGATGCTGCAGTACCTGGGCAGCGACGAGTTCCAGAAGAGCCCGCCGAAGATCCTCATCTGGGAATTCTCGCCGCTGTACCGCCTGGACCAGGAAACCATCTACCGGCAGATGATGGCCCTGCTGGACAACGGCTGCGAGGGCAAGGACGCGCAGATGACCGGCAGCACCACCCTCAAGCCCGGCAAGAACGAATTGCTGGTCAACAGCAAGAACATGGACCTGCGCAACAGCGGTCATCAGGTCGACATCCGCTTCGCCGACACCTCGGTGAAAACCCTGCAAGCCACCCTCTGGTACATGAACGGGCGCCACGAGGACATCAAGATCGAAAAACCGGAAACATCCGACACCGACGGGCGCTTCGCCTTCGAACTGCGCACCGACGAAGACTGGGCCTCGCAGAACCTGCTGGCGGTCGAGATCCAGGGCCCGGAAGCGGGCACTGCGGGGCAGAAGGTCGAAGCGAAAATTTGCAAACGCAACGTATTCCCGAGCGCCGAGCAACGCACCGCGCAGATCGGGCAATGAGGTTACCTATGCAAAGCACAGACTTGAAACGCTTGTTGATACCCAGCCTGCTGGGGCTGGCCATCGTCACCGGCAGCGCCCAGGCCGCCGCGCCGCTGCGCCCGCCCCAGGGCTATTACGCCCCGGTGGACAAGTTCAAGAGCGGCGACAACAGCGAGGGCTGCGACGCCATGCCGGCGCCCTACACCGGCGCCCTGCAGTTTCGCAGCAAGTACGAAGGCTCGGACAAGGCCCGGGCGACCCTCAACGTGCAGTCCGAACAGGCCTTTCGCGACACCACCGCGGACATCACCAAGATCGAGCGCGGTACCAGCAAGCGGGTCATGCAGTTCATGCGCGACGGCCGCCCTGAACAGCTGGACTGCACCCTCGCCTGGCTCAGTGCCTGGGCCCAGGCCGATGCGCTGATGTCCAAGGACTTCAACCACACCGGCAAGTCGATGCGCAAATGGGCCCTGGGCAGCATGGCCTCGGCCTACCTGCGGCTGAAGTTCTCCGACTCCCATCCCCTGGCCACCCACCAGGAACAGGCACAGAAGATCGAGGCCTGGTTCAGCAAGATGGCCGACCAGGTGGTCAGCGACTGGGACAACCTGCCCCTGGACAAGACCAACAACCACTCCTACTGGGCCGCCTGGTCGGTGATGGCCACCGCCGTGGCCACCAACCGCCGCGACCTGTTCGACTGGGCGGTCAAGGAATACAAGGTCGGCGCCAACCAGGTCGATGCCGACGGCTTCTTGCCCAACGAACTCAAGCGCCAGCAGCGAGCCCTGGCCTACCACAACTACGCCCTGCCGCCGCTGGCAATGATCGCCAGCTTCGCCCAGGTCAACGGCGTCGACCTGCGCCAGGAGAACAACAGCGCCCTCAAGCGCCTGGGTGAGCGGGTGCTGGCCGGGGTCAAGGACCCGGACACCTTCGAGAAGAAGAACGGTAAGCAGCAGGACATGACCGACCTCAAGATCGACTCGAAATTCGCCTGGCTGGAACCCTACTGCAGCCTCTACACCTGCGCTCCGGAGACATTGGAGCGCAAGCACAAGATGCAGCCGTTCAAGACTTTCCGCCTGGGTGGCGACCTGACCAAGGTCTACGACCCGGCCCATGAAAAGGGCTCCTGATTCGAATCGTTGGAACGTCCCCCTGTAGGAGCTGGCTGCCAGCGAAGAGGCCCTCAAGAGCGCCTTCGCCGGCAAGCCGGCTCCTACAGGGGGCGCGCTGCACGCAGTACCGCTTTCCCGGTTTTTCACGGGGGGGTTTGGGGGGGCTCCGGCCTCTGACTATTGGTTAAACATGGAGAGATCGGGATGGTTTTCTCATCCAATGTGTTCCTGTTCCTGTTCCTGCCGATCTTTCTCGGCTTGTACTACTTGAGCGGGCAACGCTATCGCAACTTGCTGCTGCTGATCGCCAGCTATGTGTTCTATGCCTGGTGGCGCGTGGACTTCCTGGCGCTGTTCGCCGGGGTCACCCTGTGGAACTACTGGATCGGCCTGAAAGTCGGCGCCGCCGGTGTCAGGACCAAACCCGCCCAGCGCTGGCTGCTGCTGGGGGTGGCGGTGGACCTGTGCATCCTCGGCTACTTCAAGTACGCCAACTTCGGCGTCGACAGCATCAACGCTATCATGACCTCCATGGGGCTTGAGCCGTTCATCCTGACCCACGTGCTGCTGCCGATCGGCATCTCGTTCTACATCTTCGAGTCCATCAGCTACATCATCGACGTCTACCGCGGCGACACCCCGGCCACCCGCAACCTGATCGACTTCGCGGCGTTCGTGGCAATCTTCCCGCACCTGATCGCCGGCCCCGTGCTGCGCTTTCGTGACCTGGCGGACCAGTTCAACAACCGCACCCACACCCTGGACAAGTTCTCCGAAGGCTGCACGCGGTTCATGCAGGGCTTCATCAAGAAAGTGTTCATCGCCGACACCCTGGCGGTGGTCGCCGACCATTGCTTCGCCCTGCACAACCCCACCACGGGCGATGCCTGGCTCGGCGCCCTGGCCTACACCGCGCAGCTGTACTTCGACTTCTCCGGCTACAGCGACATGGCCATCGGCCTGGGCTTGATGATGGGTTTTCGCTTCATGGAAAACTTCAAGCAGCCCTACATCAGCCAGTCGATCACCGAGTTCTGGCGGCGCTGGCACATCAGCCTCTCTACCTGGCTGCGCGACTACCTGTACATCACCCTGGGCGGCAACCGCAAAGGCACCCTGATCACCTACCGCAACCTGTTCCTGACCATGCTCCTGGGCGGCCTGTGGCACGGCGCCAACTTCACCTACATCGTCTGGGGCGCCTGGCACGGCATGTGGCTGGCCATCGAAAAGGCCCTGGGCATCAACACCACGCCGCGCAGCCTGAACCCGGTGCGCTGGGCCCTGACCTTCCTGCTGGTGGTGATGGGCTGGGTGATCTTCCGCGCCGAGAACCTGCACGTAGCAGGCCGCATGTACGGCGCGATGTTCAGCTTTGGCGACTGGTCGCTGTCGGAACTCAACCGCGCCAGCCTCACCGGCCTGCAAGTGGCGACCCTGATCCTGGCCTACGCCACCCTGGCGTTCTTCGGCCTGCGTGACCTGTACCGCAACCCGGCGCCGGTCAAGGCCAAGCCCGAGGTCACTACCGCCGCCGACGGCCCGGCCAGCGCCCAGCCCGGCCTGATCAAGGCGGTGCCCGGGGACAACCCCGGCAGCATTCACCAACCGGGCTACATCGTCGGCACCGAGGCCCAGGTGCAGCCGGCCTACTGGACTGCCGACTGGTCGCGCTACGCCATGCGCGCCCTGGTGCTGCTGCTGTTCATTGCCTCGATTCTCAAACTCTCGGCGCAAAGCTTCTCGCCGTTCCTTTACTTCCAGTTCTGAGGGATCTGCCCATGACCCGCTCATTACGTGTGTTCTACATCGCCCTGTTCCTGCTGACCCTGCTGGTGCTGGGGGTGTGGTCGGCGCGCAGCTTCTTCGGTTTCAGTACCAACAACGACGCCACCGTGCTCAACGGGCGCTGGGCCAAGGCGGTGGAAACCCACTACGACGACCAGTTCCCGATCAAGCGCCTGGGCACCAACCTCTGGGCCGCCCTGGACTTCAAGCTGTTCAACGAAGGGCGCCCGGGGGTGGTGCTGGGCCGTGACCAGTGGCTGTACAGCGATGAAGAGTTCAACCCCGTGGTCAACGAGGAGCTCAACCTGCAGGGCAACTACGCCCTGGTGGAAGGCGTGCGCCAGACCCTCAAGGAGCACGGGGTGAAACTGGTGATGGCGATCGTTCCGGCCAAGGTGCGCCTGTACCCGGAACACATGGACGAAGTGCGCCCGGCGCGCATCCACGCCAACCTCTACCAGGACTTCCACGCCCGGGTCGCTGCCGACAAGATCCTTGCCCCCGACCTGCTTGGCCCCCTGCAACAGGCCAAGCAACAGGGCCAGCAAGTGTTCCTGCGCACCGACACCCACTGGACCCCCGCCGGCGCCGAGATCGTCGCCCGCCAACTGGCCCTGACCATCGCCGCCAAGACCCCGCTCAGCGGTCAGCCACAGCGCTTCGTCACCGAGACCGAAGAGACCGTGGAACACAAGGGCGACCTGCGCCGCTTCCTGCCCCTGGACCCGCTGTTCGAAAACCTGATGCCGGCCGAAGAGCCCCTGCAAAAGCGCGTGACCCGGGCCAGCGAAGAGCAGCCGGCCGCCGACGACGCGCTGTTCGCCGACCGCGAAGTGCCGGTGACCCTGGTGGGCACCAGCTACAGCGCCAACCCCAGCTGGAACTTCGTCGGCGCCCTGAAACAGGCCCTGCACAGCGACGTGCTGAGCTACGCCGAAGACGGCCACGGCCCGATCCTGCCGATGCTCAGCTACCTGAAAAGCGACGACTTCAAGAACAACCCGCCCCAGGTGCTGATCTGGGAATTCCCTGAACGCTATCTGCCTGTGAACAACGAAATCGGCGACGCCGACCCGCAGTGGGTCGCAGAGCTCAAGCAAGCCGGTGCTCGCCAACAGAACGTAGCTGCACTCAACAAATCCGAGACGCCCGACCGGGCGCAAAACTGAAAAGAGGTAACACTCATGACTTTCACTACTACTCCTCGTCGTCTCGCTGCCAAATCCCTGAAAGCTGCCGTATTGGCCGCGGGCCTGGGCCTGCTATCAGCTCCGGTATTCGCCGGTGGCGATGCCGCCCTGTACGGCCCCACCGCGCCCAAGGGCTCGACCTTCGTGCGCCTGTACAACGCCAGCAACAGCGAAGTCAGCGCCACGGTGGGCAGCACCAACGTCAATGACGTCGCGCCCCTGGCCAGCAGCGACTTCAGCTTCATGCCCGGCGGCGACTACACCGCCAAGGTGGGCAGCCAGAGCGTACCGGTAAAACTGGCCGCCGATCACTATTACACCCTGGTCAACAACGCCAGCGGCCAGCCGCAACTGATCGAAGAACCGCCGTTCAAGAACAAGCAGAAATCCCTGGTGCGGGTGCAGAACCTCAGCGACCAGGCCCTGACCCTGAAGACCGCCGACGGCAAGACCGATGTGGTCAAGGCCGTGGCCGCCAAGGGCCGCGGCGAGCGCGAAATCAACCCGGTGAAGGTCAGCTTCGCCCTGTATGACGGCGAGAAAAAGGTCAGCGACCTCAAGCCCGTGGCCCTGGAGCGCGGCGAAGCAGCGGTGCTCTACGTCACCGGCAACGGCAGCAACCTGTCGCCGGTCTGGGTCAAGCGCCCGGTTTCCACCCGCTAATGAATTTCCGGAAGGCTGCTCCCCGCCTCTCGTAGGAGCTGGCTTGCCAGCGAAGGCGTCCTCACGGGCCCCTTCGCCGGCAAGCCGGCTCCTACAGAAGGTGGGCAGCGCATCCGGTCACGCAACAAAAACAAGAGTGAAACGACAGAACGCAGTAGCTCTAACCCATACGATGTTTGAAGGAGTAACAACATGATTCCGGTGATCTTGTCAGGTGGTAGCGGCTCACGTCTTTGGCCGCTTTCGCGCAAGCAATTCCCCAAGCAGTTCCTCGCCCTGACCGGCGAACACACTTTGTTCCAGCAGACCCTGGAGCGCCTGGTGTTCGAAGGCATGGATACCCCCATCGTGGTCTGCAACAAGGACCACCGCTTTATCGTCAACGAGCAACTGGCGGCCCGTAAGCTCGAATCCCAGCGCATCCTCATGGAGCCCTTCGGCCGCAACACCGCCCCGGCCGTGGCCCTGACCGCGATGATGCTGGTCAACGAAGGCCGTGACGAGCTGATGCTGGTACTGCCCGCCGACCACGTCCTGGACGACCAGAAAGCCCTGCAACGGGCCCTGGCCCTGGCCACCGTGGCCGCCGAGCGTGGCGAAATGGTGCTGTTCGGGGTCCCGGCAACCAAGCCGGAAACCGGCTACGGCTACATCAAGTCCACCAACGATGCGCTGCTCCCGGAGGGGGTCAGCCGGGTCTCGCACTTCGTCGAAAAGCCCGACGAAAAACGCGCCACCGAGTTTGTCCAGGCCGGCGGCTATTTCTGGAACAGCGGCATGTTCCTGTTCCGCGCCAGCCGCTTCCTCGAAGAGCTGAAGAAACACGACCCGGACATCTACGACACCTGCCTCTTGACCCTGGAGCGCAGCCAGCAGGACCCGGACACCGTGACCATCGACGAAGCCACCTTCGCCTGCTGCCCGGACAACTCCCTCGACTACGCGGTGATGGAGAAGACCCAGCGCGCCTGCGTGGTCCCCCTGAGTGCCGGCTGGAGCGATGTCGGCTGCTGGTCGTCGCTGTGGGACGTGCATGAAAAAGACGCCAACGGCAACGTCAGCAAAGGCGATGTGGTGATCCAGGACAGCAAGAACTGCATGATCCACGGCAACGGCAAGCTGGTGTCGGTGATCGGCCTTGAAAACATCGTCGTGGTGGAAACCAAGGACGCCATGATGATCGCCCACAAGGACAAGGTCCAAGGGGTGAAACAGATGGTCAACACCCTCAACGAACAGGGCCGCAGCGAGACCCAGAACCACTGCGAGGTCTACCGCCCGTGGGGCTCCTACGACTCGGTGGACATGGGCGGGCGTTTCCAGGTCAAGCACATCTCGGTCAAGCCGGGGGCCTGCCTGTCGCTACAGATGCACCACCACCGCGCCGAACACTGGATCGTGGTCAGCGGCACCGCCGAAGTCACCTGTGACGAGAACGTGTTCCTGCTCACCGAGAACCAGTCCACCTACATCCCGATTGCCTCGGTGCACCGCCTGCGCAACCCGGGCAAGATCCCGCTGGAGATCATCGAAGTGCAATCGGGCAGCTACCTGGGCGAAGACGATATCGAGCGGTTTGAAGATATCTACGGCCGCTCCACCCCGGTGGAACGTGGCGTCTCAGTGAAGACCATCGCCCAGTAACAGCGACAGGCTTCAAGCGGCAAGCTGCGAGCAAAGGCAGAGCGCCGTTATCAGCGAGTCCTTTCAACCCCCTTCCAGGCGCCTGCGTCCCCTATCCGCAGGCGCCTGGACAGGGGGATTTTTTTGTAGCCGCTGCCGCAGGCTGCGAAAAGGGCCGAAGGACCTTCAGCGGTCTTGAGCCCCCTGCGCCCCCTGCGCGGGCGTTCGCAGCCTGCGGCAGCGGCTACAAGAAGCAAAAAAGCGCTGCGTCCCTCCCACGAAGACGCAGCGCCCTTTCGACTCCTTCCATCAAGAAACATCGATCAGGCCTGCAACACCTCTTCCTTCATTCCCAATCCCACGTCATCGATCACCGCCTTGCCCATTTCCGCCAGAAAATGCGCGGCCCAGGCGTAGCGCTCGCCCTGGTCTTCCATGGCCGCATCCAGGGTGAGTTTCTTGGCGTAATACAGCAGGGTCGACGCGTGCTCCAGCGCCTGCTGCAAAGGCACATCGGCATTGACGCGGAACAGGGACTGATCGGCGTCACCACAGGAACCGAAGGTGACGAAGCCCGAGGTCTTGATAGCGCACATGGTTGAACCTCCCGTATCAAAGTGAGAGCTGCCACGTTCGTTACCAAGCGAATGGGTGGCAGCCGTGCGCAGGTTGGTAAACCGGAGATACAGGAACCCGGCAGGGACGAGCCCTCCCACGCACAGCCGCCATTGCACGGAAACGCGGGCGCAAAAAAAACGCCTGCAATCGTCAAGGGGCGCTGTTGCGCCTGTATCAACACGGGTTACCAAGCCCGGCCGCTGAGTTGGCAGCGACGCTCAAAGGCTAGTCCCGGGTTCGACACGGAGCAACGACAAAGGCGTCGCAGTTTATGTCCAAGCCACGGGTGTTGGGAATGTTCAGGATGGTGGCACGCCGTAGCACGCCAGAATCAGCAGGCCATTGCGGCCAACTTCGATAGGGGTTTTAGGCAGTGACGATGCGCTTGAAGATATCTGCCATGGGCGTGTAGTTCACATAGACGCCATTGATATTCGCTTCAAGCCACTCATCCTGGCTGAGCTCTTCCCAATCCAGTTCGTAACCTGCCGATAGCGCGAGGTGTTCAAAGAAGATCCGCTGGACTCGGCCATTGCCCTCGCGAAACGGATGAATCATGTTCAGCTCGCAGTAGAATTCCGCCAACTTTTCACAGAAATCGTTTCGTTCAAGTCCACTCAGCCAGTTGTTTTCTTGAAGATTGGAAAAAATCTTCAGGGCTTCCGCCTCGATTCTTCCGCAGTTACAGAAACGCGTTCCGCCCTTGGAGATATCAACATTTCTTATCTCTCCCGCCCAGGCATAGAGGTCGGAAAACAACTGGCGATGCAGCAGCTTGAAATTCTCCAGGCTGTAGGGCGGAGCGACATAGCGAACCCGACTGACGGTCAGCGCGGTGATGTCCCTCTCCGCTGCCTCAAGGGCGGCCATTTCCTGGATATTCAGCTTGTTTTTAAGCACTGAGGAGGCGGGGTAGCAGTAATGATCATGAGAGGCGTCGTATTTATCCATTCAACGGTCTTCCATGCTTGGCCAGGATTTTTTCCAACGAAGCTTTTTCGTCGAAGATCGGTATATCTATGCCTTCCAGTCTTGAACTGCTGACAAAGTTTTTAAGCTTGTTCTTTTCGAAACGCTCATAAGGATCAAACGCTGGACGAACAGCGCATTTCGACAACAGGGACAAAGCGCCTCTAAGTTCTGCAACATTCCTGGCGCACATCCTGAAGCCGATTCTTTTTGAAACTTCATTGCGCACGGCCGGATAGGGCAACGCATCAATAAGCACGCGTTCGCACTCTCGCCCCTCTTCTGCGAGGGCACTCAGGCGCTTTAACTTCAAAGATAAAGAGCTCCAGCCATTTGCCCCTAACTTCAGATGAAGCTGAGTTTCGACAAAGCGTTTGACCTCAAGAAACGTCCCCAGCTTCTTCAGATCGCTGATCTGTGCAGTTTGCAAGATCTGCTGCAGTGATACGTCCATCATCGCCCCATGATTGATGCCAAAGCCCGGAGATTATACACCTCATAGATCGCCACCACGGGCACGTCTCGTCCTTGGCACCAGCACGCTTCACAGTCAAAAGCGGAGCCCACCCCTTCAGCTAGCATTCGCCTCGTTCGATGTTTGCAGCCCTGAGAGCCTGAGCATTTTCCAGTCCCGGTAAAGGTGTTCCAGAAATGGATAGATGACCCCGAAGCATGCCAGCCACCTGCTCGGGCGGGCACCAGAGTGGACCACATGATGTCCACTATCGGCATAAATCCGCTTTAACAGGCCTTCTGTTGTCCCTAACGCCCCCATCAAAACCTGGCCTGTGGATAACGTCACAACAGCCACCCTCCATCGCCAACCCCACCTACGCTTAGGTAGGATGTCCCCTCCTTTTCCCCGAGGCTCGCGTCATGTTCATCGGCGTTCTGCTGGTCATTACCTGGCTGATCCTGCTTCTGCGCTACCCCGCCAAAGCCCTCCCCGTGTCCCTGGCTGCCGCGTTCGGCCTGGCCCTGGTGGCCTGCTGGGTGGTCTGGCTGGACAACCGCGAAGCCCAGCAACTGGCGCGCCTGGAGTTGCGCCTGACCTACGCGCCGGAGCACTGCCCCGCCGACCGTCCATTGCAGGTCAAGCTGAACAACGGCAACAAGGTGCCCCTGGTGGAATTGCGCTGGCGGGTCGCCGCCTATGCCCCGGGGGATACGGTCAACCTCGCCGACAACCAGTACAGTGCCCCTCGCTACCGTGGCCCCGGCGAGTTGCAGGCCGGCGCCAACTGGCAGGACTGCTTGCCCCTGCCGCCGCTGCGCCCCGGCTATCGCCCGCAAACCCTGGAGTTTCGCGCCGAGCGTTTACAGGGTAGTTTCTCCGACTGATTCACCCCCTCCCTCACCCAGCACAAGGACCGCGCCATGCCCGTAGCGTTGATCACCGGTTGTTCCAGCGGCATCGGCCGCGCCCTGGCGGACACCTTCAAGGGCGCCGGTTTCACCGTGCTCGCCACCGCCCGCAAGGCCGAGGACGTCTCTGCCCTGCAAGCGGCCGGTTTCAAGGCCGTGCAACTGGACGTCAATGACGGCCCGGCCCTGGGCGCCCTGGGCGAGGAGATCAACCAGCAGTACGGCGGCCTCGATGTGCTGATCAACAACGCCGGCTACGGCGCCATGGGCCCGCTGCTCGATGGCGGCGTGGAAGCGATGCAACGCCAGTTCGAAACCAATGTGTTCTCGGTGGTCGGGGTGACTCGGGCGATGTTCCCGGTGCTGCGCCGCAGCCGCGGCCTGGTGGTGAACATCGGCAGTGTGTCCGGGGTGCTGGTGACGCCTTTTGCCGGTGCCTACTGCGCCTCGAAAGCCGCAGTGCACGCCTTGAGCGATGCCCTGCGCATGGAGCTGGCGCCGTTCGGCATCCGCGTCATGGAAGTGCAGCCCGGGGCCATTGCTTCAAGCTTCGCCAAGAATGCCGGGCATGAAGCCGAACAGCTGCTCAACGAGCAATCGCCCTGGTGGCCGCTGCGCGAGGGCATCCGCTCCCGGGCCAAGGCCTCCCAGGACAAGCCGACCCCGGCCAGCGAATTCGCCGCCGGCTTGCTCAAGGCGGTGCAGCAGGACAATCCGCCACGCCTGGTACGGCTGGGCAATGGCAGCCGCGCCCTGCCGCTGCTGGCCAACCTGCTGCCCAAGGGTCTGCTGGAGAAGGGACTGATGAAGCGCTTCGGCCTGAGCGCCAGGCTCTGACCCCTACGCACGCAAGCCATCCAGGGTGTACCGCGTGCCTCCCGTAGGAGCCGGCTTGCCGGCGAAGAGGCCCGCGAGCCGAGTGCAAATCTTGCGACCACCTTCGCTGGCAAGCCAGCTCCTACCGCGGTGGCGCAGTGCGCCTTTGTTCATTCGCCAATCAAGGATCTGCCCCATTGAAATATCGTAGTGCGCTGACGTTGACTCTGTTCGCCTTGCTGCTGGGCTGCCATGCCTCGTCACCGGACGAAAAACTCAATGCCACCCTGCCGGAGCTGAGCCTGGAACAGATCCTGCCCAAGGTCGAGGCCAACCCGTACTGCTCGCCGGAGATGGACAGCGAACGGCTGGTCGGCCTCGGCATCCGCCTGATGAATGAGGACGAGGTACTGCATGGCGCAAGCCGTACCTTGCTGGCGAGCAAGGCCATACAAATGGCCCGCGGCTGCCTGATCATGGCCGCCCCCCGCGATACCATGAGCCTGTGCATCCTGGGCGGGATTGTCGGCTCCAGGCAGAAGGACTATGACAAAAGCGAAGCCTTCAACTACATCGCTTACGCCGCCCAGCACAATGAATCCTGCGCGGAAGCGGGCCTGTACGACATCTACAACCTTGGCAAGTTGGACCAGCCGGCGAACAAGGCATTGTCCATGGCCTGGCTGGAACGCGCCGCTCGGCACGGCGACGAGGACTCGCAACAAGAGATGCTGCGCAGCAGCGAACAGGACAATTTGCCACTGGCCTACGCCTGGGCCCGAACCCTCGATGACGCCCAAAGGCTCGAAGCGCTGAAACGCAAGATGAGCCCTCAGCAAACAGCTGAAGGCGAACAGCACTACACCCGGCTACTCAGCCAGCTCCCCTCCAAACAGGATCTTGAGCAGGCGCTGCGCCAGAACGTCATCCTCCTGGGCACAGGGGATATCTACTACGACTACCCGGAAGTGTTCGCGGGCATGTCCGCTGAGCAACAGCATGCTTTCGTCGCCCAGTTGGTGGACATGCAGGACCGCTACCCGAAGTTCCACACCCGCGGCCAACTGGTGGCCTACGCCTTGATTTCCCGCCTGGTGCAAAGCACCGGGCCGGCCGTGGACCTGTGGCAAGACCCGGCGCTGCAGGCCGTGCTGGAGGACGATGACCTGAGCGTGGAAGACAGCGTGGCCAAGGCCAAAATCCTCCTGGCCAAGCGCACGCCATAACTGGAGCGGCAGGCGCTACTGCTTTTGCAGCCGCAGCCAGACAGCTGCTGCGGTTTCGGTTGTGCGCCCTCTCAAACCCAGTAGAATCCGCGGTCTTGAGCGCCCGCGCTCAAGCAGCATGGAATCGCTGGCGCCGACACCCAAGCACGGAACTGCTCACGCTCCCCTCCTTTGCCGTCCCTGCCTGATTTCATGCGCGTCTTTTTTCATTCGCCGATCAGGGAATATCCATTGAAATTGTTCAACGCGCTGCCACTGGCATTGGCTGTCTTGCTGGCGGCTTGCGCCTCCACGCCTGCGCAAAACACCGAACCGAAACGCCCCGAACTCAATGACACCCTGCCCAAGCTGACGCTGGACAGCGTCTTGCCCAAGGTCAGCGCCAACGAGTACTGCAACCCGGCCATGGACGCGGATGTGCTGTACGGCGCCGGTTACAAGCTGAACGAGATCGAGGACTACAAGAACGCCAAGAGCTGCTTCGCCATGGCCGCGCCGCACTACACCCGGGCCTTCTGCTATCTGTCCACCACCACCGATCAGGAAACGGACAAGCCCAAGGCTGAGCGCGACCGCGAGTCCTTCAACTACATCGCCTACTCGGCGTCACAGAACGATTGGTGCGCCGAGTACGGCATGTACGCCACCTACTGGTTCGGCGACAAGGACATCCCCAAGGACCGGGACCTGGCCCTGCGCTGGCTGGAGCGCTCTGCGCTGCACGGCAACCCGGAACCGCAGCAGAGCCTGGCCGACGCCGCCGAAGAGTCCGGCGACCTGGTGAAGGCCTACGCCTGGCTGAAGGTTATCGACAACACCGAGGACACCAGCCAGCTGGATGCCCTTAAAGGCAAGATGAGCCCAGAGCAACTGGCCGAAGGCGAACAGCACTTTGACGAGCTTAAGGCGCGGGTGACCAGCAAGCAGGTGATGTACGACGAGGCGCGGGATGAAGAAGTGGCGATTTTCTCGGCCGAGATCCATTTCGATCTCCCCGACCTGTTCAAGGGCATGACCACGGCCGAGCGCCAGGCCTTCGTCAAGGCGGCCATCGCCAAGGCCCGGGACAGCGGCCAGTTCAAGCTGCATTACGCAGTGACCCAGTACATCATCGTCTCGCGCCTGGCCCAGCAGCGTTACCCCGGTGTCGACGTGCTGCAGAACCCGAAGCTGGTGGCCACCATCAACAACGTCAACGACGGCCTGGAAGCTGCGGCGAAGAAGTCCCAGGCGATCATGGACAAAAGCTACAAATAACCGCCCCCTGTAGGAGCCGGCTTGCCGGCGATGAGGCCGGCAAGTCATGCAGCGCCTGGGCCGGCGCCTTCGCTGGCAAGCCAGCTCCTACATAGGGTGGCGCCTACAGGGGCTCGGGGTTGACGATGACGGTGCAGGTGATGCCGGCCGCCAGCAGGACGCCTTCGGGCACTTCATCGATGTGGATGCGCACCGGTACGCGCTGGGCCAGGCGCACCCAGTTGAAGGTCGGGTTGACGTCGGCGATCAGTTCGCGGCTTTCCGGGTTGTCGCGGTCGTAGATGCCCCGGGAAATGCTTTCCACATGGCCCTTGAGCACTTCGCCGCTCATCAGTTGCATGTCGGCCTTATCCCCGACGCGCACGTGGGGCAGCTTGGTTTCCTCGAAGAAGCCGTAGACCCAGAACGAGTTCATGTCGACCACCGCCATCTTCGCCTCGCCGATGCGTGCGTAGTCGCCACGGTGCACGTTGAGGTTGGTGACATAGCCATCCACCGCCGCCCGCACCTGGGTGCGTGCAAGGTTGAGTTGCGCCGCTTCCAGCTGGGCCTGGGCGTGCTGGTAGTCGGCCAGGGCCGAGTCGGCGATGTTGCCGGCGTCGTCGCGGTTTTCCTTGGAGATCACCAGGTTGTCCATGTCGGCGCGGCGCCGGGCGTTGACCTTGCGCATCTCCCAGGTGGCCTTCTTCGACGCCACCAGCGCTTGCGCCTGCTTGACCGCGATCTGGTAGTGCTCGGGGTCGATCTGCATCAGCAGATCGCCCTTGCGCACCAGCTGGTTGTCCTTGACCGGCACGTCCACCACTTCGCCGGTGACATCGGCGGCGACGTTGATGATGTCCGCGCGCACCCGGCCGTCACGGGTCCAGGGGGTGTACATGTAGTGCTCCCACAGGGTACGGCCGATCCACAGGGCCAGGGCCAGCACGAGCAGGGTGGCGAGCAGGCTGAAAAACTTTTTCATTGCGGGGGTCTCAACGGTAGACAGTGAGCGCCATGGCGCCGAACAGACAGCAGAACAGGCTCAGGCGCAGCAGCGCCGGGTGCCAGAAGAAGCGATACAGGTCATAGCCGGAAATGAACCGGTCCAGGGCCCAGGCCAGGGCCGCGGCGATGAAGAACATCAGGGTCATGGTGGGCATGTAAACGCCGTGGAAGGCGATTTCACGAGGCATGGTCAAGTCCTTGGGGTGCAGGCGCCGTTGGCTTGGCCACGGCATAGGCCGCCAGCGGCGATTGCGGGTCGAGCAATGAAGTACGGATGAAGTGCAGGTAACTCTTGACCCGGCGCAGGGCCGAGGTGTCGAAGTGCGGGGCAAAGGGCTCGTCGGTGGCCTGGACCCGGCTGATGGCGTGGTCCACGGCGATCAGGCCGCGCTCCAGGTTGCTCTGGCTGGGCTGCAGGAACAGCCGCACCAGGGAGCGGCCCATGACCCGGATCGCCTGGCGCCAGGGCTGGGATTCGGCATAGGCCGGGTGCACCGGGAGGATCGCCTGCTCCTTGCGCAGCTCGATGATGGCGTGGCCGACTTCCAGCACCACGAACATCCAGCGCAGCAGCTCGCTCTGCACCTTGGGCTGGCCCACCGCCAGGCCATAGGCCTGGTGCAGCAGGTCGCGGGTACGGCTCTCGAAGCTCGACGCCAGGCCCTTGAGCTTGCCGCTGATGGCGTACACCACCTGGCCGCGCAGGTCCTGCTCCAGGCGCCGCCACAGCCAGCGGCTGTTGGGCGGCAGGATGATCGCCCCGGCCGCCGCGCAGACCAGCATGCCCATGACCATGGCGATGTAGTCATTGATGAAGGTGTAGGGGTTGTAGATGGTCAGGTTGTCCGGCACCGAACCGGTGCTGAAGAAGATCAGCAAACCCAGGCCGACCCCGGCGTACTTGGGCCTGGACGCAAGGAACGAACCGAGCACGATCACCGGCGCCAGCATCAGGCACAGCAGCGGGAAGCCGTCGATCCAGGGGAACACGAAGAACATTTCCACGAAGCCCACCAGGGCGCCGATGAAAGTCCCGCAGGCCATCTGGAACGCCATGCGCTTGGGGTTCGGCGTGGCGGCCGAGAGGCCGATGGTGGCGGCGGCGATCAGGGTCATGGTGGCGCCGCTGGGCCAGGCCGTGGCCACCCAGTAGCTGCCCAGCACCACCAGCACGAAGGCCGCGCGGATGCCCGAGGCGGCGCAGGCCAGCCAGTTGGTCTGCGGGGTGTAGGGCTCGTCCCAGCGCTCGCGCTCGTGGCTGTGGTCGGCCAGGGACGCGTGGGTCTGGGCGTAGCTGTGCATCTCGTCGACGAAGCGGTAGAGCAGCTCGTAGGCGGTGTGGAAATCCAGCTGCTCGGCGTCGCTCGGGCCGCTCTCCTGGAAGGCCGTGCGCAGGCTGCGCACCCGCGCCGGCAGCTCGGCCTTGTAGGCCGCCAGGGCCGTGGCCAGGCGCGCCGCATCGGGGCTGGTCAGGGCACGGCCGGAGAAGCCGTCCAGCAGTTCCGCCAGGTCCTGCAGGCCGGGCTTGATCGCCGCCACCACGTGATCGGCGCCGCTGCTGCGCAGGCGTTCGAGCAACTGGTGCAGGGCGTTGAAGCGCGTGGTGATGCCCATGAACTCGCTGTTCAGGCGGCTCAGGCGGCCGTTGCGCCGACGCATGTGCGGGTCTTCGAACACGGTGACGCTGCGCAGCCCTTCCAGGCCCACGGCCTCGGCGATGAAGCGCACGTTGCTGCTTTCGAAACTGTCGCGCTGGCTGCGCCCGCGCAGGCCGTCGGTAACGAACAGGGCGAACACCCCGAAGCGCTGGTACAGGGCGTTGCGCATGGCGGCGCTGGCGGTCTGTGGCAGGATCGCGGCGCTGACCAGGGTCGAGCAGAGAATCCCCAGGGAGATCTCCAGTACCCGCCACACCGCCGCCATGAAGGCCCCTTCCGGATGGGCCAGGGCCGGCAGGCCGACCATGGCCGCGGTGTAGCCGGCGAGGACGAAACCATAGGCGCGAAAGTTGCGGTAGCGCGCCGCGCCGGCCGAGCAGATGCCGACCCAGATCGCCAGCGAGCCGAGGAACAGCTCGGTGTTCTGGGCGAACAGGGCGATCAGCGCCACCATCACCGCCGAGCCGGCCAGGGTGCCGAGAAAGCGGTAGAAGCTCTTGGCGAACACCTGGCCGCTCTGCGGCTGCATGACGATGAACACGGTGATCATCGCCGTGCGCGGTTGCGGCAACTCCAGGCGCATGGCCAGCCACAGGGTGAGGAACGCGGCGGCCAGGACCTTGAAGATATAGACCCAGGTCACGCCGTCGCTGCGCGCCCAGTCGAAGAAACCCCGGCGCCATTCAAGGGAGTACAGCCAGCGCAAAGGTGCGGGCAAGGAAGTCATGGGTGCCTGCTTCAATGGTCGAACACGGCCAGGGCCGCGGGGGTCTTGGGTGCCTCAAGGCGATCTTGCGCGGGAACGTCGCGGCCGGCTTCAAGCCCGCCGCCCAGGGCCGTGACCAGGTCCGCCTGGACCGTCAGGCGTGCGGCCTGCACCTGCTGCTGCACCTGTTGCTGATGGAACAGCAGGCTCTGGGCGTTGAGCACATTCAGGTAGTCGGTCAGGCCGCGCTGGAAGGCCACGGTGGCGATGTCGTAGGTCTTCTGCGCAGCGGCCACCGACTCGGCGGCGAAGGCTTGCTGCTTGTCCATGGACTCGCGGCGGATCAACTGGTCGGAGATGCTTTTCAGTGCATCCACCAGGGTCTGGTTGTACCTGGCCACGGCCATGTCGTAGCCGGCCGAGGCTTCACCCAGTTCCGAGCGCAGGCGCCCGCCGTCGAAGATCGGCAGGCTGATGGCCGGGCCGACGTTGTAGTTGAGCTTCTTGCCGGTGAGGAACTCCAGGGCCCCACCGCCGGTGGCCATGAAGCCGATGCTGCCCACCAGGTCGACGTTGGGGTAGAAGCCGGCGTGAGCCGCATCGATACCGCGAGCCTGGGCCGCCACTTGCCAGCGGCTGGCGACCACGTCCGGGCGCTGCCCCAGCAGTTCGGCGGGCAGGGCCGAGGGCAGTTTCAGCGCGGCGCCCAGGGACAGGCTTGGCCGCTGCAGTTGCGCACCCTCCCCCGGGCCCTTGCCGGCCAGGGCCGCCAATTGGTTGCGGGTCAGGGCGATTTCTTCGTCCAGGGCGTCCAGTTGGCGATGGGTTTCCGGCAGCGGCGCCTCGGCCTGGCTGACTTCGAAATGGGTGCCGATGCCGCCGTCCAGGCGCCGTTGCGCCAGTTCGAGGATCTGTTGCTGCTGCTTGAGGGTGGCCGCGACGATATCGCGCTGGGCGAAGTGCAGGGACAGCTGGATATAGCTGCGCACCACGTTGTTCACCAGTTCCAACTGGGCCTGACGGGCTTCGGCCACGCTCATGTGGGCCAGGTCCACGGCACGCTCGGTGCTGTTGCTTTCCCGGCCCCAGAGGTCCAGGGCATAACTGAAACCCAGGGCGGCGTTGTTGTCCCAGGTGGTGCTGTTGGACAGGGCGCCGGGGCCGTAGAACTGATCGGTGGGCCAGTTGTGGCGCTTGAGGGTGGCGTCACCCTTGATCTGCAGCGACTCGGCCGACTCGGCGATGCCGGCCAGGGCCTTGGCCTGGCGGACCCGGGCGGCGGCCATGGCCAGGCTCGGGCTGCCTTGCAGCGCAAGGCTGATCCAGCGGTCCAGTTGCGGGTCGCCATAGGCCTGCCACCACTGGGCGCTGGGCCAGTGGGCGTCCTGCGCGGCGCTCTTTATCGCCTCATCCGTGGCCAATGTATTAGCGGGAAGTGTCTTGCCCTGTGGGGCAATGCCTCCGGTTCCGATGCAGCCGCTGATTGCTAACGATAAAGCCCAAACACTGAGGGTCTTGAACCCTCTGCTGATGCGACGCGGCACTGCTGCGAATTCCTGAGATCGGGGGGGGGAGTATTTCTCTCGTAGGAGCTGGCTTGCCGGCGCAGCGATACGCCTGCTACACCGCGTTGCGCGGATCGCCGGCCTGCCGGCTCCTAGGGATCGGCGCAATTCTAGGGGGCGGTCGTTGTGGCGATAAGCTGGGATTCCTGTGAATCTTTGTTACCGTAAACGCGATAATCCCTTGGTCGTATCCCTGTACGCCTGTAAAAACAGAAACTTCGTGTCACAATTTGCAATCTCCCTTGAGAGCACCCCATGGACACCTTGCAAAACATGCGCGCCTTCAGTTGTGTTGCCGAAGCCGGTAGTTTCACGGCCGCCGCGGTGCAGCTGGACACCACCACCGCCAACGTCTCGCGCGCCGTCTCCAATCTAGAGGCGCACCTGCAAACCCGCCTGCTCAACCGCACGACTCGCCGCATCGCCCTGACCGAGGCCGGCAAGCGCTACCTGCTGCGCTGCGAGCAGATCCTGGCCTATGTCGAAGAAGCCGAGGCCGAGGCCAGCGACGCCCACGCCCGCCCCGCCGGGCAGTTGAAAGTGCACACCATGACCGGCATCGGCCAGCACTTCGTGATCGACGCCATCGCCCGCTACCGCAAGACCCACCCGGACGTGACCTTCGACCTGACCATGGCCAACCGTGTGCCGGACCTCCTGGACGAGGGCTACGACGTGTCCATCGTCCTGGCCCGGGAGCTGCCGGATTCGGGGTTCGTCTCCCAGCGCCTGGGGATGACCTACAGCATCGTCTGCGCCTCGCCGGCCTATGTGAAAGCCAACGGCTGCCCGCAAAAGCCCAGCGATCTGCTGAACCATGCGTGCCTGCGCCTGGTGAGCCCGGTGATTCCCCTGGAGAAGTGGACCTTCGACGGCCCGGAAGGCCAGGAAATGGTCACCATCAACAGCTCGCCGTTCCTGGTGAACTCCGCCGATGCCATGAAGACTGCGATCATCAGCGGCATGGGGGTCGGGGTGTTGCCGGTATATGCGGCTATAGAGGGTTTGCGCACCGGCACCCTGGTGCGGGTGATGCCCAAGTACCGCTCCCAGGAGCTGAACCTGTACGCCATCTACCCGTCGCGCCAGTACCTGGACGCCAAGATCAAGACCTGGGTCGAATACCTGCGCGGCTCGCTGCCGGAGATCCTCACCGCGCACCAGACGGAACTGGCGGCCTATGAACTGAGCGGCAGCCTGACCGGCGCACGCCTGGCCACCTGACCGCGGGGCGCCCCGCCCAGACCACCGTCCCACCTGTAGGAGCCGGCTTGCCGGCGAAGAGGCCCGCACGTCCTGTGCAAACCTGGATACCGCCTTCGCTGGTAAGCCAGCTCCTACACATGCAGGCTCGTGGCGGGGTGCTTTGGTGGCGGCGGCAAAAATGTTAGCTTGCTTGGCATTCTCCCCGCCTGACGAGCCTTCGCGCGATGAAAAAGACTGTACTTGCCTTCAGCCGCATCACCCCCGAGATGACCGAACGCCTGCAACAGGATTTCGAGGTCATAGTGCCCAACCCCAAGCACGGGGACATCGCCGCGCAATTCAATGAAGCCCTGCCCCAGGCCCACGGCCTGATCGGTGTCGGCCGCAAGCTGGGCCGTGCGCAGCTGGAAAACGCCGCGCGCCTGGAAGTGGTGTCGAGCATCTCGGTGGGCTACGACAACTACGACCTGGCCTACTTCAACGAACGCGGGCTGATGCTCACCAACACCCCGGACGTGCTCACCGAAAGCACCGCCGACCTGGCCTTCGCCCTGCTCATGAGCAGCGCCCGCCGAGTGGCCGAGCTGGACGCCTGGACCAAGGCCGGGCAATGGCAGGCCAGTGTCGGCCCGGCGCTGTTCGGCTGCGACGTGCACGGCAAGACCCTGGGCATCGTCGGCATGGGCAACATTGGCGCGGCCATCGCCCACCGTGGGCGCCTGGGCTTCGGCATGCCGATCCTCTACAGCGGCAACAGCCGCAAGGCGGCCCTGGAGCAGGAATTGGGGGCGCAGTATCGCAGCCTGGAGCAACTGCTGGCGGAGGCGGATTTCGTCTGCCTGGTGGTGCCGTTGAGCGAAAAGACCAAGCACCTGATCAGCCACCGCGAACTGGCGCTGATGAAGCCCAGTGCAATCCTGGTGAACATTTCCCGCGGGCCGGTGGTGGATGAACCGGCGCTGATCGAAGCCTTGCAGAAGGGCCAGATCCGTGGCGCCGGCCTGGATGTGTACGAGAAGGAACCGCTGGCGGAGTCGCCGCTGTTCCAGCTGAAGAACGCAGTGACCTTGCCGCACATTGGCTCGGCCACCCATGAAACCCGCGACGCCATGGCCGCGCGCGCCATGAGCAACCTGCGCAGTGCCCTGCTGGGTGAGCGGCCGCAGGACCTGGTCAACCCGCAGGTGTGGAAGGGCTGACCACCCACGGCCTATCCCCCCTGTAGCCGCTGCCAAGCCTGCGAGGCTGCGAAAAGGTCCGCAGGACCTTCAGCGATAGCCCGGCAGAATCAGGTCGCCCGGTTTTGCGACGGCTGCGCCGCCGTTCGCAGCCTCGCAAGCTCGGCAGCGGCTACAGAGGCAGGCACAGCCTTGGGTTTACGGAACACCAGGACGTTGCCCAGCATCACCAGCACCAGCCCAGCCAGCGCCGGGGCGGTCCATTGGTAGCCTTCGACAAAGGCCGAGACGTTCAACGCCACTACCGGGAACAGCACGGTGCAGTAAGCCGCGCGCTCCGGGCCCATGCGCCCCACCAGGGTCAGGTAGGCAGTAAAGCCGATGACCGAGCCCGGAATCACCAGGTACAGCAGTGAGCCGATGTAGCGGGTGCTCCATTCCACATCGAAGGCGATGCCCTGGAACAGGCAATACACCGCCAGCATCGTCGCGCCGTAGGCCATGCCCCAGGCATTGGTGGTCAACGGCTTGAGCCCGGCTTTTTGCTGCAGGCTGGACAGCATGTTGCCCGCCGAGAAGCACAAGGTGCCCAGCAGGGCCAAGCCCAGGCCCAGCAGGGTTTGCGGGCTGGCACTGTGGCCCACCAGCTCCGGCCAGAACAGCAGCCCCAGCCCCAGCAGCCCCAGGCCGCCGCCCAGCAGCACGTTGCGAGCGATCTTCTGGCCGAAGAACACTCGCGCATTGAGGGCGTTCCACAGGGTCGCAGTGGAAAACACCACCGCTACCAGGCCACTGGGAATCCATTGGCTGGCGTGCAAAAAGCACATGAAGTTGATACAGAACAGGCACAACCCCTGGGCCAGGCAGATCAGGTGACCACGACGGTTCATCGGCTGCAGCTTGCGGCTGAGCAGCAACAGGACGAACAGCACCAGGGCCGCCAGGGCGAAGCGATAGACGATGGACACCGGAATCGCCACCACCCCCAGTTGCAGTTTCAGGGCGATCCAGGTGGTGCCCCAGATCAGCACGGTCAACAGGTACAGCGATAGGTTCATGGCGCGACTCCTTTGTCAGGAGTGCAGTGTCACGCCCCGCCGGCCTTGCGCGCTTGCACAAACTTGCGCTTTTTATCCGCCCGGGGCTGGCAGCACACGGGCTACGGAGTAGCATGCAGAACACCGGCAGCCGCACCCATGTTGACGCCCCACCATGCACGCACTGGATACCCTGCAAGTCTTCCAAGCCCTGAACCGCTCGCCCAATGCTCGCCTGGAGCACAGCGCCGAGCTCGGTGACGGCTTGTCCGCAGCCTTGTGGAGCAACCATCACGACGCCCAGGAGTACGAGGCCCCCAGCCATCACACCCTGTCCTGTTACCTGGCCGGCGGCACCGGGACCTTCCGCCGCGACCAGCCGGGCAGCAAGGGCGGCCCGGGCAAGTTGTGCATCCTGCCCGCCGAGCACCAGTCGGCCTGGGTGATCAACGGTGATATTCGCCTGGCCCATCTGTACTTCAGCCCGGAGCAGTTCGCCCTGGGCTGCGTCACCCTGCTGGATCGCGAGCCCCGGGAACTGCAACTGCGCGAAAGCACCTTTCTCGACGACCCCGAGCAGACCCAGCGCTTTGCGCAGTTGGTCCGCCTGAACTGGGACGAACCCGGCGAGCGCCTGCTGACCAGCAGCCTGGCCCACGAGATGCTCAGCCATGCCCTGCTCAATCAAGTGGGCCAGCGCCAGGGGGCCCGGCTCAAGGGCGGGCTGGCCGCACACCAGCGACGGCTGCTGGTGGACTACATCGACAGCCAGCTGGACGCGCCTCTGAGCCTGGGCCAACTGGCGGGGTTGTGCGCCCTCTCCGAATACCACTTCGCCCGCATGTTCCGTGCAAGCTTCGGCCTGCCGCCCCACCAATACCTGCTAGCCCGACGCCTGAGCCGGGCCCGGCACCTGCTGCGCACCACCGCCCAGCCCCTGGGCGAGATTGCACTGGCCTGTGGTTTTGCCAGTGCCAGCCACTTCAGCAATCGCTTCCGGCACGCCCTGGGGGGCACGCCGGGAGACTACCGCCTGGCGTTCCTGCGCTGAGGCCAGGGTTACCCAAAACCCGCCTCTGCATGCTCCTTCTTATGCCAAAGCCCAGGCTGACACGCCTGAGTCAGTGAACGGTTAAAGTTCCTTACTTAAATAAGACAATTCTTACAAGCCAATTAAAAACCCCCTACATATCTCTCTCAGAAAGATCACGCCCGGCAAGTTCTTATATGACACTCAAGAACATAACCAGGTAATTATTTTAATATTTTATTTATCACTTCATTCATGGAACTGATGATTATTGTTTAAGCCCAATTTCAACTTAGTCTTCGAACCTTGAGTGCCAGGCATTCCATAAATACCCACCCCCTTACAGGAGCCAATTACCTGAAATACCCGGCAGACTCTTGCCCACAACAATTGACACACAACTTTCACCACACCCCTGAGGCAATCCAACCTTCAACCATTGGGTCCTTGAACAAACCAGCAACAACTAAGCCGTTAATCGCCTTACTCCAAAACAACAAAAACAGAGGACGATGAAATGCTTTCACAAAGTTTGCCACGGCAATGGGTCAGACACTCGCCCCTGCTGTGTGCCTCGATACTGGCCATTCCGGTAAAAGCCGAACTGCTCGAGGACAGCAGCGCACGCCTGGAACTGCGCAACTACTACTTCAATCGGGACTACCGCGAAGGCACTGCCCCTACCCGTGAAGAATGGGCGCAAGGTTTCCTCTTGCGCCTGGATTCGGGGTTCACCGAAGGCAGCCTCGGCGTCGGTGCCGACGCCATCGGCATGCTTGGGATCAAGCTGGATTCCGCTCCTGGCCGGACCGGCACCGGGCTGTTGAAGGTGGCACGCAATGGCCGGGCAGAGGATGACTATTCGAAACTGGCCCTGGCCGGCAAGCTCAAGACCAGCAAGACCCTGTTCAAGTTCGGAACCCTGGTACCGCCGGTACTGCCGACACTGAGACCCAATGACGGCCGCCTGTTTGCGCAGATGTTCGAAGGCGGGCTGCTGACCTCCAATGAAATCGAAGACCTGGAGTTTACCGCCGGGCATCTGAGCCGGGTCCTGCAGCGCAACGCCACGCAGTACACACCGCTGACCCTGAGCCCCTTGAACCGGCGCTTCGAGAAGCTGGGGGCCACCGCGGAACACTTCGACATGGCGGGCCTCGACTATCGGTTCCACAAGCAATGGCTGGCTCGCGTGCATGTCGCCCAGCTGCAGGATATCTACCGCCAGCAGGTCTTCACCCTGGTCAACAAGAGCCCCTGGGGAGCGGGGACGTTCAGCAGCGATCTGCGCTTGAGCCTGATGAACGACTACGGCAATGCCAAAGGCGGCAAGATCGACAACCGCGCCCTGCAGGGGTTGCTCGGCTATGCCTATAAAGGCCACAGCCTTGGCCTGACTTATCAGCGAATGTTGGGGGACACCGGTTATGCCAACATTTTGGGTACCGATGCCAACTTGATCAACTTATCCGTACTGGGTGACTTCGCCAATGCCAAGGAGCGCTCCTGGGCGCTTCGTTATGGCTATGACTTTGCCAACCTGGGCTTGCCGGGCCTGACTATCAATAGCCGCTATATATCCGGCAGCCATGCCGAGATAACCGGCAGCCAAAGAATTGGCAAGTCATGGGAGCTGGATAATGAATTGCGTTATGTCGTGCAACAAGGCCCGCTGAAGAACTTAAGTGTACGCCTGCGCAGTGCGCTCTATCGCTCCAACTACGCCAAGAACTTCATTCGCGACACTGATGATACGCGACTGATGTTCAACTACACCTGGAATATCAAGTAACCAGACCACCAGAACCGATGTAACGGATCTAATGCCTAGAGGACTATCTCCATGCAACGTCTATTATCGAAAAGTTTGGCCAGCCTGTTGTTTTTAAGCCTGTTCAACCCGGTCGCGGCGAAACAGCCCCTGCAAGCGCAAAGCGTCCCGGAGTTCCGACCGGGTTACTTGATCGGTTATCTGAAACAGCAGGATCTGCCCGACAGTCTGTCGCTGTTGCCGCCCCCTCCTGCGGTGGGAACCCCAGCCTTCGCTCTGGACCAGAGCATGGCCGAGAAAAACCAGGCCTTGCGGGGCAGCAAACGCTGGGAGTTGGCCGTCAGCGATGCCAACCTGAAGTTCCCTGCCGCCGCGCAGACATTCTCCTGTGCCCTGAATGCCCCGATCAGCGAACAGCTGACACCTACGCTGTACAGAGTCCTGCGGCGGACCCTGGCCGACGCCGGGCTGGCCACCTACAGCGCAAAGAAGCGCTACCAGCGCACCCGGCCCTTCGTCTACAACCAGCAACCCAGCTGCACCCCGGAAGACGAGGCGAAACTGGCCGCAGATGGTTCCTACCCATCGGGCCACAGCGCAATCGGCTGGGCCTGGGCGCTGTTGCTGAGCGAACTGTCCCCCGAGCACGGCAATGCGCTCTGGGCCCGCGGCCGGGCCTACTCGCAAAGCCGCATGGTGTGCAACGTGCACTGGTACAGCGATATCCGTGAAGGCCGTGAAATAGGCGCGACCACCGTGGCACGCTTGCACGCCGACCCGACCTTCCAGGCCGATTTCGCCGTCGCCCGGCAAGAGTTGCTGGCCGTTCGGGCCCAGGGCCTGACCGCCGGCGCTGACTGTGCAGCGCAAGCGCAGGCCCTGGCACTTGACGCCGACTAGGGTGCCAGGGTGAGGACCTTGAAGGTATTGGCATGAAACAGCGGGTCCGGCTTGGGTTCGGCCGGGCTCGCGGCCGGTTGGGTGAAGTCCATTGCCGCCAGGTAGACCCGCCGGGTACGCGGGTCGAACGCCATGTTGTAGGCCATGGGCTGGGTGCTGACGCTACCCAGGAGCTGGTAGCGGTCGGCATCGAGCTGGGCGACGACGCTGAGGTTGGCGTCCACCCCGCTGGCGATCAGCAAGCGCTGGGCCTGCGGGTCGTAGGCCAGGGCGTTGACGTCCCGGGTGTTCGGCAGGCTGGCCTTCAGCGCACCGTTGTCGCGGTCGAGCACCAGCAGCACTGGCCGCTCACCACGGCAAGCGACGAACAACCGCCCCCGTTGTTCATCCTGGGCCAGGGCACTGGGCCGCGGGCAGTCGGGATACTGCCAGCGGTCCAGGACCTTGAAACTGCTGGAGGACAACCGCGCGACGATGCCCTCATCGCGCATCGGCAGGAAGAAACTGCCATCGCCCTTGAGCAGCAACGGGTCGATCTTCTTCACCGCCAGCTCATGGGCGGCGCTGATGCGCTCTTCTTTGGGATCGAAGACGAACAGGGTGGAACGGTCGGCCCGGCGCCCGCTGACAATGATCACCTGCCCGGTGCGCGGCTCGTACACCGCGCTGTTGAGGTTGCTCTGGGTCACGGTGATGCGCTTGAGCGGCTTGAATGTGGATAACTCCACCACCCCCAGGCTGCCGTCGGTGTTGAGCACCAGCAGGCGGTCCAGCTCCGGTACCAACACCACACCATTGGCGCCCCGGGACTGTTCGAGGGTGCGCACCGGGCGCTGCTTGTCCACATCGAACACGCTCAGGCCGTTTTCCCGGCGGGCCAGGAACAGGTAGGGCCGGGTCGGGTCCAGGGCGATGAAGCCCCAACTGCTGCCGGAGCCCGGCAGCTGCACTTGCTGTTCGCGGTGGTACAGGCGCTCATCCGCCGGCGGAGCCGCCTGGGCCACGCCACAGAACGCCAGGAGCACACTCAGGGCCAGGGCTTTCATCAGAACTCCAGGGTGCTGGAGAGCGACACTTGGCGAGCGTCCCCCAGGGACACGAAGTACTTGCTCACCGAGGAGGTGTAGTAGGTCTTGTCGAACAGGTTCTTCACGTTGAGCTGAAACTTGACCTTCTGCCCTTCGACCTTGGTGTCGTAGGTGGCGAAGGCATCGGCCACGGTGTAGCCCGGCAGGTCGAAGCTGTTGGGCGCATCCCCGGCGCGCTCACCGACATAACGGGCACCGGCGCCGACCCGCAGGCGGTCACCGCCGATCAGGCTGCCGAAGTCGTAGACGGCCGACAGCGAGCCGGTGTTCTTGGCCACGTTCTGCAGTTGCTTGCCCTTGTACTGGGTGTCCTTGGTCACTTCGGCGTCGGTGTAGGCGTAGCTGCCGATCAGGCTCCACTGGTCGGTGAGCTGCCCGGTCAGGTCCAGCTCCAGGCCCTGGGAATGCACTTCACCGGCCACGCTGGTGACAGTCTCGGAAGCCGTGGCGGTGGTCACCAGCACGTTGCGCTTGGTGATGTCGAACAACGCCGCACTGGCGGTGATGCGCCCTGGAATGTCGAGCTTGGCCCCCAGTTCCCAGGACTTGGCTTCTTCCGGTGCGATGGAGCCGTCCAGCACCACGCTGCCGCCGGCCAGCTGGGCAATGCTGGAGTTGGGTTTGAACGACTCGGTGTAGCTGCCGTAGAACGACAGCTGGTCGGTGTAGCGGTACACCAGGCCGGCGCGGGGCACGAACTTCTGCCCGTTGCTGTCGGTATTGGCGTGGAACGGCCGGCCCTTGCCCGCGTACTGGTCGTATTCCTGGAAACGCCCGCCGCCCACCAGGATCCATTGGTCGGTGAGGTGGATGGCATCCTGGAAGAACAGCGAGTCACTGCGCAGCAGGTCGGTCTGGTCGCTGTCCGGGGCGCTGACGTTGGTCCCCGCCACTTGCTGGCCGTACACCGGGTTGAGGTAGTTGAAACTGGTGTTCTTGCCGCGGATCAGGTCGGCGCGGTAGATCTTGCGGTACTCGTCGTCCAGGCCGAACACCAGGTCGTGCTGCATGCCGCCCAGTTGCACCTTGCCTTCCAGGCTGACGGTGGCATAGCGGTCGGTGGTCAGGGCATTCTTGGTACCGTCCATGGTCCGGGTCAGGGTGCCGTTGGCGTTCACCGCAGTCAGGCGCACCTGGCTGGCGTCGTAGGTTTCACGGTTCCAGCTGTAGCCGAAGTGGGCCTTCCAGTCGTCGCTGAGCTCGTGATCGACCTCGAAACGATACAGATCCGAACGCCCTTCCATGTTGTTGAATGGCTCGTCCAGGCGCCGGGTGGCCGGGATGTCCAGCGGGTGGTTGGTCTTGGGGTCGATGGCCGTGCCGCGGTCGAACGGGGTCAGGAATTCGCGATGCTCATAGGCCAGCAGCACCTTGGTGCGCTCGCCGTACCAGGCCAGGGACGGCGCCACCAGGGATTCGCGGTGGGTGCCGAAGTTGCGCCAGTAGTCTTCGTCTTCGTGGTCCACGACCAGCCGGTAGGCCAGCCCGGAATCCCCCAGCGGCCCGGTGGTGTCCAGGCTGCCGCCGCTGCCGTTCTTGCCCGAGCCGTAGGTCGAGCCGCGCACGGTCAGGGCCGTGGACTGCTGCAACTCGGGTTTCTTGCTGACGATATTGATCACCCCGCCCGGGTCCTGGATGCCATAGAGCAGGGAAGACGGGCCCTTGATCACTTCCACGCGCTCGGCCGTGGCGTTCAGGGCACGGCCCTGCACCACCGGCATGCTGTCGCGCATGATCGAGCCGTTGCGGTTGTCGCCGAAGCCGCGCAGCAGCACCGCGTCCTGAGTGCCGCCCAGGGTGTTGGTCTGGGTGATGCCACTGACGTTCTTCAGGGCGTCATCCAGGTTGCGCGGGGTCTGGTCGCGCAGCACCTGGGCCGGGATCACGTTGATGATCTGCGGGATTTCCTGGTTCAGCGCCTGGGAGCGGGCCACCGAGGTGGTGGCCGGCGGCTGGTAGCTGGTGCTTTCGTCGACACCCTGGGTGGTGATGCTGGAAGTCCCCAGGTTCAGCCCGGCACCTTGGGGCAGGGGTTCGAGAACCAGGGTATGGGCGTCGCTGCGGCGATAGGTGAAACCGGAATTGCCCAAGAGACGCTGCAAGGCCTGCTCGGCACTGAGCTGGCCGGTGACGGCCGGGGCCTTGAGGTTGTAGGGCGCCTCGTCGGTGTAGACCACGCTGATCCCGGTGACCCGGGTGAAATCGCTCAGGGCCTGGGGTAGCGGCTTGGCCGCGATGGCGAAGTTGAACAGCGCACTGTGCTGCTCGCTGCCGGCCTGGGCCGCCAATGCCACGCTCAGGGGCAGCAGGGCCAACCCCGAAACCACCAGCGCCGAAGCGCCGAACCACCGTTTGACCGAACCGTTTACCGCCGAATTTGCCCTGGACTTCATGCTGGAGACTCGTGTGTAAAAGCACCGTGAATGCGAATTAGTCGCACTTTCAAGCACTACACGTATGTCGTAGGCAAAGACCTCAGCATTTTTTTGAAAATATTTTCAGGGCGGCGAAAACGCCCCCCGCCCGATGCATCCCCTGTAGCCGCTGCCGCAGGCTGCAATCGAGCTGGGCCGCACTCCGACGAAGATCGAGGCGCTCGTGAGGCCGCAGGAGGTTTGACGGGAGACCGTCAAGCAAGGCCCTGCGGACCTTTTCGCAGCCTCGCAGGCTCGGCAGCGGCTACAGCGCTCGTTACAGGGATCGCTGGATGCGCCCGGCACTGGTGCTGGAGCCCACGGGCTTGCCCTGCTGGTCCATGTCCTTGAGGTAGTGCAGCATCGCCTCCAGGTCGCTGACCCCCAGGTCGCTGCGGTTCAGGCCGCTCTTGAACAGGCTGAAGCGGTCGCCGCCATCGGCCAGGAAGCCGTTCATCACCAGCCGGTAGTTCGCGCCGGCCTGCAGCGGCTTGCCGTTGAGGCGCACGCTGCCGGGGACGACACGGCTGTCCGGCGGGCGCTTGGGGTCCCAGCGATAGGTGAAGCCCTGGGACACTTGCAGGATGTTGGCATCGTCCGCGCCCTTCCATTGCTGGTTGAGCACCTGTTCGATCTGCCGGCCCGTGAGGTCGAAAGCGATCAGGTTGTTGTTGAACGGCTGCAAGGTCGCCAGTTGCCCGTAGTTGACCCGGGTCTGCCCGGGCTCCAGGGCCAGGTCGCTGCGAATGCCGCCGGTGTTCATGAAGGCGATCTGTGCGCCATTGGCCCGGCCGCCGGCCAGATGCGCGTCGGCAATCAGGTCACCGATGGGCATTTCCCCGGCCGCGTCGGCACGCCGGGCAATCGGCGAGGCGGCAATCGCCCCCACCGGCTTGAGCAGCACCTGGTTGCTACGGGCCTCGACCTCCTGTTGCAACTGCGCCAGGGCCGGGTCCTGTGGATAACGGGCCGGATCGGCCAGCAGGTTGAGGGCCTGGATGCTCGCCACCCGGTGCTGGCCCGGGGTCACTTGCAGGGTCAGGTGGGTCAGCAGGTGGCCGTAGGAATTGCCCTGGGTCACCAGCAGCGGCCCGACCTTGCACAGGTAGCCCTGGTGCGAGTGGGCGCTGATCAGCACGTCCACCGCCGGGTCCAGGCGCTTGGCCACGTCGACGATATCGCCGCCGAGCTGCGAGCAGTCCTGCTTGTCGAACGGCTCCGGGGTCGAGCCGCCCTGGTGCACCACGGCGACGATGGCGTTGACACCCTGGGCATTGAGTTCGGGGATCAGCTTGTTGATGGATTCGGCTTCGTCGGCCACCTGCAAACCGCGCATGCCCTTGGCGCTGACCACCGAGGCCACGTCCCGCAGCACCGCACCGACAAAGGCCACCTTGACCCCGCGCACCTCTTCGATGCGGTAGGCCGGCAGCAACGGCTTGCCGGTGTCGCTGTCCAGCAGGTTGGCCGCCAGGTAGGGGAAGCCGCTGCCGGGGTAGTTCGGGCGGAACTGGCAGGCCTTGTCCGGCCGCGACGACTGGCAGCCGCCATTGAGCTGGCGCAGGAACTCGGCCTTGCCGTTGTCCAGTTCGTGATTGCCGATGGCGCTGAGTTTCATGCCCATCTGGCGCAGGGCGTCCAGGGTCGGCTCGTCGGCCCACATGGCCGACAGCGGCGGGCTGCCGCCCACCAGGTCGCCGGCGCCGATGAACAGCAGTTGCGGATCCTGCTGGCGCAGTTGGGCAAGCATGCCGCCCAGGGTAGCGATGCCGCCGGCCGCAAGCTTGCGCACGCCGCCCGGGGCCTGGGGGTCCTTGTAGCTGAAGGGGTTGGCTTGCAGGTAGCCGTGCAGATCGTTGATGGCGACGATGTTCACCGCCACCGGTTGCGGCGGTTCAGACAGCGAGCTGCAACCGGCCAGGGTGACCAGGGCCAGGGTCAGTGCCCCCAGCATCCGGGGCATGGGACGAAGACGGGACATGAAAGAAATCCTTGGTAGATCAGCGAAAAAAAGCCGCTGGCGCAGGCCGATCAGACAGAGAACAGCGCTGGGAACAGCGCCGGCTTCGCCGTCGATCGCAGCCCGTGCCCGCGGCAGCGGCAGCGGCAGCGGCAGCGGCTACAGGTCAGGTCATCAGGCAGGTTGCAGGCTGCCATGGACCACCTGGGGTGCTGGCGGGGCCTTCAGCGCGGTGCCCATGCCGGCGCGCAGCAGCAGGATCTTCAGGTGGTCGGTGATGCGCTCGACCCGGTCCTGGAAGTGGTTGTGGAAGATCATGCTGCCCAGGGCAATGGCGATCCCCAGGGCCGTGGCATACAGCGCGGTGCCGATGCCCTTGGACACTTCGCCCGGGTCGCTGACGCCGGTCTCGGCCAGGGCCTTGAAGGTGTCGATGATCCCCAGGATGGTACCCAAGAGGCCCAGCAAGGGCGCAGCGGTAACCACGGTTTCCAGCAGCCACAGGCCATGCATCAGCTTGCTGCGGGTGGCGATGTAGATCGACTCGCTGAGGTCTTCCAGGTCCTTGTGGCTGGCCAGCCCCTGCTTGTGGGCAAACAGCTCGGCGACCATTTCCAGGGGCAGGCTGTTGCGCTCGCGCAGCGGGGCGGGCAGATCGTCGACGCTGTGCATCTTCGGGTTGAGCACGGTCTCCAGTTTCTTCGCCTGGCGCAGGCTGAAGCTGAAGTAGATGCCCCGCTCCACCGCGATGAAGGCGGCAATCGCGGCAGCGCCGTACATGGTGTAGAAGGTGATGTCGTGCAGCAGATTCATGTCCATCGTCATTTCCTCTTGTGCCTGAATCGAATCAGAACGCAGCTTCCAGGGAGACCATCGCGGTGCGTTCTTCACCCACGTTGTAATAGGCGGTGCTTGGCGCCAGGCCATTGGTCCTTACCGAGTTGAAAGACACGGTGCGTACCGACGCCAGGTATTCCTTGTCGAACACGTTGAGCATCGAGAAGCGCAGGGTCGCGGACTTCAGCACCTTCTTGTCCACCGGCAGGTGGATACCGGCATTGAGGTCGAACACGGTGCGTCCGGAGATCTTCTCGTCGTTGGTCAGGTCGCCGTAGAAGGCGCCGACGTACTTGCCCACCACGTTGCCGTAGTAGAGCGAATCGTCGTAGCCCAGGCTCAGGTTGAACATGTTTTCCGGAACGTTGGTCAGCTGTTTGCCGGACGTCGGCAGCAGCACGTTCTTGTTGGTCAGGTCATCCATCTGCTCGGACTTGGTGTAGGTGTACGAGGCGTAGTAGTTGAAGTTGTGTGGCAAGCGGCCGCTCCACTCCAGCTCCAGGCCACGGTTCTTCACTTCGCCGACGTTGGCCACGACGTAGTCGCCATTGAGGTCGGTGGTGGAGATCTGCCGGTCCTTGAAGGTGATGTAGAACAGGGTCGCGCTCAGGGCCATGTTCTCCTCGCTGTAGCGCCAGCCCAGTTCCTGGTTCCAGCTCAGCTCGGGTTTCAGGCTGATGGAATCACCCTTGTTGTAGAGCACGTAGTTGGGCGGCGTGCGCATGTTGCGGGTGACGTTGTAGAACGCCTGGTTGTTCGGGTCCACCTGGTACTTGGCGTTGAAGCTGGGCAGGAACTCGTGGTACTTGGCGTCGCGTTTTTCCGGCTTGTCGGTGAGGCTGCCCAGGTTGTTGCCATCGCGCTCAACGTACTGGTAGGCCAGGGCTCCGGTGAGGGTCAGGTCCGGGGTCGCCTGCCAGGTGTCCTGCACCCAGAGTTTCTGCGCCGGGGTCACGGTGTACTGGTGGCGGCCCTGGACCGTCGCGCCATTGCGGTCCACCAGTTGGTCGGAGCCGTTGTAGTCGCCCCAGACGTTTTCCGGAGCGCCGTTGCCCTTGATGCCGATGAAGGGCTGGGTCTGGCGCTGGCGGGCGCGCTCGTACCAGTAGCCGACGTCCAGGCTGTGCTCTTCGTTAAGGTCCCACTTGAGCTTGGTGGTCATGCCGGGGCGCCAGGTCTCGGTCCACGAAGGCCGGTAGTAGGTGCCGCTGGGCAGCCCGCTCAGGTCATAGTTGCCGGCCCGGCTGGAGGTGCTGGACAAGGTGGTGGCGGTCTGGCCGCTGAAGCTGCCGCCGTTGGACCAGACGTAGTACGGGTTGAAGGTCAGGCTCAGGTCGTCGCGCAGCTGGAAGCGCTGGGTCACCGAGGCGGTCACGCTTTCGAAGGGGTTGCGGTTGAGCTTGTAGGACTGGGACACGCTGCCGTTCTTGAACACGGTGCTTTCCGAGTAGTCCAGGCGCCGGCCCTGGGTCTGGAACTGGGACTTGCTGACGCTGTTGTAGTTGTAGTTTTCCTGCAGGTTGTATTTGACGATGGCGTTGGTGGAGTTGCCGTTGCCGTCTTCGAACAGGGTGTTCCACTCGATCTTGTCGGCCCGCAAGGTACCCTTGCCCTTCCACTTGTCACCTTCGGTATGGGACGCCGAGACCCAGGTCTTGAAGCCCCCCAGCTCGCCGGTGTTGAGGCGGGCAAAGGATTTGCGCAGGTTGTTGGAACCCACAGACTGCTTGACGAACACCCCGAAATCCTTGGTCGGGCGCACGGTCACCAGGCCGATGTTGCCACCGCTGGAACCGATGTGCGGGCCGTCGGCTTCGGACGAACCCTGGGTGACGAAGACTTCACTGAAGTTCTCCGGGTCGCCCATCAGGTTCGGGTAGATGCTGTAGTCCCCCGAGTCGTTGATCGGGAAACCGTCGGCGGAGAGCCCGACCTGGTCGGAGTTCATCCCGCGCATGGTGAAGTTGGTGCCGCTCAGGCCCGAGGCGTCGGTGCTGGAAACGTTGATCCCCGGGGTGTACTTGAGCTTGTCCACGGCGTTGGCGGTGGGGGCCATCTGATCCATGGCCTCCTTGGTCACGGTGGAGCGGCCCTTGGCGCTTTCTTCCTTGATCATGTGGCCGTTGCCCAGGGTCTGCTTACCGGCAACGTTCACCGAACCTACGTCCACGGTATCGTCGGCCAAAACCAGTGGCGCAAAACTGCCCAGGCCCGATGCCAGAAGCAGGGCATAAAGTTTATTGATCTTCACGGGTCAATCCCTTGCTTACAACTTTCGTTAATAGGTGATGGGTTTATTCCACGTTGTAACTAAAGGTCGCGGTAAAACGTTGCTTGTTCTTGCCGGAGAACGCGTCCGAGGGAAACGGCGAAACTTTCTCCACGCGGCGCAAACTGGTTTGCGCCGCGCGATTGAGCAACATGTTCGGCGCCTTGTTTTCGATGCCACTGTCGAGCACGTTGCCGGCCCGATCGACTTCCAGCCAGATCACCACATCGCCCTGGGGACGTTGCAGCGAGGCCTCGCGGCCGCTGGGGTATTGCTTGTGCTTTTCCAGTTCCTTGCGCAAAGCGGCGGTGTACAGACTTTCCTTGATTGCACTGCTGGGCGCCGCGGGCGCGGTGGCCGGAGCAGGTACGGGAGCCGGTGCGGCCACCGGTTTCGGCGCAGCGGCCACTGCGGGCTGCGGCGCGGTGGGGGCGTTCTGGGCCACGGCCGGGGCCGGCTTGGGTGGCGCAGGCTTGGCCACCATGGGCTTGGGCACCGGCGGCTTGGGCTTGACCACCGGCTTGGGTTTCGGCGGCTCGATCACCAGCGGTTCTTCCTCCGGCACCACCTGCGGCGGCTCGGGCTCGATGGGCAACGGCTCAGGCGGTGGCGGTGGTGGCTCGGCCGCCGCCAGCAGTTCGGCGGCATCGACCAGGGCGATTTCCACGGTGCTTTCGTCATACACCGGCTTGATCTGCAACTGCTGCAACTGGCTGGTATAGATCACCAGCAACAACAGGCCAGCCGGCAGCAGGCACGCAAGCAACTTGCGAGTTCTATAGAGACTGAACATGGCGTCAGGACTTGCGTGTAGCGATGGAGACGGAAGAGAAGCCATTGCCCTTGAGCAAGTCCATCACCGAAACCAGGCGTTTAACTTCCACGCCCTGATCGCTGTTGATAATGATCACCAACTTTTCACTGCTGTCGTTCAACACTTTGAGTTGCGCCAGCAATGCACTTTCATCCAGGTCCTGGCCATCGAGTTGCAGGCGCTCTTGCAGACCCAGGGTAATCACTGCCTTGTTTTGCGGCTTCAACTGTTGCGCGGTACTGGCGACCGGCAACTGCGTCTTGATCCCTACGGCCGGGATCACGTTGAGGCTGATGAGTACGAAGAACACCAGCAGAAACATCATCACATCGATCATCGGAATGATCTCGATATGAGCTTTTTTCTTTTTAGCTACATCCCAGCTGCGCATCGTCTTGCTCCCGCTTCAGCCATCCCTCCCTTGTGAGAGCTGAATCACAACCCTCGCCGATCCTGACCATGTGCTCAGGAATGCGCAGATCATCCCCGTCTGATGTAACGGTTTGGTGACAGAACGGAGCGATAACGATGAATGTTCGGGAGCTCTGGGACGCGGTTCTCAGCGCAGGACGATGAACCTCCCGAGAACCCGATGCTGCTGGAAGCCGAGCACCGCCTGCAGTGAATCGAGGACCGCCTGCGGGTCCTTGCTGGAGAAACTGCCACTGATGCGCCGCGCCGCCAGTTCATCGTTGAGCAGCAGGATACGCCCGGGGAAATAGCGCCGCAGGTCGTCCACCACCTCGGCCAGAGGCGCGTGGTAATAGTTCAGCCAGCCCTGGCGCCAGGCCAGTTGCGCCTCACTGTCGACAGCGTGCAGCGGGGCCGCAACGCCATGTCCGTAGGCCACTTGCTGCCCGGCGCCGAGCACCTGCTGCGCCGCGCCCTTGGCCGGCGTGACCCCCACCCGGCCGGACAGCACCGTGACCTGGGCCCCGCCCGGCTGCAGGCGCACTTCGAACTGGGTGCCCAGCACCCGCGCCTCCCCCTCTTGCGCGTCCACCACAAAGGGCTCGCCGGTGTGGCTGACGCTGAAGAAACCGGCGCCGCGACGCAGCTGCACATGGCGCTCGCCGCGGCTGAAATCCACGGCAATGGCGCTGTCGGCATCCAGGGTCACCTGGCTCTGGTCGGCCAGGATCAGGGTGCGCACCTGGCCCGGCGCGGAAACGTAGTCGGCCCCCAGGTCATCGACCCAGCGCCCGGGCTGCCAGCCGGCGCCCAGGGCCACCGCCAGCAATACACTGGCGGCCAGCGCCAGCCCCGCCGACCAGCGCCGCCGGGCCCGGCCCCTGGCAGCATCCATGGAACGCAGCAGGCCGTGCAGGGCAAAGGCGTCTTCATCGGCCAGGGTGCGCGCCGGCTGCTCGCTCAGCTCCCACACCACCTGGGCCTGGGCATAGGCCTCGATATGCGCGGGGTCGGCCTGCAACCACTGGCTGAAGGTGGCCTGGTCGCCACTGCTGGGCTGATCGTGGAGCAGGCTCAGCCAGGCCAGCGCGGCCTGCTCCTGAGCGGGCGTCGGGCAGATACTCGTGCGGTGGTTCACGGTGCATTCCTTGGCGTGCGCGTGCCCGGGGCTTCCCGCAGGCTGGCCTTGCAGGCTTCGAGGGCGCGCATCATATGTTTTTCCACGGCGCTTTGGGACAAGCCCATGGCCTTGGCGATCTCGGCGTACTTGCGCCCGTGGATGCGGTTGAGCAGGAAGATCTGCCGGGTGCGCTGCGGCAGGCTGCGCAGGGCCGCTTCGACATGCCGCAGGTCGTTGCCGGCTTCCAGCGCCGCCTGGGGCTCGCTGCCCTGGTTGTCCTGCTGCTCTGGCAGCCAGCCTTCATTGACCCGCACTCGCGCGCCCTCGCTGCGCAGGTGGTCGATGGCGATATTGCCGGCGCAACGCAGCAGGTAGGTGCTGAGTTCCTCGACCTGCACCAGGGGCCGGCGCCAGAAGCGCAGGAACAGGTCCTGCACCAGGTCGGCGGCGGTAGCCCGGCAACCGACCCGGCGGCTGACCAGGGCCTCCATCTGCGAACGCTGGGACAGGAACACCTGGAGAAAATGCGCACGGCTGCCCTGCGGATCAGGGTGATCCCCCTCGGCAGGCTCCGGTGGCAGGGTGCTCATCATCGTCGGTCCGCTCAGAAGTGGGCCAGGGCCGCGACCGGGCTGGCCAGCAGGCTGGCCCCCGCCATCGTCAGCACCAGGCGCGGCCGATAGGGCAACAGCAGCACCAGCAGCAAGGCGCTGAACATCAGCACCGCGCACCACTGCACCAGCCCCAGGCTCCAGCCGGTGCCCTGCACTGCTGCTGCCAGCGACAGGCCCAGCAGCATCCAGCCGCCCAGACGCAGGCCGTGGCGGCGCAGGGCCGAAGGCTTGTGCCCGAGCAGCTCGCCGTGATGCCGGTCCAGGGACAGGCACAGGCCGGTAAAGCCGGCATAACAGAGCAACAGCACCAGGAGCATTCAATTCACCTCGGTTTCAGGAGCCGGCGGGCGTTGCCGGGGCACCCGGGGCGTGGCTGTGGCGGCGGCCCCCGCGCGATGCAGCTTGCGCGCCGCCCAGGCCAGGAGCAGGCCACTGCCCAGGCACGCCAGGTCGAAGCTCGCCATGGCCCAGTCGCCCCGGACCATGAAACCATCCATCAGGCTCGGGCTGGTGAGCACGCTGAGCACCGGCACCCCGGCGAACAGCAAGGCGCCAAGGCCCAGTTGTTCAACCCAGGCGCGACGGCCGGGGCGGACGCAGGCGTGCAACAGGCTCAGGCCCCAGGCCCAGAAGAAGCTGTTGACCTCCCAGTCGGCGCGTTCGGCGAAGCCTGCGGGCAACAGGCGGTTGGCCCAGAAGAACGCCGCCACCGCCAGCAGCAGCCCGGCCATGCTGGCGATGTTCAATACTTCCACCAGGCGCAGTTCGAAAGGCTGGGCGGCACTCTTGGCATGCTTGAGCTGGCGCTTGCCCAGCCAGATCACCAGCCCGGTGCCGATCATCGCGGTGCTGGCCAGCCCACAGAGGAAGTACAGCCAGCGCAACACCGGCCCGGCGAAGCGACCCATGTGCAAGCCATAGAAGCTGCCGCCGATGGCCAGCGGCAGGGATTGCTCGGCAGAGGCCTGCAACGGCTGGCCGGTCACGCCGTTGAACGCCACTTGGCTGCCGAAATCCCGGGCCACCCGGTCGGCTTCATGGCGAAACACCTGCACCGAGGCATTCAGGTCCCCCGGGTAACTGACTACCAGGCGCTGCGCATGGCCGCCCGACCAACGTTCCCGGGCCTGCTTCAGCATGGGTTCGAGGGGGGCCAGCGGGGCACTCTGCCCGGCGGCCGAGGCAGCGGCAGCAGCGGGCCGCAAGTCCTCGAAGAAGGCATCGGAATCCCCTTTGTAGGCCACCAGGATGCTCGCCGGCATGACCATGTACATGAAGATCACCAGGCTGCTGTAGGTGATCATCAGGTGAAACGGCAGCACCAGCACGCCCACCGCGTTGTGCCCGTCGAGCCAGGTGCGCTGGCCCTTGCGCGGGCGGAAGGTGAAGAAGTCCTTGAAGATTTTCTTGTGGGTGATGATGCCGCTGATCAGCGCCACGAACATCACCATGGCTGCCATCGTCGACAGCCATCGGCCCCAGGGATAGGGCATCTGCAGCTGGAAGTGGAAGCGGTAGAAGAACTCGCCGCCGCGGGTGTCGCGCACATGCACTTCGCTGCCGGTGGCCGGGTCCAGCAGTTTCTCGGTGAAGGCACCGCGCTCGCCGGGTTTGCCGGACGCCTGCCAGCCCACCGACAGGCTCGGCTGGCGGGCATCGGGCAGGCCGATGAACCAGCGTTGCGCACCCTGGGCATGGCGTTCCAGGTAGCGTTGGGCCAGCCCCAGGCTGGCATCGGCGTTCAGGACCCGGGCCGGCGCCTCCGGCTGCATCCAGTGGGTGATCTCATCCTTGAAATAGGACAGGGTCCCGGTGAGGAAGATCGCAAACAGCAACCAGCCGAACAGCAGCCCGCTCCAGGTGTGCAGCCAGGCCATGGACTGGCGAAATCCTTCCTTCATAGCAGGGCCACCCAGTAGGCACTGCCGGCGACCAGCGCCAGCACCAGGCTCGGCAGCAACAAGCCCAGCCAGGCTTGCCAGGCACTGCGACAGGCAAAGCACCAGAGCACTGCCACCAGATAGAACAGGAAGGACGTCACCATTCCGCTGACCACGGCATCGGCCCTGGGCAGGGGCAGCAGCAAGGTCAGGCAGACACTGCCCAGCGCCGCCAGCAGATAGCCCCCCAGCACCGCGGCGAATACCCGCGAAGCCACCGCCAGACGATAGGAAGCGGAAAGACCGCCAGCCTTGCTTTTCATGTTTCGACCTTGACGCGAGGGGAGGTCCGGCACAGCACACAGGCGGCCGGGGGAAGTAGGCGGGCAAGTTTAATGATAAATATTCTCATATGCAAAAAGCAGCGACGAACCCGATGCAAACCCGTCGGTCCGGCCTGATTGCCGAATGCCATGTCGCCCCACTACAATGCGAACAATTCTTGTTCTCTTATGCGCCATCTCGGTGCAGGAGCGTCCGGCTTGTCCCACACCGCTACCGTCGAAGGCCTCTACCAGGCCCATCACAGCTGGTTGAACACCTGGTTGCGGCGCCGGCTCGGCTGCCCCCACAGCGCCGCAGACCTGGCCCAGGACACCTTCATCCGGGTACTCAGCGCCCGGGAAACACCGGCCCTGATCGAGCCCCGGGCGTTTCTCACCACCATCGCCAAGCGCGTGCTGTTCAACCACTACCGGCGCCAGGACCTGGAGCGGGCCTATCAGGAAACCCTGGCGCAGATGCCTGAACAGGTGGCGCCCTCCGAGGAAGAGCGGGCCATCATCCTGCAAACCCTGATGGAGCTGGACAGCCTGCTCGACGGCCTGCCGCGGCCGGTCAAGCGAGCCTTTCTGCTGTGCCAGCTGGACGGCCTGACCTACGGCGAAATCGCCCGGGAGCTGAATATCTCCATCGCCACGGTCAAACGCCACCTGAACAAAGCGGCGATGCGCTGCTACTTCGCCCTGTGAGTGCCTCGATGAACCCACACCTCAATGGCCAGCCCGATTTCAGCAACCAGGTGGCCGAACAGGCCGTGCACTGGCTGATCGAAATGCAGGGCGGGCCCTTGAGCCCGCGCCAGCAACAGGCCTGGCAGCAATGGCACGATGCCCACAGCGAACATCAGCGGGCCTGGGAGCATATCCAGCGCGTCAACCAGCGCCTGCGTGGCCTGTCTTCGCCCCTGGCCCACGCCGCCCTGAACGCGCCGAAATCCGCCAGCCGGCGCCAGGCACTGAAGCTGCTGCTGATTCTCGGCGCCGGATCGGCCGCCGCCTGGGGCCTGCGCGAGCACAACCCGCTGCCGCCACTGCTGGCGGATTACCGCAGCCCCCTGGGGCAGCGGCGCAAACTGCAACTGAGCGACGGCAGCCAGTTGCAGCTCAATACCAGCAGCGCGGTGGATGTGCGCTTTGATGGCCAGCAACGGCTGATCCGCCTGCTGGAGGGCGAGATCATGCTCACCAGTGCCCAGGATGCCCGGCCGCTGCGGGTGCAGACCGCACAAGGGCAGGTAAGCCCGCAAGGCGCGCGGCTGAACCTGCGCCAATTCAAGGACTACACCCAACTGGCGGTGTTCTCCGGAACCGTCGGCGTGACGCCCCTGGACTACGCCACAACCCCGCCCCAGGTGGCGGCCGGGCAGCAACTGAATTTCACCGGCAACAGCTGGCAAGCTCCCCGGGCCCTGGATGCCGGCAGCGGCGCCTGGAGCGAAGGCATGCTGGTGGCAGCGCACATGCGCCTGGCGGACTTTCTCGACGAACTGGGGCGCTACCGCCGCGGCCAGCTCAACTGTGATGCGCAGGTGGCGGACCTGCTGATTTCCGGCAGCTACCCCCTGGATGACAGCGAGCGGATTCTCGACCTGCTGGAGATCAGCCTGCCGGTCAAGGTACGTCGCTTCACCCGCTATTGGGTCACCGTCCAGGCCCGCGCCTGACGGCACTCTGTCGCCGCTGCCGCGGGCTGCAACCGGCTCCGCAGGGGACGCGCCCTTGACCCGGGCCTCACCCAAGCCCCCGCAAACCAATCGCCGCCCGCCCCGGCACCGAAAAAAAACCACCGCCCATGAGCCGTTTCCCCAGGTTCAAGTGACAGAGAAGGAAAGCCACCTTGATTCCCCCTTCTCAGGACCCACCTTCATGACCGAGCAACCCACCTGCCTCACGCCTCTGGCCCGTACCCTGCGCCACTTGCTGCTGGGGGCCAGCCTGAGCCTGGCCAGCCTGCCCCTGGTCCAGGCCGCCGAGGCCCAGGCCCAGAGTTATCACATCGCCCCGACCTCGCTGGAAAACGCCCTGAACCAGTTCGGCCGGCAAGCCGGGGTGCTGATCTCTTTCGGCTCACACGTCACCAGTGGCGTGCAAAGCCGTGGCCTGCAAGGCCAGTACAGCCCGCAGGAAGGCCTGAACGTTCTGCTGCAAGGCACCGGCCTGCAAGCCCGGGCCGAGGGTAGCAATGCCTTCAGCCTGCAACCGGCCAGCCCCGAGGCCGCTGCGCAGCCGCTGCACCTGGGCGCCTCCAGCGTGGTCGGCGACTGGCTCGGCGATGCCCAGCAAAGCGATGTGTTCGAGCACCCAGGGGCCCGGGACGTGATCCGTCGCGAGGAGTTCGAACGCCAGGGCGCCACCCAGGCGCGGGACGTGCTCAATCGGATTCCCGGGGTCAACGCACCGGACAACAACGGCACCGGCAGCCACGACATGGCGCTGAACTTCGGCATCCGCGGCCTCAATCCGCGCCTGGCCTCGCGCTCCACGGTGCTGATGGACGGTATCCCGGTACCCTTCGCCCCCTACGGTCAGCCGCAACTGTCGTTTGCCCCCATCAGCATGGGCAACATGGATGCCGTGGACGTGGTGCGCGGTGGTGGCGCGGTGCGCTATGGCCCGCAGAACGTCGGCGGCATCGTCAACTTCGTGACCCGGGCAATTCCCGACACGCCGACGGTCAAGGGCGGCTTCCAGACCGAAACCAGCCCCTCCTCCAGCCATGACGGTTTCAAGACCACCGGCAACCTGCTGGCCGGTGGCACCGCCGACAACGGCCTGGGCGGCGCCCTGCTGTACTCCGGCACCCGCGGCGGCGACTGGCGCGAACACAGCGACACGCAGATCGACGACCTGATCCTCAAGGGCAAGTACCAGCTCGATGAAGCCAACAGTTTCAATGCCATGGCCCAGTACTACGAAGGTGAGGCGGACATGCCCGGCGGCCTGAACGTGGCGGACTACAAGGCCGACCCGTACCAGTCGACCCGCCCCTACGACAAGTTCTGGGGCCGGCGCACGATGTTCAACGTCGGCTACCGCTACCAGGAAGATCGCCGCGAATTCACCGTCAACAGCTTCTTCACCAAGACCCTGCGCAGCGGTTACCTGGACCAGGGCAGCTTCCTCTCCCTGTCGCCTCGCGAATACTGGGTACGCGGCCTGGAAACCCGTTTCGCCCAAGGCTTCGACCTGGGGGACAGCAGCCACGAAGTGGGCGTCGGCTACCGCTACATCAACGAAGCCGGTCATGAACTGCGCTATCGCACGCCGCTGACCGCCAACCAGCAACTGCCCACCAGCAACAGCCGCAATGACCGCGACACCCGTGGCGGCACCGAAGCCCATGCGTTCTTCGTCGATGACCGGATCGATATCGGCAAGTGGACCCTGACCCCGGGCATCCGCTACGAGATGATCGAGTCGCAGCAGAGCAACAACCTCACCCACGTCAAATACAAGGGTGACTACAACACCGCGCTGCCGGCGCTGAATGTGATGTACCACCTCAACGAGAGCTGGAACCTCTACGCCAACACCGAAGGTTCCTTCGGCAGCGTGCAGTACAGCCAGATGCCCAACCGCGTGGCCAGTGGCGAGGTCAAGCCGGAGAAAGCCCGCACCTGGGAACTGGGCACCCGCTATGACGACGGCACCCTGCGGGCGGAGATCGGCGCTTTCCTGATCAACTTCGACAACCAGTACGACAGCAACCAGACCAACGACACGGTGATCGCCCGGGGCGAGACTCGCCACCAGGGTATCGAGAGCAGCGTCAGCTACGCCCTGGATGGCCTGGCCCCGGCGCTGGCGGGCTTCGATGTCTACGCCACCTACGCGTATGTCGATGCCACCATTCGTGAAAACGGCCCGAACAAGGGCAACCGCGTGCCCTTCTCTTCCAAGCACAAGGGCACCCTGGGGGTGAGCTACACCGAAGGCCCGTGGAAGCTCAACCTCGACAGCAGCTACCAGAGCAGCCAGTTTGCCGACAATGCCAACACCCGTGCCGAAAGCGCCGATGGCAGCACCGGGCGCATCCCCGGCTACATGCTGTTCAGCACCCGCGCCGGGTATGACTTCGGCCCGCAACTGTCGGACCTGAACGTGGCGGTGGGGGTGAAGAACATCTTCAACCACCAGTACTTCACCCGTTCCTTCGACGACAACAACAAGGGCAAGTACGTAGGCGAGCCCCGCACGCTCTATGTGCAGACCTCCGTGGCGTTCTGATTAATTTTCCCCACAAAGCAAAACGGGCCTGCAATGCAGGCCCGTCCGGTTGGGGGGTGAAACTCGGCCGTCAGCTATTGAGCGCGGCCTGTTGGTTCTCCAGGAATTCTTCTTCGAGCAGGGCATCTGCCTCGCTGCCATCGGCTGTGGGCACCGCTGCCGCACGTTTGCCACGCAATTTGCCGAACATGTGCTCCAGGGCACTTTCCAACTTGACGGTGGCGCCGTCGAGGGCCTGCTCCAGGGTGTCGGCCTTGTGGGTCACGGAAACCGGTTGGTGACCTTTCGGACGGGCTTCCAGCTGGCAGCGCATATCGTCCGGACCCGACTTGCCGCCGTTCTCGTCCCGCAGGTGGACCACTACCCGGGTCAGGTCTTCTTCGTAGCGTTCGAGCGTGCTTTCAACGGTGCTGCGCACCCACTCCTCCATCCGAAGGCTGCTTTGAATATGGTTATCGCTATGGACTTGGATTTGCATAGTTCTTCCCTTATTTCAGCTTGCTCGTAAGAGGGTCAAGGCAATGCGTATGAACCTGCATTTCGTGACCTCTTGATTACACAATTAGGCACGGCGACGAACATTTCAACCCCTTAAAAAAGATAAATATTCATACGCAAATAAAGCCGGACAAACCGCAAAGGCGCTGTTAAGGTCGGGAGTTAGCCCGCCCCATGCGTCAGTCAAAACCGCTCACAGCTGCCCCTCGCCCAGAGGGTGCAAGCCGCGAAAGATCTCCGCTTCCTCCACCAGCCAGTCATGCACCGCGCGTACGCCCGGATGGCTCAGTGCGCCCGGCGCATAGAGCAGCACGTAGCGTTTGTGGTTGGGCACCGCCAGGCCGAAAGGCACGATCAGGGTGCCACGCTCCAGTTCGTCATTGAGCAGGGTGCGCCGGGCAATCGCCACGCCCATGCCGGCAATCGCCGCCTCAATGGTCAGGTGGTTGCGATTGAAGGTATGGCCACGACGCACATCCGCGCCCTCGAAGCCGATGGCATTGAGGTAGAACTCCCATTCGGCGTATTCATAGCTGCCGCGCCAGGCGGTGATGTCGTGCAACAGCGCAAAGTGCGCCAGGTCCGCCGGACCGTGCAGCGGCGGGCGCCCACGCAGCAGGCTCGGCGCGCACACCGGGAAAATCTGCTCATCCAGCAACGCGGTGGACTGCAAGCCGGGGTAGCTGCCGTCGTTCAGGTCGATGGCCAGGTCGAAGTCGCCCTCGTGCAGGGCCACGCTGCTGTCTTCGGCCACCAGCCGCAGCTGGATCTCTGGATAACGCTGCTGCAGGCGCGGCAGGCGCGGAGTCAGCCACTTGCCGAGAAACGACGGGATCGAGCGCAAGCGCAAGGTCCCCCCGATCATCCCCGCATCCAGGCGCCGCAGTTCCGCGTCGATGCTGCCGTAGGCCTCGCTCACCGTCAGCGCCAGCCGCTGGCCTTCGGCACTCAGCTCCACCCCCCGGGGCCGCCGGTGAAACAGGCGAAAACCCAGGCGCTCCTCCAACTGGCGGATCTGCTGGCTGACCGCCCCCGGGGTGATGTGCAGCTCTTCGGCACACCGGGTAAAAGACAGGTGCCGCGCGGCACAGGAAAACACATGCAGCCAGACATAGGTCTGGGCATGAAATTGTCGGCTCATCGTTTAGCCCTGCTAAAGGATCTCTTAGGAAGTTTCGTTGGTCAGTGCTGACCGAGGCGGGCAGTATCGCCGACATTGCGCTTGGCCTACAAAAAATGGCAGCGATCCACCTTCCATTGCTTGTAAGGCTTTAGCATGGCTATCAGTGTTTTCGATCTCTTCAAAGTCGGTATCGGCCCCTCCAGCTCCCACACCGTGGGCCCGATGCGCGCCGCCGCGACCTTCGCCCAGGCGCTGTTCGAGCAGGGCCTGCAAGACCAGGTGCAGCGGGTACAGATCCGTCTCTATGGTTCGCTGTCCGCCACCGGCGTCGGCCATGCCACCGACCGCGCCAGTGTCATGGGGCTGATGGGTGAATGGCCCGACAGCATCGACCCCACCAGCATCAACCCGCGCATCCAGCAGTTGCGCGACAGCGGCCAACTGCTGCTGGGCGGGCACAGCCTCATTGCCTTTGACTGGCAGCAGGACCTGCTCCTGCTGGACGAAAGCCTGCCCTACCACCCCAACGCCATGTCCCTGACCGCCTTTGGCGAGCAGGGCACGCTGCTGGAGCAGACCTACTACTCGGTGGGTGGCGGCTTCATCATCGAAGCGGCCCAGGTCGAGGCCGGTGCCGAAACCACCACCGGTGTCCAACTGCCCTACGACTTCAACAGTGCCGCTGAACTGCTGGCCCTGTGCAAGACCCATAAGCTGCGGGTCGGCGAACTGATGCTGGCCAATGAACGGGCCTGGCGCAGCGACGCCGAGATCCGCAGCGGCCTGCTGCACATCTGGTCGGTGATGCGCGAATGCGTGGAACAGGGCCTGCGCCACGAAGGCATCCTGCCCGGCGGCCTCGACGTACCCCGCCGCGCCGCCAAGCTGCACCGCAACCTGCTGGAAATCGGCAAGCCGAATGTCATCACCTCGACCCTCTCGGCCATGGAGTGGGTCAACCTCTATGCCCTGGCCGTGAACGAGGAAAACGCCGCCGGCGGGCGCATGGTCACCGCGCCCACCAACGGCGCGGCGGGGATCATCCCGGCGGTGCTGCACTACTACATGAAGTTCAACCCGCAGGCCTGTGACGACGACATCCTCAACTTTTTCCTCGGTGCCGCCGCCGTGGGCATCCTGTGCAAGAAGAACGCCTCCATCTCCGGCGCCGAAGTCGGCTGCCAGGGCGAAGTGGGCTCGGCCTGCGCCATGGCTGCCGCCGGGCTGGCGGAGATCCTCGGGGCGACCCCGGAGCAACTGTGCAATGCCGCGGAAATCGGCCTGGAGCACAACCTCGGCCTGACCTGCGACCCCGTAGGCGGGCTGGTGCAGGTGCCCTGCATCGAACGCAACGCGATTGCCGCGGTGAAGGCGATCAACGCCACCCAGATGGCCCTGCGCGGCGACGGCAAGCACTTCATCTCCCTGGACCGGGTGATCCGCACCATGCGCGATACCGGCGCCGACATGCATGACAAATACAAAGAGACTTCACGGGGCGGCCTGGCGGTGAGCTGGGTGGAATGCTGAGGAGCCTTCCCTGACCGTCCGCACTACGTGAGCCCGAGCAAAAATAATAACGAGGCGATAACGATGACCGATGTACCGACACCTGCTGCCCAAAACCCTGCTGTAGCCACACCCCGCGACACCACCAGCGCCCGCCAGGGCTGGAGCAAGCACGACACCACCTGGATGCTCGGCCTGTATGGCACCGCCATCGGCGCCGGCACCCTGTTCCTGCCGATCAACGCCGGGGTTGGGGGCTTCTGGCCGCTGATCGTGCTGGCGCTGCTGGCCTTCCCCATGACCTTCTTCGCCCACCGCGGCCTGACCCGCTTCGTTCTTTCCGGGCGCTCCGGAGACATCACCGAAGTGGTCGAGGAGCATTTCGGGGTCGGCGCCGGCAAGCTCATCACCCTGCTCTACTTCTTTGCCATCTTCCCGATCCTGCTGGTGTACAGCGTGGCGCTGACCAACACCCTGAGCAGTTTCATGGAACACCAACTGCACATGACTCCACCGCCGCGGGCGCTGCTGTCGCTGCTGCTGATCCTCGGCCTGATGGCCATTGTGCGTTGCGGCCAGGGCGTGATCGTGCGGGCCATGAGCCTGCTGGTCTACCCGTTCGTCGCCGCGTTGCTGCTACTGGCCCTGAGCCTGATCCCCAACTGGAACGGCGCGTTCTTCGCCTCGGCCGGCGAAGGCATGCCCCTGCCGCTGTTCCTCAAGACCCTGTGGCTGGCGATCCCGGTGATGGTGTTTTCGTTCAACCATTCGCCGATCATCTCGGCCTTCGCCCTGGATCAGAAGCGCCATTACGGCCCGCAGGCCGAAGCCAAGAGCAGCGGTATCCTGGCCACGGCCCACGGCATGATGGTGCTGACAGTGATGTTCTTCTGCTTCAGTTGCGTGCTGGCCCTGTCGCCGGCGGACCTGGTAGCGGCCAAGGAGCAGAACATCTCGATCCTGTCCTACCTGGCCAACCACTTCCAGACCCCGGTGATTGCCTATGCCGCCCCGCTGATCGCCCTGGTGGCCATTACCAAGTCGTTCCTGGGCCACTACATCGGCGCCAGCGAAGGCTTCCAGGGCCTGATCGTGAAAAACCTGCGGGGGCGCTCGCTGTCCTCCAGCAGCCTGGAAAAGATCACCGCGCTGTTCATGATCCTCACGTGCTGGGCCGTGGCCACCTTCAACCCGAGCATCCTGCGCATTATCGAGACCATGGGCGGACCGGTAATCGCCTGCCTGCTGTTCCTGATGCCGATGTATGCGATCCGGCGGGTGCCTTCACTGCGCCAGTATTCGGGCCAGTTGTCGAACCTGTTCGTGGTGCTGATCGGGCTGGTCGCACTGTCTGCGATCATTTATTCAGTCGTGCCCTGAATCGGGCCGGGATAAAAAAAGCGGACCTCATGGTCCGCTTTTTTGTCCCCGTATTCATTGCCCGGCGCGTTTCCCGGCATGTCCCTTGCTTTGTCCCGGGGGAGGAATACGGACGTTGGCCACCCTCGGCGAACGACTGGCCAGTGGTCCGGAATCGCGAACTAATTCCGCGCCCTGCCGGTCAATGACTGCACGATCCAATCAGGCGGTGACGCATCATGGACAACCCTTTTCAACTGATTACCGACACCTTCACCCCGCAATACCAAGTCAACCTGAGCATCCAGGGCCTGGACGGCAGCATCATGCTGACCTTGTCCGAAGGTGGCCGGGTGGTGGCCAAGCGCATGATCAGCGCGGCCCAGCGCAATGATCCGCAGCGCATCAAGCGCCTGGTGCAAAGCATTCAGTTTGGTATCGCCATCGAGCAGGGCCACAGTGCCGTGGCCATTCTCGAAGCCATGACCAACGGCGACAGCCTGGGCCTGCCGCCGCCCACCGGCCAGAAGCTCGCGCCGCCGGCCCTGAGGTTCTAGAGCTCGCCCTTCTCCACTTCCGGGTGTTCGCCGGAGCCCGCGCCGATCTTGCGCTGCGGATGCTCGATCTTCACCGAAGGGAACTGCGACGAGGCGTAGCGCACCACCAGGATGGCGAAGGCCAGCAACAGGATGCCGCCGCACAGGTAGATGATGCCCAGGTCCGGCGGGTTGTGGTGCGAGACGTTGGAGATCAGCAACCGGGTCAACGCGGTGATCGCCACGTAGATCAGGAAACGCACCGGCATGTGGTTGGTCTTGAAGTAGATGCCGACCATCGCCCCCAATTCCAGGTAGATGAACAGCAGCAGGATGTCATCGATCTTGATGTGGCCCACCTCGATCATCTGCAAAAATTCCATCACCGCCGCCCAGGCGGTCACCGCACCGATGGCGAACAGCGCCAGGTAGTGGAACGACTCGACGAACAGGTTGCCCAGGGATTCGGCCAGTTGGTGGACGTTCTGTCGCAGGTTCTCGGCCCAATTGATTTTCACGATGGTTTTTCCTTAGGTCGTTTCGACCGGATGATGCGGATTGGACGTGACGGTTGTTCTGCATGCAGAAAAAAGGCCAGGAGCCTTCAATGAGATGGTGGCCGCCGGCAACGAGGCACGGCCTGGTAACAATCGGCCCGGGAAAAAAATTGCGTCTACATTAAAAAGCCACTATCCAAGGGAAAAGGTTTCGCCTATTCTCTCGACCTGTATATAGATACAGTGTTTATACAGACCCATTATCGTGAAGGCATGTGAGGTGGTGAATGGCCGTCGAAGTGGTATACCGCAGCAGCCGAGATCTGGAGCGCTTGTTCATGGATAAAGCCGAAGCTGACCGTCATGACAAAATGCTCGAACTGGCTGAATTGCTCGCTGAAGTGTTGCACAAAGCCGTGCCGTCGCTGAGCGAACAGCAGGTGGAAGAAGCCGGGATCTACATGGCGAAGAACCGCGATGTGTTCGCCAAGGCGTTCAAGAGCCAGCCGGACGCGTTGTCCGAGTTGCTCAGTGCCCCCGCTCCCGTAGTGGAGGCTGTGGCAGAGCCGCAACCTGTTGAAGCCGAGGCGCCAGCCAAACCGGCGAAAGCGGCCAAGGCCGCAAAATAGGCTTTACGCGAATTGAATAAGCCCTGTGCCCCTGGCACAGGGCTTTTTTCATGCCTGCGAAGGCAAGAGTGGCACTTGTGCGGTGGCCGGTTCAAGCGTTGTCGCCCCTGGCGGATCAGGCAATTCGATAGCGTTGCGATGCAGCAGGGAAGTGATCTTGCCCAGGAAGGCCAGGGGCATCTCAGTCGAGTCGCCATACAGGTCAACCATTCCCACCTCAACTGCGCTGTCAACGATGCAGGAGAACGCCTCGACCTCTTCAGGCGCTATCAAGGCGACAAGCTCCTGGGGCCAATCATCTCCGCGACCATTGAGTGCCAGCAGCGCCCCGGCTCTCTCCCACGCCAGTAGATCGCCCTTTGGCGGGTAGCCCTCAAGGTGCTTTATCAACTCATCGATGGACGGGTGAGCAATGCCTTTTCGTTCGCAGTAAAGCGCCAGGCATGCCGCTGCGTACAACTGCAGTTGCCTGATGGAGCAGCCAGTCAATGGTGGGGCCATATCTGGCGCTGTCATTGCGCGACGTCCCAGACCCTGGAGCCTGCGGAACAAAAACCTGATGCGATATCCATGGCTTCCAGAATTCGGTCCTCCAGCTCTTCTGATGCGCCAGGGCGGAGTGATGCCAGATGCTTGTATACGGCCTCTGCGCAAAAGCCCTTGTCCCGGTATGCCACAAGAACATCACGAACCGCCTGAATGTCCGCCCCCGCCCGCAACAGGCAGGACAACTGCTCACCCAGCCCGGTCTCCAGCGCTTCACGCATCGTCGATACATTCCTTGTCAGTGGGCACTTCGCAGCCGGATGGTACACAGAGCCTGGCCAAGGGTTAAGGCAAGAATGCCTAGCGGTACAGCACCCGTTCCGCCAGTTCATCGGCCACTCGCGCCGGGGAGCGCTTTTCGGCCTGGGCGTGGGCGAAGATTTCCGTCAGCCGCTGGCTGATCTTCGACAGGTGGGCGGTGATGACCGGCAGTTCCGTGTTGCGGTGCTTGAGGGACACATAGATCAGCCCCCCGGAATTGATCACGTAGTCCGGCGCATAGAGAATCCCGCGGCGCTCCAGTTGATCGGCCACCTGCAGGTTGGTCAGTTGATTGTTGGCCGAACCCGCCACCGCCGAGCAGCGCAGTTGCGCCACGCTGAGGCTGTTGAGCACCGCCCCCAGGCCGCAGGGTGCGAGGATGTCGCAAGGGGTGCTGAGCAGAGAATCGTTGGCGATGGGATGGGCGCCCAGTTGCTCCATGGCCAGTTGCACCTTGCCGGCATCGATATCGCTGACCAGCAACTCCGCCCCAGCAGCGTGCAACTGCTCGGCCAGGGCATAGCCGACATTGCCCAGCCCCTGGATCGCCACCCGCAGGCCTTCCAGGTTGTCGCTGCCCAGGCGCGCCATGGCGGTGCTGCGAATGCCGGCGAACACTCCCATGGCGGCATGGGGGGCCGGGTCGCCCGCGGCACTGGTGCTGGTGACGTAACGGGTCTGCTGGGCGATGCAGTCCATGTCGGCCACCGAGGTGCCGCTGTCGATAGCGGTGATGTAGCGCCCGTCCAGTTGCTCGACGCATCGGCCGAAGGCTTCGAACAGGGCGGCGCGGCTTTCCACATGGGCGGGGCGGATGATCACGGCGGTACCGCCCCCCTGGGGCAGGCCGGCCAGGGCGGCCTTGTAGCTCATGCCCTGGGCCAGGCGCGCGGCATCCGTCACGGCACTGCTGTCGTCGGGGTAGGCGAGGTAACGACAGCCGCCCAGGGCGGGCCCCAGGCGGCTGTCGTGGATGGCGATCACTGCCTTCAACCCGGTACAAGGGTCGACGCTGAGGTGCAGCGATTCAAGGCGGGTGCTGTGCATGAGAGCGAACATCGACGGGCTCCCGAATCACTTCTTGTAGACGCCAGTATAGGCTTGCGCCTGGAATTTGCTGCGCCGCGCAGGAATAAGCCCCGGGGTTTTGCAGGCTTTGGGAAATAACCTGCTACCACGCATTTCAACACTGGACGAAGCTTCGTCACGGGGCTAAAACGAGGCATCCGTCGGAGATCGAGATGAACCCGCGCCAAGCTTTTTTCGCCTGTCTGCACCGCTCGCCACCCGCCCTGCTGGAAGCTGCCCTGTGGATTGCCGCCGAGCATGATCCCCAGGTGGTGCCCGGCCTGTTGCTGGAGGAGTTCAAGCAACTGCAGCAGCAAGTGGGCAGCAGCCTGCCGACGCTGCCGGCGAACGAGCTTGGCCAACCGCTGTTGCGCCGGCTCAACGACCTGGGTTTCCAACAGGACGAACACCTGCCCCTGCGGCCCCAGGCGGCGCTGATGGACAAGGTCCTGGAGCGTCGGCGCGGCCAGCCCCTGGCCCTGGCCCTGATCGCTCTGGAACTGGCGCAGCGGCTGCAGGTGCCGCTGGCGGGGGTGAACTTTCCCGGGCACTTCCTGCTGCGGGTGCCCGGTGCCGACCACCTGCTGGACCCGTGCGGCGGGCGCCGGCTGTACCCCAACGATTGCCGGGAACTGCTGCAGCGCCAGTACGGCGCCCATATCAAGCTCAGCGCCGAGCATCTGGCCAGCGCCGAACCGCTGCAGATGTTCCAGCGCCTGTCACGCAACCTGCGCCAGTTGCACCTGTCCTACGACGACCACCTGGGGGCCCTGATCAATGCCGAACGGGTCCTGGAAATCGGCAACGGCAGCGCCGCCGACTACCTGGCCCGGGCCAGCCTCTACCAGCGCCTGGAATGCCCGAATGCCGAACGCTTCGACCTGGAGCACGCCCTGCTGCTCAGCGACGACCCGATCCAGCGCCTGCGCCTGACCGAACGCCTGGGGCACCTGCCGCCCAACACCATCGTGCACTGAATCCCCCGCTGTTTCGCGCCTGCCGTGCAAGAATGCCCGCCGCCCTTCTGCCTGCTGCAAGGATGAAAAAGCATGAACAGCGCCGAACGCTTCCTCCAGGATTTCCACCCGCGCCACCCCAGCACCACGCCAACGGCTGGGGGCTGTTGCTGATCCAGGCCAGGGCCGCATGACAGCAGCGCCCGGGCTCTGGCAGGATGGGCGGCTAACCCCAGGGAACGGACACAGCATGCTCATCAGAAAAGCCCACGGCGCCGACGCACAACGGGTCTTCGACATTCGCAACCAGGCCATCAACCAGCAGTGCGCCGGCCACTACCCCGAAGCGGACCTCCAGGTCTGGACAGCTGGCGAACTGAGTGACTACTTCATCGAAGTGGTGGAAAACACCGGCCATGTCGCGGTCATCGACAATCAGGTGACCGCCAGCGGCATGCTCGACCTGGCGACCGGGCAGGTCGACGCGGTGTTCGTCGACCCGGCCTACATGGGACGCGGCATCGGCCGCAAGATGATGGAGTACCTCGAAGAACGGGCGCTGGAAGCCGAGTTGCCCCACCTGATCCTGGATTCCACCCTCAACGCCGCCGACTTTTATCGCCGCTGCGGCTTCGTCGGTGAGCGCATCGCCCAGTACCAGTCGCCCCGGGGCCTGACCCTGGCCTGCGTGCCGATGATCAAGCACCTGGCACGCTGAACCCCCCTGCCCCTCAGGACTTGAGCGGCGCCTGCCGTTGCGCGGCCGGCCCCGCCTCACCCGAGGCCGACGCCAGGGGCGAACGCACCTGGATGATCAACAACGCCGCAAGCAGGGCCGGAATCGCGCAGAAGAAGAAAATCTGCTGCACCGGAATATGCATCGCCAGCAGCATGCTGCCGAACAGCGGACCGAGGATCGAACCGAAACGCCCCACGCCCAAAGCCCAGCCGGTGCCGGTGGCGCGTACCTGGGCCGGGTAGAAGTTGCTGGCGAAGGCATTCAGGGTCAACTGGCCACTGATGATGCAGAAGCCCGCGGCAAACACGAACACCACCAGGTAGCGCGGGTTGTCGTGGTTCAACCCCAGTAGCACGGTGCACAGTGCGGCGGCGCTGAGCACCGCGGCCAGCAGGCGCACCTTGCGTTTCAGGCGGTCGGCGAACCAGGCCATGCAGATCGCGCCGAGGGTGCCAGCGAAGAGGAACATCGAAGTCACCAGGTTGGCCTGCTTCAGGGCCAGGCCACTCTCCAGCAGCAGCGTCGGCAACCAGCTGATCATGAAATACAGCAGGATCAGGCTGACGAAAAAGGTCGCCCAGATCAGCAAGGTCGGCCGTGCATAGCCGTGGCGGAACAACTCCAGCACCGTGAGCTTGCTGTCCGCCTGCTCACCGCTGTTGAGCACTGCGGCCGGCGGTTGCCAGTCCGGGAGCATCTGTGCGGTGACATTGCGCAACCGCGCATAGGGCGGCGCGTCCCGCAGCAGGCGCGGCAGCGATTCGGGCAGGCGCCAGAGCAGGAAAGGAAACAGCAGCAGCGGCGTGATGCCGCCGGCGAGGAACACCGCTTCCCAGCCAAAGCGATCGATGAAGCCGGCGGCAACGAAACCACCCGCCGCGCCGCCAAAGGAGAAACCGCAGGCGGCCAGGGTCACCATCAGGGTGCGCAGGCGCGGCGGCGAATATTCGGACATCAGCGCCATCGCGCTGGGCATCGCCCCGCCCATGCCGATGCCACAGATAAAACGGGCGGCCATCAGGCTTTCCAGGGAATTGGCGAACACCATCAGCACCGTCAGGCTGGCGTAGATCAGCACGCAAACGAGCAAGATCCGGCGCACGCCAAAACGGTCGGCCAGGGGCGTCACCGCCAGGGACCCCAGGGTCAGGCCCAGCAGGTTGGCGCTGAACACCGGGCCGAAGGCGGCCTTCTCCAGCCCCCAGTCCTGGGCCAGGGCCGGCACCACATAGCCCAGGACCTGGGCGTCGTAGCCATCGGTGACCAGCAGCAAGGCGAGAAGCAACAAGAGCAACCACTGGTAGCGGGACACCGGGCGGGCGTCGAGCGCAGCACGAAAGCTGGCAATCTGATTTTGCATCGCAAGGTACCTGTTCGGTTTTTTATGGTTATGGGCAGCAATGTTGCGCAGGTCACAGGCGGTGACCGCTCAGGCCCCGTTGCGGGGCCTGGGTGATGCGGATGCCACGCTGCCCCGGATACCGGGCAGCGTGCGGGTTCAGGCTGGCGTATCCGGCTGGTTGGCCGGGTGCGCGGCCTGGAACGCCGGGTGCTCGGCGGCCAGGGCCGCGACCCGGAGGATCCGCGGATAAGCGTCCAGGGACACCTTGAAACGCTCGGCCGCATACAGCTGGGGAATCAGGAACACATCGGCCAGCCCCGGCTCATCGCCAAAACAGAAGCCCTGGTCGCCGATCAGTTGCTCCAGGGCCGCCAGCCCCTGGCTGATCCAGTGGTCGATCCACACCAGCAGTTGCGCTTCCTCATGCCCCCATTCCCGTAGCAGGTTCTGGGTGCTGGAGTTGTGCAGCGGATGAATGTCGCAGCCGATGATCGCGGCAACCGCCCGTTCCCGGGCGCGGCTGACCAGGTCCGTGGACAGCAGCGGCACCTGTGGATAACGCTCCTCCAGGTACTCGATGATTGCCAGCGACTGGATCAGCAGGTCGCCGTCATCGGTCCGCAGGGCCGGCACCCGGCCCTGCGGGTTGATCTCCAGGTACTCCGGCTGGCGATTCGCACCGCCCTTGGGCACCAGCAGATTGACCGGTATGGCCTGGAACTCCAGGCCCTTGAGGGCCAGAGCGATGCGCACCCGGTAGGACGCAGTGGAGCGGTAGTAGGTATAGAGCTGCATGGGGGCTCTCCCTTAACGTGCCGGCTGGACCGTGCCACGGCATTCGCCGAAGCCGATGGAGGCGAAACCCTCACGGCTGCAACGCCCGCGCAGGATGATTTCATCGCCGTCCTCGAGGAACTTGCGCACCTCGCCGGACGCCAGTTCGATGGGTTTCTTGCCGCCTTCGGTGATCTCCAGCAGGCTGCCGAACTGGCCGTTCTGCGGGCCGGACAAGGTGCCCGAACCGAACAGGTCGCCGGCCTGCAACTGGCAGCCGTTGACGCTGTGGTGCGCAACCATCTGCGCCACGGTCCAGTACATGTACCGGGTGTTGCTCAGGGTCAGGCGGTGTGCCGGCAGGCCCTGCTCGCGCATGGTGCGGGTGGTCAGCAACACTTCCAGTTCGATGTCGAAGCCACCGGCGGCCTGGTCGCGCTTGTCCAGCAGGTACGGCAGCGGTTGCGGGTCGCCTTCAGGGCGCGGGGCCTGGGCCTGGCGGAACGGCTCCAGGGCCTCGGCGGTCACCACCCAGGGCGAAATGCTGGTAATGAAGCTTTTCGACAGGAACGGGCCCAGCGGCTGGTATTCCCAGGCCTGGATATCCCGCGCCGACCAGTCGTTGAGCAGGCAGAACCCGGCAATGTGTTCGGCGGCGTCGCCAATGGCGATGGGCTCGCCCATCTCGTTGCCCTGGCCGATCCAGATGCCCAGCTCCAGTTCGTAGTCCAGGCGCGCGCAGGGGCCGAAGGTCGGTTCGGACTGCCCGGCCGGTAGGGTCTGGCCCTTGGGCCGGCGCACGTCGGCACCGGAAGTACGGATAGTGGAGGCGCGACCGTGGTAGCCGATCGGCACGTACTTGTAGTTGGGCAGCAGCGGGTTGTCGGGGCGGAACAGCTTGCCGACGTTCTGCGCGTGTTCGATGCCCACATAGAAGTCGGTGTAATCGTTGATCTTGGCCGGCAGGTGCATCTGGCAGTCCGCGGCCAGGGGCAGCAGTTTCGCCCCCTGGGCCTCGATCTTGCCGCGCAGGCTGCTGCCTTCGCCGAGCAGTTCCAGCAGGCGTTCGCGCAAGGCGACCCGGGCCGGGCGGCCGAGTTCGAAGAACGCATTCAACTGGCCGCCACGGGCCGCCTGCAGCGCTGCCTGGGCCTGGCCTTCGAACAGCCCGGCATCCAGCGCCGCTTCCAGATCGAAAATCTGTTCGCCAATGGCGACCCCGCTGCGGGGCGCCGAGCCCTGGGTGCTGAAGACGCCCAGGGGCAGGTTCTGCAACGGGAAGTCGGGGTGACCGTTGGCGGACTCGACCCAGCTACGGGTGATGGTGGGCAAGGTCATGGGTTATCTCCGATTCGGGTTGAAGGTGACGGGCAGCGAGGCCCAGCAAGCATCGTAGTCGTTCTGCAGCTCTGGGCACTCCAGGGCGAACTGGCTCGGGCGCAGCACCTGGCTGGTCTCGAACATGAAGGCCATGGTGTTGTCGATCTTGGCCGGCTGCAACTGGGCGTTGATCGCCTTGGTGCAGGTTTCGCCGTCCGGGCCGTGGGCGCTCATGCAACTGTGCAGCGACGCGCCGCCGGGCAGGAAGCCTTCGGCCTTGGCATCGTAGGCACCCTGGATCAGGCCCATGAACTCGTTCATCAGGTTGCGGTGGAACCACGGTGGACGGAAGGTGTTCTCGGCCACCATCCAGCGTGGCGGGAAGATCACGAAGTCCAGGTTGGCCAGGCCCGGCACGCTGGTGGGCGAGGTCAATACGGTGAAGATCGACGGGTCAGGGTGGTCGAAGCTGACGGTGCCAATGGTGTTGAAACGACGCAGGTCGTATTTGTACGGCACGTTGTTGCCGTGCCAGGCCACCACGTTCATGGGCGAGTGGTCGAGCTCGCAGCCCCAGAGCTCGCCGAGGTACTTCTGGACGAGCGTGGTGGGCTGGCGCAGGTCTTCGTAATGAGCCACGGGGGCCAGGAAGTCCCGAGGGTTGGCCAGGCCGTTGCTGCCAATCGGCCCAAGGTCCGGCAGGCGCAGCGGCGCACCGTGGTTCTCGGCGACGTAGCCACGGGCTTGCGGGTCCAGCAGTTCGATGCGGAATTTCAGCCCGCGAGGCAGCACGGCGATTTCCAATGGCTCCAGGTCCAGCATGCCCAGTTCGGTGACGATGCGCAGGCGGCCCAGCTCCGGCACCAGCAGCAGCTCGCCATCGGCATTGAAGAACACCCGCTCCATCGAGCGGTTGGCACGGTAGTGATAGACGCTGATACCCGCCGGCTTCTGCGCCGCCGAGTTGGCCACCATCGCCACCAGGCCGTCGATGAAATCGGTGGGCTCGCTTGGAATCTGCAGGGGGCTCCAGCGCAGTCGGTTGGGGGTGACCTCACCCAGGGGGCCGCCTGCCAGCTGGCGCGCAAGCTTGGCGAAAGCCGGGTGCTTGGCCGAGGGCTGGATGCGGTACATCCAGGTACGCCGGGCTTCGCTGCGGGTCATGGTGAAGGCGGTGCCGGAAAACAGTTCGGCGTACAGGCCATAAGGGGCTTTTTGCGGGGAGTTCTGGCCGACGGGCAGCGCCCCTGGCAGGGCCTCGCTGGCAAATTCGTTGCCGAAGCCCGATTGGTAGCTGAGGGCCGACGCCGAAGAATCGAGGTTCATGGAGCCTCCTGTAAGTTGGAATAGGCAGGGGCCCACCACTCCCTCACAAGAGCTATCGGCACGCCTGGGTTATTTTTATCGTAATCCAATTACGCATAACGTAATTTGATTGCCCAGGAGCGTCAAGCTATAAAGACCGCCACTTGTCACGGGACCCCAATGCCTCCATGGAAAAGCCGCGCAGCATCAGCGACAGCACCGGTAAACAGAAAGTCCGCTCGGCCGAGGTCGGTACCGACATCCTCAAGGCCCTGGCCGAACTGTCGCCGGCCACTTCCCTTTCGCGCCTGGCCGAACATGTGCAGATGCCGGCAAGCAAGGTGCATCGCTACCTGCAGGCCTTGATTGCCAGCGGCTTTGCCGAACAGAACAGCGCCACCAATCACTACGGCCTGGGCCGCGAAGCCCTGCGGGTAGGCCTGGCCGCCCTGGGCAGCATGGACGTACTGAAAGTCGCGACCCTGCCCCTGGCGGAACTGCGGGACGAATTGAACGAAACCTGCTTCCTCGCGGTGTGGGGCAACCAGGGCGCGACGGTGGTGCATATCGAACCGGCGGTGCGGGCGGTGACCGTGGTCACTCAACTGGGCTCGGTGCTGCCACTGCTCAGTTCATCCACCGGGCTGGTGTTCAACGCCTACCTGCCACAGCGCGAAACCCTCGACCTGCGCCAGCAGGAACTGGCAACCGGCAGCCCCCACGCCCTGGCCGACAAGCAGGTGCACGATGCCCTGGCCGAGCAGATTCGCCAGCGCGGGCTGCACCATGTCCACGGTTTGCTGATGCCCGGTGTCGATGCCCTGTCGGCGCCGGTGTTCGATGCCACCGGCAAAATCGCCGCGGTGCTGACCGTGGTAGGGCCGACGTCGCTGTTCCACGCCGATGAACATGGGCCCGCAGCCCAACGTCTGCTGGCGGCCAGCTCTGCAGTGAGCTGGCGCATGGGTTATCAGCCGCAATAACCGCTAGCGCTCAACTCATCAGCCCCAGGGCCTGGGCCTTGGCTACCGCCTGGGTACGCCGCTCCACCCCCAGTTTGCTGTGAATCCGGCGCCCGTGGGTCTTCACGGTATGCAGGGAAATGAACAATTGCTCGGCGATCTGCTGGTTTGAACAGCCCTGGGCGATCAGTTGCAGCACTTGCAGTTCCCGCAGGCTGAGCAGGCTTTCGCGGTTTTCCAGGGGGCCTGCCGATGATGGCGTCTGCAGCGCTTCCCCCGCAGACAGCAAGAGTGGTTGCCGCAGGCGCAGTTCGTGCAGTGCCTGCGGCAGGTTGCATCGCTGCACCAGTGCCTGCCCCGCCTGCAATGCTTCCTGCGCCAGCGCCGGGTTGCCTTGCAGGTGGGCGACCTCGGCCAGGGCCAGTTGCACCTCGGCCTCCAACCCCTGCATGCCGTGGCGTTGGGCCCGGGCCAGCAGCCCCTGCAAGGTAGCGATCGGCGCCTGGGCCCGCCCCAGGTGCACCTCGGCCAGCACCAGCAGGTATTCGATCCCCGGAATCAACTCCAGGGTGGCCGGTGGCGCCTGTAGCGCCTGGGGGCCGCGAAAGTGCCGGAGCAAGCGGCTCAAGGCCTCCTGAGCCAGCTCCGGTCGCCCCTGTTGCAGCCAGAGCTGGCTGCTGACCTGCAACAGCACGCCCCGGTACACCGTGTCGGGAATCTGCCGCTGCTGCATCAGCCGCTCCGCATCCCGCAGGCGTACGAAGGCCTGGGCATAATCACCCTGGTTGGCCGCCAGTTGGGCCTGGCCGAGGAAACCATACAAGGCACGCTTGTCGTGGCTCAGCAGGCAATCCTCGAGGCCGCTGCGAAAGTAGCCGGCCGCCTGCTCTGCATGCCCCTGGCGCAAGGCCAGGCGACCGAGACGCAGGGCGATGCGACCGAGCAGCGGGGTCGCCCGCAGCGCCTGCATCGACAAGCGCTCACAGACCTGCTCCAGCAGGCTCTGGGCCCGATGCGGCGCGCCCCTTTGCTCCAGCAACTGGGCATGGTCCAGTTCCAGCAGGCCTTCGAACAGCTGGGCATCCTGGGCCCGGGCCAGGCACAGGGCTTCACGATTGAGGGCCTGGGCCACATCCAGCTCCGCACCCAGCAGGGCCTGCTGGGTCAGCCCCGACAGGCACAGCAGGCGGGTGGTCCAGGCGCTGTCCGCCAGCTCATCCAGGGCCTCGATAAAATGCTGCCGCGCCGCCGCCATCCGCCCGCTCAGGTGCAGCAGCCAGCCCTGCTGTGCCTGCCAGCGGGCCAGCAACTGACGCTGCTGCGCTGCCGAGGGCTGGGGGGCGAACCGGGCCATCTGCGCCATGCACTGCCCGGCCTGCTCGAAGCGCCCGGCAAACAGCATGGCCGCAACCAGCAGCCCCACCAGGTGCGGCGACACCAGCAAGAGTTCGCCACCGTGGCGCTCATGCAGTTGCAGCAACAGCAGCGCATTGTCCTGCTGGAACAGGAACTCGAAACTGAAATGCTCCAGCAGGCTGACCGCGACTTCATACTCTTGGGCCCGCAGCGCCTGCTCAAAGGCCGACTGCCAATCCTCCTGGGCAATGAACCACTGGCAGGCCCGGCGATGCCAGGAGCGCCCGCCCGGCCAGGCCTCGTCGCGCATCAGCCGGGCCAGCGGCGGAAACACCTGGAGCCAGTCGCCGCCACCGTCCCAGGGTTCGATGAAGCAGGCCATGTCCTGCAAGGTCCGCAGGTACTGGGCCCCCTCCCCGACGCCGAACAGATGCTCGCACAGCTCGGCGTTGAAACGTGGCAGGTGCGCCAGTACTTGCCAGACTTGCGCCAGCTCCGCCGGCAGCACGCTGAACAGCTCGTGCTCCAGGTACTCCAGCAAGGTATTGGGGCGCCCCGGCTTGCAGGGCTGAATCGTCAGCTCGCTGCCTTCCAGCAAGGCAATGCGCACCCCGGCGCACCAGCCGCCACTGCGTTGCAGAATGCGACTGGCGGTCTGCGCACACAGGGGTTGCGGCAGCCGTTGCAGCAGTTGCTCGATCTCGATCTGGCTGAATGCCAGTGCCGGGCCGTCCAGCTCGAACAACTGATCGTCCAGCAGCAGGCGTGGCCAGTTGCACAGGGGCCGGCGACGGCAACCCAGCCACCAGGTCAACTGCGGGTTGTCCAGGCTCAGCAGGCGATCGAGCAGCAGGTCCAGGTCCGCAGCCGCGACCCGGCAATAGTCATCGATGAAGATCCAGGCCGGCGCCTGCAGGTGCGCCAGGTGCTGCAGCACCGTGGCTTCGTCATCGCGCTCCAGCCCCAGGGCCTGGGCCAGGGCAGCGCACAGCCCCTGCGGGCTATGCCGCCCGCCGGACAACGGCAACCAGCTCACCCGGCAGGTCTCCGGTGCCTGTTGCAGGCACTCAGCCAGCAGCGCCGTCTTGCCGCTGCCGGCAGGCGCGCAAAGCAGCTTGACCCGCGCACCGGAGGCCAGCAACGGCGCGCTGAGGCGGCTGCGGGAAAAATGATGGGAGGACAAACGGGGCATGAACCCGGGACGCTCTGGACAACGAGTCATGGCGGTCATTGCGGCGTGCCTTTTTATAGTTTTAGCCAGCGTAGCCCCACCCTAGCCCCGACCTCCCGGCCAGTTGAAGAAGTATTCAGCAGGCTGATCAGCCCCCATAAAAAAACCGACCAGGCAGTCGGATAACTGCCAGTCAAGAGGAACGCAGTATTGCCGCGACTGTGGCGAGCAAGCTCGCTTGCCAGGACTGGCCGCCCTAAAAAACCGCACGCCCCAAGAGCGTGCGGCTCGACCATTGCTCCACTGCAACCCAAGAGGCGCCTAGCGCACTCCGCTGGCGCGCAGGGCCGCCGGGGTGTAGTCGGCCGCCTTGGCGGCAAAGCCGAACTCCAGGCTGTGCTTCTCTTCGTTCTTCATGCCCAGGGCCAGGTAACGGCCGGCGTTCAGGTCATACAGGGCCTCCAGGGTGTAGGCCGGTACCTGGTGGTCGTAGTAGTACTGCGCATGACCTTCGGCTACCCGCCACAGTTGGCCGCGTCCGTCATAGTGGTCCACCAGGGCCACCTGCCAGCTGTCCTCGTCGATGTACATGTGCCGAGTGGCGTAGATGTGCCGCTGGTTGGGCTTGACCGTGCCCACCACTTCCCACACCCGGTGCAGTTCATAGCGGGTCAGGTCCTGGTTGATGTGCCCGGCCTTGACGATGTCGTCGTACTTGAGGCTCGGGGAATCCAGCTTGTAGCTGTTGTAGGGGATGTACATCTCCTTCTTGCCCACCAGCTTCCAGTCGTAACGGTCGGGAGCACCGGAGAACATGTCGAAGTTGTCCGAGGTGCGCAGGCCGTCGGCGGCGGTGCCCGGGCCGTCGTAGGCCACTTGCGGGGCGCGGCGCACGCGACGCTGGCCCGCGTTGTAGATCCATGCCGAACGCGGTTCCTTGACCTGGTCCAGGGTCTCGTGGACCAGCAGCACGTTGCCCGCCAGCCGCGCCGGGGCGGTCACCGACTGCTTGAAGAAGTTCTGCACGTTGGCCGCCTTGGCCGGGTCCAGGTCCGGGATCAGTTGCGGCGCCGCCACCTCTTCCTCGAAACGGATCGAGGTGTAGCTGCCGTTGGTCTGCGGGGTGACCTGGGTGACGATGCGCTTCTGGTTGCCGCCGTGATAACGGGTCAGGTGGTTCCACAGCACCTCGATGCCGTTCTTCGGAATCGGGAAGGCGTAGTAACGGTTGCCGGTAAAGTTGGCCAGGCCGTTGCCGTCGTTGGTGGTGGTCACGCTCAAGGCGCTGCGCTTGGCCGACTCGTAGATCTCGGGTGGCAAACCGACGCTGCGGTGAGTGGGGTAGACCGGGATCCGGTAGCTGTCCGGGTAGCGCTTGAACATCGCCACCTGGCCGTCCGAAAGCTTGTCCTTGTATTTGTCCACCGTCGCCGCGGTGATGATGAACAGCGGTTTTTCATTGGCGAACGGGTCGGCGAGAAAGCCCTTGCTGTCCACCGCCCCGGCATTCTTGGGAATGCCTCCGGTCCAGGCCGGGATCGAGCCGTCGGCATTACCGGCTTTTTCCGCACCCACCGGGGTCAGGCTGGTTCCCAGCTTGGCGGCCTCTTGCGGGCTCACGGCGGCCATCAGGTTGGCCGCCCACAACCCCAGTGCCAGGGCGCTGCATTGCAGAATCATCTTGCGCATTCAAATGCTCCTTCTTGTGCCGGTTCAGAAGTTCACGCCAAAGCTCAACGCGAGGAAGTCCCGGTCGGTCAGGGTGTTGTAGCGCCCGCCAAAAAAGTCGGTGTAGCTGAGGCTGGCGGTGTAGGTGTTGCGGTAGTCGGCATCCACGCCAACGCTCAGGGCCTTGGCGCCCTGGTTGAACAGGCCGTTGGGCCCGTAGCCGTTGACGTCATGGGACCAGGAAAGGTTGGGCTTGAAGTTGATGCCGGCGATCACGTTGCTGTAGTCGAGGATGGCCCGGGCGCGATAGCCCCAGGAGGTGGCCGTGACGAAACCGTCGGTGTCGCCCCCATAGCCGTATTGGCCGTACACCGAGTCCCGGCCGTAGCGCAGCTTGCTCTTGTCTTCCAGGCCTCCGACGTGGACCACTGCCGCCTCGCCCACCAGGGTCAGGCGGTCGGCCCCCAGCACCTGATCGAAGAACTGGGTCATGGAACTCTGGATCTGAGTGATTTCCTTGCGCCGGTAGCCGGTGTTGTCGGCCCCCATGGCGGTCTTGATCGGCGACGCCGCGCCCCCGGAAATAGGGTTGAGCAGGGCCAGGGTCAGGTCGTTGGTGTTGACCTGCACCGGCGCGTTGGGCCGATAGCTGATCTCGCCGGTCCAGGCGGTGCCGGTGGGCAGGGTGGTGGAGAAACTGGCGCCATACAGGCGGATGTCTTCCGGGTATTCGAGGTAGTACTGGCCACGGCCAAGCATCACGCTTTGCACCAGGCCACTGCCAGAACCCGGAACGATGCCGTTGGCGACGCCGGCAATCGCGCCCAGGGTCGCCGCGCTGACATTGGCCGTGGTGGTACTCACCACCGGGCTGCGGGAGTGGTAGTTCATGAAGTACAGGCCGTACTCGGTGTCATCGCCGAGCCAGCGCAGGGCGGCGCCCCACTGCCCGGAGTCGCGGGCATCACGATCACCGCCGCGGGGCAGGATCACCCCTTCGCGGGTCACCTGGAAGCCCTGGCCGAAGGCCGCCGCCACCGGCTGCAACGGCGCGATGGCCGGGCTGCCGACGGTGTAGCCGGTGGTGCAGCCATCGGCCACCACGTCGTTGCCGAAGAAGGTGCCGCAGTTGTCCACCACGGTCTGGTCCCACTCCAGCTGATAGAAGCCTTCCACGGTCAGCTGGTTGGTCAGGCCCTGGGAAGCGAACAGCATGTTCACCGGCACCAGGCCTTCCTTGATTTCGGCGCCGGGGCGGCGAAAGGCCGAGACATCCACAGGGTTGATGCTGTTGATGGAGTTGCCGATGAAGGTGCTCTCGCCCCAGCTGACCACCTGCTTGCCGGCACGCACGGTACCCGGCAGGTCGGCAATGGAATAGTTGTGGTAGACGAAGGCATCGAGGATCTGCGCCCCCGATGACTTGGCGCCCTCCTTGCGGTTGTGGTCGCTGATGGGCTTGAACTCGCGGTCTTCGTCCTTGAGCTCGAAGTCGTACCAGTACTTGCCGCGAACGAAGACCCCGGTGTCGCCGTACTTGAGTTCCAGGTCATGCAGGCCCTTGAAGATCTTCGAGAAGGTTTCGCCCTTCTTGAAGTTCAGGCGGCCATCGTCGCCGGTGGACGACTGGGCGGTACCGCCATTGACCGTTCCGACGAAGGCGCGGTCGGCATAGCGCATGCCCCAGCTGGCACCAACCGATAGCGACGAGTCGAACTGCCCTTCGATTTCCCCGATGTTGAACGACACCGCCTGCGCCTGGGCGCAGCAGCCCAGCGCCACCGCGACGGCCAGCGCCTGCGGTTTGAAGATGGCGCGCATTGTTATTCTTGTCATGCGTCTTCCCCGGTGAGTGACAGGAGGCCTCACCCTACTGCCGGGGTAGCACGGTCGATAAGCGCACCAAGGAGGTATTCGCGCTGTCACTCGAAGGAATTAGTGCCCTTGCCATCACGGCCGTTCAAGGGGTTATCCAGCGGCTGGATGCAGGCTTATCAGGGGCGTCGATGCAGGGGGATGACCGGGGCGAAAAAACGCTCAGACTGTTGCTCAGGCTGTAACAGTCCTTGTCCTGAATCGCTATTTTTCCGTACCCGGCCAGGGCTTATTCTTCACTCGCAGTCACGGCAAACAACCGCTTGCCACTGACCTTGCAAGTACCGGGCACGAACTGTTCCCGGGAATGATTTCCAGCCGCTTGAAGGCGTGTGATTCAAGCTGCTGCCCCTGGTTCACCGACGTTGATTTTGTAGCTCCTTGATCTAACGTCTTGCTTCGGCCGCTGCTCTTGCAGCGGCCTTTTTTATGCCTGGAACACCAGAGGAAAGTGGCAACTACGCCGCGTCGTCCTCGCTCTCGTCGTAATGAAACTTGTGCAGCAGACGGTGCGCCACTGGGGACAGGATCAAGCCCAGGGTGGCAGCGAAGACCAGGTTGGTATAAAGCCCGTAGCTGGCAAAAAACAGTTTGCCACCAGGGGTTTGCGGCATGTTGATGGGGCCGATGCCGCCGAGGATCATGGCCGCGTCATACAAGGCGTCATGGAAGGAAATGTCTTGTTCGAAGTACAGCAGGCCGCTGATACCCAGCAGCACCGAGAAGATGATCAGCGCCAGCACCACCAGCCCATGCATGCATAAACGGCGGATGAACAGCAGCCGCGACAATACCGGCTGATCCTTTGACTCATACATATGCAGCACTCCCTGTTCGTTCGCGGACCGTCGAGCATAGTGACGAACGCTGCAGGAGTAAAACCGCCGGGGCCAGGGCCCGGCGGGGTGATGCATCCAGCACTGAAAACCCGGCGCACTTAGCGCTAGAAGCCGGCCCCTATCACCCTGGCACAGGCGATAGGGGATGGACAAAGGGGCGCTTCAGAGGGCGTACTTTTGCAGATTCTGCATCATCTCCTTCAACGCCTCGATATTGTCCTTGGGGTGAGCCGCGCCCTCGAAGTCGCAGATCTGCTGCCAGTGGGCCGCCACGTCTTCCGGGGAAAAGCCCTGGCGAGGATCGAAGCCGGCGCCCAGGCTGCGCTCCCAGCGCACCTTGCCGATCCAGCCGCCGCCCACTTCGAACAGGCCGGAGGTTTCCTGGCACTGCTCGCTGCCCAGGTACACCACCAGCGGGCTGACCAGTTCGGGCTTGAGCTGCTCGAACACCTGGGGCGGAATCAGCCCCTCGGTCATCCGCGTGCCGCCGGTGGGTGCGATGGCGTTGACCAGGATGTTGTTCTTGCGCCCTTCGATGGCCAGGGTCCGGGTCAGGCCGTACAGGCCGAGCTTGGCCATGCCGTAGTTGGACTGGCCGAAGTTGCCATAGATGCCCGAGGTGGAAGCGGTGAAGATCACCCGCCCATACCCCTGGTCGCGCAGGTGTGGCCAGGCGGCGCGGGTGACCTTGTAGGCCCCCTCGACATGCACCCGATAAACCAGGTCCCAATCGGCGTCCTCCATCTTGTGGAAGGTCTTGTCCCGCAGGATCCCGGCGTTGTTGACCACCACATCGACCCGGCCAAACACATCCAGGGCGTTCTGCACGATCTTTTCACCGTCGGTGACCGAGTCATGGCTGGCTTCGGCGATACCGCCGGCCTCGCGGATCTGCGCCACCACGCGGTCGGCGGCCGAAGCGCTGGCGCCTTCGCCCTGGGCCGAGCCGCCGAGGTCGTTGACCAGCACCTTGGCGCCGTGCCGGGCGAACAGCAGTGCATGGGCCCGGCCCAGGCCACCGCCGGCTCCGGTGACAATCACCACTTTATCTTCCAAGCGCACAGACTCACTCATACCGAACTCCAGCAGGACCAATGGACAATGCTTCGAGTGTCAGGCAGCCAGCCTTTGGTCACAATAAAAACGTTTTGACCTGAATGGTGCGCAATAAGGCAGCGGGATAATCGCCTTGCCCGCTCAAGGCCGCGGGGTTCAGGAACACGCCAACCGTGATGATGGCGACAGCAGATTGTCGCGAAACTCCAGATAATGCTTGAGCACCGCCAGGGGCGCTTCGATCTGCGGGTAATGCCCGATGTTCGGCAGCAGCACCGTGTCGGCCCGTGGGATCAATTGCCGATAGCGCTCCACCATGTGTGCCCCGGAAATCGGGTCCAGGGCACCATCGATCACCCGCAGGGGCACCTCGCCGCGCTGCATGGCACTGACCCAACGTTCACGCCGGGCCCGGCGTTCAGGGATATAGCCGATCAGCTTGTGCAGGATTCGCGGGCCATCGTTGCTCTGCACCAGGCTCCAGAAATCATCCAGCACCGACTCGCTGGGGCGGTTCTGAGGGCCGAATATCTGCCGGAAACTCTTGGCCAGGCCCTGGCGGCTGAACGTTCGCCCGAGCATCCAGCCCAGCGGGCTGAGCAGCAGCTTCTGGGTCAGCACCGGGCGATGGGTTTCCGGGAACAGGCCGCCGTTGAGAAACACGCAACTGGCGATATCGATCCGCTCTTCGTAGTGCCGGGCCAGCAACTCCTGGGCAACGCTGTCGCCGTAGTCGTGGGCCAGCAGATGCACCGGCTCGGCGATACCCAGATGGGCCAGCAGCGCCTGCTGCAGGTCAGCCTGCTCCAGCAGGCTGTAGTCATGCTCCAGGGGCTTGGCCGAATCACCGAAGCCCAGCATGTCGCAGGCGATCACCTGATGATGCCGGGCCAGGGGCTGCCACAGGTAGTGCCAGTCCCAGCTGGCGGTGGGAAAGCCATGGATCAGCAGCAGCGGCTCGCCCTGCCCGGCCACCCAGTAACGGATGCGCTGGCCGCGAAAGAGCAGGTCATGTCCGCGTGTACGCCACACGCACAGCGGGATCTCGGCAATAGGCATCAGAGTGTGTAACCCGGGTCGAGTTGATCGAGTTTGCGCAGCAGGGCCGGCCAGGCCAGAGCGCCGCCCATGCCCTGAGCGCTGCGGGTGACACCGGCGATCATCGCCCTGGCCCCGGCCAGGATCGGCGCAGGGATGGCAATCAGCTCGGCGCCGCCGTTCTGCGCCAACACCTGGATCTCGCAGGCGCGCTGGAAGGTGAACATCATCAGGAAGGTGTCGGCGATGGTCGCGCCGCAGGTGAGCAGGCCATGGTTGTGCAGCATCAGGAAACTGTTGTCCCCCAGGTCGGCCTGCAGCCGGACCTTCTCCTCGGGGTTCAGGGCCACACCTTCATAGGGGTGGTAACCCAGGCTCGACAACACGAACAGCGACTGCTGGCTGATGGGCAACACGCCCTGCTTCTGCGCCGACACCGCAACCCCGGCCGCGGTATGGGTGTGCAGCACGCAAACCACATCGTGACGCACCGCATGCACCGCGCTGTGAATGGTGTAGCCCGCCGGGTTGATCTCGTAGGGGCTGTCCATCAGCTTGTTGCCGGCCTGGTCGACCTTCACCAGGCTCGACGCGGTGATCTCGTGGAACATCAGGCCAAACGGGTTGATCAGGAAATCTTCGGTGCCCGGCACCTTGGCGGAGATGTGGGTGAAAATCAGGTCGTCCCAGCCATGCATCGCCACCAGGCGATAGCAGGCAGCCAGGTCCACGCGGGTTTGCCACTCGATGGCGCTGACCTGGTTTTTTACACTCGGTGTCGATTGAACGGGGGCTAGGCTCACGGCAAGGACCTCGGTGATGGTTCTTATAGGAAGAGGACCTCCAGAGTCTAGACAGCTCACGCCGCTGGCGGAGTTGCATTGGCAGCCAGCTTGATGGCCGTGCGGGTCAGCCGGGAATCAGGCCCTGGCCCGGGGCTTGCGCGTCAAAGCAACGACGCCAGCAAAGGCGCGGCGAACAGGTTCAGAAGCCCGGTCAGGACCATCACCAGCCCTGCCACCGAACCTTCTTCACCCCCCACTTCATGGGCCCGGCTGACCCCTGCACCATGGGCCCCGACGCCAAACAGGGCGCCGCGGGCCAGGGCGCTGCGCAGCGGCAGCCAGCGCAGCAGCACACCGCCGAGCATGGCCCCGAACACCCCGGTGAACATCACGAATACCGCGGTCAGCTCGGGTACGCCGCCCAGGTCATGGGCCAGGGGCATGGCGAACGGCGTGGTGATGGAGCGCGGCACCAGGGACAGGGTCACCGAGCTGTCCAGGGCCAGGGCCTTGGCCAGGCCGAACGAGCTGCCAATGGAAGCCGCGCTGCCCGCCAGCATGCCCAGCAGCAATGCCGACCAGTGGCGCATCAGCAGTTGCCGCTGCTGCCAGATGGGAATGGCGAAGGCCACGGTCACCGGCCCCAGTACCAGCATCAGCCAGTGGGTATTGGCGGCGTATTCGGCGTAGGCGGTGTGCAGCGGCACGGCGACCGCCAGCAGCAGGGCCGGCACCAGAATCAGCGGCGACAGCAGGTAGCGCCCGGTGCGCCGGTAGATCCAGCGGCTGAACAGGTAGGCGCCCAGGGTCAGGGCCAGCCAGAACACCGGCATGGCTTCAAGCTTCATGGCGCATCCTCCAGCGGCACACCAGTTCCACGGTCAAGGCTGTCACCAGCATCACCAGCAGGGTGCTGACGCCTATTACCAGCAGAATTCGCCAGCCGTCCTGGCGCAGCAGGCCGCCGTAGTCCAGCAGGCTCATCAGTGCGGGAATGAAGAACAGCAGCATCTCGGCCATCAACAGGCCGGCCCCCAGCTGCAGGGCCGCCGGCTTGATCCAGCCCAGGGCGAAGGCCAGCAGCAACAGCGCAAGGCCCATGACCCCACCGGGAATCGGCCAGGGCAGCCAGCTGGCCAGTTGGCAGCCGAGAAAATAGATGGCCAGCAGCACCGCCAGTTCAAGAATCAGGCGGCCCAGGCGTTTGCAGGTGGAAATGTTCATGGTGGTTCGGTCCTCTCAGGGGCTTATTTTATGAAAAGCCCCATCATTACCGAAGCGAATTGTTAGACTGGAAGCCATTCCAATCTGGAATCAACGCCATGGATTTCAAACAACTGCGCAGCTTTGTCGAGGTCATCCGCCAGGGCGGCTTCACCCAGGCGGCCAGGACCCTGCACATCAGCCAGTCGGCGGTCAGCAAGCAGATCGCCCAGCTGGAACAGAGCCTCGGCACGCCCTTGCTGGAGCGCCAGGGTTCGCATATCCACCTCACCGCCGCCGGCAACGTGGTGCTGCAACGGGCCGAAGGCATGTTGCGCCTGCGCCACGAACTGCTCAGCGAACTGGACGACCTGAGCCAGCTGGCACGGGGTGAACTGCGCCTGGGGCTGCCGCTGCTAGGCAGTGACGCGCTGTTCGCCAGCCGTTTTGCCGAATACCGCCGGCGCTATCCGAATATCCAGGTGCAGTTGCTCGAAGGCGGCAGCCTGAATGTCGAACAGGCGGTGCGCAACGGCGAACTGGAACTGGGGGGAAGCCTGACCCCCAAGGACCCGGCGTTCGCCTACCAGCCCTTCTGCGATGAACCGCTGGATGCCTTGCTGCCCGCCGATCACCCCTTGGCGATGAACGCCCAGGTACGCCTGGAAGAACTGGCGGACACGCCGTTCCTCCTGTACCAGCGCAGTTTCGTGCTCAACGACCGGCTGTTGCAGGCCTGCCAGCAGGTGGGTTTCACCCCCAGGGAAGGCGGGCGCAGCGGCCAGGCGGATTTCCTGGCGGCGCTGGTGGCCGCCGGCCAGGGCGTGGTGCTGTTGCCCAGTGTGGTGGCCCGTGGCCTGGTGCGGCCTGGGGTGGTGCGCCTGACCTTGAAGGCGCCGGACTACCTGCGATGGGATATCGCCTTCATCTGGCGCCAGGGCGCTTATCTGTCCAAGGCAGCGCAAGCCTGGCTGGCGCTGCTGCGGGAACAGCCGGTCAGCCCCGCAGGGCGCTGATCAGCTCGGCCAGCCAGGGCTCGGCGTCGGTTTCCGGGGTCACGCTCTCGCTGGCGTCCAGGCGCAGCATGGGCAGCACTTCCTGCACGCCCAGCTCGGCGAACAGCTCGCGCATCTGCTCGCCACCGCCACAGAAGGTATCGCCGTAGCTGGAATCCCCCAGGCCGATGACCGCTCCGGGCAACCCGCGCCAGGCGGCGGGCAACTGATCGCGAATACTCGAATACAGCGGCAGCAGGTTGTCCGGCAACTCGCCCATGCCGGTGGTGGAGGTCACGGCCAGAAACGCCTGCGGGGCGAAGGCCTGAAGCTCGGCCAGAGTGGCGCGCGAGTTGTGCCAGGCCTCGAAACCTGCGGCGTTGAGGAGTTTGGCGGCATGCCGGGCGACTTCTTCAGCCGTGCCGTACACCGAGCCGGAAAGGATGGCGACTTTCATCAATCTGATCCTGAAGCTGACTAAAAGGCTGGGATATTAACAGCTACGGAGTAAAATCCCGCCTGTGCCGCCACCTCTGCTGCAAAGCGCTGGTGGACAGCGGGCCAGCCTCTCTTACACTCCAGCACTTGCTGATCGAAAGCGGAACTTCAGGATGATCAACGCTCATCTGCTGCAACGGATGATCAACGCCTCCAACGACGGGATTGTGGTCGCCGAGCAGGAAGGCGAAGACAACATCGTGATCTATGTGAACCCGGCCTTCGAGCGGCTGACCGGCTACAGCGCCGACGAAGTGCTGTACCAGGATTGCCGCTTCCTGCAATCCGGGGACCGTGACCAGCCAGGCCTGGAAGTGATCCGCCAGGCCCTGCGACAAGGCCGGCCGTGCCGCGAGGTGCTGCGCAACTACCGCAAGGACGGCAGTCACTTCTGGAATGAGCTGTCGATCACCCCGGTATTCAATGACAGTGATCAGCTGACCTATTTCATCGGCGTGCAGAAAGACGTCAGCGTCCAGGTCAAGGCCCAGCAACGCTTGCTCCAGCTGGAGCAGCAACTGGCCGAAGTGCAAGCTGAACTGGCCGCCCTCAAGGCGACCAGCGGCCACTAATAAATCGCGGAATTCGTGGTCGTAGGGATATTCCCCGCCGATCTGTCCTCCACCCTCCGAGCAACATCATGCAGCGTGACGCCCTCCTCACCCAGGATGAACTGGACTTCATCCAGACCATGCAGCACAACCCGCAGCTCAATGTGCGTGATACCACCTCGAGCCTGATGGTCAATGGCGGCGCGCAGATCCGTGACCTGCTGACGCGCCTGGCGGCCAATGAAAAGGTCACCATCCAGGCCCGTTTCGACAACCAGCAGATGACCTTCCCGCTGCAGCTGGTGGAAGACGAATTTCATGCCCTGCACCTGCGGCTGGGGGTGCCGAGCATCTTCGAGGATGGGCCCATGGTGCGCCCCTGGCGCCTGGCCCTGGAGCAGCCGGTGGCCCTGGAAAATGCCAGGGGCCAGCCTGGCCGCCTGTGGGTTCGGGAGGTCTCGTTCAAGGGGATATTGGTGGAGATCCGCAACGGTACCCGGCCACCGCGGCAGTTCGCCCAGTGGTTCAGCCCCTCGGGCTATGAACGGATTGCCCTGCACGGGCGCTTCGAGCGCCAGACCGAAGCCGGTTTCTACGCCTACCGCCTGGATCAGAGCGACCTGGAAGAAACCGAGCGCCTGCGCCAGTTCATCCTCCAGCAGCACCGCCACAGCCATCCGGCATTGCACGCCTGAAGGCTAGCGCCTCAAAGGAACCCGCGCAGGCGCTGCTGCATCAAGCGCCCCTCGTTACCCAGGCAAGCCACCGGCGAACCGACCAGGCTGTCCTGGGCCAGGTCCGCCGCGTCCCCGGCCAGCAGCAATGGGCAATCCAGGGTCAGTGCCAGGCGCTTGAGGCGCTTGGGCAACTCGGCCGAGGGTGCGTGATTGGAAAACACCACCAGGGCTACCGGCGCGACCTTTTCGCAGACCAGGGTCAGTTCCTCCAGCGGCACACCCGCGCCTAGAAGGCGCACACCGATCGGGTCCTGCCCGAGCATCAGCGCCGCCACCAACAGCTCCAGTTCGCGGCATTGCTCATTGAGCGCCGTCAGCAGCAGATAGCGGCTCTGGGTGGCGCGTTGCAACAGCAGGCGCTGGGTAATCCGCGCCCGCAGAAAGCCATCCAGGAACAGCCATTCGCTGGTCTGGCCAAAAGCCTCGCGCGCCAGCAGTAACTGCTTCCAGAACGGCAGGAAGATGTCCTGGAACACCACCGGCAAGGCATAGCTGGAGAAGATCTGCCCGTAGAGGCGCTCAAGCTGCTCCTCATCGAACGCGCTGACCGCCAGCTTCAATTGATCGCGCCACTGGCCGTATTCGCCCTGCAAGCCGCCATCCACCGGAGCCTTGAGCTGGGCCTGGGCAGCCCGGCCCTTGGCCAGGATCTTGCCCACTTTGCTCACCGCCACGCCGCGTTCGATCCAGCCGAGAATCTCACGCACCGCCTCAACATCGTGCATGGAGTACAGGCGATGCCCACTTTCGGTGCGTGTCGGCTGAATCAGACCGTAGCGTCGTTCCCAGGCCCTCAGGGTCACCGGGTTGATTCCGGTCAGGCGCGCCACCTCACGGATCGGAAACAACTCGTCCTGACGAACGGCTTCGGGGGCGTGAGGGGCAGGGGCAAGTTCAGTCATGACGGGCATCTGGGAAGAAAACACCGGAAAACAAAGTGGCGATCATTCTACTCCCCTCAGGTGGCGATGCTTCAAGCACGAGAAAAACCGACCGCCGTCATTGGTGCCTGGGCAGCAATCAGGAATAATCCTTGCTTGCTTCAGGCGCGGCCCGCCACCCCGGTGCCTCGTCAAGCGACTGCCTTACCCAGGCAGCGCATTGGTTTTACGGAGATACATAATGTCTACCTCACCCGTCACCCTGATGGTTGCCCGGCGCGTTGCCGACGGCCGTTACCAGGACCTGATCGCCTGGCTGCGCGAAGGCGAACAACTGGCCACCGACTTTCCCGGCTACCTGGGTTCCGGCGTTCTTGCGCCGCCACCCAACGATGACGAATTCCAGATCATCTTCCGCTTCGCCGACGAATCCACCCTGCATACCTGGGAACACTCCGCCTCGCGTACGGCCTGGCTGGCCCGGGGCAGCGACCTGTTCGCCCACCCTTCGGAGCACCGGGTCAGCGGTATCGACGGCTGGTTCGGCGCCGCCGGCCATCGCCCGCCGCGCTGGAAGCAGGCCGTGGCCATCTGGCTGGCATTCTTCCCGGTGTCGCTGCTGTTCAACTTTGTCCTGGGCCCGTTGCTCGGCGACCTGAGCCTGCTGCCTCGGGTATTTGTCAGCACCCTGGCCCTGACACCGCTGATGGTCTATTTCTTCATTCCACTGTCCACCCGGCTGCTGGCCAACTGGCTCAACAGCACACCGGCCCGACCGCTGCCGGCCACCCCCTCGACGCAGAATCCGTGATTCGCCGGCAAGCCGGCTCTTACCACACCTCGCGCAATATTTGCGCCTACCGTAGAAGCTGGCTTGCCAACGAAAAAACCCCGCAAGATCGCATTCGCCGGCAAGCCCGTTGCCTGCAGGCACAGGGCCTTCCCTCGCTGGTATAGTTTTCCCACTACCCGCGACGCGAGCCCTTCATGAACACCTCTCCTGCCCCGATCCTGATCACCGGCGCCAGCCAGCGAGTCGGCCTGCATTGCGCCCTGCGCCTGCTCCAAGACGGGCAGCCGGTGATCGTCACCTACCGCAGCCAGCGCCCGGGCCTTGAGGCCCTGCGGGAAAAGGGCGCGACCCTGCTGTTCGCCGATCTCTCCAGCGAAACCGGGATCCTGGCCCTGATCACCGAGCTGAAAAACCGTACCCAGAGCCTGCGGGCCATCGTCCACAACGCCTCGGAATGGCTGGAGGAGAGCCCAGGCGAGGAAGCAGCGGCCTTTGCCCGGATGTTCGGCGTGCACATGCTGGCGCCCTACCTGATCAACCTGCATTGCGCCGAGTTGCTGCAGCGCTCGAGCCCGGCAGACATCATCCACATCAGCGACGACGTGACTCGCAAGGGCAGCAGCAAGCACATCGCCTACTGCGCCAGCAAAGCCGGCCTGGACAGCCTGACCCTGTCCTTCGCAGCGAAATACGCCCCGACAATCAAGGTCAACGGCATTGCCCCGGCCCTGCTATTGTTCAACCCCGACGACGACGCGGCGTACCGCGCCAAGACCCTGGCCAAATCCGCGCTGGGCATCGAACCCGGCAGCGAAGTGATTTACCAGAGCCTGCGCTATCTGCTGGACAACCCCTATGTCACCGGCACCACCCTGACCGTCAACGGCGGGCGGCACCTCAAGTAAGCCGGCCCCTGTGAGGACCTTGCATGACCCTTTCCCTGCCCCAGCACTATCGCGAGATCCTCAAGGACCTGGGCGAAGACCCCGAGCGCGAAGGCCTGCTCGATACCCCCAAGCGCGCGGCCAAGGCCATGCAGTACCTGTGTCACGGCTACGGCCAGTCGCTGGAGGACATCGTCAACGGCGCGCTGTTTGCTTCCGACAGCGATGAAATGGTGATAGTCGCCGACATCGAGCTGTATTCCCTGTGCGAACATCACCTGCTGCCCTTCATCGGCAAGGCCCATGTGGCTTATATTCCTACCGGCAAGGTCCTGGGGCTGTCGAAGATCGCGCGGATCGTCGACATGTTCGCCAGGCGCCTGCAGATCCAGGAAAATCTCACTCGGGAAATCGCCGACGCGGTACAGAGCGTGACTCAGGCCGCCGGCGTCGCGGTGGTGATCGAGGCCAAGCACATGTGCATGATGATGCGCGGCGTCGAGAAACAGAATTCCACCATGCACACCTCGGTGATGCTCGGCGCCTTCCGCGATTCGAGCACCACTCGCCAGGAATTCCTGCAATTGATTGGACGGAGCAAGTAGCAATGCCACAACTTCAGCCAGGAATGGCTCGTATCCGAGTCAAGGACCTGCTCCTGCGGACCTACATCGGAATCAACGAGGAAGAGATCCTCAACAAGCAGGATGTGCTGATCAACCTGACCATCCTCTACGCGGCCCAGGACGCGGTGCGGGACAACGACATCGACCACGCACTGAACTACCGCACCATCACCAAGGCGATCATTGCCCATGTCGAGGGCAACCGCTTTGCCCTGCTGGAGCGCCTGACCCAGGAGCTGCTGGACCTGGTGATGAGCAACGCCTCGGTGCAGTACGCCGAAGTCGAAGTCGACAAACCCCACGCCCTGCGTTTTGCCGAGTCGGTGTCGATCACCCTCGCGGCCAGCCGCGCCAGCGCCTAGAAAACTGCCACAAGTGGCAAGTGCCCGCCTGGGCGCTTGCCCCTGTCCCGGAGAAACCCCATGACTGAACAACAACGCCTGGAACTGGAAGCCGCGGCCTTTCGCCGCCTGGTGGCCCACCTAGACAGCCGCAAGGACGTACAGAACATCGACCTGATGAACCTCGCCGGGTTCTGCCGCAACTGCCTGTCCAAGTGGTACAAGGCCGAGGCCGACGAACGCCAGATCGAGGTCAGCCTCGATGACGCTCGTGAAGTGGTGTATGGCATGCCCTACGCCGAATGGAAAAATCTCTACCAGAAAGAAGCCAGCGCCGAGCAGCAAGCGGCGTTCGCCAAAGGAAAACCCCAATGACTGACCTGAACACCCTGCGCGCCAGCCTGAACAGCGGTGAACACGCTTTTGCCGACACCCTGGCCTTTGTCGCCGCCGGCTATGACTACCAGCCCCAGGCCTTCAACAACGGCGGCGTGGAAAACGCCGCCGGGCAGAACGAAGGTTCGTGCAAGACCTTGGGCCTGGCCCTGCTGGAAGGCCTGAGCGACGAAGAGGCCCTGCTGGCCTTCGGCGAACACTACCGCTCGGTACTGGCCACCCCCGAAGGCACTGACCACGGCAATATCCGCGCCCTGATCGTTCACGGCCTGGCCGGGGTCAAGTTCTCCACCCAGCCGCTGACCCGCCGCTGATCCGCATTCTGTAGGAGCTGGCTCGCCGGCGAAGGCGTCAGCACAGCGGCGCAAGGCTCGAGGGCCTGTTCGCCGGCAAGCCGGCTGCTACCGTGCAACACCCATAAAAAAACCGGCTTGCGCCGGTTTTTTTATGGGTGGCAAATCAGAACGAAGCGTTCTGCAGGCCGTCCAGGTAACGCTCGGTGTCCAGTGCCGCCATGCAACCGGCGCCGGCCGAGGTGATGGCCTGGCGGTAAACGTGGTCGGCCACGTCGCCGGCAGCAAAGATGCCCTCGACGCTGGTGGCGGTGGCATTGCCGTCACGGCCGCCCTGCACGACCAGGTAACCGTCCTTGAGGGTCAACTGGCCTTCGAACAGCGAGGTGTTCGGGGTGTGGCCGATGGCGATGAACACGCCGTCGACCTTCAGCTCGTCGAAGCTGCCGTCGTTGTTCTTCAGGCGGGCACCGGTCACGCCCATGTTGTCACCCAGGACTTCGTCCAGGTTGGCATTGAGCTTGAGGATGATCTTGCCTTCGGCCACCCGGGCGTTGAGCTTGTCGATCAGGATCTTCTCGGCGCGGAAGGTTTCGCGACGGTGGATCAGGGTCACGGTGCTGGCGATGTTGGCCAGGTACAGCGCTTCTTCAACAGCGGTGTTACCGCCACCGACCACTGCCACCGGCTTGTTGCGATAGAAGAAGCCGTCGCAGGTGGCACAGGCGGAAACACCCTTGCCCATGAACGCTTCTTCCGAAGGTAGGCCCAGGTAGCGAGCGCTGGCACCGGTGGCGATGATCAGGGCGTCGCAGGTGTAGGTCGCGCTGTCACCGGTCAGGGTGTAGGGCTTGGCTGCGAAGTCCACGGCATTGATGTGATCGAAGACGATTTCAGTCTCGAAACGCTCGGCGTGCTCGCGCATCCGCTCCATCAGGGCCGGGCCGGTCAGGCCGTGCACGTCACCCGGCCAGTTGTCGACTTCGGTAGTGGTGGTCAGCTGGCCACCGGCCTGCATGCCGGTAATCAACAGCGGCTTCAGGTTGGCACGGGCGGCATAGACGGCGGCGCTGTAACCGGCAGGGCCGGAACCGAGAATAATCACACGCGAATGGCGTACTTCAGACATGACTCACTCCTATCGACCGGCCCGGCTAGCCTGGCGCGGAACGCCGGATTGCCGGCTGGAATAAAAAAGGACGGCGAAACCTTGGGGAAGGCTTGAACTCGTCCGTCCAAAAAATAATGGGTGAAGCGTATAGAGGGGGCGAAGATTAAGGAAATACGGTTTAACAATCCAGCTCATAGGCGGTCTCTATCCTCAGGAGGCCTATTTGAAAGGGTCTTTGTTACCGTTGATGTCGACCGCTTCGCCGTGCTTTCGCCCCCAGGACAAAGCCGGTAAGGTCGGCGCGTTTTCATTCTGCTCGGAGCGCTCTATGCCCGCCCCTGTCCTGTCCGGCCCGCAATACCTGCGTGAAGGCCTGAAGCTGGTCCTCAGCCCCGGCCTGCGCCTGTTCGTGCTCCTGCCCCTGGCAATCAACCTGGTGCTGTTCGTCGGATTGATCTATTTCGCCGGCCATCAATTCAGCCTCTGGGTCGATGCGCTGATGCCGTCCCTGCCCAGTTGGCTGAGTTTCCTCAGCTATGTCATCTGGCCGCTGTTCGTGGTGCTGGTGGCCTTCATGGTGTTTTTCAGCTTCACCATGCTGGCCAACATCATCGCCGCACCCTTCAACGGTTTCCTCTCGGAAAAAGTCGAAACCGTGGTGCGCGGCACCGATGATTTCCCGCCCTTCAGCTGGGGTGAGCTGATTGCCATGATCCCCCGCACCCTGGCGCGGGAAATGCGCAAGCTCGGCTACTTCCTGCCCCGGGCCATCGGCCTGTTCATCCTCTCGCTGATTCCGGTGGTCAACCTGATTGCCGCGCCGCTGTGGCTGCTGTTCGGTATCTGGATGATGGCTATCCAGTACATCGACTACCCGGCGGACAACCACAAGATGAGCTGGCAGGACATGCTCGCCTGGCTGCGCCAGAAGCGCTGGCAGAGCCTGGGCTTTGGCGGCATCGTCTACCTGGCGCTGCTGATCCCGCTGGTCAATATCCTGATGATGCCGGCCGCCGTGGCCGGTGCCACGCTGTTCTGGGTGCGTGAACGCGGGGTGGAGAACCTGCCGGCCAAATAAGGCCGGGGCGTCATAAATCCATCATCGCAAGGTCACAATGGCGACATGGCCTCAGCCGACACTGAGGCCATGACGACAGCTCTGCATATCACCCTCATCACTGAAACCTTCCCACCGGAAATCAATGGCGTGGCCAATACCCTTGGCCGCCTCTGCGAGGGCCTGCGCGCCCGTGGGCATCAGGTTGAGCTGGTGCGCCCGCGCCAGGGTTGCGACCAGAGCCGGGCCAGCGACGAAGCCCTGCTGCTGTGCCGGGGCTGGCCGCTGCCGGGCTACCCGGGGCTGCAATGGGGCCAGTCGTCGATGCACAAGCTGCTGCGACGCTGGAAACGCCAGCGCCCGGACGTGCTCTATATCGCCACCGAGGGGCCGCTGGGGCTGTCTGCGCTGCGGGCCGCCAAGCGCCTGGGAATCTCCGTGGTCAGCGGCTTTCACACCAACTTCCAGCAGTACTCCAGCCAATATGGCCTGGGTTTGCTGACCCGCCTGCTGACCCACTATCTGCGCTGGTTCCACAACCGCTCGCAACTGACCCTGGTACCCAGCGCCAGCCAGCACCTGGAGCTGGAGCGCCGGCATTTCGAACGCCTGGCCTTGCTGTCCCGGGGCGTCGACAGCCAACTGTTCCACCCGGCCAAGCGGCTCGATACGCTGCGGGCCGACTGGGGCCTGGGCACCGATGACCTGGCGGTGATCCACGTTGGGCGCCTGGCGCAGGAGAAGAACCTGGGCTTGCTCAAGCGCTGCTTCGAACGCCTGCAGGCGACTTATCCACAGCGCAGGATGAAGCTGATCGTGGTGGGTGACGGCCCGCAGCGTGGGGCTCTGGAAAAAAGCCTGCCCGAGGCCCTGTTCTGTGGCAGCCAGCGGGGCGAAGCCCTGGCCGCCCACTACGCCTGCGGGGACCTGTTCCTGTTTCCCAGCCTCACCGAAACCTTCGGCAACGTGGTGCTGGAGGCTCTGGCCTCGGGGCTCGCGGTGGTGGCCTACGATCAGGCTGCCGCAGCCCAGCATATCCGCCATGGCTACAACGGCGTGCTGGCCATGCCCGGCGACGAAAGCGCCTTCTGCGACGCTGCCAACTGGCTGCTGGAAGAACCGGAAACCTTGCGCCGGGTACGCCTCAACGCCCGCCAGCATGCCAGCCGCCAGGGCTGGGCCGCGGTTATCGAGCAGTTTGAAGATCGCCTGCGCAGTGCCTGCGAGCACGGGCCGGCCGAGGATTACGAAGGGCTTATCGAAGCTACGGTCAAACCCCGCAGCGCGGTGGAGACACTCGGCACGGCAAGGGGGCTCCCCCCCTCGCCGCCCGGAGCCGGCAGTTAAACCAGGGTCGTCAGCGCGTCACGGCTGAACGGCAGGATGTCCTGCTCGCGACCTTCACGGACTTTCTGCGCCCAATCCGGATCCACCAGCAGTGCACGGCCCACGGCCACCAGATCGAACTCGTCGTTGTTCAGACGCTGCAGCAGGTTTTCCAGGCTGGCCGGCTGCGCCACCTTGTCGGTGTTGACCATGAACTGCAGGAACTCACCGTCCAGGCCGACGCTGCCCACGGTGATGGTGGGCTTGCCGGTGAGTTTGCGAGTCCAGCCCGCCAGGTTGAGGTCGGAACCTTCGAACTCAGGCTCCCAGAAGCGGCGGGTCGAGCAGTGGAAGATATCCACACCGGCATCCGCCAGCGGCTTGAGGAAGGCCTCCAGAGCTTCCGGGGTCTGCACCAGGCGCGCGCTGTAGTCCTGCTGCTTCCACTGGGAAAAACGCAGGATGATCGGGAAATCCGGACCGACGGCAGCCCGCACGGCCTGGATCAGCTCAATGGCGAAGCGCGAGCGCTGGGCCAGGTCGCCACCGTATTCATCGGTACGCTGGTTGGTGCCTTCCCAGAAGAACTGGTCCACCAGGTAACCATGGGCGCCATGGATCTCCACGCCGTCCATGCCGATGCTCTGGGCATCCTTGGCGGCCTGGGCAAAGGCTGCGATCACCTCCTGGATGTCCTGGTGGGTCATGCCGTGCACCAGCACCTTGCCGTCCTTGAGCTTCTCGGTGGGGCCGTAGCCGGGCACGCTGGCGTCCGGCTCGGTGCCCAGGCGCCGCACATTGCCCACATGCCAGAGTTGCGGGACGATCTTGCCGCCTTCGGCGTGGACCGCATCCACCACCTTCTTCCAGCCGGCCAGGGCCGCCTCGCCATGGAACTGCGGCACATTGGGGTAACCATTGGCAGCCTGGTGACCCACCGTGGTGCCCTCGGTAATGATCAGGCCGACACCCGCAGCAGCGCGGCGGCGGTAATACTCGATGACCTTGGAGTTGGGCACGCCACCGGGGGAAAACGACCGGGTCATTGGTGCCATCACCACGCGAGTCGGCAGTTCCAGCGCGCCGAGTTGAAAGGGTTTGAACAAGGCTTGAACAGGCATGCTGCGCTCCGAGAAAAAGGCTTGAGTCGATATTCGACGCACAAGACTGCGCCGGGTACCGGCCCCGGCGCACTTATGATGAGGATAATATTCCCCCCTCAATACGCTGCCCAGCATTATTGATTTGAGTGATTTAGATGCAAAAACGCCGCATTGCAGCGGCGTGAAAGAGGTGCCCGTCAGTGGTTAGCTCAGGGCCTTTTCGATGGCCTGGACCACTGTCGGATCATCGGGAGCGGTACGCGGCGAGAAACGCGCCAGTACCCGGCCGTCCTTGCCCAATAGGAATTTCTCGAAGTTCCAGGTGATGTCCCCGGGAAACTCGGCGCCTTCGCCCGCCAGCAGGCGGTACAGCTGATGGCGCTCGGGACCGTTCACGTCCAGTTTGCTGCTCAAGGGAAAGGTCACCCCGTAGTTGAGGCTGCAAAACTCCTGGATCTCCTGCTCGGTGCCCGGTTCCTGCCCGGCGAACTGGTTGCAAGGCAACCCCAGCACGCTGAATCCCTGGGCCTTGTATTGCTGGTAGAGATTCTCCAGCGCCGCATATTGTGGTGTCAGACCACATTTGGAGGCGACGTTGACCACCAGCACGACGTGCCCCTTGAAGGGCGCGAGCGGCAGCTCCTGACCATCCAGGGCTTTCAATTTAAGGTCGTGAAAAGCACTCATGACGAACTCCAAATTCCTGTGTTCTTACAGAAAACAGCCTCTCGACAGTACAGCCAAAAGCCGCGGACTAAAAAGGCGCCCTCGGGCGCCTCTCCAGTAAGCTTGAGCTTAGCGCAGAAAATCAGTGGTGATGGCCACCTTCGCCATGGACGTGACCATGAGCGATTTCTTCCTGGCTGGCGTCACGGATGGCAACGATCTTGACCTGGAAATTCAGGCGCTGACCGGCCAGCGGATGGTTGCCGTCGACGGTAACGTCGTCGCCGTCCAGGTCACGGATGGTCACGATCTGCATCTGGCCGTCCGGAGCGGAAGCGTGGAACTGCATGCCCACTTCCAGTTCGTCAACGCCTTCGAACATGCTGCGGCTCAGGGTGCTGACCAGTTCGGCAGCGTATTCGCCGTAGGCATCTTCAGGTTCTACGGAGACTTTCAGTTCGTCACCAACTTGCTTGCCTTCCAGGGCCTTTTCCAGACCAGGAATGATGTTACCTGCGCCTTGCAGGTAAACCAGCGGGGCGCCGCCGGCAGAGCTGTCGATGACCTCACCAGCGTCGTTGGTGAGGGTATAGTCGATGGAGACAGCCTTATTGGCGGCGATCAGCATGGGGCGGGACCTTTTGCATAAGAATGAAGAACGTCCAAGTTTAGCGAAGCAATCGCTCGAAAGCGAACGGAACCCGGACCAACGGAACGTGAAAAATCACTCGACAATCTGCGGTTTTCACCAGGATGAAGAAGGCCATTGGGTGGCTGAACTGTCCTGCGGGCATACCCAGCACCTGCGCCACCAACCGCCCTGGCAGTCCCGGGCCTGGGTCCTGGAGCCGCAGTTGCGAGCCAAAAAAATAGGCCAGCGCTTTGCCTGCGGCTGGTGTGCTCAAGCCCCGGATAACGATAACCTTAGCGCCTGACTTCAGGCAGACGGCCAAAGACCGTCGCCTTTGCCATGCACCTTCTGAGAATTCGCATGCAAACTTTTTTCATCGCGCCCACCGATTTTGGAGTGGGTCTGACCTCCATCAGCCTCGGGCTGGTGCGTACGCTGGAACGGGCTGGCCTCAAGGTCGGCTTCTTCAAACCCATAGCCCAACCTCACCCCGGTGACACCGGCCCCGAGCGTTCCACCGAACTGGTGGCGCGCACCCATGGCCTGAAACCGCCACAACCCCTGGGCCTGGCCCATGTGGAGCGGATGCTCGGCGACGGCCAGCTGGATGAGTTGCTGGAAGAAATCATCACCCTCTACCAGCAGGCAGCCATCGGCAAGGATGTATTGATCGTCGAAGGCATGGTGCCGACCCGCAGTGCCAGCTACGCCGCCCGGGTCAACCTGCACCTGGCAAAAAGCCTGGATGCCGAGGTGATCCTGGTATCCGCCCCGGAAAACGAAGTGCTCACCGAGCTGTCCGGCCGGGTCGAGTTGCAGGCCCAGCTGTTCGGCGGCCCGCGGGACCCGAAAGTGCTGGGGGTGATCCTCAACAAGGTGCGCACCGACGAAAGCATGGAGGCGTTTTCCGCGCGCTTGAAGGAACATTCGCCCTTGCTGCGCAGCGGCGACTTCCGCCTGCTGGGCTGCATTCCCTTCCAACCGGAACTGAACGCGCCGCGCACCCGTGACGTAGCGGACCTGATGGGCGCCCAGGTGCTCAACGCCGGCGACTACGAAAGCCGGCGCATGACCAAGATCATCATTTGCGCCCGCACCATGCGCAATACCGTGGAACTGCTCAAGCCCGGCGTGCTGGTGGTGACCCCGGGCGACCGTGACGACATCATCCTCGCCGTGAGCCTGGCGGCCATCAACGGTGTGCCCCTGGCCGGCCTGCTGCTGACCAGCGACACCCTGCCCGACCCGCGGATCATGGAGCTCTGCCGGGGCGCCCTGAACGCCGGCCTGCCAGTGCTTTCGGTGAGCACCGGATCCTACGACACCGCCAACCAGCTCAATGGCCTGAACAAGGAAATTCCCATCGATGACCGCGAGCGCGCGGAAATCATCACCGACTTCGTCGCCAGTCACCTGGACGCCAACTGGCTGCACCAGCGCTGCGGCACCCCGCGGGAAATGCGCCTGTCGCCTGCGGTGTTCCGCTACCAGTTGATCCAGCGCGCCCAGCAGGCCAACAAGCGTATCGTCCTGCCCGAAGGCAGCGAGCCGCTGACCGTGCAGGCCGCCGCCATCTGCCAGGCCCGGGGCATCGCCCGCTGCGTGCTGCTGGCCAAGCCCGAGGACGTGCACGCGGTGGCCCGGGCCCAGGGCATCGAACTGCCCGAAGGCCTGGAGATTCTCGACCCGGACCTGATTCGCCAACGCTACGTGGAGCCCATGGTGGCCCTGCGCAAGAGCAAGAGCCTCAACGCTCCCATGGCCGAGCAGCAACTGGAAGATCCGGTGGTGATCGGCACGGTGATGCTGGCCCTGGATGAAGTCGATGGCCTGGTTTCCGGGGTCATCCACTCCACTGCCAACACCATCCGCCCGGCCCTGCAGTTGATCAAGACCGCGCCGGGCTGCAGCCTGGTGTCCTCGGTGTTCTTCATGCTGTTCCCCGAGGAAGTGCTGGTGTATGGCGACTGCGTGATGAACCCGCACCCCAGCGCCAGCGAGCTGGCGGAAATCGCCCTGCAGAGCGCCGACTCGGCAGCCGCCTTCGGTATCACCCCGCGCGTGGCGATGATCAGCTACTCCAGCGGCGACTCGGCCAGCGGCGAGGAAGTGGAGAAAGTTCGCGAAGCCACCCTGCTGGCCCACGAAGCCCAGCGTTCGCTGCTGATCGACGGGCCCCTGCAATACGACGCCGCGGCCAACGAAAACGTCGCCCGGCAACTGGCCCCTAACAGCCAGGTCGCGGGCAAGGCCACGGTCTTCGTGTTCCCTGACCTCAACACCGGCAACACCACCCACAAGGCGGTGCAACGCAGCGCCGATTGCGTGAGCCTGGGGCCGATGCTGCAAGGCCTGCGCAAGCCGGTGAACGACCTGCCCCGGGGCGCCCAGGTGGACGACATCGTCTACACCATCGCCCTTACCGCGATTCAAGCCGCCAACCGACCTATGGATGTCTAAATGCTGGAATTTCTACCTGCCGTGGTGCGCGGAGTCATCGCCTCGCTCCTGTTGGCGCTGAACACCATCCTGCTGTGCTCGTTCCTGTTCTGCGTGGCGTTGGTCAAGGCCCTGCCCTTCGCCCTCACCCAGCGCTTGAGCCTGTGGCTGATGAACCACACCCACGAAGCCTGGATCAGCAACAACAAGGCCTGGATGCAGTTGGTATGCCGTACCCGTTGGCACGTGCAGGGCCTGGAAGGCCTGGATTACCAGCACTCCTACCTGGTCACCAGCAACCACCAGAGCTGGGTCGACATCATGGTCCTGCAGTACGTGCTCAACCGGCGTATCCGCCCCCTGAAGTTCTTCCTCAAGCAGGAGCTGATCTGGGTGCCGGTGATTGGTCTGGCCTGGTGGGCCCTGGGCTTTCCGTTCATGAAGCGCTACTCCAAGGCGTACCTGGAGAAGCACCCGGAAAAGAAAGGCAAGGACCTGGAAACCACGCGCAAGACCTGTGCGAAGTTTCGCAACAACCCGGTGGGCATCTTCAACTTCGTCGAGGGCACGCGCTTTACCGACGCCAAGCACGCCCAGCAGCAATCGCCGTTCCGCTACCTGCTCAAGCCCAAGGCCGGCGGCATCGCCTTTGTCCTGGATGCCATGGGCGAGCAACTGCAGTCGATCATCGATGTGACCATCCACTACCCGGCGGGCCGCCCCGGTTTCTGGGACCTGCTGTGCGGCAGGGTCAAGGATGTGGTGGTGCGTTTCGAAGAGGTGCAGATCCCGGCGCAGTTCCTTGGCAAGAACTACGAGCAGGACACGGCCTATCGCCAGGAATTCCAGGGCTGGATCAACCAGCAGTGGCTGGACAAGGATGCGCTGCTCGAAACGCTGCATCGGGAGTATCCGGCAAGACCCTGAGGGCCTTTTCGCTGGCAAGCCAGCTCCTGCGGGTCTGCACCCTACTTACCGGCGAACGCTATCTGAAGCGCACAAAAAAGCCCGCAGCCGATCACTCGGCTGCGGGCTTTTTTGCTATGGCTTAGATCGCGCCGCGGCTGCGCAACAGGTCCAGCACCTGCTTGACGCTTTCTTCCAGCGACAGCGACTGGGTGTCGATCACCAGATCGGCATTGAGCGGCACGTCATAGGGGAAGGACTCGCCCGGGATGTTATCCCCGCCGGCCGCGTACAGGCCCTGCGGATCACGCTCGGCGCACACCGCAGGCGATGCCTGGACGTAGACCGTCAGCAGACGCTCCTTGCCGATCAGGTCCTTGGCCTGCTCGCGCCCTTCGGCACTCGGTGCCACGAACGCCGCCAGGGTCAGCAGCCCGGCTTCGTTGAACTGACGGGCCACATGGGCCGCGCGCCGCCAGTTCTCGGTACGCCCGGCACGGTCCTGGGGCAGGCCCTTGTTCAGGTCATGCCGCAGGTTCTGGCCATCGAGCACATACACCGCGCGCCCCATGTCGAACAGCTTGCGCTCGACCGCGTAGGCCAGGGTGCTCTTGCCCGCACCCGACAGGCCGCTGAACAGCACGGTAGCCGGTTGCTGGCCGAAACGCTGGGCACGCTCTTCGGTGGCTACATGAGCCAGCTTGCCGTGTTGGGTGACGCTGCCATGGGCCACCGGCTGGGCGATGATCATGCCGGCGCCGACGGTGCCGTTGGTCAAGCGGTCGATGACGATGAAAGCACCGGTGGTGCGATTGCTTTCGTAACCATCCAGGGCAATCGGCGCGTCGAGGCTGATCTTGACCTTGCCGATCTCGTTCAGTTGCAGCGCGCTGGCCGCGCCCTCTTCCAGGGTGTTCACATCGACCTTGTGATGGATGCTGGCAATCGAGCCCGGCACATAGCTGGTGGCGCGCTTGATGTCGTACTTCTTGCCCGGCAGCATCGGCTCTTCGGCCATCCATACCAGCATGGCTTCGAAGCTGTCGGTGACCGGCGGCACGTTGTCGGCATGCACCAGCAGGTCGCCGCGGGAGATATCGATTTCATCTTCCATGGTCAGGGTCACGGCCTGGCCCGGGCCGGCCTGCTCCAGTTCACCTTCGAAGGTGACAATGGACTTGACCCGGCTGCTCTTGCCCGACGGCAACACGACGATCTCGTCGCCCTTGTGCACGATGCCGCTGGCCAGGGTGCCGGCAAAACCACGGAAGTTCAGGTTCGGACGGTTGACATACTGCACCGGGAAACGCAGGTCGGTGAAGTTGCGGTCGCCGGCCACTTCCACGGTCTCGAGGATTTCCATCAGCGACTGGCCGGTGTACCAGGGCGAGCGCTCGCTCTTGTTCACCACGTTGTCGCCCTTGAGCGCCGACATCGGCACGAAGTGCAGGCTGGTGGGCTGCAGCTTCAGGCCCTTGGCGAACTTCAGGTAGTCGGCCTTGATCGATTCGAACACGCCTTCATCGAAGTCCTTGAGGTCCATCTTGTTGATGGCCACGACGATGTGCTTGATGCCCAGCAGGGAGGCGATGAAGCTGTGGCGACGGGTCTGGGTCTGTACGCCGTAGCGGGCGTCCACCAGGATGATCGCCAGGTCACAGGTGGATGCACCGGTGGCCATGTTGCGGGTGTACTGCTCATGGCCGGGGGTGTCGGCGATGATGAACTTGCGCTTGGCGGTGGAGAAATAGCGGTAGGCGACATCGATGGTGATGCCCTGCTCACGCTCGGCCTGCAGGCCGTCGACCAGCAACGCCAGGTCGATGTCGTCACCGGTGGTGCCGACCTTCTTCGAGTCCCGGGTGATGGCTTCCAGATGGTCTTCGTAGATCATCTTCGAGTCGTGCAGCAGGCGCCCGATCAGGGTGCTCTTGCCGTCGTCGACGTTACCGCAGGTCAAAAAGCGCAGCAGCTCCTTGCGTTCGTGCTGGCCCAGGTACGCGAGGATGTCCTCGCTGATCAAATCAGATTGATGCGACATGACAGCCCCTTAGAAATAACCTTGACGTTTCTTGTCTTCCATTGAGCCGGCGCCATCGTGGTCGATGACTCGGCCCTGGCGCTCGGAAGTTCGCGTCAGGAGCATTTCCTGGATGATGTCCGTCAGGCTCTCGGCCTCGGACTCCACCGCGCCCGTCAACGGGTAGCAGCCAAGGGTACGGAAACGTACTTTCTTTTTGACGATGCGGGCTTTCTCTTCATCGGACAGATGCTCGAGGATGCGCTCGTCATCGATCATGATCAGGGTGCCGTTCTTCTCGATCACTTCACGCTCGGCGGCGAAGTACAGCGGCACGATCGGGATGCCTTCGAGGTAGATGTACTGCCAGATGTCCAGCTCGGTCCAGTTGGACAGGGGGAACACACGGATCGACTCGCCCTTGTTGACCTTGCCGTTGTAGACGTTCCACAGCTCGGGGCGCTGGTTCTTCGGGTCCCAGCGGTGCTTGCTGTCGCGGAACGAGTAGACGCGCTCCTTGGCGCGGGACTTCTCTTCATCGCGGCGGGCACCGCCGAACGCGGCGTCGAAACCATGTTTGTCCAGAGCCTGCTTGAGGCCCTCGGTCTTCATGATGTCGGTGTGCTTGGCACTGCCGTGGGTGAAAGGGTTGATGCCCTGGGCCACGCCATCCGGGTTGACGTGGGTGATCAGGTCCAGGCCCAGCTCTTCGACCATGCGGTCGCGGAACTTGTACATTTCCTGGAATTTCCACTGGGTATCGACGTGCATCACCGGGAACGGCAGCTTGCCGGGGAAGAACGCCTTGCGAGCCAGATGCAACATCACGGCGGAGTCTTTACCGATGGAGTACAGCATCACCGGGTTGTCGAACTCGGCGGCCACCTCGCGGATGATGTGGATGCTTTCCGCCTCCAGCTGTTTCAGATGCGTCAGTTTGTCGACCATGGCTACTCACGAAAGCTTTCTTATGGACGGCCATCGGGCCGTGTTCGAGCGGGGCATGCTAGCACAGCGACCTGCTTCTAATCAGGGAGCCAACTAGAACGAAACGGTATATGAATATACCGCTCCGTTAGGCCCCAGGCGCCGCTCTGCAGGAGCTGGCTTGCCAGCGAAGGCGCTTTCAAGCGCACCTTCGGGCTGAAGATCTTTTCGCCGGCAAGCCGGATCCTGCCGGGGGTCAGATGGGGTTGGGGCAGTCGATGAACAGGTGCTCCAGGGCGAAGCGCCGAGCCAGGTAGTCACCCAGGGCCTGGACGCCATAACGCTCGGTGGCGTGATGGCCGGCGGCAATGAAGCTGATGTCGTTTTCCCGGGCACTGTGGAAGGTCTGCTCCGAGGCTTCGCCACTGAGGTACAGGTCGACGCCGGCCTGCACCGCCTGGTCGATGTAGCCCTGGCCGCCACCGGTGCACCAGCCGACCCGACGGATCATCTCGCTGCCTTCGATCAGCAGCGGCTCTCGCCCCATTGCCTCTTGCACCCGGCGGGCAAAGTCCCGCGCGGTCATCGGCTCGCTGAGGGAACCCACCAGGCCGACGACCTTGGGGTTTTCCGGGTCCAGCGGGCCTTCCACGGTGATGTCCAGCTGACGGGCCAGTTGCACGTTGTTGCCCACTTCCGGGTGCAGATCCAGGGGCAGGTGATAGGCCAGCAGGCTGATGTCGTGCTTGAGCAGGGTTTTCAGCCTACGCTGCTTCATGCCGGTGATGCAGGGGTTCTCGCCCTTCCAGAAGTAGCCGTGATGCACCAGCACCAGGTCGGCCTTGGCCTCCACCGCAGCGTCCAGCAACGCCTGGCTGGCGGTCACGCCACTGACGATGCGCATCACCTGCGGGCGCCCTTCGACCTGCAGGCCATTGGGGCAGTAATCGGCAATACGTGAACTGCCCAGGTAACGGTCCGCTTCTTCCACCAGTGTGCTCAGGGCAACGGCCATAAAAGACTCCTAAATATCCCGTTCAGAGGCACGCGCGGCCTCGTATAATGCGCGACATTATGGGCCGTGCGCAGCCCTTCGTAACCACCCAGGACTTGCTCAATGCTCAAGGCTCTGCGTTTTTTTGGCTGGCCGCTACTGGCCGGCGTGCTTATCGCGTTGTTGATTATCCAGCGCTACCCGCAATGGGTGGGCCTGCCCAGCCTCGACGTCAATCTGCAGCAAGCCCCGCAAACCACCAGCACGCAACAGGGGCCGGTGTCCTACGCCGACGCCGTGGTGATCGCCGCGCCCGCGGTGGTCAACCTGTACACCACCAAGGTCATCAACAAGCCGGCTCACCCGCTCTTTGAAGACCCGCAGTTCCGGCGCTTCTTCGGCGACAACCTGCCCAAGCAGCAGCGCATGGAATCGAGCCTGGGCTCGGGGGTGATCATGAGCCCCGAGGGCTACCTGCTGACCAACAACCATGTGACCTCCGGTGCCGAGCAAATAGTGGTGGCCCTCAAGGACGGTCGCGAGACCCTGGCCCGGGTGATCGGCAGCGATCCGGAAACCGACCTGGCGGTGCTCAAGATCGACTTGAAGAACCTGCCTTCGATCACCGTCGGCCGTTCGGAAAACGTCCGCGTCGGCGACGTCGCGCTGGCCATCGGCAACCCGTTCGGGGTCGGCCAGACCGTGACCATGGGCATCATCAGTGCCACCGGGCGCAACCAGCTGGGCCTGAACAACTACGAAGACTTCATCCAGACCGACGCCGCCATCAACCCGGGCAACTCCGGTGGCGCCCTGGTGGACGCCAACGGCAACCTGACCGGGATCAACACCGCGATCTTCTCCAAGTCCGGCGGCTCCCAGGGCATCGGTTTTGCGATCCCGATCAAGCTGGCCATGGAAGTGATGAAGTCGATCATCGAGCACGGCCAGGTCATCCGCGGCTGGCTGGGGATCGAAGTGCAACCCTTGACCCAGGAGCTGGCAGAGTCCTTCGGCCTGGCCGGGCGCCCGGGAATCGTGGTGGCGGGGATCTTCCGCGACGGCCCGGCGCAGAAAGCTGGGATGCAACTGGGTGACGTGATCCTCAGTATCGATGGCGAACCTGCCGGCGACGGCCGGCGTTCGATGAACCAGGTGGCGCGGATCAAACCGACGGACAAAGTCTCGATCCTGGTCATGCGCAACGGCAAGGAACTCAAGCTGACGGCAGAAATCGGCCTGCGACCACCGCCCGCGCCCGTCAAAGAAGAAGAGTGAAGCTGGGCCCGGCCATGCCGGGCTAACAGCATACATTCTCATTAGTCATGTTATATTGTTTCAATATCGCTATTGGAACAGCCCCATGACGTCCCGAAGAATCCTCCCCTTGGCAGGCCTGACCCTGGGCCTGCTGGCAGATCCGCTGCTGGCTAAAGAACCTGAGCCGCTGGAACTTGAAACCACCCGTATCAGCACCGAATACGAATCCGCAACGGGCCCGGTCAAGGGCTACCGGGCCACACGCTCGGCCAGCGCGACGAAGACCGATACGGCGATCCGCGACATTCCCCAATCCATCAGCGTGATCCCCGCCAGCGTGTTCAAGGACCTGGGCAGCAACAACGTCGAACGCGCCCTGGAGTTTGCCGGCGGGGTTTCCAAGCAGAACAACTTCGGCGGGCTGACCCTGTATGAATACAGCGTGCGCGGCTTCACCACCTCGGAGTTCTACAAGGACGGCTTCAGCGCCAACCGCGGCTATCCCAGCACCCCGGACGCCGCCACTGTCGAGCGCATCGAAGTGCTCAAGGGGCCGGCCGCCAGCCTCTATGGCCGTGGCGACCCCGGCGGCACGGTGAATATCGTCACCAAGAAACCCCAGCCCGAAGCCTTCGCGACCTTGCAGACCAGTGCTGGCAGCTGGGACCGCTACCGTACCGCCCTGGACCTCAACACCCCGCTGGATGCCCAGGGTAACCTGCTGTCCCGAGTCAACCTGGCCGTGGAGGACAACCACAGCTTTCGCGACCACGTGGACAGCCGCCGGGTGTTCGTCGCGCCTTCCTTCAGCTGGCAGTTGAACCCGGACACCAGCCTGCTGCTGGAAAGCGAATGGGTGCGCCACAGCTCGACCTTCGACCGCGGCATCGTGGCCCCGAACAATCGCTGGAGCGGCGTCTCCCGCTCGACCTTCCTCGGCGAACCCGATGACGGCAACATCGACAACCACAACAACATGCTTCAGGCCACCCTGGAACACCACCTCAATGACAGCTGGAAACTGCGTCTGGCCAGCCACTACAAGGAAGGCAAGCTCTGGGGCTTCGCCTCCGAAACCCGACCGCTGAACGCCGACCGGCACACGGTCAACCGGCGCTACCGCGAGCGGGACAACAACTGGCATGACAGCATCACCCAGCTGGAACTGCGCGGCCTGTTCGACCTCGGCAGTTGGCAGCATGAACTGCTGATCGGCAGCGAATACGAGAACTACCGCAAGAACGAGCGGGTCACCAGCATTGCCGGCGGCGCCTATGCCATCGATATCTACGACCCGATCTACGGTCAGGCCAAGCCCAACGGCAAACGCTCTGGCACGGACTTTTTCGAGCATGTCGAAAGCCAGGCCCTCAACCTGCAGGACCAGATCATCTTCACTGACCGCCTGCGAGGCATGGTCGGCGCCCGCTTTGAACACTTCGAGCAAAAGATCGACGACCACACCACCGGCAAGCGCAGCCGCCAGAACCACGATGCCCTGACCCAGCGCGCCGGCCTGCTCTACCAACTGACCCCGCAGGTGGGGCTGTTCGCCAACGCCTCCACCTCGTTCAAGCCCAACAATGGGCTGGATGCGGGCGGCAAGACCTTCAAGCCCGAGGAAGGCGTCGGCTATGAAGTGGGGATCAAGAGCGAGCTGTTCGACGAACGCTTGAGCGCCACCCTCGCCGCCTTCCATATCGACAAGGAAAACGTCCTGGCCCTGGACCCCGGCACCGACGCCAGCCGCGCCGTGGGCAAGGCCCGCAGCCAGGGCTTCGACCTGCAGTTCAGCGGCCAGTTGACCGACGCGGTGCGCGTGATAGGCGCCTATGCGCTGATTGATGCGCAAGTCACCAAGGGCGACCCGGCAATCCCCGCCGGCAGCCGCATTCTCGGCGTGGCCAAGCACAGCGCCAGCCTGCTGGGGGTCTATGAATTCCAGGACGGCCGGCTCAAGGGCTCGGACATCGGCGCAGCCCTGACCTATGTCGGCGACCGCTCGGGCGAGGCCGGAGGCAGCTTCGAGCTGCCCGCCTACCGCACCCTGGACCTGCTGGCCCACTACAAGGCCAGCGACAACCTGACCCTGGGCCTGAACCTGAACAACCTGTTCGACGAGAAGTACTACGAACGCTCCTACAGCAACTACTGGGTCAATCCCGGCGAACCGCGCAATTTCACCCTCAGCCTCACACTCAACCTGTAGAAGAGAGCCGCCATGCACAGCCTCAAATCCATTGCCCTGCTGGGCCTGCTCGCCACACTGGGCGCCACCCAGGCCTCGGCCCACGGCCTGTGGACCGAACAACGACGCGGCAATATCGAAGTGATCTACGGCCACGGCGCCGAAGACGACGCCTTCAAGGCCAAGAAAATCAGCGGTGCCTGGGCCTATGACGGCGCGGCCAGAATGATTCCGGTGACCGTGCAACGCCTGGCGGACCACGCACGCCTGCAACCGCTCAAACCACCGGCGGTACTGGCCGTGGCACTGGACAACGGCCCCTGGTCGCAAACCGCGGACAAGCGCTGGGTCAACCAGGGTCGCAGCAAGGTCCCGGGGGCCATTGCCTCGACTCACACCTACAAGTACAGCCTGGCGATCTATCAACCGGGAGCGAAGCTGCCCAAGCTGGAACAGCTCAAGCTGGTGATCCTGCCGGAAGTCGACCCGCTGACCGTCGGCCCGGGCAAAAACCTGCCGGTGCGGGTGCTGCTGGATGGGCAGCCGGTGGCCGGGGTGAAGTTGATTGGCGATTACCGCAATGCACCGAGCACCCTGAGCACCGAGACCGATGCCCAGGGACGTGCCCAAGTGCTGGTGAGGAACGAAGGCTTGAACGTGATTGCCGCAGAGCTGGAGGTAGCGCTCAAGGACAACCCGGATGTGGCCTCACGCGGCCTGTTCAGCTCCCTGACTTTCCTCGGCGAGCCGCACCACGAATAAAGGTACGGCCACCTCGGAAGCCAGGCGCCTGGACTACAGCTCGCCCAGGCCGTCGATCAGCGCCTGGTTCTGTTCCTGTGTGCCGATGCTGATCCGCAGGAACTGAGCGATCCGCTGCTGCTTGAAGTGGCGCACTATCACCCCTTGCTCGCGCAGCTTGGCCGCCAGGCCGGCTGCGTCGTGCCGCGGGTGGCGGGCAAAGATGAAGTTGGCCGCCGACGGCAGCACTTCGAAGCCCTTGGCCTGCAACTGCGCCACCACCCATTCGCGACTGTCGATCACTTGCTGGCAGGTCTTGGCAAAGTACTCGCGGTCCTCGAAGGCCGCCGCCGCTCCGACGATCGCCAGGCGATCCAGCGGGTACGAGTTGAAGCTGTTCTTGACCCGCTCCAGGGCCTCGATCAGATCCGGGTGCCCTACCGCCAGGCCCACTCGCAAGCCGGCCAGGGAGCGCGACTTGGACAGGGTCTGGGTCACCAGCAGGTTCGGGTAGCGATCCACCAGGCTGATGGCGGTCTGGCCGCCGAAGTCGATGTAGGCCTCATCCACCACCACCACGGAATCCGGGCTGGCCTTGAGGATCTGCTCCACCGCATCCAGGGCCAACAGGCAGCCGGTGGGCGCATTCGGGTTGGGGAAGATGATCCCGCCGTTGGGCCTGGCGTAGTCGGCCACGCGGATCTGGAACTGCTCGTCCAGCGGCACCGCTTCGTGCTCGATGCCGTACAGGCCGCAATACACCGGGTAGAAGCTGTAGCTGATGTCCGGGAACAGCAGCGGTTTTTCCTGCTGCAGCAGGCCATGGAAAATGTGCGCCAGGACTTCGTCGGAACCGTTGCCGAGGAACACCTGGTTACCCTGCACCCCGTAGTAACTGGCCACCGCCTGCTTGAGCAGGTCACTGTTGGGGTCCGGGTACAGGCGCAGGTTGTCGTTGAGTTCGGCCTGCATCGCCGCCAGGGCCCTGGGCGACGGGCCATAGGGGTTTTCATTGGTGTTGAGCTTGACCAGCTTGGTCAGCTTGGGTTGTTCGCCCGGCACGTAGGGCACCAGGTTCTTGACGAACGGACTCCAGAATTTGCTCATGTTCATTGCCCCTGATCTTGGTCGTCGACGATGCGGTATTCGGCGCTGCGGGCGTGGGCGGTCAGCGACTCGCCACGGGCCAGCACCGAGGCGGTGCGGCCCAGTTCAGAGGCGCCCTGCTCGGAGCAGAAGATGATCGACGAACGTTTCTGGAAGTCATACACCCCCAGCGGCGACGAGAAACGCGCGGTGCCGGAAGTCGGCAGCACGTGGTTCGGCCCGGCGCAGTAATCCCCCAGCGCTTCGCTGGTGTGGCGGCCCATGAAGATCGCCCCGGCGTGGCGGATCTGCGGCAGCCAGGCTTGCGGATCGGCCACGGACAGCTCCAGGTGCTCGGGGGCAATGCGGTTGGCCACTTCAATGGCTTGCTGCATGTCGCGGACCTTGATCAGGGCTCCACGGCCATTGATCGAGGTGTTGATGATTTCCGCGCGCTCCATGGTTGGCAGCAGCTTGGCGATGCTTGCCGCGACTTTATCCAGGAACTCGGCATCCGGGCTGACCAGGATCGCCTGGGCGTCTTCGTCGTGCTCGGCCTGGGAGAACAGGTCCATGGCGATCCAGTCCGGGTCGGTCTGGCCGTCGCAGACCACCAGGATCTCCGACGGGCCGGCGATCATGTCGATGCCGACCTGGCCGAACACGTGGCGCTTGGCGGTGGCTACATAGATGTTGCCCGGGCCGACAACCTTGTCCACCTGGGGCACGCTTTCGGTGCCGTAGGCCAGCGCGGCCACGGCCTGGGCGCCGCCGATGGTGAACACCCGATCGACCCCGGCGATGCAGGCGGCAGCCAGTACCAATTCGTTGACCTCGCCACGCGGGGTCGGCACCACCATCACCACCTCGGTAACGCCCGCCACCTTAGCCGGAATCGCGTTCATCAGCACCGACGACGGGTAGGACGCCTTGCCCCCCGGTACGTACAGCCCGGCGCGGTCCAGCGGCGTGACCTTCTGGCCCAGCACCGTGCCGTCGGCCTCGGTGTAGGTCCAGGAGTCCTGTTTCTGCTTCTCGTGGTAGCTGCGCACCCGCGCCGCGGCCTTTTCCAGGGCTTCGCGCTGGGCCACGGTGATCCGGGTCAGGGCCAGCTCCAGGCGCTCGCGCGGCAGGATCAGGTCTGCCATGGAGGCCACTTGCAAGCCGTCGAAACGCTGGGTGAACTCCACCAGCGCCGCATCGCCGCGCTCGCGCACGGACTTGATGATGTCCAGCACCCGCTGATTGACCGAATCGTCAGAGACACTTTCCCAGCTCAGCAGATGATCCAGATGACGGGCGAAGTCCGGGTCGGCAGCGTTGAGTCGGCGAATTGCAGTCGGAGCGGTCATAGCGAAGGCCTCAATGATTGGCGAATGCACAAAAGGGCAAGCTTGGATTTGCAAAGCTCAGGCGCCGCAAGACTACCAAGCCATCCGCGTGGGCACCTGAGCATTCTGGCTATGACGCGGATAGATGGGCGCGGCTCAAGGCCACGCATGTGAATCAGCCGCGGTGTCGCGATTCCACTGCCTTGCGCAGGGTATCGATCAACGCCTGGATACGGGCGTGCTGCATCTTCATCGATGCCTTGTTGACCACCAGGCGGGAGCTGATGGTAGCAATCAGTTCCTGGGGTTCCAGGCCGTTGGCCCGCAGGGTATTGCCAGTGTCGACCACGTCGATGATCTTGTCGGCCAGGCCGATCAGCGGTGCCAGCTCCATAGAACCGTAGAGCTTGATGATGTCCACCTGACGACCCTGCTCGGCGTAGTAGCGCTTGGCTACGTTGACGAACTTGGTGGCCACGCGCAGGCGGCCCTTGGGTTCTGCGGCGCCAATGGCACCGGCAGTCATCAGCTTGCACTGGGCAATCTGCAGGTCCAGTGGCTCATACAGGCCCTGGCCGGTGTATTCCATCAGGACGTCCTTGCCGGCCACCCCGAGGTCGGCAGCGCCATGCTCGACATAGGTCGGCACGTCAGTGGCACGCACGATCAGCAGGCGGACATCGTCCTGGGTCGTGGGGATGATCAGTTTGCGGCTCTTGTCCGGATTCTCGGTTGGCACGATGCCCGCTTCAGCCAGAAGCGGCAGCGTGTCGTCGAGGATACGGCCCTTGGACAGTGCGATGGTCAACATGAGTAACGTAAGTCCTTATGCGGCGACTGATGCCCGGACGCAAACGGCGCCAGACATGCGTCGAGCCTGAAGACAGGCTCGACGTGAAACAGGTTCGACTGTGGGCACCTCCCTGTGCCCGTCATGCAACTAGCCCGGTACGCGGCGGATCTTGGCGCCGAGCATCTGCAGCTTCTCTTCGATGCACTCGTAACCACGGTCGATGTGGTAGATGCGATCGATCAGGGTGTCGCCTTCGGCCATCAGGGCCGAGATCACCAGGCTGGCCGAAGCCCGCAGGTCGGTAGCCATGACAGGCGCGCCCTTGAGGATTTCGGTACCGGTAACGATGGCGGTGTTGCCTTCGACCTGGATCTTGGCGCCCATGCGGTGCAGCTCATAGACGTGCATGAAGCGGTTTTCGAAGATGGTCTCGATCACCGCGCCAGTACCTTCGGCAATCGCGTTCAGGGAAATGAACTGCGCCTGCATGTCGGTGGGGAACGCCGGGTACGGAGCGGTACGCACGTTGACCGCCTTGGGGCGCTTGCCGTGCATGTTGAGCTCGATCCAGTCGCTGCCGGTGGTGACTTCAGCGCCGGCTTCCTTGAGCTTTTCCAGAACGGCCTCAAGGATGGTCGGATCGGTGTCCTTGACCTTGACGCGGCCACCGGTGACCGCAGCGGCCACCAGGTAGGTGCCGGTTTCGATACGGTCAGGCATCACTTTGTAGATCGCCGAATGCAGGCGCTCTACGCCATCGATGGTGATGGTGTCGGTGCCGGCGCCGGAAATCTTCGCGCCCATGGCGATCAGGAAGTTTGCCAGGTCCACGACTTCTGGTTCGCGAGCGGCGTTCTGCAGCACGCTGCGGCCACGGGCCAGGGCTGCAGCCATCATGATGTTCTCGGTACCGGTCACGCTCACGGTATCGAAGAAGAAATTCGCGCCGCGCAGGCCACCCTCAGGCGCCTTGGCCTTGATGTAGCCGCCTTCGACGTCGATCACCGCGCCCATGGCTTCCAGGCCGCGGATGTGCAGGTCCACCGGACGCGAGCCGATGGCGCAACCGCCAGGCAGGGCCACTTCGGCTTCGCCGAAACGGGCAACCATCGGGCCCAGTACCAGGATCGAGGCGCGCATGGTTTTCACCAGCTCGTAGGGTGCCACCAGGGTCTTGATGGTACGCGGGTCGATTTCGACGCTGAGTTTCTCGTCGATCACCGGCTCGATGCCCATGCGACCGAACAGCTCGATCATGGTGGTAATGTCGTGCAGGTGCGGCAGGTTGGCCACGGTGACCGGGCCATCGCACAGCAGGGTTGCCGCCAGAATCGGCAGCGCGGAGTTCTTGGCCCCGGAAATGCGGATCTCGCCATCAAGGCGAACGCCGCCGGTAATAATCAATTTATCCATAACAGTCTCGACGCCCTTGGGCTCAGGTGCGCTCGGCCCAGGCCGCGCGGCTGAAAAATTTCATGGTGATCGCGTGGATGCTGCCATCGGCAATCCATGGATTCAAATGGGCATAGATGCTCTGCTGACGCTTCACCGGGCTCAAGGCCGACAGTTCGTCGCTAATCACGTTCAGCTGAAAGTTGCAGCCTTCGCCCTCAACTTCTACCTGAGCTCCGGGCAGCTTTCCCTCAAGAAAGCTCTTCACTTCGTTGGCCTGCATGCTCAACCTCAATCGGCGCCCTGTGCGCGCGGGTCGGACATCATACAAAAAAGCCCCGCGCCTGCGAACCCCGCATAGCAGGACTCTGACGGGGGGCTTCTATATAGAGATGTGGGTTATTGGGGATGGGCGAAGATTTCGGTGACTCCGGAGACCTCGGCGATCTCGCGCATGTCCTCGGGCAGCGCACGAACGCTCACCGCCTTGCCCAGTGCCTGGCCATCACGCATGAAGGCCAGCAGCAGCGCGAGTCCGACGCTGGAGGACTTCTCCACCGCCGAGCAATCGAGCACCAGCGCCGGTGCCTGGCTCGATTTGATCAGCGCCTGGCCCTGCTTGCGCAGGCCCGGGCCGCTGCGGTAATCCAGCACGCCGCTGATCAACAGTTCCCCGGCGTCACCGAGGCGCACGGCCGATTCACTCATTGCGCAGCCTTTTGTGCAGCGTCTTCGGTCACTTCCTTGGCCTTGGCCACCTCACCGGCCCAGCCGTCGATGGTCTTGTCCAGGTTGTTGCCATTGCGCTGCATCGCGTCGGCGAACTGATCACGGAACAGCTTGCCGATATTGATGCCGTTGATGATCACGTTACGCACTTTCCACTCGTCGTTGATCTTTTCCAGGGTGTAGGACACTGGGTAGATCGCGCCGTTGTTGCCCTTGACCTGCATATCGACGCTGGTGCGGGTGCCGCTTTCATCCTTGGCCGGAGAAACCGTGATGCCCTGGTTGTTGTACTCCAGCAAGGCATTGCCATAGAACTGCATCAGGCTGCGCTTGAAATTTTCCTGGAAGCGCACCATCTGCTCCGGCGTGGCCTTGCGCGAATACTTGACGGTCATGATGCTGCGGGAAATGCCATCAGCATCCACCACAGGACCGACGATGCTGTTCAAGGCATTGTAGAAGTCGTTCGGGCTTTGCTTGTACTTCTCTTTATTGGCCGCCAGGTCAGCGAGCAGACGGGTGGTCGTGTCCTGCACCAGATCATGCGCGGAAGGCGTGCTTGCCGCGTTGGCCAGCAACGGCAGAGCCGCCAGCAGCACCAACAGGCCACGTCGCAAGATAGAGATCATCGAAAAACTCCTCATTTGGCGTCTTTGCTAACGGTATTGAGCAGGAATTTACCGATCAGGTCCTCCAATACCAGCGACGACTGGGTGTCGTGGATGGTTCCACCATCCTTGAGCAAGGCTTCTTCCCCGCCCACGCTGATACCGATGTATTTCTCACCCAACAGGCCAGCAGTCAGGATAGATGCAGTGGAGTCAGTCGGCAGATTATCCACGCGCTTTTCCAATTGCATCGTTACCCGGCCAGTGAAGCTGTCACGGTCCAGATCGATCGCCGTGACCTTGCCGATGGTCACGCCGGCCATGGTCACTTTGGCTCTGACCGTCAAACCGGCGATATTGTCGAAGTAGGCGTAAAGTTTATAAGTATCGGTGCTCGCGGTTGGAGACAAGCCACTGACTCGCAGGGCAAGCAACAGCAAAGCCAGGATGCCGGCCAGCAGGAAAAGGCCGACACCGATTTCCAGGGTGCGGTTTTGCATCAGAAATCTCCAAACATCAAGGCGGTCAGAATAAAGTCCAAGCCGAGTACGGCCAACGAGGCATACACCACGGTCTTGGTAGTGGCACGGCTGATCCCCTCTGAAGTGGGCTCACAGTCATAGCCTTGGAAAACGGCGATCCAGGTCACTACAAACGCAAAAACAATACTTTTGATCACACCGTTGAGCACGTCACCACTGAAGGTCACGCTGTTCTGCATGTTCGCCCAGTAGGAGCCGTCGTAGACTCCCAGCCAGTCGACAGCGACCCACGAACCGCCCCAGATGCCCACCACGCTGAAAATCATCGCCAGCAATGGCAGGGAAATGAAGCCGGCCCACAGGCGCGGCGCAATGATGTACTTGAGCGGGTCGACACCGATCATCTCCAGGCTGGAGAGCTGCTCGGTGGACTTCATGTTGCCGATTTCCGCGGTCAGCGCCGAACCGGCACGCCCGGCGAACAGCAGCGCAGTCACTACCGGCCCCAGCTCCCGCAACAGGGTCAGGGCCACCATCTGCCCCACCGCCTGCTCCGAACCGTAGCTGGAAAGGATATTGAAGCCCTGCAGCGCCAGCACCATGCCGATGAAGATCCCGGACACGACAATGATCACCAGGGACATCACGCCCACTGAGTGCAGTTGCTTGACCAGCAGGCCAAAGCTGCCGCCGATGCCACCGCGGCCCAGCAACGCATGGAACAGGAACAGCGTGGAACGCCCCAGTACCGCCAGGACATCGATGCCTGAGCGACCGAAGAGGCGAACCCTCTCGATTAGCGATATTTTGCGCATCAGCGCTTCCCCAGAAGATCTGCGCGGTAGTCCGTCGCTGGAAAGTGAAACGGCACCGGGCCGTCGGGATCGCCCTTCATGAACTGACGGATACGCGGATTATCGGAGTCCATCAGCTCTTCGGGAGTTCCCTGGCCCAACACCTGGCCATCGCCCACTACATAGAGGTAGTCGGCAATGCTCGCGGTTTCCGCCAGGTCGTGGGAAACCAGGATGCTGGTGATGCCCAGGGCATCGTTGAGCAGCCGGATCAGGCGCACCAGAACGCCCATGGCAATGGGGTCCTGGCCCACGAAAGGCTCGTCGTACATGAGGATCTGCGGATCCAGGGCAATCGCCCGGGCCAGGGCGACCCGGCGCTTCATGCCGCCGGACAGCTCGTCGGGCATCAGGTCGACCGCGCCGCGCAAGCCCACCGCCTGCAACTTGAGCAGGACGATGTCACGAATCATTTCGTCCGGCAGTTGGGTGTGCACCCGCAGCGGAAAGGCCACGTTCTCGAACACGTCCAGGTCGGTGAACAGTGCGCCGCTCTGGAACAGCACGCCCATCTGCTTGCGCGCGTCGAACAGATCGCTGCGCGAAAGGCTCGGCAGATTCTGGCCATTGACCCACACCTCGCCGCTGCTGGGCCGCAACTGCATGCCCATCAAGCGCAACAGGGTGGTCTTCCCACAGCCGGAAGGCCCCATGATGCCGGTGACCTTGCCCCGCGGAATACGGATATCCACGTTATTGAAAATGCTGCGCGTACCGCGCTTGAAGGACAGTCCCTTCAGCTCGACCGCGTAGGCGTTATCGGCACTCATCTAAACTCCTTGCGATGCAGCCTATCACTCGGACGCTTGGCTCCCTGCCGGGAGTACATGCCCCTGGGCAGGCCGAACTGGCGGCGAACTATATCACTGCTGATACGGAGCCCCCAAGGCCGACGCCACCCCCGTTCAGGTCGACGACAGGCAAAAACCAGACTTTCCTCGCGCCCGGTAGACAAAGCCTGACGAACTTGCGTGAGGGATTTGTTCATTACCGCTATAATCGCCGCCTTTTCATCGGGCTATACGATTTCAGACATGAGCCAATCCAGCGACCTGATTCAATCAGCACAACGCACCATCCGCCTCGAACTACAGGCAGTAGAAGGCTTGCTGCCCCATATCGACGCAGATTTCGTACGCGCTTGCGAGATGATTCTGGCCAGCAAAGGCCGCGTAGTGGTGGTCGGCATGGGCAAGTCCGGGCACGTCGGCAACAAGATTGCCGCTACCCTGGCCAGCACCGGGACCACGGCTTTCTTCGTCCATCCTGCCGAAGCCAGCCATGGCGACATGGGCATGATTACCCGCGATGACGTGATCCTGGCCCTCTCCAACTCCGGCTCCACCAACGAAATCGTCACCCTGCTGCCCCTGATCAAGCGTCTGGGCATCCAGTTGATCAGCCTCACCGGCAACCCCGAGTCGCCGCTGGCCAAGGCGGCTGACGTCAACCTCAACGTCCACGTCGAGCACGAAGCCTGCCCGCTGAACCTGGCACCGACCTCCTCGACCACCGCCGCCCTGGTCATGGGCGACGCCCTGGCCGTGGCACTGCTGGAAGCCCGCGGCTTCACTGCCGAGGACTTTGCCTTCTCCCACCCGGGTGGTGCCCTGGGCCGTCGTCTGCTGCTCAAGGTGGAGAACGTCATGCACGAAGGCAGTGATCTGCCACAGGTGCAACGCGGCACCCTGCTCAAGGATGCGCTCATGGAAATGACCCGCAAGGGCCTGGGCATGACCGTGATCCTGGAGGCCGACGGCCGCCTGGCCGGGATCTTCACCGACGGCGACCTGCGTCGCACCCTGGATCGGGCCATCGATATACACCATGCCACCATCGATTCGGTGATGACCCCTCATGGCAAGACCGCACGTGCCGACATGCTGGCCGCCGAAGCCCTGAAAATCATGGAAGACCACAAGATCAGCGCCCTGGTGGTGGTGGACAAGGAAGACCGGCCGATCGGCGCCTTGAACATGCACGACCTGCTGCGCGCGGGAGTGATGTGATGAGTGCCGACCTGCTGCAACGCGGTAAAAACATCAAGCTGGCGGTATTCGATGTCGACGGCGTGCTGACTGACGGGCGCCTGTACTTCCTCGAAGACGGCAGCGAGTTCAAGACCTTCAACACCCTGGACGGCCAGGGCATCAAGATGCTCATGGCGGCCGGCGTGCAGACGGCGATCATCAGCGGGCGCAAGACCCCGGTGGTAGAGCGCCGAGCCAAGAACCTGGGGATTCCCCACCTGTACCAGGGCCGCGAAGACAAGCTGGTGGTATTGGACGAGCTTCTTGGCCAACTGGGCCTAAGCTATGAACAGGTCGCCTATCTGGGCGACGATTTGCCCGACCTGCCGGTGATCCGCCGCGTGGGGCTGGGCATGGCGGTGGCCAATGCCGCAGCGTTTGTCCGCGAACACGCCCACGGCGTCACGGTGGCCCGCGGCGGCGAAGGTGCCGCCCGCGAGTTCTGCGAACTGATCCTGCGTGCCCAGGACCGCCTTGAAGCAGCCAATGCCGCTTACTTATAGAGCCTTCCCATGCTGAGCAAAAAGATTCGCAACATCCTGATCTTCGGGACCATCGCCCTGCTGTTCGCAGCGGTCGGTTACTGGAACATCAGCCCGGAACGCTTCCTCGACAAGCCGGTGGCCCAGGTCGACGAAAGCGCCATTGACTACTACGTGATCAACGCCCGCAGCGTGCAGTACCTGCCCGACGGCAAACTGCAGTACGAAATGACCTCGGACAAGGTCGAGCACGTCAAGGCCAGCGAAGTGACCCTGCTGACCAAGCCGGACCTGCAGATGTACCGTGGCACCACGTTCCCCTGGCATGTCCAGAGCGAACGCGGCGAGGTCAACCCGGACGGCACCGAGGTCGAGCTGATCGATTCGGTACGGGTTTCCCGCACCGACGAGCACAACCGCAACCTGCTGATCACCACGACCCGCATGACAGTATTCCCGCAGAAGCAATATGCGCAGACCGAGCAAGCCGTTAGAATCGACGGCGCCGGCGGCGTGACTACGGCCAAGGGAATGAAAGCGTATTTGAAAGACGGCAGGATGAACCTGCTATCGAACGTAAGAGGACAGTATGAGGCTCGTTAAAACCCTCCCTATTTTGCTCAGTCTGGGCGCAGCACTGGGAAGCGTGAGCGCCTGGGCTCTGCCGAACGATAGCCAACAGCCGATCCGCATCCAGGCCGACGACGCCCAGCTGGACGACAAAAACGGCGTGGCCACCTACAAGGGCGATGTCATCATCACCCAGGGCTCGATGAAGATCACCGGTAACACCGTGACCATCACCCGGTCCAAGACCGGTGAAATCGACGTGGTGACCTCGGTGGGCAACCTCGCCTACTTCGAGCAACTGCAGAAGCAGACCGACCCGAAACCGGTCCAGGCCTACGCCGTGACCATCCAGTACCATGCCCAGCAGAACCGCATCGTGCTGATCGACAAGGCCAAGGTCATCAACGACGGTAATACCACCGAAGGCGAGAAGATCGTCTACGACACCGTCAAGCAGGTTGCCAACGCCGGTCGCGCCAATGGCAGCTCGGTTACCGCGCCGCGTCCGCGGATCGACATGGTCATCCAGCCGAAAAAGAAAACCGACGAGCAAAAGGCCCAGTAATGGCAACTCTGAAAGCTCAGCACCTGGCCAAGAGCTACAAGAGCCGCCAGGTCGTGCGTGATGTCAGCCTGTCCATCGACAGCGGTCAGATCGTCGGCCTGCTCGGCCCCAACGGCGCCGGCAAGACCACCTGCTTCTACATGATCGTCGGCCTGGTCCAGGCCGATCAGGGCCGCGTCCTGATCGACGACCTGGATGTCAGCCACCAACCGATGCACGGTCGCGCACGCGCCGGTATCGGCTACCTGCCCCAGGAAGCCTCGATCTTTCGCAAGCTGTCGGTGGCCGACAACATCATGGCCATCCTCGAGACCCGCAAGGAGCTCGACAAGGCCGGCCGTCGCCAGGAACTGGAAAGCCTGCTGCAGGAATTCCACATCAACCACATCCGCGACAACCTCGGCATGAGCCTGTCTGGTGGTGAGCGGCGCCGTGTGGAGATCGCCCGGGCCCTGGCCACCGCGCCCAAGTTCATCCTGCTGGACGAACCCTTCGCCGGTGTCGACCCGATCTCGGTGGGCGATATCAAGCAGATCATCCACCACCTCAAGGCCAAGGGCATCGGGGTGCTGATCACCGACCACAACGTCCGGGAAACCCTGGACATCTGTGAGACCGCCTACATCGTCAACGACGGGCAACTGATCGCCGAAGGCGACTCCGAGACCATCCTGGCCAACGAACTGGTCAAGGAAGTCTATCTGGGCCATGAGTTCCGCCTGTAAGGGCTGATGTGTTGGGCTGGACGCCAGGGCGCCGGGAACAATAAAACCCTACAAACTTTATTGTTACAGCGCTCTAGGCAAACACTTCAGTTTCAGGCATATAATTTGCTTATGTTTGGCGCTCCGGCGCCCTGTAGTGGATGGCGCATGTGCGCCGGCAAATAAGGTGTTAAGCCCCTGCCATGAAACCATCGCTAGTCCTTAGAATGGGCCAGCAGCTGACGATGACACCGCAGCTGCAACAGGCCATCCGCCTGCTCCAATTGTCGACCCTGGACCTGCAACAGGAAATCCAGGAAGCCCTGGAGTCCAACCCGATGCTCGAACGCCAGGAAGAAGGCGACGACTTCGACAACAGCGACCCCCTGGCCGACAACACCGAGTCCAAACCCAATACCGAGATCCAGGAGCCCTCCTACCAGGAAACCGCCCCCACGGTGGACAACCTCGAGGACGGTGAGTGGAACGAGCGCATCCCCAACGAACTGCCGGTCGACACCGCCTGGGAAGACGTATACCAGACCAGCGCCAGCAGCCTGCCCAGCAGCGATGACGACGAGTGGGACTTCACCACCCGCACTTCCGCGGGCGAGAGCCTGCAGAGCCACCTGCTCTGGCAACTGAACCTGGCGCCGATGTCGGACACCGACCGCCTGATCGCCGTGACCCTGATCGACTGCATCAACAATCAGGGCTACCTGGACGAAACCCTCGAGGAGATCCTCGAAGCCTTCGATCCGGAACTGGACATCGAACTGGACGAGATAGAAGCCGTCCTGCACCGCATCCAGCAATTCGAACCCGCGGGCATCGGCGCCCGCAACCTGGGCGAGTGCCTGTTGCTGCAACTGCGCCAGCTGCCGGCGAAAACGCCCTGGCTGGGCGAGGCCCAGCGCCTGGTCAGTGACTACATCGACCTCCTGGGCAGCCGCGACTATAGCCAGCTGATGCGGCGCATGAAGCTCAAGGAAGATGAGTTGCGCCAGGTCATCGAGCTGGTGCAGAGCCTCAACCCCCGCCCCGGTTCGCAGATCGAATCCAGCGAAGCCGAATACGTGGTCCCGGACGTCATAGTGCGCAAGGACAACGAACGCTGGCTGGTGGAACTGAACCAGGAATCCGTGCCGCGCCTGCGGGTCAACGCCCAGTACGCCGGTTTTGTACGCCGCGCCGACACCAGCGCCGACAACACCTTCATGCGCAACCAGTTGCAGGAAGCCCGCTGGTTCATCAAGAGCCTGCAAAGCCGCAATGAAACCCTGATGAAGGTCGCCACCCAGATCGTCGAGCACCAGCGCGGCTTTCTCGAATATGGCGATGAAGCGATGAAGCCGCTGGTTCTGCACGATATCGCCGAGGCGGTGGGCATGCACGAATCGACGATTTCCCGGGTGACCACGCAAAAATTCATGCATACCCCACGGGGCATATATGAGCTGAAATACTTTTTCTCCAGCCACGTCAGCACTTCGGAAGGCGGTGAATGCTCGTCCACGGCGATCCGCGCGATCATCAAAAAATTGGTGGCCGCGGAAAATCAGAAAAAGCCGTTGAGTGACAGCAAGATCGCTGGTTTACTGGAGGCACAAGGCATTCAGGTAGCCCGTCGTACCGTCGCCAAGTACCGCGAATCCCTTGGGATCGCGCCTTCCAGCGAACGTAAGCGGTTGATGTAGCCGCAGGGCTGGCCACAGCGTTTCAGAGTGTGTTTGAAAAGGGCCCGGTGTCGTTTTCAAACGTAGTCTAGGTGGCAGGCAACCCAGCCTGCCGCGTTATGCACTGGCAACGAAGGAGAAGCTGTATGCAAGTCAACATCAGTGGACACCAACTCGAAGTGACTGAACCCCTGCGCGTCTACATCGGCGAAAAACTCGACCGGCTGGAGAGGCACTTCGACAAGATTACCAATGTGCAGGTCACCATGGCTGTCGAGAAGCTGAAGCAGAAAATCGAAGCCACCCTGCACATCCACGGTGGGGAGGTCGTTGCCAACGCAGAACATGACGATATGTATGCCGCAATCGACCTGCTCACGGACAAGCTTGACCGCCAACTGAAAAAGCATAAGGAAAAGCAACTCCACCTTCTCCAAGGCACGGGTCGCTAACACTCCCCTCCCATGATCCGACTTGAAAGCATCCTGACCCCCGGCCGTTCCCTGGTGAACGTGCCGGGCGGCAGTAAAAAACGCGCCCTCGAACAAATTGCCAACCTGATCAGCCGTGAAGTGCCTGATCTGGAGATGCAGGATGTCTTCGAGAGCCTGATTGCCCGTGAAAAACTCGGTTCCACCGGTTTTGGCAACGGCATCGCCATTCCCCACTGCCGCCTCAAAGGCTGCGAGTCGCCCATCAGTGCGCTGATGCACCTGGACGCTCCGATCGATTTCGACGCCATTGATGGCGCACCGGTCGACCTGCTGTTCGTCCTGCTGGTTCCGGAAGCCGCGACCGATGCACACCTGGAACTGCTCCGGCAGATCGCCAGCATGCTCGATCGCAAGGAAGTCCGTGACCGACTGCGCAGCGCCACCAGCAACGAAGCCTTGTATCAGGTCGTTCTGGACGAGCAAAACGGTCAGTAATCATGCGTTTGATCATCGTTAGCGGCCGCTCCGGCTCAGGTAAAAGCACCGCCCTCGATGTTCTCGAGGACCACGGCTACTACTGCATCGACAACCTGCCAGCCGGCTTGCTGCCGGAACTGGCTGAACGTGCGTTGATCCACACCGAACTGGCGCAACCGCTGGTGGCGGTGTCCATCGATGCCCGCAACCTGCCCAGTCATCTGTCGCGCTTCCCCGAATTGCTGGAAGAAGTGCGCAGCCGGCATATCCAGTGCGATGTGCTGTACCTGGATGCCGACGAAGAGACCCTGCTCAAGCGCTTCTCCGAGACCCGTCGGCGCCACCCGCTGAGCAGCGCCAACCGCTCCCTGGCCGAAGCCATCCACGATGAAACCCAACTGCTGGGGCCGATCGTCGACCTGGCCGATCTCAAGGTCAACACCACCAACCTGAACCTTTACCAGCTGCGCGACACCATCAAGCTGCGACTGTTGAACCAGCCGGAACCCGGTACCGCGTTCCTGGTGGAGTCCTTCGGCTTCAAGCGCGGCATGCCGGTAGATGCAGACCTGGTGTTCGACGTGCGCTGCCTGCCCAACCCGTATTGGAAGCCCGAGTTGCGCGCCCAATCAGGCCTGGATGCGCCCGTGGCCGAGTATCTGGCGGCGCAACCCGATGTCGAGGAAATGTTCCAGGACATCTCCAGCTACCTGCTCAAATGGCTGCCACGCTTTGCCGCCAGCAACCGCGCCTATGTGACCATCGCCATCGGCTGCACCGGCGGGCACCACCGCTCCGTGTACCTAACCGAGCGCCTGGGCCAGGTCCTGCAAAAATCCCTGAAGAACGTCCAGGTTCGCCACCGCGACCTTAGCTGAAAGGATCTACCCCGCGATGCCAGCTCTGGAAATCGAGATCATCAATAAACTGGGCCTGCATGCCCGTGCCTCGGCCAAGTTCGTCGGCGTGGCCGGGCAGTTTCCCTGCCAGATCCGCGCCGGCAGGACCCCGGACTCCATGGTCGACGGCAAAAGCATCATGGCCATGATGATGCTGGCCGCCGGCAAGGGCACCAGGATCCACCTGAAGACCGAAGGCGAGCAGGAACAGGAAGCGATGGATGCGCTGGTGGCACTGATCAACAACTTCTTCGACGAAGGCGAGTAGACCCGGGCGGGCCCCTCACCATACGGCTCTCAGGCGAGTGCCGTATCCATGACCATCATCAGGCAGAAACCGATACACAGGCCAAGGCTGGCAAGCTTGTCATGGCCATTGCGACGCGACTCCGGAATCACTTCATGAGTGACCACCAGCAGCATCGCCCCCGCCGCCAGGGCCAGGCCCAAGGGCAGCAATACCTGCGCCAGGCTCACCAGCCAGGCGCAGAGCAAGGCAAAGACCGGTTCCACCAGACCTGAAGCCGCACCAATCAGGAATGCCTTGACCCGCGACATCCCCGCCCCCGCCAATACCAGGGCAATCACCAGGCCTTCCGGCACATCCTGCAGGGCAATGCCCATGGCCAGGCTGTCCGCATCCGGCATGCCGCCTCCGGCCGACACCCCCACCGCCATCCCTTCAGGAATGTTGTGGGCAATGATGGCGAAGACGAACAGCCAGATACGCGGGGCAATCACCGGATGCTCTGGCGTGCCCACCAGCACCTCCGGGCTGCCCCCCGAGACCTTGAGATCCACCAGGAACAGGCCAAAGGCCCCGAGCATGATGCCGGCGCAGATCAGGCCGCTGGAGCCCCAGGCAGACAAGCCCAGGTCCTGGGCCGCAGCGATGCCGGGGACGATCAGCGAAAATGCCGTGGCCGCCAGCATCACTCCGGCACCAAAACCCAGCAGGGTGTCGCTCACCGCCACCGGCATCCGCCGGATCACCAGCACCGGGACCGCCCCCAGCGCCGTGCCCAGCGCGCAGATCGAACCGCCCTGCAAGGCGCGCAGCAAGCGCGGCTCCAGGTTCAGCCAGCTCAACCCTTGAGCCACCAGCAACGCCGTGCCCGCCAACAGCAACAGCGAACCGAAGGCATAACGAAACATTCGCCCGCTGCTGATTGCCAGTGTTTCAGTGCCCATAGTCGGCCTTAGATCTTGTTTTGATGGAAAGGTATCAAGCCATCGCGGCCTGGTAGCGCTGAGCGACTTCCGGCCAGTTGATGACGTTGTAGAAGGCGTTGATGTATTCCGGGCGGCGGTTCTGGTAGCGCAGGTAGTAGGCGTGCTCCCACACATCCAGACCGAGGATCGGCGTATTGCCGTTCATCAGCGGGCTGTCCTGGTTACCGCTGCTTTCCACCACCAGTTTCTTCTCCGGTGTCACGCTGAGCCAGGCCCAGCCACTGCCGAAACGGGTGAGTGCGGCCTTGGTGAACGCTTCCTTGAAGCTCTCGAAACCACCCAGTTGCTGCTCGATGGCTTGCCCCAGGGCGCCTTGGGGATGACCGCCACCGGCGGGTGTCATCACCGCCCAGAACAGCGAATGGTTGGCATGCCCGCCACCCTGGTTGATCACCGCAGCACGCAGTTTTTCCGGCAGTTGCTGAACGCTGGCTACCAGCTTTTCCACCTCCCACCCTGCCCATTCGGTCCCCTCGACGGCGGCGTTGAGGTTGTTGATGTAGGTCTGGTGATGCTTGGTGTAGTGGATTTCCATGGTTTGCGCATCGATGTGCGGTTCCAGGGCGTCGTAGGCGTAAGGCAGTGCAGGCAAGGTAAAGGACATATCAATGGGCTCCATAAGAGGGGCTGTCTGGTTGCGGGCTGTCGGCTGACAGGCCCGCGACGTTGCTGTCCAGCAAACGGTGAGTGCGCGGGTATTCGCCGTGATCACCGATGAAATTCAGCAGTTCGACGTAGGTCTTGCTGCTTTGGCGCAAGGCCGCTTCCCGCAGGGCTGTGGGCAAGCGGCTGTCCTGCATGGTCTGCAGCAACCGCTGATGGATGGCGCAGAGGTATTCCGCGCTCTCCTCCGGCTGATTGAGGCGCAGGTGCAGGTCTGCCAGGTTGTGATGGGAAATCACACAGGCCGCCACCGCTTCGTCGGCATCCGACCAGCGCTCGAACAGCACCTGCGCCAGGGCCAGCGCCTGCAGGTAGAACTCGCGAGCATCCACCAGCTCGCCCTGCATAAAGAGGCGATTGGCCCTTTCGATCGTGCGTTTCCAGTGCTCCATGGTGAGCCTCCAAAGCGGTGTCGGTGGGTTACACGCCGCCGGCAGTGAGCTTTTCCGGGTCCAGCAGGACCTCCAGCTGGCTGCGTGGCAGATCGGTATGTTCAAGGGCCACGTCGATCACCGGGCGCCCCTGCTTGTAGGCGGTCTTGGCGATCTGCGCAGCCTTCTGATAGCCGATGATCGGGTTCAGCGCCGTGACCAGGATCGGGTTGCGCGACAGCGCTTCCTTGAGCTTGGGTTCGTTGACCTTGAAGCTGGCGATGGCCTTGTCCGCCAGCAGGCGGCTGGAGTTGGCCAGCAACTCGATGCTGCTCAGCAGGTTCTGGGCAATGATCGGCAGCATCACGTTGAGCTCGAAGTTGCCCGATTGCCCGGCCACAGTGATGGTGCTGTCGTTGCCGATGACCTGGGCGGCGACCATCGCGGTGGCTTCAGGAATCACCGGGTTGACCTTGCCGGGCATGATCGACGAACCGGGCTGCAAACCTTCCAGCTCGATCTCGCCGAGCCCGGCCAGCGGGCCGGAGTTCATCCAGCGCAAGTCGTTGGCGATCTTCATTAACGACACCGCGGTAGCCTTGAGCTGGCCGGATACCGTCACCGCAGTGTCCTGGGAGCCGATCAGGGCGAAAAGATTCTTGCCCGGGGTGAATTGCACCTGGGTCAGCTTGCTCAACTGCTGGCTGAAACGCGCAGCGAACTCGGGATGCGCATTGATTCCGGTACCCACAGCGGTACCGCCCTGAGCCAGGGATTGCAGGCTCGGCAGCAGATCCTGCAGGTGGCTGATATTGGCCTTGAGTTGCTGCGCCCAGCCCTCCAGCACCTGGCTCATGCGCACCGGCATCGCGTCCATCAGGTGAGTGCGGCCGGTCTTGATGAAGGGGTGCACCTGTACCGCCTTGCGCTCGATGACCTCCACCAGATGCACCAGGGCCGGCAGCAGTTGCTCATGCAGGGTCAGCGCGGCGCTGACATGAATGGTGGTAGGGATGATGTCGTTGCTGCTCTGGCCGCAGTTGACATGGTCATTGGGGTTGACCGGTTCACCCAGCAGGCGGCTGGCCAGGGTTGCCAGTACTTCATTGGCGTTCATGTTGGAACTGGTGCCAGAGCCGGTCTGGAAAATGTCCACCGGGAAGTGCTGCATGAAATCACCTTCCAGCAGACCCTGGGCGGCATCGACGATGGCCTTGCCCTGGGCTTCGCTGATCTGCCCCAGTTCGACGTTGGCCTTGGCCGCAGCCGCCTTGGCCAGGATCAGCGCACGGATGAAGGCTGCCGGCATGCGTTGCCCGCTGATGGGGAAGTTGTCCACCGCACGCTGGGTCTGGGCGCCGTACAGGGCCAGTTCCGGTACCTGCAGTTCGCCCATGCTGTCGCGTTCGATACGGGTATTACTCATCGGGAAATCCTTGCACCAGTTCTATCAGGGGAATGGAAGGCAGCAGCGAGCAGGTCGCCAACTGCCAGGCGTGGCTCTGCCAGCGCTTGAGCCGGCAATTGCACAAAGACAACCGCTCCATGTCGCGCAACGGCCGCCAGGCCTGGTCCAGGCACTGGCTGCGCCAATGCCAGGGCAGCGCTGTATCGGTTGCGGTATCGATCAATAAACGGAAGGAAGTTTCAGCGACGGTCCAGGCCGACATCGCGGTACAGCAGGCCAGGTAGCGGCCTTCGGCGAGGTAATGCTCGATCAGACGGGGTTCGTCCGGTTCCAGTGCGCAACGGATCTGGCGGCTCATCCAGCGCCAGCTTTCGAGGTAAGGCTGCTCGTGCAAGGCAGAACTCATGACCTAGGCTCATCGAATAATGATTTTCATTATTAAATGATATTGAGAATCAAATCAATCTGACTTGTATGATTTTTGTCCAACTCTTATAGGGCCCGCCTTGCCGGCGAATGAGCCCTTGAGCCTGGTGCCGGATGTCAGGACGCTTTCGCTGGCAAGCCAGCTCCTACAAAAATGGCGGCCATAAAAAACGCGCCACCTCGGGGAGGTGGCGCGTTGGGGGTGAAGCTGGGCGCGGTCAGCTGCCGGCGACGGTCATGCGTTCGATCAGCACCGAGCCGGTGCGGATGTTGCTACGCAGCTCCAGGTCGTTACCCACTGCGAGGATCTGCTTGAACATGTCCCGCAGGTTGCCGGCAATGGTCACTTCCTGCACCGCGAACTGAATCTCGCCGTTCTCGACCCAGAAACCCGCCGCACCGCGGGAGTAGTCCCCGGTGACCATGTTCAGGCCATGGCCCATCAGCTCGGTCACCAGCAGGCCACGGCCCATGCGCCGCAGCAGCGCGGCCTGGTCTTCGTCGCCATGGGTGACGAACAGGTTGTGCACGCCACCGGCGTTGGCGGTGCTCGGCATGCCCAGCTTGCGTCCGGAATAGGTGCCCAGTACATAGGACACCAGCTCACCGTCCTGGATGAACGGCTTGGCGTAGGTGGCCAGGCCATCGCCGTCGAAAGCCGAACTGCCCATGGCGCGCATCAGGTGCGGGCGCTCATCGATGGTCATCCACTGCGGAAACAGTTGTTGACCCAGGGCGCCTTCGAGGAAGGACGACTTGCGGTACAGGTTGCCACCGGAAATCGCCCCTAGAAAACTGCCGAACAGGCCACCGGCCAGTTCTGCGGAAAACAGCACCGGCACCTCACAGGTCGGCACTGGACGGGCACCTAGCCGGCTGGCCGCGCGCTGGGCGGCACGCTGGCCAATGCTCACCGGGTCGGCCAGCAACTGGCCCTGGCGATTGACGTCGTACCAGTAGTCGCGCTGCATCTGGCCATTCGCCTCGGCAATCATCACGCAGCTCAGGCTGTGGCGGGTGGACGCATAACCACCAATGAAGCCGTGGCTGTTGCCATACACCCGACAGCCCTGGTGGGTGCTGAGGGTGGTGCCGTCGGCATTCTTGATCCGGCTGTCGGCAGCAAAGGCCGCAGCCTCACAGGTCAGAGCCTGCTCGATGGCTTGTTCGGGAGTGATGTCCCAGGCGTGGAACAGGTCGAAGTCCTGCAGGTCCTTGGCCATCAAGGCCGCCTCGGCAAGGCCCGAGGCTTCGTCTTCGGAGGTGTGCTTGGCAATCGCCAGGGCCGCCGCCACGGTTTCGCGAATGGCCTCGGGGCCGCTGGCAGACGTACTGGCCGAACCCTTGCGCTGGCCCAGGTAGAGGGTGATGCCAAAGCCCTGGTCGCGGTTGAACTCGACGGTTTCCACTTCCCGCTGGCGCACCGAAGTCGACAGCCCCTGCTCCAGGGACACCGCCACTTCACAGGCGCTGGCCCCCTGGCGCTTGGCCTCGGCGATGATCTGCTCGACTTGCTCCTGCAGGGCCGGCAAAGCCTGTGGGCCGACGCTTTGTGCTGCACTCATGCTGTTCTCCACTCAAATTCTGCTTTCGATTAAGGCCGGCGAGCGACCGGGCCGGACAAGCGGCCCTCGACTGGTTATCATGGCGGCGTTTCTTTGCGGACTGCCACCATGGTTGATTCTTACGACGACTCCCTCGATGGGGAGAAAAGCAAATCCCAGGTCAAACGCGAGCTGCATGCTCTGGTTGATCTCGGCGAGCGCCTTACCACTCTCAAGCCCGACTTGCTGAACAAACTGCCCCTGACCGACGCCTTGCGCCGGGCCCTGGCGGATGCCCCCAAGCACGTCGCCCATATCGCCCGAAAGCGCCACCTGCAGTTCATCGGCAAGCTGATGCGGGACCAGGACACCGACGCGATTCTGCAACTGCTTGACCAACTCGATGCCTCCACCCGGCAGTACAACGAACGCTTCCATAACCTGGAGCGTTGGCGCGACCGCCTGATCGGCGGCGGCGATGACGTGCTGGAAAAGTTCGTCGGCGAATACCCGGACGCCGATCGCCAGCAACTGCGCTCCCTGATCCGTCAGGCCCAGCATGAGCTGGCGCATAACAAGGCACCGGCCTCAAGCCGTAAAATCTTCAAGTACATCCGCGAGCTGGACGAGACTCAACGCGGCCTGCGCTGAGCCTTGCCACGGGTGAGCTGCCCTGCAGCTCACCCGGCACCCTCCCTCCTTATGCCCCAGTGCCACCCACGGTGATCGCATCGATCTTCAGGGTCGGCTGGCCGACGCCCACTGGCACCGATTGCCCATCCTTGCCGCAGGTGCCGACGCCACTGTCCAGGGACAGGTCATTACCCACCATCGATACCCGGCTCATGGCTTCCGGACCGTTGCCGATCAAGGTCGCGCCCTTGACCGGGGCGGTGATCTTGCCGTCCTCGATCAGGTAGGCCTCACTGGTGGAGAACACGAACTTGCCGCTGGTGATATCCACCTGGCCGCCACCGAGGTTGGCGCAATAGATGCCCTTCTTCACCGAAGCGATGATTTCCGCCGGATCGCTTTCGCCACCCAGCATGTAGGTGTTGGTCATGCGCGGCATCGGCAGGTGCGCATAAGACTCGCGGCGACCGTTGCCGGTGCGGGCCACGCCCATCAGCCGGGCATTGAGCTTGTCCTGCATGTAGCCCTTGAGCACGCCGTTCTCGATCAGCGTGGTGCATTCGGTGGGGGTGCCTTCGTCGTCCACGCTCAGGGAACCACGGCGCCCGGCCAGGGTGCCGTCGTCGACGATGGTGCAGAGCTTGGAAGCCACCATTTCGCCCATGCGACCGCTGTAGGCCGAACTGCCCTTGCGGTTGAAGTCGCCCTCCAGGCCGTGGCCCACGGCTTCGTGCAGCAGCACTCCGGACCAGCCGGAGCCCAGCACCACCGGCAGGGTTCCGGCCGGCGCCGGAATCGCTTCCAGATTGACCAGCGCCTGGCGCAGGGCTTCACGGGCATAGCCCATGGCCCGATCCTCGCTGAGGAAATAGCGGTAGTCGGTACGCCCGCCGCCGCCATGGCCACCGCGCTCGCGGCGACCGTTCTGCTCGACGATGACGCTGACGTTGAAACGCACCAGCGGCCGCACGTCCGCCGCCAGGCCGCCATCGGTAGAGGCCACCAGGATCCGCTCCCAGACCCCGGCCATGCTCACGCTGACCTGCTGGATGCGCGGATCCAGGGCGCGGGTTGCGGCGTCAACGCGCTTGAGCAGCTCGACCTTCTCGGCCCGGCTGATGACTTCCAGGGGGTTGTCCGGCGCATACAGCTGCGCCACGTCCTGGGTCGAGAACGCCTGCACGGTGCCGTTTTGCCCGGCCCGGGAAATCGAGCGCGCCGCCCGGGCGGCGAGGCCCAGGGCTTCCAGGGTGATGGCATTGCTGTAGGCGAAGCCGGTCTTCTCACCGGATTGCGCACGCACCCCAACCCCCTGGTCGAGGTTGAAACTGCCTTCCTTGACGATTCCGTCTTCCAGGGACCAGGACTCGGAAATCTGCCCCTGGAAATACAGATCGGCGGCATCGATGCCCGGGCCGGCCAGATCCCCCAGCACGCCTTGCAAGCTTTCGATGGTCACGCCGCCCGGGGCTAGTAGATGTTCACTGACAGAGGACAACAACCCGCTCATATGTTTTGGCCTTAAATTCGTCGTACTTATGCAAGCCGTTGCACGCCTTGCGAGAAAATGCGCCGGTGACTGAACACCGGCATCCGCGCCCGGATGGACGCCTGTTCGCTGCTGTCGCGCTCGGCCAGCAGCACGCCTTGACCTTGATCCTGTTGCGCCACTATCCGCCCCCAGGGGTCGACGATCGCCGCATGGCCGTAGGTTTCCCGCGGGCCGGGATGCACGCCGCCCTGGGCCGCCGCCAGCACATAGCACTGGGTCTCGATGGCACGGGCGCGAATCAGCACCTCCCAATGAGCCGCACCGGTGACCGCGGTAAACGCCGAAGGCGCGGTGATCAACTCGGCGCCAGCGGCGCGCAACTCGCTGTACAGCTCGGGAAAGCGCAGGTCATAACAGACTGTAAGACCGACCCTCCCCACCGGAGTATCCGCCACCACCACCCGGTCTCCATGAGCATAGTCATCGGATTCACGGTAGCGTCCGCGATTGTCCGCCACATCGACATCGAACAGGTGCAGCTTGTCGTAGCGCGCCACGAACTGCCCCTGGTCATCCACCAGCAACGAACAGGCATTGGACTTGGCCTCGGGCTGATCGACGGGGGGCAACGGCAAGGTGCCGGCCACTATCCATAACCTGAGGTCGCGGGCGGCCTGTTTCAACCATGGCAGGATCGGACCTTCGCCCAGCGCTTCGGCGCGACCAATGGCCGCCATGTCGCGGCGCCCCATGGCGGCGAAGTTTTCCGGCAGGACGGCCAGCTTTGCACCGCCGGCAGCAGCCTGTTCGAGCAGGCTCCGAGCCTGCTGCAGATTGGCCAGGACATTGCTCTGGCTGACCATTTGAATCACCGCAAGAGACATGGCGAACTCCTTGTAGGGTAGGCCGCCATGCTACTCCATAGGCGCGAATCGAGGATTCTCAAAACGGTTTGTCGAAGGTGATTTTCGGCTCTTTCCATGGGCCTTTGACGTTGTATTTGACGCTGGCGAAGCGCGCCACGCGGTCACCGATCAGCTTGTCGATCAGGAACAACGCCCCGCCCACCGCCGGCGCACCGACAATCAGCGCGGCAATCGGCAGGTTGTTGGTCACCGGCAGGGTCACCAGCAGCTTGGCGTCCACCTGGTCGGCCACCATGTCCAGGGTGCCATTGAGCTCCAGGTTGCTCGACGGCCCGGTCAGGGTGATCGGCTCGCGAGTGACGTAAACGCCATTGCTCGCCGCCAGCACGCCCCGGACCCGGTCATAGCTCAGGCCCTTGCCGAACAGGTCGGAGAAGTCCAGGCGCAGGCGGCGACCGATGGAGTTGAAGTTGAGCAGGCCGAACACCCGCAAGGCCTGGGCCCCGCCCTCGACTTCGACGAACTGGCCCTTGCGCAGGGTAGCGTCCAGGCTGCCGGAGAAGCGCTTCAAGCCCACCCAGGCCGGCGAGCCCGGCCAGCGGCCATCGACGTCCAGGTGAAAATCTTCACTGGTCACGGTCGGGGCGAAGCCCCAGCCCTTGAGCACGTCCGCCAGGTTCTTGCCGCCAATGCGGCCCCGGTACCAACTGTTGCTGGCACCGGCCTGGCCTTCCCAGCCGCCCTCGCCCTGCAACTGCATGCCCTTGAGGCCCAGGTCCAGGCCATTGAAGACCATGCCCCTGGACGTCGGCCGCACCTTGAGCGCCCAGCGGCCGATCAGGTCCTGGCCCTGGAACAGCTGGGCAATGGAAATATCCAGGGGCGGAACGCTCTTCGGATCCACCGAGGCCAGGGGGTCGGGCGCATTTTCATCGGCCTGCGCTGCCGGATCGGCAGCCGGCAGGCGCACGTACGCCATGTCGATGGCCATCGGCGCCGCCTTGGCATCGGGAATCCCGACCTTGCCTTTGGCCTGCTGGCTGTCGATCTGCAACTCCCAGGCAGCGGGCTTGCGCGCCAGCAACAGGTTGACCTGGTCCAGGGTGGTGCCGAAGGCACTGAGCTTGCCAACCTTGAAGTCCGCACTGCTGAGCAACTGTTTGGCGCTGCCTCCCGGGTCCTGCCCGGCGTAGCGATCCACCAGGGCTTTCCAGGGTTCCACATCCAGCTCGGAGAGAATCCCTCGTATCCGCAGCCCTTTACCCGGCGGCAGCAAGGCCGCGCCATCACCGAGGAACAGCTCGCCTCGCCCCTCGGCGAGCTTGCCGCTGGGCGCCGCAAAGGTGAAGTCGGCCAGTTCGCCGTAGTTGAACCAGTAGCGCCGCTCGGCCCCTTGCAGAGTCATGCGAAATACACTGTTGCGCCCGGTGCTGGCCGCCATGCCGAACGGCGCCGGCAGGTCCACCGCTACGCCCTTGAGACTGGAACTGACCATCAACTGGCTGTCGGCTCCGTCCAGGTTCAGTTGCAACTGGTAGGGCACCTCGCCGGACACCGGCAACGGCTGGCCGACTTGCAACCAGTCGGTAAGTTTCTTGACCGCAACCTGGCCCTTGGCAACCACTCGAGTGTTGGGTTTGCCCGGCTTGCCATCGGCGAAGATCTGCGCCGTGACCGGCCGCTCGAACGCCTGGGCACTGATGCCCTCGCCACTCAGGCCCTTGGCACTATCGAAGCGGAAATCACCCTTGAGCTGGGTCAGTTCCAGCTCAGGCTCACTGAGCTTGAGGCGCGCCTTGTCGGTCTTGAACGCCACCACGATCTTCGGCTCCTGGCCCTTGACCAGGGGAATATCCAGATCCAGCTTGCCTTGCAGATCGCCCTCGCCATGCCAGCCGGCAAAGGTCGAGCCGGTGCCGATCGGCGCTTCCTGGAGAATTTTCACGCCATCGCCCAGGCCACCGGCAAAGGCGCCATCGATGTACATGTGGCTGTCCTGCCCGCTGGCAGCATGGGGAATGTTGACGAAGACATCCCGCACCTTGGTGTCCAGCAACTGGCCTTTGCTGGCGACGATGCGCACGCCGCTGTCTTCGATGAACACATCGCCGCTGACCTTGGTCAGGTGCGGCCAGCCCGGCTGGAACGCCAGCTCGGTGTCATGCACCTTGAAGAACAGGCTGATGCTGCGGGCGGCCTCGACGGCGTCATGGTTCAGCGAACCCTGGTACTGGAAGAAGCCCTGGTCCACCGCGCCCTTGAGGATCGCCGTGCGCAGCCATTCATCCACACCGGCGTTGAGCACCTGGGGCAGGTACTTGGCGGTGTAGCGCCCATCGCCGTCCACCAGGCCGACTCGCAGGTCCATGTAGTCTTCCTGGCTGTGGTCGAAATGCAGGCGGATCAGGAAGTCGCCGGCGATCTTGCCCTCTTCGCCCAGCACCTTCAGGTAGGGGGCAATCAGGGTGAAGCCTTCCTTGTCGAGCTTCCAGGTCAGGGTGGCGTTGGCCTGGATGTACTGCCAGGGCTTGGCGAAGATCGGGTACAGGTGCAGGGAGAAATCCTTGCTGTCCATGCGCAGCTCGCCCTTGCCCAGGTCGCCGCTGATGCTGCCGCTGACATTTCGCGCTGCCGGAGCACCGTGATAGGCGTCGAAGCCAACCCGGTCGAGGTTCGCGGCGAAGCTCAGGCGCTGGTCGCCACTGTTCTGGGGACGATAGTCGAGCAGCACGTTGCGCAGGCCGCCAGTGACTTTCAGTCGGTCGATGGCCGTGGCCAGGCCTTCCGGCAAGGGGGCCAGGGCATCGAGGATCGGGGTGATCGGCTTCAGGTCCAGGCGGTCGGCCTGCACATGCCAGAGTTCTTCCTGCTGCTCGGTCGCGTTGCGCTGCTGCACCTGCACACGGGATTCCCAGCGGGTCTCGCCGAGGTTCAGCGCCAGGGAGTCAAGCTGCACCTGCAGGCCCTGCTCGTCACGCTGGAAGTAGGCATTCAACGCCAGGTTGCTCAGGGACACCGGCGTGCGCTCGGCATAGGCCCCGGTGAATTGCGGGGCATTCAAGCGCAGCGTGGCGTTTTGCACCCCACCCTTGGCCCACTTCAGCCACAGCTCGCCACCCGCTTTGAGCTCGGAGAGTTTCCACTCCCGGGTCAGCCGGGCCGGCACCCAACGCGACCAGTCGCTTTGCGGCAGGCTCAGGTACAAGTCGGCCTGGGCATCGCGCCAGGCCTCGGCCCGCATCCTGGTCCGCAGGTTCATTGCCAGGGGCTGGCCGTCCGGCAGGGTCAGGCGCAGGTCCAGGCGCTGGCGGCTGGTGCCGCTACGCAGATTGAGCCCGACGTAGGTCAGCGCCACGGGCTGGTGGTCCAGAGGCTGCAAGGTGACCTGGCTGTCCAGCAGCGCCAGCTCGGCAACCTGTTGCAGGCGGCCCAGCAACTGCTGGGGGTCCATCGGCTGGTCCTGTTGCACCGGCAGGCCTTCAAGCTGCCACTGGCCGTCCGCGCCCTCTTTCAGGCTCAGGCTCAGGCCGCTGAGCTCCAGGCGGCCGATCCGCAGGTCACGGGCCAGCAGGCTGCCGAGCATATCCGGCGCCACGCTCACCTGATCCAGGCGCAGCGCATTGGCGCCCTCGCCCACCTGCACGTCGTGGGCCAGCAGGATCGGCGACAAGCCGCTCCAGCGCCCCTCCAGGCTACCGATATGCACCGGCAAGCCCACGGCCTGCTGCACCTTGGCCTCGACCTCGGGCTGGTACTCGGCCACCAGCGGGGTCAGTTCCCGGCCCAGACTGACATACAAGGCAGTCGCCACCAGCGCCAGCGCACAGAAGCCAAGCCCCCAGCGAATCAGCGTGGTGAACAGGCGCATCAGCCGCTCCATTTCAGTTGGCTCCCAGGGTAAAAGTCATGCAAAAAGCTGAAGCCAGCCATTTCCACGGATGTAGAACACGCGGAATCAGAGCAGCACCACGTCGTATTGTTCCTGGGAATACATGGTTTCGACCTGGAACCTGATGGTCCGGCCGATAAAACCCTCCAGCTCCGCCACGTTGCCCGACTCTTCGTCCAGCAGCCGGTCGACCACCTTCTGATTGGCCAGCACCCGATATCCTTCTGCCTGATAAGCCCGGGCCTCGCGGAGGATTTCTCGGAATATTTCGTAACAGACGGTTTCCGGGGTTTTCAACTTGCCCCGCCCCTGGCAACTGCTGCAAGGCTCGCACAGCACCTGCTCCAGGCTCTCGCGGGTACGCTTGCGAGTCATCTGCACCAGGCCCAGCTCGGTGATGCCGATGATGTTGGTCTTGGCGTGATCACGCTCCAGCTGCTTTTCCAGGGTGCGCAATACCTGGCGCTGGTGCTCTTCATCTTCCATGTCGATGAAGTCGATGATGATGATCCCGCCCAGGTTGCGCAGGCGCAGTTGCCGGGCAATGGCGGTGGCCGCCTCGAGGTTGGTCTTGAAGATGGTTTCCTCAAGGTTGCGATGACCGACGAAGGCTCCGGTGTTGACGTCGATGGTGGTCATGGCTTCCGCCGGGTCTACCACCAGGTAGCCTCCGGACTTGAGCGGCACCTTGCGCTCCAGGGCTTTCTGGATTTCGTCCTCGACGCCGTACAGGTCGAAGATCGGCCGCTCGCCGGGGTAGTGCTCCAGGCGGTCGGCGATTTCCGGCATCAGTTCGGCCACGAACACCGTGGTCTTCTGGAAGGTTTCCCGGGAGTCGATGCGGATCTTCTCGATCTTCGGGCTCACCAGGTCGCGCAGGGTGCGCAGCGCCAGGCCCAGGTCCTCGTAGATCACATTGGGCGCGCCGATGGTCTTGATCTGCGCGCCGATCTGGTCCCAGAGCCGGCGCAGGTAACGGATGTCCATCATGATCTCATCGGCCCCGGCGCCTTCGGCGGCGGTGCGCAGGATAAAACCACCGGCCTCCTTGATGCCTTCCTGGGCCACGCAATCACTGACGACCTGCTTCAGACGCTCACGCTCGGCTTCGTCCTCGATCTTCAGCGAGATACCGACATGGGCGGTACGCGGCATGTACACCAGATAGCGGGAAGGGATCGACAACTGAGTGGTCAGGCGCGCGCCCTTGGAACCGATGGGGTCCTTGGTGACTTGCACCACCAGGCTCTGCCCTTCGTGCACCAGAGCGCTGATGCTCTCTACCGCAGTGCCTTCGCGGGTGGAAATTTCCGAGGCGTGGATAAACGCCGCCCGGTCCAGGCCGATGTCGACGAAGGCCGCCTGCATGCCCGGCAAGACCCGCACCACCTTGCCCTTGTAGATGTTGCCGACGATCCCCCGGCGCTGGGTGCGCTCGACGTGAACCTCTTGCAGCACTCCGTTTTCGACCACCGCCACGCGTGATTCCATCGGCGTGATGTTGATCAGAATCTCTTCACTCATGGCAGTGTCTCGTTCAGGCGTGTTCATAGAGGGCCGCAGCAATCGGGTACGGCGCTTTAGCGCACTGGAAGGTTTTGCCAACAGGGTATGCCGAAATGCCCGAGCAGTTCTGCGGTTTCGCACACCGGCAAGCCGACCACCGCGGAATAACTGCCATTGAGGCCGGCGACAAACACCGCTGCCAGTCCCTGGATAGCATAGCCACCGGCTTTGTCGCAGGGCTCGCCGCTGGCCCAGTAGAGCGCGGCCTCTGCAGGCGAGATCGGGCGAAAACGTACCAGGCTGCGCACCACTCGCGACTCGCAGCGTTCACCGTCAAGCAGGGCAATGGCGGTGAACACTTCATGCTCACGCCCCGAAAGCGCCATGAGCATCTGCAACGCATCAGCCTGATCCAGCGGTTTGCCGAGAATCCGCCCATCGAGCACTACCGCGGTGTCGGCCCCCAGCACACAGGCCGGGGCCTGGGATTCACTGCTGGTGATCAGCCCGCGCCCCGCCGCAGCCTTGCCTCGGGCCAGGCGCTCGACGTAGGCGGCAGGTGACTCATCGGCTAGCGGGGTTTCATCGATGTCCGCACTGATGGCGGTGAACGGCACGCCGATCTGCGTCAGCAACTCACGCCGACGAGGCGAACCGGAAGCGAGGTAAAGCGGATTCATCAAGACATCTCCCTGTCGAGGTGCGGGCCAATGCCTGACCGAATTAATTGATTTTGAAACGTCGACGCAAGCCGCGCAGGCCGAAGCTGACCCAGGGCCACAACAAGGCACTGACCAGGGCCGGCAGCACCAGGGCCAGGGTCGGCTGGCGGTTGCCGGTCAGGGCGCTGAGCCAGAGTTGCACCAACTGCGCCAGGCCGAAGATCACCAGGATCACCAGGCTCTGCTGCCACATCGGGAACATCCGCAGGCGCTGTTGCAGAGACAGTACAAGGAAGGTGATCAGCGTCAGGATCAGGGCATTCTGCCCCAGCAGCGTGCCATAGAGCACATCCTCTGCCAGCCCCAGGCACCAGGCAGTGACCATGCCGACCTTGTGCGGCAGGGCCAGGGCCCAGAACGCCAGCAACAGCGCCAGCCACAGCGGACGCAGGATCTCCATGAACTGCGGCAAGGGCGAGACGCTCAGCAGCAGCCCGATAAGGAAGGTCAACCAGACGATCCAGCCATTTCGCGAATAGGTGCTACCCGCCATTATTCTCTTCCTCCGGTGGTAGCCGGTGCTGCTGCCGGTGGTTTGGCAGCGGCCGGTTTCACCACAGGTTTATGGACCGGCTTGGCCGGAGCGTGAGCCGCGGGTTTGGCCGGGGTCGCCGGCGCAGCAGGAGTCGCAGTGGCGGGCGCAGCCCCGGCGTTTGCCGCCGCGGCCGGCTTGGGCACGGTGGCCGGGACCACTGGCGCGGCGCCGGCGCCCTGCTGGTCCTGGGCTTCCTGGGCCTGGGCGGCGTCGTTGGCACGCTCTTCGGCGGTACGCGGATCGCTGAATACCAGCAGCAGGTAGCGGCTGCGATTCAGCGCAGCGGTGGGTACCGCCCGCACAATGGCGAACGGCTGGCCGGAGTCGTGGATCACTTCCTTGACCGTGGCCACCGGGTAGCCGGCGGGGAAACGCTGGCCCAGACCGGAGCTGACCAACAGATCGCCTTCCTTTATATCCGCGGTGTCGGCCACATGGCGCAACTCCAGGCGCTCCGGATTGCCGGTGCCGCTGGCGATGGCGCGCAGGCCGTTGCGGTTGACCTGCACCGGAATGCTGTGGGTGGTGTCAGTGAGCAGCAGTACGCGGGAGGTGTAGGGCATCAACTCCACCACCTGGCCCATCAGGCCACGGGCATCGAGCACCGGCTGGCCGAGGAACACGCCATCGCGCTCACCCTTGTTGATGATGATGCGGTGGGTAAAGGGGTTCGGGTCCATGCCGATCAACTCGGCCACTTCAACCTTCTCGTTGACCAGTGCCGAGGAATTGAGCAACTCGCGCAGGCGCACGTTCTGCTCGGTGAGGGCCGCGAGCTTTTGCATGCGCCCCTGCAGCAGCAGGTTTTCGGTCTTGAGTTTTTCGTTTTCAGCGACCAGCTCGGTACGGCTGCCGAACTGACTGGCCACGCCTTGCCATAGCCGCTGCGGCAGGTCGGTGATCCAGTAGGACTGCATCAACACCAGCGACATTTGGCTACGCACTGGCTTGAGCAGTGTGAAGCGGGCATCGACCACCATCAGTGCGACCGAGAGAACGACCAGCACCAGGAGGCGCACGCCTAATGAGGGGCCTTTGGCGAAAAGCGGTTTAATAAGCCGCTCCTCCCAGGCAAATGTTGTGTTTATTCATACGGCATCAAACCGGCCTGGATGCAGATTGACAGAAGATAAACGCCACAGGCAGCACTGCAAAGTGCTGCCTGTGAGCGCAACAGCATAGATGCAACCGGCGAAGTTATTCGCTGGAGAGCAGGTCCATGGTGTGTTTGTCCATCATTTCCAATGCACGGCCACCGCCGCGAGCGACACAGGTCAGCGGGTCTTCGGCAACGATCACCGGCAGGCCGGTTTCCTGGGCCAGCAGCTTGTCCAGATCACGCAGCAGCGCGCCACCACCGGTCAGCACCAGGCCGCGCTCGGCGATGTCCGAGGCCAGTTCCGGAGGCGATTGCTCCAGGGCGCTTTTCACCGCCTGAACGATGGTTGCCAGAGACTCTTGCAGAGCCTCCAGCACTTCATTGGAGTTCAAGGTGAAGGCACGTGGCACGCCTTCGGCCAGGTTACGGCCGCGGACGTCGACTTCACGCACTTCGCCGCCCGGGTAGGCGGTGCCGATTTCCTGCTTGATGCGCTCGGCGGTGGACTCACCGATCAGGCTGCCGTAGTTGCGACGCACGTAGGTGATGATCGCTTCGTCGAAACGGTCGCCGCCAACCCGTACGGATTCGGCGTAGACCACACCGTTCAGGGAGATCAGGGCGATTTCAGTGGTACCACCACCGATGTCCACGACCATCGAACCGCGGGCCTCTTCAACCGGCAGGCCGGCACCGATCGCAGCGGCCATCGGCTCTTCGATCAGGAACACTTCACGGGCACCGGCGCCAAGGGCCGATTCACGGATGGCGCGACGCTCAACCTGGGTGGACTTGCATGGAACGCAGATCAGCACACGTGGGCTGGGCTGCAGAAAGCTGTTTTCGTGAACCTTGTTGATGAAGTACTGCAGCATCTTTTCGCAAACGCTGAAGTCGGCGATCACGCCGTCTTTCATCGGACGAATGGCTGCGATGTTGCCCGGGGTACGACCGAGCATGCGCTTGGCCTCAGTACCAACCGCGACAACACTTTTCTGATTACCGTGGGTCCGAATGGCCACAACCGATGGTTCATTCAGGACAATACCGCGCTCGCGCACGTAAATAAGGGTGTTGGCAGTGCCCAGGTCAATGGAAAGATCGCTGGAAAACATGCCACGCAGTTTCTTGAACATGGGAAAGGGACCCTAGGCAACGCGTGGGTAAAAAAGTGCGGCAAACTCTAACAACGACAGGGATTTTGGGCAAGGCGCCAATATGTTAAATTGGCCGCTTTTCTGTGCACCAACCCCCACAATCGCGGCCATAAGACCGTAGAAATGCGGTAGTGTTCCGACAATCTAACACGCGGACGAAATCCGTTTTTGTTTTCCACTGGAGAATCCCATGGCGCTTGAACGCTCCGACGTGGAAAAAATCGCTCATTTGGCCAGCATCAAGCTCAATGAAGGCGATCTTCCACACATCACCTCCGCCCTGAACAGCATTCTCGGGCTGGTGGATGAAATGCAGGCAGTCGATACCGACGGTATCGAGCCCCTGGCCCACCCCCTGGAAGCCAGCCAGCGCCTGCGCGCAGACGTTGTGACCGAGTCCAATCATCGCGAGGCCTATCAGTCCATCGCACCAGCGGTCGAAAGCGGCCTGTACCTGGTTCCGAAAGTCATCGACTAAAGGGAAAGAGCCTGCAATGCATCACATGACTCTGGCCGAGATCGCCCGCGGCCTCGCCGACAAGAAATTCTCTTCTGTAGAACTGACCCAGACCCTGCTGGCGCGCATCGCCCAGCTGGATCCGCAGATCAACAGCTTCATCAGCCTCACCCAGGACCTGGCACTGTCCCAGGCCAAGGCCGCCGACGAGCGTCGCGCCAATGGTGAGAGCGGTGCCCTGCTGGGCGCGCCGATCGCCCACAAGGATCTGTTCTGCACCCAGGGCATCCGCACCAGCTGCGGCTCGAAGATGCTCGACAACTTCAAGGCGCCCTACGACGCCACCGTGGTCGCCAAGCTGGCCGCTGCCGGGGCCGTGACCCTGGGCAAGACCAACATGGACGAATTCGCCATGGGCTCGGCCAACGAGTCGAGCTGGTACGGCGCGGTGAAAAACCCGTGGAACCTCGAACACGTACCCGGCGGTTCGTCCGGTGGTTCCGCCGCCGCGGTCGCTGCGCGCCTGCTGCCAGCCGCCACGGCTACCGACACCGGCGGCTCGATCCGCCAGCCCGCCGCCTTCACCAACCTCACCGGTCTGAAGCCGACCTATGGTCGCGTTTCCCGCTGGGGCATGATCGCCTACGCTTCCAGCCTCGATCAGGGCGGCCCACTGGCGCGCACCGCCGAAGACTGCGCGATCCTGCTGCAAGGCATGGCCGGCTTCGACCCGAACGACTCCACCAGCATCGATGAACCGGTGCCGGACTACAGCGCCGGCCTCAACGGCTCGCTGCAGGGCCTGCGCATCGGCGTGCCGAAGGAATACTTCAGCGCCGGCCTGGACCCGCGCATCGCCGAGCTGATCCACAACAGCATCAAGGAGCTGGAAAAGCTCGGTGCGGTGATCAAGGAAATCAGCCTGCCGAACATGCAGCACGCCATCCCCGCGTACTACGTGATCGCCCCGGCGGAAGCCTCTTCCAACCTGTCGCGGTTCGACGGCGTGCGCTTCGGCTACCGTTGCGAGAACCCGGAAAACCTGGAAGACCTGTACAAGCGCTCCCGCGGCGAAGGCTTCGGCAGCGAAGTGCAGCGCCGGATCATGGTCGGTGCCTACGCACTGTCCGCCGGCTACTACGATGCCTACTACCTCAAGGCGCAGAAAATCCGTCGCCTGGTGAAGAACGACTTCATGAGCGCGTTCAACGAAGTCGACATCATCCTCGGCCCGACCACGCCCAACCCGGCCTGGAAGCTCGGCGCCAAGAGCAGCGACCCGGTCGCTGCATACCTGGAAGACGTCTACACCATCACCGCCAACCTCGCGGGCCTGCCGGGCCTGTCGATGCCGGCCGGCTTCGTCGACGGCTTGCCGGTCGGCGTGCAACTGCTCGCTCCGTATTTCCAGGAAGGCCGCTTGCTCAACGTTGCGCACCAGTATCAGTTGAACACTGACTGGCACACCCGCACCCCAACCGGCTTCTGAGGAGACACACATGCAATGGGAAGTCGTGATCGGGCTGGAGATTCATACCCAGCTCACCACTCAATCGAAGATTTTCTCCGGTAGCTCCACCGCCTTCGGTGCCGAGCCCAACACCCAGGCCAGCCTGATCGACCTGGGCATGCCCGGCGTGCTGCCAGTGCTGAACCAGGAAGCGGTGCGCATGGCGGTGATGTTCGGCCTCGCGGTTGACGCCGAGATCGGCCAGCACAACGTGTTCGCCCGCAAGAACTACTTCTACCCGGACCTGCCCAAGGGCTACCAGATCAGCCAGATGGAACTGCCTATTGTCGGCAAGGGCCACCTGGACATCCCCCTGGAAGACGGCACCATGAAACGCGTCGGGATCACCCGCGCGCACCTGGAAGAAGACGCCGGCAAGAGCCTGCACGAAGAGTTCAACGGCGCCACCGGCATCGACCTGAACCGTGCCGGCACGCCGCTGCTGGAAATCGTTTCCGAGCCTGACATGCGCAGCGCCAAGGAAGCCGTGGCCTACGTCAAGTCGATCCACGCCCTGGTGCGCTACCTGGGCATCTGCGACGGCAACATGGCCGAGGGCTCCCTGCGTTGCGACTGCAACGTGTCGATCCGCCCCAAGGGCCAGGTCGAGTTCGGCACCCGCTGCGAGATCAAGAACGTCAACTCGTTCCGCTTCATCGAGAAGGCCATCAACTCCGAGATCCGTCGCCAGATCGAGCTGATCGAGGACGGCGGCAAGGTGATCCAGCAGACCCGCCTGTACGACCCGAACAAGGACGAGACCCGTCCGATGCGCAGCAAGGAAGAAGCCAACGACTACCGTTACTTCCCCGACCCGGACCTGCTGCCCGTGGTCATCGAGGATTCCTTCCTCGACCAGGTACGCGCCACCCTGCCTGAGCTGCCACCACAGAAACGCGAGCGCTTCCAGGAGCAGTTCGGCCTGTCGGTCTACGACGCCAGCGTCCTGGCCACCAGCCGTGAGCAGGCGGACTACTTCGAGAAGGTCGCCAGCATCGCCGGTGACGCCAAGCTCGCCGCCAACTGGGTCATGGTCGAGCTGGGCAGCCTGCTGAACAAGCAGGGCCTGGAAATCGACGAAGCCCCGGTCTCGGCCGAACAACTGGGCGGCATGCTGTTGCGGATCAAGGACAACACCATCTCCGGCAAGATCGCCAAGACCGTGTTCGAAGCCATGGCCAATGGCGAAGGCAATGCCGACGAGATCATCGACAAGCGTGGCCTCAAGCAAGTCACCGACAGCGGCGCGATCTCTGCGGTGCTCGATGAGATGCTCGCAGCCAACGCCGAACAGGTCGAACAGTACCGTGCCGCCGATGAGGCCAAGCGCGGCAAGATGTTCGGCTTCTTCGTCGGCCAGGCGATGAAAGCATCCAAAGGCAAGGCCAACCCGCAACAGGTCAACGAGCTGCTGAAGAGCAAGCTCGAGGGCTGATCGGGGTTTAACCGCAAGCGGCCCCGGCCGCTTGCGCGTGACGAGGGAGCGTGCTCCCGCTCGGTCCGACAGCGACTGCAAACCGGCCGGCGCCGCTCCAGCAAGGAACATCGCCGTCGGCTTGCGGTCTGCCAGACAGACCAGCGGGAGTACGCTCCCTCGCCACATCAACCATCGGAGCTCCCGAATGAAGCGTCTGGTTGCCACTAGCGCCCTGCTCGCTCTGCTCACTGGCTGCGCCACCAGCCACGTCATCGACCCCCGGGGTTATGACGCAACCGGCACCGCCTCCTATTACGGCGCTCGGCACCACGGCAATCGCACTGCCAGTGGCGAGCCCTTCGACCAGAACGGCCTGACCGCCGCCCACCGCGAACTGCCATTCGGCACCCGGGTACAGGTCACCAACCTGGGCAACGACAAGAGCGTCGTGGTACGTATCAACGACCGAGGCCCGCACACCCGAGGCCGCCTGATCGACCTGTCCCGCGCCGCCGCCCAACAACTGCACATGCTGCGCAGCGGAACTGCCAAAGTCCGCGTCCAAGCCCTCAGCGACTGACCCCGGGAGCCCACGCCATTACCGCTTTTGCCGAACTGCCCCTGCTCAGCCTGATCCAGCTCATCAGCGGCCTGGTGATGCTGATCGCCGGCGCCGAACTGCTGGTGCGCGCGGCCATCCGCCTGGCTGCACGCCTGCACATGCGTCCACTGATCATTGGCCTGAGCATCGTCGCCTTCAGCAGCAGCGCGCCACAAATGGCCATCAGCCTGCAGGCGACCCTGGCCGACAACACCGACATTGCCGTGGGCAGCGTGATCGGCAGCAGCATTTTCAACATCCTGGTGACCCTCGGCCTGTCCGCGCTGATCATCCCGCTGCGGGTCTCGCGGCAACTGGTGCGCCTGGACATCCCGCTGATGATCGGCGCCAGCCTGCTGGTGTTCGTGCTGGCCTACAACGAACAACTCAGCCCCAGCGACGGCCTGATCCTGCTGGCAGCCCTGGTGCTGTACCTGGGCCTGCTGTTGCGCCAGTCCCGCCATTCGCACCGCCCCCACTCACCCGCACCAGCCGGCCAGCGCAGTTGGGCACCGCGCATCAGCAGCCTGCTGATGGTCCTGCTCGGCCTCGGCCTGCTGGTCTTCGCCGGGCACTTGCTGCTGGGCGCCGCCGTCTCCGTGGCCGACGACCTGGGGCTTTCCGAGCGGGTCATGGGCCTGACCGTGATCGCCGTCAGCACCTCCCTGCCCCAACTCGCCACTTCGCTGCTGGCGGCCCTGCGCGGCCAGCGCGAGATTGCCGTGGGCAACATCATCGGCAGCAACCTGTTCAACCTGCTGGGAGTGCTGGGCTTCACCGCCCTGGTGGCACCGACACCTCTTTCGGTCTCGCCCAATGCCCTGGACTTCGACCTGCCGGTCATGCTCGGCGTGGCCGTGCTGTGCCTGCCGGTGTTCTATTCCGGATACCGCGTGACCCGGGCCGAAGGCCTGCTGTTTCTGGGCTTGTACCTGGCTTACGGGCTGCATGTGGTGTCCTTCACCACTGGCATGCCTCTGGCCGGCAAGCTGGAACACCTGATGCTGTTTTTCGTCCTGCCAGCGCTGGTGGCGTTCCTGCTGTTCAGTTCGCTGCGAGCCTGGCGCCGCCAACACAAGAAGGAAGCACCATGAGCGAGAACAAGAAAAGCGGGTTGCAGATGCGTCGCCAGGTCATGGGCGATGCGTTCGTCGATCGCGCCCTGGGCAACGCCACCGAATTCACCCAGCCCTTGCAGGACTTCGTCAACGAGCATGCCTGGGGCGGTGTATGGAACCGTGAGGGCCTGCCGCTCAAGACCCGCAGCCTGATCACCCTGGCGACCCTGACCGCACTCAAGTGCCCACAGGAACTCAAGGGCCACGTGCGCGGCGCACTGAACAACGGCTGCAGTGTCGAAGAGATTCGTGAAGCGCTGCTGCATTGCGCGGTGTATGCCGGAGTGCCGGCGGCCATCGATGCGTTTCGCGCGGCCCAGGAAGTGATAGACACCTATCAGCAACCGCAGTGAACCTGCTGCCGGCTCCTACGCAATAGCCGTGCAGGAGCCGGCTCGCGGCAAAGCCTAGATCCACCCACCCCACTGCAACAGGAAAATCCCGATATTGGTGGTCACCGCCGCCATCACCGTGGTGATGACGATGATCGCCGCAGCCAGTTCGTGGTTGCCATTGGCCGCCCGGGCCATGACAAAACTGGCCGCCGCGGTGGGGCTGCCAAAGTACAGGAACAGGATCCCCAACTCCGCCCCGCGAAACCCGCACAGCCAGGCCCCCAGGGTCGCCAGGGCCGGCAGGCTGACCATCTTCAGCAAACTGGAGCTCATCGCCAGCTCGCCGCTGTTGCGCAAGGCTGCCAGGGACAAGGTGCCGCCAATGCAGATCAGCGCCAGGGGCAGGGTCATCTGCGCCAGGTAGCGCCCCGAAGTTTCCAGCCAGTTGGGAATGCCGATCTGCCAGTAGGCGAACGGTGCGGCCACCAGCACACTGACAATCAGCGGGTTGCTGACAACGCTCTTGAAGATGCTCCAGGGATCGGACTTGATCACCGGGCTGTAGACCGCCAGGACGATGGTCGAGAGGGTGTTGTAGAACAGGATCACCAGGGCTGCGAGCACTGCGCCCAGGGAAATGCCGTAATCGCCGTACATGCTGGCAGCCAGGGCCAGGCCGATGATCGCGTTATTGCCGCGAAACGCGCCCTGGGTATAGATCCCGCGGTCGGCCTTGGGGCAACGCCAGATCGCCCAGCCCCAGGCCAGCCCAAAGCACGCCAGGGTGGCCAAGGAGAAATAGATCAGCACCCCGGGTTTCAACGATGAATGCAGGTCGGCATGGACAATGCCGAGAAACAGCAGCGCCGGCATGGTGACGTTGAACACCAGGGCCGAGGCCGTATGAATGAAGTTGTCGTCGATACATTCCACCCGTTTGAGCAACAGGCCGAGCAGCAACATGGCAAAGACCGGCGCCGTGATCGTCAGGGTTTCGAGAAAAATAGCCAGCATGGGCGGGTGGACCTTGAGCCTGTCGTTAGGGCGCTAATAATAATTCAATCCGCACGCTGGCGTCTGGAGCCTCGCTTCCATGGGATCTGCCTGCCCCACGCAGTACCCAGCCTGCGGCTCCATTGCGGGGCGAAAGAAAAAATGCTGCAGCGGTGCATTCGCTTCTTGACGGGAAAACGTTTTCCTCTATGCTCGATTTAACTGTATATGCATACAGTTAAATAAGGAAATATCCCCATGACATATCAAGGAGCTAGAAATGTCAGGACTCTCTGCACAGAAGCAGCAACAGCCACAACACGCGGGCAAGATCGTCGCCGACCTGGACCGCCTGTTCAGTGAACAAGGCATCGCCATTTCCGGCGATGGCGACACCCTGGTACTGGTCGCCGATGGCCACCACACCATCAAGTACCACCGCCCGGAAGACCTGCCTCGTTCTGCACAAAAAACCACCAAGGGCCAGCCACAGCTGCGTTTCGAGGGCGGCGAACACACAGCCATCGGCGACAGCACCCTGCTGCGCTTCGTCAAGGATGCACCGGCCATCCCGGCGTGGCAGGTCGAACTGCACCTGCCTAACGGCCTGGCGCTGACCTACGGCCAGGTGGTGGCCCTGGGGGGCGACTTCTATGGCATTCCCGAGCAGCCGATCTGCGAAGGCACAACCCCCAGTGATCGAGTACAGCGCTTTATCGCGGCGTTCAACTCCCTTGCGGTACTGCCGGCCGCGAAAGACGAAGCCCGGCAGATCCTTGCAGTGATGCAAAAGGAAATCGTCGCCGCCAACCAGGCGATCCGCGACGGCAAGCAGCCCCATGAAGCCTATGACGCCCTGGGCGATACCCTGTCCGAGGAGTGGAACAAGATTACCGGCGGCGGCAGCGTGGTATCCGCCCTGTTCCCCCTGGGGCGCTACCTGAAGCTGGCGGCCAACAACGCCGATCACTTCGGCGAGTGGGCCCTGGCTGCCTACACCGCAGGGCATACCGCAGCGCTGCAGCAAGCGGTACTGGCGGGCAAGAGCGCGGACGACAAGCAACTGGAACTGGCTTACGCAATGAACGCCTTCGCCGACCATTTCCTCACCGATCTGTTTTCCTCCGGCCACGTACGGGTGCCGCGCAAACAGGTGGCGGCGGTCGTCACCCCCAGCGACCTGGGTTCGCTGATTACCCGCTTCATGCATGACGAGGACAGCAAGTTCGGCCTGAATGTCAGCAACGCCCAGGGCGATCGCTGGCACGCCTATGGCGACAAGCGCTACTTCGACAGCGTCGACCATCGCAATCGCCAGCAAGTGAAGATGGCTGTGCAGAGTTCGGCAGACGAAATCTTCGCCAGCTACCTCAGCGGCAACCTCCCCGCACCCGCCAGCTACGCAGCCCTGAAAACCCTGCCGGACCTGAATGCCGCGAAAACCGGCAACTTCTCGCCACTGTTCGTGATGAGTGGCGACAAGGTCCTGCGCCGCAGCGACGTCAACAACCTCAATGACAGCAAGACCATCGACAACTGGTGGGGCTGGAGCACCTACCTGCTGCTGCAGAACTACAGCCCGAACAAGCCGACCGGCTACCTGGAAACCCCCAGCGCGGTTCCGGTGATCCTCGCCGATGGCTGGCAGAGCCACAGCCCCAGGGAACCCAACTGGCTGCCAGGCCACGCGGTGCGCTACGCCCTCAGCGAAACCAACGGGTTGAACGAGTCCTACATCGGCCCCTGGTCGGCCTATGTGGAACTGAGCGACAGCTTCCAGCCAACCCTGAGCATTCCGGCCGGTACCAGCAACAGCAGCGCCACCGGGCGCAATGTGTTCCGCCAGTTCCGTGGTGGTTCACCGGAGCTGGTCGGCTCCATCGACAAGAACGCCAGCCACTTCATCGACAGCAACGCCTGATAAGGAGATCACCATGGCTATCAACCTGAAACTGCAACTGGCCTCCGGCCAGTCTCTCAAGGATGCACCACTGGAGCTGCTGCTCAACGGCGCCCCGATCGCCCGAGCCAGCGTGGATGAACATGGCAACGTGGCCTTCAACGCGAAGCCGGGCAGCGGCCAGTTGGCCGTACGTGTGGACCGTTCGATCCTGCACCAGGCCTGATCGCGGTCTGTAGGAACGGCTCGCTCGCGAAACGGCCCAGCGCCCTTGCACCGGCGGTGCAAGGGCGCTGGGCTTGAGGCTAGCGCTCGGCCCTCCGTCAGGCCGTAAGAGTCTGCTCTTGCAGATGCCCCTGCTCGATACGAACGAGCCGTGGATGGAAGCGCTTGAGGCTGCTGCGATGGCCGACGCTGACAATGCTCAGGCCCGGCAACTGATCGATCAGCGCCTGATACAAGGTGGCTTCGTCCTCTTCGTCCATGGCCGAAGTGGCCTCATCCATGTACAGCCACTGCGGTGCATAGAGCAGGGCCCGGGCAAAGGCCAGGCGCTGCTGCTCGCCCGGCGACAACATGCGCTGCCAGTGATTGCTCTCGTCCAGGCGCGCCACCAGATGGGGCAAGCGGCAGGTTTCCAGGACCTGTGCATAACGCTCCTGGGGGTAGCTGTCGCCAGACTGTGGATAACTCAAGGCTTCGCGCAGGCTGCCAATGGGCAGATAGGGCTTTTGCGGCAGGAACAGGTAACGCTGGTTCGGCAGCAGGATGCTCCCGTGCCCGGCCGGCCACAGCCGGCCCATGGCCCGCAGCAAGGTACTCTTGCCGCTGCCGGAACGGCCGCTGAGCATGAGCCGCTCACCTGGGTTCACGGTCATTTCGGCGCCGGCCAGCAGATGCCGGCCATCGGCCAGGTCCAGGCCCAGGTCTCGTACGCACAATTGTTCGCCCTGATGCTGCACGTCGATAGCCGGGGTCCGTTCTTCGTTATCACTCATGGCCTGGCGGAAACTCAGCAGACGATCACAGGTGGCGCGCCAGGCCGCCAGGTCCGAATACGCACTGATGAACCAGCTGAAGTTCTCCTGAACGTTCCCGAATGCCGAGTTGATCTGCATCAGCTCACCCAGCTCGATCTTGCCGGAAAAGTACCGCGGGGCAGCCACGATAAAGGGGAAAATGATCGCAATCTGGCCATACCCGGCGGTGAAGAAGGTCAGGCGCTTGGAGACCTTCATGATGTCCCAGAAGTTGTGCCAGACCTTGCCGAAACGGCTGCTCAGACGCTGGTTCTCGTTCTTCTCGCCGTCATACAGGGCAATGCTCTCGGCATTCTCCCGTACCCGCACCATGGAAAAACGCAGGTCGGCTTCGAAGCGCTGTTGCTGGTTGTTGAGGCCGATCAGGCGGCGCCCGATCAAGTGGGTCAGCCAGCTGCCGACAGCGGCATAGACCAGCGCGCACCAGAACATGTAGCCGGGAATGGTGTAGCCGAACACCTCGATACTGCCGGACACCCCCCACAGGATGATCGAGAAGGACACCAGGCTGACAATGTTGCGGATCAGCCCCAGGCCCAGGGACAGCGTATTGCTGGTAAAGCTGTTGAGGTCTTCGGAAATCCGCTGGTCCGGGTTGTCGGTGTAGCCGCCCTGCTCCAGCTGGTAGTAGTTCTTGTGGCCCAGCCAGCGGGCAAAGTGCTTCTCGGTGAGCCAGGCCCGCCAGCGGATGGTCAGCATCTGGGTCAGGTACAGACGATACACCGCCCCCAGGATCGCCACCGCGGCAATTCCGCAGAAATACAGGATCAAGTGCCAGAACGCCGCTTCGTCCTTTTTCTGCAAGGCGTTGTAGAAGTCCTTGTACCAGCTGTTGATCCACACCGAGATGGCCACGCTGAACAGCGACAGGCCGATCACCGCAACCAGCAACAGCCAGGCCTTGCCCTTTTCCTCACTGCGCCAGTACGGCGTGATCATGGCCCAGACCCGGCGAAAGAATTGCCCGCGCACGGCATCGTTGACCGCGGAGTATTCAGCGTTCTGATTCATCGTTGAGGCTCGATAGGAAGAAGGGCAAGCGTTGAGCCGATCATAGTAGATCGGCTCGCTTTTTCACGACGCCCAGCGGACATTCGTTCAGTCGCGGTTCAGCGACGCACGGGACGCTTCTGCAATTTGCGCTGCAAGGTACGGCGGTGCATGCCCAGGGCCCGGGCAGTGGCGGAGATGTTGCCTTCGTGTTCGGTCAACACGCGCTGAATGTGTTCCCACTGCAAGCGGTCCACCGACATCGGGTTTTCCGGCACCAGGGTGTCGAGATCGGCGTGTTCGGAGAGCAGCGCGGCCAGTACATCGTCGGCATCCGCCGGCTTGCACAGGTAGTTGCAGGCGCCACGCTTGATCGCTTCCACCGCGGTGGCGATGCTCGAATAGCCGGTGAGAATCAGCACCCGCATCTCCGGGTCCAGCTCCAGCAGCTTGGGCAACAGCACCAGCCCGGAGTCGCCATCCATCTTCAAGTCCAGCGCGGCGTAGTCCGGCAGGTCCTGCTGGGCAATGACCAGGCCCTCCTCGGCGGAACCGGCGGTGCTCACGCGAAAACCGCGGCGGCTCATGGCACGGGCCATCACGCGGGTAAAGGTGGCGTCATCATCCACCAGCAACAGGTGCGGCAGTTCCTCGCCTTCGACTTGGATCTCTTCACTCATGGTCGTCTCCTCGGGCGGCACGGGGCAGGCGCAGCTCGGTGAGCGTTCCGCCTTCCTCATGACTGTAGAGTTTCACTGAGCCTCCAGCGCGGGTCACGCTGGCCTTGCTCAAAAACAGGCCCAGGCCGAAGCCTTTGCCCTTGGTGGTAAAAAACGGTTTGCCGATCTGTTCGGCGATGGCCAAGGGTACTCCGGCACCGTGGTCACGAATACTGATGGTGAGGTTTTCCGCGTCCCAGTCCAGGCGTACTTCCAGGCCTTCGGGGCAGGCATCGGCGGCATTGTTCAGCAGGTTGAGCAGGGCCTGGGTCAGGTCCGGCGGCGGCGCCAGGCGCGGCACCGGCCCCTCGCCCAACAGATGGAAACGGTAGCTGGCTTCCGGGCGCATCAGGTGCCAACGGTTCAAGGCTTCGTCCAGCCACTGGGTGACTTCCTGCATGTCCACCGCCAGGCGGCGATTGGCCTCGGCCGCGCGCACCAGTTGCTGCAGGGTTTCCTTGCACAGCTTGACCTGGTCCTGGAGCACGCCGAGGTCATCCTGCAGCAGCGGGTCGGGATGGTCCTGGCGCATTTCCTTGAGCAGCACGCTCATGGTCGCCAGGGGCGTGCCCAATTCGTGGGCGGCGCCGGCGGCCTGGGTCGCCACTGCCAGCAATTGCTGGTCGCGCAGCCCCTCTTCGCGCCGGATCGCCCGCAGTTCTTCCTGGCGGCGCAGCTCTTCTGCCATGCGTGCAGCGAAGAAGGTGATCACCGCCGCAGCCAGGGCAAAGCTCAGCCACATGCCGTAGACCTGGAGGTTCTCCCGGGCGATGGGGAAGGTCTGCAACGGGTAGAAACGCGCCAGCAACAGGGTATAGAGCGTCAGGGCGATACCCGACAGGACCACCGAGTAGCGCCACGGCAAGGTCACCGCGGCGATGGTCAGGGGCACCAGGTAATAGGAGACGAAGGGGTTGGTGGAACCACCGGAGAAGTACAGCAGGACACTGTGGATAAACAGGTCACAGGCCAGTTGCAGGGCGTACTCCAGCTCCGTCACCGGCCACGAGGTGCGCAGGCGGATCGCGGTGAAAGCGCACAACACCATGGAAAACATCAGGGTCACGCCCAGTTGCAACCAGGGCAGCGGCAGCAGGTCCAGCCAGTAGGCGAGCCCCACCGAACCGGCCTGAGCGGCCAGCACCAGGGTACGGATAAAGGTCAGGCGCCAGAGGTTCTGACGGGTTGCGGACAGCAATTTTACGGGGGCGAGCATGAGCTCTCCTGATGAGCGCTCCAGGGCAATCGCCGGGAGTATAACCAAGCAGCCCCCGGCACAGGCAAAACTGCGGCAAAGCGCCACACTGCCTTGAGCGGCCGCGGACGAACCATGGCGATCATGTGTATCAAAGTTGTAATTGGCCGCAACGAGGAATAAAAACCACAGTCTGAAGGTTTCACCCAGGCTCTGACCTTATCCTGCGGACCGCACTCAAGGAGTTTTCATGCAGCATTTCAGTCGCAGCGTCGCCCTTCTCGCTCTCAGCGCCGGCACCCTCACCAGCCTGCCCGCCCTGGCCGCCGATGAACTGCACTACAACCAGATTTCCCTGCGCGCCGAAGTCAGCCAGGAAGTGGCTCGGGATCTGATGATCGTGACCCTCTACAGCGAATCGCAGAACACCGACCCGGCCAAGCTCGCCGCAGAAATCACCACCACCATGAACAAGGCCCTGGACCAGGCGCGCCAGGTCAAGGACGTGACCCTGCGCCAGGGCAGCCGCAACAGCTACCCGATCTACGACGGCAAGGGCCAGAAGATCACAGGCTGGCGTGAGCGCGCCGAACTGCGCCTGGAAAGCTCCGACTTCGCCGCGCTGTCCAAGCTCACCGGTGAACTGCTGGGCGACCTGAAGATGGGTGGCATGGACTTCGCCATCGCCGACCCGACCCGCAAGGCCAGCGAAGACGCGTTGCTCAAGGATGCGGTCAAGGCCTTCAAGGCCCGTGCCCAACTGGCCACCGAGGCCCTGGGCGGCAAGGGCTACAAGATCGTCAACCTGAACCTCAACAGCAATGGCTATCCACAGCCTTACATGCGTGCGCCGATGATGATGAAGGCCGCCAGCATGGATTCGGCCCCAGTGACACCAGAAGTCGAGGCCGGCACCAGCCAGGTCAGCATGACCGCCGACGGCGCCATCGAAGTGCTGATGCCCTGACCTTATCCCTGCGTCTTCCAACGGCGATAACCTTCGGCATCAAGGTTATCGCCGTTTTTCGTTACCGGCTATTTCAACCCGGACCCGGGGGAACCCGGCTCTGTGGTGTTAGAGTTATGCCCCGCGGTACGCAGCGGCTCAGATGTTGCTGACGTCCGCCGGGTATACTGCTTCTTTCCTATAAGAGTCTCTTCAATGACCGCAGATCGCATCGGCGAACGCCTGCGTCGCTATCGCCGCGCCGCCAAGAAAACCCTGCGCCAGATCGCCAGCGAATCCGGTCTGACCGCCAGCTTCCTCTCCCAGGCAGAGCGTAATCTCACGGGTGTATCGATCTCTTCCCTGGTCAATATCGCCAAGTCTCTGAACGTTCCGCTGAACGCCCTGTTCGACCAGCCGATCCAGGCGCAACCCGACTCCCACGACGGCAAGCGGGTGCGCTACACCATCGAAGGCCAGCCACTGGCCTACGAGCGCCTGTCCAGCTCCTTTCCCGGAAACCTGATCAACGCGGTCAAGATGAACATACCGGTGGGCTACCAGTCCGAGCTGATTTCCCATGACGGCTCGGAGTTCTCCTACGTGCTTTCAGGACAGATCGTCTACACCATCGAGGGCAGTCAATATCCCCTGAGTGCCGGTGACTCGGTGCACTTCGACGCCACCAAGACTCATTGCCTGGCCAACGTCGGCAATGGCCCGGCAGAAGTCCTGACCGTCACCACCATGGGCCTGTTCGACGACCATTCCGCGGCCTGAGCCCAGCGCACGGCCGTCAGTCGAACCCCTGGGACAAACCTGTGCACAAGGAGAAATGTTAGTCACGCTTAATTTTCGTTGACCACGATTTCAGCATGACTTAATTTCGGCATCGGCGAATCGACTATCAACAACACAACAAAGCGATCGCCGTCGCCGCACAGGGTCCATGGGGCTGCATCCACTCCCCATAAGAAGGCGAGTTTCCATGGCCCACAAGGCCAATCCTCAGATATGCCCTAGAAAAAGAAAAAATGAGGTTTGCATGGATAAGACCTTTCCGCTCCAGGTTTGGCAGACAACTGGTCTGATCCGCGGCACTACGCCGTCACAAACCCGCAGCGACCTCCACAGTGACAACCTCACTGCGAGCCCCGAATTCAGCACCTGCGACGATGTGCCGAGCACGCGCCATCGCCAGCAAAATTGCGGGCATCCGTTCTCCACGGCCTCCCTCACCCAGCCGCCCATCTCCATCCGGTCAGACAAGGCCGGGCGCCTGGGCCAAGCATCACCCGGCACACCAGCCAGCACCGCACCAAGAGTGGGCGCGATGGGCTTCGATTGCCCCGTGAAAAGGCAGCGCATGCACCACAAAACACCGGCGCAAACGATCAAATGCGTCAAGATTTATACAAATGCGTCATTCCTGTACGTTCGTTCCACTCTTTGAGACTTGTGGCAGCCCTGCATCTTGCATTGGGTATGAGGGCTGCATAAGTATCGGCGGGTCGACTCACAAGGTCGCCCTCTACACCAAAAATGACAACAAATCATGAGGCCACCATGTTCAAGAAAGCAGTCCTTCCGTTATTAGTCAGCGCCGGCTTGCTCGCCAGCGCACCCTTCGCCCAAGCGGCGACTAACCTGGTGTTCTGCTCTGAAGGGAGCCCGGCCGGTTTCGACCCTGGCCAGTACACCACCGGAACCGACTTCGACGCCTCAGCCGAAACTCTCTACAACCGCCTCAGCCAGTTCGAACGTGGCGGCACCGCGGTCATTCCGGGCCTGGCCACCAGTTGGGACATCTCGGACGACGGTCTGACCTACACCTTCCACCTGCGCGAAGGCGTCAAGTTCCACACCACGCCGTACTTCACCCCGACCCGTACTTTCAACGCCGACGACGTGCTGTTCACCTTCAACCGCATGATCGACAAGGACATGCCGTTCCGTAAGGCCTACCCCACCGAATTCCCGTATTTCACCGACATGGGGATGGACACCAACATCACCAAGGTCGAGAAAGTCGACGACAAGACCGTCAAGTTCACCCTCAAGACCGTGGACGCAGCCTTCATCCAGAACCTGGCCATGAGCTTCGCCTCGATCCAGTCCGCCGAATACGCCGACAAGCTGCTCAAGGAAGGCAAGGCCAGCGACATCAACCAGAAGCCGATCGGCACTGGCCCCTTCGTGTTCAAGAGCTACCAGAAAGACTCGAACATCCGCTACACCGGCAACAAGGACTACTGGAAGCCTGAAGACGTGAAGATCGACAACCTGATCTTCGCCATCACCACCGACCCCTCGGTGCGTATCCAGAAGCTGAAGAAGAACGAATGCCAGGTCACCCTCTTCCCGCGTCCGGCCGACCTCAAGGCCCTCAAGGAAGACAAGACCCTGAAGATGCCTGAACAGGCAGGCTTCAACCTCGGCTACATCGCCTACAACGTGATGCCGGTCCTCAAGGGCCGTACCGATGCCAACCCGCTGGCCGACCTCAAGGTGCGCCAGGCGCTGGACATGGCGGTGAACAAGCCGCAGATCATCGATTCGGTGTACCAGGGCGCCGGCCAGCTGGCGGTCAACGCCATGCCTCCAACCCAGTGGTCCTATGACACCACCATCAAGGACGCCAAGTACGACCCCGAGAAAGCCAAGGAGCTGCTCAAGGAAGCCGGCATCAAGGAAGGCACCCAGATCACCCTGTGGGCCATGCCGGTACAGCGTCCCTACAACCCCAACGCCAAGCTGATGGCCGAAATGCTGCAGTCGGACTGGGCGAAGATCGGCCTGAAAGTGAACATCGTCAGCTACGAGTGGGGCGAGTACATCAAGCGCTCCAAGGGCGGCGAGAACCAGGCGATGATCATCGGCTGGAGCGGCGACAATGGTGACCCCGACAACTGGCTCGGCACCCTGTTCGGTTGCGATGCAATGAACGGCAACAACTTCTCGAAATGGTGCGACAAGCCTTACGACGCCCTGATCAAGCAAGCCAAGGCTACCTCTGATGTAGCCAAGCGCACCGAGCTGTACAAGCAGGCGCAACACATCCTCAAAGATGCAGTACCGATGACACCTATCGCTCACTCGACGGTGTTCCAACCCATGCGCGCCAACGTGCAGGATTTCAAAATCAGCCCCTTTGGCTTGAACTCCTTCTACGGCGTCAGCATCGGCAAATAAGGCTCTGCAACGGCGACGTCCATGACGTCGCCGTTGCTTTACCAGCCCGGCCCGCTGGAGCTCGGTCTCTACTGCGCAACGACCCGCCACTGGCGCACTGTCTTGCGAATTCAGAGCCGATTCCTACAGGCATTTCAGGTTCGACGCAGTTACCGCCCGGCCCTCGACCCTCAAGGTCGGTGCAAGGCGAAGCTGCGTCTGCCAACGGGCACCTGCCGCACGTAGTGGTTTGGCATCAATGGCCTGTACAGGCTCCAGGAAGGAGTCATGGCCCATTGTTCATCACAACAAAAATGGAGAAGTACGGTCATGCGTCATTCCTGGATTTTCCCGGCCCTGCTGGGCAGCGGCCTGTTGGCCGCCAGTTCGTTCGGCACCGCCGCCGAACGCAGCCTGGTGTTCTGTTCCGAAGGCAGCCCGGCGGGCTTTGACACCGCCCAATACACCACTGCTACCGACAACGATGCCGCCGAGCCGCTGTACAACCGCCTGGTGGAGTTCGAAAGAGGCGCCACCAACGTGCTGCCAGCGCTGGCCAAGAGCTGGGACATTTCCGAGGACGGCCTCACCTACAGCTTTCACCTGCGCGAAGGGGTGAAGTTCCATAGCACGCCCTATTTCAAGCCGAGCCGAGACCTCAACGCCGACGACGTACTGTTCACCTTCAACCGCATGCTCGACGCCGAACATCCGTTCCGCAAGGCTTACCCGACGGAGTTTCCCTACTTCAACGGCATGAGCCTGAACAAGAACATCGCCCGGGTCGAAAAGACCGACCCGCTGACCGTAGTCATGACCCTCAATACCGTGGACGCGGCCTTCATCCAGAACCTGGCCATGAGCTTCGCCGCGATCCTTTCCGCCGAATACGCCGAGCAACTGCTCCAGGCCGGCACCCCGAGCCAGATCAACCAGAAACCCATCGGCACCGGGCCCTTCGTGTTCCAGCGTTACCAGAAAGACTCGCAGATCCGCTACAGCGCCAACCCGCACTACTGGGACCCAAGCCGGGTCAAGCTCGACCGGCTGATCTTCGCCATCAACACCGACGCCTCGGTACGGGTACAAAAGCTGCGGGCCGGCGAATGCCAGGTGACCCTGCACCCGCGCCCCGCCGATATCGACACGCTGAAAAACGACCCGAAACTGCAAGTCATCGAAAAGCCCGGGTTCAATCTGGGCTACATCGCCTACAACGTGCAGCACAAACCCTTCGACCAACTCGAAGTGCGCCAGGCGCTGGACATGGCGGTGAACAAGCCAAGCATCCTCAACGCCGTGTACCAGGGTGCCGGGCAGCTGGCAGTCAACGCCATGCCACCGACCCAGTGGTCCTACGACGAAACCATCAAGGACGCCGCCTACAACCCGGAAAAAGCCCGGGAGCTGCTCAAGGCCGCCGGGGTCAAGGAAGGCACGCAAATCACCCTCTGGGCCATGCCGGTACAACGCCCCTACAACCCCAACGCCAAGCTGATGGCCGAGATGCTGCAGTCCGACTGGGCGAAGATCGGCCTCAAGGTGAAGATCGTCAGCTACGAGTGGGGCGAGTACATCAAGCGCACCAAGAACGGCGAACACGACATCAGCCTGATCGGCTGGACCGGCGACAACGGTGATCCGGACAACTGGCTGGGCACGCTGTACAGCTGCGACGCCATTGGCGGCAACAACTACTCCATGTGGTGCAACCCGCAGTACGACAAGCTGATCAAGCAGGCCAAGGTCGTCACCGACCGTGAACAGCGCAGCCTGCTGTACAAACAGGCCCAGCAACTGCTCAAGCAACAGGTCCCTATCACACCGGTGGCCCACTCGACGATCAACCAGCCGCTGAGCGCGAAAGTCGAAGGTTTCAAGGTCAGTCCTTTCGGCCGCAACGCCTTTTCGGGTGTCAGCCTAGCCCCATAACCGATGAGCCAAAACCCTGGGGGCGATTTTCGCCCTCACGCAGACGCTTTGCCTGAATTCGGCGATCAAGCCGCATGCAAACGTTTGCGATGCCCTGAATGAGTTCCAAAAACCAGCCGGCCCAAAAAAACCGGCATTTAAAAAAGAAAACAAAGGAGCTTCACCCATGAAACTGAGCAGCAGCGTATTGTTAGCCTTGGCTATCAGTAGCATCACCGCCTCGGCCTATGCGGAGAACGTCAGCCAGGACTTCGTCCCGACTGAACTGAACGCCACCAGTGCCCAGGCTGAGACCAAGGGTTTTATCGAAGGGCAGAGCCTGTCGGGTACCACGCGCAACTGGTACGCCAACGAGCTGAAACGTCGTAACGACCGTTTTTCGTACAACCACAATGGTGTAGAGACCTCGACCCCGCGCCGTATCAACTGGGTCCAGGGCACCATCCTCAACTACACCTCGGGTTTCACTGAAGGCACCGTTGGCGTCAGCACGGAAGTCGCCGCCTACAACGCTATTGCTCTGGATCGTGACCGCAAGGACATCGCCGGCAAGAACAACCGCACCCTGACCCACTCCGACGGTGACGCCGTGGGCCAGTGGAGCAAGCTGGGCCTGGCCAACGTCAAGTTCCGCGTGTCCAACACCACCCTGACCGCCGGCCGGCAGAACTTCAGCACGCCGATCGTCGACGTCATCGGCAACCGTCCGCTGCCTTCGAGCTTTGAAGGGGTGAGTATCCACAGCGAAGAGTTCAACAACCTGTCGTTCGACGCCGGCAGCTTCGACCGGGTATCGCCACGGACCGAACAGAGCCTGTCCAAGTTCAGCTCCGAGTACAACAGCAACGGTGCCGAGACCGATCGCGTAAGCCTGGTCGGCGCCAACTACCAGCCGCTGAAAAGCCTGAAGACCAGCCTCTACGCCTCCAAGGTGGAAGACTTCTGGAACCAGTACTACTTCGGCGCCACCCACGAGCTGGGCGACAGCTCGGTGCTGAGCCTGACCACCGGCCTGAACTATTACAAGACCGTCGATACCGGCAAGAAGAAGATGGGCGAAATCGACAACGACACCTACTCGCTGTCCCTCGGCCTGACCCACCAGGCCCACAGCCTGACCTTCTCGTACCAGGAAATTAACGGTAACGAGTACTTCGACTACCTGCACGAAACCAACGGCATCTACCTGGCCAACTCCCTGCTCTCGGACTTCAACGGCCCGAACGAGAAATCCTTCCAGATCGCCTACGGCCTGAACATGGCCGAGTACGGCGTGCCCGGCCTCAAGTTCAACATCTACCAGGCCCGTGGCTGGGGCATCGACGGTACCCACTACAACGGCACCGCCTACAGCGGCGTCAAGGCAGACGGTACGGTCTATGGCGTACGCACCATGGACGGCGAGCACCACTACGAATACGGCATCGGTGCTTCCTACGCCGTACAGAGCGGCCCGCTGAAAGCCACCGCGATCCGTGCCACCTACACCACGCACCGCGCCAGCGAGAACCAGGCCGACGGCAACATCAATGAATTCCGACTGGTTACCACCATCCCATTCAATATTCTCTAACCCACCAGTTGAAGGGCGGATTCATGACGAATCCGCCATTCAAGCTAATCTGGTTCAATCGATTGCAGAGGGTTCCTGATGAAAATGCTTCCCCTGAAAGCGGCCGTTGGCGCCGCCCTGCTGAGCGTCGCCCTGGGCGCCACAGCCAAACCCTTGGTGGTCTGTACCGAAGCCAGCCCGGAAGGCTTCGATATGGTCCAGTACACGACTGCAGTCACGGCCGACGCAGTGGCGGAAACCATCTTCAACCGCCTGGTGGACTTCAAGCCCGGCACCACTGACATCGAGCCGGCCCTGGCCGAATCCTGGGACATCAGCCCCGACGGCCTGCAATACACCTTCCATCTGCGCAAGGGCGTCAAATTCCACAGCACCGACTACTTCACCCCGACGCGCGAGATGAACGCCGACGACGTGCTCTGGAGCTTCCAGCGCCAGCTTGACCCGAAGCACCCCTGGCATGACAAGTCCAGCGTGGGCTTCCCCTATTTCGAAAGCATGGGCTTCAAGGAACTGCTGAAAAGCGTCGAGAAGATCGACGACCACACCGTGGTCTTCACCCTGACCCGCCGCGAAGCCCCTTTCCTCGCCGACGTGGCCATGGCCTTCTCGTCGATCTTCCCGGCCGAATACGCCGACAAGCTGCTCAAGGAAGGCAAGACCTCTGAGCTCAACAGCAAGCCCATCGGCACCGGCCCGTTCATATTCACCCGCTATGCCAAGGACGCCCAGGTACGCTTCAAGGCCAACCCGGACTACTTCCGCGGCAAGCCGCCGGCCGACCCGCTGGTGCTGGCGATCACCACCGATAACAACGTGCGCCTGCAGAAACTCAAGGCCAACGAATGCCAGATCGCCCTCTACCCCAAGCCCGATGACATCCCCAGCATCAAGGCCGACGCCAATCTCAAGGTCGACGAGCTAGCCGCGATGACCACCGGCTACATCGCCATGAACACCACGCGCAAGTACATGAGCGACGTGCGAGTGCGCAAGGCCATCGACATCGCCTTCGACAAGGAAGCCTACGTCAACAGCCTGTACGGCAAGGGCAACGCCCTGGTGGCCACCGGCCCGTATCCGCCGACCCTGCTGGGCTTCAACAACAGCCTGAAGAACCCGCCCCGGGATCTGGACAAGGCCCGCGCGCTGCTCAAGGAAGCCGGCGTACCGGAGGGTACGGTTATCACCCTGTTCACCCGCAACGGCGGCGGCCCGACCAACCCCAACCCGATGCTCGGCGCACAGATGATGCAGGCCGACCTGGCCAAGGTGGGCCTCAAGCTCGACATCCGCGTGATGGAGTGGGGCGAGATGCTCAAGCGTGCGAAAAACGGCGAACACGATATGGTGTCGGCGGGCTGGGCCGGGGACAACGGCGATCCGGACAACTTCCTGACCCCGAACCTGAGTTGTGACGCGGCGAAAAACGGCGAAAACTACGCCCGCTGGTGCAACAAGACGTTCCAGGATCTGATCGACGAAGCACGCTCCGACGCTGAACCCGCCAAACGCGCCGAGCTCTATGAAAAGGCCATGCTGGTTTTCGAACAGGATCAACCGTGGATCCCCATGGCCTATCCGAAAATGTTCACCGCCATGCGCAAGAACGTCGAGGGTTATCACATTAGCCCCCTGACCACTAACAACTTCGCTACCACCCAAGTGAAGTAATAAGAAACGCCCGCCGTCCTTGACCCCAAGGATGGCGGGAACGCCTAACCGGCTGATTGAGGTACTTCAGAAGATGTTTAGTTTTATTGCCCGCCGTGTGGGGTTGCTGATACCCACATTCTTCGGCATCACCTTGCTGACCTTCGCCTTGATACGCATGATTCCCGGCGACCCCGTGGAAGTCATGATGGGCGAGCGTCGGGTCGACCCTGAGATGCATGCCCAGGCAATGGAACGCCTTGGATTGAACAAGCCGCTGTACGCCCAGTACCTGGACTACATCGGCAAGCTGGCCCACGGCGACCTGGGCGAGTCCCTGCGCACCCGCACCAGCGTCTGGAGCGAATTCACCTCGCTGTTCCCCGCGACCCTGGAACTGTCCATGGCCGCCCTGCTGTTCGCCGGCGTGCTCGGCCTGCTGGCCGGGGTGATCGCCGCCTTGAAGCGAGGGTCGCTGTTCGACCATGGGGTAATGGGGATCTCGCTGGCGGGGTATTCGATGCCGATCTTCTGGTGGGGCCTGATCCTGATCATGTTCTTCTCGGTAAGCCTGGGCTGGACCCCGGTTTCCGGGCGTATCGACCTGCTCTACGACATCGAGCCGAAAACCGGCTTCATGCTCATCGACACCCTGCTGGCCAAAGACACCGACGCCTTCTTCGACGCCCTGCAGCACCTGATCCTGCCCGCCATCGTGCTGGGCACCATTCCGCTGGCGGTGATCGCGCGGATGACCCGCTCCTCGATGCTCGAAGTGCTGCGTGAGGACTACATCCGTACCGCCAAGGCCAAGGGCCTGTCGCCGGCTCGGGTGGTGTTCGTCCACGGCCTGCGCAACGCGTTGATTCCGGTGCTGACCGTGGTCGGCCTGCAAGTCGGCACCCTGCTGGCCGGTGCGGTCCTGACCGAAACCATCTTTTCCTGGCCGGGCATCGGCAAGTGGCTGATCGAAGCCATCGGCGCCCGGGACTATCCCGTGGTGCAGAACGGCATCCTGCTGATCGCCTGCCTGGTGATCATGGTCAACTTCGTGGTGGACATCCTCTACGGCTTTGCCAACCCACGCATCCGTCATCAGCGCTGAGATCAAGACTAATGAGCACTCCAACTTCCTCAGTAGCAGTCGATCAAAGCCTGCTCTATCCGTCCGTCTACAAAGAATTCTGGCAGCACTTCTCCCGCAACAAGGGCGCGGTGGCCGGCCTGCTGTTCATGCTGCTGATCGTGTTCTGCGCACTGTTCGCGCCCTGGGTGGCGCCGCACAACCCCAGCGAGCAGTACCGCGACTTCCTGCTGACCCCTCCGGCCTGGCTCGAAGGCGGCCAGATGCAGTTCCTGCTGGGCACCGATGAACTGGGCCGCGACCTGCTCTCGCGCCTGATCCAGGGTTCGCGCCTGTCGCTGCTGATCGGCCTGTCGTCGGTGGTGATGTCGCTGATCCCGGGGATCCTCCTCGGGCTGTTCGCCGGCTTCTTCCCGCGTTTGCTGGGCCCGACCATCATGCGCCTGATGGACATCATGCTGGCCCTGCCCTCGCTGCTGCTGGCCGTGGCCATCGTCGCCATCCTCGGCCCAGGCCTGATCAATACCGTGATCGCCATTGCCGTGGTGTCTCTGCCGTCCTATGTACGCCTGACCCGCGCCGCAGTGATGGGCGAACTCAACCGCGACTACGTGACCGCCGCGCGCCTGGCCGGTGCCGGCCTGCCACGCCTGATGTTCATCACCGTGCTGCCCAACTGCATGGCACCGCTGATCGTCCAGGCCACCCTGAGCTTCTCCTCGGCGATCCTCGACGCCGCCGCCCTGGGCTTCCTCGGCCTGGGCGTGCAACCGCCGACTCCGGAGTGGGGCACCATGCTGGCCTCGGCCCGGGACTACATCGAACGCGCCTGGTGGGTCGTGAGCCTGCCGGGCCTGACCATTTTGCTCAGCGTGCTGGCAATCAACCTGATGGGCGACGGCCTGCGCGATGCGCTGGATCCGAAACTCAAGAACGCCGCCTGAGGAGATTCCCATGTCACTGCTAGAAATCAAGAATCTCAATGTCCGTTTCGGCGACGCCACGGCGGTGCCGGTGGTCGATGGCCTCGACCTCAAGGTCGACAAGGGCGAAGTGCTGGCCATCGTCGGCGAGTCCGGCTCCGGCAAATCGGTGACCATGATGGCCCTGATGGGCCTGATCGAGCACCCCGGCATCGTCACCGCCGATGCCCTAAGCTTCGACGGCCGCGACATGCTCAAGCTCAGCGCGCGCCAGCGCCGGCAGATCGTCGGCAAGGACCTGGCCATGGTCTTCCAGGACCCGATGACCGCGTTGAACCCCAGCTACACCGTGGGCTTCCAGATCGAGGAAGTGCTGCGCCTGCACCTGAAGATGTCCAGCAAGGCCGCACGCAAGCGCGCCATCGAACTGCTGGAAAAGGTCGAGATCCCCGGCGCCGCCAGCCGCATGGACGCCTACCCGCACCAACTGTCCGGCGGCATGAGCCAGCGGGTGGCAATCGCCATGGCGATCGCCGGCGAGCCCAAGCTGCTGATCGCCGACGAACCCACCACCGCCCTGGACGTGACCATCCAGGCGCAGATCATGGACCTGCTGCTGAACCTGCAGAAAGAGCAGAACATGGGCCTGGTGCTGATCACCCACGACCTCGCCGTGGTCGCCGAAACCGCCCAGCGGGTGTGCGTGATGTACGCCGGCCAGGCGGTTGAGGTGGGCCAGGTACCGGAGCTGTTCGACATTCCCGCGCACCCCTACAGCGAAGCGCTGCTGGCGGCGATTCCCGAGCACAGCCTCGGCGCCACTCGCTTGTCGACCCTGCCGGGCATCGTCCCCGGGCGCTACGACCGGCCTCAAGGCTGCCTGCTGTCGCCGCGCTGCCCCTACGTGCAAGACAACTGCCGCGCCCAGCGCCCCAGCCTCGACCCGAAAGCCGCCAGCCTGGTGCGCTGCTTCTACCCGCTGAATCAGGAGGTGGCGTAATGGCCGTCGTTCTTACCGCCCGCGACCTCACCCGTCACTACGAAGTGTCCCGTGGCCTGTTCAAGGGCCACGCCACCGTGCGCGCACTCAACGGCGTGTCCTTCGAGCTGGAAGCCGGCAAGACCCTGGCAGTGGTGGGTGAATCCGGCTGTGGCAAATCCACCCTGGCGCGGGCCCTGACCCTGATCGAGGAACCGTCTTCCGGCTCGCTGAAGATCGCCGGCCAGGAAGTCGCCGGTGCCGACAAGGCCCAGCGCAAGCAACTGCGCAAAGACGTGCAGATGGTGTTCCAGAGCCCTTATGCCTCGCTCAACCCGCGGCAGAAGATCGGTGACCAGCTGGCCGAGCCGCTGCTGATCAACACCAAGCTGTCGGCCGCCGAACGCCGGGAAAAAGTCCAGGCGATGATGAAGCAGGTAGGCCTGCGCCCCGAACATTACCAGCGCTACCCGCACATGTTCTCCGGGGGGCAGCGCCAGCGTATCGCCCTGGCCCGGGCAATGATGCTGCAGCCCAAGGTGCTGGTGGCGGACGAACCGACCTCGGCCCTGGACGTATCGATCCAGGCCCAGGTATTGAACCTGTTCATGGACCTGCAGCAGGAATTCAACACCGCCTACGTGTTCATTTCCCACAACCTGGCAGTGGTGCGCCACGTGGCCGACCAGGTGCTGGTGATGTACCTCGGCCGGCCGGTGGAAATGGGCCCCAAGGAGGACATCTACACCCGCCCCCTGCACCCCTACACCCAGGCCCTGCTGTCGGCGACACCAACCATCCACCCGGACCCGGACAAGCCGAAGATCAAGATCGTCGGCGAGCTGCCCAACCCGCTGAACCCACCACCGGGCTGCGCCTTCCACAAGCGCTGCCCTTATGCCACCGAGCGCTGCAGCACTGAAGAGCCGGCCCTGCGCCAGCTCGACAGCCGCCAGGTGGCCTGCCACTACGCCGAGCAATTCGTGCTGTAGCGGCCATGAAAAAGGCGCTCCCGGATGCCTCCGGGAGCGCCTGAACCTTGTTCGACCCGCCCCCGGCGACGGATTGCGCATCAGTCCGTCGTCGGGGGTTTCTTTTAGCCCTGGCTGTCGCCGTCATCCTCGTCGGTGGTCTGGTCGTCATCGCCGGAACTGCCACCCTGGCCCTCATCGCCCGGCTCCGATTCGGACTTGGCAAGCATCTGCACCGGTGCGCTCTGGCTCGAGGAGTAACCCGGCTCGCTCACCTGCATCAGGTTGTGGGCCCAGGCCGCCGAGGTTCCGAGCGACAGCATCACCAGCACTTTGATCAACAGCACAACGCGTTGGAAAATTCTCATAGCCGATTCCATCCTTTCATAGGTGAATCATCGATGGCTGCGCGCCAGCCTTGCGGCGGCCACAGCACTGTCTGAAACCTAGTCGTGATATCCCGGCTTTTCCAGATAGCTCCCTATCGATTCCCGAGCCGCCAAAGCCCTTCCGACTAACGGCGCTCCCTTGAAAACACCACACCCCGCAGGAGCCGGCTTGCCGGCGAAGAAACCCGCAAGCCAGGCACAACAGCGTCCGCCGCCTTCGCTGGCAAGCCGGCGCCTACGGGGCGGCGGCAGGCCAATCCTGCGCGCAAAAAAAAGCCCCGCTGTCTGCACAGCGGGGCTCGGGGGTGACCGGCGAACTTAGTGGTGTTCGCGGGTGGCGCGGAATTTCACGTCCGGCCAGCGCTCTTCCATCAGCGCCAGGTTGACCCGGGTCGGCGCCAGGTAGGTCAGGTGGCCGCCGCCGTCCAGGGCCAGGTTTTCCACCGCCTTGTTGGAAAACTCTTCGAGCTTCTTCTTGTCGCTGCATTCGATCCAGCGGGCTGACCACACGGTGATCGGCTCGTAGGAGCACTCAACCTTGTATTCCTCCTTCAGGCGGCTGGCCACCACGTCGAACTGCAGCACACCCACGGCGCCGAGGATGATGTCGTTGCTGCGCTCGGGGAAGAACACCTGGGTCGCGCCTTCTTCGGCCAGCTGTTGCAGGCCCTGGCGCAGTTGCTTGGACTTGAGCGGGTCCTTCAGACGCACACGGCGGAACAGCTCCGGGGCGAAGTGCGGGATACCGGTGAAGCCCAGCGCCTCGCCTTCGGTGAAGGTGTCGCCGATCTGGATGGTGCCGTGGTTGTGCAGGCCGATGATGTCGCCGGCATAGGCCTCTTCCAGTTGCTCACGCTCGGAGGAGAAGAAGGTCAGGGCGTCGCCGATGCGCACGTCCTTGCCAGTGCGCACGTGGCGCATCTTCATGCCTTTCTCGTACTTGCCCGAGCAGATACGCATGAAGGCGATGCGGTCGCGGTGCTTGGGGTCCATGTTCGCCTGGATCTTGAAGATGAAGCCCGAGAACTTCTCTTCCTGGGGGGCCACGCTGCGCTCGTTGGCAACGCGGGCCAGCGGCAGCGGCGCCCAGTCCACCACGGCGTCGAGCACGTGGTCGACACCGAAGTTGCCCAGCGCGGTCCCGAAGAACACCGGCGTCAGCTGGCCGTCGAGGAACTCCTGCTGGTTGAACTCGTGGCAGGCGCCCTGCACCAGTTCCAGCTGCTCGATGAAGCGCTCGTACTCGTCACCCAGGTGGGCCCTGGCTTCGGCGGAGTCGAGCTTTTCGATGATCTTGGTTTCGGTGCGCTCGTGGCCGTGGCCCGGGGTGTAGACGATGATGTAGTCGCCCGCCAGGTGGTACACACCCTTGAAGTCGCGGTAGCAACCGATCGGCCAGGTGATAGGCGCGGCCTTAATCTTCAGGACCGCTTCGATTTCGTCCAGCAGTTCGATCGGGTCGCGAATGTCCCGGTCGAGTTTGTTGATGAAACTGACGATGGGCGTATCGCGCAGGCGGCAGACGTCCATCAGGGCGATGGTCCGTGGCTCTACGCCCTTACCGCCGTCGAGCACCATCAGCGCCGAGTCCACCGCGGTCAGGGTGCGGTAGGTGTCTTCCGAGAAGTCTTCGTGGCCGGGGGTGTCCAGCAGGTTGATCATGTGTTCGCGATAGGGGAACTGCATGACCGACGTGGTAATGGAAATACCCCGCTGCTTCTCCATCTCCATCCAGTCGGAAGTGGCGTGGCGGTCGGACTTGCGCGATTTGACGGTACCCGCCACCGCAATGGCCTTGCCCATCAGCAACAGCTTCTCGGTGATGGTGGTCTTACCCGCATCCGGGTGGGAAATAATGGCGAAAGTGCGGCGTTTCGCGACTTCGGCGGCCTGTTGGGTCATGGGAAATCGCCTGGCGGTGATCAAAAAAGGGCGCAGATTATAGCCCAGACATAGCCTTGCGGGCCACAGCTCACCCCGTCGCCCGGGCGACCGGACGGCAGATTAGCGGTGGCTAAATGCTGCCAATTATGGAACCTTTTAAAACGTGGAGACGTCCACTCCCCTGTCACGCACTGTCGTCAGGGGCTGAAATATCAGCAAGTTAGCTTGACGAAGCTGCGCTCATGGCCCGTTCACCCGCCGCTCTGCCGGCGCTCGACGAGCTGCTTTTCGCGCGTATTTTCCCGGCAGCCAGGAATGGCCCTGCCACACGGGAAAGTGCCCGCCGACCGACAAAAAAGGAGTCCGCCTGTGGCTATTCGCTATGGCAAAGGGCTGATAGGAGGCGCTGCGGTAATCGCCCTCCTGGCCCTGCTGGTCCACTGGATCGGCATCACTACGATCGAACACTACCGCGACGATCTGTTGTTCTACCTGCAAGCTCATCTGTTCCTGGTCCTGGCTTCAATGCTAGCCGCGCTGGTGGTGGGGATCCCCGCTGGCATCGTCCTCAGCCGCCCGAGCATGGTCGGACGCGCCGAACGCTTCATGCAAGTGTTCAACATCGGTAACACCGTCCCTCCCCTGGCCGTCCTGGCCATCGCTCTGGGGATCCTCGGCATCGGCAGTGGCCCGGCCATTTTCGCGCTGTTCCTCGCCTCCCTGCTGCCCATCGTGCGCAACACCTATGAAGGCCTGAAGAACGTCCAGGGCTCCCTCAAGGAGGCCGCGGTCGGCATCGGCATGACGCCACGCCAGGTGCTGTGGAAAGTCGAATTGCCCAATGCCGTGCCGATCATCATCGGCGGCGTGCGGGTGGCCCTGGCGATCAACGTCGGCACCGCGCCCCTGGCCTTCCTGATCGGCGCCAACAGCCTGGGCAGCCTGATTTTCCCCGGCATCGCCCTGAACAATCAGCCGCAACTGCTGCTCGGCGCCGCCTGCACCGCGCTGCTGGCCTTGCTCCTCGATGGCCTGGTGACCCTGGCCAGCCGACTTTGGCTGGAACGTGGTCTGCGCCCGTCTTAAGCCCGTCAGAGCCAAGGAACCGACATGAAGAAATTAAGCCTGATACTCGGCTGCGCCCTGCTTTTCAGCACATTGGCCCACGCCGTGGAAAAACCGCTGATCCGCATCGGCGCCCGGGTCTTCACCGAACAGACCCTGCTGGCGGAGATCACCTCCCAGTACTTGCGCAGCAAGGGCTACGACACCCGCGTCACCGGGGGCCTGGGCAGCAACCTGGCCCGCAGTGCCCAGGAAAGTGGCCAGTTGGACCTGATCTGGGAATACACCGGAGTCTCGCTGGTGGCCTACAACCACATCGACGAGAAACTCGACAGCGAACAGTCCTACGCCCGGGTGAAAGAACTCGATGCGAAAAAAGGCCTGGTCTGGCTGTCACCGTCCAAGTTCAGCAATACCTATGCCCTGGCGCTGCCAGAGAACGTGGCCAAGGAACATCCGCAGATCAATAGCATCAGCGACCTGACCCTGGCCCTGGCCGAAAACACCAAGGAAAACCGCCTGGTGGCCCTGGACACCGAGTTCGCCAACCGCTCCGACGGCATGGCCGGGATGGTCAAGCTCTATGACATGGCCCTGACCCGCAAGAACACCCGGCAGATGGACGCCGGCCTGGTCTACACCGCCCTGCGCAATGGCCAGGTGTTTGCCGGTCTGGTGTACACCACCGACGGGCGCCTCAACGCCTTCAAGCTCAAACTGCTGGAAGACGACAAGCACTACTTCCCGGACTACACCGCAGCGCCCGTGGTGCGCCAGGTCTATCTCGACGCCCACCCGCAACTGGCCACCGACCTCAAGCCACTGGCAGCCCTGTTCGACGACGAAACCATGCGCCAGTTGAATGCGCGGGTCGATGTCGACCATGAAAGCCCATCCGCCGTGGCCGCAGATTTCCTGCGCCAGCACCCGATCAATTAAAGAGGAGAAGACATGGAATTCCTGAACGCCTTTTCCCATCTCGATTGGGCCCAGGTCCTGCACCTGACCTGGCAGCACATCACCCTGGTGGGCATCGCCGTCACCCTGGCCATCGTCTTCGGTGTGCCCCTGGGCGTGCTGATGACCCGCTTCCCGACCCTTGCCGGCCCACTGCAGGCCAGCGCCACCGTGCTGCTGACCATTCCGTCCATCGCCCTGTTCGGCCTGCTGCTGCCGTTCTACTCCAAGTTCGGCCAGGGCCTGGGCCCGCTGCCGGCTATCACCGCGGTGTTCCTCTATTCTCTGCTGCCGATCATGCGCAACACCTACCTGGCGCTGACCGGCGTCGAACCGGGCATTCGTGAAGCCGCCCGCGGCATCGGCATGACCTTCGGCCAGCGCCTGCGCATGGTCGAGTTGCCGATCGCGGTGCCGGTGATCCTCGCCGGGGTACGCACCGCCGTGGTGATGAACATCGGCGTCATGACCATCGCCGCCACCATCGGCGCGGGCGGCCTGGGCGTACTCATTCTTGCTTCCATCAGCCGCAGCGACATGTCGATGCTGATCGTCGGCGCCGTGCTGGTCAGTCTCCTGGCCATCTTCGCCGACCTGCTTCTGCAATGGCTGCAACGCTCGCTGACTCCAAAAGGACTCCTGAAATGATCGAACTTCAAAACCTGACCAAGACCTTTCGCAGCAACGGCAAGGATGTCAAAGCCGTCGACTCGGTAAGCCTGACCGTCAATGAAGGCGAGATCTGCGTGTTCCTCGGGCCCTCCGGCTGCGGCAAGAGCACCACGCTGAAAATGATCAACCGCCTGATCATGCCCACCTCGGGCAAGGTGCTGATCAATGGCGAGGACACCACCGATCTCGACGAAGTGACCCTGCGCCGCAACATCGGCTACGTGATCCAGCAGATCGGCCTGTTCCCCAACATGACCATCGAGGAAAACATCGTGGTAGTGCCACGCCTGCTGGGCTGGGACAAGCAGAAATGCCACGACCGGGCCCGCGAGCTGATGAGCATGATCAAGCTCGAACCCAAGCAGTACCTGCATCGCTACCCACGGGAACTGTCCGGTGGCCAGCAACAGCGCATCGGGGTGATCCGCGCCCTGGCGGCGGACGCCCCGCTGCTGCTGATGGACGAACCCTTCGGCGCGGTGGACCCGATCAACCGCGAGATGATTCAGAATGAATTCTTCGAGATGCAGCGGGCGCTGAACAAGACCGTGATCATGGTCAGCCATGACATCGACGAAGCCATCAAGCTGGGGGACAAGATCGCCATCTTCCGTGCCGGCAAGTTGCTGCAGATCGATCACCCCGACACCCTGCTGGCGCACCCGGCGGACGACTTCGTCAGCAACTTCGTCGGCCAGGACAGCACCTTGAAACGCCTGTTGCTGGTCAAGGCCGAAGACGCCGCGGACAACGCCCCGTCGGTCAGCCCGGAAACCCCGGTAGCCGACGCCCTGGAACTGATGGACGAACACGACCGGCGCTATGTGGTGGTGACCTGTGCCGAGAACAAGGCTCTGGGTTATGTACGTCGTCGCGACCTGCACCGTCAGACCGGCACCTGCGCCCAGTTCCTGCGAGAGTTCAACGCTACAGCCGCCTACGACGAACACCTGCGGATTCTTCTGTCGCGCATGTACGAGTTCAACCGCTCGTGGCTGCCGGTGATGGATGCCGAGCGGGTGTTCCTGGGCGAGGTGACTCAGGAATCCATCGCCGCCTACCTGAGCTCCGGGCGTTCGCGGGGGATGAAGACCAATATCGTCTCGCCGGCTGAAACAGTGGTCGCCTGATCAATAAATAGCCAATAACCAACCTGTGGCGAGGGCGCTTGCTCCCGCGGGACCGTGAAGCGGCCCCTCTTTGCAAAAAGAATGGGGCTGCTGCGCATCCGGCGCGAGCAAGCGCCCTCGCCACCAGGTGTTTTTGGCCCACCCACACGCCGGAAAAAAATATCAACAGCCGCCCCGGTCAGAGCTGTCCGGCGCCCTCCTCCGAAACAGCCAAAATCCCCCTCAAACCGCCCTCTCGCCGCTAACGTCGCCGATGTTGACGCTTTCATACTTCCCAGCTACTTGGCACGCAAAAGCGTCGAACGTGCAGGTATTTTTAACACTCGAGAATTCTTCGGGAACATCTGTCCGTCATCTGTGTCGGCTACAAAGAGAGGTGTCGATAACGCACGTCAGACAAGTGCAAAAACGCGACATTTTTTGTTGATCTCAGCCCCCTCACCGCCTAAAGTTCGCGCCGAACGTCCATGCTGGAAACGATCCATCCGGCTCAAGTACTGACGACGAGACAGCAAGGCCAAGGGCAGATTTCCCATGGCCTTTTTGCTTTCGGCGACATGCCTTGGGAAGTAGGCGAACCAAAGTGGGGATACGGAGGACGTTCACAAGGCACTGTCATCAATGACATGTCCTTAAACCCATTGATTACCAACGTTTGCCAGTAGGAGTTCCCAACGCATGTCGATTAACGTCGAAGACTATTTCGCGCGCGAAACCTTTCAGAAAATGAAGTCTTTCGCCGACCAGCAAGAAACCCCGTTCGTGGTCATCGACACCCAGATGATCTCCCAGGCCTACGACGACCTGCGCGCCGGTTTCGAATTCGCCAAGGTCTACTACGCGGTCAAGGCCAACCCGGCCGTCGAGATCATCGACCTGCTGCACGAAAAAGGCTCCAGCTTCGACATCGCTTCGATCTACGAGCTGGACAAGGTGCTGGGCCGCGGCGTCAACCCGGCCAACATCAGCTACGGCAACACCATCAAGAAGTCCAAGGACATCCGCTACTTCTATGACAAGGGAGTGCGCTTGTACGCCACCGACTCCGAGGCCGACCTGCGCAACATCGCCAAGGCCGCACCGGGTTCGAAAGTCTACGTGCGCATTCTCACCGAAGGCTCCACCACCGCCGACTGGCCGCTGTCGCGCAAGTTCGGCTGCCAGACCGACATGGCCATGGACCTGCTGATCCTCGCTCGCGACCTGGGCCTGGTGCCTTACGGTGTGTCGTTCCACGTGGGTTCGCAACAGCGCGACATCAGCGTCTGGGACGCCGCCATTGCCAAGGTCAAGGTGATCTTCGAGCGCCTCAAGGAAGAAGACGGTATCGAGCTGAAGCTGATCAACATGGGTGGCGGCTTCCCGGCCAACTACATCACCCGCACCAACAGCCTGGAAACCTATGCCGAGGAAATCATCCGCTTCCTCAAGGAAGACTTCGGCGACGACCTGCCGGAAATCATCCTCGAGCCAGGCCGTTCGCTGATCGCCAACGCCGGCATCCTGGTCAGCGAAGTAGTACTGGTGGCGCGCAAATCCCGCACCGCCGTCGAGCGCTGGGTGTACACCGACGTGGGCAAGTTCTCCGGCCTGATCGAAACCATGGACGAGTCCATCAAGTTCCCGATCTGGACCGAGAAGAAAGGTGAAGTGGAAGAAGTGGTGATCGCCGGCCCGACCTGCGACAGCGCCGACATCATGTACGAGAACTACAAGTACGGCCTGCCACTGAACCTGGCCATCGGCGACCGCCTGTACTGGCTGTCCACCGGCGCCTACACCACCAGCTACAGCGCGGTGGAATTCAACGGCTTCCCGCCGCTGAAGGCCTTCTACGTTTAAAGACGGCAGCTAGCTGCAAGAAAAAGCCCATGACTTGTCATGGGCTTTTTTGTGCGCGCGGTTCAGTGATTCAACGATCTTCCCGGACATGCCAAATACGCAGGATGGACAAGGCCATGCCTTGAATCTCATAACGCATCTCGTAATGCCCCACCAGCAATCGTCGAACATCCCTCGGCTTGAATTCCTCCAACTGCTCTCCCAATCGAGGGTTAGATAGAAGAGCATCTGGAGCCTGCACCAGCGATTGCACGGTCCGAGCAGCAGTAGAACGATTGGCCTGGGCGAGAAACTCAAAAAGCCGAGCCAGATCGGATAGGGCCTTGCTCGTCCATTTCAGCTGTCTCATTTTGGTAAGGGCAGAGGGTTGTCGCCAGACAGACTCTGCGCCCAAGCCAACACTGACTGATGATCGACAACCCTTCCAGCATCGACATCTGCCAAGGCCTCAAGCGTCAGTCGACGGCGCTCTTCTTCCTGGTCAACCCAGGCCACCAACGCCTGCTTCACGACCCAGGCCCGGGAGCGTTCCAGGCGAGAAGCAAGTTGATCGACCTTGTCAGCCAGGTCCAAGGGAATGTGAGCGGTCAGTACTTTTGTCGCGGGCATGAGGCAAGACCTGCATCAGAATGATTAAAAGCGATTAGCTTTGAATCATAGTGATTTAAGACAACACAGCAAGCCGCTCTCCATCCCGTTCGTCACCCAATTGCGCTGCGCGCCGCTGATAGGCCTGGGCCAGGTCGCGAATCTCGGGGTGCGTGGCCTTGAGCAGCGCGGCGCATGCCACCCGGAGGAAATTCAGGTTGCCACCGGCCAGAGCCCGTTGCAGCCACGCCACGGCTTCGTCGATACGCCCGGCATCGGCCAGCACTGCCGCATGGCTGAACTGCCCGCGAAAATCCCCGCCTTCGGCCGAGCGCCGGTACCAGTCCCGCGCCGCTTCAAGGTCGGCCTGGCACACCAGCCCCTCCTCCAGGTAGCGCCCCAGCAGGTTCATCGATTTGGCATGGCCAAGGTCCGCCGCACGACGGTAACAGGCCAGGGCCAAGGCATGGTTCTGCACCACGCCGCGACCGGTGGCCAACAGGTTGGCGTAGTTGTACAGCCCCCAGTCCAGCCCCGCTTCGGCAGCCAGGCGATAGTGCCCGGCCGCGCTGGCGGCATCCGCCGGGCAACCCCAGCCGTGCTCATGGCAGCGCCCGAGCATGTTGCGCGCCATCAGGTGCCCACGTTGTGCGGCGATCTCGAACCAGCGCACCGCCAGGGGTTGATCCTGCTGGATGCCGCGACCGTCGAGGAGGATCTGCCCCAGCAGCGCCTGGGCGTCCAGCAGCCCCTCGGAAGCAGCGGCCAGCACCGCCTGGGCGGCGCGGGCCGGGCTCTCCTCAAGCATGGCGCTCAGTTGCGCGCCGTCGAGGAGCTCCTCGCGACGAAGTTGAAAAGTCACGGCTTACACCTCGACCCAGCGACGCAAAAGGTTGTGGTAGGTGCCGGTCAGGCGGACCAGCGAAGGATGGTCGGGCACGTCCCGGGTCAGCTCCTGGATCGCGCCGTCCATCTCGAACAGCAAGGCGCGCTGGCTATCTTCGCGCACCAGGCTCTGGGTCCAGAAGAATGAGGCGTAGCGAGCGCCCCGGGTCACCGGGTTGACCTTGTGCAGGCTGGTGCCTGGATACAGCACCATGTCCCCCGCCGGCAGCTTGACCCGCTGCAGGCCGAAGGTGTCCTGGATCTCCAGCTCGCCGCCTTCGTAATCCTCGGGGTCGCTGAAGAACAGGGTCGACGACAGGTCCGTACGCACCCGCTCCGGACTGCCCTTGGGCTGGCGCACCGCGTTGTCGATATGAAAATCGAAACTGCCGCCGGCGGTGTAGCAGTTGATCAGCGGCGGAAACACCTTGTGCGGCAAGGCGGCGGACATGAACAGCGGGTTCTGCCACAGGCGATCGAGCATCGCCGCGCCGATCTCCTGGGCCAGCGGGTGGCCTTCCGGCAATTGCAGGTTGTGCTTGGCCTTGGCCGACTGGTAACCGGCGGTGATCTTGCCGTCCGCCCAGTCCGCCTGTTCCAGGGCTTCACGGATGCGCCCGACCTCGTCACGGGTGAACACGCCAGGGATGTGCAGCAACATGGCCAGGTACCTGCAGAGCGAAAGGCCGTCAATGATATTGATTCTTATTGACTGTGTAAAACCCGACAGACGAATGAGAACGCAAAAACCGTAAGGATAAATTGTAAAGAATGTAAATTCAGTGCGAATAGTAATGTTTCGCAATTGATAACAATTGTTTCTTTCCCCTATATTCCGCGGCCTCAAATCCTTGGGGAGGGGAATCACCATGTCACGCCAACAACCACCATCCGCTGTCAGTTCACCACGCCTGCTGGCGTCTGCGATTGGCGTGGCGATTACCGCCGGCTCCGCGGGCCATATGGTCCAGGCCGCGCAAGACACCAACCAGAAGACCTCGGGCAAAGCCATTGCCCTGGATGCCACCAGCATTACCGGTGAGGCCCAGGACAACACCTCTTATCAAGTGGAAAAAGCTTCCTCGCAGAAATACACCGCGCCACTGGTGGATACACCGCGCTCGGTCACTGTGGTTCCGCAGCAAGTCCTCAAGGACACCGCTGCTACCTCCCTGCAAGATGCACTGCGCACGGTACCGGGCATCACCTTCGGTGCCGGCGAAGGTGGCAACCCTCAAGGTGACCGTCCGTTCATTCGTGGTTTCGACGCCCAGGGCGACACCTATCTCGACGGTGTGCGTGACACCGGTGGCCAGAGCCGCGAGATCTTCGACATCGAAACCATTGAAGTGAGCAAAGGTCCGAACTCGGCCTTTGGTGGACGTGGTTCCGCGGGCGGCAGCCTGAACCTGACCAGCAAGATGCCCAAGCAGCAAGACTTCCTCAACGGTGGATTCACCTACGGTTCCGACCAGACCCGGCGCTACACCCTGGACGTCAACCGGCAGTTCCTCGAGGGTGCCGCGTTCCGTCTGAACCTGATGAGCCACGAACAGAATGTGGCTGGCCGCGACGCCGTCAATTACGACCGCTGGGGCGTGGCACCATCGCTGACCTTCGGCCTGGGCACCCCGACCCGGGTCAACCTCAGCTACTACCACATGGAAAGCGACGACCTGCCGGATTCGGGCATTCCCTACGGCTACAGCTCGGCGAGCGCCACGGCCCATGGTCACGACAAGCCCACCGACGGCGGTGACAGCAACAACTTCTACGGCCTGAAGGACCGTGACTTCCGCAAGACCCGCGCGGACATCAGCACCTTCTCCATCGAGCATGACTTGAGCGACACCATGACGCTCAAGAACACTCTGCGTCACGGCAGCACCGGGCAGGACTATGTCCTCACCCAGCCGGACGACAGCAAGTTCAACGTCAACCGCTACGGCACCGTATGGCGTCGCGCCAACAGCCGCGTCTCGACCACGGAAACCACCACCAACCAGACCGATCTGTTTGGCGAATTCCACGCACTGGGCTTCAAGCACAATTACTCCACCGGACTTGAGTTCACGGGCGAAGAAACCCGTGTCAGCAGCTATACCGTCAGCCCCAACAGCAACCCGACCTGTACCGCGAACAAAGTGGGCAACAGCGGCGGCAGCTGCACCTCGCTGGGCAATCCGAACCCGGACGACGCCTGGACCGGCAGCGTTGCACGCAACTACAACGGCACCAACACCAAGGCCACCAGCCGTGCCGCCTACGTCTTCGACACCATCGAGCTGGACCCGCAATGGCTGCTGAACGTCGGCTTGCGCTACGACACCTTCGACACCGTTGCCAACACCAACGCGGTCCCCACTGCCACGGTCAAGGCCAGAAGCAAGCTCAAAGACGACAGCCAGTTCTGGAACTGGCAGGCCGGCCTGGTCTGGAAACCGACCGACAACGGCAGTGTCTACGCCTCCTACGCCACCTCGGCCACCCCGGCCGGCGCCCTGGTGGGTGAAGGTGCCGAGGGCAACCCCCTGGCTGCCGGCGCCAGTACCAGCGACCTGCAACCTGAAGAGACGGTCAACTATGAACTGGGGACCAAGTGGAACGTGCTCAACGACCGCCTGTCCCTCACCGCTGCGGTATTTCGCACCGAGAAGAAAAACACCCGAGTCCTCGTGGACGCACTGACCTACCAGAACGCCGGTGAATCCCGTGTCGACGGCCTGGAACTGGGCGCCAGCGGCAAGATCACCGACAAATGGCAAGTCTTCGCTGGCTACAGCTACCTCAAGAGCGAGCTGGTTGATCCAGGCTTGACCGGTCGTAACGGCGTGATCACCGCAGGTGCGGCCTCGGCCAAAGGCAATGAAATGCCCAACACGCCGAAGAACAGCTTCAGCCTGTGGAGCACCTACGCCATCACCTCGAAACTCACCGTCGGTGGCGGTGCGTTCTACGTCGACGATGTCTACGGCGACACCGGCAACACCGTGTACGTACCGTCCTACACCCGCTACGACGCCATGGCCAGCTACAAGCTGACCAAGAACGTCGACCTGCAGTTGAACGTACAGAACCTGACCGACAAGACCTACTACGACAAGGCTTACGCGTCGCACTTCGCCAACCAGGCGGCCGGCCGTACCGCCCTGATGAGTGCCAACTTCCACTTCTGATCCAACGCAGCCCCTCCTGTGGCCCCGGCCACAGGCAGCCAAGCCCCGCGCATTTCAATGCCTGGGGCTTTTGCGTGTAAGAAAGAATGCTTCTCGACAACCCACGGCATAATGCGCGCCGTGTTTCACCTCTCTGGACGTACAAGGCGGTCGATGTGTTGAAGAAAACCCTGTTCCAGCTGCACTGGTTCTTCGGCATCAGCGCGGGGCTGATCCTGGCCCTGATGGGCATCACCGGGGCGACCGTGTCGTTCCAGGACGAAATCCTGCGCGCCCTCAATCCATCGGTGCTGCAAGTCGACAAGCTCCCCGCCGGGGTACTGCCGCCCGCCGAACTGGTGGAAAAAATCCAGGCCGCCGAAGGCAAGACGGTGTCCATGCTCTGGGTCGAGACCGACAGCGGCAACGCCGCGCGGGTGTTCTTCACCCCGCCGCCGGGGGAACGCCGTGGCCAGATGCGCTACTTCGACCCCTATACCGGCGAGTTCATGGGCGACGCCGTCGGCCAGGACTTCTTCGGCTTCATGCTGCAACTGCACCGCTTCCTGGCCATCGGCGACACCGGCCGCCAGATCACCGGCGCCTGCACCCTGATCCTGATCTTCTTCTGCCTGTCCGGCCTGTACCTGCGCTGGCCGCGCCAGGTCGGCAACTGGCGCGTGTGGCTGACCCTGGACTGGGCCAAGAAAGGCCGCGGCTTCAACTGGGACCTGCACGCGGTGTTCGGCACCTGGTGCCTGCTGTTCTATCTGCTGTTCGCCCTCACCGGCCTGTACTGGTCCTACGATTGGTACAGAGAGGGCCTGACCAAACTGCTCTCCGACGCGCCACACAGTGAACGCCAGCGAGGTGGTCGCGGCGGCCCACCGCCCAAGGGCCCCGCCCCCGTGGCGGACTACAATGCCATGTGGAGCAGTATCTACAGCGCTGCCGGCAAGGACCTCAGCGGCTACAACATCCGCATGCCCGCCGTGGCCGGCCAGCCGGCGACGGTGTTCTACCTGCTGAAGGATTCGCCCCACGATCGAGCGCTGAACCAACTGACCCTGGACCCCGCCACCGGGGTCATCAGCCGTCATGATCGCTACGCCGACAAGAGCTTCAAGTCGCAGTTGCTCACTAGCGTCTACGCACTGCACGTGGGCAGCTACTTCGGCCTGGTGGGGCGCATCCTGCTGACCCTGGCCTCCTTGACCATGCCGCTGTTCTTCGTCACCGGCTGGCTGCTGTACCTGGACCGGCGCCGCAAAAAGCGCCAGATCAAGAACGCTCGCCAAGGCCTGGAAAGCGCCGCCGACGATGGCTCGGCGTGGCTGATCGGTTTCGCCAGCCAAAGCGGCTTTGCCGAACAATTGGCCTGGCAGACTGCCGGGCAATTGCAAGCTGCCGGGGTCAGCGCCAGGGTCCAGTCGCTGGCCAGCCTCAGCGAGCAGGATCTGCGCAGCGCCCAACGCGCGCTGTTCGTAGTCAGCACCTTCGGCGACGGTGAAGCCCCGGACAGCGCGCGGGGCTTCGAACGCAAACTGCTGGGCCGCGAGCTGCCGCTCGCAGGTTTGCAGTACGCCGTGCTCGGCCTGGGTGACCGCCAGTACCAGCACTTCTGCGGCTTTGCCCGACGTCTGCACGACTGGCTGTCGAACCAGGGCGGCAGCACCCTGTTCGCCCCCATCGAGGTGGACAGCGGCGACAGCTACGCCCTGCGCCACTGGCAGCAGCAACTGGGCCAACTCACCGGGCATGCCCCGGTAGACCTGTGGCAGGCCCCGGCCTTCGACAACTGGACCCTGAAGAGCCGTACCCTGCTCAACCCCGACAGCAGCGGCTCCGGGGTCTACCTGCTGCAACTGCTGGCCCCCAGCGCCAGCAGCTGGCTGGCTGGCGACCTGGTGGAAGTCATGCCGCGCAACAGCCCGTGGCTGGTCGAATACTTCCTCGACGGCCTGGGGCTTTCCGGCGAGGCCAGGGTCCAGCTCGACGGCCTGGAAGAGAGCCTGGAACAAGCCTTGGGCAGCCGCCAGCTACCAGAAAACCGCACCCACCTGGTGGGCCTGCACGCCCAGGCCCTGGTGGATGCCCTGGTGCCCCTGAGCATGCGCGAATACTCCATCGCCTCGATTGCCGCCGACGGTTGCCTGGAGCTGCTGGTACGCCAGGAACGCCACGCCGACGGCAGCCTGGGGATCGGTTCCGGCTGGCTCACTGAGCATGCTGCGGTGGGTTCGAGCATCAGCCTGCGGGTGCGGCGCAACAGCGGCTTCCACCTGCCGGCCGAACCTTGCCCGCTGATTCTGCTGGGCAACGGCACCGGGCTGGCGGGCTTGCGCAGCCTGCTCAAGGCCCGCATCGCCGAGGGCCAGCAACGCAACTGGCTGATCTTTGGCGAGCGCAATGCCGAGCATGATTTCTACTTCAAGGATGAACTGCAGGAATGGCGCACCCGGGGCGACCTGAGCCGCCTGGACCTGGCGTTCTCCCGGGACCAGGCCGAGAAGATCTACGTCCAGGACCGCCTGCGCCAGGCGGCGGACGAGCTGAAAAAATGGCTGGACGATGGCGCCGCGATCTACATCTGCGGCAGCTTGCAGGGCATGGCGTCGGGAGTGGACCAGGTACTCAACGAACTGCTGGGAGCAGACCACGTCGAACGCCTGATCGAAGAGGGCCGCTACCGCCGCGACGTTTACTGAGGCGTCAGACGCTTCGCCGGCAAGCCGGCTCCTACATCAATCGTGCCGCACCCTCCGTAGGAGCTGGCTTGCCAGCGAAGGCGCCCTTCAGAACAGCGCAAGGCTCAAGGGCCTCTTCGCCGGCAAGCCGGCTCCTACGGGACGGGGCGTTGGCGGGGATGGTTACGCCGGTTGCAGGTTGTGCTCGTACACCGCCACGCCATCCAGGTCCCGCAGGATCACCTTCAGCTCCGCCGTTTGCCCATCGATCTGCACTTCGCCAAAGAACTGGAAGCCGGCAAAGGGTGAAGTGTTCTGCGCTGGCGGCGCCTTCTGGAACACCACTTCCGGGCCGAAGGTCTTGTCCAGCACATTGGGCCCAAAACTCCCGGCGTTCAGGGGGCCGGCGACAAACTCCCAGAACGGCTCGAAATCCTGGAACGCCGCCCGATCCGGGTGGTAGTGGTGGGCCGCGCAATAGTGCACGTCCGCCGTCAGCCACACATGGTTGCGCACCTGATGCTTGCGCAAATACGCCAGCAGCTCCGCAATCTCCAGCTCGCGGCCCTGGGCCGAGCCCGGGTCGCCGTTGGCGATCGCTTCCCAGCGCGCCACCCCGGGGCTGACTTCGCCATCGGGCACGCCCAGGCCAATGGGCATGTCCGCCGCCACCACTTTCCACTGGGCCGAGGAGTCCTTGAGCTCACGCTTCAGCCAATCCAGTTGCTCGCGGCCGAGGAAAGGTTTCTCGCCGCCGAGGTTGTCATCGTTGGGGCCGCGATAGCTGCGCATGTCCAGCACGAACACATCCAGCAACGGCCCATAGCTGAGCTTGCGATAGATGCGCCCGCCGCCATCGGCGCTCTGCCGGCGCATGGGCGAATACTCCAGCCAGGCCTGGCGCGCGCGGCCCACCAGGGTCTGGATGTCCTTGACCACGTAACGTTCGTCCAGCTGCTTGCTCGGCGACCAGTTATTGACCACCTCATGGTCGTCCCACTGCCAGATCTGCGGCACCTCGGCGTTGAAGCGGCGCAGGTTTTCGTCCATCAGGTTGTAGCGGTAGTTGCCCCGGTATTCGTCGAGGGTCTCGGCCACTTTGCTCTTGGCCTCGGTGGTGAGGTTGCGCCAGATGCGCCCGTCTTCCACGGTCAACTGCGCCGGCACCGGGCCGTCGGCGTAGATGGTGTCGCCGCTGTGGATAAAGAAGTCCGGCAGGCGCAGGCGCATTGCCTCGTAGATGCGCATGCCGCCGATATCCGGGTTGATGCCGAAGCCCTGCCCTACCGTGTCGCCGCTCCAGACAAAACGGATGTCCCGGCGTTGCGAAGGCGCACTGCGCAAATGGCCGAACCAGGGCTCGCTGGCCGCGCCGGACTGGGCATCCTCGAAGGTCACCCGATAGAAGATCGCCTGATTGGCCGGCAGCCCGGTCAACTCCACCCGCGCCGTGAAGTCGGTGCGGGCATCGGCCAGGGGCGAAACAGAGCGCCGGGGGTTGCTGAACATGCTTCGCGTGTCCCACTCCACCACCATCCGCGCCGGACGATCGCTGCGGCTCCAGATCATCGCCTTATCCCCCAGCAGATCCCCGGACTGCACCCCGTCGGTGAGCTGCGGCCGATCCTTGACCGAAGCGATCACCGCGGGCGCCAGGCTCGGCATCAACAGCCCCGCCCCGGCGATTTGCATGATCCGACGACGGCCGAGGTTGAACTCGCTCATGGTGACTCCCTGACAATGGTCAAAAAGCACACCTTAGACAGTGGGGATGAAGGGGGTGTGACAAGGAGCTGAAGGCCGTAATGCAGATAGGTCGTTCTCAACCTGCGGCAGCGGCTACACGAAGCCAGGTAATCCCTGTAGCCGCTGCTGAGCCTGCGAAGCTGCGAAAAGGACCGAAGGGCCTTGCTTGGCGATTTCCCGACGAACCTCGGGCAGGTTTGGAATCGCTGCGTCTCCTGCGACGGACTGCCGCCCAGAGCGTTCGCAGCCTGCGGCAGCGGCTACAACGGGTGCCGTTGCGGGATTGCGCCGCAACGGATGTGCCGTGGAGGTCAGGCCGCCTTGGCCGGTTCCAGGGCCAGTTCGACGGTCTCTGGTCGTTTCACCAGCGCATAGACCACCGCCGTCAGCAGGCTGCCCGCGACAATCGCCAGCAGGTACAGCAGGGCGTGGTTGATGGCATTCGGGATCAGCATGACGAACAGGCCGCCGTGGGGCGCCATCAGTTTGCAGCCGAAGTACATCGACAAAGCCCCGGTCAGGGCGCCGCCGGCGATGCTCGCCGGGATCACTCGCAACGGGTCCTTGGCGGCAAACGGGATTGCGCCTTCGGAGATAAAGCACAGACCCAATACCAGGGCGGCCTTGCCGGCTTCGCGTTCGGTCTGGGCAAATTTGCGTCGGGCAATGAAGGTAGCAATGCCCAGGCCAATGGGCGGTACCATGCCCGCCGCCATGGTCGCGGCCATCGGTGCATAGCTCTGGGACGCCAGCAGCCCTACCGAGAACGCATAGGCCGCCTTGTTGATCGGCCCGCCCAGGTCGACGCACATCATGCCGCCAAGCAGTACTCCCAGCAGAATCGCGTTGGTGGTACCCATGCTGTCGAGGAAGTGGGTCAGGGCTTCGAGCATGCCCGCCACGGGTTTGCCCACCACGTAGATCATCACCAGCCCGGTGAACAGGCTGGCCAGCAGCGGGATGATCAGGATAGGTTTCAGCGCCTCCAGGCTTTGCGGCAAGCGCGCATATTTATTGATCGCCTTGGCCGCATAACCGGCGAGGAAGCCGGCGACGATGCCGCCGATAAAACCCGCACCCAGGGTGCTGGCGAGCATGCCACCGATCATTCCCGGCGCCAGGCCTGGGCGGTCGGCGATGGAGTAGGCGATGTAACCCGCCAGCAGCGGCACCATCAGCTTGAAGGCGGTCTCGCCGCCGATCTGCATCAAGGCCGCGGCCAGGGTGCCCTCCTCCTTGAAGGCGGTGATGCCGAAGACGAAGGACAGGGCAATCATCAAACCGCCCGCCACCACCATCGGCAGCATGAACGACACCCCGGTCAGCAGGTGTTTGTAGACCCCGGTCTTTTCCTGTTTGGCCGGTGTCTGGGCGCCTGCTGTGGAGGACTCCAGCCGGCCCTCGGCCAGGGCCTTGTTCAGGGTCGCCTCGGACTGTTTCAGGGCCACGCCGGTGCCGCAGCGATAAATGCGCTTGCCGGCAAAACGCTCGGTGGGCACTTCGATGTCCGCCGCCAGCAGCACCACGTCGGCCTCGGCAATGGCTTGGGCGCTCAGCGGATTGCGCGCGCCCACCGAGCCCTGGGTTTCCACTTGCAGGTCGTAGCCCAGGCGCTTGGCGGTTTGCTGCAGGGCCTCGGCGGCCATGAAGGTGTGAGCCACGCCAGTCGGGCAGGCAGTGATCGCTACCAGCCGCGGGGCGCGTTTGCCTGTTTCGAGCACCGGCTCGGCACTGGCCTCGGTGGCGACATGGACCTGGGCCTCTTCAGCGCCGCGACGCAGCACTGCATCGACATCCTGCAGGGCCTGGGACGGGCTGCTGCGGTACACCCGCTTGCCGACAAAACGCGACATATCCACAGGCCCGGTGCTGACCACCAGCACCCACTCGGCGGCCTCAATGGTGGCCGCCGAGAGTTGGCGTTCCGGGTGCGTTTCATCGTGCACTTCGACGCTGGTGCTCCAGCCCTGGCGCTGCGCCGCGGCGTCCAGCAGGCGGGCGCAGAGCACGCTGGTGACCATGCCGTTGGGGCAGGCGGTAACTATGGCTAACTTCATGGGCAACCCTCTTATTGTTCTAGGAGGGGATGCACGCGCACCCCCTGCTCCAGCCGGGCCAGTTGCACCCTGTCGCTGATGCCGAAACCGATCTGGGTCACGGCCATGGCGGCAATCGCCGTGGCGGTGCGCAGGGTCTGTTCAAACGGCTGGGCGCTGAGCAGGCCGTGGAGCATGCCCGCCAGCAGCGAGTCGCCGGCGCCTACGGTGCTGACCACGCGGACCTTGGGCGGCAAGGCTTGCAGGGACGGCGCGGCGCTGAACCAGTTGACCCCCTCGGCGCCGTGGGAAATCACCACATGCTCGACGCCCTGGGCGTGCAACTGGCGCGCAGCCTCGGCCTGCCCGGCCACTGAAACCACCGGGCTGCCCAAGGCGTCCGCCAGCTCTTCGGTGTTGGGCTTGACCAGCCAGGGGCCTGCCGCCAGGCCGGCGCGCAAGGCGGCGCCGCTGGTGTCGAGGGCGACTTTAAGACCGAGGTTTTTCAAACGCAGCAGCAGGGCCTGGAACCATTCGGGGCTGACCCCGCGCGGCAGGCTGCCGGCCACCACCACCGCGTCATGCCCGGGAGCGATCTGTTCCAGGCGTTCAAGCAGGGCCTGTTGCGCGGCTTCACTGACCTCGGGCCCAGGGCCGTTGATGTCGGTAATGCGCCCGTCGCTTTCGGCCAGCTTGATGTTGCTGCGGGTGTCCCCGGGCACACGGATAAAGGCGTCGACAAACCCGCGCTGGGCAAACAACGCGTCAAACGCCTGTGGATTGTTTTCCCCGAGAAAGCCGCTGACGGTCAGTTGATGGCCGAGGTCAGCCAGCACCTGGGCCACATTCACGCCCTTGCCGGCGGCGTGGGTGTACATGGCGTCGCTGCGGTTGACCTGCCCTGTGTCCAGGCGCGCCAGCTGCACCGTCAGGTCCAGCGCCGGGTTGAGGGTCAGGGTAAGAATCTTCGCCATTACATGGCCTCCACTAGGGCGCGCACTTCGTTGGCGCTGCCGACGGCCAGGGCCTGTTGAGCAAGGGTTTGTGCCTGGGCCAGGCGCAGTTCGCGGATCCGCGCCTTGACCTCGGCGATGCTGCGTCCGGAGACGCTGAGTTCATCCACCCCCAGGCCCACCAGCACCGGCACCGCCAGCGGGTCGGCCGCCAGCTCGCCGCAGACCCCGACCCACTTGCCGTGGGCGTGGGCGGCACGCACGGTGATGTTGATCAGTTGCAACACTGCCGGGTGCAGGCCATCGGCCTGGGCGGAAAGGGTCGGGTGGCCACGATCGATGGCCAGGGTGTACTGGGTCAGGTCGTTGGTGCCGATGCTGAAGAAGTCCACTTCCTTGGCCAGCACCGGCGCCAGCAGGGCGGCGGACGGCACTTCGATCATGATCCCCAGTTGCAGGTCGGCCACGGGGATTTCCCGGCGCAGGCGCTCGGTCATGTCCCGGGCCTGGCGCCACTCTTCGACGCTGCCGACCATGGGGAACATGATCCGCAGCGGGCGGTTGTCCGCCGAGCGCAGCAAGGCGCGCAATTGCGCTTCCATGATCAGTGGCCGTTGCAGGGTCAGGCGGATGCCGCGCACGCCGAGGAAGGGGTTTTCTTCCTTGGCGATGGGCCAGTAAGGCAGCGGTTTGTCGCCGCCCACATCCAGGGTGCGCACCACCAGCGGACGCCCGGCGAGGCCGTCGAGTACACGGCGGTATTCGGCTTCCTGGGTGGCTTCGTCCGGGGCCTGGGGATGGGCCATGAAGATCAGTTCGGTGCGCAGCAGGCCGATGCCCTCGGCGCCGTTTTCCACGGCGGCGGCGACACCGGCGCTTTCACCGATATTGGCGAACACCTCGACCGCGTGACCATCGGCGGTATGGGCCAGTTGATGGCGTTGTTCGGCGGCCGCCTTGAGCCGTTGCTCGCGGTTGTCGCGCTCCTCGGCGGCCCGCTGCAGGGTGTGGCTATCGGCGTCGACATGCAGGCGACCGCGCTGGCCGTCCAGCAGCAAGGACGTGCCGGACTTGATCAGCAGCACGCTGGCCCCCGCGCCCACCAGGGCCGGAATCCCCAGGGCCCGGGCGACGATGGCGCTGTGGGCGGTGGCGCCGCCGCGGGCGGTGAGAATGCCGGCGACCCGGGTCGGATCGAGGCGTGCGACGTCCGAGGGACCGACTTCGTCCATCACCAGGATGTAGGGCTGGTCCGGCTCGGCCGGGGTTTCAATGCCGCACAGTTGCGCCAGCACCCGGCGGCCGATGTCCCGCAGGTCGGCGGCGCGCTCGGCGAGCAAGGCGTCCTGCAGGGCTTCCTGCTGTTTGGCGGCGCTTTCGATCACGGTCATCCACGCCGCTTCGGCGCTTTCGCCCTGCTTGAGGCGGGTGTCCACTTCATCGCTCAGTTCGGGGTCGTCTAGCATTTCCTGATGGGTGATGAAGATTTCGCGGATGGCCTTGGCCTGGCTGCGCTGGATCAGCCCCTGGATGTCCTCGCGGACCTCGGCCAGGGCCTGCTGCAAGCGCTGGCGCTCGATGGCGGTGGACTCGCCCCGCAGTGGGTAATCGATACTTTGCTGGACCTGGATATGGGCCGGGCCGATGGCGATGCCGGGCGCAGCGGCGATGGCCTGGATCAGGCTGCCGGAGGCCGGGGCGCTGAGCGGCTCGACGACCTCTTGTGGCGCTTGCCGAGGCGTGCTGACAGCCGGCAATGGCTCGACCTCTTCGCCCAGGCCCTCTTCGATGGCTGCCAGTAACGCGGGCAAGGCATCGGCGGCAATGCTGGGTTCAGCGATCAGTTCCAGTACCTGGCCACGTCGGGCCCCGAGGCTCAGCAGCTTGCTCAGGCTTTTGACCGAGACCGCAGAATCCTTGCCATCGACGATGCGGATGCGGATCTCGCCTTCAAAGTTTTTTGCCAGTTGCGCCAGCACCTTGGCCGGGCGCGCATGCAGGCCGTGGGCGTTGGCCAGGGCGATACGGGCGCTGGGCCAGTCCGCCGGCAACTCACCGCCGAGCACTTCCAGCACCGCGCGGCTGCTGGTGGCGCGGCCCAATTCCTGGCCACGGCCTTCGATCAGCAGCGCACACAGGCGCTCCAGCAGGGCCTGGTGGGCTTCCCCCAGGCTGGCCAGGCAGAACAGGCCACTGAGGGGCTGGCCCAGGTAGCGGATGGGCTTGTCCGGGGTGACGAACGCCAGCCCCGGGCGCAGCACGGTCTGCTCGCTATGCAGCCACCACAGGCCGTCACCCAGGGGCAGCGCCTCCACCTGTTGCAGCACCGCGGCAAAGCCGTTGCTCACGCACTCGGCCTGGCGCAGCAGGCGAGCGCCGCGCCAGACCAGCTCTTCGAAATCTTCCGCCGCCACACCGAGGCCGATCATCTGTGCGTCCAGCGCCAGTTCCTGGGGTGCGCCCTGCAACAGCTTGAGCAGGGCCTGGGGGGAGCTGGCGCGACGCAGGGCCTGGCCCAGGTCGGTTTCACCCAGGGCGCGGGTCAGGAGTTGCAGGAGTCGCAAGTGCTCGTCGGATTTGGCCGCGATGCCGATGGCCAGGTAGACGATCTGCCCGTCGCCCCAATCCACGCCGTCGGGAAACTGCAGCAGGCGCACGCCGGTGGCAAAGACCTGGTCGCGGGTTTCCGGGGTGCCGTGGGGAATGGCGATGCCTTGGCCAAGAAAGGTCGAGCCCTGGGCTTCGCGGGCCTGGAGACCAGCCAGGTAACCCTCGGCCACCAGGCCGTCCGCCACCAGTTTGTCGGCCAGCAAGTGCAGCGCCGCGGACTTATCCACAGCCGACTGGCCCATGGATATCTGCTCTACAGTGAGCTCGAGCATGGCTTCTCCTATTTAGCGCGGCAGGGGGCGGCGCTAGGTATTGTTTTAAGTAAGCAGCGTAGGCGTCTTTACTGCCACAAACGGGACTCGGTGCCTGGCAGGGGCGTTTTCCGTTCGGGCTTGGGCCTAGAAAATACGCTTGCTGAAACGTTTAATCTAGCAAGTTTGGTACGTTACTCCATAATCTCGAGCGCTTGAAGTCCTTCTGGTCGATTGCCGGTTCCGACGTTGGTCGCCTGCCCAGATCAGGTAGGATTGGCGAAAATATCGGGGCAAGCACCAAAAACAAGGAAATCCCGGGTTGAAACTCAGTGATATCGCTCGCCTGGCCGGTGTGTCTGTGACCACCGCCAGTTACGTCATCAACGGCAAGGCCGAACAACAACGCATCAGCAACGCCACCGTGGAACGGGTGCGGGCGGTGGTGGAAGAACACGGCTTTACGCCCAACCCCCAGGCGGCCGGCTTGCGCAGCCGGCACACCCGTACCTTGGGTTTCATTCTCCCGGACCTGGAGAACCCCAGCTACGCACGCATCGCCAAGCTGCTGGAGCAAGGCGCCCGGGCCCGAGGGTATCAGCTGCTGATCGCCAGTTCCGACGACGCTCCGGACAGCGAGCGACAATTGCTCCAGCTGTTCCGCGCCCGGCGTTGCGACGCGCTATTCGTCGCCAGCTGCCTGCCGCCGGAAGACGACAGCTACCAGCAGTTGCAGGCCCAGGGCCTGCCGATCATCGCCATCGACCGGGTGATGCCGCCCGAGCTGTTCTGCTCGGTGATCAGCGATGACCTGCAAGCCAGCCTGCACCTGACCCAGAGCCTGCTTGAGCCTGAGCCCAAGCAGATCGTGCTGATCGGCGCGCGCCCGGAACTGAGCATCAGCCAGGAGCGTGCCGCCGGTTTCCGCCAGGCCCTCGAGGGTTTCGGCGGCGAGGTGCTGATCGAGCACGGCGAAGCCTTCAGTCGCGATTGCGGCCGCCAGCTGATGGAGGAATTGCTGCAGCGCCTGGGCCATCTGCCAGACGCCCTGGTGACCACCTCCTATGTCCTGCTGCAAGGGGTATTCGATGCCTTGCACGACTTCCCGCTGAAATCCCGGCCACTGCGCCTGGGCACCTTTGGCGACACCCAGTTGCTGGATTTCCTGCCGCTGCCGGTCAATGCCATGGCCCAGCAGCATCAACTGATCGCCGAAAAAGCCCTGCAACTGGCCCTGGCGGCGATTGAAGAAGCGCATTACCAGCCTGGCGTTCAGGCCATCGCGCGGACCTTCAAACAGCGTATCCAACAGGGCTGAACCGTGGAGCTGATCGACAGCCACACCCATCTGGATTTTCCGGATTTCGACGACGACCGTGAGGCGCTGCTGGCGGACAGCCGCGCCCGGGGAGTCTCGCGAATGGTGGTGCTGGGGGTCTATCAGGCCAATTGGCAGCGGGTCTGGGACCTGGTGCAGAACGATGCCAGGTTATACGCGGCCTTTGGCCTGCACCCGGTGTACCTGGACGATCACCGCCCGGAACATCTCCAGCAACTGGGTGACTGGCTGACCCGGCTGGCAGGGCACCCGCAAGTGTGCGCGGTGGGCGAGATCGGCCTGGACTACTTTCTTGCGCACCTGGATCGCGAGCGCCAACAGGCACTCTTCGAAGCGCAATTGCAGCTGGCGGCAGATTTCCAGTTGCCCGCCCTGCTTCATGTCCGGCGCAGCCACGCGGCGGTGATCGCCAGCCTGAAGCGCTTCAAGCTCAAGCGTGGCGGCATTATCCACGCCTTCGCCGGCAGCCGCGAGGAAGCCCGGGAATACCTCAAGCTGGGGTTCAAGCTGGGTCTGGGGGGCGCCGCGACCTGGCCCCAGGCCCTGCGCCTGCGCAAGGTGATCGCCGAGCTGCCGCTGCACGCCCTGGTGCTGGAAACCGACTCGCCGGACATGGCGCCTGCCATGTTTCCCGGCCAGCGCAACAGCCCGCAGCATTTGCCGGCCATCTGCGCCGCCCTGGCAGAGATCATCGGCATCACCTCCGAGCAACTGGCCAGCGCCAGCACCCGCAACGCCTGCGAACTGTTCGGCTGGTCTTCAGCCGGCCTGTAGCTGCAACGGTCGGCGCTGGCGCCGGCGGGCAGCCATCATCACCAACAGGTAGCTCACCAGCATCAATGCCGAAACGCTCAGTTGCTGAGCCAGGCTTACCAGCCCGACCCACTCCAGCACCAGCGTCACCAATATCACCGTGGCACAGAGCACGATCATGGTCGCGCGCAGGGTGGCCAGCGAACCCAGAGACCTGAGGCGCTTGATCTGTTCGGGGCAATTGAGCTTCAGCGGTTTGTGGCAATGGTTGCAGTTGAAGGCTTCCTGCAACGCCATGGCATTGAGTTGCCAGGGTTCGAGTTCAAGGAGGGTCTGGCAATGGGCGCAACGGCCCTGGATTCCAGAAGTGGCAGTCATCAACGTATTTCCTCAGGGCCATGCAAGGCACATGGCCAACTGGTCGAACAGCCTGCGGGATCACCGGGGCTGAAAAATCAGACGCGCAGGAAAACAGGAAACACGCGACAAACAAAGCATTCATTTACTACCGATTGTATGCAAAGCAGCGAAGCCCCTGGTTTCCGGGGCCTCGCCGAGAGCCGGTGCACGTTGCTCAGACGCGGAAAGCGCCGATCAATTGCTTCAGTTGCACCACCTGGGCCGACAACTGCCGGCTGGCATCTTCGGTCTGGTGCGCGCCCTCGGCAGTGCGCTCACCGGCACGATTGATCTCGACGATGTTCTGGTCGATGTCGTGGGCCACCGCGGTCTGCTGCTCCACGGCCGCGGCGATTTGCTGGTTCTGATCGACGATCATGCCTACCGCCCCAAGGATATTTTCCAACGCCTGCTGGACCTTTTCCGACTGGTCCACCGTACCGTTGGCCATGGCGTGGCTGCTGCCCATGGCCTTGACCGCCGCGCTGACGCCACCGTGGAGCTTGCCGATCATGTCCTCGATCTCCTCGGTGGACTGCTGGGTGCGTTTGGCCAGGGTCCGCACTTCATCGGCCACCACCGCAAAGCCCCGCCCCTGCTCACCGGCGCGCGCCGCCTCGATGGCCGCGTTGAGGGCCAGCAGGTTGGTCTGCTCGGCGATGCTCTTGATCACCTCCAGGACCCGGCTGATGGACTGGCTGTCGCTGGCCAGCTGGTTGATCACCAGCACCGACTGGTCGATCTCGCTGGCCAGCCGGGCGATGCTGCCCTGCTGGGATTCCACCAGCCCGCGGCCGCTGATGGTTTCGTCATTCACGCTGTGGGCGCTGCTGACCGCCGCCGCGGCGCTGCGAGCCACTTCCTGGGAGGTGGCGGACATCTGGTTCATCGCCGTGGCCACTTGCTCGATCTGGGTGCGCTGGCCAGCCACGGCCTGATTGCTCTGGGCCGATACACTCTGCACTTGCCCGGCCTGGCGTTCCACCTCACTGACGGTGTGGCCAACCCGCTCGATCAGGTCGTGGATTTTCAGCACGGTGCCGTTGAACACACTGCCCAGTTCCCCCAGTTCGTCGCGGCTGTGGGCGGTGAAGCTGACGGTCATGTCCCCCGCCGCTACCTTGTCCATCATCACCCCCAGGCGCCGCAGAGTGGTGCGGGTGGAAGCGTAGAAACCGCCGTACAGGTAGACGATGGAGAGAAACACCAGGGCCAGGGCCGCCACCAGCAGCACCATGTGGCGACGATTCTGCTCCAGGCGCTTTTGCAACTCGACATCCAGGAATTTCAAGGTGCCTTCATTGAGCTGGTAAGTCTGCGCCATCAGCCCGCTGACCTGGTCGTAGAAGGCCTGCCAGGGCGCATCCAGGGTATCGGCCATCACCACCTGCTCCTCGAACAGCTCGCTGGCCTGCTTGAGGCTGCCCTTGCTGGTCGTGGCCAGCGTGTCGAGAGCATCGTGGGCAGCGCGGCTGGCCCCCAGGGCATCCTGCAACTTGAGCCCGTATTCGGCCTGGAGCTTTTCGATTTGCACCAGCAATTCGTCGAAACGCGTGCTGGACGAGGAATTGAGGAACCCCTGGCCCAGGGAGTAGGCGCCCATGGCCCGGCCTTCACCGAGGAGCTGGGTAACCTGCGGGGTGACGCTGGTGATCAGCTCGCTGAGCTGGCGAATGTCACCCTGGCCATCGCGACTCAGGCCCGACTGGCTGGCGATGATCTGGCTGAACAACTGCGCGCTGCCCAGCAACTTGCCGATCAGGCCGCTTTTGTTCAGCAGCGAGCTTTCCACTTGCTGGGTCTTGAAGGCGGCAATCAGTTCATCGCGCTTGGCGTTGAAGACTTCCACCTGCTGTGGGTCCGTGGTCACCGCCTGCAAGGCCTGCAGGCGTTCCAGCACGGATTTCTCCAGAGCCACGATCTTGCCTTCCAGGTCCCCTGCCTTGCCGGACTGACCGAGGCTGGCGTTGATCTGCACCAGGTTATTGAGGGTTTCCAGGTCTCGGCGCAGGGCCAGGCTGCTGCCCAGCAGGTCGAGGCTTTGCAGTTCGACCCGGGTGCCCTGGAATTCGCGGTAGGAGTCGCGCACCAGATAGAAGTTGGTCACCAGCATGGGTAGAAAGAACAGCACGCTGATCAGGCTGAACTTCATGCCGAAGCTCAGGCGGTTCATCAGCGCGACAGCGGGATAGAGCAAGCTCTTCACAAAGAAGTCTCCCTTTTCTTTTATTGTTATTGGCAGGCAGGCGAAGGCAGCAGATAGCCACTATTCGGCGCTCCGTCTGTATAGCTCAATTTCGTGGGAGGTTTTGTAACTTAAAGTTAACCGCCAGCGCGGCATCCAGGGGACAGCTCGCGGGCTGTAGCGAGGGAGCTTGCTGCCGATCGACGGCGCAGCCGTCGCACTCTCTGCGATGCGCTGCGCCAGAAAACCCTCGGTGGGCGGTTGGGGCCAGCCCTTGCTCACCTCAGGCCAGGACGGTCCACAGGGCAAAGCCGGCGTACCAGAGCACCGCCGCCCGCAACAACAGCTCCCAGATACGATCCAGGCTGTTGATACCTTCGGGCCCGACTTCCGGCGGCGGGATTTCCGCGGCCACCAGGCCGACCTTTTCCACCAACTGCGCGGCACCGATATGCCAGTTGAGCAACTCGTGGAGCATCACCCGGCCGACTGCGACAAAGTTGCCCACCAGGGCAAAACTCGCCGCCAGCAGGCGCACCGGCAACCAGTCGAAGGCATGTCGCAACTGCCCCGCGCGTTCGACCAGGGCGGGGTTCTTGCCATGTTCGGCGGCGAGAGCCAACAGGCGATAGCTCAGGGCCGCTACCGGCCCCAGCAGGAAGTACCAGAAGATCACCGCGAAGAAACTCTGGAAGGCCTGCCACAGCAGGTGGCCCTGCACTCGCTCCAGCAGTTGTTCGCCATTTTCGGCGCAGATGCCCAGGTCACGTTCTGCGACATGGGCTGCCGCTTGCAGATCCTCACGCCGCCAGGCGTCACGGAACGGGCCCAGTTCACCCAGCAGGTCGCCGCGACCCAGGGCGTAGATCACCACCAGCAGGTGCACCGGCAGCGCCAGCAAGCCATAGGCGATGGGCTCCAGCACCAGCAGCAACAGCCCGAGCAGCGCCACCGGCAGCAACACCATGACGATCAGCAGCCACCACGGATGCTCGGCCATACGCGGGCTCGACTCCAGACGCGCCAATTCCCCCAGCCACCAGCCATCACGCTGTACCCGCTGGCGCAGGGCCGAGAACTTCTCGATCCACACCGCCAACAGCAACACCAGAAAACTCATTGTCCTTCCCCCTTCTCCAAGGCGGCACGAAAGCGTGCCCAGTCGAATCCCGGGCCCGGGTCGGTCTTGCGCCCGGGCGCGATGTCGCTATGCCCGCAGATCCGTTGTGGCGTGATGTCGCTGAAGGCCCGGCGCAGCTGCCTGCTCAGGCTGATCAACGAGTGATATTGAGCATCGCTGAAAGGCTGATCATCGGTGCCTTCCAGTTCGATGCCCAGGGAAAAGTCGTTGCACGTCTCACGCCCCTGGAAACTCGAGACACCGGCATGCCAGGCCCGATCCAGGCAGGAAACGAATTGGGTGATGGCGCCGTCACGCTCGATCAGAAAATGCGCAGAGACACGCAGATCGGCGATCCCGGTAAAATAGGGATGCTCTGTGACATCAAGGCGATTCTGGAAGAATTCCTGCACCTTGCCGGTGCCGAACTGCCCCGGCGGCAGGCTGATGTTGTGAATCACCAGCAGGGAAATCTCGCCCGCCGGACGTTCATTGAAATTGGGTGACGGGCAATGCCGTACGCCATGACACCACCCCGTGGCAGGGTCCAGCCGCATACCGATTCCTTCAACTAAAGCCTTGGGTGGTCCAGTATGCCGCGTTATCCCCTCGGGTTGCGATCACTTGCCGTGATTGAGTCGCTGCAGGTTGCCGATCACCGATTCCAGGGCGCGGTCGAACAGCAGGGTGTCATCCAGGGCGCGCACTGCGCCGCGCTGGAACTCCAGGGCCAGGCCCATGCGCGTACGCTCCAGCACCTTCATGCCGGTGCGGTTGACGAACACGTATTTGGCCACCGGATGGGGAACAATCGCCGCCAGTTTGCAGCGCAGGGTGTTGTCCTCGTCCTCCAGGAATTCGACCCAGGCCCCAAGCCGCAGTTGGTCCACCCATTGCACGCTGGGGTCGTTGGCCGGCAACGCCAGCGGCGCGACTTCCAGCGGGCCCTCTTCAGCACTGGGCAGGACAATCTCTTCGGCCACCACGATCATGTGTGCAGGGTCTGCTTCCAGGACGGCACCCTGCAGTTGCGGGGCCTGAGCCTCGCGCTCGAATGCCTGCAAATGCAGGAGCTCCAGCTGGCTGAAGAACTCGCTGGTAGCGAAAGGATCGAAAGCCGCCGCGCTCAAACCATCGCGCAGGCCCTTGAGCAACCCCGGCACCAGCGCCAGCAAGCGCATGGCAGTATCCGGCTGTTCATGGCGCTGCACGCTCCAGATCAGCTCCAGCAGGGTCTGCTCCGCAGTTTGCCACTCTGGCGAGTCGTCGCCGTGCTTGAGGCAACTGAGCAGCATCACCTGGCTCCAGGCTTCGCGGACAAAATCCACCACCTTCTGCGGCAACACCTTGCCCAGCAGGGCGTCATTCAGGGCCTGCTCTACCCGGCGCCGGGCCAGCTCGGCCCTGGCCCGCCCTTCCTCGGCGTCACGGGTACGCTGCTCCAGCAACTCGGCGCGACGCCGCTCGTCGGCAGTGAAGGCCAGGAAGTCCGCCAGCAGCTCGGAGAAGATCGCCGGGTCATCGCTGAACTCGCTGAGCAGGCGTTGCACCACTTGCTCGATCCGCAGGTACAGACTGTCACGCTGGTGGTCATCGCAACCGCCCCAGCCCATGGCTGCAGCGGCGATCTCATTGAGCAGGCGCCGGGCCGGGTGATTGCCGCGGCTGAAGAAACTCTTGTCCAGCACCGCCACCTTGAGCATGGGAATCTGCAGGCGGCCAATCAGCGCCTTGAGCGAGTCGGGCAGGTTGCGGTCATCGAGAATGCATTCGAAGAGCATGGCGATCAGGTTGATCACGTCTTCATCGGCCACATCCACCACCCGGGATTTGCCGCTCTTGACGCTGACCCGGGTGAGCAATTGTTCCAACTGGTTGCGCAGGTCGAAATCGTCCTGGGCGCTGGGCGCCGGCACGTATTGCTGCAGGTGCGACAGCAGGCGCATGAGGTCGCGGGTGGAAATCGGCTGGGTTTCGGCGCTGGCCTCCAGGGTCGGCGCCACGCTGCCACGCACATGAAACAGCAGGGTCTGCAGGGCGGCGAAAACTTCCTGCACGCTCTCGTCGAGCTGCGACTGGCTGGATTTCGCCGTGCCCCCCTCGGTCGCTGCCGCACGGGCCTCGGCCTGGGCTCGATCGGCCGCCCGGCGGGCCGGAGCAGGCATCAGTTCCGGCAGGATCCCGGTGGCGATCAACAGTTGGTTGGCTTCGGCATAGAGTTGTTCGGCATCGCTGAGCACATAACGCTCGAACAACTTGAGGATGATCAGCTTGACCTTGATTTCCACCCCCAGGCTGCGCCCGGCCTGGAGGAAATACTCGCAGAGCAGCGCCGGCCCCAGGGGGTTGTCCCCATCCACCAGGCGCCGTCCCAGCAGCACACTCAGGCGCTCCGTCAACTGCCCCAGGGCGAAGCCATCACGGTTGAGCACCTTGGCCACCATGGCATCCACCGCGACGGTCTTTTCCAGGTCATCGTGGGACGGATCCAGTGATGGGTCGTAGACCACGGCATGGGGAATGGCCAGGGCCGGGTCATACTGCACCAGGCAGGCAAAAGCCTGGAAGAACGCCTCCAAGAAACCGCGCTCGATGCTCTTGCGCTTCAGCCGCAGGTCGCGCATGGCTTCGAAGAGGGTGTTTTGCTCGACGTTGTTGCGGGCCCGATCGGCCATTTCGAACAGGGTGTCATCAGCGTTATCGAACAGTTCCTGCAAGCCGTGGCGCAATTGCTGGGCGGCCTTGTCTCGGACCTGAAGCAGAATCACAGGCAGGCGGGCAAGCGGCGAAGCGGTCGCCTGATCTGTAGCGGCCTTGTGCAAAGGCACTACATTCCCGTCGTTGTGCATCCAAGCCTCCTGGAAAGGTGTTTCTTCGGTTCGAGATCAAGATTCAGTCAAGCCGACGACGCTCACAGCCGGCTCTCAGCGGAGGCGCATGCACTCCACTGCACTTCATTTAGGGGGAAGCCAAAGACACGTCAAAGCTATGACGTCAATTACAAGTCATATTATCTTGTAAAAGTCCCCTCTTGCGCCAGCAGACTCTGTGGCCTCCTCCGAAATAACCCCTAGCGACTCAAGAAAAGTCACTCCTATTCATCAGACAAAGCCATCCAGGACAGGTTCGCCAATGCCTTGCAGGCATTTGCCACCTTGGGTTCGCTGATCCCCTGGCCCTATAATCGGCGCACTTTGTTTGTGGAGCCCGTTATGCCGAATCTACGCCTCGCCGACCTGACCGCCGAAATCGAAGCCAACGTGCGCCGTGCGTTGCTGGAAGACATCGGCAGCGGCGACATCACCGCGCAACTGATCCCGGCCGAACGTCTGGCCAAGGCCACCATCATTACCCGCGAAGCCGCAGTAGTCGCCGGCACCGCCTGGGTCGATGCGGTCTTTCGCCAGCTGGACCCGCGGGTCGCTGTGCACTGGCAAGTGGCCGACGGTGAGCGGGTGGTGCCCAACCAGGTGCTTTTCCACCTCGAAGGCCCAGCCCGCTCGCTGCTCACCGGCGAGCGTAGTGCCCTGAACTTTCTGCAACTGCTGTCCGGCGTGGCCACCCGCGCGCGGTACCTGGCGGACTTTGTCGCCGATACCCAGGTCAAGCTGCTGGATACCCGCAAGACCCTGCCGGGGCTGCGCCTGGCACAGAAGTACGCGGTCACCTGCGGCGGTTGCCACAACCACCGCATCGGCCTGTATGACGCCTTCCTGATCAAGGAAAACCATATCGCTGCCTGCGGCGGTATCGCCCAGGCCATCAGCGCCGCCCACAGGATCGCCCCGGGCAAGCCGGTGGAAGTGGAAGTGGAAAGCCTGGAGGAACTGAAGGAGGCCCTGGCCGCCGGGGCCGACATCATCATGCTCGACGAACTGAGCCTGGACGACATGCGCGAGGCCGTGCGCCTGAACGCCGGCAAGGCCAAGCTGGAAGCCAGTGGCGGGATCAACGAAAGCACCCTGCGCCCGATCGCCGAGACCGGGGTGGATTACATTTCCATCGGTGCCATGACCAAGGACGTGAAAGCGCTGGACCTGTCCATGCGCTTGAGCCTCTGAGCCATGAAAAACGCCAGCCTGGTTCAGGCTGGCGTCGTGCTCAACCGTCGATCTCGTTGAGCTGCAGATAGTCCTCCAGGTCCATGCCCAGCGCTTCAGCAACTTCCTGATGCACCTCCAGGCGCATGGCCTTCAGTTCCTCCGGTGTTTCTGCCACCAGATCGAGCACCAGTTCCCATGGCTCTATGCCGCGGGATTCCGCCTCGTCCTCGAACGCCCATTGCGCCTGCTGCTTCTGCTCTTCCGGGCTCAGGGCGCTGATTTCCTCTTGCAAGGAAGGCGTGGCAGCCAGGTACCTTTCAAGCGCTACGTCGATTCTTGCCTCTTTAGGAATCATCTCGTTCTCTCTGATCGTGGGAATGGAAGATGGATCTGGATCGTTGGGATCTCTCTGCCGCAAAAAACCGTTGTGAACTTCGATTTATCTGGCCTTCAGAACCATTCTGGATCATCTGAAAACAGCATGCTGGTACTCAGACAGGGACCGAATATAGGACCTTTGGTCCACGATTTATATGACCTGATGCACCCATTGGAGAAAAACTCCGGGTTTTCCAAGCCATCGGCAGACGCCAGCCCGGCAGACCCCTCAGAGAACGAGATTTCGCAAATGCAGCCGCAGCGATATTTCATGCCGGTGTTTCACCAGGTTACGGAGCTAGGACCCCACAGCCGTAGCTGTTCCTTTTCTCAAGCAAGCTCCTGTCTGCCCGACATCGATAAGCCTTCTTAGATTATCGAGAATATCGAACTCCTTTACTTCTCCATCCTTGGCTATGAGGATCCCGGCTCTAGTCAGCCATAGATACCCTTCCTTGCTTTGATTAGGGATGACAGTAACTACGAAATTCAATCTCGGACTCTCTGGACGACTCTCCGGCACCTTGGTCTCAGTGAAATTGAAAGTCAGTTCATTATCATCGCCTGGTGAAACGCTTTGCGCGCTGACAACAGGCAGCCGAGCCCTTGAAGCAGCAGGAAACTCAGCGGAATACAACACACTTCCACCCTGTACCTGCTTGGTTATTCTTAAGAAATATTGCTCCAGGTCTTTGGTATTCGTTGGCGTCGTGCAGTCTTCGCCTTCAGCGGCAAAATATTCCCCCTCAAACTCATAAGAGGGTCCTTTCTCACAGGCTGCAAGGGACAGCGACACTACGCCGGCCAAAGCCAACTTCCACTTCTTCACACCGGTCACTCCATGATTTGCGGGCGTCATTATGCGCAATGCCCCTGGCTGCTACCACCCGGTTCATGACCCGCACAGGTGTGAGCAACTGGGCACTAACCTCGTCCAGACACAAAAACACCGAAACCAGATAACCCCGAGCAAACCGCTTAAAACTCGGTACAGGATGCTGAGTACAGGCGCGGAAAGTCTTCGTTGATACAAGTCTCTCTGGCTGCTAAATCCGCATAAACAATGAGGCGCACGCCCACAAACAACTATAGGAGCGCTCAATTGAATAGCACCGGGAACCTCTGAAACTTCCAGGGCACACTTTTGCGGGTGCCTCGTAGTTTCCTGCCTTTCAAGGGTGCTCATTCAAAGCCTGGCGAACTTTGTTGGGAGGGTGGGTTTAGACAGCCATAAACTGCTCTCAACCCGAAATGTGGTGCCGGAGACAGGAATCGAACCTGCGACCTTCGCGTTACGAGTGCGCTGCTCTACCGACTGAGCTACACCGGCGTGGGCTAAAACCTAGCACCAGCGTCCCGGGCCGGCAACCGAGCGGCTTTTATCGCAGATAGCAAAACGCCCCGAACCAGTCGGGGCATCTGCTTGTTCAGCGTAAGGCTAAAGGGTGATTAAACGCCCGAAGCCTTGGCTGCTGCCACGTCTTTGATGGACAGCTTGATACGGCCGCGGTTGTCCACGTCCAGTACCAGCACTTCCACTTCCTGGCCTTCTTTCAGGATGTCGGTGACTTTCTCAACGCGAGCGTCGCTCAGCATGGAGATGTGCACCAGACCGTCCTTGCCCGGCAGGATGTTGACGAAGGCACCGAAGTCAACGATGCGCTCAACCTTGCCGACGTAGATCTTGCCGATCTCGGCTTCCGCGGTGATGCCCAGAACGCGCTGACGCGCGGCCTCTGCAGCTTCCTTGGTTTCGCCGAAGATCTTGATCGAGCCGTCGTCCTCGATGTCGATCGAAGCTTTGGTTTCTTCACAGATCGCGCGGATGGTGGCGCCGCCTTTACCGATGACGTCACGGATCTTGTCGGTGTCGATCTTCATCGCGATCATGGTCGGAGCGTTGGCCGACAGCTCGGTACGGGACTGACCGATGATCTGGTTCATCTGACCGAGGATGTTCAGGCGAGCTTCCAGGGCCTGGCCCAGGGCGATCTCCATGATCTCTTCGGTGATGCCCTTGATCTTGATGTCCATCTGCAGCGCGGTGACGCCTTTGGCGGTACCGGCTACCTTGAAGTCCATGTCGCCCAGGTGGTCTTCGTCACCCAGGATGTCGGTCAGGACTGCGAACTTCTCGCCTTCCTTGACCAGGCCCATGGCGATACCGGCAACCGGCGCCTTCATTGGTACACCAGCGTCCATCAGCGCCAGGGAAGCACCGCACACGGAAGCCATGGAGCTGGAACCGTTGGACTCGGTGATTTCCGATACTACGCGGATGGTGTAAGGGAACACGTCGGCGGCTGGCAGCATGGCCTGGACCGAACGACGGGCCAGACGGCCGTGACCGATTTCACGACGACCAGCGCCGCCCATGCGACCACACTCGCCCACCGAGAACGGAGGGAAGTTGTAGTGCAGCATGAAGGGGTCTTTCTTCTCGCCTTCCAGGGTGTCCAGCAGCTGTGCGTCACGGGCAGTACCCAGGGTCGCAACCACCAGGGCCTGGGTTTCGCCACGGGTGAACAGGGCCGAACCGTGAGTCTTGGGCAGTACGCCGACTTCAATGTTCAGCGGACGTACAGTGCGAGTGTCGCGGCCGTCGATACGTGGCTTGCCGTTGACGATGTTTTCGCGAACGGTGCGGTATTCGATCTCGCCGAAAGCGGCTTTGACGTCGGACGCCGAAGGCTGGCCTTCTTCACCGGAGAGCTTGGCGACGACCTGGTCTTTCAGCTCGCCCAGGCGAGCGTAACGGTCGGCCTTGACGGTGATGGTGTAAGCCTGGGAGATGGCTTCGCCGAACTCGGCACGGATAGCGCCCAGCAGTTCGGTGGCTTCTGGGGCAGCAGCCCAGTCCCAGGTAGGTTTGGCAGCTTCGGCGGCCAGCTCTTTGACAGCCTTGATCACCGACTGGAATTCGTCGTGGGCGAACAGTACAGCGCCCAGCATCTGGTCTTCGGTCAGCTCTTTGGCTTCCGATTCAACCATCAGTACGGCTTCTTCGGTACCGGCCACGACCATGTCCAGGCTCGAAGCAGCCAGTTGCTCGTAGGTCGGGTTCAGCAGGTAACCGGTGCTTTCGTGGAATGCCACGCGAGCGGCGCCGATCGGGCCGTCGAAAGGAATGCCGGAGATCGCCAGGGCAGCCGAGGTACCGATCATCGCAGCGATGTCCGGATCGGTCTTCTTGCTGGTGGAAACCACGGTGCAGACTACCTGCACTTCGTTCATGAAGCCTTCTGGGAACAGAGGGCGGATCGGACGGTCGATCAGACGCGAGGTCAGGGTTTCTTTCTCGGAAGGACGGCCTTCGCGCTTGAAGAAACCGCCAGGGATCTTACCGGCAGCGTAAGTCTTTTCCTGGTAGTGAACAGACAGAGGGAAGAAGCCCTTGCCTGGATCGGCTTGCTTGGCGCCAACCACGGTCACCAATACGCTGACGTCGTCGTCAACGGTGACCAATACTGCGCCGGAGGCCTGACGGGCGATACGGCCAGTCTCGAGGGTTACGGTCGACTGACCGAACTGGAATTTTTTGATTACCGGGTTCACGGTGTCCTACCTTCTTTGTGGCTCTTGGGGAAACTTGATTCTTGCGAAATTCTTGGGCAATGCGGGGAATCGGCCCAGCCTTTATTGTCCAGGTAAAACAGTGCAGCAGATAAAACTTGAGGCTGGAAGCCTGCCATACGCCGGCGGAAAAACCGCTGACGCATGGCAAACAACCAACCTCATAGCGCAATCGCTGATTAGCGACGCAGACCCAGACGACCGATCAGGGTGCTGTAACGGCTCAGGTCCTTGCCTTTCAGGTAGTCCAGCAGCTTACGACGCTGGTTTACCATGCGGATCAGGCCACGACGGGAGTGGTGGTCTTTACCGTTGGCTTTGAAGTGACCTTGCAGTTTGTTGATGTTGGCGGTCAGCAGTGCAACTTGCACTTCTGGCGAACCAGTGTCACCAACAGCTTGCTGGTAGTCGGTTACGATCTGAGCTTTTTCTTCAACGCTGAGTGCCATGTGGGCAATCCTTATATCAGGAAACTGTTCAAGAACAGTTTCAACAGGCCAGGGACAAATCCCTGTATCTATAAATGAGTAGTGACCGTGCCTGTTAACAGCCACCCTCGTCCGGTCATTCTGACCGAATCAGTCGACGCGGCGCGATGCGCCCATCTTCGCTCACTTCACCGATACCGATGAAGCGACCGTTGTGATCCTGTACCCGCACCATGCCGAACTTCGGTGCATCCGGGGCACGTACCGGCTGGCCGTTGAGCCAGTAGAACGCGCTGTGCTCCGAGAACTGCAGCAGCGGCCAATCCAGCAGACCGCTGTCCGATGGCATCAGGAAGCGGTCTACCGCTTCGTTGCCGCCTTCGGCGTGCACTGCTTCAAGCTCTTCCAGGGTGACCGTCTGCGCCAGGCTGAAAGGTCCGGCCTGGGTCCGTCGCAGTTCTGCAACGTAGGCACCACAGCCGAGCTTTTCACCGATATCTTCCACCAGGGTGCGGATATAGGTGCCTTTGCTGCAGTCCACCGCCAGGCGAGCAGTGTCACCTTCGAAGGCGAGCAATTCCAAGCGCGCAATAGTAACAGAACGCGGTTCGCGCTCCACCACTTCCCCTGCACGAGCCAGTTTGTAGAGTGGCTGGCCATCGCGCTTGAGGGCCGAGTACATCGGCGGTATCTGCTTGATTTCGCCACGAAATTCCGGCAATACCGCCTCGATATCGGCACGACCAACGGTCACTTCGCGGGTCTGCAAAACTTCGCCTTCAGCGTCCGCGGTGGTGGTGGTCTTGCCCAACTGAGCCAGGGTTTCGTAACCCTTGTCGGAATCGAGCAAGTATTGCGAGAACTTGGTGGCCTCGCCAAAGCACAGCGGCAAAACGCCGGTGGCCAGGGGGTCGAGGCTACCGGTGTGGCCGGCCTTCTCGGCGTTGAGCAGCCAACGGACCTTCTGCAGCGCCGCGTTGGAGGTGAAGCCCAACGGCTTGTCCAGGAGGATGATGCCGCTGACGTTACGACGGATACGCTTGACCTGAGCCACCGCTTACTCCTTGGCGTCTTCAGGGGCAGGCGCGTCGCCATGCTGGCTGTCTTCAGCCACGGCACGCTCGATCAGGGCCGACAGGTGCGCCCCGCGGGCGACGCTCTCGTCGTAATGGAAGTGCAGTTGCGGCACGCTACGCAGCTTCATTTCCTTGGCCAATTGCATGCGCAGGAAACCTGCCGCCGAGTTCAGCACCTTGATGCTCTGGGCAATTTGTTCGGCGTTTTCCTGGCCCATCACGGTGATGAAGATCTTCGCGTGGCCGACGTCGCGGCTGACTTCCACGGCGGTGATGGTCACCAGGCCGACGCGTGGATCCTTGACTTCACGACGGATCAGTTGCGCCAGTTCGCGCTGCATCTGATCACCGATACGTTGGGTACGGCTGTATTCTTTTGCCATGTCTTGTTACCTGTTACTGCCTCACGGTGAAACCCGTGTGGTCTGAAAGCGGCAAACGCCCGGCCTGGCAGAAGCCAGACCGGGCGTTGCGTTTAGAGGCCGCCGAGGGCGCCGTGCATTTGCATGCGAGCGGCCATCAGGGCTCTTGAAGTGCGCGAGTTAGAGGCTGCGAGCAACCTGGACCTTCTCGAAGACTTCGATCTTGTCGCCGACTTTGACGTCGTTGTAGCTCTTCACGCCGATACCGCATTCCATGCCGGCACGTACTTCAGAGGCGTCATCCTTGAAGCGGCGCAGGGATTCCAGCTCGCCTTCGAAGATAACGATGTCTTCACGCAGTACGCGGATTGGACGGTTACGGTGCACGACACCTTCGATGACCATGCAACCGGCGATCGCGCCAAACTTCGGCGAGCGGAACACGTCGCGAACTTCGGCAACACCCAGGATGTTCTCCCGAACGTCGCTGCCCAGCATACCGGTCAGGGCTTTCTTGACGTCTTCGATGATGTCGTAGATCACGTTGTAGTAACGCATATCCAGACCTTCCTGCTCGACGATCTTCCGTGCGCCGGCATCGGCACGCACGTTGAAGCCGAACAGTACAGCGTTGGAGGCCAGTGCCAGGTTGGCGTCGCTTTCGGTGATACCACCGACGCCGCCACCCACTACGCGCACTTGCACTTCGTCGTTGCCCAGGCCGTTCAGAGCGCCTTGCAGAGCTTCCAGCGAACCACGGACGTCGGATTTGAGGACGATGTTGAGCGTCTTCTTCTCTTCCTGACCCATGCTTTCGAAGATGTTTTCCAGCTTGCCGGCGTGAGCACGGGCCAGCTTGACCTCGCGGAACTTGCCTTGGCGGAACAGCGCCACTTCACGGGCTTTCTTCTCGTCGGCAACCACGCTCATCTCGTCGCCAGCGTCCGGAGTACCGTCCAGGCCGAGGATCTCGACCGGAATGGAAGGACCGGCTTCCTTGATTGGCTTGCCGTTCTCGTCGAGCATGGCGCGCACGCGGCCATAGTTCGAGCCGACCAGCACCATGTCGCCTTGACGCAGCGTACCGTCCTGAACCAGCACGGTAGCTACCGGGCCGCGGCCCTTGTCGAGGCGGGACTCGACCACGACACCACGGCCCGGGGCCGAAGGAGTCGCCTTGAGTTCCAGGACTTCGGCCTGCAGCAGAACAGCTTCCAGCAGGTCGTCGACGCCAGTACCCATTTTCGCGGAGACCGGTACGAATGGAGTATCACCACCCCAGTCTTCCGACGTCACGCCGTGAACCGAAAGCTCACTGCGGATACGGTCCAGGTCGGCGCCCGGCTTGTCGATCTTGTTCACCGCAACCACCAGCGGAACGCCGGCAGCTTGTGCGTGCTGAACGGCTTCAACGGTCTGCGGCATCACGCCGTCGTCCGCTGCAACCACCAGGATCACGATGTCGGTGGCCTTGGCACCACGGGCACGCATGGCGGTAAACGCGGCGTGACCTGGGGTGTCGAGGAAGGTGACCATGCCGCGCTCGGTTTCTACGTGGTAGGCACCGATGTGCTGGGTGATGCCGCCGGCCTCGCCCGCGGCCACTTTGGCGCGACGGATGTAGTCCAGCAACGAGGTCTTACCGTGGTCAACGTGGCCCATTACGGTCACGACCGGCGCACGGGCAACCGCTTCACCTTCGAACTTCAGGGACTCGGCCAGGGAATCTTCCAGGGCGGTGTCGCTGACCAGGGTCACTTTGTGGCCCAGTTCTTCAGCAACCAGCTGGGCAGTTTCCTGGTCCAGAACCTGGTTGATGGTGGCTGGAGTACCCAGCTTGAACATGAACTTGATGACTTCGGCAGCCTTGACCGACATCTGCTGGGCCAGTTCGCCCACAGTGATGGTCTCGCCGATCTGCACGTCACGTACCACTGGCCCGGTTGGGCTCTGGAAACCGTGAGCATTGCGCTTCTTCAGCTTGGCCTTGCCGCGACCACCACGACGGAAGCCATCGCTTTCTTCGTCGGTGGTACGTGGGGCAACGCGCGGAGCTGGCGCCTTTTCCTTGACCGAAGCACGATGCGGAGCATTTTTGCGCTCGCCATCGCCACCACGACGGTTGTCGTCGTTGCGGGTCTTGTCCGGACGGCGCTGTTCGTCTTTCTTGCGCGCGTCAGCTGCTGGAGCCGCAGTGGCCACCGGAGCTTCCTGCACAGGCTCGACTACAGGCGCTGGAGCAGGAGCTGCTGCTTGCGCAGCCACCGGCTCGGCAACCGGAGCAGGCTGGCGACGCGCTTCTTCTTCGGCGCGACGCTTGGCTTCTTCTTCAGCCTTCTGACGAGCAGCATTTTCTACTGCGCGACGTTCTTCCAGTTCACGTTGACGCTCGGCTTCGATTTCTTCCGGGCTGCGCTGTACGAAGACTTTCTTCTTGCGCACTTCAACGCTGATGCTCTTGCTCCCAGCAACCCGCAGGGTGCTGGTGGTCTTGCGCTGCAAAGTGATTTTGCGTGGTTCTTCCACTTTCGCCTTGTGGCTGCTTTTCAGGTGAGTCAGCAACGACTGCTTCTCACTGTCGCTCACATGTTCCTCGGCGGCGGTGTGCGGCAGACCTGCCTCACGCATCTGCTGCAGCAGGCGCTCTACCGGTGTTTTGACCTCATCGGCCAGTTGTTTCACCGTGACTTGCGTCATGCACTTCTCTCCTCAGGCCGCGCCTAATTACTCGAACCAGTGGGCTCGGGCGGCCATGATCAACTTGCCGGCACGATCATCGTCAATGCCGTCGATGTCGAGCAGGTCGTCAATAGACTGCTCGGCCAGGTCTTCGCGGGTAATTACGCCGCGCACCGCCAGTTCCATCGCCAAATCCTTGTCCATACCCTCAAGCGAGAGCAGGTCTTCGGCCGGATGGGCGTCTGCCAGCTTTTCCTCAGTAGCGATGGCTTTAGTCAACAAGCGATCCTTGGCCCGAGCGCGAAGCTCGTTGACGATGTCTTCGTCAAAGCCGTCGATGTTGAGCATTTCTTCCAGCGGTACGTAGGCAATCTCTTCCAGGCTGGTGAAGCCTTCATCAACCAGAACCTGTGCCAGTTCTTCATCGACTTCCAGCTCGTCGATGAAATTGCGCAGGATGTCGCCGGTTTCTGCTTGCTGCTTGGCCTGGATGTCCGATTCGGTCATCACGTTCAGGGTCCAGCCAGTCAGTTGGCTGGCCAGACGCACGTTCTGACCACCACGACCGATGGCTTGAGCCAGATTGTCTGCGCCAACGGCGATGTCCATGGCATGGGCATCTTCGTCGACGATAATTGCCGCGACTTCGGCCGGCGACATGGCGTTAATCACGAACTGCGCCGGGTTCTCATCCCACAGGACGATATCCACACGCTCGCCACCCAACTCACCGGAAACGGCCTGGACGCGCGAACCGCGCATACCAATGCACGCGCCCTGCGGGTCGATGCGCTTGTCCTTGGAGCGAACTGCGATCTTGGCCCGCGAACCCGGATCACGGGAGGCGGCCATTACTTCGATCAGGCCTTCGGCAATTTCCGGCACCTCGATACGGAACAGCTCGATCAGCATTTCCGGCGCGGTACGCGACAGGATCAGCTGCGGGCCGCGGTTCTCGGTGCGGATTTCCTTGAGCAGCGCGCGCAGGCGCACGCCAACCCGGAAAGTCTCACGGGAGATGATGTCTTCACGGGCCAGCAACGCCTCGGCGTTGTTACCCAGGTCGACGATCACGTTGTCACGTGTCACTTTTTTCACGGTGCCGGAGATGATTTCCCCCAGGCGCTCGCGATAGGCATCAACTACCTGTGCACGCTCGGCTTCGCGAACCTTCTGCACGATGACCTGCTTGGCGGTCTGGGCAGCGATGCGGCCGAACTCGATGGATTCGATCTTTTCTTCGATCACATCACCGACTTTGGCGTCGGGATGGGTTTCGCGAGCCTTGCTCAACCAGGTCTCGACCGCTGGATCATCCAGGTCGGCTTCTTCGACCACCGTCCAGCGACGGAAAGTTTCGTAGGAACCGGTGTGGCGATTGATTTCCACACGCAGGTCTACTTCGTCCTCAAAACGCTTCTTGGTAGCAGTGGCCAGGGCCAGCTCCAGCGCTTCAAAAATTACGCTTGCCGGTACACCCTTTTCATTGGATACCGACTCAACAACCAGCAGTACTTCTTTGCTCATCGTACGCCTCGCCTTTCGCAAGCCATTGGATCCGCGGGATCCGCGTCTCAGTCAAAACTGGGAATTATGTTGGCCTTGTCGATCATATCGATCGGCAACAGGAACTCATGGTCATCCACTTGCACCACGACATCCTGTTCCTCCACCCCGCGGAGAAGGCCCTGAAAATTACGCCGACCTTCGAAGGGCGAGCGCAGCTTGATCTTCACTTGCTCACCGACATACTTGGCAAACTGTTCAAGAGTGAACAGTGGGCGTTCCATGCCAGGAGAGGAAACTTCAAGGGTGTATTCAACGGAGATCGGATCTTCTACGTCGAGAACACCACTGATCTGACGGCTGACGATGGCGCAATCGTCCACCAGCACGCCGCCTTCTTTATCGATATAAACGCGCAACAATGAGTGGCGACCCTGAGCCGAAAACTCAATACCCCAGCATTCATAGCCAAGGGCCACGACCACCGGGGCCAACAAGGCCTGCAACTGTTCTAGCTTGCTCGACACCTGAACCCCCTCGTGCATGCTTGTGCAAATAAAAAATGGGCGAAGCGCCCATCCCGGAAACGCCGTTGAATAGCGGCGTTGTAAAGTGTCCAGCTAACAAAAAGCCCCTGAAAAGGGGCTCCGCTAAAACTGGTTGCGGGGGCCGGATTTGAACCGACGACCTTCGGGTTATGAGCCCGACGAGCTACCAGACTGCTCCACCCCGCGACAAAGCTGGGGCGGAAGTATACGACTGATCCCTTTTTGGGTCAATGTAACCTTCCACCTACAAGAAAGCCCGCAACAGCGGGCTCTCCTGATAATTGGTACCGAGAAGGGGACTCGAACCCCTACACCCTATGGGCACAACCACCTCAAGGTTGCGTGTCTACCAATTCCACCACCTCGGCATAGACTACGTTACTGCGTGAAACTCTTCTTACTTTTGCTCTGGAGCTGGAGGTACGTCAGTCGCGCTGTTGGCCGACTTTTGCTCTTGGAGCACCGGGACATCATCAGAAGCCGGTTTTTGCTTTGGTACTTCAAGCACTGCTGGATCTGGCAAACCTACTTGAGTCAGCTGGTGAGCTTTCTCTTTAGCAAAGTAACCTAACCCCAAGCTGGTTATGAAGAAACCGGCGGCAAGTATAGCAGTAAACTTACTAAGAAAGGTAGAGGAACCTTGGCTTCCGAACACAGTATTTGAAGCACCTGCACCGAAAGACGCGCCAGCATCCGCACCTTTACCCTGCTGCAGCAAAACCAGAGCAACTACGCCCAGGGCACCCAGCAGATGAAAAACGACTACGACTGTTTCCAGCATTTTTTCAGTTTCCCGCGGCGCGACAGATCGCACCGAACTCATCTGCATTCAGGGAAGCTCCACCAATGAGCCCCCCATCGATATCCGGCATGCCGAACAGTTCGACCGCATTGGCCGCCTTCACGCTGCCGCCGTATAGAAGCCGCACACCTCGTGCCACTTCAGAATTTTCTGCCGCCAACTGCGCGCGGATAGCTGCGTGCACATCCTGCGCCTGCTGCGGTGTCGCAGTCAGCCCGGTACCAATGGCCCAGACCGGCTCGTAAGCGATAACAGCATTGGCGAACGCACCAACACCCAACTCTTCGATGATGCTGCCCAGCTGACGCCCGACAACCTCTAGAGTCTTCCCGGCTTCGCGCTGCTCGAGGGTCTCCCCTACACACAGAACCGGCTTCAAGCCACAGGCCTGCGCCGCTGCGAACTTGCGATTGAGAGTCGCGTCACGCTCACCCATGATCAGGCGGCGCTCGGAGTGCCCAACCAGCACCAGGGAACAACCTGCATCCACCAACTGACTCGGGGCGATCTCACCCGTCAATGCACCTTGCATGGATTCCACCGCAGAGTTCTGCGCGCCGACCTGAATCGACTTACCCTTCAAGCCATCAATCACTTGATTGATATGCAAGCAAGGCGGGAATACCGCGACATCAACACCGCTTGGCAAGGCCAGATGACGAAGGCCGTTGATCAGCTCAGCGACGCTGGCGCGGGTACCGTGCATCTTCCAGTTACCAGCTACCATAGGGCGACGCATGCTGTACCTCGTCGGTCAAAGTGGGCGCAGATGTTACCCAACCAAAACAACACTGGCAAGCCGAAATCAGGCAGAAACTTCAGCAACCAGTTTCGCCAGCTCTTCGGCGTAAGCGCGAACCTGAGCTTCGTCGTCGCCTTCAACCATCACGCGCACCAGAGGCTCGGTACCCGACTTGCGCAACAGAACCCGACCACGCCCAGCCATAGCGGCCGTGACACGCTCGCAAGCCTCTTTCACCGCAGGATGCTCGACCGGGTTCTCACCGCCGCCAAAGCGCACATTGACCAGCACCTGAGGACACTTGCGCAACCCCTGACGGGACTGGGCCAGGCTTTCACCACGAGCCTTGAGCGCCATCAGCACCTGCAGTGCGGCAATGATCGCATCACCGGTAGTAGCATGACGGAAGCACACGATGTGCCCGGAGTTTTCGCCACCTACCAGCCAATTGCGCTCCAAAAGCTCGGCGATCACATAACGGTCACCGACGTTGGCCCGGACAAAGGGGATACCCAAATCCGCCAGGGCCAGCTCCAGCCCCAGATTGCTCATGAGCGTTCCGACCACGCCGCCATGCAGCTTGTCACGCTCATGCAGGTCGCGAGCGATGATGAACAGCAGCTCGTCACCGTCCACGATCGCACCAGTCTGATCGACCATCAGCACCCGGTCACCATCGCCATCAAAGGCAATTCCCAGGTCCGCATGCTCGGCCAGGACCGCCGCCTGCAATTGCGACATATGAGTCGAACCGCAGTTCTCGTTGATGTTCAAGCCATTAGGCTGCGCAGACAGAACCGTGACTTGTGCGCCCAACTCGCGGAATACACTCGGCGCGACCTTGTAGGTGGCACCGTGAGCGCAGTCCAGGACGACCTTCAAGCCGGCAAAACTGGTGCTCGATGGTACGCTGCTTTTGCAGAACTCAATGTAGCGTCCTGATGCGTCGTTGATCCGCGACACCTTGCCAAGCTTGCTCGACTCGACCACGGTCATCGGCGCATCCAGCAACTCCTCGATCATCAGCTCGACCTCGTCAGGCAGTTTGGTGCCTTCGCCCGAGAAGAACTTGATGCCATTGTCATCATGAGGATTGTGCGAGGCACTGATAACGATCCCCGCCTCCGCATGGAAAGTACGCGTCAGGTAAGCAATGGCCGGAGTCGGCATCGGCCCAAGGAGCATCACATCGGCACCGGCTGCAGACAACCCGGCCTCCAGTGCAGACTCGAACATGTACCCGGAGATACGTGTGTCCTTGCCCACCAGCACGCGGCAGGCGCCCATGCTGCGAAATGCCATGCCGGCGGCCCAGCCGAGCTTGAGCATGAAATCAGGAGTGATAGGGAATTCGCCTACACGGCCGCGGATGCCGTCGGTGCCAAAGTATTTTTTAGTCATAAGTACTCCATCATTCTTATTCGGCGGATTCCACTGCCGCAATCATTCGCACCACATCCACGGTCTCGGCGACATCATGGACACGGATAATTTTCGCGCCCTTGGCCACTGCCAGGGCCGCTAGCGCCAGACTGCCGTGCAATCGCTCACCTACGGGGCGATTCAAGGCCTGGCCAATCATGCTCTTGCGCGACACCCCAACCAACAACGGGCGCCCAAGTGCATGCAAGGCATCCATATGCTTGAACAGGCTCAGGTTGTGTTGCAGGGTCTTGGCAAAGCCAAAGCCCGGATCGAGCACAATCCGCTCTGGACCGATGCCCACTGACGCACACTGGGCCATGCGCTCAACCAGGAACTCGGCAACCTCTCGGGTCACGTCCTGATAATGCGGGTTGTCCTGCATATCACCGGGCTCACCCAGCATGTGCATCAGACACACCGGCAAGCCAGTGGCCGCCGCCGCATCCAGGGCACCCTCCCGGCGCAATGAACGAACGTCATTGATCAGCCCTGCGCCGAGGCGAGCGGTTTCACGCATCACCGCCGGTGTCGAGGTATCAACAGAAATGATCACATCCAACTCACGGTGGATGCGCTCGACCACAGGCGCGACTCGCTCCAACTCCTCCAGCGGCGATACCGCACGGGCACCCGGGCGAGTGGATTCGCCACCGACATCAATCAGCGTAGCACCGGCCGCAACCATGGCCTCGGCATGCTGCAAAGCCAGATCAAGCTGGCTGAAGCGGCCACCATCAGAGAAGGAGTCGGGAGTTACATTCAAGATGCCCATGACATGTGCATGGGCCAAATCAAGAACCCGGTTGCCGCAAGGCAACCGGGTGGAGGAAGGAACAGAAGTCATTTAAAACCTTAGTGGTCGGCTGCTGGGCCGCCAATGGGTGTTTCCGGACGCTCATTCTGCACTACTGGAGGAGGAGTACCCGAGCCGCCCTCCCAATCACGAGGTTCGCGTGGAGTACGCCCTGCCATGATGTCGTCGATCTGATCGGCGTCGATGGTTTCGTACTTCATCAGGGCGTCTGCCATGGCGTCCAGCTTGTCGCGGTTGTCCGTCAGGATCTGCTTGGCGGTGCCGTAGCACTGATCGATGATGCTGCGCACCTCGGAGTCGATCAGTTTCGCCGTTTCCGCAGACAGGCTCGCATGCTGGCTACCCGCGCTGCGCCCCAGGAACACCTCACCCTCTTCTTCGGCATACATCAGCGGACCAAGCTTCTCGGAAAGACCCCATTTGGTCACCATGTTCCGCGCAATCTGGCTGGCACGCATGATGTCGTTGGAGGCGCCGGTGGTCACGCCGTCGAAGCCAAGGGTCATTTCTTCGGCGATACGACCGCCGTAGAGCGAGCAGATCTGGCTGATCAAGGCACGCTTGGAGAGGCTGTAACGATCTTCTTCCGGCAGGAACATGGTGACACCCAAGGCCCGGCCGCGAGGAATGATCGACACCTTGTAGACCGGGTCATGCTCGGGCACGACACGACCAACAATGGCGTGGCCAGCTTCGTGATAAGCCGTGTTCTGCTTCTCTTTTTCGGACATGACCATGGATTTGCGCTCCGCGCCCATCATGATCTTGTCCTTGGCCAGTTCGAATTCCTTCATTTCAACGATGCGCTTGCCGGTACGCGCCGCAAACAGCGAGGCCTCGTTGACCAGGTTCGCCAGGTCGGCACCGGAGAAACCCGGGGTACCGCGGGCGATTACCGCAGGTGCGACGTCGTCGCCCATTGGCACTTTACGCATGTGCACCTTGAGAATCTGTTCGCGACCGCGAATGTCCGGCAGGCCAACCACGACCTGACGGTCGAAACGGCCCGGACGCAGCAAGGCCGGGTCCAGTACGTCAGGACGGTTGGTCGCGGCGATCACGATAATGCCGTCGTTCATTTCGAAGCCATCCATCTCAACCAGCAACTGGTTGAGGGTCTGCTCACGCTCATCATGACCGCCGCCCATGCCGGCGCCACGGTGACGACCGACGGCGTCGATCTCGTCGATGAAGATGATGCAAGGAGCATGCTTCTTGGCTTGCTCGAACATGTCACGGACGCGGCTGGCACCCACACCGACGAACATCTCGACGAAGTCGGAACCGGAAATGGTGAAGAACGGCACCTTGGCTTCACCAGCGATGGCTTTGGCCAGCAACGTCTTACCGGTACCTGGTGGGCCCACCATCAACACGCCGCGAGGAATACGACCGCCCAGACGCTGGAACTTGCCTGGGTCGCGGAGGAATTCAACCAACTCACCTACTTCCTCCTTGGCCTCGTCGCAACCGGCAACGTCAGCCAAGGTAGTTTTCACCTGATCTTCAGACAGCAAGCGCGCCTTGCTCTTGCCGAAACTCATCGGCCCGCCCTTGCCTCCGGCACCACCCTGCATCTGGCGCATGAAGAACATGAACACCGCGATGATCACCAGGATCGGGAAGCTGGCCACCAGCAGTTGAGTCCAGATGCTTTGCTGTTCAGGCTGCTTGCCTTCGACCACCACGTGGTTGTCCACCAGATCGCCGATCAGGCCATTGTCCTGAATGGCAGGACGAATGGTCTTGAAGCTGTCGCCATCGTTGCGCTTGCCGGTAATCACGTAGCCATCAACCGCTACGCGCTCGACCTTGCCATCCTTAACTTGCTGGATGAAGTCGGAATAGTTGAGGGTCTGCGGCTCGTTAGGGCTGGAGAAGTTGTTCATCACCGTCACCAAGACGGCGGCGATGATCAACCACAGGATCAGATTCTTTGCCATGTCGTTCAATTAACTACCCTCTGAAGCAAGCTCCGCTACTGGCGCGCGCTTCGCATGATATTCACCGGCCTAACTTACTACATTACCTACAGCTCTGGCAGGCGCTGTCTGTAACCCTATGTGAAACTTAGACTACACAATATGCGCTTAATCTGACGGGGCGAAATACGAAAATCCTATCACCCCAGTCAAAACTCTTACTTACTCACTACGACCACGGAAGCCGCGACCCAGCAAGTATTGCTCCCGAGAACGGTCACGAGATGATGACGGTTTGCGCATCTGCACTTTCTCGAACATCTGCCGCACGCTCTTGTGGTACTCATCGAAGCCTTCACCCTGGAAGATCTTGATCAGAAAATCACCACCTGGACGCAAGACCCGACCAGCAAGATCCAGCGCCAACTCGCACAGGAACATCGCTCGCGGCATATCCACGGCTGCTAACCCACTCATATTGGGGGCCATATCGGAAATCACAAGGTCAACTTCAGAATTTCCGACCGCCTCGAGGATCTGCGCCAGTACTGCATCCTCAGTGAAGTCCCCTTGAATAAAGGTCACATCGGGAATGCTGTCCATTTCCAGAATGTCCGAGGCAATCAGGCGCCCCTGGCCACCAATCAGACGACTGGTCACCTGCGACCAGCCACCCGGGGCGGCCCCCAGGTCGATCACACTCATGCCAGGACGGATAAGGCGGTCCTTTTCCTGGATCTCCAGCAGTTTGTAGCTGGCACGGGAACGGTACCCATCTTTTTGCGCCATTTTGACGAATGGGTCGTTGAAGTGCTCTTTCAGCCAGTTATGGCTAGTTTTGGAACGGGCCACGGGCCACCTCAAAATAAAACGGGTCGTGATTAACTGGGCGGTCCCGGACTCGCTCGGGTAAACTGGCCGCCGCTTTTTACAAGATCAGACGCAGGGGTCAGATTATGCCGCTCACTCAAGAGCAGAAGAAACAGTACAAATCCATTGGCCACCATCTGAAACCAGTATTGACTGTGGCTGACAACGGTTTGACCGAAGGTGTATTAGCCGAACTTGAACGCGCCTTGAGCGATCACGAGCTGATCAAGATCAAGCTCAACATCCTCGAGCGCGAGTCGCGCCTGGAAGCCATTGCCCAATTGTGCAAGGCCGGCAAAGCGGATCTGGTGCAGGTCATCGGCAAGATGGCGCTGATCTACCGCAAGAACGCCAAGGTAAACAAGCAATTGTCGAACGTCCATCGTTTCCACTGACGTCGACTCGGGTCAAGGGTGTGCCTGGCGCACCCTGCCACCCCATCCCGGCACTGGCTGCAACACCAGTACCAGCCCGGAAAAACCCAGGACCAGATAGCTGAACAACTGCCAGCGCTGAGCTTCCGGCAACAAGATGCGTACGACGAAATACATCGCACACGCATACATCGCCATCAATAGCAGTTGCCCCCGAATATCCCGCCACAAGCTCCTCAGCCCTTCGGACTGGATCAATACCAGTATCTGCAGGACCAGGCACGCCGCCGAAAAACCTACCAGCAACGCACTGAGCAGTGACGAGATTTCTTCGATCAGTAAGGGGGCAAGGCCAATCTGCCCCAGGGCGGGCAGCAAGCCGAGATGCAACAACCACAAGCCGCCGACCCACAACATCTGGGCCAGCTGCCAAAGCATGGCGCCCGCGTGCAGCGGGCGCCTTCTTTCAGATGTGACGGACTTCGACAATCTCGTACTCGATAACGCCACCAGGCGTTTTGACCGCCACCACATCACCCTCTTCCTTGGCAATCAAGGCGCGAGCGATCGGCGAGCCGACGGAAATTTTACCGAGTTTGATGTCAGCCTCGTCCTCACCCACGATCTGGTAGGTGACGCTTTCGTCAGTTTCGACGTTGGCGATTTCTACCGTGGTGCCAAAGATCACCTTGCCGGTATGGGGAATGGTCGTGACATCGATGACCACCGAGTTCTGCAGGCGGCCTTCAATATCGCGGATCCGCGCCTCTACCATGCCCTGCTGTTCGCGAGCGGCATGGTATTCGGCGTTTTCCTTCAGGTCACCCAACTCGCGGGCCGTACCGATGTCCTGGCTGAGCTTCGGACGCACGACCTTGGTCAGGTGAGCATGCTCTTCTTCCAGGGCGCGCGCGCCCTGGACGGTCATTGGGTATTTATTCATGCCTTCAATCCTGCGTGTAGATCCTGCAAGCGACGCACGGTCTTTTCCGGACCGAACTTCAACGCTTCACAGATAGCTTCGCCAGCAGCAATGGTGGTGGTGCAGTAGATCTTGTGCTGCAAGGCGTTACGACGAATGGAATAAGAGTCAGCAATCGACTGACGGCCTTCGGTGGTGTTGATGATCAGAGTGACTTCGTCGTTCTTGATCATATCGACCACATGCGGACGACCTTCAGTCACCTTGTTCACACGACGCACTTTCAGACCGGCCGCCTCGATCAGCTTGGCGGTGCCCGCAGTAGCGACCACTTCGAAGCCCAAGTTGATCAGATCACGGGCCACGCCTGCAACCAGAGGCTTGTCATCGTCGCGCACGCTGATGAACGCAGTACCGCCGGTCGGCAGCACTTCGCTGGCACCCATCTGGGCCTTGGCAAAGGCTTCGCCGAAGGTGTCGCCCACGCCCATCACCTCGCCGGTGGACTTCATCTCTGGGCCGAGGATCGGGTCGACGCCCGGGAACTTGGCAAACGGGAATACCGCTTCCTTGACGCTGTAGAAGTTCGGAATGATTTCCTTGGTGAAGCCCAGCTCTTTCAGGGTCTTACCGGCCATCACACGAGCAGCGATCATCGCCAAGGAGACACCGATGCACTTGGAAACGAACGGCACGGTCCGGGAAGCGCGCGGGTTCACTTCGATGACGTAGATCTGATCGCCCTGCAGGGCCAGCTGCACGTTCATCAGGCCAACCACACCCAGTTCCAGGGCCATTTTCTTGACCTGTTCGCGCATCTCGTCCTGGATGTGCGCCGGCAGCGAGTACGGCGGCAGCGAGCACGCAGAGTCACCGGAGTGAACGCCAGCCTGCTCGATGTGCTGCATGATGGCGCCGATCACTACGTCGGTGCCGTCGCAGACCGCATCCACGTCCATTTCAATGGCGCAGTTGAGGAAGTGGTCCAGCAGCACCGGGCTGTCGTTGGACACTTGCACCGCTTCGCGCAAGTAGCGCTTGAGCTCATCTTCCTCGTAGACGATTTCCATCGCCCGGCCGCCCAGCACGTAGGACGGACGCACCACCAGCGGGTAACCGATCTTGGCGGCGGCACGAATTGCTTCGTCTTCGCTGCGCACGGTAGCGTTTGGTGGCTGACGCAGGTTCAGGCGTTCGACCATCTGCTGGAAGCGCTCACGGTCTTCGGCGCGGTCGATAGCGTCTGGGCTGGTGCCGATGATCGGCACGCCGGCGGCTTCCAGGGCACGAGCCAGTTTCAGCGGAGTCTGACCGCCGTACTGCACGATCACGCCTTTTGGCTTCTCGACACGGACGATTTCCAGCACGTCTTCCAGGGTCACTGGCTCGAAGTACAGGCGATCCGAAGTGTCGTAGTCGGTAGAAACGGTTTCCGGGTTGCAGTTGACCATGATGGTTTCGTAACCATCGTCGCGCAGCGCCAGGGCGGCGTGTACGCAGCAGTAGTCGAACTCGATGCCCTGGCCGATACGGTTTGGACCACCGCCCAGAATCATGATCTTGTCACGGGTCGAAGGTGCGGCTTCGCACTCTTCTTCATAAGTCGAGTACAGGTACGCGGTGTCGGTGGCGAACTCGGCGGCGCAGGTGTCGACGCGCTTGTAGACCGGGAACACTTCCAGCTTCTGACGATGTGTGCGCAGGTTCTTCTCGGTCACGCCCAGCAACTTGGCCAGACGCTGGTCGGAGAAGCCTTTGCGCTTGAGGCGGAACATCAGGTCGCGGTCGATGGCCGACAGGCCCAGGGTCTTGACCTTCTCTTCTTCCTTGATCAGGTCTTCGATCTGCACCAGGAACCAAGGATCGATCATGTTCATGCCGAAGATCTGCTCGACGGTCATGCCAGCACGGAAGGCATCAGCCACGTACCAGATACGCTCGGCGCCGGGCACGGTCAGTTCGCGCTTGAGCACGTTCATGCTTTCCGGACTGCTCAGGTCGAGCTTGGGATCCAGGCCGCAAACGCCCACTTCCAGACCGCGCAGGGCTTTCTGCAGGGATTCCTGGAAGGTCCGACCGATGGCCATGACCTCACCCACCGACTTCATCTGGGTGGTCAGGCGCGCGTCGGCCTTGGAGAACTTCTCGAAGGCGAAGCGTGGCAGCTTGGTCACGACGTAGTCGATGGACGGTTCGAAGGACGCCGGGGTCTTGCCGCCGGTAATATCGTTGGACAGCTCGTCCAGGGTGTAGCCGACAGCCAGCTTGGCCGCAACCTTGGCGATCGGGAAACCGGTGGCTTTCGAAGCCAGCGCCGAGGAACGGGACACCCGCGGGTTCATCTCGATCACGACCATGCGGCCGGTGTTCGGGCAGATGCCGAACTGCACGTTGGAACCGCCGGTTTCCACGCCGATCTCACGCAGTACCGCCAGGGAGGCGTTACGCAGGATCTGGTATTCCTTGTCGGTCAGGGTCTGTGCCGGAGCCACGGTGATCGAGTCACCGGTGTGCACACCCATCGGGTCGAAGTTTTCGATGGAGCAGACGATGATGCAGTTGTCCTTCTTATCGCGGACCACCTCCATCTCGTACTCTTTCCAGCCGATCAGCGATTCGTCGATCAGCAGTTCCTTGGTCGGCGACAGGTCCAGACCGCGGGCGCAGATCTCTTCGAACTCTTCACGGTTGTAAGCAATACCGCCACCGGTGCCGCCCATGGTGAAGGACGGACGGATGATGCAAGGGAAGCCCAGCTTGTCGAGGACTGCATTGGCCTCTTCCATGCTGTGGGCAATACCGGAACGCGGGCACGCCAGGCCGATGGACTTCATGGCAGCGTCGAAGCGCGAACGGTCTTCAGCCTTGTCGATGGTGTCGGCGTTGGCGCCGATCATCTCTACGCCGAACTTCTCCAGGACGCCTTCACGCTCCAGGTCCAGGGCGCAGTTCAGCGCAGTCTGGCCGCCCATGGTCGGCAGCAGCGCGTCCGGACGCTCTTTCTCGATGATCTTGGCAACGGTCTGCCACTTGATCGGCTCGATGTAGGTGGCGTCGGCCATGGCCGGGTCGGTCATGATGGTGGCCGGGTTGGAGTTCACCAGGATGACCCGGTAGCCCTCTTCGCGCAGGGCCTTGCAAGCCTGGGCGCCGGAGTAGTCGAATTCGCAAGCCTGGCCGATCACGATCGGGCCAGCGCCAAGAATCAGGATGCTTTTAATGTCTGTACGTTTTGGCATGGGTTGTCACTCAAATCCGCAGGTCAGTCGGCAAGCCGTCTTGAACATTCTCTGAGGCGCCTGAGGGGTTCCGCCGGATTTGCCGGGGCCGCCCTCAAGCGCTGCTCGCTACACTTTCAAGGCGAGCGTTTAGCGTCGCTTGGCCATCTCGTTGATGAAGCGGTCGAACAGCGGCGCCACATCGTTCGGGCCCGGGCTGGCTTCCGGGTGGCCCTGGAAGCTGAACGCGCTCTTGTCGGTACGCTCGATACCCTGCAGGGTGCCGTCGAACAGCGACTTGTGGATCGCCCGGACGTTGCCCGGCAGCGTGGCTTCATCCACCGCAAAACCGTGGTTCTGGCTGGTGATCATGACCACGCCGCTGTCCAGGTCCTGGACCGGGTGGTTGGCACCGTGGTGGCCGTGGCCCATTTTCAGGGTCTTGGCACCAGAGGCCAGGGCCAGCAGTTGGTGACCCAGGCAGATACCGAACACCGGAATCTCGGTTTCGAGGATTTCCTTGATCGCCTTGATGGCGTAGTCGCAAGGCTCGGGGTCACCTGGGCCGTTGGACAGGAACACACCGTCAGGCTTGAGAGCCAGCACATCGCTCGCTGGGGTCTGGGCAGGCACCACGGTGACGCGGCAACCGCGCTCCACCAGCATGCGCAGGATATTCAGCTTGACCCCGTAGTCGTAGGCAACCACGTGATACGGCAGCTCGGAAGCCTCGATGGTGGCGTGGCTGTCGGTCTTCAGATCCCAGACAGTCGAACGCCACTCGTAGCTTTCCTTGGTGCTGACGACTTTCGCCAGGTCCATGCCTTTGAGGCCAGGGAAGCCGCGCGCTGCTGCGATCGCCGCTTCTTCGGAAATGTTGTCACCGGCCATGATGCAGCCGTTCTGTGCACCTTTCTCACGCAGGATGCGGGTCAGGCGACGGGTGTCGATACCAGCGATTGCCACCACGTTGTTGGCTTTCAGGTAATCGGACAGAGACAGGGTGTTACGCCAGTTGCTGGCCACCAGCGGCAGGTCACGGATGACGAGGCCAGCCGACCACACACGGTCGGACTCGGCATCTTCCGGCGTGGTGCCGGTGTTGCCGATGTGGGGATAAGTCAGGGTAACGATTTGCTGGGCGTAGGAAGGATCGGTAAGGATTTCCTGATAGCCGGTCATTGCGGTGTTGAACACCACCTCACCAACGGTTTGACCGTCGGCTCCAATGGCTTCGCCACGAAAAATGCTGCCATCAGCAAGGGCGAGTATGGCTGGCTTAGTCAAGAAGACCTCCCGTAAATAGAGCCTGAAAGGGCGATCGCAGGTTGCAAAAAAGCGGAATGACGTATAGACACGTCACCCCGCTTCTTCGTCGAATTATCTGCGCGCTTTTAGTGGACACACTAAAGCTGTAGCTTACAGAAAAAGGCTTTTTCGGTCCACCGCTAATGAGCCCTAAAGGCAGAGGAATGCGACAGGTCATCGCTTGGCGGTTTGAAGCAGGGTCCAAGCATTGCGCTTCAACCCTGCATCAGATGCATCTCAACGCAGATCCAGCACATCCTGCATGTCGTATAGGCCGGCCTCGCGCCCGTCCAGCCACAGCGCGGCACGCACCGCGCCCTTGGCGAAGGTCATGCGACTGGAGGCCTTGTGGGTAATCTCCAGGCGCTCGCCCTCTGTGGCAAACAGCACGGTGTGATCCCCCACCACATCGCCACCACGAACCGTGGCGAAGCCGATGGTTTCACGCTCACGGGCGCCGGTATGGCCTTCACGACCATACACCGCGACCTGCTGCAGATCGCGCCCCAGGGCGCTGGCGATCACCTCACCCATGCGCAGGGCGGTGCCCGATGGCGCATCGATCTTGTGTCGGTGATGCGCCTCGATGATCTCGATATCCGCATCATCACCCAGCACCCGAGCCGCCATATCCAGCAGCTTCAGCGACAGGTTGACCCCAACACTGAAGTTGGCAGCGAAGACGATCGGAATCTCCTTGCCCGCCTCGGCCAGCAATTGCTTTTCCCTGGCACCCAGGCCGGTGGTACCGATCACCATGGCCTTGCCTGCCTTGCGGCAGAACGCCAGGTTCTTGAGCATCACTTCCGGCAAGGTAAAATCGATCAGCACATCGAACTCATCAACCACCTTCTCCAGGCTGTCGGACATCGGCACGCCAAGACGCCCCAGGGATGCCAGCTCACCCGCATCCGCCCCCACCAGAGAACTGCCCGGACGGACGATCGCCGCGGTCAGCCCGGAGAGCGGCGAACGCAGCTGCACGGCCTCGACCAGGGTCTTGCCCATGCGCCCGGCGGCGCCCATCACTGCTATACGTCGCATGCGTTACTCCTTACAGGTCACCGAAGAAGCGCTTGACGCCCTCGAACCAGCCGGTGGTTTTCGGCGAGTGAGAGTTGTCGTCATCCAGCGAACCACGCAACTCTTCCAGCAGCTCGCGCTGACGACGACTCAGGTTCACTGGCGTCTCCACCGCAACCCGGCACATCAGGTCGCCAGCACCGCCGCCACGCACGGGAGCAACGCCCTTGCCACGAATCCGGAACTGCTTGCCGGTCTGAGTTCCTTCGGGAATCTTCAGCTTGACCCGACCATCCAGGGTCGGAATCTCCAGCTCGCCACCCAACGCCGCATCTACGAAGCTGATGGGCACTTCACAGAACAGGTGCTTGCCGTCGCGCTGGAAGATCGCGTGCTCACGCACATTGATCACCACATACAGGTCGCCAGTCGGGCCACCCTGGGTCCCCGCCTCGCCTTCGCCGGACAGGCGAATACGGTCGCCGGTATCGACACCTGCCGGCACTTTCACCGACAGCGTCTTGTACTCTTCGACCCGACCTTCGCCGTGGCACGAATCGCACGGATCGGAAATGATCTTGCCCTGGCCATGGCAGCGCGGGCAGGTCTGCTGCACCGAGAAGAAACCCTGCTGCATGCGCACCTGACCAATACCGCCACAGGTCGGACAAGTGACAGGGGAAGACCCCTTCTTGGCGCCCGAACCATCGCATGGCTTGCAGTTGACCAGTGTCGGCACACGGATATTCACCGTGGTGCCACGCACCGCCTCTTCCAGGTTCAACTCCAGGGTGTAACGCAGGTCGCTGCCGCGTTGCGCACCGCCACGGGAACCGCCCCGACCGCCACCGAAGAAATCACTGAACACGTCACCGAAGATATCGGAGAAGTTCTGCCCGCCGAAGCCGCCCCCCCCGCCACCCATGCTCGGGTCGACACCAGCGTGGCCGTACTGGTCATACGCGGCACGCTTGCTGGAATCGGACAGTACTTCGTAGGCCTCGTTGGCCTCCTTGAACATGTCTTCCGACGCTTTGTCGCCGGGATTACGGTCCGGGTGATGCTTCATCGCCAAGCGACGGTAAGCCTTTTTCAGCTCCGCATCGCTGGAGCCACGCTCCACACCCAACACTTCGTAATAGTCACGCTTTGCCATAAGTCTTTGCACTCTTAAGGACGTCCGGCAAACCCTCCTGAGCTCTGCCAAACTCGCTGAGCCCCAATACAGGCCCGGACCCAACTCACGTCAATTCAACGATCCTGGTCTTGGAAAGCCAACCCGGTTGCGGGCCGACCATTGCGGTCATCACAGCCGGAAAGCAGGAGCTTCTCCGACCCGACCGCCAGCGCACAAACGGAGCTTGTACGCCGTCAAAATTTCGCTGACTCCAGACACGCCAACGCGGGAGCAAGCTCCCGCGCGGCGACATCCTACCAGTCACCGCCCAAAGGCAGTCAACCGGCCGACCAACAAGCCATTACTTGTGGTCTTTTACTTCTTCGAACTCGGCGTCGACGACATCGTCGGCTTTTTCAGCGGACTCGGCGTGCGGTGCCGCGCCTTCTGCAGGCTGGGCCTGTTCGGCGTACATCTTCTGGGCAACCGGGGCCGAGACTTTCGACAGCTCTTCGACCTTGGCGTCGATGGCGGCCTTGTCGTCGCCTTTGACGGCAGCTTCCAGGGCAACCACGGCGGCTTCGATTGCGGTTTTCTCTTCCGCGGTCACTTTGTCACCGGCGTCAGCCACCATCTTGCGAGTCGAGTGCACCAGCGCATCACCCTGGTTACGGGCGGTGGCCAGTTCTTCGAACTTGCGATCCTCTTCCGAGTTGGCCTCAGCGTCACGGATCATCTGCTGGATCTCCTCATCCGACAGACCCGAGTTGGCCTTGATCACGATCGACTGAGTCTTGCCGGTAGCCTTGTCCTTCGCACCTACGTGCAGGATGCCGTTGGCGTCGATGTCGAAGGTCACTTCGATCTGCGGCACGCCACGTGGAGCTGGTGGAATGTCGGCCAGGTCGAACTTGCCCAGGGACTTGTTCTGCGCGGCTTGCTTGCGCTCGCCCTGCAGGACGTGAATGGTCACTGCGCCCTGGTTGTCGTCGGCAGTCGAGAACACTTGGGATTTCTTGGTAGGAATCGTGGTGTTTTTCTCGATCAGCGCGGTCATCACGCCACCCATGGTTTCGATACCCAGGGTCAGCGGGCTGACGTCCAGCAGCAGTACGTCTTTCACGTCGCCGGCCAGTACCGCACCCTGGATGGCAGCACCCATGGCAACAGCTTCGTCCGGGTTGACGTCCTTGCGGGCTTCCTTACCGAAGAAGTCGGTTACGGTCTTCTGTACCAGCGGCATACGGGTCTGGCCGCCGACCAGGATCACGTCGTTGATCGAACCCACGTCGATACCGGCGTCTTTGAGCGCGATACGGCAAGGCTCGATGGTGCGCTGAACCAGGTCTTCAACCAGCGACTCCAGCTTGGCGCGGGAAATCTTCACGTTCAGGTGCTTAGGACCGGTGGCATCTGCAGTGATGTACGGCAGGTTGACGTCGGTCTGCTGGCTCGAGGACAGCTCGATCTTGGCTTTCTCGGCAGCTTCTTTCAGGCGCTGCATGGCCAGCGGGTCACCCTTGAGGTTCATGCCGCTTTCTTTCTTGAACTCATCAACCAGGTAGTCGATCAAGCGGATGTCGAAGTCTTCACCACCGAGGAAGGTGTCACCGTTGGTGGCCAGCACTTCGAACTGGTGCTCGCCATCGACTTCAGCGATTTCGATCACCGAAACGTCGAAAGTACCACCGCCCAGGTCGTAAACGATCACGGTGTGATCGCCCTTGGCCTTGTCCATACCGTAGGCCAGAGCGGCTGCGGTTGGTTCGTTGATGATACGTTTGACGTCCAGGCCTGCGATGCGGCCGGCGTCTTTGGTCGCCTGGCGCTGGCTGTCGTTGAAGTAGGCCGGAACAGTGATGACCGCTTCGGTCACGGCTTCGCCGAGGTAGTCTTCGGCGGTCTTCTTCATTTTCTTGAGGATTTCAGCCGAGATTTGTGGCGGAGCCATTTTCTGGCCGTTCACTTCAACCCAGGCGTCGTTGTTGTCAGCCTTGACGATCTTGTAAGGGACCATCTGGATGTCTTTCTGCACAACTTCTTCGTCGAAGCGACGACCGATCAGACGCTTTACTGCGTACAGGGTGTTGTGCGGGTTGGTGACAGCCTGACGCTTGGCCGACTGACCTACCAGGATTTCGCCATCGTTGGCGTACGCGATGATCGACGGCGTGGTACGCGCGCCTTCAGCGTTTTCGATAACTTTTACGTTGCCGTTTTCAAGAATGGAGACGCACGAGTTGGTGGTCCCCAAGTCAATACCGATAATCTTGCCCATGTTAACTCTCCCGAAACTTTGGATTTGGATGCCGCAGCTGTGGTGGCAAACTGCGGTAGCACTTAAACGCTTGACTGATAAATGGGGGCTCTACAGCCGTTTTCAAGCCTTTTCGTCAATCGAAGGCGAAACCGGTGCAGGAGCCTTGCTGACCACGACCATGGCCGGGCGCAGCAGGCGACCGTTGAGCTGGTAGCCCTTCTGGAACACTTTCAGAACACTGTTCGGCTCGACATCCGCGCTTTCCTGCATGGCCATGGCCTGATGCTGTTCAGCGTTGAAGGGTTCGCCGTGTGGATCGATGGCTTCCAGCTGATAACGCTTGAGGGTGTCGTGGAACATCTTCAAGGTCAGCTCGATGCCTTCACGCATCGGGCGGATGCTTTCGTCGTCCGGGTTGGACAGCTCCAGGCCACGCTCCAGGCTGTCGATCACCGGCAGCAGGTCGCCGGCAAACTTCTCCAGCGCGAATTTGTGAGCTTTCTCCACGTCCTGCTCGGCGCGGCGGCGGACGTTCTGCAGATCGGCAGCAACACGCAAAGCCTGATCCTGCGCGCCAGCCAGTTGCTCTTCGAGCACTTGTACACGAGCCGCCAGGTCATCACCCGATGCCTCGGGAGCCTGATTGGCGTCTAGATTTTGCGTATCCAGCGTCTGTTCGTCAGCCATGAAATTCTCCTTTCAATATCGTCTGTGAGCCGGGCTCACTCTTCTGCCCAGCTATATGGGGTCGCATTTTCAAGGTTCAAGTCCGCAGCCACAGCAAAAGTCGTTCCGACCCGATAAATCCTGTATGTGGACATTACCGAGCGCACTAAAAAGCCAGAACGACCAAGCAAATCGAGCTAAGGGAAAGCATTGTCAGCCCGAAACAAAACACTGTATAAATAACCAGACATCTAGTTTGGGAGCGGCCTTAATGCTGGTGCACCTGTCCGTACACAATTACGCCATCGTCGAACACCTGGATCTGGAACTCGATCGCGGGATGAGCGTCATTACCGGCGAGACCGGTGCCGGCAAGTCGATCATGCTCGACGCGCTCGGCCTGACCCTGGGTGATCGTGCCGACAGCGGCGTGGTACGCCCCGGAGCCGACAAGGCCGATATCCTCGCCACCTTCGATCTGGCGGATATCCCCGAGGCCCACGCCTGGCTGGCCGAGCGTGACCTGGACACCGACGGCCCGTGCATCCTGCGTCGGGTCATCACGGCAGAAGGACGTTCCCGCGGCTATATCAACGGTACGCCCTGCCCGCTCGGAGACTTGAAAGCCCTGGGCGAACTGCTGATCGATATCCACAGCCAGCATGAACACCAGTCGCTGCTCAAGACCGATACCCATAGGCGCCTACTGGACGAGTACGCCGGCGCAACCGACCTGGCGCGCCAGGTGCAACTGGCTGCGCAGCGCTGGCGCCAGACCCGCCTGGAGCTGGAGCGCCTGTCCAACTCCGGCGACGAGCAGCGCGCTCGCCATCAACTGCTCAGCTACCAGCTCGAAGAACTGGAAAACCTGGGGCTCGGGGAAAATGAACTCGAACAGCTGGAGCAGGAGCACAAGAACCTGACCAATGCCGAAACCCTGCTGGGCATCTGCCGCCAGGTGGTGGAGCAATGCAGCGAAAGTGATTCAGGCAATGTCCTGAACGCCCTGACTGTCAGCCTCAACCGCCTGTCGAGCATCGGCAACTCCTCGGGCTCCCTGGGCGAGGCCACCAACCTGCTGGCCAGCGCGCAGATCCAGGTCGAAGAAGCCGTGGGCGAGTTGAATCGTTTCCTTGACCACTTCGACGCTGATCCGGCACGCCTGCAACAACTCGAAGAACGCCTCGACGCCATCTATACCCTGGCGCGCAAGCATCGCATCCAGCCCTTCGAACTCGCCGCCATGCAGCAAACCCTGCTGGATGAAATCGAGACTCTGGACGCCAATGACGAATCCATCGAACGGCTGGGCGAAGAGCTGCAATCCTTCGCTCGTCATTATCAGGAGAAAGCCCAGGAACTGAGCCAGTTGCGCCAGCAGGCCGCGACCAGCCTGGCCAGCGCAGTGGAGCAGGAAATCCAGCGCCTGGGCATGCCCGGAGGGCGCTTCACCATCGAGCTGCGCGCCAACAGCAGCGATGAACTGCTGCCCAACGGCCTGGAGCAGGTGGAACTGCTGGTCAGTGCCAACCCCGGGCAACCCCTCAAGGCCCTGGCGAAAGTCGCGTCCGGCGGTGAGCTGTCACGTATCAGCCTGGCGATCCAGGTCATCACCGCGCAGACCTCGCGGGTTCCCACATTGGTATTCGACGAAGTCGACGTGGGGATTGGCGGGCCGACAGCCGAGATCGTCGGCCAGCTGCTGCGCCGCCTCGGCGAGCGCGGCCAGGTATTGACCGTGACACACCTGCCGCAAGTCGCCGCCCAGGGGCATCAGCATCTGTTCGTGCACAAGGTGCGCGGCAGCGATGCCACTCATACCGCAGTATCCAAGCTGGGCAAGAATGAGAGGGTCGAGGAGGTGGCGCGGATGCTCGGCGGCATCGACCTGACCAAGGAGTCTCTGGCCCACGCCAAGAAAATGGTGGTGACCGCCAAGGCCTGAACCTTCAGCGCTTCTTTTATATAGGCACAAAACACGAAGGCGACCCTAGGGTCGCCTTCGATCGTTTCACGACGATAAACGCCGCGTGAGGGGCTTACTTCTTCTTGCGCACGTACAGCACAAGATTGTGATCCACCAACTCGAAACCGTGCTTTTCGACAATCGCCTTCTGAAGCTTTTCGATTTCTTCGTCGAAGAATTCGATCACTTCACCAGACTCCACGTTGACCATATGGTCGTGGTGACCGCCATCCGCCAGCTCGAATACAGCGTGACCGCCATCAAAATTATGGCGTACCACCAGTCCGGCTGCTTCGAATTGAGTCAGTACACGGTAAACCGTGGCCAGACCCACATCCTCACCAGCTTCCATCAGCGCCTTGTAGACATCCTCAGCGCTCATGTGCCGCTGCTCGGTGGAATCAAGCATTTGTAGAATTTTGACTCGTGGCAGAGTCACTTTGAGGCCGGCTTTACGTAGTTCGCTATTTTCAACCATGGTCAGCTTTCTCGCCGATGCTGCTTCGCAGCTTCTCTTAATGCGGGTATGATCGGGGTTTACGTTGTCCCAGCCAAGATAGTGGAAGTCGCCCACCGATGCAAAACACCAAGCTCTTGCTAACCAGTTTCACCTTCGTGGGACTGCTCGCACTCGCCGGTTGTTCATTCCCCGGGGTTTACAAAATCGACATCCAGCAGGGCAATGTCGTCACGCAGGACATGATAGACCAGTTGCGCCCCGGAATGACCCGACGGCAAGTACGGTTTATCATGGGCAACCCTCTGTTGACCGACACGTTCCATGCCGATCGCTGGGATTATCTCTACAGCCTGCAGCCTGGTGGTGGTGAACGCCAACAGGAACGCGTGAGCCTGATCTTCAACGGCAACGACCAACTGGTCAGCTTGGCCGGTGACTTCATGCCAGGCGTAAGCCGCGACGAAGCCCTGCTGGGCAAGGACAGCGCCAACACCGTGACAGCGCCTGCCGAGAACGTCGAGAAACCAAAAGCCGAGAAACCAGCCAAGCCTGGCTCGCTGCTCGACCAGATCCAGAAGGACGTGGATGGCGTGAAAACCGTGCCAGTTCCTACGCCTGAACCACTGGATACTTCGCCGGAATAATTTGTGGCGAAATAAAAAAGCCCGGGCATGCCCGGGCTTTTTATTGCCTGCCACCATCAATCACGATTCGCGCTTGCGTGCCTCGGCCGCTTTCGCCGCCCGCAGACGCCGAACCTCTTTCGGATCGGCCAGCAATGGGCGATAGACCTCAATCCGATCCCCCGCCTGAATCACATGCTGTTCAGGGTCACTGACCTGCTTGCCGAAGATCCCCACCGGACAAGCCGCCAGATCCAGTTCGGGAAATTGCTGCCCGATGGCTGAAGCCTGCAAGGCTGCACGCAGCGTCGACCCCTGGGGCACCTGCACTCTGATCAACGCCTGGCGATCGACAGCCGCGTAGGCCACCTCAATCGAAATCATCGGCTCAGCCATGCAACTGCTTGGCCCGCTGGCAGAAAGCGTCCACCAGGGTATTCGCCGCCTGGTTGAACAGCGGCCCCAAGGTCGCTCGAACCAAAGGCCCCGCATAATCGAAAGACAGATCAAGGCTGATCTTGCAGGCCTTCTCGCCCAGCGGCTTGAACACCCACACGCCATGCAACTGATTGAATGGCCCCTCCTCCAGATTCATCTCGATCGACTGCCCCGGTACCAGATTGTTGCAGGTAACGAAGCGCTGGCTCATGCCGCCCTTGGCCACCGCCAGGCTCGCGCGCATCCGCTCTTCGCTGCTTTCCAGCACCTCGGCCGACGAGCACCAGGGCAGAAACTCCGGGTACCGGGCCACGTCATTGACCAGGTCGTAAAGGAACTGCGCCGGATAGGGCAGAAGGGCCGAACGTTGAATATGGGTCGTCATGTGAGCTTCATTTCCACAACTGGGCGGCAAACACCACAAGAATGCCGACGGGCGCCACATAGCGCATCAAAAACAAGGCCAGAGCGAACAACAGCGGGCTACGTAACGACAGCTCATCACGAACTGCCTCACGGCCCATCACCCAACCTGCAAATACCACGAAGCACAAACCGCCAAGAGGCAACATGATCCGCGAGGTGAAAAAGTCGATCACACCAAAGAAGTCCAGACCGCCGGCCGCGCCCCATTGGTAGAGATGAAAAACGCCGCCTTCGTTCACGAAAAATTTGGCCTGTTGCCAGATGTTGAAAGAGAACACCGTTCCCAATCCCACAAACCAGCAACTGAATGCCAGCCAGAATGTCACCCAGCCGCGGCGGATTTTAGTCCTCTCGACGAGATAAGCCACCATCGGCTCCAACAAGGAAATGGCCGAACTCCAGGCAGCGATCGCCACCAGGATAAAGAACACTACGCCCATAAGCTGGCCGAACGCCACATTCCCGAAGGCAAACGGCAGGCTGATGAACATCAGCCCCGGCCCTTCGCTGGGGTTCAGCCCGGCGGCAAATACAATGGGGAACAGGGCCATCCCAGCCACCAGCGAAACGAAGGTATCCAGCAGCGCCACCCCGACCACGGTGCCGGCCAGGGACGAATGCTTGGGCATGTAGGCGCCGTAGATCATGATCGAGCCCACTCCCACGCTGAGGGAAAAGAACGCGTGCCCCATGGCTGGCAACAGCCCGTCGAGCAAACGCTCCAGGCTGAAGTCGAACATGAAGTGCAGGCCCTGCATGAAATGCCCGGTGGTCATGCTGTAGCCCAGCAGCACCAGCAACATCACGAACAGCAGTGGCATCATGACCCGCAGGCTGCGCTCAAGCCCGGCCACCACACCCTTGGCAATCACCAGCGCCGACAACAGCATGAACAGCGTGTGCCACAGGGTCAGGCGCCAGGGGTCGGCCGTCACCGCGGAAAAATAGGCGCCGACCTGATCCGCCGTGACACCCTGAAAATCGCCGCGCCCCATGTCGATGATGTAGTCCAGGGACCAACCACCCACCACGCTATAGAAGGAGAGGATCAGCAGCGCCGTGATCATTCCGGCAAAGGCGCCCCAGGACCACCTGGCCGAATGCCCGGCCTCCAGGGCCAGCACCTTCAGGGCATTCGCCGGGCTTTGCCGCGCGCGGCGGCCAATCAGGGTTTCCGCCAGCATCACCGGCAACCCGATCAGCGCAATACACGCCAGAAACACCAGGACAAAGGCACCACCACCATAGACGCCGACCATGTAGGGGAATTTCCAGATACTCCCCAGGCCCACGGCCGAACCAGTTGCAGCGAGTATAAAGACCCAGCGGCTTGCCCAGCCGCCGTGGACAGAGACCCTGTCTGTCGACATCGTTAACGCGCCCAACCGAAAAAAAAGAGGCCGCATTGTCCGGGATTCAATCAACCTGCTCAAGCACGCTGCGTCACCGTAGCCGACGCGCGCGCAACTCCCTATAATGCCGCCCCTATGGCTAAACAGAAGAAACACCCAACAGGGACCATCGCGCAAAATAAAAAGGCGCGTCACGATTACTTCATCGAACATCGGTTCGAGGCTGGCATGGTCCTGGCCGGCTGGGAAGTAAAGAGTCTGCGTGCAGGCAAGGCACAGCTGGTGGACAGTTATGTGCTGCTCAAGGATGGTGAAGCCTGGTTGCTCGGCAGCCACTTCACGCCATTGACCACCGCCAGCACCCACGTCATCGCCGACCCGACGCGCTCGCGCAAGCTGCTGCTCAACCAGCGAGAGCTGGAAAAGCTGTTTGCCGCCGTGCAGCAGAAGGGTTACGCCTGCGTGTGCCTTTCGCTCTACTGGAGCAAGCACCTGGTCAAGTGTGAAATCGCACTGGGCAAGGGCAAGAAGGAATACGACAAGCGTCATACCGAACGCGAGCGCGATTCCGATCGTGAGCTGCAGCGCGCGGTGCGGACCAAGGGCAAGGAAGACTGATCTTCCTGCCTTGAGGTCGTTTTCGCCGGCAAGCCGGCTCCTACAGAACCCAGGTAGGAGCCGACTTGCCGGCGATTTGCGTTACATGCCCTTGCGCCGCTCGGCCCGGGCCACTCGCTGTACTTCCTGACGCACTTCCTCGAGCACCTCCTGCACATAGAGAATGTGCCGGCTGGAGATTTCCCGCGCCTCTTCGGCCCGCCCTTCGATAATCGCCTGGTACAGGTCGCGGTGCTGGCTGATCAGCATGTCGCGGGTTTCCGTACGCTGCTTGTACATGCCGCCAATGTTGGTCACCACGTTGCGTTTGAGCAGGTCGAACAGCCCGCGAATGGTGTGCAGCAGCACGGCGTTGTGGCTGGCCTCGGCAATCGCCAGATGGAACTTGGCATCTGCCGCACCCTCCTCGATACGACTGACATCGTCGGAACGGGAATAACAATCCTGCAACTCCTCGAAGGCTTGAGTCAGTCGCTCACGATCCACTGCCGTCGCCCGCAGCGCCGCGTAATAGGCGCAGGACGCTTCCAGCGTATGCCGGAACTCCAGCAGGTCGCGCTGGGCATCGGTGTTGTTTTCCAGCAGGTGCAGCAGAGGATCGCTGAAGGTCGAGCCCAGGGATTCCACCACATAGTTGCCACCGCCCTGACGACTGATCAGCAACCCCTTGGCCGTCAATTTCTGGATCGCCTCGCGCAGTGAGGGCCGGGAGACACCAAACTGCTCGGCCAGGGCGCGCTCGGCGGGCAGCCGCTCGCCAGCCTTCAAGGTGCCTTCAAGAATCATCCCTTCCAGACGCTCGACGATATCGTCGGACAAACGGCGCTGGCGTATCTGATCAAACCCCATAACTCACTCTCCCCCCTCCCGACCCTTCGCCGGGGGGCTCTATTCTGGCCTATTCATGGCGCGCCAACACCTGTCAGAACACGGCCATTTGCACCGATCAGATGCCCGCGCCATAGCGCATTCGACAAAAGTTTTAGGGCGGCAAATTGACACACCGAGCACAAGGCTTTTACCCTAGCCAACAGCGATTGTAAATTGGTCTTACCAATTAACCAAGACGCTAGCAGTGCCTGACCAACAACAATTAGGGGCCACCCCATTATGCAAACCTGGCAACAGCTCTATAGCCCGCTTGGCAGCCTCGGCCTGTCCGCCCTCGCCGCCGTCATCCCGATCGTGTTCTTCTTCCTGGCTCTGGCCGTGTTCCGTCTCAAAGGACACGTCGCCGGGAGTATCACCCTGGCCTTGTCGATCCTGGTGGCGATCTTCGCCTTCCAGATGCCCGCCGACATGGCCCTCGCTGCCGCTGGCTATGGATTTGCCTACGGTCTGTGGCCCATCGCCTGGATCATTGTCGCCGCCGTTTTCCTCTACAAGCTGACCGTGAAGAGCGGCCAGTTCGAAATCATCCGCAGCTCGGTGCTGTCGATCACCGACGACCAGCGCCTGCAGGTGCTGCTGATCGGTTTCTGCTTCGGCGCCTTCCTCGAAGGTGCGGCAGGCTTCGGTGCGCCAGTGGCGATCACCGCCGCCCTGCTGGTGGGCCTGGGCTTCAACCCGCTGTACGCCGCCGGCCTGTGCCTGATCGCCAACACCGCGCCCGTGGCCTTCGGCGCCCTGGGGATTCCGATCATCGTCGCCGGCCAGGTGACGGGCATCGACGCCTTCAAGATCGGCGCCATGACCGGCCGCCAACTGCCGCTGCTGTCGCTGTTCGTGCCGTTCTGGCTGGTGTTCATGATGGACGGCATGCGCGGCGTCAAAGAGACCTGGCCGGCCGCTCTGGTGGCAGGCCTGAGCTTCGCCGTCACCCAGTACTTCACCTCGAACTTCATCGGTCCGGAACTGCCGGACATCACCTCGGCCCTGGCCAGCCTGATCTCCCTGACCCTGTTCCTGAAAATCTGGCAGCCCAAGCGCACCGCCGGCGCGCAGATTGCCGGTGCCACCTCCAGCGCGGCCATCACCGCCAGTGCCGGTGGCTTCGGCCAGCCACGCCAAACCCAGGCCTCACCCTACAGCCTGGGCCAGATCTTCAAGGCCTGGTCGCCGTTCCTGATCCTCACCGTGCTGGTGACCATCTGGACCCTCAAGCCCTTCAAGGCGATGTTCGCTGCCGGCGGCTCGATGTACGGCTGGGTGTTCAACTTCGCCATCCCGCACCTGGATCAGCTGGTGATCAAGATGGCACCGATCGTGACCACGCCAACGGCCATCCCGGCGGTGTTCAAGCTCGACCCGATCTCGGCCACCGGCACGGCGATCTTCTTCTCCGCGCTGATCTCCATGGTGGTACTGAAGATCGACTTCAAAACTGGTCTGACCACTTTGAAAGAGACCTTCTACGAGCTGCGCTGGCCGATCCTGTCCATCGGCATGGTGCTGGCGTTCGCCTTCGTCACCAACTACTCGGGCATGTCTTCGACCATGGCCCTGGTCCTGGCAGCGACTGGCGCGGCGTTCCCGTTCTTCTCGCCGTTCCTGGGCTGGCTCGGGGTGTTCCTCACCGGCTCCGATACCTCGTCCAACGCCCTGTTCAGCTCGCTGCAGGCCACCACCGCGCACCAGATCGGGGTCAATGACACCCTGCTGGTCGCGGCCAACACCAGCGGCGGCGTAACCGGCAAGATGATCTCGCCGCAATCGATCGCCGTGGCCTGCGCCGCCACCGGCCTGGTGGGCAAGGAGTCGGACCTGTTCCGCTTCACCCTCAAGCACAGTCTGTTCTTTGCCACTATTGTCGGTCTGATCACCCTGGCCCAGGCCTACTGGTTCACCGGCATGCTGGTGCACTAAGCAACACCTGCGACACCGATGGAACCGACGCCGCCCTCACCCGCGGCGTCAGTCATTCACCACCCGGTCTGCAAGGCTGCTGAAAGCTTGCTGGTTTATCTTTCAGCCGCCGCAACGGACGAATAACCGGGACCACCCGGAGACACGCCTGATGAGCGAGCTTTTCTACAACGCCGTGCCCAATGCGACCCGTGTCGCACCGCCGCTGGCCGAACCCCGGCAGTACCCTAGTGCGAAGCCGGCGCGGGTCTACCTGTTCGGCACCTGCGTGGTCGACCTGTTCTATCCCGAAGCCGGGATGGACGCGATTCACCTGCTGGAGCGCGAAGGCATTCGCGTGGATTACCCGCAAGGGCAAAGCTGCTGCGGACAACCGGCCTACACCTCGGGTTACACCGAGCAGGCGCGCACCGTGGCCCGCTCGCAACTGGCGCTGTTTGCCGGCGACTATCCGGTGGTGGTGCCGTCGGGTTCCTGCGCAGGCATGTTGCGCGAGCATTACGCGGACTTGTTCAAGGACGAGCCCGAAACGCTGAAACAGGTGCAGGCCCTGGCTGCCCGCACCTTTGAACTGGCCGAGTTCCTCCTGCACGTGTGCAAGGTGCAGCTCAAGGACAGCGGCGCACCGGTCAAGGTGGCGCTGCACACCTCCTGCTCGGCACGCCGGGAAATGAACACCCACCTGCACGGCCGTGAGTTGCTGTCACAGCTGAGCAACGTGGAACGGGTAGAACACAGCCACGAAAGCGAATGCTGTGGCTTTGGCGGGACTTTCAGCGTCCGAATGCCGGACATCTCCGGCGCCATGGTCGCGGACAAGACCCGGGCGCTGAAGGAATCCGGCGCCCACCAGGTACTGAGTGCCGACTGCGGCTGCCTGATGAACATCAACGGCGCGCTGGAGAAACAACAAGAGGCATTGCGCGGCCAGCACCTGGCGAGCTTCCTCTGGCAACGTACTGGAGGTGCGCAATGAGCACCCCAGAGCTGATTCCGACCACCAACGTGGCGGACGATTTTCGCACCCGGGCCCACCAGGCCCTAGGTGACCAACAACTGCGAAACAACTTTCGCAGTGCCATGGATTCACTCATGGCCAAGCGTGCGGCTTCGTTCAGCGATGCCCACGAAAGAGAACACCTGCGCGCCCTGGGCAATGCGATTCGCGCCCGGGCGTTATCCAAGCTGCCCGACCTGCTCGAGCGGCTGGAACAGAACCTGACCCGCAACGGTGTGACAGTGCACTGGGCGGAAACGGTGGACGAAGCCAATGGCATCGTCCTCTCGATCATCCGCGCTCACGAGGCGCGGCAAGTGATCAAGGGCAAATCGATGGTCAGCGAAGAGATGGAAATGAACCATGTCCTCGCTGAACAAGGCATTGAATGCCTTGAGTCGGACATGGGCGAGTTCATCGTCCAGCTCGACCACGAGAAGCCTTCACACATCATTATGCCGGCGATCCACAAGAATGCCGGTCAGGTCGCGTCCTTGTTCCACGACAAACTCGGCGTGGAGTACACCAAGGACGTTGACCAACTCATTCAGATCGGTCGCAAGGTCTTGCGGCAGAAATTCTTCGAAGCGGATATCGGCGTCTCCGGCGTCAACTTCGCCGTGGCCGAGACCGGCACCCTGCTGCTGGTGGAAAACGAAGGCAACGGCCGCATGTCCACCACCGTGCCGCCAGTGCACATCGCCGTCACCGGGATCGAGAAAGTCGTCGAGAACCTGCGGGACGTGGTTCCCCTGCTGTCGCTGCTGACCCGCTCGGCCCTGGGCCAGCCCATCACTACCTACGTCAACATGATCTCCGGCCCGCGCAAAGAGCATGAGCTGGACGGCCCCCAGGAAGTGCACTTGGTGCTGCTGGACAACGGCCGCAGCCAGGCGTTTGCCGACAGCGAACTGCGCCAGACCCTGAACTGCATCCGCTGCGGCGCCTGCATGAACCACTGCCCGGTCTACACCCGGGTCGGCGGCCACACTTATGGCGAGGTCTACCCGGGGCCGATCGGCAAGATCATCACCCCGCACATGGTCGGTCTGGCCAAGGTGCCGGATCACCCCAGCGCCTCGTCACTGTGCGGCGCCTGTGGCGAGGTCTGCCCGGTGAAGATCCCGATCCCGGCGCTGCTGCGCCGACTGCGGGAAGAAAACGTCAAGGCCCCGGACAGCCCACATCAAGTGATGCGCGGCCAGGGCAGCAAGTACTCGCGCAAGGAACGTTTCATCTGGAACGCCTGGGCCCGCCTCAATAGCTCGCCGACCCTGTATCGCCTGTTCACCCTGGCCGCCACCCGCCTGCGCGCCCTCACCCCGAGCAAGGTCGGCCCTTGGACGCAGAACCACAGTGCGCCAAAACCCGCTGCCCGGTCGCTGCATGATCTGGCCCGTGAGCACCTGGACAAGCAGGGAGACCGCTGATGAGCGCGAAACACAACATCCTCGCCAAGCTGCGCAACAGCCTGACCGGCACCACGCCGATTGTGGATAACTTCGACGAGGCGCTGGTCACCGAGCCTTACACCTACAGCGCGGAACAACGCATCCCGCAACTGCGCAAACAGATGGAAGCGGTGCACACCGAAATCCACCTGAGCACCGCCGCCGACTGGCCGGAGCTGCTGGCCCGCCTGCTGCAGGAACGCCAGTTGCCCAGCCTGCTGATCGCCCCGAGCACGCCCCACGGCCAGCGGGTCACCCAGTACTGGGCCGAGCAGCCGCAACTGCCGGCGCTCAAGGCCTACGACCGCCCGGTGGAAGAATGGAAAGCCGAGCTGTTCAACGACACCCCGGCCAGCCTCACTACCACCCTGGGCGCCATCGCCGCCACCGGCAGCCTGATCCTCTGGCCGACCCGAGAAGAGCCGCGGCTGATGAGCCTGGTGCCGCCGGTGCATTTCGCCCTGCTCAAGGCCAGCGAGATCCGCGACAACTTCTATCAGGTGCAGCAACAGATGAACTGGGCCGCCGGCATGCCGACCAACGCGCTGCTGGTGTCCGGCCCATCGAAGACCGCTGATATCGAGCAAGTCCTGGCCTACGGCGCCCACGGCCCGAAAGACCTGGTGGTGCTGATCCTGGAGGACCAATGAGCCTACCGGCCGCTTTTCTGCGTGATGCACAGCAACTGATCCCCCAGGAGCGGCGCTTCGACGACCCGCTCTCGACCTTGGCCTTCGGCACCGACGCCAGCTTCTACCGACTGATCCCCAAACTGGTGATCCGCGTCGAATCCGAAGACGAAGTGGTGGCCCTGCTCCAGCTGGCCCAGCGCGACCGGGTGCCGGTGACCTTCCGCGCGGCGGGCACCAGCCTTTCCGGGCAAGCCATCAGCGACTCGGTGCTGATCGTTCTTGGGGATAACTGGAACGGCAAGGAGATTCGCCATCAGGGTACGCAGATTCGTCTGCAGCCTGGTGTGATCGGCGCCCAGGCCAATGCCTGGCTGGCACCTTTCGGGCGCAAGATCGGCCCCGATCCGGCCTCGATCAACGCCTGCAAGATCGGTGGCATCGTCGCCAACAACGCCAGCGGCATGTGCTGCGGCACCGCGCAGAACACCTACCACACCCTGGCCGGCATCCGCCTGGTACTGGCCGATGGCACGCGTCTGGATACCGAGGATGAGGCCAGCATCGCCGCCTTCCGCGCCAGCCATGGTCCGTTGCTGGAGCGCCTGGCCGAACTGGGCCGCAGCACCCGTGCCAACAGTGAACTGGCCGCGAAGATCCGGCACAAATACCGGCTGAAAAACACCACCGGCCTGTCCCTCAATGCCCTGGTGGATTTCGACGAGCCGCTGGACATCCTCAGCCACCTGCTGGTGGGCTCCGAGGGCACCCTGGGCTTTATCAGCGCGGTGACCTACGACACGGTGATCGACCACCCGAACAAGGCGTCGGCGCTGATCGTCTTTCCCGATGTGGAAACCTGCTGCAACGCGGTGACCGTGCTCAAGAGCCAGCCGGTGTCGGCGGTGGAACTGCTGGACCGCCGCAGCCTGCGCTCGGTGCAGGACAAGCCCGGCATGCCGGCCTTCGTCCAGCAACTCTCGGCCAACGCTTGCGCGCTGCTGATCGAATCCCGCGCCGCGTCCTCATCACTGCTGCACGAGCAACTGGCGCAGATCATGAATTCCCTGGCCACCTTCCCGGTGGAAAAACAGGTGGACTTCACTGAAGACCCGCAGGAAAACGCCAAGCTCTGGGCGATTCGCAAGGACACCTTCCCGGCGGTGGGCGCGGTGCGCAAGACCGGCACCACGGTGATCATCGAAGACGTGACCTTCCCCGTGGAACAGCTGGCCATCGGTGTCAACCGCCTGATCGAGCTGTTCGACAAGCACCACTACGACGAAGCGATCCTGTTCGGCCACGCCCTGGAGGGCAACCTGCACTTCGTCTTCACTCAGGGCTTCAACAGCAGCGAGGAAGTGAACCGCTACCAGGCGTTCATGGACGACGTGGCGCAACTGGTGGCGGTGGAATTCGGCGGTTCGCTGAAGGCCGAGCACGGCACCGGGCGCAACATGGCACCCTTCGTCGAGCTGGAATGGGGCAGCGATGCCTACCAGCTGATGTGGCAACTCAAGCGCCTGCTGGACCCCAACAACATCCTCAACCCGGACGTGGTGCTCAGCGAAGACCCGCAGATCCACCTCAAGCACCTCAAGCCACTGCCGGCGGCCGACGAGATTGTGGATAAGTGCATCGAGTGCGGCTTCTGCGAGCCGGTGTGCCCGTCCAAGGGGCTGACCCTGAGCCCGCGCCAGCGCATCGTCATCTGGCGTGATATCCAGGCACGCAAACGGGCCGGCATCGACACCACGGAACTGGAAGCGGCCTATCAGTACCAGGGCATCGACACCTGCGCCGCCACCGGGCTGTGCGCCCAGCGCTGCCCAGTGGGCATCAACACCGGCGAGCTGGTGAAGAAACTGCGCAGTGAACACGCCACCCATAACGGCACCGCCGACTGGCTCGGCTCACACTTCGCCACCACCTTGCAGGGCGCCCGCTTCACCCTGCACGTGGCCAACGGTGCGCGCATGCTCTTGGGCGCGCCGCGCCTGAGCAAGCTGTCGGCGAGCCTGACACGCCTGTCCAAAGGCCAGGTGCCGCAGTGGAGCAGCGCCATGCCACAGCCGGAAAAGGCCATTCGCTTCAGCCCGAGCGTCAGCGACGCGCGTCCGCGGGTGGTGTACCTGGCAGCCTGTGTGTCCCGGGTCATGGGGCCAGCGGCGGGCGACAAGGAGCAAAGCTCGCTCTACGAGAAAACCCGCGGTCTGCTGGAAAAGGCCGGTTATCAAGTAGTGCTGCCGGACAACCTGGACAACCTGTGCTGCGGCCAGCCGTTCGCGTCCAAGGGCTACGCCACCCAGGCCGAGGACAAGCGCCAGGAACTGATCGGCGCCCTGCTCCACGCCAGCCGGGGCGGCCTCGACCCGATCTACTGCGACACCAGCCCTTGCACCCTGCGCCTGGTGCAGGACCTGGGGGACGTGCGCCTGGACCTCTACGACCCGGTGCGCTTCATCCGCACCCACCTGCTGGAACGCCTGGAGTTCACGCCGCAGGAAGCGCCGATCGCGGTGCACGTCACCTGCAGCACCCAGCACCTGGGCGAGAGCCAGGCCTTGATCGACCTGGCCCGGCGTTGCAGCAACAACGTGGTGATCCCCGAAGGCATCCATTGCTGTGGTTTCGCCGGCGACAAGGGTTTCACCACCCCGGAACTCAACGCCCACTCCCTGCGCAGCCTCAAGGACGCGGTGCAGTATTGCAGCGAAGGCATCTCCACCAGCCGCACCTGTGAAATCGGCCTCAGCCAGCATGGCGGGATCGACTATCACGGGCTGGTCTACCTGGTGGATCGGGTGACCCGGGCCAAGACGGCCTGACCTCAGGGGCGGAACAACAAGGGGCGATTTCGCCCCTTTTTTGTGCCTGCTTAAATGCGATAACAACTGCTACGTTTCATCGCAAAAAAAAACCGAACCCCAGCACCCGGCCAGGGTCCATTTTCTAGGCCCGCCCCCAAAGGGCTTGGCCCCACTCGGCCGCCTGTCCTGTTGACCGGCAACACCGAGCCCCCCGCGATCAAGGAGATAACCATGAAGCGTTCCGCAATGGCTGGACTGTTCATTACCGCCGCGATTCTGGCCTCACCGGTGTTTGCCGCCGGGCAAGAGGACCTGTGCCAGATCAACCTGCAAAAGATCCGCGATGCCAAGGTCAGCACCGAAGCCATGAGCTCGGACCTGAGCAGCGACATTGACGCCACGGTGCAGCAAGCCACCGCCGAACAGGCCAAGGGCACCGAGCAAGGCACCAAGAACTGCATCTCCCTGACCACCCAAGCGATCCAGAAATTGCAGAACAACACCAAGGGCGATCAGTAGGCCGATGCATTGGGCCAACCTTCGGGTTGGCCTTCTGGCCTCGGTTAGCGTAGAATCTGTCCACCTGTTGGTTATGCACAACAGGTTCGGGGCCGTTTAGGATTCGACGCCGGTTGCGAAACTTTAGGTGCATGCCGAGTTGGTAACAGAACTCGTAAATCCACTGTTGCAACTTCCTATAGTTGCCAATGACGAAACCTACGGGGATTACGCTCTCGCTGCGTAAGCAGCCTTAGCCCTTCCCCCCTGGTACCTTCGGGTCCAGCAATCATCAGGGGATGTCTGTAAACCCAAAATGATTGTCATATAGAACAGAATCGCCGTGCAGTACGTTGTGGACGAAGCGGCTAAAACTTACACAACTCGCCCAAAGCACCCTGCCCGTCGGGTCGCTGAGGGTTAACTCAATAGACACGGCTAAGCATGTAGTACCGACAGCGGAGTACTGGCGGACGGGGGTTCAAATCCCCCCGGCTCCACCAAATAATCAATCAAAGACGTCCACGGACGTCTTTTTTTGTGCCTGAAAAGCGCAACCCGCCTCTCCGATCGCCAGCTCAAGGTCGTCAAGGCAACAGGTAAAGACGTCGGCCTCAGCGACAGCAATGGCTTGCAGCTTCGAGTACGCGCCAGCGGCTTGATGATGTGGAATTTCAATCACCGCGAGCCGTTGATCGACGTCGTATCAACATGGCGCTCGATCCAACCTCGAACGCTCGCCAGCCAACGCTCGGAAGAAAGCCGCAGAGGCGCGTGAGGTGCTCGCTTTGGGAGTTGATTCCAAGCCCCGGCGAGATGAGGTTAGGCACGTCAAACTTGCTGAGAGTGAACACACAGGGTCGAAAACGTGGCTAAGGCCTGGTTCGAGCTGAAGAAAGACGCCATGACCAATTGGCGGATTCCAGGCCGAGAACAAAACCTACGGCTTTGCCGCCTTGTTCACCTGTGAACACCAACCAGCGCGCAAAGGGGACATTGATTTATCTGTCGCCCCGTGGCGCGCCTCTGAAGCCGTTAATACCCAAACAGCGACTTGCTCTCCAGGTACTCTTCAAACCCCAACTCCCCCCACTCACGCCCATTACCCGACTGCTTATAGCCGCCAAACGGCGCAGCCTGATCAGCCCGGGCGCCATTGAGGTGGACCATGCCAGTACGCAATTGCCGCGCAACCCCGCGGCTGCGTTCGAGGCTGGTCGAGGTGACGTAACCTGACAAGCCATAAGGGCTGTCGTTGGCGATAGCTATCGCCTCGGCTTCGCTGTCATACGGCATGATCGCCAGGACCGGACCGAAGATCTCTTTGCGCGCTATGAGCATGTCCGGGGTGACGTCGGCAAATACCGTAGGTTGCACGTAGTAGCCGCGCTCAATCCCTTGTGGCCGCCCAAGCCCTCCGGCGATCAAGCGCGAACCCTCGGCGATTGCCCGGGCGATCATCGTCTGAACCCGTTCGAATTGCAGGGCATTGGCCACGGGACCGATGGCGCAGGTCGGGTTACTGTCGTCAAAGCACACCTGCGCCAGCACTTCCCGGACGATATCAATCACCGCCAGTTGCTGCTCGCGCGGTACTAGCAGGCGTGTCGGCGCATTGCACGACTGGCCACTGTTGCGGATGCAGGCCTGCACCCCGTGGCGCACCGCGCTGGGCAGGCAGGCGTCGTCGAGCAGGATATTCGCGGATTTACCGCCCAGTTCCTGGGACACACGCTTCACTGTATCGGCTGCCGCCTTCGCCACTGCGATGCCGGCACGGGTCGAGCCGGTAAACGACACCATATCCACTTCGGCATGGCTGGCCAGCGCAGCCCCAACAACCGGCCCATTACCGTTGACCAGGTTGAACACCCCCTTCGGCACCCCGGCCTCATGCAGGATCTGCGCGACGATATGCGCCGACAACGGCGCACACTCACTGGGCTTGAGTACGACGGTGCAGCCCACCGCCAGGGCAGGTGCGAGCTTGCAGGTGAGTTGATTGAGTGGCCAGTTCCACGGGGTGATCAGCGCGCACACGCCGATAGGCTCACGCACCACCAGCGTCTGGCCCAGGCGCCGTTCGAAGCGGTACTCGCGCAGCACTTGCAGCGCCTGCGTCAGATGGCCCAGGCCGGCCGGGACATGAGCGCTTCGGGCCAGGGACAGTGGCGCCCCCATCTCCAGATGAACCGCCTCGATCAACGCCTCGCTGTGGCGTTTGTAGGCTTCGATGATGCGCTGCAACAAGTCGACACGTGCCTCGAGCGAACTCGCAGAGAACGCCGGGAAAGCTCGCCGGGCCGCGCCGAGCGCACGGTCGACATCATGAATGTCGCCCAGAATGATGCGCGCGATTTCCTGCTCGGTGGACGGATTGACCACTGTCTCGACAGTTTCACCGTGGGGTTTGACCCAGGCGCCGTCAATGTAGAACTCAAACAAATCGGACATACCCTCGACTCCCTTCAGGCCACCTGGCTCAAGGCTTGCGCCAAGGTGTCGAACACCTGGGCGATCTCCTGCTGGCTGATCAGCAACGGCGGTGAAATCACGATGGTATCGCCCGAACCACGCACCAGTACCCCGTGCTCAAAGCACCACTGCGCCACTTCACTGCCACGCGCGCCGGCAGCGCCAGGGCGCGGTTCGAGCTCGACGGCACACAGCAAACCGATGGTGCGTACGTCCAACACCGGCCCCACACCCCGCAGTGCCAGCGCGGCCGACTGCCAGGGCCCGCTGACCACCTTGACGTGTTGATTGATGTTCAGTTCGCGATGCACCTCGATGGTCGCCAACCCGGCCGCACACGCCAAGGGATGTGCCGAATAGGTATAGCCGTGCATCAGTTCGATGACGTTCGCCGGCCCGGCCATGAACGCTTCGTAGACCGCACCGCTGACCAGAACGCCGCCCATGGGCACGGCGCCGTTGGTCAGGCCTTTGGCGGTGGTGATCAGGTCTGGCGTTACACCGAACGCCTGGGCGGCGAAGCTTTCGCCCACGCGGCCAAATCCTGTGATCACTTCATCGAAAATCAGCAGCACACCGTGCCGGGTACAGATCTCGCGCAAGCGTTGCAGGTAACCATGGGGCGGCGGGTACACCCCGCCGGAGCCTGTCACCGGCTCCACGATCACCGCCGCCACAGTGCTCGGATCCTGAATGTCCAGCAATTGTGTCAGCGCTTCGGCGTACGGTGCCCCCTGCTGCGGTTGCCCGGCGCTGAAACGCATACCCGCATCGTAAGGCAGCGGCAGGTGTGACACCTCGCCCAACAGCGGACCGAAGTCACGCTTCTGCCGGCCGATACCCGACACCGACAGCCCACCGAACCCCATGCCGTGATAGCCCTTGGCACGCCCGATAAACTTGGTACGGCGGCTATCACCGCGGGCCTGGTGATACGCCCGGGCAATCTTCAACGCGGTGTCGACGGCCTCGGAACCTGAGTTGGTAAAAAACACCTGTTCCATACCGACCGGGCTGATGTCGATCAGGCGCTCGGCCATCTCCAGGGCATGGGGATGACTCATCTTGAATGACGAGACAAAGTCCAGGCGCCCCGCCGCCTCGCGAATGGCCTCGACGATTTTCGGCTGGCCATGCCCGGCATTGACGCACCAGAGGCCCGCCATTGCATCGAGTACACGACGCCCATCGGTGGTGGTGTAGTACATGCCGTCAGCACTGGCGAACATCATCGGTTGCTGCTGAAACTGGCGCATCGGGGTAAACGGCGCCCAGAACGCGCCACACTCGGAACCTGTCGGGTTGGAAATATCGTTCATAGCGACTCCTGCAAAACTGTTCTTCGGTGGCCCGTCAGCGTCGGGCGCTGCAACGGGCCTGCGTTAACGTTGACGCTGCGGTCCACGTACAACATGCCGCGTTCAATACGGCAGCTGACACGGTCACAAAACGCCATCTCGACAAACTGCCAGGTCATGCTTAATACCCCGTCGCCGGTCCAGCGCGCCTGTGCCACCACCGGAGTGAGTTCCGGCTGGTATTGGTGATGCAGATAATGGCCGGTCATGCTGGTCCGGCTTTCGATGCCGTCGGCCAGCCCGGCGCGAATGCAGTGTGTGCCACGGGGGTCGGTGAGGTAGAAGTCGCAATGGTCAGCGCCAAGCTCCAAGCGTATTTCGCTGACTTGATCGTCGTTGGCCTCCATCACAAACGTGCCGTTGAACTCGGCGTGACGCGGCGAGGTAGACGCCCCTGGCAGGGGCGGCAACCGCTGGCTTGCCAACAGCGCCGCCAACTCGGCGTCCGCCGTGCCGTCGACGGGCCCATCCAGCGCGGGCAAAAGATGTTCCCAAAGCAGGCTGTGCAAGCGTCGCTCGCCCAAGGGTAGCCCGGCGGTAAACGCAATCACCGCGTTATGGCGTGGCAAGACGATGCATTGCTGGCCGAATACCCCGGAGGCGTAGTAGCCACCGTGCAGGGTCATCCACCACTGGTAGCCGTAGCCTTCACGGCGCGTGATACCTGCATCGCTCGAGTCGCGGCCCTGGTAGCGCTTGCCGTCGAAGGCCCCCATCCAAACATCATCGACATGCCCACGGGTGGCTTCGGCCACCCACTCCCGGGACAGCAACTGCTGTCCTTCCCAGTTGCCTTGCTGCAAATGCAGCACACCGAACTTGAGCAAGTCCTCGGTGCTGCAACTCAGGCCATTGCCGCCAGTGTTGAAGCCGTCAGGTGCAAGGTCCCATTCGATGGTCCCCATGGCCATGGGTTGGAAAATACGTGTATTGCACAACTCAAAGGCCGTCTGGCCACTGACCACGCTGACAATCGCCGAGAGCATGAAACTCGAGGCACTGCTGTAGATAAACTGCTGCCCTGGTGGGTCTTCAACCGGTTCACTGAGGAACAGCTTGACCCAGCTCTCACCGCGCCCACGCCAGGCGCCGCCGGAAATGCCCTGGCGATGGCCGGTGCGCATGGTCAGCAAATCGCCCACGGTCATGGCTGCCAGATTGGCGCTGATGGATGACGGGCAATCTGCGGCAAAAAAATCCACCACCTTGGCATCCAGCGTCAGCACGCCGTCATCCACCAACAGCCCGATGGCCATGGATACCCAGCTTTTGGTGACCGAATGCTGAACATGCAAGCGCTCGGCGCGATAAGGCGCCCAAAACGCTTCGGCCACCACCGCACCGTCGCGGTACAGCATGAAACTGTGCAGCTCCAGGCCTGCAGCGTTCACCGCCCCAATGAAATCACTCACGCCACGCGCCGATACGCGTTGTTGGCTGGGCAGTGCCCGTCGCAACGGCAAACTCGTCATCTGATCTATCCCCTCATTTTCACTGCCTTGGCGTGCAACAGGCTGACCCTGTTGCACGCCGTTACTGCTACCAGAGCGCCACGGTGTAACCCAGGATCACTCGGTTTTCGTTCGTGTCACGGGTGAAGTTGCTGGTGGCGCTGGCGTTCTGCCAACGCAGCGACACATCCTTGAACGTGCCGCTTTGCACCACGTAGCCAAGGGTGAAATCGCGCTCCCACTCGCGCCCTTCGCCCTTGAAGCCGATGACCTTGGCGTTGTCGCCCTTGGCGTAACGCGTCGAGAACAGCAGGCCCGGCAGGCCCAGCGAGGCGAAGTCATAGTCATAGCGGGCATGCCACACGCGCTCGCCGGTCTGGGAAAAGTTAGCCAGTTGGTACTCGGTAAACAGGTAGGTGTTGGTGCCGTCCACGTAGGTGAACGGCGTCGAGCCGTACTGTTTCTGGTAACCGCCGCTGAGGTTGTGGCCATAGAGGCTGTAGCCGATGCGCGTACTCAACGCGCGGTTATCCACCTTGCCGGCCAGGGCCGCGGCGTCTTCACTGGCATTAAAGTAACGAATGTCGGTCTTGATCGTGCCGGGGCCCCACTTGAAGCTATTTTTCAAACCCAGGTAGTGCTGTTGGTAGAGGCTTTCCAGTTGCGCGTACTGATAGGTCACGACCGTGGTAGGCGTGAGCTTGTACTCGCCGCCGGCGTAGCGGAATTCATCACTTTTGGCGCTGCTTTTGTAGGCGCCGTATTGGCTGGTAAGGCCCATGTCCTCGTAGTGGGTCGAGTCGCGTTGCTTGACCTGGTCCAGTTGGCCCACGGTCAGGGTCAGATTGTCGATGTCCTTGGAGGTGAACGCTGTGCCACTGAAGCTCTGCGGGAACAGACGGCTGAGGTTGGGTTGCAGGGTAGGCAGGTCCGGCACCATGTAGCCCACTCGCAGCTCGCTTTGGGCCATGCGCGCCTTACCGGTGATGCCGAGTTTGGAGTAATTGTCATGGGCACGGCGTGCATAGCTGGGCGAGCCAGGCTCGGCCGAACTTGAGCGCGCCAGCAGGCCGGTGCCGGAATTATCCGGGCTCGAGTCGAGCTTCACGCCCAGCATGCCGACCGCGTCCAGGCCAAAACCCAGCGTGCCGTCGGTAAAGCCCGACTTGAGGTCGAGAATAAACCCCTGCGCCCACTCGGCGCGCTTGTTCTGCCCGCTGGACTCACGGTAGTCGCGGTTGAAGTAATAGTTCTTCAATTCAAGCGAGGCCTTGCTGTCGGCGACAAAGTCGGCCTGGGCAAACAAGGGCATGAAACCGACGCCCATGGCGCTGGCACTGGTGACGACTTTGTTGATGCGGTTATTCATGCGTGGGTTCCTGGCAGACAGGTTGAGTGGGGTTGTTTTTGTTTTCTTCGGCCATGGCTTCGCCCGCTTCGCCAATCACCGATTGACGAAGGTTTGGGGGTCAACACGTGGCCTGGGGTGCCGCAGTACCTAAATCACACTGGCGCGGAGGCGGTAGCTGCCATCCGCACATTTCTCCAAGGGGCTGGCCGCTGCGAGCAGCCGGCGGGTATAGGGATGTTGCGGGGTGTCGAAAAGGGTATCGCGCGGCCCCATCTCGACCACTTCGCCCTGGTTCATCACTGCCACGCGATGAGCGATGCGTTCCACTGCTGACAGGTCGTGGGAGATGAACAGGCAGGCGAACCCGTACTGGCGTTGCAAGCGCTCGAACAACTCGAGAATCTGCTTTTGAATGGTCATGTCCAGCGCCGAAATCGGCTCGTCGGCAATCACCAGCTTGGGCCGTCTGACCAGCGCCCGGCCAATCGCTACGCGCTGGCGCTGGCCACCGGAGAGTTGATGGGCAAAGCGCTCACGAAACTGCTCGGGCAAGCCGACGTCAGTCAGTGTCTCGGTGACCCGTTGGCGTTTTTGCGTAGCCGTCAGCTCCGGCTCATGGCGCAGCGGCTCGGCAATGATCTGGCCGACGGTCATGCGGGGATCGAGGGAAGAGTACGGGTCCTGGAAAATCATCTGGCATTGCAGGCGATGTGCACGGTTGGCGGCCTTGAGGATATCCACGCCCTGGAACAGGATGGACCCGGCGCAGGGCGTGACCAAACCGACCACTGCCCGCCCGAGGGTGGTTTTGCCCGAACCACTGCCACCGACCAAGGCCAAGGTCTCGCCCGGCGCGATGCTCAGGTTCACCGAATGCACCACGCGCTTGGGCACGCTGCGGCCCCAGAAACTGCGCGGTCCCGGGTGTTCGATGCACACATCCCGGACCTGCAACAGCGCGTGACCTGCGGCCGGCAACGGCACCAGCTCGCCGCGCCGTGGCAGCGCTTCAAGTAGCTGCCGGGTGTAGTCGGCCTTCGGCGCGAACAGGATGTCTTCGATGCGGCCCTGCTCCACCGCCTTGCCCGTACGCATCACCACCACCTTGTGGGCATAACGCGCCACCAGGGACAGGTCGTGGCTGATGAACAAAATCGCAGTGCCTTGCTCGCGCGTCAGCTCCAGCATCAACTCGATCACGTCCAGTTGCGCCAGGCAATCGAGCGCCGTGGTTGGCTCGTCAGCGATCAGCAGCGCCGGACGCAGCAACATCACCGAGGCCAGCATGATGCGTTGGCGCATGCCGCCGGAGAACTGGTGCGGGTAGGACCCCAGGCATTTCTCGGCATCCTTGATACCGATGCGTTGCAGCATGGCGCTGCAGCGTTCGCGGATCGTCGCCGCATCCAGCGTGGTATGCAGTTTGAGCGCTTCGCTCATCTGCCGGCCAATCGTCAGCGCGGGGTTGAGCGAAACCATTGGTTCCTGGAACACCATGCCGATCCGCGCACCGCGCACTTCACGCATCGCCTTGGCATTGCCGCTGTCCAGCGGTTCTCCCTGGAACAGGATGCGCCCACCACAGACCTGCATCGGTGCCGGCAGCAAGCCAATGGCTGCGCGTGCGGCCATGGTCTTGCCGCTGCCCGATTCGCCTACCAGCGCGACGATCTCGCCAGGGGCCATGGTGAAGCTGAAATCATCGACGGCCAGAGGGCCGTCCGCACCGACGCGAATCTGTAGATTTTCAACAGCCAGTAATGGCACTGGAACGCTCATGCTCATTTCCTCATGCGCGGGTCGAGACGATCACGCAAGGCATCGCCAAACAGATTGATAGCCAGCAACGTCAGGCTGATAAAGATGCCCGGGAAGATCCCCAGCCACGGCGCTGTAGAGATGTAGGTGCGGCTCGCCGAGAGCATGCTGCCCCAGGTCGCGGCCGGCGGCGGAACGCCCAGGCCAAGGAAGCTCAGCGCACTCTCCGAGAGCAACGCCCAGCCGAACATGCTGGTACCCAGCACACACAGCGGCGCCAGGCAGTTGGGGGTGATATGGCGGAACATGGTGTACAGCTCGGAGTTGCCGATTACCCGAGACGCCTCGATGAACTCCAGCTCACGCAACGACAACACACTGCCTCGTACCACACGCACCACTGACGGGGTGTAGGCAATGCCCAGGGCGAGCACGATGCCGTACTGGCTGGCACCAATGATTGCCATGATGCCCAGGGCCATGAGAATACCCGGGAACGCCAGCAGCGCATCGTTGAGCATCATCAGCACCTGGTCGGTCCAGCCGCGCAGGTAACCGGCAAGCATACCGATGACCGTGCCGCAGATAACCGCCACGCTCACCGAGAGCAGGCTGATCCACAGGCTGGTGCGTGCACCAATCATCAAGCGACTGAACACGTCCCGGCCGAATTCATCAGTGCCCAGCCAGTGCACAGCATCGGGTGCATGCAGGCGCGACAACAGGTCCAGCTTGAGCGGGTCATAAGGCGTCCACACCACGCCGAGCAACGCCAGCAACACCAGTACCACGAGCAGGCCGCCGCCGATCAACGCATTCAACGGCGGGTAACGCCAGGCACGTCGAGGCTGGGTATCCAGCCCTGTCGGCAAGGCGGGAGTCTTGAGGTTCATAGCTTCACCCTTGGATCGAACAGCGGATACAACAGATCCACCAACAGGTTGACCAACACATAGATGCAGGTGACCAGCAGCAGGCACCCCTGGAGCACCGGGTAGTCACGGGAGAAGATCGAATCGACCATCAAGCGACCAATACCGGGCAGGGTGAACACGGTTTCCAGTACCGCAATGCCGCCGAGCAAATTGCCGAGAATCAGGCCAATCAAGGTCCAGGTGGGCGCAAAGGCATTGCGCAGAGCGTGTTTCCACAGCACGGCCCCCTCCGACAACCCCTTGGCCCGCGCATGGGCGATGTACTCCAGGCGCAGCACTTCGATTGTGCTGGCCCGCGCCATCCGCGCAATCGCGCCGAACTCCACCAGGGTCAGGGTGATGATCGGCAGCACCACATAGGTCACGGCTTTCATCGGGTCGCTGGCAAAGCCCACGTAACCGATCACCGGCAACCAGCCGAGCTGAATACCAAACACATAAAGCAACAACAAACCCAGCCAGAAACTCGGCACCGACAGCAACAATGTCGCCGTAGCCACCAGGCCCAAGTCCAGCGCACTGTTTTGCTTCCAGGCCGCGAGCAAACCCACCGGCACCGCGAGCAGGGTCGCCAGTAACACCGCGACAAGCACCACTGTGGCGCTGACGCTGAATCGCTCGATCAGCAACGCCAATACCGGCTGGCGGCTGCTGATGGACATCCCAAGATCGCCACTGAGCACCGACTTGATCCAGATCAGGTACTGGGTCACCACCGAGTGGTCCAACCCCAGGCTGGCGCGCATGTCGGCGAGGCTTTGCGCATCGGCCATGTCGCCCAGCATCAGCAGCGCCGGGTCGCCGGGGATCAGGCGAATCAAGGCAAACACAATCACCGAGATCAACAGCAGGGTCGGCACCGCCATGCCGAGCCTGTGCAATATGAATCGAAACATAGCGGTACGCCTTACTTGGAAGTGTCGGCCAGCTTCACGCCCCAGAGGCGCGGCTTGGCAACGGGCCAGGAGCGATAACCTTCAACGCGCTTGCCCATGGCGCCGATGGCGGTGCCGTTGTAGATGACCACCATTGGTACATCCTTGAGCATCAAGGTGTGCAGCTTGTCGAACAGCGGCTGGCGCTTGGCCGGGTCAACCTCACGCTGGGCCTCGCGCAATATCGCCAAGGCTTCGGGGTTGTCCCAGACCTTGCGCGGCTCCTTCTGCTTGTCGCCAATCACTGATTCGTAGCTCTGCGCCGCATCGAAACGCCCCGAGTAGGAGAACGACATCATCTGGTAGCTGCCGGTCTGGTAGCGCTCCAGTTGCGTACCCCACTCCAGGGTTTCCATCTCGATGTTCAGCCCCGCCGCCTGAGTCATGGCCTGGCTAAGCAAACCCATGTCGAACATCTGCGGGTAGCGCTTGTTGACCAGCATGCGGATTTTTTCGCCGCCGTAACCGGCCTCTTTCAACAGGCGTCGGGCCTCGTCGATGTTGTAGGTGTAGCCCTGGTGCGCGGTGTCGTCGTAGTACGGGCTGGCGGTGGGGATGACCGAGTTGTTGACCACCGACAAGCCATCGGACAAGGCCGCCACCATCTGTGCGTAATCCAGGGACAGCGCCACCGCGCGACGAATGCGCACGTCCTTGAGCAACGGATCACGGGTCTGGAACAGCAGGCCGCTGATGGTCATGATCGGGCTGACCTGGATCTGCAGATTCTTGACCTGCTTGAGTTGTGCGGCGTCCATCGCCGTCACGTCCGGCAGCAGGTCGATGCCCCCCGAGAGCAGAGCGGCCTTGGCCGAAGCCGAATCGGGGATCACCTCGAAACGCACCTTGTCGACAAACGCCTGCTTGTTGCCGGTGGACCCGTCCGCCTCGGCCTCGGCACGCGGTGTGTATTCCTTGAAGCGATCCAGTTCGACGTACTGGCCCTTCTGCCATTTGCCCAGGGTGAACGGCCCGGTGCCAATCGGTGCACGCCAACTGCCATCGGCGGCCAGGGAATCGGGGTGCAGGATGCCGCTGCCGGCACAATCCGGGCGAGCCATCGCGGCGAGGAACAAGCCGTTGGCCTGGTCCAGCGTGAACACCACGGTTTTCGGATCAGGGGTGGCGACATCGACAATCCTGGCTGCGCCACGCCCGTCGAACTCCGCCAGGCAACGCCATTGGGTCTTGGGGTCCAGGTAGCGCTGCCAGGTCCATTGCACATCCTTGGCCGTCAACAGCTGGCCATTCTGGAAATGCACGCCGTCTCGCAGGCTGAAGGTGTAGCGCAGGCCATCTGGCGAGACAGCGACGGCACTGGCCAGCATCGGCGCAATGCTGGTGTCTTCGCGATACGCCACCAGCCCTTCGACGATATGCATCATCACCGCATCGGTATTGTCGTCACGGTTGACGCCCGGATCGGTGCTGCGGATATCACCATTGAGGCCCACGCTGATGACCTTGTCTTGCGCAACGGCCATGGAAAAAGTGCACGCCGACATCGCGACGGCCAGTGCCGTCTTTACGTAGCTATTCACGGGAGAAAGACTCCTTGAAGTAATTTTCCGGTCAGTGGCGAGGGCCAGGGCAGAACCGGCATCAGAATGAGTGAAACCTTGGTTATTGTTATACGGCCTGTTCTGAGTACATCTACCAGCGGTGTATCAGCCGAGGTTGCGCTTGCGACGCAACACCTTGGCGAAGAAGTCCTGGGCTGCCGGCATAGCCTTGACGCCCTGGTGCGCAACGTTGGGCAACAGGTCGAAATGCACCTGCACCCCGACGGCTTCGAAGCTCGCCTTCAAGCTGGCCAGGCGCTCCGGGCGCGTGCGTCCGGCAGCGTTGGCACCGGGCATGTAGTGTTTGCTCCCTTCACGGTGGGTGATTTCCCAGGTTTCGAGGTCCGAATCGCCGACCACCATGTGCACCGGTAGTTGCTGCAAGGCTTGCAGGTCCAACGGTTTGCCAAAGCGCGTCGCGAAGTCCCGCACGCCGACCCACCAATCCTGCTCGGAATCCAGCAGGGTCACAGAGCCCGGCGCACCGATGGACGCCGCCCAGAGTTTCTCGGGGTGCAGGTAGCAGAACCGGTGGGTGAATTGTCCACCGCCGGAATAGCCGAACAGCGCAAAGCTATCGAAGCGGCGTCCATAGCGTTCGCCGACGCTGGCAATCATGTCCAGTAACACCTGGTCGTAACGGATATCGCCCTCGACCAGTTGCTTGTAGCCATCGCCATTGCTGTCACCCAGCACGCCGACCGGGAACAGTGGCGACAAAATCACACAATCGTTCCAGCGGCCAAACTCCGCGAAGCCATTGCGATAAATCTCCATCGCACGGGTCGAGCCATGCAGCGATACCACCAGGTCCACTGGCCGGGAGCTATCCTCGATGGTTTCAGGCACATAGAGGGTGTAGGCAAAACGGCTGTCCTGATGGTGCGAGTACACCGTGGTAGCGCCGAGGTGATACACGTTTTTGGCGGCACGCAGGGCCGCGTCGATGGGGTTGGTATCTGGATTGCTCATGTGGAAAGTTCGCCGAGTCAGTTCGGGCTTGAGTATTGGTCGGGCGCTATAAAAAGAAAAACTAATTAAACTTTAGCCAGAACAAACAAAACCTTTACGATCAAGCCCTACCCACGGGCGCGAGATGACCCATGAGCAACATTCGCTTTTTCAAGACGTTTATCGCCGTCGCCGAGTACGGCAGCTTTGCCGCCGCTGCCGACCGAGTAGCACTGACCAACGCCGCCGTCGGCCAACAAATGCGCGCACTCGAAGAGGAAATGCGCCGCCCGCTGTTCGACCGCAGTCAGCGGCAGATCAAACTGAGCCGCGATGGTGTGTTATTGCTGCCCAAGGCCAAGCGTCTGCTGGCGGACTACGAACAAATGATCGCTGAAGCCCCCGACGGCGAAGCCATGGAGGGCGAAGTGTCGATCGGCGGCATTACCTCGGGCATGGGCCTGCTCGCCAATTGCCTGGTACAACTGAAAAAGCTGCACCCCAGGATATCGGTCAACCTGATGACCGCCCGTTCCGACGAAGTGGTCAACCTGGTACAGGCCGCCAAACTCGACGCCGCGCTGCTGATCGAGACGGCGCGGCAAAACTTCAATGGCTTGAGTTGGACCCTGCTCTATAACGAACCGATCGTCATGCTCGCCAATGCCACACAGACCGCCGGCATCAACGATGCAGTGGAGTTGCTGAGAACCCAACCGTTTATTCGCTACGACAGGTCCACAGCAGTGGGCCGCAAGGTGCAGTCGATCATCAAGAGTGAATCGGTCGAACCGCTGGAGATCTTGGAGCTGAACTCGATCATCGGAATCGCCGACCTGGTACGCCAGCAAGTCGGGGTGGCGATTGTGCCGCTGCTGAAAAATTTCGACTGGCACAAAGACCCAAGCCTGCGGGTGCTGCCGTTGCCGGGGGATCTGGCGGTACGCCGGGTGGGAATCTTGGAACAAGGCACCAAAAGTGCAATTACCGGGGAAATTCGCAAGTTGCTGATGTCGGCTGTGGCAAAGTAATAATCCCCTTGGCACGGATCATTAGCGCCTGCCTCGGGAAATTTCGTGAGTTGCCTCCCTGTCTCTCAGGAAGAACTCCCCGCACTGGCGGAGCAAGCACCTTTCGCCCCGAAATGATGTTGATGACTGGCCGAAAGCTGCCGTAAGTGAACAACAGCAATCGATCCAGAATGGACGTGGACGACACTGATTTAAGGATCGCGATTGCTTCAACCTTTTTCGATCGTTAGAAGCTCTCGAGGCTGACGTTGACTCCAGCTCGTCCAGCCAACTCAATAATCTTTTCCAACCGTTCAGTTTCAACAATGAAACCGTCGTAATTTTCACCTCCGGAGTCCAGGTGAAGATAACGTTTACCGAACCGAGCCAGCCACTGGTCAAAGTTGTGGAGAACCTCTGGAATCGATGCCCCGTGTTCCCGCACATAAGAGAACGGCTCTTTCAAACCACTGGCTCTGACCAAATAGGGAGCTTGATATTCAAAAACGTCATGACTCTTCCCATCCAGGCTAAGGAGAACGAGGCTTTCAAGTTTTTGCCCCCTTGCTTCATTCAGAAACCCCTCCGTGAGCGCACTGGATGGGTCATCCCCCATTGCGTATCTACGCATCACGCGCCTGACAAGCCTGGCGCCCTCTTTATCCGGGACGACAGCTACGAGCGCTTGAGCCAAGGCCTCGAGCGCTTTTTTCTGGTCAGGATCGCCTCGCACAGGTCGCAACTCTTTCATGATCGCTGAAGCACTGAGGTTGGTTTCCTCGGGTGCAGGCATGGTAAAGCGTCCACCAAACAACCGATCTAAGATACCCATGCCAATCCCTGTATTAAGTTGAGTAAAACCATCTGGTTGCGACTTGCGTCCATTATTGCAATTGAGCTTTCTGCCTGACAGTGAGGTGTACCGATCAACGGCCTTTGCTGGCCGAGGCGGATACGAATAGATCGTCTATTTCTGAGCAAAAACGGTAGTTAGTGAGCGCCAGCTATCGGCCGATTCCGTTGAAAAATGCGCCCGGGGTTCAATCGTCGACGCTTTCAACCTTCAGAACGTCGAGCATGACCTGCTCCAAGATCTCAAAGAAACCTCTGATGTGCGCCTGCTTCAACGCCTGGGGCCGGGTAACCAGATAGACCTCCATATCTGGAAGTTCAAGATCCGGGAACACCTCGGTCAGGTCCTTCGCCAGAATGCGCGGCAGTACCGCTACGCCCAGGCCTCGCCTCACCGATTCCAGTTGCACGGCGAACGAGTCCACGCAGATTTGCCCTCGGTCCAGGCCCGCCGCCTTGGCAGCACGCATTTGCGGCAACATATCCAGTGGAGGAAGCAAGGCAATGTTGGCCGCCGTAGCCAGGCTCACCTGCGGAAACCGCTTCAGGTAGCCCGCCTGGGCGAAGACGCCATAGGCGAGCCTGCCTAAGGGCCGATAGATCAGAGAAGGTTCGCCCAGGTGCGCGGTGCGTACTGCAATATCGGCCACGCCGCGGACGATCTTGTGAAAGTCGGCGGTGACCAGCAACTCCACGGAACAACGCGGATGCAGGGCCGTAAAACGACTCGCGGCCTCCAGCACACAAGGAGAAAACCCCTCTCCGGCACTCACCAGGACACTGCCACAGAGCTCCGTCTGCACCCCGGACAGATCCGTCGCCGCTTGGCGCCGCAAGCCGGCTTCCGCCGCCAGTGCCACTTCCACCAGGGACTGGCCCCGTGCGGTCAGCCAACAGCCTTCAACGCCTCGTTCAACCAGCGGCTCACCCAAGGCCACTTCCAGTTGGGTCAGGCGACGGGACACAGTAGACGCCGCGATACCCAACAGCTGGCCCGCCTGAAGAAAACTGCCACGCCGCGAGACGGCCAGCAGCAGCCGAAGATCGTCCCAATTTGCCTGCAACGCCATACCTCCCATCCCCCCTGGTTTGCATTAATGCAAAGCCATTATGCAGTAGTCGCTGTTTTTCAAGCACGGTCTCGCCGGTATATCTACAGGCCTTCGAAACCACTGGAATGCACTGTATGACGACGGGCCCCCACGACTACGCAGAACGCGCCGCTCGTGCCTTCAACCACCGTGACCTGGAGTCGATGCTCGCGCTGGTGTGCGAAGACTTCATCTACCTCGACGGCATGGGCATGCAAAGCGGCCGTGAATCCATGCGCAAACGGGAGACCGCCCTGTTCGAGGCGTTCCCTGATGCCCACGTGACCATGACGCCCTTTATCGTCACTGAAGACCGACTGGCGCTGACCGCCCTACTGACCGGTACCTTCACCGCCCCTCTGGTGCTGGCGGGCCGGCTGATCCCGCCTCATGGCCGCCCGATTGCCGTGCACTACAGCGCGCACTTCACCTTCAGAGACGGCTTGGCCTGCCGCGAAGAAGTGTTCTTCGACAGCGCGGCGTTGATGCCCTCAGCCGAACAGCAGGAGAGTTGAGCCATGGGTAACGCATTCGTGACGGGCGCAACCGGCCTGCTGGGTAACAACCTGGTGCGCGAGCTGGTCGCCCGTGGCTACACCGTCAAAGCCCTGGTCCGCTCAAGAGCCAAAGGTGAAGAGCAGTTCAACGATCTGCCCAGTGTGGAACTGGTCGTGGGCGACATGGCCGATATCGACACCTTCGCACCTTCGCTGCAAGGCTGCGATACGGTGTTTCATACCGCGGCGTTCTTTCGCGATAACTACAAGGGCGGCAGCCATTGGGCAGCCCTGGAAAAGATCAATGTCACCGGTACGCGAGACCTGCTGCACCACGCCTACCGCGCGGGCATACGCCGCTTTGTCCACACCTCTTCGATTGCCGTGCTCGACGGCGCCCCCGGCACCTCCATCGATGAGAGCTGCCTGCGCGCCGAAGCCGATGCGGATGACTACTACCGCAGCAAGATCCTCGCCGACCGCGAGGTCTTGAGCTTCCTCGACACCCACCCGCAGATGCATGCCTGCATGGTGCTGCCCGGCTGGATGTGGGGCCCGGGCGACAGGGGGCCGACCTCCTCGGGGCAATTGGTCAAGGATGTGGTCAACGGCAAGCTGCCCGGGCTGATTCCTGGCACCTTCTCCGTGGTCGATGCCCGTGATGTGGCCTGGGCTCAGATCTCTGCCGCGAAAAATGGCCGCCGTGGCGAGCGCTACCTCGCCGCCGGTCAGAGCTTGAACATGCGCCAGTTGGTGCCGCTCCTGGGGCGAATAGCGGGCGTCAAAACCCCTGCCCGGCAACTGCCAGTGCCCGCGCTGTACCTGTTGGCGGCGGTGCAGGAGGTGTACGCGCGCCTGACCGGCAAGCCGATTTTGCTGAGCATGGCGACGGTGCGCCTGTTGATACGCGAAGAGAACCGGACCAGCTTTAACCACCGCAAGAGCGAACAAGAGCTTGGCGTGAATTTTCGAGCGCTGGAGCAGACTATTTCTGACACCGTGGCCTGGTATCGGCAACATGGCGGGTTCACGAAAACCAAGGACGACAACCAACGGTGAGCAGGACAATCATCCTGATGCGTCACGGCCAGCCAAAGATCGCCGCGGCGGAAAAGATCTCAATGCTTGAGATGAAGGACTGGATCGCGCAATACAACCGCTCCGAAATCATCCGCGATCCTGCGCCGCAGGCCAGCCTGCAACTTGCCGCAACCGCCAGCACCGTTGTTTCAAGCAGCGCGCCTCGGGCCCTGACCTCCGTCGAGGTACTCGGGCTGAAACCTGCCGTGGTTGACGCGACGTTCTGCGAAGCTCAACTGCCCCATGGTGGCTGGCGATTTCCCCGGTTATCGCCGTTTACCTGGGCTTTCATCTTTCGCGTCCTGTGGCTGTGCGGCTATTCGAGCGGCGTCGAATCCTTCGGTGCGGCGAAGCAACGTGCCAGTGCCGCCGCTCAGCGGCTGCAGGCCCTTGCCGGCGAAGAGCCGGTGCTGCTGCTCGGTCATGGCGTCATGAATCGGATGATTGCCAAGCAACTGCTGGCAAGCGGGTGGACTCGCCAACAGCGGAGTGGCAGCCGCTATTGGAGCGCGTCGGTGTATCACCACGCAGGTGTCTAAACGGTGGTCGGCGCAGAGTACGCAAGCGATTGGGCAGCGACACGTCAATCGCCGATGTCACTGGCGATAACACTAAAGCCCATGCCCCATCGCTTGTGACTCGAAGAGGTACAGAGTCTCTTTCTTTTGTGCGAAACGTCCTAGTTACACCGAACCACTTGAATCGGGAGTTCCTGCTAACTAGCCTCGATCTGTCACCGAACATTCGATGGCCGGGTTTAGCAGCTCGATGTTGACTAGGCGCACGGAGTTACGCCATGAAAAAGCTCGTTCCCGATCAGCCCAAAGCCCCCCAGCGCCACGGTAGAAACCCTGAACTAGACCAGGCCAACAAACAGATCCTTCAGAAACTGGCACTTCGACCTACCGGTGCGCCTCTGGCCAAGTCCATCAAACACACCTCAGGCGTCCCGGTTAGCAGCGACTCATTGTTTTCCATCCGAGAGGGCATCAACGCTGAAAAAGCCCTGCTCCACGTCTCTCTGCTGCTGAAAAGCGCCGAAGAAGTCTCCGATGAAATCACCGAGCGCGGCAGCGGCATTGAACGCGGCCTGATCTGGTCCCTGGTGCACTCGGTGGAGATGGCCCGGGCCGTGGTGGATGCCTTGCTCGACGGCAGTCGCCACAGGCCAACGCTGAAGTAGAACTCCCCGCGACAACACGACGCGGCAGCACAGTCTGTCGTGCTGTCGCTTGATGAGTGGGGGCTTCAGCGCTCCGACATAACCACCATCACCTCCGCATCCTTCTGCCCTTCCGCTAGGTAGACATGGCCAATGCTGCTGTTGAAGTAGGCCGTTTCCTGCGGGCCAATGCTCACCGCTTCCCCGGTCTCGAACTGAATCCGCACGCGGCCCGACAGCACCAGGGCGAATTCCTGCCCGGGGTGGCGGATGTAATCCTCGAACTGCTGCAGCTCGCGGGCAAAGATCCGCGCGTACATGGGGGTCATGCTGCGCTCGGGAAAGTCCGCGGCCATGGGGTGGTAGTCGTAGTTGCCGGTGCTGTAGCCGGGGGCGTCGGCGATGGTGGTGCTGACCACGGTCGGTTGCACCTGGGCGCTGCGGGTCTGGATCGGGTTCGGCGCCGGGGTGAACAGTTGGGCGATGTCGACGCCCAGGGCGCGGGCCGCAGCGGCGAGTTTTTCGTAGCTGACCGAGACCTGGGCCAGCTCCATTTTCGACAGGGTCGACAGTGCGACGCCGGAGCGTTCCGAGAGCTGTTTTAGGGTCAGCTCGTCCTATGGACAACCGATCGCGCGCTGGAATCAGTGTTATATCTAGGAGGGAAACCTTTTCCATAGTGCGCCTTCCCTCCTCTATTTCGACCGCAGGTCAGCCCTGCTCCCCCTCCTCTCTCTTGTGCTTACGATAACGGGAGAGCGAAATTCCCGTTTGGCGCTTGAAGTAGCGACACAAGTAAGACGCGTCGACGAAGTTCAATTCGTCGGCCACACGGCCAATAGCCAAGTCACTGTATAAAAGAAGAGCCTTGATCTCCAAGGTTACCTGCCGATCGATCAGGCCCTTGGGTGTGTCGTTGAAAAACGCTTTGGTCAACTGCGACAGGTAGAACGGCGTGATATTCAGTGCGTCGGCGTAGAACTTCACATCTCTATGCCGCACGCAATGTTTGCCTATCAATTCCCAGAAGCGCCAACTGAGCATTTCCTTCCGGCTGAATCCCCTGTTTTCTATCTGGTTGGCTGGAAGTTGCTCGGCTATTTTCAAAAAGAGGTTCTGCAGCTGATTGCGCAACATAATGCGTTGGTAGGTGGGACAGGTCTGCGCAATATTCCGCATCTGCGTCACCCAGTCCTCTATCAGCGGCATGTCATCCTTGGATGGAACGCAATGAGGATGGTCATGCAGAAATACGAACAAGGTATTGGGTAGCGGGTAGGCAACCTCCGCGGCAAAACTTTTCGGCATAAGGCAGAAAAACACCTTGAAGCGGCGCGAGCGACGTTTGAGCAAGGCAATAGTGTCCTCAGCCAGCAGCATCACAGCACCGCGCCTAACCGCATGCTCTTTGAAGTTAAGTGTGAAGTGGGCACTACCGCAGAGGCATACCAGCAGCGTCAAGTAAGCGTGACCGAAGGAGAGCGGTAAACCGAGCCCTTCCGCTAGCGTGGTTTCTCCCATCCGCATCGAGTCGTCAGGAGCGGAAAGTTTCGGAATGTGATGCATAGTGACCCAGCGCTACAACAAACAAGAGCCAAAATCCTATCACCGCTTGGCGTAGCTGTTTCGAAAAGTACCGAAAAAGCCGAGGTACTGGCGTGTACCGATGATCTGTCTCCCAATACTCTGTCCCGAACGAACCAATCCATTCGGGTACAGGACATGACACTTGAAACAGAACGACTCTTGCTTCGCCCCTGGCAGGCCACAGACGCCGCCGATCTATACGAATATGCCAAAGACGCCCGAGTCGGCCCTATCGCTGGCTGGCCCCCACACACCAGCGTGGAGAACAGTGCCGACATCATCCGTACGGTCTTCAATCACCCCGAGGTGTACGCGGTCGAACTGAAGGAAAATCGCCGTGCTGTTGGTTGTGTGGGCATTCTCATAGGCAGCAACAGCAATTTTGAAATCAGTGAGCAGGAAGGGGAAATCGCCTACTGGATCGGCGTGCCGTACTGGGGCAAAGGCCTGATTCCGGAAGCAGTACGTGAAGTGATGCGACACGCCTTTGAAAACCTGAATCTCAAAGCACTTTGGTGTGGTTACTTCGCCAACAACATCCAGTCCTATGCTGCTCAATCCAAGTGTGGCTTTCGCTTTCATCACACGGAAGAAAACAAATACAACCAGTTCCTCCAAGACTATCGGACAGAACACATTAGCCGTATCACCTACCAAGAATGGCTGGACCATACGAAAGAGTAAGGACACACGGTGAATGGCGGCCACAACCGACGGACGCAGTCTGGTGACGACGTAAACCGCACGAACGCCGCAGAGGAGTTCAAACCTTACTTGGAGCTGCACGGAGAGCTAAGCGGAATCCCCCGCCGCCCCAGCACTGCCGTGAACTGCAACAGCTAGAGTGCGAAGCCTGCCGCAGGACAGCGCCGAACTGTTCGTCGCGCTGCTGGCGAAGGCGCAGGAGGAACTGAATGCCCGTGAAAGTTAATTGAGCCTTATCCACACCCCAGTTCAGGAGACTTATGAAAATCTCGCTTACCCAAGTAACGCAAAAAAACTATGAAGCGATTTGTGAACTGGAGGTCACTGAAGAGCAGGAAGACTACGTGGCAAGTAATACCTGGTCGCTCGTTGAGGCTGCGTACAACCCAGGTTACTTCACACGCGCCATCATCGCGGATGGAGAGCCCGTAGGCTTCTTTATGTGGGTGCAAGAGTCAAAAGGCAAAGTTTCTATCTGGCGCTTTATGGTGGACAAAGAACATCAGCGAAAATCCATCGGTAGAGTAGCGCTGGGCCTCGCCCTACATGAAATAAAACAGATCGCGGATTTGAAAGAAATTGAAATTTGCTACAACCCCAACAACATCGTAGCTAAAGGGTTCTACTCCAGTTTCGGATTTGTCGAGGTTGGTATGGATGCAGACGGCGAAGATATGCTGGCGAGGATCAGGATTTGAACTGCGCCAAATACAATTCGAGCGTTGCACAACAGTTCTAATTACCTTCAACTCCAACCGCTTATGGCTCAGGAGGGCGCAGAGTCTGTTTCTATTGTGCGAAACGTCCTGGTTGAACCTAACCACTTGTATCGGGAGTTGTGGATGACTTGCTCGATGGTGAGGGGCCTCAACGCTCCGACATCACCACCATCACTTCCGCATCCTCATCCCCTTCCGCCAGGTAGATATGGCCAATGCTGCTGTTGAAGTAGGCAGTCTCCTGCGGGCCGATGCTCACGGCCTCCCCGGTCTCGAACTGAATTCGCACACGCCCCGACAGCACCAGGGCAAATTCCTGCCCGGGGTGGCGGATGTAATCCTCGAACTGCTGCAGCTCGCGGGCAAAGATCCGCGCGTACATGGGGGTCATGCTGCGCCCGGGAAAGTCGCCGGCCATGGGGTGATAGTCGTAATTGCCGGTGCTGTAGCCGGGGGCGTCGGCGATGGTGGTGCTGACCACGGTCGGTTGCACCTGGGCGCCGCCGGTCTGGATCAGGTTCGGCGCGGGGGTGAACAGCCGGGCGATGTCGACGCCCAGGGCGCGGGCTGCTGCGGCGAGTTTTTCGTAGCTGACCGAGACCTGGGCCAGCTCCATTTTCGACAGGGTCGACAGCGCCACGCCGGAGCGTTCCGAGAGCTGTTTGAGGGTCAGCTTCTGGTTTTTACGAATGGTCCGCAGGCGTGCGCCGACCTGGGTCCGGTCGATCAGTGGATGGGCGTGGGAGCTCGAGGCGGGCTGGGCTCGGTCGGAACTCATTGAGGCTCTCTGTCTGGCAAATAAGGGCAACCGCGACGCTAGCCGGGGCACGTGGCGAAATATTAACCCATGACCCCGGGTTGACTGGAAAATTCTCATATCTTACATTTCTCGTATGTGAGAATTTTGACCCCTGTCATTTCCCAGCGATTCAGGAACCCCGGCATGCACGCGAACCAATGCTTCGACTTCGTCATCATCGGCGCCGGTATTGCCGGTGCTTCCCTGGCCTATCGCCTGGCCGGGCAGGCCAGCGTGCTGGTGCTGGAACGTGAATCGCAGCCGGGCTACCACTCCACCGGGCGCTCGGCGGCGATGTTCATGGAGGCCTACGGCACCCCGCAGATCCAGGCCCTGACCCGCGCCAGCCGGTCTTTCTACCAGCGGCCGCCGCAGGGTTTCTGCGATCACCCGTTGATGGAACCCCGTGGCTGCCTGTACGTGGCCAGCGAGGAACAGCTGGAACAGTTGCAGCAGACCTACGATGAAACCCGCGCCCGTTCCGCCAATGTGCGCCTGATCACGGCGGAGCAGGCCCGGGCCCTGGTGTCCTGCCTGCGCCCCGAGGCCGTCGCCGGGGCGATGCTGGAAACCGCCGCCCAGGACCTGGACGTGCACGCGCTGCACCAGGGCTTCCTGCGGGCCATGCGCCGCGCCGGTGGGCTGCTGGAGTGCGACATACAGATCGTCGAGGCCAGCCGCGAAGACCGCCACTGGAACCTCACACTCAGTGATGGCCGTGTACTGCAGGCGCGCAATCTGGTGAACGCTGCCGGCGCCTGGGTCGATGACGTGGCCCAGCTGTGCGGCGTGGCCCCCATCGGCCTGCAACCCTGCCGGCGCAGCGCCTTCACCTTCGATGGCCCACCGGATGAAGACTTCAGCCGCTGGCCGGCGGTGATCGGCATCGACGAAAGCTTCTACTTCAAGCCCGACGCCGGCCAGTTGCTCGGCTCCCCGGCCAATGCCGACCCGGTGCCGCCCCAAGACGTGATGCCTGAAGAACTGGACATCGCCACCGGCATCTACCACATCGAGAACGTCACCTCCCTGAGCATCCGCCGCCCGCGCCACAGCTGGGCCGGCCTGCGCTCCTTCGTCGCCGACGGCGATCTGGTGGTGGGCTGGGACGACAGCTGCGAAGGCTTTTTCTGGCTCGCCGCCCAGGGCGGCTACGGCATCCAGTCGGCGGCCGGCGTCTCGCAACTGGCCTGCGCCCTGCTGCTGGGGCAACCGGTCCCCGAAGAACTGCTGAGCCAGGGCGTCGATGCCCAGGCCCTGGCCCCCGCTCGCTTGCGTTAACCCACCCAGCCCACGAGGCCCTTGCCATGTCCAATGACATCCAGCGTTATCCCAGCCACCTGCCCTACCCCTTTTCCCGGGCGATCCGGGTCGGCGGCTTTCTGTTCCTCTCCGGCCAGGTGCCCATGAGCGCCGAAGGCGAAGTGGTGCACGGCGACATCCGCGTGCAGACCGAAGCCGCCCTGGCGCGCATCGGCGAGACCCTGGCCGAATGCGGTGCCAGCTTCGACCAGGTGGTGAAGAGCACTGTCTGGCTCACCGACATGCAGCACTTCGCCGGCTTCAACGAGGTCTACCAGCGCCACTTCAAGAACGGTTTCCCGGTGCGTTCCACCGTCAGCGCCCAACTGGCGCTGGGGGTCGATGTCGAGATCGAAGTCCAGGCCTGGGTCGGCGAAAACTGAGTCACCCGCCCCAGCCCTCAAGTGCGATGCCCAGGACCACCAAGGCCATGAATGCCGGGGTGGTCCACCCCACATAACAACAAAAAATCGAGGCTAATCGTCATGAAAGAAAGTCTGAAGATCGCCGGCGCCTTCGTCGGTGTGATTGTCGGCGCGGGGTTCGCCTCCGGTCGTGAACTACTGTTGATGTTCGTCGACTTCGGCGCCTGGGGCCTGGCGGGTGCGGTGGTCAGCGCGGCGCTGTTCACCTTCCTCGGCATGGCCCTGGCCAGCATGGGCAGCCGCCTGCGAGCGGCGTCGCACAAAGACGTGGTGCAGGCCCTGTGCGGCAAGCACCTGGGGGCCCTGGTGGACCTGATGATCACCTTCTTCATGTTCGCCGTGACCGTGGTGATGCTGGCCGGCGGCGGTGCCCTGCTGGAGCAGCAGTTCGGTATTCCGGCCATCGCCGGCAGCGTGCTGGTGACGCTGATCGTGGTCGCCATCGTGTGCCTGGACGTGCACAAGGTCATCGGCATGATCGGCGCGGTGACGCCCTTCCTGATCATCACCGCGGTCGGCGTGGCACTGTATGGCGCCGCGACCCGCGACCTGAGCTTCGGCGAACTCAACCAACTGGCGGCCAAACAAGAAGCCGGTGCCAGCCACTGGCTGCTGGGCGCCTTGCTCTACGTGTCCTACAACATCGTGGCCGGGGTGCCGATCCTGGCGATAATGGGCGGCGCGGCCAAGGGTGAAAAACAGGCGATGTGGGGCGGCATCCTCGGCGGCGCGCTGCTGGGCGTGCTGATGCTGGTGATGAGCCTCGGCCTGCTGTCGCGCCTGGACAGCGTGGCGGACCTGCCGATGCCCATGCTGTCGATCGCCAGCGAAGTCTCACCGGCCCTGGGGCTGCTGATGGCGCTGATCATCTTCTGCATGATCCTCAACACCGCCGTGGGCACCCTGTACTCCTTCTCCGCGCGGCTGTTGCCGGCGGGCACCCGACAGTTCCGCCTCGGTTCGATAGCCGCCGGCGCCCTGGCGTTTGTCGGCAGTCTGGTGGGCTTTATCAGCCTGGTGGGGCAGGTCTATCCGTTCTTCGGCTACCTGGGGTTCCTGCTGATTGCCGCGGTGGTGATCGGCTGGCTGCGACCACGGCGGGTGGTGGTGGCGTAGGCGTCGCTCGATGGGGCAGGCACCCGGGAGTTATCCCAGGTGCCTTGAGTCAAGCCCGGTGCCGTAGGAGCGGCCCGCTCAAGCAAACCGACTGCCCTTGAGCGCCTTCAAGAAGGTATAGGACGCATGGTTCAACGTCTCTCGCGGGGCGGTGATCACGCTCACCGAGCGCACGATGCGCTGGTCTTCCAGGCGCAGGAAATTCAGCTGATCCCCCGCCGCCGAACGGCTGAGCAGTTCCGGTAGCAAGGTCACGCCCATGCCCTGGGCCACCAGTGCCAGCAAGGAGGTGGTGTTTCTGACGCTGAGGGTCGAGTGGTCGCGGATGTGCCGGAACTCGGCGGCGTTGATCTCGGCGCCCAGGCCGCTGTTGATGAAGTTCTGCCCGTCCAGGTCGCTCCAGCGCAGCGGGCGCGCCAGGCGGTTGAGGGGGTTGTCGCTGGCGCAGACCACGCAGAAGGCATCGGAGAACAGGAAGTCCTGGTCGATGTTGGGGATGCTCGCCGGTACGGTGCCGATGCCGATGTCCACGTCGCCGCTGAGCACCGCTTGCACCACTCGCTCGGAATCCATATCGCGGATATCCAGGTGGAACTGCGGGTGCTGTTCATGGAATTGCTTGAGCAGCGGCGGCAGCAGGGTGATGGCGAAGGACGGCACCGCCGCCACCCGCACCAGGCCGGTCTCGGCCTTGGCGTAGGTCTTGATGGTGCTGATGGTGCGGTCGAAATGCGCCAGTTCGCGCTGGGCTTCCAGCAGCACGAAACGCCCCAGGGGGCTGAGCTGGTTCTTGCGCTCGCCTTCGAACAAGGCGCCGCCCAGTTCCTCTTCCAGTTGCTTGAGCGAGAGCGACACCGCTGCCGGTGTACGGTGCAGGCGCTGGGCAGCCTGGGTCAGGCTCTGGCTGGTGGCCACCGCGACGAAAAACTGCAAATTGGAGATCTTGATGCTCATGGCGGCGCGTCCTGCTGGCAAAGGCATAGCTTAAATTTTACCTAAACAACCTTAAAATTTATTAGATTTACTTAATACAAGGCCGACTCATAATCCTCCCAGAACCGCACAAAGGCAACGCCCCGCCTGGCGTGCCGCCCTGGAGGATTTCATGAGCGACAACCATCACAACTACATCGCCGGCCAATGGCTCAAGGGCGCCAGCGAGATCGAGAACCGCAACCCGTCCGACACCCGCGACCTGATCGGCCTCTACGCCCAGGCCTCCCGGGCGCAGTTGGACAGTGCCCTTGCCGCCGCCAGCGAGGCCCAGCGAATCTGGGCCCGCAGCGGCCTCGAGCAACGCTACAAGGTGCTGATGGCCATCGGTCAGGAGCTGATGCAGCGTTCTGCGGAAATCGGCAGGACCCTGTCCCGGGAAGAAGGCAAGCCCATGGCCGAAGGTGCTGGCGAGGTGTACCGCGCCGGGCAGTTCTTCACCTACTACGCTGCGGAAACCCTGCGCCAGTTGGGGCAGACCGCCGACTCGGTGCGCGACGGCATCGAGATCGATATCCGCCGTGAACCCATCGGCGTGGTGGCGATCATTTCGCCATGGAATTTCCCCATGGCCACCGCCTGCTGGAAGATCGCCCCGGCCCTGGCCTTCGGCAACGCCGTGGTGTGGAAGCCGGCCAACCTGACCCCGGCCAGCGCGGTGATTCTCAGCGAGATCATCGCCCGCCAGGACTTGCCCGCGGGCCTGTTCAACCTGGTGATGGGCGCCGGTTCCGAGATCGGCCAGGCGCTGATCGAGCACCCGGGCATCAACGCCATTTCCTTCACCGGCTCGGTGGACGTGGGCAAGGGCATCGCCGCCTCGGCCGCCGCCAACCTGACCAAGGTGCAACTGGAAATGGGCTCGAAAAACGCCCTGGCAGTGATGGACGACGCCGACCTCGACCTGGCGGTGAGCTGCGCGGTGAATGGCGCCTTTGGCGGCACCGGGCAGAAGTGCACCGCCTCCTCGCGGTTGATCGTGCATGCAGGCATCCACGATGCCTTCGTGGAAAAACTGCTGGCGGCAACCCAGGCGCTCAAGGTCGGCCATGCCCTGGAAGCCGGTACCCAGATCGGCCCGGTGGCCAGCGCCGCACAGCTGGAGGCCAACCTGGCGAACCTACAACTGGGCCAGCAGGAAGGCGCCGAACTGCTCACCGGCGGCCAGCGCCTGGAGCTGGAAAGCCCCGGTTACTACCAGGCACCGGCGCTGTTCATTGGCGGCAGCAATGCCATGCGCATCAACCGCGAAGAGCTGTTCGCGCCCATCGCCTGCGTGATCAAGGCCGGCAGCTACGAAGAGGCCCTGAGCCTGGTCAATGACACCCGCTTCGGCCTCACCGCCGGCATCATGACCCGCTCCCTGGCCCGCGCCAGCCACTTTCGCCGCAATGCCCGGGTCGGCTGCGTGATGGTCAACCTGCCCACCGCCGGCACCGACTACCACGTGCCTTTCGGCGGCCGTGGCGAGTCCAGCTACGGCCCGCGCGAGCAGGGGCGCTCGGCGGTGGAGTTCTACACCCACGTGAAGACCGGCTACATCGCCGCGGGGGCGCCACTATGAGCCTGCCCCAGACCTTCGCCAGCCGCGGCCCGCGCATCGATGCCATGCAGTACGACAACTGGTCGGAAAAGATCTTCCAGCAGATGCGCGAAGGCGGCGTCGATGCGGTCCACGTGACCATCGCCTACCACGAGACCTTCCGCGAAATGGTGGCCAATATCGAAGCCTGGAACCGCAGGTTCCAGCGCTACTCGCACCTGATCCTGCACGGCAAGTGGGCCAGCGACATTGCCCTGGCACGGCAGACCGGGCGCACGGCGATCTTCTTCGGTTTCCAGAACCCCTCGCCCATCGAGGACGACATCGGCCTGGTGGAAGTGGTGCACAGCCTCGGCGCACGCTTCATGCAGCTGACCTACAACAACCAGTCGCTGCTGGCCACCGGTTGCTATGAACAGGAAGACCCGGGGCTGACCCGCATGGGCAAGCAGGTGGTACGGGAGATGAACCGGGTCGGCCTGGTGGTGGACATGTCCCACTCCGCCGAACGCTCGACCCTGCAAGCCATCGAGCACTCCGAGCGCCCGATCGCCATCACCCACGCCAACCCGGCGTTCTGGCACGCGGCGCTGCGCAACAAGTCCGACACCGTGCTCAAGGCCCTGGGCCAGAGCGGTGGCATGTTCGGTTTCTCGCTGTACCCGCACCACCTCAAGGACAAGAGCGCCTGCAGCGTGCAGAGCTTCTGCGAAATGATCGCGCGCACCGCCGAGCTGATGGGCGTCGAGCACCTGGGCCTGGGTTCCGACCTGTGCCAGGACCAGCCCAACAGCGTGGTGGACTGGATGCGCGTCGGCCGCTGGACCCTGGATGTCGACTACGGCGAAGGCTCCAAGGCGCAACCGGGCTTCCCCGACCAGCCGGCCTGGTTCCGCGACAACCGCGACTTCCACAACATCGAAGCGGGCCTGCAAGGCGTGGGTTTCAGCGCCCAGGAGGTCGCCGCGATCATGGGCGGCAACTGGCTGCGCTTCTTCGAGAACAATTTTGTTCCGGCCAAGGCCCAGGCAGGTGCCGCCGTCCACCCTCACGAGATCGCGGTCTGAGGCCCCCGACTGTTTCCCGATTGTCCTGACGTCCGGCCTGAACAGGGTCATCGCCAAGCACTAACAACAACAAATGCGCCCATAACAATTATTAGCGATCGACAACGCAACACGGAGGCACCATGGAAATTCCAGGCGAAATCAAAGCGGGGATCGACACCCGCTCGCTGCACAGCCGCGCCGCTGGAACCCTCGACTGGTCGATTTTCTGGATCAGCGGAGGTTTCTTCCTGCTGTTCCTGGTCATTGCCCTGATAGACCTGAACACCCTTTCCAGCCTGATCGGCCACGCCTTCACCTGGAGCACCCACTACTTCGGCCTGTACTGGCAGGTGCTGATGCTGGCGACCTTCGGCGCCAGCCTGTACATCGGCTTCACCCGCCTGGGCCGGGTGCGCCTGGGCGGCGTCGGGCACAAGCCCAGCATCAGCACCTTCAACTGGGTATCGATGATCATGTGCGCCCTGCTGGCCGGCGGCGGCGCCTTCTGGGCCGCTGCCGAACCCATGATGCATTTCATCGCCCCACCGCCGTACTTCGGCGCCGTGGCCAAGAGCGACGCCGCCGGCGTGGCCGCACTGTCCCAGTCGTTCCTGCACTGGGGCTTCATGGCCTGGGCGGTGCTCGGCAGCCTGCTGACCGTGGTCTACATGTACCTGCACCACGAAAAGAACCTGCCGCTGATGCCGCGCACCCTGCTCTATCCGCTGCTGGGCGAGCGTGCCCTGAAGGGCCCGATCGCCGTGTTCGCCGATGCCTCGGCGATCATCGCGGTGGTGGCCGGCACCATTGGCCCGGTGGGCTTTCTCGGCCTGCAGATCGCCTTTGTCCTGCACTCGGTGTGGGGCGTGCCGAACACCATCATGGTCCAGGCCATGGTGATTCTCTCGGTGACGGTGATCTACACCCTGTCCTGTGTGGTGGGCCTGGGCGGCCTGCGGCTGGTGAGCAAGGTCCACGTGTGGCTGATGCTGGGCCTGGCGGCGTTCCTGTTCATCTTCGGCCCCACCCTGTTCCTCAGCGAAACCCTGGCCCAGAGCCTGGCGCTACACGTCACCAGCTTCTTCCAGACCGCCCTGTACCGCAATGACAACGCCTGGCTCAACAGCTGGACGCTGTTCTACTGGGGCTGGTTCATCGGCTACGCGCCGATGATGGGTATCTACGTGGCCAAGGTCTCCCGCGGGCGCAGCATCCGTGAGGTGATCACCCTGATGTCGGTGGCCGCCCCGCTGATCACCATGCTCTGGTTCACCCTGGTGGGCGGCACCGGGATCGGTATCGAACTGCAGTCGCCGGGCCGCGTGATCAGCCACGGCGTGCAACCTGAGGCGCTGCTGCTCGGGGTGGCCCAGTCGATGCCGCTGCCCAACCTGATTTCGGCGCTGTTCCTGTTCCTCAGTTTCTTCTCGGTGGTCACCAGCGCCGGCTCCATGTCCTATACCGTGGCCATGGCCATCAGCAGCAACCACGCCGAATCCCCGGCCTGGCTGCGGGTGTTCTGGGGCGCCGGCATGGGCCTGGTGGGGGCGACCCTGATCACCCTCGGTGAGGGCGGCATCAGTGCCTTGCAGTCGTTCATCGTGATCACTGCGGTGCCGGTGTCGCTGCTGATCCTCCCGGCGGTCTGGGACGCGATCCGCATTGCCCGGCAAATGGCCCGTGAACAGGGGGTGCTCTGAATGAACCTGCGACCACCCGCCAGCGTCATGAAGGCGGCGCGCCTGGGGGCCTTCCACCAGTCCCGGCTGTCGTTCATGCGCCAGTTGCTGCGCCGCCTCAAGGCTGAAAACTGGCAGTTCCAGCGCCCGCTGTGGACCCTCGACAGCCAGGGCGTGGGCCGCGCGGTGTACACCGCCACCGGCCCGCAGCGCAGCTACAGCCTGGTGGCCTTCGCCCATGACCTGGACCCGGCACTGCGCTCGGACCGGGTCATCGCCACCGCCTGGGATGCCACCTTCGCCCTGTTCGACGGCATCCCCGATGCCGCCGACCTGGACCGCCTGGAGGCCAATGTGCCGAAGCAGGAAGCCGGGCGCATTTCCTCCCGCGAGCTGTGCATGGCCCGGGCCAACCGTTCGGTGCGGCTGTTCGACCATGTGATCGAGGCCCTGGCTGCCGGCCGCCAGCCGCAACGCGAATTCATCGATGAAGTCGGCTACCTGATGCGCACCACCGCGGTCTACGGCAGCGGCAAGTTCGGCGCGGCCGACCGTGAACGCATCGCCCAGCGGCCGGAGCTGGCGGCACCCTTCCAGGCGGAAATGCTCACCGTGTTCCTGATCCGCGCCTTCACCCTGGACCTGGTGGAGCACCTGGCCCAGGCCCGGGCGCCCCGGCAGGCGGTGCCCCTGGAGCCGCAACTGCGCCGGCGCCTGGGCATCGGCAACTCCACGGGGCTGGGCATGGCGCCGTTCCTGCTGAACCATCCGGTGCTCTTGAACAACTGGGTGCAGGCCCGTGAAACCGCCCTGCAACGGGTACGCGCCGTGCGCCAGCCATCGGCTGCGGAGCGCCAGCGGTTCGTCGAATTCCTCACCCGGGCCCAGGCCGGCATCGGCCACTGGCACTCCGAGCACGAACTGCAACACGGCCGCATCCTGCAACTGCAAGGTGACCTGCAGCGCCTGGAGCACCATCTCGCCAGCGGCATCCTGGAGCAGGATTCCCCCTGGGACGAACTCTATCGCTGGGCCGAAGGCGCGCTGTCGCTGGAGGCGCAGGAATGCCTGGTGTCGCTGCTGCTGGAGCCCTACGGCCACCTGGTGGATGAGCTGGGCGCCGGCATGCAGGCCGATGAGCAGGCCAGCTTCAGCGTCGACGGCAGCATGAGCATCGGCCGCCTGCGGCAGATACTCGACGAGCATTATTCCTGGGTCGCGGCCATCGACTTTTCCAGCCAAGCCAGCCGCGCGCTGTTCTGGTACGTCTCCGAGGAAAAACTCGAACCGCGGATCGGCCAGCGCTTTGCCGAGCCCGGACAAGACCTGGAGCAGCCCCTGGCAGTGGCCCGGGACATCGCCCAGTTGCAAGCCGCCCTGCCCGGCTGGAGCGACTCGCAAAGCGTCGCCAGCTTCCTGCTGCGGCACCCGGAACACCGCCACAGCCTGCGCCGGGTGCAACTGGCGCCAGTGTTCCCCTACGCCGACATCCAGGACAACCTGATCGACCAGGCGCTGCTGCCCATCGACCTGCTGCGCTGCAAGCTGTCGTTCTTCGGCGCCACCCACTTCGACCCGCGCTCGGATCGTTGGGTACGCATCACCCTCTACCAGAACGCGCCCTTCCCCCATGAGCTGGGGCAGATGGCCGCGGACGACTGGTCCTACCCCAACCTCGACAGCCAGGAGCAGCGCCGTGCATGCCTCGTTGAATGAAATCGAAAGCCTGTGCAAGAAAGCCGCCCGCGGTGCCGGGCTGTCCTGGGGCCTGGCGGAGGAAGCCGGCAAGGCCGCGCGCTGGCTCTCCGCCCACGGCCTCGACGGGCCCGGCGTGCTGGCCACGCAACTGCGACAGAATGACGGCTGTGCCTACCAGCAACTGGCCCCGGATGTCAGCGCCGAGCCCTGGCAGGTGCCGGGGCATGCCCTGTGCCCGCTGATTGCCGGGGCGACCCTGAGCGACCACGCCTACCTGCTGCGCAGCAACGGCCGCATCGAGCTCCGGCAGGTGGCGCACCCGCAACTGCTGCTGCCCTTTGCCAGCGCCACCGCGCGCCAGCTCGGCCTGTGGCTGGAGCTGTCCTGGAACGGCTGCTGCCTGAAGTTTTCCCCCTCGGGCGAAGCCTGGCTGGTACGTGCGCAGAACCTGGGCGCCGCCACAGCCGCCCAGGTGCGCTGCACTTGCACCGATCCTGCCGGCACCCTCGGCAAGCCTCTGGCGGGCAGCATTCCGGACCTGGGCGACAGCCCCCAGCACGACCTCGATCACCTGGCCGCCCGCACCTACGTGCCGGCCTCCGAAGCCTCGCGCCTGCTGGGCGCCGGGGCCGGCCTGAGCGACAACAACTGACCTTTCCACCCTTGAACCAATGGACGAACCAATGGACCTCGACATGACCTCATCCCTCCAGCGAATCGGCACCACCGCGCGCTTCAGCCAGGCCGTGATCCACAACCGGACCGTCTACCTGGCAGGCCAGGTTTCGCAATTGACCGAAGGGGACATCCGCGCCCAGACGCAGGATGTGCTGCAACAGATCGACGCCCTGCTGGCCAGGGCCGGCACCGACAAGGGCCACCTGCTCAGCGCGCAGATCTGGCTCAAGGACATGGCCGACTACCCGGCCATGAACCTGCTCTGGGATGCCTGGCTCGAAGGTGTGCAGGCACCGGTGCGGGCTTGCGTGCAGGCGCCCATGGCCAAGCCGCACTACCGCATCGAAGTGTTGGTGATTGCTGCGCAACCGGCCTGAATCAGCCCAGCCCTGGCCCGGTCTCAGTGGCCACCAGGGCCCGCTCCATGATCAGCGTCAGCTCCTCGCCCTCGTAATGCTCGCGTACCCGGACAAAGCCCAGGCGGGCATAAAAGCCTTCAGCGGTGACCGACGAGGGCACCACCAGCGAGGTCTGGCCCGAATCCAGCGCCGCCTGCTCGACCGCGGCCATCAGTTGCCGCCCCAGGCCCTGGCCGTGGTAGGCCGGGTCGACAAACACCGAACGCACCGCACGCCCGTCGAGGCTGGCGGTGCCCCGCAATTCCCCGTGCACCAGGGCGACAAACATCTGCCGGCGCTGCATCAGTTGGCGCACTGCATCGGGGGTGAAGCTGGCCTGGACCCGCTCGATCACACTGGCGGGGTAGTCCTGGGCATTGCTGGCGAGCAAGGCCGCCAGGATCACCTGGCTGACCTGTGGAGCATCGGCCGGCACGGCCGGACGAACCTGATATTGCATGACCACTCCCTGGTTATCCCGCGGATGACAGTGGCCAAAATACGGCCCGCCCCAGGCCCTGCCAAGCACTTATTGCAACTGGAACACCAGGCAGGGGTTGTCGTTGAGCCGCCCCTCGAACACCGGCAATTGATTCTCCAGGGAGGTGTTATCCAGCAGCCCCCGGTCCTTGCGCGCGATGATCACCCAGGAGTCATGGGGCAGCGAGTCCAGGTGCCCGGGGTCGTCGCCGCTGACGAACAGCGGCTGTTCGTCGTGGTCCAGGTTCATCATGTAGCGCACCGCCCAGGTGTCCTGGCCCAGGTTGAAGAACACCAGCGGCCCGGGGCTGGCCTGGCGCAACTGCTCCACCTGGGAAACGAAGGCCTTAGTGTCGAACTGCAGGTCCTTGGCCGGGTCCACCACCGCCACCAGCAACGTCCATTGCGCCGCCAGCGCCAAGCCGCTGAGCAGCACCAGACGCCGCCCGAAACTGCCCAGGGTCCTGCGCCAGCCATACAGCGCCAGCAGCTGCAACACGACGAAGATCGCGATCAGCAGCGGCATGGACACCGGCGGCCAGTAACCGTGCTTGTGCCAGCTGTGGCGCAAGACGAACAGCACCAGGATGCACAGCCCCGGCAGCAGCCCCACCAGCCACAGGTAGCCGCTGCGCACCTTGCCCAGCCAGCCCCGGGCCGTGAGCAGGCCGTAGGCCGCCACCGCAGCGAACATCGGCACCATGGGCAGGATGTAATAGGCGCGCTTGAAGTGCGGCACCGACAGGCCCAGCAGGATCATCAGGCCACAGGCCCCCAGCCGAAGTACCAGGCGCAGCTGCGGGTTCACATGGCGCTGCGACCATTGCCGGCGCAATACCCAGAGCGTCGCCAGGGCCAGGGGCACCACCGGGAAGTAGCGGTACAGCGCCAGCTGGAAGTAGAAGTAGAACGGCTCGCCACTTTCATCCAGGCGCCCGACCACCTGCATGTTGTAGACCTGACGGACGAAATCTTCGCCACCAGCGAGATAGGCCAGTTGCATCAGCAGCCACCAGCAGCCGGCCAGCAACAGGAGGCCACTGACGCCATAGGCGAGCACCCGTTTGATCAGCGTCAGGCGCGCCTCGCGGGTGCGGCTCTCCCCCAGCAGCCAGTAGGTGCAGGCCACCCCGCAGACTTCCACCAGCCCCAGGGGCCCGCGAATGGCAAAGGCCAGCACCAGCAGCGACAGCACCGCCCACAACCGCAGCCGGGAGCCCAGTTGCTCGCCGCTGTGCAGCAGGTAGAAGGTGCCCAGGCACAGCAGGGAAACCATCTGGTCCAGGCACACCGAGCGGGACTTGTCCAACAGCTGGCTGGTCAGCGCCGTGAGCAGCACCGCGAGCAGTGCCCAAGTGCGCCCCGAAGGCGCCAGCAAGCGATACAGCAGCGCCAGCACCCCGGCAGAGGCCAGCGCGGTGGGCAGGATATTGGCCAGGTGGTTGGGGGCGCCGAAAGCCTGGGCGAACAGGTAGCTGAAGAAGGTCGCAGTGCCCGGGTAGTCCGGGTATGGCTGGCCGTAGGTGGTGGGGAACAGGCTGGCGCCGTGGCGGAACATTTCCTGCAGGAACAGCGCCCAACGGCCGTCGAAACCCTGGGGCTGCTGGTCCCAGATGCCAAAGGTGAACAGCAGCAGGGCCACCAGGTAAATACCCCAGGCCTCAATACTCAAACGCGTTTCTCGAACCATCTTCGCCCCACCAGAAAGCGCCGCACCCAAAGCGAGGCATAAGGCTGGACATGTTGCTCGCGCAGCCCCTGAACGGTGCCTGAACAAGGATAAAAAACCCGCTCCACACAGCCGACTGTCACCGACTGTAGCCGCTGCCGAGCCCGCGAGGCTGCGAAAAGGCCCGCAGGGCCTTGCCTGGCGATCTCCTGGCAAACCTCTGGCGGCCTCAGGGTCCCTGCGCTTCCTGCGACAGTGCCCCAGAGCGTTCGCAGCCTGCGGCAGCGGCTACAGGGAACGGCGACCCAGGGTGAAAAACCGGCGCCAGTCGAATTGCCCCACCGCCAGCGCCAGCAGGATCAGGCCCATGGAAATGCCCTCCTCGGCCCCGAGCCGCTGCCCCAGGATCAACACCGAACCGGCCATGCCGAAGACCGGGATCAGCAGCGACAAGGGCGCCACCCGGGAGACCGGATACTCGCGCAGCAACAGGTTCCAGCCCCAGTAACAAAAGTGCGTTGCAGCATAGACCTGAAACATCAGCGACAAGGCCGCGCCGGCGGACACTTGCCCGGCCAGTTGCAGAAACGGCGCCGCACCATGGCTTATCCAGGTCAATGCCAGCAGCGGCAATGGCGCAAACAGGCTCGCCCAGACCACGAAAGCGAACACCTCGCGCACCCCGCAGCGCTTGATGATGACGTTGCCCACGCTCCAGCTGAATGCACTCACCAGCAGCAGGGCATAACCCAGGCTGGTGGCATGCCCGGGGCTGTCGCCAATGATCCGCAGCAGCCCCCACAGGGCAATGGCCGTGGCCAGCACCTGTTGCAGGCGCAGGCGCTCGCCGAACAGCAGCACGCCCCAGCCCAGGGAGAAAAAGGCACTGAACTGGATCAACAGTGCAGCCGTGCCCGGCGCCACGCCGTGATCGATCCCCAGGTTGATCAGCGCCCACATGGCGACGCCGAAAATCAGCCCGTAGGCCGCCAGCCAGGCGAATGCCACCGGCGGGCGCGGCACCAGGAACACCCAGGGCAGCGCCGCCAGGGTGAAACGCAGGGCGGTGAGCAGCAACGGATCGATACTGGCCAGGCCCAGTTTGGTGATGGGAAAGTTCAGGCCCCACAAGGCCGTCACCAACAGGGCCAGGAACAGGTGTTTTTTCTGCATGTCGCGCGATCCACAAAAGGCGGCCCCGAGCACATCCCGGGACAGGGCCGCACTATCGCTGCGTGAAGCCATGGCCCGCTTGCAGTATCAGGTCAACTATCAGTAAATTCGGGCCATGCACCCTATCGATATCGACCCCTACGAAAACATCCCCCGAGATGCGCTGGTCACGGCCATCGACTATGCGGACGGCCAGCACTTCGCCGAACACCAGCATCGACGCGGGCAGTTCGCCTACGCCGCCACCGGGGTAATCAGCGTCTACACCGAGCAGGGCAACTGGGTGGTGCCGCCACAGCGGGCCATTTGGGTGCCGGCCGGGGTGACCCATGCCATGCACATGAGCGGGCCGGTGACCATGCTCAACACCTATGTGCGTCCCCAGGCCATCAAGAACCTGGGCTTGCCCGGACATTGCCAGGTACTGGAGGTGTCGGAACTGCTGCGCCAGTTGCTGCTGCGAGCCGTGGACATCCCCGCTCTCTACGCCGAGGACAGCGCGCAGGGCCAGCTCATGAACCTGCTGCTGCATGAAATCGCCGCCATGCCGGCGCTGTGCCTCAACGCCCCATTACCGTCCGAGCCGCGCCTGGCCAGGGTCTGCCGGGAAATGCTGGAGCAACCGTCGCTGGAGCTGGGGATCGATGCCATGGCCGAGCGCGCCGGGATGAGCCGCCGTACCTTCACCCGCCTGTTCCGGCAACACAGCGGCATCAGTTTCGTCGAATGGCGTCAGCAGGCCTGCCTGTTGGCTGCAGTGGTACGCCTGGGCCAGGGACAACCCATCACCCGGGTTGCCACCGACCTGGGCTACAGCAGCCCAAGCGCGTTCAGCGGTGTGTTTCGCAAGGTATTGGGCGAGCCGCCCAGTCGCTACTTTGCCCAGGGCCGGGTCTGAACGACCCGGGCCCGGCAGCTTGCCTGCCAGGCCGGACCTGCGCGCCTGTGCTACAGGAACACGGCGGACAACATCCCCAGCGCACCGAGGCAGAAGCCGATCAAGGCACCGCGCCCGGGCGCCTGCTGGAACAGGGCCCAGATCACCAGCGGCTCCAGGAGCAGCAGCGACGTTACCGAGACCACGGTGATGATCCAGATGTCGCCCACCGCCACGTAACCCAGCCAGTAGGCCGCCAGCAGGCAGATACCGCCCAGGCACATGATCAGCACCGGCAACGCCAGTTCGGCACCGGAGGTGTTGCCGGAATGGGCCAGCCGCGCCACCACCACTTCACTGTAGATGGCACAGAACTCGCCCAGCACCATCAGCCCTACAGCAGAAACTCCGAGTAATTCTTTGGACATGTAACAAACCCCTTCGTATTGAGAGCCCGATTTTTCAGCTCCCAGGCATTGATCGCTCCGCTGACGGAGCCTGTATCTCGATGCGCAGGGGTACGAGGCAGCTCGGTAATATCCAGGAACTTGAACATGTCCATCTCCTTCTGGGTGGGGGTGCAAACCGGGCCCGTGCACGACCGACGGGCCGCTGCCTGTATAAGGGATTTTCTGCCCCGGCGTCATCCACCAGAGCGCGTCGACCGCGAAAAAACCACGCAAACTCCACAATCAAAAGGCCTGCCTGCCGATAGCCTGGGTCCGGTCATCCTCAGCCGAAGCCCATGCCCACCATGTCCCAAGCGCCCCACTCCGTTCGCCCCCTGAACCGCGGTCACTGGATCGCCACCTACTTCATCGGCGTCGCCGGGCTGTCCCTGGCCCTGATGCTGGTGCTCAACCTGATACTGCTGACCACCAGCCAGAACCCAGGGAAGGCGCTGCTCGACTCCCTGTCGTTCAGCGTGGCGGTGCTGATGGTGAGCCTGGTGCTGATTACCCTGATCGCCGCCTTGCCGTGCATCCTGTTCTTCTGGCTGGCCCAGCGCTTTACCTGGCGCCACCTGTGGATCTACCTGGTGAGCGGGGCCCTGGCGGCGCAGTTCGCCATTCCCGTGATGACCAAGCTGCTCCCCGAACTCTTCAACCTCCCGCACGGCGTCAGCGCTGCGCTGCACTATTTACAGCTGGCATCGATGTTCGGCGGCTGTGGAGTGTTCATGGGGGGGCTGTTCTGGTGGCGCAGCGGGCGTCACTTGCGCTGAACCGAGCCTTTACTTACGCCCGGCCCGACGCCAGGCAACCCGCCCCTTGAGCAGGGCCAAAGCAGCCACCCACAGAGCGATCTTTTCCATGCCCGTAACAACTCCACCCCAACGCAGCGTGCAGCCGGAAGACTGGTTCGCCGCTTACTTCATCGGCGTCACGGCCCTGGCCACGGTGCTGGCCTTGCTGCTGATGCTGACGATGCTGGCCAGCGCCGGCTCGTTGAACACAGACATCATTCTCCAGACCCTGTTCGTGGGCCTGCTGACCCTGGTGTTGAGCGGTGTGCTGACCGGCATTCTCACGGCGTTGCCTTGCGCGCTGTTCTTCTGGCTGGCCCAGCGCTTTGCCTGGCGTAACGTGCTGATCTACCTGTTCAGTGGCGCTGTGGCCGCCATGCCGACCATCCCCGTGGTGGCGAGCCTGGCGCCTTCGAGCTTCTATACCGACCGCGACGAGGATGAACCGCTACCCGACGGTTTGCCACGCTACCTGCCGCTGGCGCCGCTGTTCGGCTGTTCTGGGGCCTTCCTCGGCGGCATCTTCTGGTGGCGCAGCGGGCGCCACCTGCGCCGATCAGCCCTCCCCGACACTCCACTTCCATAGGAGCCGGCTTGCCGGCGAAGAGGCCCTGCGGCCCTGCGCCAGAGGTGGTGCCGCCTTCGCTGGCAAGCCAGCACCCAATCAGCGCCTACAAGGAGGCGATGGGCTGGGCGTCGCGGGCCACTACCACCTTGCCCGGCAGGCCGCCCTGCTCCACGCGCTCATGGGCCCGGCGCAGGCTGTCGGCGTTGAACGGGCTGAAGACTTCATTCAGGGTGCAGCGGATCAATCCCTGGTCCAGCAGTTGCGCCAGCCGGTTGAGGATGTGGTGCTGCTCGATCATGTCCGGGGTCTTAAACAGGGCGCGGGTGAACACCATCTCCCAGTGCAGGGATACGCTCTTGGCCTTGAGTGGCACCGCATCGAAGAAGTCGTGATCGTCGATCAGCGCGATATGGCCATGGGGCACGATGATCCGGGCCAGGTCGGCATAGTGCCGCTGGGTATGGGTCAGGGCGGCAATATGGGTCACGGGTGGCAGGTCCAGGGCCGCCAGTTGCTCCACCAGCGAACGGGAATGGTCCAGCACCTGATGGGCCCCCAGGTCCAGGCACCACTGGCGGCTGTCCGGCCGCGAAGCCGTGGCGATGACGGTCATCGCGGTCAGCCGGCGCGCCAGCTGGATCAGCACCGACCCCACGCCACCGGCACCGCCGACAATCAGCAGCGTGCCCTGTTCAGCGAGGTCACCGGGCACCCGGCCCAGGCGCTCGAAGAGCAATTGCCAGGCGGTCAGCGAGGTCAGCGGCATGGCGGCCGCCTGGGCGAAGGACAGGCTGGCCGGCTTGTGCCCCACCAGGCGCTCGTCCACCCGGTGCAGCTCGGCATTGGCGCCATCGCGGGTGAAGGTGCCGGCATAGAACACCGCGTCCCCAGGGGCGAACAGGGTCACCGCGCTACCCACCGCGCGGACCACGCCACTGGCGTCCCAGCCCAGGGTCCGCACCTCGTCGGGCACCGCCACCTGGCCGGCGCGGACCTTGGTATCCAGGGGGTTGACCGACACTGCCTCGACCGCCACCAGCAGGTCGTGGGGTTCCAGTGGCGGCGGGTCCAGTTGCACCTCGCAGAACGCGTGGGGGTCAGACAGGTGCGAGCCTTTGAGGTAGGCGATGGCCTTCATTGCAGAGCTTCCTTGGCGATTGAAAGCGCACACTTAAATCCCTCATGCCCTGCCCGCACAAGTAGGGTACTTTTGCGTACCAGCTACGCAAAAGGGTCGTCAGGCAATGAAAAACAAACACTATCAGGACATTCCAGGCTGCCCGGTGGAGGTCACCCTGGACCTGATCGACGGCCGCTGGAAAGGCGTGGTCCTGCACCAGTTGCTGGCCAACGAGTTCCTGCGTTTCAACGAACTGCAACGGCGCCTGCCGGGGATCTCCCAACGTCTTTTGACCAAGCAGTTGCGGGACCTGGAAGCCGCCGGCCTGGTGTCGCGCACGGTGTACGCCGAGGTGCCGCCGCGGGTGGAATACCGCCTGACCGACGAGGGGCAATCGCTGCAGCCGGTGATCGAGGCGCTGTCGGCCTGGGGCCGCGGGCGCATCAGCCGGCAACAGCAGGAAAGCGCCTTCACCTGATCCCTCACCAGAGCCCCCTATGCCCACCCACCCGGATGCTCCAGCAAGGTTCAAGGTCTACCAGGGCTCGACCCTGCTCGGTTGGTCGGCCCTGGAGTCGGCCGACCCGCCCATGGGTGTGGCCTTCGGCCAATTCATCGCCGCCCCGGCCTATGCCGGCCTCCAGCAGCAGGTTCGTGCACTGGCAGGAGCGAGCCAGAGCGGGCTGCACCTGGTAGTACACCACCTCGACCAACCCGTGCCTGCCCTGGGCGTGAGCATTCAGGACTACTCCGCCGAATGTGGCGCCGATGCCATCGAGATCACCGTGCTGGGCATCGCCTACCCCCTCTACGAACAGCTGTTCCCGCAAGCCGTGGCCGCCTACCAGCAGGCCATGGGCTAACCCGCGCACAGCCGGCGAACATCCGCACGTTTTACCCCTACTTGTTCACAATTCGTTAAGACTTGCCTACGTATACTTTCGGGCTTGCCCGCGGCCTTCCGGCTGCGCCCCTCGACCTGCCGGCGCACAACTCATGTCACGACCCGCTCCGCTACTGTTTCTGCTGGCCTGCCTGCTGTTCTTCTTCGCCCTGGGCAACCACCAGTTGCAAGGTTCCACCGAAGCCCGGGTGGCCGGGATCGCCATGGAAATGCAGCTGGACGATGACTGGGTCACACCGCGCCTGTTCGGCACGCCATTCCTGGAAAAACCGCCGCTGAGCCTGTGGCTCGATGCCGGGGCCATCCGCACCTTCGGCGGCACGCCCCTGGCGGTGCGCCTGGCCTCGGCCTTCGCCGGGCTGTTCAGCGTGATGCTGCTGTACGCCATGCTGCGCCGCTTTGGCCGACCGGCAGCCCTGGCGGCCATGGCCGGGCTGATGCTGGCGACCATGGCCAGTTACTGGAGCAACGTGCGCGGCGTGGGCGAGGATGCCCTGCTCAGCCTCGGGGTAACCCTAGCCCTGCTGGCGTTTTTCCAGGCCCATCGACGCCAGGCCGCGCAGCAGCCGGCGCTGCTCTCCTGGCTGGCATTCGCCGGCGGGATCGCCATCGCCACCCTGAGCAAGGGCGTGCTCGGCCTGGCCATGCCCGGGGTGGTGATCTTCGCCTACCTGCTGGCCGACAGCCTGATCGACAAGCGCTTCACCTTCAGCCACTGGCTGCGCCCGGGCCTGCTGACCCTGCTGGGGCTGGTGCCGCTGATGATCTGGCTGTACATGCTCTACCAGCGCGGCGGCCTGCAGGCCCTGGGGGAAGTGCTGTGGACCAACAGCGTCGGGCGCTTCGACGGCTCCTTCGAGGAGGCCGGGCACTACGAGCCCTTCTATTACTACCTGGCCAAGCTGCCCCAGGCCTTCCTGCCGTGGAACATCCTGGTTTACCTGGGCCTGTGGCATTTCCGTAAAACCCTGGTGCAGAACCGCTACCTGCTGTTTTTCAGCCTCTGGTTGCTGGCGCAGTTCGCCCTGCTGTGCCTGGCTTCGAGCAAGCGCACGGTGTACCTGATGTCCCTGACCCCGGCCGCGGCGGTGCTGGCAGCGGAATATGGCGCAGTGCTCTACCAGCGCCTGGCCCGGGGGGCCCCGGGCACGGGTTTCTGGAGTGCCGTAGGGCGCCAGCGCAGAGGGTGGCTGATAGCGCTCATGGCCCTGGTGATCGGCGGCTATCTGGCCAACGCCCAATGGGCCGCGCCCAGGGCCGACCGCGAACTGTCGTTCGTTCCAGTTACCGACCGGATCATGGCGTTGCAGGGTAGCGGGCACCAGCTGGCGCTGTACCAGGCCAACGAGCGCATCGCCGGCGCCAGCGTGTTCTACACCCAGAGCCTGCTCAAGGACCTGCAGAACGAGGCGCAACTGCTGGCCTTCTTGCGCGAGTCGCCGCAGCACATGGCGGTACTGGGTGGCGCCGAGGCGCCCAAGCCGCCGCTGCAGATCCAGCAGACCCTCATGGTGGGCCGCCAGGCCTACTACTTCGTCAACCTGGCGCCGGCCGGCTGAACGCAAAAAAACGGCATCTGAATCAGGTGCCGTTTGCCCATCCCCGCCGCCCATGCCCCTTGAACCCTTTCCCGCTGATACCCGCCCGCCGCCCTTGAAACCATGACTCCTGCCCAACGACGGGCTTTCCCCGAAAAGGAGTCAGACATGAGCATCACCGTTATCAGTAGCCCCCTGAGCCGGGCCGTTGCCCAGAAGGCCGGGTTGCGCCAGCAACTGGCGGCGCAAAACATCCTTGGGGTGGAAAACATCAACGACAACGCCATCGAGAACACCGTGGCCAAGGAACTGATCGCCAAGAGCAGCAAGAAAGGCCTGCGTCGGGACTACCTCGACGCCCGCTGAGCCTTGCCCCCGGCGATACCCTCGTTGCCGGGATCTTCCCTATGTTCGTGTCAGGCCCTTGCGGCCTGGAAAAGGAGATACTCCCATGTTGATTCTGCGTTCACTGATCCTCGGCCTGAGCCTGTTGGCCAGCGCTGCCCACGCCCTGGAAACCACCAATCTCCCACCCGCCACCCTCAAGGCCTACGCCGCCACCCTGAGCACCGCCGCCGGCAACAGCCAGTGGCAGCAGCTGTGGAAACGCTCTCGGGACCAGGGCGCGTTCAGCCAACAGGGTGAACAACCGCGCTTCACCATCACCCAGGACAAACTGCCGGACATGGCTCGCAGCACCTTGATCAATGCCAGCAGCGTAACCCCGCAGAACACCACCCAGGCGCTGTACCGCTATGAGTTTTCCAACCCCATCGGCCAGGCCAAGGGCATTTCCCTCAAGGCCATGTGCCTGTTGGTGGACTGGCGCTCGCTGCCCAGCGGCACACAACCCGACGACACCAGCCACATGGGCAACGCCAGCCTGCTGCAAACCTACCCCTGCCCTTGAAACCGGCAAGCCGCCCAGGCCTTGAGCCTGGGCGGCGAGCACTTACGAGGTTAGCTGCGAGCCCAGCAGATCAGCCTCCTTGCGCCGGCGAGTGCCGTAGCTGTCGCCAAAGTTGCGCAGGTTGGCCAGGGCACTCTTCCAGTCGCGGGCCACCACCTGGGCCCAGAAGTTCGGTGTGCGACTGGCCAGGTTGCCGTACTGAAAGGCCACCGAGGCGATAACGGTCTGCATCGGTGCCGGCAGTTGGGCAAAGTCCACTCCGCTGGCCTGGGTGTAGTTCGCTGCCAGAAGATCGACGAAGGGCGCCTTGAATGCCTCGTCCACCAAAAGCGCCTCGTCACTGCTGATGTTCAAGGGCTGGCCGTCGAGAAACGCCTTGGCCTTGAGCCCCTTCAGCCCCAGGTAGGGGGTCAGTCGCCGGATCAGGTCCGCCGGCAGATTGAGCGCCTGCAGGTCCTCTACGTTCCGTTGCCCCAGATCGAAGCCTGTGCCCACCGTGACGCCACTCTTGCTCTTGTCCGGATCGGGCACATAACCGCGGGTAATGGCAGCTCCCTCCAGAGCGGCGATAAAGCTGAAATCAATCGCGTAGCGTGACATGGATTTTTCCTCATCCAGTTTAGGAAAATCCAGTGCACCACCAGCGACCGATACAACATCAGAATGTAATAGTTCCCCTTAATAGGGGGGAAATTTCCCACTGAACAGAGGACGAGACACCTCCTTAGGATCAAACCAGCCTTATCCATAATTCCAAGGAGGTACCAAATGGACGTGAAAGACCTCGTACTCATCGATGTTCGCCAGCTCCCTCACTCGCTCCAGGCCCTCATCGACTGCATCGGACTGGAAAATGCCTACCGCCTGACCCGTGAATACGGCGGCCGCCCCAAGTACATCCCCAAGCACGCCGAACGTACCTCCCTGGCTTTGATCCTGCCGCCCGACGCCCTCAACGCGCTGATCGAGCGTTTCGCCGGCCTGGCCCTGGAGATCCCCAAGGCCGACCACTTCTGCCGGCAGATCCGCAACCAGCACATTCAACTGGAAAGCCTGGGCGGTATTTCCCGCAGTGTGCTGGCGGACAAGTACGGCCTGAGCCTGCGGCAGATCGGCAACATCCGCCGCCTGGATGCCAACACTCACCGGTAATCGATTCCTGCTGAATCGGCCTTCACGGCTTTCTTAACCTGCAAGGGCGCATTTCGCGCAACAAAGAACAAGGAGCTAGACCATGGCAGATATCGATAAGGGCCTGATTGGCGGCGTGATCGCCGCCCTGCCCCTGGACAAGATGATCACCGGTCCGTTGATGGCGATGATTCAGGCGCAGGTCGCCGCGAGCAAAGCCTATGCGGACTTCCTGATGGGCGTGTGCATTCAGAACGGCCAGGCGGTTTCGGTGCAGTTCGACTATGACGAAACCCTGGTGGATGAGCAGGGGGTGTACAAGGGCACCGTGAAGAAGTCGATGCGCATCCCGTTGCTGGCGGCCATCAGTCACCCCAACATCACCATCGAGGAAGGCTCCATCGAGTTCGAGCTGACCATCAGCCAGATGGCCGAGGACACCAGCAGCACCGAAGCCTCCGGCAGTTTCGAGGCGAAGATGGGCTGGGGCCCGTTCAGCGTTTCGGTCAAGGGCGCGGCGAGCCACAAATCGACCCAGACCCGCAAGACCGACACCCGCGCCCGCTACGCCATCAGCACCAAGATCGTCCGCCAGGACCCACCGGAAGCCCTGATGCGGGTCATCGACTTCCTCACCGACGCAGCCACCAAGCCTGTGCGGCTGCCTAGCACTCAACCGACCGACACCGACAAGCTGCCCACCGCCAACGCGCTGAAAATGCCCGATGCCGCGGACGAGAAGAAAACCGGCACCGGCGGTTGATCCACATCGCGCCTTCGCCCCAGTAACCCGCCCCGCCTTCATGGCGGGGCACTTCAGCCACCGAACAAGGAGCGTGATCCATGGCGTTTTTTTCCCGCAGCAAGGAGCCCATGTCCGCCAGCGACCTGAGCCATATCACCCGCGGCATGCATCAGGCTGCAGCCGCCACCCACAACCTGATCGCCCAGCAGTACATCAAGTTGTTCGACCAGTTCTTCGACTACAACGTCGACGACCTGGGCACGCCGATGAAGGCCAAGATGGTCGAGGTGGCGCTCAACGAAGACCACATCATCAATGTGCCGCTGATTGCCCTGGTCTCGCCCAAGGGCCTGGCCCTGCACAAGATGACTGTCGACCTGTCGGTGCGCATGCAGGCCACCGAGCTGCAGAAGGCCAGCCACGACCTGGAGAACGGCGAGCTGCAGAGCGAGAAGTTTTTCGTCACCTTCGGCAGCGGCAAGCGCGAAGGCCAGGAGCGCGACCCGGACGAAGTGCAGATCAGCATGGAGTTTCGCGACTGTGAGCCGCCAGAAGCGATCCAGCGCCTGATCGAGGAGTTCACCAACCTGATCAGCCCGCAGCGCATCAACGACGGCCCGGCAGCCACCCCGCCAGCGGCTGGCACGCCACCGGCCGAGCCGGACCTGCTGGCACCTTGAGCCGCTTCCTATGCCCCTGAAGGCCAGCTACACGGAGCGGCCGCCTGAGGTCAGGGCTTGAGGTTCACCGAGCGCCAGTCACTGGCCTCGATCAGGCCGAGCATCTTCGGCGCGCCATTGAGGGTATCGGTGGAGACGAACAGGGAAGCGCCGTACCCCAGGGTCGGGGTCGCCCGTTTCAGGTCCTGCTCCATCTGCGCCATGCATTCGCTGTGGGTCACCAGCACCAGGTTGCGCCCGGCGACCTTGTGCGCCATGACATCGCGCAACATGGTGTTCTTGCAGTTGAACAGCCAGCCATCGCCACTGCTGACCTTGCTGAACATGTAGCTCGCGGTCTGCGCGGTGCGCGTCAACGGGCTGTTGTAGATATCGGTACGCTCCAGGCCCAGGTGCTCGAACTGCGCGCCGAGCCCCACCGCCACCTCGCGGGCCCGGTCGGTAATGCCATCGGCCGGGCCCAGGCACGCGGCATTGGAGCGGTCGCAGCGCTCCATGTGGCGCACCAGCACAATCATTTCGCCCTTGTCCCAGGCGGCCGTCAGGGCCTGGAGCCCGGCCCCGTTGCCGTGGCTCAGGTCGGGCACCGAGGTCGGCCGGAGCAGGAACAGCCCCAGGGGAATCACCAGGCAGGCGCCCAGCAGCAGCGCCAGCAGGTTCTTGTAACGGACCAGGACGCGCCCCAGGAAGGGCCGCTTGCTCGCCGGCAACACCAGTCTTGTAGTCAATTCCCAGCCGCCCTTACGAGAATGGTCCGATGTGTTGAGCAGCGCACAGCAAGGCTACGAAAGCCTGATGACAATTGAACGCTGGCCGATGCCTGTGGCATCGACCGCCCAGACTCTAGGGCGCCGGGCGTGGGACCCGAGTGAAATCAATGTGAAAAAAAGCTCAACGGACCGGCGGCACATCCCGCAAAATAGCCGTCCATCGCCTAAAACATTGTCTTGGGACAATGCCGACGAAATCGTTTCAGCTATGGCACATCCCGCCGATACACCCCCTACAAAACACCTTGCTGGTCACCAACAACAACAATCTTCCAGCCAACTCAAGATCAAGAAGAGCTACGTTCCTGGAGGAATTCAATGAGTAGTTGGTTTGCCAACATCAGCGTCAACCTTAAGCTGGGCCTGGGTTTCGGCCTGGTCCTGGCCCTGACCACCGTCCTGGCACTGACCGGCTGGACCAGCCTGGGCAGCCTGATCGACCGCAGCAACTGGATGAGCGACATCACCCAGCTCAACAGCGGCCTGACCAAGCTGCGGGTCACCCGCCTGCAGTACATGCTGGCCAACGGCGACGAAACCGCCGCCCAAGGCGTGCAGAACACCCTGGACGATTTCAGCGCCCAGCAGAAAAAACTCCTGGCCTCGTTCCAGAGCCCGGAAAACATCAAGCTCCTGCAAGGCCTGGGCGCGACCATCAGTGCCTATCAGGATTCGCTGAACAAGATGCGCAATGCCTACCGCAGCGGCGACGCTGCGCGCCTGGCGATGAACCAGAACGCCGAACGCGCCAATGACCTGATCAACGGGATCAACACCTGGGTCAAGCAACTGCCCTTGAGCGACGAGCGTTTCGAGCAGTTCCAGGCCATCACCCAGGCCAAGGAAGCCTTCCAGCTGGCGCGCTATGAAGTGCGCGGCTACGTCACCACCAACAACCCGGACACCGAACAGAAAGCCGTCACCCAGCTCAACGCTGCGATTGCCGAAATGGATCAGCTCAAGTCCCATTTCAGCAGCACCCAGCGCGATGCCCTACAACAGCTCGAAACCGCCCTGAGCGGCTACCGCAGCTCGCTGCAGGCCTTCAAGGTCGCCTTCACCAACGCCGTAGAGGCGCGCAAGGAAATGACCGACCAGGGCGCCGACATCGTCAGCCGCAGCGACGCCCTGTACCAGATCCAGCTGGACCGCCGCGACATCGAGAGCGCCCAGGCCCGCAGCCTGCAGCTGATCAGCACCCTGCTGGCGCTGCTGGTCGGTGTACTGGCCGCCGTGATCATCACCCGGCAGATCACCCGCCCACTGCAGGAAACCCTGGCCGTGGTCGAGCGCATCGCCTCCGGCGACCTGACCGAGAACCTGCGGGTCACCCGCCGCGACGAACTGGGCGTGCTGCAACAAGGCATCGTGCGCATGGGCGTGACCCTGCGCGAGCTGATCAGCGGCATCCGCGACGGCGTGACCCAGATCGCCAGCGCCGCCGAAGAACTGTCTGCGGTGACCGAAGAAACCAGCGCCGGGGTCAACAGCCAGAAAGTCGAGACCGACCAGGTGGCCACCGCCATGCACGAGATGACCGCCACCGTGCAGGAAGTCGCGCGCAATGCCGAAGAAGCCTCCCAGGCCGCGGCCGCCGCCGACGGCGAAGCCCGCCAGGGCGACAAGGTGGTGGCCCAGGCCATCGAGCAGATCGAGCGCCTGGCCAGCGAAGTGGTGCGCTCCACCGACGCCATGACCGTGCTGCAACAGGAAAGCGACAAGATCGGCAGCGTCATGGACGTGATCAAGGCCGTGGCCGAGCAGACCAACCTGCTGGCACTGAACGCCGCCATCGAAGCCGCCCGCGCCGGTGAAGCCGGCCGTGGTTTCGCCGTGGTCGCCGACGAAGTGCGGGCCCTGGCCCAGCGCACCCAGAAGTCCACCGAAGAGATCGAGGAACTGGTGGCCGGCCTGCAGAACGGCACCCAGCAAGTGGCTACCGTGATGAACAACAGCCGCAGCCTGACCGACAGCAGCGTCGAGCTGACCCGCAAGGCCGGCGCCTCGCTGGAAAGCATCACCCGCACCGTGTCCAACATCCAGTCGATGAACCAGCAGATCGCCGCCGCTGCCGAGCAACAGAGCGCCGTGGCCGAAGAGATCAGCCGCAGCATCATCAACGTGCGCGACGTCTCCGAACAGACCGCCGCCGCCAGCGACGAAACCGCAGCCGCAAGCGTTGAACTGGCGCGCCTGGGCGGCCAGTTGCAGATGATGGTCAGCCACTTCCGCGTCTGATTCGCGCAGGCCCCTTCGCCGGCAAGCCGGCTCCTACACCCTCCGTAGGAGCTGGCTTGTCGGCGAAAGGCGCCAATCCCCGGACCCGAGCATTTACACCCATCAGGGTTTGCCCTTACCTTTCCCGGTCTTCGTCCTGCTGTCCTAGGGATTAGTCACCAGGAACCCGTTCATGCCCAGCCTCGGTTTTACTTCGGTCCCGCCCCTGCTGAAATACCTGCTCTATGCGGAGCAATTGGGTATTGCCACCGAGCCGGCGCTGGCGGCGGCCGGGCTTAGCGCCGCGCAGTTGAACGACACCAGCCTGCGCCTGCCGATGGAGGTGCATGAGCGGTTGCTGGACTACTTCTGCCAGCACTCCGGCGATCCGCTGTTCGGGCTCAATTCGGCGCGCTTCGTCAAACCCAGCTCGTGGAATGTGCTGGGCTACATCACCATGAACTGCGCGACCCTCGGCGAAGCCATGGGCCGCATCATGCCGTTCGAAAAACTGGTGGGGGACATGGGCACCAGCCGCGCCGAAGTCGCTGGCAACCAGGTGCGGCTGATCTGGAGTTGCCGCCATCAGCGCCCGGACATCCGCCGGCACCTGGTGGAAAACGTCCTGGCGTCCTGGCTGTTGTATGCGCGCTGGATCGCCGATTCGCAGTTGTCGCCCAGCGCGGTGTGGTTCGAACACGCCCTGCCGGAACCCGCCGAGGCGGCGCAGTACGAGGCGTTGTTCGGCTGCCCGGTGCTGTTCCAGCAACCCTGCTCGGCGCTGGTGGCGCCGCTGGAGTACCTGCAGATGCCCCTGCGCCAGGCCGACGCGCGCCTGCTCAAGACCCTGGAAGAACACGCCCAGGCGATGATGGCTTCCCTGGGCGATGCGCCCCTGGCCTTGCAGGTGCACAACGTGCTGCGCCAGTTGCTCAAGGACGGCCTGCCGCGCAAGGAGCAGGTGGCGCAGCACCTGCACCTGTCGGTACGCACCCTGCAGCGCCAACTGCAACAGGCTGGCACTTCATACCAGCAGATTCTCGACGACCTGCGCCAGGAGCTGGCCGAGCACTATCTGCGCCACAGCGAGCTGTCGATCCAGGGCATCTCCGATTGCCTGGGGTTCACCGAACCGCGCTCGTTCCACCGCAGTTTCAAGACCCGCACCGGGCTGACCCCGGGGCAGTTCCGCCTGAGCGCGCAGAGCTCCGGCAAGGCCTGAAACCCGTTACACGCTGATGGCGTTGGTGAACACCAGGCGATTGCCGAACGGGTCGCTGATGGTCATGTCCTGGCTGCCCCAGGGCATGGCCTGGATCTGCGGATGGGAGAAGCGGTAGTGCTTGGCCAGCAACTGCTGCTGGAAGGTTTCCAGTTCATCGGTCTCGATCCGCAGGGCCGCACCCGGCGAGCAGTCGCCATGGTGCTCGGTAAGGTGCAGCACGCACTCGCCCCGCGAGACCTGCATATACAGCGGAAAATCGGCTTCGAAGCGGTGTTCCCAATCCAGGGAGAAACCCAGGAAATCGAGGTAAAACTCCCGGGCCTTGGCTTCATCGAAGATCCGCAGGATGGGGGTGGTTTTGCCAAAGCTCATTGCGCGACTCCCTGACTGAAATGAGCCGACTATACAGACGGCGATTATCAGCAGTTCGGCGCCGCTCGGGGATTCTTTAATAGCACAGCGCCATCATTGTGATGGAGGTCAACAAATCAGCCAGCGGATGTAAATCCCGGGCGCAGATCACCTTCCCGGGGCAGGAAGCGCCCGTGGCGTTCGCCGTTGGCCCGGCCCTGGGCAAAACTGCACACGCCATTGACCCAGACCCCATCGATGCCTTGCGCGGCGCGCTGCGGCTCCTTGAAATCCGCCACGTCACGCACCCGCGCCGGGTCGAACAGCACCAGGTCGGCCCAGTGCCCTTCACGGATCTCGCCACGCTGGTGCAGGCCGAAGCGCGCCGCAGACAGCCCGGTCATCTTGTGCACCGCAGTGTGCAGCGGGAACAGGCCCAGGTCGCGGCTGAAGTGCCCGAGTACCCGGGGGAAGGCGCCCCACAACCTTGGATGGGGGAAAGGATCTTCCGGCAGGCCATCGGAGCCGATCATCGACAGCGGATGGGCGAGGATGCGCCGCACATCGTTTTCATCCATGCCGTAGTACACCGCCCCCGCCGGTTGCAGGCGCTCGGCAGCGGCCAGCAGGCTGACGCCCCAGTCGGCGGCGATCTCGCTCAAGTCACGACCGCCCTGCTCGGGGTGCGGTGTGGACCAGGTGATGGTGATGCGGTAGGCATCGGTGACCTGCTTGAGGTCCAGGGTCGAGGAGCTGGCGGCGTAGGGATAGCAGTCGCAGCCCACCGGGTGTTCCCGGGCGGCGTTTTCCAGGGCCGCCAGCAGTTGCGGGCTGCGCCCCCAGTTGCCGGCGCCGGCGCACTTGAGGTGCGAGACGATCACCGGCGCCCGGGCCGCGCGACCAATCAGAAAAGCTTCGTCCATGGCCTCCAGCACCGGCTCGAACTCGCTGCGCAAATGGGTGGTGTACACCGCGCCGAACGCCGTCAATTCCTGGGCCAGTTGCAGCACTTCATCGGTCTCGGCGCAAAACGCGCTGGCGTAGGCCAACCCGCTGGACAGGCCGAGGGCGCCGTCCTCCAGGCTTTCGCGCAGTTGCCCGCGCATGGCGCTGATTTCATCGGCCGTGGCCGTGCGAAACAGGTCCGGCAGATGGTTGCTGCGCAGCGCGGTGTGCCCCACCAGCGCCGCCACGTTGATCGCCGGGCGCGCGGCATCCACCGCCGCGCGGTAGTCACGAAAACGCGGGTAGACGAACATCGAGCGCTCGCCCAGCAGGTTCATCGGGTCCGGCGGGTCGCCCTTGAGGGTCACCGGCGCGGCGCTGATCCCGCAGTTGCCGACGATCACCGTGGTCACCCCCTGGCTGAGCTTGGGCAGCATCTGCGGCTGGCGGATCACCACCGTGTCGTCATGGGTGTGCACGTCGATGAAACCCGGGGCCAGTACCCGCCCGGCGGCGTCGATCTCTTGCTCGGCGCTGGCCGCGGACAGATCGCCGATGCGCGCGATGCGCCCGTCGAGGATGGCCAGGTCGGCGGGGTAACCGGGACGGTCGCTGCCGTCGATGATCAGGGCGTTGCGGATCAGCGTGTGGTAGCGCATGTCAGTCTCCCAGGGGCAGGCAATCGTCGCCGCCACGGTAATGGTCCAGGGCCAGTTTGATCCGTCGCAGGCGTTCCTGGTTGTCATCGGGCAGGGCCAGGGCCAGCTCGGTGGCCAGCACATCAATGGCCAACAGCATGCCGTAGCGGGCCGCGGTGGGTTTGTAGATGAACGAGGTCTCGGCGCTGTGCAGCGGCAGCAGCACATCCGCCAATTGCGCCAGGGGCGAGTCGGGCAAGGTAATGGCCAGGATCCCGGCGCCGTAGGTCCGGGCCAGGGCCACCGCCTCCAGCAGCTCGGGGGTGATGCCGGTCAGCGAACAGGCGATCACCGCGTGCTGCGGCCCCAGGGCGGCAGCGGTGACGCGCATCATCACCGGGTCGTGGCAGGCGGCAATGGGATAGCCCAGGCGTACCAGGCGCACTTGCAACTCGCTGCTGCACAGGGTCGAGCAGCCGCCCATACCGAAGGCGTGGATCATCCGCGCGCGCCCCAGCAGGCGCACCGCATCGGCGAATTGGGCCTCCTCGAAACCGGCCAGATGCTGGTGCAGCGCAGCTTCGATATCGCCAACGATCTGCCGGTAGAACCCGGACTGTTCCAGGGTGCCGGCGGGGTCCAGGAAGCGGCTGCCCACCCCACTGGCCTGGGCCAGTTGCAGGCGCAACTGGCGCAAGTCGCGGCAGCCGACGCTGCGGGCAAAGCGCGACAGGGTGGCGGCGCTGACTTCAGCGCGGCGGGCCAGTTCGTCGAGGCTGGCAGAGGCGGCAAAGCCCACATCGTCGAGCATCAGCCGGGCGATCCGCCCTTCCCCGGCGCTGAGAAAATCCAGGCGCGAGCGGATCTGGTAAAGGATGTCCATCTACAAAAACTCCGCGAGGACCAGGGTCAGGCCGAAGGCGATCACCGAGATCAGGGTCTCCAGCACGGTCCAGGTCTTGAAGGTCTGGATGACGGTCATATTGAAGTATTCCTTCACCAGCCAGAAGCCGCCGTCGTTGACGTGGGAAAGAATCACCGAGCCGGCGCCGGTGGCGATCACCAGCAGCTCCGGGTGCGGGTAGCCCAGGCCGACGGCCACCGGCGCCACCACCCCGGAAGCGGTGGTCAGGGCCACGGTGGCCGAACCGGTGGCGACCCGCATCAGCACCGCGAACAGCCAGCCCATCCACAACGGCGAGAGCTGGAACTCATGGGCCAGGCCGACGATCTGCTCGGTCACCCCGGAGTCGATGAGAATGCGGTTGAGGCCGCCGCCGGCTCCCACCAGCAGGGTGATGCTGGCGGTGGGCGCCAGGCATTCGTTGGTGAACTTGAGGATCGATTCGCGGTTCATGCCCTGGGCCAGCCCCAGGGTCCAGAAACTCACCAGGGTGGCCACCAGCAGGGCGATCACCGAGTTGCCGATAAACAGCAGGAACTGGTTGAGGCCGGTGCCGGGCTCGGCCAGCAGGTTGGCCCAGCCGCCGAGAAGCATCAGCACCACCGGCAGCAGGATGGTGGCCAAGGTCAGGCGGAAACTCGGCAGGCGCAGGCGCGGCTCGCGGGCGATGAACTGGCGTTCCAGGGGGTTCTGCGCCGGCAGGTGGATGTGCGGCACGATGAACCGCGCGTACAGCGGCCCGGCGATGATCGCCGTGGGCACACCGATCAGCAGCGCATACACCAGGGTCTGCCCCACCGACGCCTGATAGGCCTGCACCGCCAGCATCGCTCCCGGGTGCGGCGGCACCAGGGCGTGCACCACCGAGAGCCCGGCGACCATCGGCAAGCCCACCATCAGCAGCGACACCCCGACCCGCCGCGCCACGGTGAAGGCAATTGGCACCAGCAGTACGAAGCCCACTTCGAAGAACAGCGGCAGCCCCACCAGAAAGGCGATGCAGACCATGGCCCAGTGGGCGTTGCGTTCGCCGAAGCGGTCGATCAGGGTGCGCGCCACCTGCTCGGCACCACCGGATTCGGCCATCAGCTTGCCGAGCATGGTGCCCAGTGCCACCACCAGGGCGATATGCCCCAGGGTCTTGCCAACCCCGGCCTCGTAGGCACTCACCACTCCGGAAGGCGGCATGCCGGCCATCAGCGCCAGGCCCACCGACACCAGGGTGATGACGATAAAGGGGTTGAGTCGGTAGCGGGCGATCAACACGATCAGCGCAATGATGGCGACTGCGGCGTAGCCCAGCAGCCAAGAACCCGTAGCGGGAGCCATGGCGTCCTCCTTGAAAACAGCGTCACTTTCGAATGGTTGTGAAATTCATTAATCACTTAGGAAAGTGAACTTCAAACCGAGTGAAACTTATTTTCGTAAAGAGGCAGGCTTTGTCGCGAACAGCTAAGTGAAAGGCCGGCTTATGAAAATCGGCAGTGGGTATTTTCATCCACTGCCGCGGTGGCCGATCTCAGTCGTGATGCTCTCGGGCACGCTTGAGCAGCTTCTTGCAGCGCTCGGACAGGTGCAGCACCCGCAACTGCTTGCCGGCCTTGGCATAACGCTCGCGCAGGGTTTTCAGCGCGGCGATGGCCGAGTAGTCGACAAAACTCAGGTGGCGACAGTCGACAGTCACGTGCCGAGGATCGCCCGCCGGATCGAACTGGTTGAGAAACGGCGTGGTGGAGGCGAAGAACAGGGTGCCATGCAGTTGGTAGTGCTTGCTGCCGTCGGCTTCCAGGTGGCTGTCGGCGTACAGCTCGCGGGCCTGCTGCCAGGCGAAGTTGAGGGCGGCAATGACGATGCCGCAGAACACCGCCATGGCCAGGTCGGTGAACACGGTGATCACGGTCACCGCGAGGATCACCAGCACATCGTTGAGCGGCACCTTGTTGATCACCCGCAGGGACGCCCAGGCGAAGGTCTGCTGCGACACCACGAACATCACCCCCACCAGCGCCGCCAGGGGGATGCGCTCGATCAGCGGTGAGAGAAACAGCACGAACAGCAGGATCAGAGCGCCCGCCACCACGCCCGACAAACGCCCGCGGCCACCGGAACTGAGGTTGATCACGGTCTGGCCGATCATCGCGCAGCCACCCATGCCGCCGAACATTCCCGAGACCACATTGGCCGCGCCCAGGGCCACGCATTCACGGCCCGGGTAGCCGCGGCTCTCGGTGATTTCGTCGGTGAGGTTCAGGGTCAGCAGGGTTTCCAGCAGGCCGACCATGGCCATCAGGAACGCATAGGGCGCGATGATGCCCAGGGTCTCCAGGTTCCACGGCACCTGGGGCAGCGCCAGGCTCGGCAGGCCGCCGGCGATGTGGGCCATGTCCCCCAGGGTGCGGGTCGGCAGGCCCAGCAGGTAGACCAGCGCGCCGACCCCGAGGATCGCCACCAGGGCCGGTGGCACCGCCCGGGTCAGGCGCGGTAGCAGATAGACGATGGCCATGGTCAATGCCACCAGCCCGGCCATCAGGTACAGCGGCTGGCCGCTGAGCCAGTGTTCGCCGCTCTTGAAATGTTCCAGCTGGGCCAGGGCGATAACGATCGCCAGGCCGTTGACGAAGCCCAGCATCACCGGGTGCGGCACCATGCGCACCAGCTTGCCCAGGCGCAGCAGGCCGAAGGCGACCATCACCAGCCCACCCAGCAGCACCGTGGCCAGCAGGTACTGCACCCCGTGCTGCACTACCAGGGCGACGATCACCACCGCCATGGAGCCAGCCGCGCCGGAGACCATGCCCGGCCGGCCGCCGAACAGCGCGGTCAGGGTGCAGATGAAGAAGGCGCCATACAGGCCCATCAACGGGTTGAGGTGGGCCACCAGGGCGAAGGCGATGCATTCGGGCAGCAAGGCAAAGGAGGTGGTGAGTCCGGCCAGGACATCGGCACGCAGACGTTTTGCTTTCATGATTGACCTGATAGACGGACCGGCAGGCGCGGCCCTGGGAAGTGCGGAAAGAAGGCGGGGAATGTTACGGAATTGAGCCGCCTCCGACCAGCCGGCCGTCGGCGCCTGCACAACGAAGGTAGGAGCTGGCTTGCCAGCGAAGAGGCCGCTCGACCTGGCGCCAGGCTTGCGGGCCCTTTCGCCGGCAAGCGGAACGCCGCCCGGCCAGCTCCTACAGGGGTTCAGCGGTTATTTGACGACCTTGCCGACACCGCGGCCACGTGGGTCGGAAGCGGTTTCAAGCGCGTTGCCATTGACCCGGATGGCCTGAATATCGCCCATCTCCCAGCCCTGGTCTTCCAGGGTGTAGCCCATGGCCTTGAGCTCATCGGCCACCTTGCCGGTGAGCGGCGCATAGGCGTCGTAGTAGATGGTGTCCTTGGGCAGCAACTGGTGATGCACGCGCTGCGCGGCCACGGCCTTTTCCAGGGGCAGGTGGTAGTCGTAGAGGTTGTTCAGCACCTGGAAGATCGAGGTGAAGATCCGCGAACCACCGGGGGTGCCCAGCACCAGGGTGACCTTGCCATCGCGGGTCACCAGGCTCGGGCTCATGGAGGACAGCATGCGCTTGCCCGGGGCGATGGCGTTGGCGTCGCCGCCCACTACACCGAAGGCGTTGGCCACGCCCGGCTTGGCGCTGAAGTCGTCCATTTCGTCGTTGAGCAAAAAGCCCGCGCCCTTGACCACCACGCCGCTGCCATAGTCCCAGTTCAGGGTGTAGGTGTTGCTCACCGCGTTGCCCTGGGCATCGACGATGGAGAAGTGGGTGGTCTGGTGCGGCTCAAGCCCGGGGCGCACTTTCTCGGTAGCCGAGATGGCGTTGGGGTTGACCTCGGCGGCGCGTTTTTTCAGATACGCCGGGTCGGTCAGTTGCTTGACCGGAACATCGGAAAACGCCGGGTCGCCCAGGTAGTCGGCGCGATCGGCGAACACCCGCTTTTCGATTTCCGCCAGCAGGTGAATGTACTTGGCCGAATTGAGCTCCACACCCTTGAAGTCCGCCGCGCGCTCTTCCTTGATGCTGATCAACTGCGCCAGGGCCACCCCGCCAGAGCTGGGCGGCGGCGCGGTGTACAGGGTGTTGCCACGGAAGGTCACCTGCAGCGGCTGGCGCCACTGGACCTTGTAGTCCTGCAGGTCCTGCTTGGTGATCAGGCCCTTGTCGGCCTGCATCTGCGCCACCAGCAAGTCGGCGGTCTTGCCGCTGTAGAACTCCTTGGCGCCCTGGTCGGCGATGCGCTCCAGGGTCGCGGCCAGTTCCGGCTGACGGAAGGTCTCGCCCGGTTTCATGCTGCCGAAGTAGTCGCCGAAGTTGGTGGTGCCGTTGAACAGCTTCAACGCATCCTCGCGGTACTGGTACTGCTTGTCCGCCACCTTGAAGCCGTTCTTCGCATAACCCACGGCCGGGGTGATCAGCTCGCTCCAGGGCAGCTTGCCGAACTTCTGGTGCGCCTCCCACAGGCCCATCACCGTACCCGGCACCCCGGCGGCGCGGGCGCCCACCAGGCTCAGGTTCTCGATCACCTCGCCCTTTTCATTCAGGTACATGTTCCGGGTCGCGGCCTTGGGCGCGGTTTCCCGGTAGTCGAGGAAGTAGGGTTTGCCGTCGATGTACATCGTCATGAACCCGCCGCCACCGATGTTGCCGGCCTCGGGGTAGGTCACGGCCAGGGCGAAGGCCGTGGCCACCGCGGCATCCACCGCGTTGCCGCCCTTCTTGAGGATCTGCGCCGCGACATCGGCGCCGTACTGGTTGGGCGCGGCCACCGCGCCGCCTTCCAGGGTCACGGCGAAGGCCGAGCTGCTGGCGGCGATGGCGGCCGTCAGGGCCAGGGTCTTGAACAACAGAATGCGCATAGGTCCTTCCTTTTCTTGTTATTGAACGGCAAGAACCTTAGGCCCGAGACGGGGGGTTGAGCAATCGCCAATCGTGGCACGAACGTCCCAAGCCTCAGCCATGGATAACCGTAGGAGCTGGCTTGCCAGCGAATGCAACTTCAAGAGTTGCGCAAAACCCGGGGGCCCCTTCGCCGGCAAGCCGGCTCCTACGGGGGATAGGCGGGGAATGGGGGGAGCCTTCAGCCCTGGAACTCGGGGTTGGCGTAATCGGCCAGTTTGCCCTGGATGAAATCCAGGAAGCACTGGATGCGCAGGGCCAGTTGCGAGTTGCGGTAGTACACGGCGTTGATCGGCTGGCGATAGCCGCTGTTGAACGAGGCCAGCACCGGTTGCAGGCGCCCGGCGCGGATGTCGTCGATGGTCATGAAGTGCGACAGGCAGGCAATGCCCTGCCCTTCCAGCGCCAGGTGGCGCAGGGTCTCGCCACTGGAGGCGCTGATGCCCGGCTGGATCTGCCAGCGATCGCCATGCACATGGCGCAGCGGCCAGTGGTTGAGGGTCTCGGTCTGGGTGAAGCCCAGCAGGGTGTGCCCGGCCAGTTCGGCCACGCTCTGCGGCGTACCGTGGCGGGCCAGGTAGTCAGGGCTGGCGAGGATGTGCAGCGGGCTGCAGCCCAGGGAGCGGGCATGCAGGGTGGAATCCGCCAGCACGCCGATGCGGATGGCGATGTCGGTGCTCTGTTCCAGCAGGTCGATGATCAGGTCGTTGCTGTTGAGCTCCAGCTGGATATCCGGGTACAGGCTGCGGAACTCGGCCACGTATGGAACGATGGCATGCAGCATGAAGGGCGATGCGGCGTTGATCCGCAGGCGCCCGGACGGGTTGCGCTGGCGCGAGGACAGGCGCTCTTCGAGCTCGTCCATCTGATCGAGGATCAGCTTGGCCTGTTCGAAGAAGTAGCGCCCTTCCTCGGTCAGGTCCATGCGTCGCGTGGTGCGGTTGATCAGCGTGGTATCGAGCTTGGCCTCCAGCCGCGACAAGCTGCGGCTGACCGCCGAAGGGGTCTGGGCCAACTGCTCGGCGGCGGCGGAAATCGAGCCGCACTCGATGACACAGACGAAGACTTGCAACTCGTCGGATCGGGCTTTCACATGAGTCCTCTGGCGGCAGCGGGGCGACATCGCCCCTGAATTTCAAGGCACTCAATAGTAGCCGGATTCAGCCCGGCAGATTGAACACTGCCTTGAGGTGTTCCTCGTAACGCTGCACATCGCCTTCGATGTTCGGGCGTTTCATCACGTCCACACAGAGGAAGGTTGGCAGGGCGCTCATGCCCAGGAACTGGTTGGCCTTGTGGAACGGGAAGTAGACCGCGTCCACGCCCTTGGCCTCGAAGAAGTCGGTGGGATCGTCGAAGGCTTGCTGCGGGGCGTTCCAGGTCAGCGAAAGCATGTACTGCTTGCCCTGGATCAGGCCGCCGCTGCCGTACTTCTGCGAAGCATCGGAGCGGGTCCGGCCGTCGCTGGCGTAGAGGCTGCCGTGGCCTTCGGTGAAGACTTCGTCGATGTATTTCTTGACGATCCACGGCGCGCCCATCCACCAGCCGGGCATCTGGTAGACGATCACGTCGGCCCAGAGAAACTTCGCCACTTCTTCCTGGATGTCATAACCCTCGTCGATATGGGTGACCTTGACCTCCACACCACCCCGGTCGAGCACCGCCAGGGCAGTGTCGTGCAGGGTCGCGTTGTAGCGGCCATCGGAGTGGGCGAATTGCTTGGCGCCATTGAGCAGCAGTACTTTTTTCATGATCCAGCCTCATCGGGAACAACCCGTTGCGCATCGATGGCGGCGGGCTGTAAAGATTGAAAACGATGGCGGCAGGTTAATCAGGCCAGGGCCGGAGAATAAGCCCGGGTTGTTCAAAATACATTTGACTCAAACGCACGAATCAGTGGTGGATTGTTGCCTTAGAATTTTTGCCGACCTCCCCATCAGCAAGAGTGCTCCTTATGCCCACACCCCAGGCCTTCATCCTTCACGCCAAGACCCGCCCGGAACGGGCTGATGCCTTCGAGGCGTTCTTTCTCGGCCATGTAGCCGCCAGCCGCGCTGAAGCAGGCTGCATCGAATACCACATGCTGCGGGACCGACAGGACCCGAGCCTGTTCATTTTCTACGAGGTCTGGGCTTCCCAGGAGGCGCTGGATAGCCACTCCAGCCTGCCGCACATGCAGCAGTTCCTCGACGCGCGCATGGACTACCTGGAGCGCGACTTCGAGATCCGCGCCATCGACATGCTCAGCCCGGCCGCGGCTGGCCGCTGAGCAAAAGGTCTAGCCGCTGATCAGCAAGTGCCCGCCCAAGAGGCCCATGCCGACAAAGAACACCCGCTTGAACAGCTGGGCGCTGATGCGCTGGCGCAACCACTGCCCCAGCCACATGCCCAGCAGCGCCGGGGCCAGGGTCAGCAGCGAGGCTCCCAGCTCGGCGCCGCCCAGGGCGCCGCGCCACAGCAGGCCGCCGGCCAGGGCCAGGGTCGAGACGGTGAACGACAGGCCCAGGGCCTGCACCAGCTGATCCTTGTTCAGCCCCAGGGCTTGCAGGTAGGGCACAGCCGGAATCACGAACACTCCGGTGGCCGAGGTGATGACCCCGGTGACCAGCCCGCACAGCGGCCCCAGCCAGCGTTCCTGGGCCGCCGACACTCGCAGGGTCGGCAACAGCAAGCCACTCAGAGCATATAGCAGTAGCGCCGCCCCCAAGCCCCGCACTACCCAATGCCCGGCGTCGATTCCCAGCCACAGGGAGCCGGCGGCGGTGCCGGCAAAGATCGCCAGCAGCATCGGCCACAGGCGCTTGAGCAAGGCCGGCAGATGCCCGCCAAAGGCCAGTTGCCAGAGATTGGTCAAGGTCGCCGGAATGATCAGCAGGGCCGCAGCCTGCGCCGGCGCCATAGCCAACCCCAAGAGGCCCATGGCCACGGTGGGCAGGCCAAGACCGATCACCCCCTTGACCATGCCGGCCAGCACAAAAGTGCCGATCACCAACAGGGAAAGGGCCATTCCGAGATTCTGATAAAACGCGAGCGAGCTGTTCATGGGCCTATCCTGCGCCCTGCTCGCCCTGCTGAAAATCTGCCATATACTGAGCCAGCCTCTTGCCCGGCAATAGGCACATACAAAAACCTATTGCCCGTACCGCCGTAGGAGCTGGCTTGCCAGCGAAAGCGATTTCGAGATTTGCGCAAAACCCGCGGCCTCTTCGCCGGCAAGCCGGCTCCTACAAAAATGACGCTCCCCGAGAGATGCCCCATGCACTTCGACCTGATCGACCTGCGCCTGTACCTGAACATTCTGGAGGCCGGCAACATCACCGCCGGTGCCGCTCGCAGCCACTTGTCGCTGGCCGCCGCCAGCGCTCGAATCCGCGCCATGGAGGCCTCGCTGGGCATCGAGTTTCTCGAACGCGGGCGTCGTGGCATCCGCCCGACAGCCGCCGGCAAGGCCCTGGCCCAGCATGCACGAACGCTGCTGCTGTACGCCGAGCACCTGCAGCAGGACCTTGGCGAATACGCCAGGGGGGTCAAGGGCCAGGTGCGCCTGTTGTGCAACACCACCGCACTCAGCGAGTACCTGCCAGAGCTGCTGGCAGACTTCCTGCACAGCCAGCCCCATGTCGATATCGAGCTGCAGGAGCTGCCCAGCCAGCGCATCACCCACGCCCTGCGCCAGGGCGCGGCGGACCTGGGGATCGTCTCCGACGCGGTGGACACCCAGGGCCTGATGACCCGGGCCTTTCGCGACGACCCACTGGTACTGGTGATGCCCCCGGACCACCCCTTGAGTAGCCTGCCGGCCCCCAGCTTCAGCGACAGCCTGGCCCACGACTATGTCGGCCTGGCCAGCCACAGCGCCCTGGCGGTGTACCTGGAGGAACAGGCCCTGCACCTGGGCCGGCGCATGCAGTTGCGCATCCGCGCCGAAGGCTTCGACGCCGTGCTGCGCATGGTGGCCCGCGGCGCCGGGCTGGCCCTGGTGCCCCTGGCGGCCCTGCAACGCAACCTGCACCTGGCTCTGCAAAGCCGCCCCTTGAACGAGGCCTGGGCACGCCGCCGCTTGCTGCTGTGCGCCCGCGACTTCGACGCCCTGCCCCTGTATGCCCAGGGCTTGTGCCGTGCGCTGCTGGAGCCTTGACTCTCCCCTTAGGGGCAGACTTTAGCCTTGGGGTTTATTCCTCAAGGACCACGGCAATGAGCAAACGCATCCTGGTGATTCTCGGCCACCCTTCGCGCCACAGCCTGTGCGCGGCATTGAGCGAGCGCTACGTGAAAGCGGCGCAGGAAGCCGGCCATGAAGTGCGCCAGCTCAGGCTCGGCGACCTGCATTTCGACCCGGTGCTGCGCGAAGGTTATCGCCAGATCCAGCCCCTGGAAGAAGACCTGCAGCAGGCCCAGGCCGACATCCTCTGGGCCGAGCACCTGACCTGGGTCTTCCCCATCTGGTGGGGCGGCATTCCGGCGCTGATGAAGGGCTTTCTCGATCGCGTGCTGCTGCCGGGCTTCGCCTTCAAGTACCGCCCCGGCAAAGCCTTTCCGGAGCAACTGCTAAAGGGCCGCAGCGCCCACCTGCTGGTGACCATGGATACACCGCCCTGGTACTTCCGCTGGTTCTACCGCATGCCCGGCTTGCAGCAGATGCGCCGCACCACCCTGGCCTTCTGCGGCATCAAGCCCTTGCGCACCCTGACCTTCGGCCCGGTGCTGGACGCCAGCCAGGAACGCCGGGCCGACTGGCTGCTGCAAGTGGAGCAGCTTGCCAGGCAGTGAAAGCGCCGGATAATGCGCAACGCCGTCCACCGCCCGACGACCCGGTACTGGAAAAGGAGCCTTCATGTACATCGGCCAAGCCGCGCAACTGTCCGGAACCACGGTCAAGAGCATCCGTCATTACGAGGCCATCGGCCTCTTGCCCGAAGCGCCACGCCAGGGTCGCTACCGCCTGTATGACGCGCAGAGCGTCGAGCAACTGATATTCATCAAGTGCGCCCAGCAGTTGGGCTTCAAGCTCAAGGAACTGCAGCAGGTGTTCGCCACCCACCAGGGGCAGGCCTTCCCCTGGGACCGGGCCCAGGCGGCCCTGGCGCAGAAAAAGCGCGAGCTGCAACAGCAGATCGAGGATTTGCAGCAGTTGCAGGGCCGGCTCGAGCTGTTCGAGACCAGCCTGCAACAGGCGCGAGAGGAATGCCCCCTGGGCAGCCGCTAGGACCGCCCGGGCGGCCTTGCTTCAGACCTCCGACAAGCCGGCGACCACCCGCGGCTTACGAAAGCACAGGTAATAGACCAGGGTCAGCAACAGCAGGAACGGCACCCCGAACACCAGGGTCATCTTGAACGCCTCGGTGAAGAAGGTGGTGATCATCACCGCCCCCATCAGCACCAGCCCCAGCAGGGTGCTGTAGGGAAACAGGCGCATGCGGAACGACAACTGCTGCTCGCCGTGGCGCTGGTGATAGCGGCGGAAGCAGTAGTGGGTGAGGAAGATCATGAACCAGGTGAAGATCGCGCCGAACATCGAGATCGCCATCATCAGGGTGAACGAACTCTCGGGGTACAGCACGTTGACCAGGGTCGCCAGGGCGATGCCGGAGCTGGACAGCAGCAGGGCATTGAGCGGAATCCCGTTCTTGCTCAGGGCCCCCATGGACTTGGGCGCATAGCCGGCGCGGGACAGGCTGAACATCATCCGTGTGGTGATGTAGAGCTGGCTGTTCATCGCCGATAGCGCGGCGATCAGGATCACGAAATTCATCACCCCGGTGGCCCCGGGAATACCGATGGTCTGCATCACCGTGACGAACGGGCTCTGGGCCTTGCCGGCCTGGGCCCAGGGCACGATGGCCAGCATCAGCGCCAGGGTCAGCAGATAGAACACCACCAGGCGCACGATAGTGGCGCGAAAGGCCTGTTTCACCGCGCGTTGCGGGTCCTTGGCCTCCCCCGCCGCCACCGCGATCATCTCCACGCTCAGGTAGCTGAAGATCGACACGATCACGGCAATCCACATGCCTTCGAAACCGTTGGGAAAGAAGCCGCCGTGAGCACTGTAGTTGTGCAGCCCGTAGTCGGGGTTGCCAGAGCCGAACACCACGTACACCGCCAGGATGATGAAGCCGACGATGGCGGCGATCTTGATGGTGGAAAACCAGTATTCGAAGTTGCCGAAGGTCTTCACGCTGATGCCGTTGAGCACGATCAGCACGCTGGAGAAGGAGATGATCCACACCCACTCCGGAACGTTGGCGAACCAGTACTTCATGTACATGGCGATGGCCGTGACTTCGGCCCCCACCGCCAGCACGATGGCCGCCCAGTAGGCATAGCGCACCAGGAAGCCGGCCAGCGGGCTGACGTAGAACTCGGCGTAGGCACCGAAGGAGCCGGAGGTGGAATGGGCCACGGTCATTTCCGCCAGGCAGCCCATCAGGATCAGGGTGATCAACGCGCCGATGGCGTAGCTCAGCAGCACGCTGGGGCCGGCATAACCGATGGCGTAGGCGCTGCCCATGAAGAGCCCGGTGCCAATGGCCCCGCCGATGGCGATCATGCTCATCTGGCCGGCGGTCAACTGCCGCCTGAGGCCGTGCTCGCGATTGGATATCGCTTCGAAACCCTTGTTGGAGGTGGTCACTTTGAGTGCCTCTTTATTGTTGTGTGCACGTATAAATCGTTGTGACGGCCCGTCCTTGTGCCGCTGGCCTGGTCGCCGCACAGGGCGGCAACCAGGGGGTGAAACACGTCTCAGGTCACGCTGTGGCGCACCTGGAATTGCGCCTGGGCCCAGGTTTTCTGGTCGAGGATTTCACCGAGGATCTGCACCGCGTCCCACACCTCGCTGAAGCGGGTGTACAGCGGAGTGAAGCCGAAACGCATGATCCGCGGCTCGCGGTAATCGCCGATCACGCCCCGGGCGATCAGGGCCTGGATCACCGCGTAGCCTTCGGGGTGCTCGAAGCTCACGTGGCTGCCACGCTTGGCATGCTCACGCGGGGTCACCAGCTTCAGCTCGTGACCGGCGCAGCGCTGCTCCACCAGTTCGATGAACAGGTCGGTCAGCGCCAGGGACTTGCGCCGCAGGCTCTGCATGTCGGTCCGTTCGAAGACTTCCAGGCCGCATTCGACCATGGCCAGAGAGGTAATCGGCTGGGTGCCGCACAGGTAGCGGGCAATGCCGCTGGAAGGCTCGTAGCGGGTGGCCATGTCGAACTGCCGGGCATGGCCGAACCAGCCGGACAGCGGCTGGGTAACCAGGTCGCAGAGCGCCGGAGCGACCCAGGCGAAGGCCTGGGAGCCGGGGCCGCCATTGAGGTACTTGTAGGTGCAGCCGATGGCGTAGTCGGCGCCGCTGCGGCCCAGGTCCACCGGCACCGCGCCGGCCGAGTGGGCCAGGTCCCAGATGCTCAGGGCGCCCGCCTCGTGGATCAACCCGGTGGTCGCCTGCATGTCGTGCATGTAGCCGGTCTTGTAGTTGACGTGGGTCAGCAGCACCACCGCGGTGTCCTGGCCGATGGCCGCCGGCAGTTGTTCCGGGCTGTCCACCAGGCGCAGGGAGTACCCCTGCTGCAGCAGCTGCGTCAGGCCTTCGACTATGTACAGGTCGGTAGGAAAGTTGCTGCTTTCGGAGACGATCACCCGCCGCTGGGGCGCACGTCCGGCCTGGACCTGCAGGGCGGCGCTGAGGACCTTGAACAGGTTGATGGAAGTGGTATCGGTGATGACCACCTCACCAGCACCCGCACCGATCAGCGGCGCCAGCCGATCCCCCAGGCGCTGGGACAGGTCACGCCAGCCGGCCGTGTTCCAGCTGCGGATCAGGCCCTCGCCCCACTCTTGCTCGATCACCTGCCGGGCCCGCTCGGCAGCCGCCACGGGGCGGGCACCAAGGGAGTTGCCATCGAGGTAGATCACCCCTTCGGGCAGGCTGAACTGTTGGCGCAGTGGCGCCAGGGGGTCCTGTTCATCGAGACGCAGGCAGTGGTTTTTATCGATCATTGGCAGTCCTGTCTTGGTCAATGTCATGCCCACCGGAAGGGGCCGGGCACGGGGTCCTGGAAACCCGAAAACTTGAGAAATAATGGACGAAGGCCGGGAGAATTTTCGTGCAAAGTGCAGCGCGCTGTCGTACTAATCTCGAATAAAATTCTAATCCTCCAATAAAAAACGCGGATTTATGCCAACCATGACCCTCGACTCCACGGACCTGCGCATCCTCTACTTCCTGCAACAGGACGGGCGTATCAGCAATCAGGAACTGGCGGAGAAAGTCGCCCTCTCGCCCTCGGCCTGCCTGCGCCGCCTGCGCCTGCTGGAAACGGAGGGGATCATCAGCGGCTATCGCGCCCAGCTCAATGCCGAGCGCCTGGGCATCGAGCTGGAGGCGATCGTCCACGTGTCCCTGCGCCAGGACGTGGAAGGCTGGCACGAGACCTTTATCGGCAAGGTCCAGCAGTGGCCGGAAGTGGTGGCCGCCTACGTGATCACCGGCGCCAGCAACTACGTGCTTCGCATCCAGGCGCGCAACCTCAAGCACTTCTCGGATTTCATCGTCAACCATCTGAACCGCGCCTCGGGCGTGACCGACATCCGCTCGGAAATCGTCCTGCAGAAGATCAAGGAACAGAACAGCCTGCTGGACCTGGTGCAGCGCAAGTAAGCCGTCCTAGAACCCGGCCGGTCGCCGCGCGGGGTGACGCTGGGCAGTGACGCTCGGGGTTTCGTCGAACAGCTTGCGGTACTCGGCGGAGAACCGCCCCAGGTGGGTGAAGCCCCAGCCCAGGGCAATCTCCGAGATGTTGCGCGCCGAGCCGTGCTCGAGTATTTCCTGGCGCACGCCATTGAGCCGGTGGCGCTTGAGGTAGGCCATGGGCGACAGGGCGAAGTACTTGCGAAAGGCCTCGAACAGCTTGAAGCGCGAGACGCCGGCGGCGGCCTCCAGGTCTTCCAGGTGCACGGTCTCGCGGGCATGTTCATGCAAGTGCTGGCGGGCCCGTACCAGATAGTGGGGCAGCTTGACCCCGAGCATCGCCCGCAACTCGCTGGAGTAGTTGTTGGGCTGGGCCAGGATCAGGCCCTTGATCAATGAGCTTTCGATTTCCCGGGTGAAGGCCAGCTGTTCATAGAGCTCGTTGCCCTGGGCCAGTTCGCCGATGAAATGCTGCGCCATGCGCCACCAGGCCGCGGCGGCACCGTGCAGCGCATCCATGCCGGGCTCGAAACGCAGCGGCTCCAGCACCGGGCGCTGCAACAGGCCCTCCAGGGCCTCGCTCATGGCCGGCCGGGAAATCACCACCTGCAGCTTGCGACAGTCTCCGGAGATGGCCAGCACCTGGCTTTCGTTGGGGGCGATGATCACCCCCTGGCCGCGGTCCGAGCGCAAGAGGCGCCCGTCCTTGCTCAGTTCCTGCTCGCCGCACAACGGCAGGCTCAGGCTGTAGCTGCTGAAGCGCTCGGTGTCCTGGATATCCACCACCACATCGGTGCCGTACTCGATGATGCCCAGGGTCGTGGAACGGGACCTGAGCACGTTGGCACTGTGGTGGAAACGAATGCGTTCGGGGTTGGCGGTTTCCAGGCGGTGAGGCCCACAGATTCCCGCCATCCAGTTCCTGGCCCCTTCAAGGTCAAAGCGATCGATACGAATCTCGCGAAACTGCCCATCAGCCTTGCTATTCATCACGGCGCACCCACGGCAATTTTTATTCAGCGCGCTCTGACGGCGCGTCTTGTATGACAGGGCAAGTTTTGCGCCAGCCGACGGCGCTGCCAACCCAGTGGATAGCAATCGTCGACTAAGTGGATAACCGGGCCCCATCACTCTCATTGGCTGCGCTCACAGTAGCCGATCAGCGCACCAACAGGCAGCCATCCATCGCTTGCCTGCACGATGCTGGGTAGATGCTACCCAGGGGCCTGCTGCTCCATGCCTTGCCGGGAACGGGCAATTTTGTGGATGACCTTGGCCGACTAAGCGGATAGCCGCAGGCCCCCTCCCCTCTCTCTAATGACTGCACCCGATTGGCCTGAATAAAAAAGGTACCGACTCATGAGTGGTGCAAGAAACGTCGAGCAGTGGCAAGACTTCATCGGCAGCTGCCTGGACTTTCGTCCCGCGGACGGGGTGTTCCGTATCGCCCGGGACATGTTCACCGAACCCGAGCTGTTCGACCTGGAGATGGAGCTGATCTTCGAGAAGAACTGGATCTACGCCTGTCACGAAAGCGAGCTGCCCAACAACCACGACTTCATCACGATGCGCGCCGGGCGCCAGCCGATGATCATCACCCGCGACGGCGAGGGCCGGCTCAATGCCCTGGTCAACGCCTGCCAGCACCGCGGCACCACCCTGACCCGGGTCGGCAAGGGCAACCAGTCCACCTTCACCTGCCCCTTCCATGCCTGGTGCTACAAGAGCGACGGGCGCCTGGTGAAGGTCAAGGCGCCAGGGGAATACGACGAGGGCTTCGACAAGGCCACCCGCGGCCTGAAGAAGGCCCGCATCGAGAGCTACAAGGGCTTCGTCTTCATCAGCCTGGACGTGGCCGCCGACAATTCCCTGGAAGACTTCCTCGGCGACGCCAGGATCTTCTTCGACATGATGGTCGCCCAGTCCCCCGACGGTGAGCTGGAGGTGCTGCCGGGCAAGTCCGCCTACACCTACGACGGCAACTGGAAGCTGCAGAACGAGAACGGCCTGGACGGTTATCACGTCAGCACCGTGCACTACAACTACGTGGCCACGGTGCAGCACCGCCAGCAGGTCAACGCCGACAGCGGCGCCGGCAGCAGCGCCACCCTGGACTACAGCAAGCTCGGCGCCGGCGACGCCAGCACCGACGATGGCTGGTTCGCCTTCGAGAACGGCCACAGCGTGCTGTTCAGCGAAATGCCCAACCCGGCGGTGCGCTCCGGCTACGCCAGCATCATGCCGCGCCTGGTGGCCGAGCACGGCCAGGCCAAGGCCGAGTGGATGATGCACCGCCTGCGCAACCTGAACATCTACCCCAGCCTGTTCTTCCTCGACCAGATCAGTTCCCAGTTGCGGATCATCCGCCCCATTGCCTGGAACAAGACCGAGATCATCAGCCAGTGCATCGGGGTCAAGGGCGAGAGCGACGCCGACCGGGAAAACCGCATCCGCCAGTTCGAGGATTTCTTCAACGTCTCGGGCATGGGCACGCCGGACGACCTGGTGGAGTTCCGCGAGGCCCAGCGCGGCTTCCAGGGGCGCCTGGAGCGCTGGAGCGACATCTCCCGCGGGCGCCAGCACTGGGTCAGCGGGCCCACCGCCAACAGCGAGAACCTGGGCATCCAGCCGGCCATGACCGGCACCGAGATCACCCATGAGGGGCTGTACGTCAACCAGCACCAGAACTGGCAGAAATTCCTCCTCGACGGCCTGCAGCGCCGGCCCCTGAAACTGCGTGAGGTGTAAGCATGAATGCGCAATTGCAGTACCAGATCGAGCAATTCTTCTATCGCAAGTCCGAGCTTTGCGATGCCCAGGACTGGGACGCCTACCTGCAACTGTTTGCCGTGGACAGCGAGTTCCACCTGCCCCAGTGGGACTCGGAACACGTCTACACCCGGGACCCGAAACGCGAGATGTCGCTGATCTACTACGCCAACCGTTCGGGGCTGGAGGACCGGGTATTCCGCCTGCGCACCGGCAAGGCGGCCTCGACCATTCCCATGCCGCGCACCCTGCACATGGTCAGCAACCTGCGCATTGCCGAGGGCGACAACGGCCTGCTGCGGGTACGCCTGAACTGGCACACGCTGTTCTATCGCCTGGCCACTTCCGAGGAGTTCTACGGCCACGCCACCTACGACCTCAAGCCCCAGGGCGACAGTTGGCTGATCCAGCGCAAGCACGTGCTGCTGCTCAACGACACGATCAACTCGGTGCTCGATTTCTATCACCTCTGACCCACGGAAGTTCTCCCATGACGCACAAGGTCGCGTTCAGCTTTGCCGACGGCAAGACCCTGTTCTTCCCGGTCAAGGCCAATGAAATCCTGCTCGACGCCGCCCTGCGCAACGGCATCAAGATCCCCCTGGACTGCCGCGAAGGGGTGTGCGGCACCTGCCAGGGCCGTTGCGAGTCCGGCCAGTACAGCCAGGACTATGTGGACGAAGAAGCCCTCAGCGCCCAGGACCTGGAACAGCGCAAGATGCTCACCTGCCAGACCCGGGTGCAGTCCGACGCAGCGTTCTATTTCGATTTCGACTCCAGCCTGTGCCACAGCGCCGACCCGGTGCAGTTGCAGGGCTCGGTGATCGACGTGCGCCAGGTGTCCGAAAGCACCGCCATCCTCCACCTGGACCTGAGCGGCCATCAGGCGCCACTGGATTTCCTCCCGGGCCAGTACGCCCGCCTGAGCATCCCCGGCACCGGCACTAGCCGGGCCTACTCCTTCGCCAACCGGCCGGCGGCGGACAACCAGTTGCAGTTCCTGATCCGCCTGCTGCCCGACGGGGTGATGAGCAACTACATCCGCGAGCGCTGCCTGGTGGGCGACACCCTCCAGCTGGAGGCGCCGCTGGGGGCCTTCTACCTGCGCCAGATCAGCCGTCCGCTGATCCTGGTGGCCGGTGGCACCGGGCTCTCGGCCCTGCTGGCGATGCTCGAACAGATCGTCGAGCAGGGCTGCCAGCAGCCGGTGCACCTGTACTACGGCGTGCGCCACAGCCGCGACCTGTGCGAGCTGGAGCGGATCCAGGCCCATGGCGAACGCCTGGCGGACTTTCGCTTCACCCCGGTGATCAGCGACACCGACCCGGATTGGCCGGGCAAGCGCGGCTACATCAGCGAACACTTCGACAGCAGCGAACTGCGGGACCAGGACACCGACATGTATGTGTGCGGGCCGCCGCCAATGGTCGACTCGATCCGGATCTGGCTGCAAGAACAGCAACTTAACCGCGTTCAGCTGTATTACGAGCGGTTCACCGAGAGTAATATCTGATCCCGTCAGCATTCGCCGTGATCGACCCCGATCGATCCTGATAACAACTAGAAGAGAGCGCACATTAGTGGATCAAACCTTGAAGCAGGGTGAACTCAAGCGTGGCTTGAAGAACCGCCATATTCAGCTGATCGCCCTGGGCGGGGCGATCGGCACCGGACTGTTCCTCGGCTCGGCCGGGGTTCTCAAGTCCGCCGGACCTTCGATGATCCTGGGCTACGCGATTGCCGGGTTCATTGCCTTCCTGATCATGCGCCAGCTGGGGGAAATGATTGTCGAGGAGCCGGTGGCCGGTTCCTTCAGCCACTTCGCGCACAAGTACTGGGGCGGCTATTTCGGCTTTCTCGCGGGCTGGAACTACTGGGTGCTGTATGTCCTGGTGGGCATGGCCGAGCTCACTGCGGTGGGCAAGTACGTGCAGTTCTGGTGGCCGGAGATCCCCACTTGGGTCAGCGCCGCGGTGTTCTTCGTGCTGGTCAACCTGATCAACATGATGAACGTGAAGTTCTTCGGCGAGGCCGAGTTCTGGTTCGCCATTATCAAGGTAGTGGCCATCGTCGGCATGATCGTCCTCGGCTGCTACATGCTGTTCAGCGGCAGCGGCGGCAGCCAGGCCTCGGTGAGCAACCTGTGGTCACACGGCGGCTTCTTCCCCAACGGCGGCACCGGCCTGCTGATGGCCATGGCCTTCATCATGTTCTCCTTCGGCGGCCTGGAACTGGTGGGCATCACTGCCGCCGAAGCCGCCGAACCGCGCAAGGTCATTCCCAAGGCCATCAACCAGGTGGTCTACCGGGTGCTGATCTTCTACGTCGGCGCCCTGGCGGTGCTGCTGTCGCTGTACCCGTGGGACGAACTGCTGGTGAGCCTCAACGCTGGCGGCGACGCCTACAGCAGCAGCCCGTTCGTGAAGATCTTCTCGCTGATCGGCAGTGATGCCGCAGCGCAGATCCTCAACTTCGTGGTCCTGACTGCGGCGCTGTCGGTGTACAACAGCGGCGTGTACTGCAACAGCCGCATGCTCTATGGCCTGGCCGAACAGGGTGACGCACCCAAGGCGCTGATGAAGCTCAACAAGCAGGGCGTGCCGATCCTGGCCCTGGGCATTTCCGCGCTGATCACCCTGCTCTGCGTGCTGGTCAACTACCTGGCGCCCCATGAAGCGCTGGAGTTGCTGTTCGCCCTGGTGGTGGCCGCATTGATGATCAACTGGGCGCTGATCAGCCTGACCCACCTGCGCTTTCGCAAGGCCATGGCCGAGCAGGGCGTGGTGCCTTCGTTCAAGGCCTTCTGGTCGCCGCTGAGCAACTACCTGTGCCTGGCCTTCATGGTGATGATCGTCGGCGTGATGTGGATGATCCCCGGCATCCGTGCCTCGGTGTACGCGATCCCGGTGTGGGTCCTGGTGATCTGGGGCTTCTACCTCCTGAGCCGGGCGAAAAAAGCTTCGCAACCCGCCCTGCGCTAAGCCCACAGGTTCACGCCACACCCCCGAGCCCGGCCTTATCCAAGGCCGGGCTTTTTTGTCGGCGCCGCCAAAGTGGTCTGCCAGCAAACAAGAATGTGGCTCGAAACGATAGTCCATCCGTTACCTAGAATCGGGCCTCTCCCGGCGTTTGGGCCAGGGAGCCTGTTCCTTGACGGAGAGTGGCTTATGAACAGAACCGCGACAGGCCTTAGACCGGCCGATATCTTCTCTCCCACCGTGGCGGCACTGATCTCAGTGCTGGTGAACTATGGCGGGACCTTCATCCTGGTGTTCCAGGCCGCTGAACTGGCCCGGCTGACACCCGCCCAGACCACCTCCTGGGTCTGGGCCGTGTCCCTGGGCGTGGGCCTGAGCGGCATATGGCTGAGCCTGCGCTACAGGGCGCCGATCATTACCGCCTGGTCTACCCCCGGGGCGGCCTTCCTGGCCACGGTGATGCCCTTCACGCCCTATGCCGAGGTGATCGGCGCCTACCTGGTTTGCGCCCTGGGGTTCATCGTCCTGGGCGGGTCCGGGGCTTTCGACAAGCTGGTGCGCCTGATTCCCAAGGGCATCGCGGCTGGCTTGCTGGCAGGCATCCTGCTGCAGTTCGGGATCAACGCCTTTGGCGGCGCGAGTGCCGATCCACTGCTGGTGATCGTGCTGGTACTGTCCTATGCGGTGCTGCGGCGCTTCACTTCACGCTTTGCCGTGGTGGGCATCCTGTTCATCGGCCTGGCGTTGCTGATCGTCCAGGAGCGGGTCGACTTCGCCAGCGTGCACCTGAGCTTCGCCGCCCCCCTGTTCACTGCGCCACAGTTCTCCGTGTCGGCCTTGCTCGGCGTGGCCCTGCCACTGTTCGTCATCACCCTGACCGGCCAGTACATGCCGGGCATGCTGGTGTTGCGCAATGACGGCTTCCAGACCAGCGCCAACCCGCTGCTCACGGTCACCGGTTTGGGCTCGCTGATCATGGCGCCGTTCGGCGCTCACGCATTCAACGTGGCGGCGATCACCGCGGCGATCTGTACCGGCGAGGATGCCCACCCGGACCCGGGCAAACGCTATATCGCCGGTATCGCCTGCGGCGTTTTCTACATCCTGGTGGGGACCTTCGGGGTCACCCTGGCGACCCTGTTCATGGTCTTGCCCAAGGCCTTTATCACCACCCTGGCCGGCCTGGCATTGCTGGGGGCAATCGGCGGCAGCCTGGCCAACGCCATGGCCGATACGGCCACTCGGGAAACCGCGCTGATCACCTTCCTTGCCACTGCCGCCAACGTCACTCTGCTGGGGATCGGTGGTGCCTTCTGGGGGCTGGTTGCCGGGCTGACCGTGCACCTGTTGATCCTGGGCCCGCGCAGCGCCCTGGCACTGGAACGCGCCAAGCCCTGACCGCCGGCGCTGGAAAAAGGCCGCTGGCTAGGCCTTTCCCAGGGCCTGGGCCAGACGCGCCATCGCCGCCTCGATCTCATGGGCGCTCAGGGACGCATAGCCCAATAGCCAGCCCTGCTGCTTCTGCTCGCCCGCATAAAGCCGGCTGAGCCCCGGCAACTGGATGCCAGCCCTGGCCGCGCGTTGCTGGGTCAGCTCCTCGCTCCAGCCGGGCTCCAGAAGACACGGGACCTGCAACCCGCCGGGTGGCGGCAAGGCCCTGGCAATGCCCGGCAAATGCCGGCCTATGGCCTCGAGCATGGCCTGCCGGCGCCCGGCGTAGAGCTTGCGCATGGCCCGTACATGGGCGTTGTAGTGCCCCTCCTCCATGAACCGCGCCAGGGTCAGCTGGAGGATCTGCGGCGTGTGCCCGTCCATGATGCTGCGGGCACTGCTGAAGGCCCCCACCAGTTCGGCGGGCAGGATCATGTAGCCCATGCGCAAGCCCGGATAGAGAGTCTTGCTGAAGGTGCCGATGTACAGGGTGCGCCGAAACGGGTCCAGGCCCTGGACGCAGGCGGTGGGCAGGCCCTCGTAGTGGAACTCGCTGTCGTAGTCGTCCTCGATGATCCATCGGTCGTGCTCGGCGGCCCAGCGGGTCAGCTCCAGGCGGCGCTCCAGGGACAGGGTGGCACCCGTGGGGTACTGGTGCGAGGGCGTCACATAGACACAGCGGGCGCCGCTGCGGTCGGCTCGCAACAGGTCGGTGCGGATGCCCTGGCCATCCACATCAATGGGCACGATCCGCGCCTCGGCCGCCTCGAAGGCCTTGCGCGCGCCGAAGTAGCCTGGGTTCTCCATCAGGATCGGCTTGCCGGCGTCCACCAGCAGTTGCGCGCACAGGAACAGCGCCTGGCGAGTGCTGCTCAGCACCAGGATCTGCTCGGGCTGCACCTTGGCCCCGCGTTCCAGGTTGAGGTAGGCGGCAATCGCCTTGCGCAGGGGCAGCGCGCCCTGGGGATCGCCATGCAGCAGCACGCTGGCACGGTAATCCTTCAATGCCTGGCGTTGCAGGCGCTCCCAGACCTCCAGCGGGAAGCTGCGGGTTTCCGGCAAACCGGTAGCGAAGGCCGTGACCGCCTGCTGATCGCTGACCCCACCCCGCGCCAACAGTGCCGCGCCGCGCCGGCTCAGGCCCGCTCCCGGTTCCGGGCTGTGGGCCGGCAACCCCTGCTGGAGCTGGCGCCGGCGGGACGGGCCACGCAATTGGGCACCGATGGTTTCGCAGACATAGCTCCCCGAGCCTTTGCGCCGCAGGACAAAACCGTCGCGCTGCAACTGCACATAGGCGTTTTCCACGGTGTCGCGCGATACCGCCAGCGACTTGGCCAGGGCCCGGGTCGCCGGCAGCTTCACGCCGGGGCCCAGGGCGCCGTCGAGGATCAGCCCGCGCAAGGCGCGCTGGATGCGCTGGTGCAGGTCCAGAGGGCGGAACTCAGGATCGCTGAGCCGCATCTTGAGGGTTTCAAGCTCGAAGGTCCGGGACATGTGGTCTGCCTTAGAGAGTAAAAATGGTGCACCGAAGGCGGCCACCTTATCCCCAGAGCGCAACTGCCGCCAGCGCCCGCTGCTCTCTAACGACCTCTGTAGCCGCTGCCGCAGGCTGCGATAAGGTCCGGAGGACCTTCCAGACCTCAAGAACGCGTCTGCTGCGCTGCCGATCGCAGTCTGCGGCAGCGGCCGCACCAGGGTCTCAGGGAGTCAGACGCCGGCAGGCACATGAAAACGCCCCGGCAGGCGGGGCGTTTTCGGGTCAGAGCGAGGAGCGCACTCGCCACAGTTCGGGAAACAGCACGGTGTCGAGCATCTTGCGCAGGTAGCCCACGCCCTCGGTACCACCGGTACCGGGCTGGAAGCCGATGATGCGCTCCACCGTAGTCACATGGCGAAAGCGCCACTGGCGGAAGGAGTCTTCCAGGTCGATGAACTTCTCCGCCAACTGGTACAGGTCCCAATAGGCCGAAGGGTTGGCGTAGACCTCGCGCCAGGCCGCTTCCACCGACGGGTCATGCTGAGTCGTGGTGGTGCTGTCCAGTGCCAGGCGCGCAGGGTCGATGCTCAAGCCGCTGCGGGCCATCAGGGCAATCGCCTCGTCATACATGGACGGGGTGGCAATCGACGCTTCCAGCGATTGCAACAGTTCGGGACGATGGGCATGGGGCCGCAGCAGGGCCGCGCTCTTGTTGCCGAGGATGAATTCGATCTCCCGATACTGGAACGACTGGAAGCCCGAGGACTGGCCCAGGTAAGGCCGGATCGACTTGTACTCGGACGGCGTCATGGTGGCCAGCACCGCCCAGGCGTGCACCAGTTGATCGAAAATCCGCGAAACCCGCGCCAGCATCTTGAACGCCGGCGGCAACTGGCCCTGGCGCACATGCTCGCGGGCCGCCTTGAGCTCGTGCAGCATCAGCTTCATCCATAGCTCCGAGGTCTGGTGCTGGATGATGAAGAGCATCTCGTTGTGGTCCGGCGACAGGGGATGCTGGGCGCTGAGGATGCGCCCCAGGTCCAGGTAGTCGCCGTAGCTCATGGAGTCGGAAAAATTCAGCTCGGCGTTATGCCACTCAGCCGGCGGATTGCTTGAAAAGGGACATTGGCTCATCGCGTGGGCTCCTCGCCTCAGGCAGCGGTTGCCCATCGCTGGCTGCGCAGCCCGGATCGGGATGCACAACGGCGCGAAGGGCCAGCTGTGTATTTATTGTAGGAATGAATCGGCCAGGGGGCGCAGGATCGCCCGCACCGGACTGGCGTCCAGGTGAGCGAAGCGCAGTGGCAGGGCAATCAGTTCGTAGTCGCCTTCGGCAACCTCATCGAGAACCACGCCTTCGAGGATCGCCATGCCATGGCGGGCCACGGTGTTGTGGGCGTCCATGGTCTTGGACTGCTGGGGGTCGAGGGACGGGGTGTCGATGCCGATCAGGCGCACGCCGAGGCTGGCCAGCAGCTCGACAGTGGCTGGAGCAACGGCAGTAAAGTCCGGGTCCCAGGCACTCAGCGGAGCCTGTGGATAAGTACGCAGCAACACTCGCGCAGGCAAGTTTTCGAGGCGCCCGAGCAACGCCTCGGGCTGCACCAGAGCACCGCTGTCCAGGCAGTGCAGGACCCGGCACGGGCCCATGTAGACATCCAGCGATACTTCACCGATGGGCAGGCCGTCCGGCCGGTAATGCAGGGGCGCATCGACATGGGCACCGGTGTGGGGCGACAGGGTCACCCGCCCGACATTCACCGGGCACTCGGGGCCGAACTGCCAGACGCGCTCCTCCTGGAACGGCGTATCTCCCGGCCAGGTCGGGGTTGCGGTACTCAACGGCGGGCTGATATCCCACCAGCGTGGTGTATTTTCCATTCGTGCGGCTCTTAGGTCACTCCGAGCTGAATGATACGAGCGAAACCGGTAAAGATTCTTGCGAAATAACTCGGGCAGTCGCGGATATTTCGCAATTACTGCTAACAAAGCCCTGTTTGCCGAATGAATCTTGCAATCGCCACGCCTCTTCCCGGCCCTGCGCCCAGTCACCTCGACTCGGGGCCGGCGCTGCGCTTCTGGATACCCCGAGGTCGAGTACAGACAACCCCCTGCCCGCCAGGCGCTATAGGGTGCGGCTTCAGTTCTCTGCCTGCTAGGAGCACAGCATGTCCCAACCCATCACCGTTCTTCGCGACACTCATCCGCTGCCGGTGCTCGACGCCTGCAAGTGGGAAAAACTCCAGGGCGATCCGCACACCGTCAACCTCAACGCCTACACCAGCGAGGATGGCAGCAAGATCATGGGCACCTGGATCTGCACCCCGGGCAAATGGCGGGTGGCCTATGAAAAGTGGGAGTACTGCCATTTCCAGGAAGGCTATTGCGTGATCACCCCGGACGGCCGCGACCCCATCCACCTGCGCGCCGGCGATATCTTCGTGGTGGAGCCCGGGATGAAAGGCACCTGGGAAGTGGTGGAAACCGTGCGCAAGTACTTCGTCTTCGCCTGAGCCCTCCCTCGATACCGGGAGCCCGCGCCAGCCGGGCTCCCCTGGCCGTGTTGCGATTCAAGCCAGCGCCTTTTGCCAAATGTCTATATAATCACTGCCAAATGGCAAAAGGCAGGAGCAGCACTCATGGTCGCGCTGACAGGCACCGGCCTCGTTCCCAAGCGGCGAGGCAAACTGGTATTGAAAGAGCAGTCCTCGGACATCCTTCTGGGTGGCCGGGCACGCTTTGATGATCGTATCTCGATCTATCGCCTGACCGAGGAGGGCATCCCGCTGACGGCGATCATCAAGTTCGTCTCCTCGGTGCCCATGCTCAAGGACGAACAGGTCCTGGCCAAGATCATCGGCCTTTCCGAACGCACCCTGCACCGGCGCCTGAAAACCCCGGACGAGCCGCTGAACCCGGAACAGAGCGCCCGTGCGGTGCGCTTCGCCCAGGTGCTGGCCAAGGCCGAGGACATCTTCGGCAGCAGTGAAGAGGCCCAGGAGTGGATGGCCAAGCCGGTGATGGGCCTGGACGGCCACAAACCGGTGGACCTGCTGACCAACCCCATCGGTTTCGAACTGGTGGACGAGTTCCTCACCCGCCTGGAATACGGGGTCTATCAGTGATCAGTGTGCCGGGCAGCAGCACCCTTCACTTCTGGCGGCTGGACGCCGCCCGGCACGCCGACAGCTGGGACAGCGGCATTGGCGCCGAGCTGTGTGGCGGCCGCTGGAACTCCAAGGGCGTGAAGGCGGTGTACGCCAGCGCCGACCCGGCCACGGCGATTCTGGAAGTGGCGGTGCACAAGGGTTTTGCCGCCCTGGACAGCGTGCCCCATGTACTCACCGGCGCCCTGATCCAGGACCCGACCGCCATCTACCGGGTCGATGAAAACCGTATTCCCAACCCCAACTGGCTGGTGCCGGGGATTCCCAGCGCCGGCCAGCAGAAGTTCGCCGATCAGTTGCTGGCGGACCACCCTTTCGTGCTGGTGCCCTCGTCGGTTTCCCGGCACAGCTGGAATATCCTGATCAATCCGCTGCTGGCCAAGGGGCTGTACCAGGTGGTGATCCAGGAACGCTTCGGCCTCGACACCCGCCTCAACCCTCCCTCCGGCACCGTTGCCAGCCGGCCGAACTGAGCCGGGCAAAAAAAAGCGGGAACCTGCCCGACGCAGGTTCCCGCAAATGCCCCGGCTGAAGGGGCTGCATTCAATGACGCGTGGAGCCGCTGCTGAGCCCGCGAAGCTGCGAAAAGGACCGAAGGGCCTTGCCTGGCGATATCCAGACAAACCTCTGCCGGGTTTGAGACCGCTGCGTCTCCTGCGGAGCCGTTCGCAGCCTGCGACAGCGGCTACATCGCCCCTTGTAGCCGCTGCTGAGCCGCAGGACCTTGTTTGACGATACCCAGAGAGACCACTGGCGGCGTCGAGATTGCCGCGCAAACCCGCCAGCGCCCCCTCCCTACAAGCGACGCCTTACTGCGGCTTGCGGTAGCTGTTGACGATGGCCGAGAAGTCCTTGCCACCTTCCCCACGCTGGCTCATGGCCTGGTACAGCTGCTGTGCCACGGCACCGAGCACCACCGGCTGGTGGGCCTGGCGCGCGGCTTCGGTGGCCAGCCCCAGGTCCTTGAGCATCAGCTCGGCACCAAAGCCTCCGGTGTAGCCGCGGGACGCCGGGGCGGTCTCAATCACGCCCGGCCACGGGTTGTAGGTGTCGGAACTCCAGCACCGGCCGGTGGAGCTGTTGATGATCCCCGCCAGCACTTGGGTGTCGATGCCCAGGGCATCCCCCAGGGCCATGGCTTCGCTGACGCCGATCATCGAGATCCCCAGCAGCAGGTTGTTGCAGATCTTGGCGATCTGCCCGGTGCCCACTTCACCGCAGTGCACGATGTTGCGGCCCATCTGCGCCAGCACCGGTTGCAGGGTGGCGAACAGTTCGGCGCTGGCGCCGACCATGAAGGTCAGGGTCCCGGCCTGGGCACCGCCGGTGCCGCCGGATACCGGTGCATCGGCCATGGCCACGCCCTGCTTGGCGGCGGCTGCGGCCACTTCACGGGCGGTCTGTGGGTCGATGGTGCTGCAATCCACCGCCGGAACGCCGCGGCCAATACCCGCCAGCACCCCATCCTCGCCCAGCCAGACGCTGCGCACATGGGCCGCAGCGGGGAGCATGGTGATCACCAGTTCGGCGCCTTCGGCAGCGGCCTTGGGCGAAGCACTGATACGCCCGCCCAGTTGCGCCAGCTCTGCCAGCACGCTCTGGTTGAGATCGAACAGGTTCAACTGATGGCCGGCCTTGATCAGGTTGCGGGCCATGGGCGCGCCCATGTTGCCCAGGCCGATAAATGCAATGTTCATGTCAGGCTCCTCAACGCAGGCTGATGGTGGTGTTCACACCGTCATTGACGCTGTCATCGTCGAACCAGCGGCTGGTGACGGTCTTGGTCTGAGTGTAGAACTGCACCACTTGCTTGCCGTAGGGGCCCAGGTCGCCAAGCTTGGAACCGCGGGAGCCGGTAAAGCTGAAGAATGGAACCGGCACCGGAATCGGGATGTTGATGCCCACCTGGCCGACGTCGATTTCGCTCTGGAACTTGCGCGCCGCCGCACCGCTCTGGGTGAACAGGCCGGTGCCGTTGCCGAAGGGGTTGGCGTTGACCAGGGCGATGGCCTGGTCCAGGGTATCCACCTCCAGCACCACCAGCACCGGGCCGAAGATTTCCTGGGTGTAGATCTGCATGTCGGTGGTCACCCCGGAGAACAGGGTCGGGCCGATGAAGTTGCCCTGCTCGTAGCCCGGTACCTTGATGTCGCGGCCATCGAGCTCCAGCTTGGCGCCTTCTTTCACGCCGCTTTCGATCAGCTCCAGAATCCGCGCCTTGGCACGCTTGGAGACCACCGGGCCGACATCGGTGCCCGGCTCGCTGCCGGCGTTGACCTTGAGTTTCTGCGCCAGGGCCTTGAGGTCCGGCAGCCATTGTTTCGCCGCCCCCACCAGCACCACCACCGAGGTGGCCATGCAACGCTGGCCGGCAGCGCCGAAGCCGGCGCCCACCAGGGCATTGAGGGTCTGTTCGCGGTTGGCGTCGGGCAGCACCACGGCGTGGTTCTTCGCGCCCATCATCGATTGCACGCGCTTGCCGTGCTTGCCCGCCAGGTCATAGACGTGGGTGCCGACCGCGGTCGAACCGACGAAGGACACCGCCTTGATGTCCTTGTGGGTGCACAGCGCATCCACCACGTCCTTGCCGCCGTGCACTACGTTGAGCACACCGGCCGGCACCCCGGCCTCCACCGCCAGCTCCACCAGCAGCATGGTTGACAGCGGGTCCTGCTCGGAAGGCTTGAGGACGAAGGTGTTGCCGCAGGCGATGGCCATCGGGAACATCCACAGCGGAATCATTGCCGGGAAATTGAACGGGGTGATCCCGGCGCACACGCCGATCGGCTGGCGCAGGGTGTAAGTGTCCACGCCGCCGGCGACGTTTTCGGCGAATTCGCCCATCTGCAGGGTGCCGATGGAGCAGGCATGCTCCACCACTTCCAGGCCGCGGAAGATGTCACCCTCGGCGTCGGCGATGGTCTTGCCCTGCTCGGCGCTGAGGACCACGGCAATGCGTTTGGAGTGCTCGCGGATCAGGGCCTGGAGCTTGAGCATGATGCGCATCCGCGCGCCGATCGGGGTCAGTTTCCAGGTCTGGAAGGCGCGCTGGGCAGCGGCGATCGCGGCGTCGACTTCAGCGGCAGTGGCAAAGGGCACCTTGGCCAGCACTTCCTGGGTCGCCGGGTTGACGATGTCGTGCCATTCCTGGCTCTGGGACTGGACCCATTCACCGTCGATCAGCAGTTTGACCTGTTGCAGGGTGGTGCCGTCGGGCTTGAGGGATGCGTTCATGGGGTCTCCTGACTTCTTGAGTTCTTATGCAGGGAAACCAAGGCGGGCAAGCGCCTTGAAAGAGGGGCTGTCGCGAGTTGGTATCGGACGGTTTTTGGAGTATAGATGTGCAAACTTCTAATAAGAACGCACATAAAATCCGGTCCATCATGCAAAAAAACATCACCTCGCTAAGCACCCTGAACTGGGACGACCTGAAGTTTTTCCTCGAAGTGGCGCGCACCCGCAAGGCCAGCAGCGCGGCCAAGCGCCTGGCGGTGGACTACACCACGGTGTCGCGGCGCATCGGGTCCCTGGAAACCGCCCTGGGCACCTTGCTGTTCGAAAAATCCCGCACCAACGGCTTTGTCCTCACCGCCGAGGGCCAGCGCCTGCTGGGTTATGCGGAGTCCATCGAAAGCACCCTGCACATGGCGTGCGAGCAGGTCTCGGGCTCCGGAGTGGCGTTGTCCGGCCATGTGCGCATGGGCTGCACCGAAGGCTTCGGCACCTTCTTCATCACCCCGCAACTCAGCCACTTCCTCGACGCCTACCCGGCAATCTCGGTGGATATCCTGCCGCTGCCGCACTTCATCAGCCTGTCCAAGCGCGAGGCGGATATCGTCATCGCCCTGGAACGCCCGGAGCACGGCCCCTATGTGTGCTGCAAGCTGTGCGACTACCGCCTGCAGCTGTACGCCACCCAGGAATACCTCGATCGCCACCCGCCGATCCGCCGCCCCGGCGACCTGAGCGAGCATCAATTCATCAGTTATGTGGATGACCTGGCCTTCAGTTCCGAGCTGCTGTACCTGGCCAATGTGGTGCCCGGGGCCAGCGCCAACCTGCGCAGCACCAGCGTGATTGCCCAGTACGTGGCAGCGCAGCAGGGCCGCTCGCTGGCGATCCTGCCGTGCTTCCTGGCGGCCCAGGACCCGCGCCTGCTGCCAGTGCTGCCCAAGGAAATCAACCTGACCCGGCAATTCTGGATGTACTGCCGGGAGGATCTCAGGAAGTTGAAGCGCATCACCCTGTTATGGGATTACATCCGCGAGGTGACCGAGCAGAATCGGCCGCTGCTCATGGGCGAGAGTCGCAGCATGCGCTTCGCCGCCCCCTGACCCTTAGCGGCCGCAAGGCTGCAGCCGCAACCCGCAGGTCGTCGATCAGTCGGCGATCACCACGATCGACACCCGACGGTTCTCGGTACGCCCGGCCACGGTGCTGTTGGAGGCCACCGGCTCGCTGCTGCCCAGGCCGCGCAGCTGGATGTTTTCTTCACGCATGCCAACCTGGGTCAACACCTTGACCACGCTCTTGGCCCGGCGCACGGACAGTTGCACGTTGTAGGCCTCCTTGCCCGACGCGTCGGTGTGACCGTCGACCCGGACCTTCTGGATATCGACGCTGAGCAGCGCCTTGCCGATGCGCTGGACGATCTCGGTGCTGGCCTGGTTCAGGGTTTCCACATCGCTGCCAAACAGCACCTTGCCCGACAGGCCAAAGGCCCAGCCTTCATCCGTCAGTTCGAAGCCCTCCTGTTTCAGTACCGCGATCTGTTTCGGGGTCAGACCTTTGGGCGGCACGCTCTGACAGCCGGCCAGGGCCAGCAGGGCCATGAACACCAGAGTGCTGAACAGTCGAACCGAACGTTGCGTCATCGAGAACAAGGGAATTAGCTCCTGTTTTGAACCTGAACGATAGGGGGCTCCGCCCCCACTGTGTGTTGCCCGCCTCGCGAACCGCGCTTGGCTTGGTACATGGCCGCGTCGGCGGCATTCAACAGACTGCCCGGTGTCGCACCATGATCCGGGTACACGGCAATACCGATACTCAGCGATGTCAGGATCGACAGGCTGCCGGGCAGTTGAATCGGTACTTCCATGCTGCTGATGATCTTGTCGGCGATGCGCTGGGCATCCTCGACCCGGTGCAGCGGGGTCAGCAGCACGGCAAATTCGTCCCCGCCCAGGCGCGCCACCAGGTCGTCCTCGCGCAACTGCGCGCGAATCCGCGTGGCCACAGCCACCAGCACCGCATCGCCGGCGGCGTGGCCGAAGTTATCGTTGATCTCCTTGAACCGGTCGCTGTCGAGAAACAGCACCGCCATGCGCTCGTTGAGCTTGTTGGCGCTGCGCAGGGCACGGATCAGCCGGCCTTCGAAGAACGCCCGGTTGGGCAGGCCGGTCAGGCTGTCGTGGCTGGCCTGGTGGGCCAGGGTTTCATTCTCGCTTTGCAGATGGGTCTGCCAGGCTTCCAGCTCATCGAGCAGGGCGTTGAAGTCGTTGCCCAGGTTGTCCAGTTCGGCGATTTCCGCAGGCGGCACCCGCTGATCGAAGGCCCGTTCGCGCCGGGCCGCGTGCGCCACATCGGCGAGGCTGCGCAACGGCCCGGTGATACCCCGCAGCTGGCGGCGCGCCAGGTACAGCGCCAACCAGGCGCTGAGGGCGATGCACAGCACGATGCCCGCCAGGCCACTGAGGAGAAACCGCAACAGGCTGCCGCCATGGCCGGTGACATTGATGGTGCCGATTTCCCGCCCCTGGTGCAGGATCGGCAGGCTGATGGGCTTTTCCAGAAAGGCGCTGGCGACGTGCATTTCCAGATTGGTCAGAAAGCCGCTTTCCGGGCGCTGCCAGCTGGCCAGCAACTGGCCCTGGCTGTCATACACCTTGGCGTCGGCCACCTCTTCGGTGGAGGCGATCAGGGCCAGAGCCTCGGTGGCCACCACACTGTCGTTGAACACCACTGCAGCTTCCACGGTGTAGCTGATGGAGCGGGCGATCAGGTGCAGGTTGTGATCGGCGTACACGCGCAGGGCCAACACCCCGAGAAAGGTCAGGGACAGGCTGGCCATGGAGATCGCCAGCAGAGCGACGATCAGGTGGCCGCGACCGATGACCGACCGCAGTGTAGGGCGGGCGTTGGGCTTGAACAGTTTCATGGGGCCGCCGGACGACGACGGGAAAGCTGCAGCACGCTGGGATGAATCTTCACCCCACTGCGCGCCACGGAATCCAGGTTGACCTCGAACGACACCTGGCTGTCGCCGACCCGCAGGCAGAACAGGCTGCCCACGGTGCACTGGTCGCCCCCCTCGCTGATGCTCAGCACCGGTTGCCCGATCAGCGAGTTGAACAGGCGGGTACGCTCATCATTGGACAATTTGCCGACATAGACCGAATCGCACTCACTGGCCAACGACGGGTTGTTGGCCAGCAGACGCCGCACCAGCACCGGGCGGCCGGTGGCCTGGGTCGCGCCCTTGAGCAGGTCATCGGTGTATTCGGTGGGGCCAACCACGCACAGACGCAGTTGCGCCGGCTCCACGGGCCAGCGAGCGTAGCTGAGAATGCCCAGCACCACTTGGGTTACAGCCTTGGCCCGTTGCTCGGCCAGGCTCGCGGACGCCGGTGGCTCCGACTGCGCGATGGCCAACAGGCTGAACAGGCAGAGAATGGTCGACAGCACACACTGTCTCCACCCCAAAATGCGCTCTGTCCTCAAGACAGCCACGTCCATGCAGGGATTCTCTTTGATTTTCACGGAAATGATGCCGCAACGATAGCACAGCCCGGGAAAATGCAGCGAGACCAGCGCCCGAGCACGATGCCTGAGAAAAGCCGGAAACATGGGCGTCAGTCCAACTCCAGCATCAACCCGCTCAGACGCTTGACCTTGCGCCGAACAGCCTCTTCGAACACTCCGGCACGGGGCTCGATCAGGCTGAACCAGTCCTTGGCCCGGGTGATACCGGTGTAGATCAGCTCCTTGGTCAGCACCGGGTTCAAAGCGTCGGGCAGGATCAACGCGGTGTGGGCGAACTCCGAGCCCTGGGACTTATGCACAGTCATGGCGTAAACGGTTTCCACGTCATTGAGCCGGCTTGGCAGCACCAACCGCACCCCGCCCTGGCCATCGTTGCGCGGAAAGGCGACGCGCAGCACCTGACGCCCCACCTCCGAGCCTTCCTGCTCCGGCAGTTTCAGGGCGATGCCGATATCACCGTTCATCAGGCCCAGGCCGTAATCGTTGCGGGTCATCAGCACCGGGCGGCCCTCGTACCATTGCTGGTCACTGTCGATCAGCCGGGCCTTGAACAGCGCCTGGGTGATCCGCAGGTTCAGGCCTTCGACACCCCAGGGGCCCTTGCGCACCGCGCACAGCAATTGGAAGCGATCAAAGGCCTGCAGGACATGGCGCGCCCAGTCGGTCCAGCGCCGATCCTCCAGAGGCGTACCCGGCGGCGGGCGCTGGCTGCGCAGTACATTCAGGTAGTGGCGGTAGCCTTGCGGCCCCTCGCCATGGCCCTCCAGCAGCAGCCGCTCCAGGGCCCGATCCTGCTCGCCCTTGAGGCTCAGGCCATACAGGTCGGCATGGCTGCGAGCCGCCAGCAGGCGCCGGGCTTCATCGGCCTGCTGCTGGTTGACCCAACGCGCCAGCTGGCCGATGCCGCTGCCTTCGCCGAAACGCCGGGAATGGCGCAGCATCACCACCTGCTGCGCCAGGGGATGCTGGTGGGCGCTGTCTTCCTGCAGGCCGCTGGCTCCCAGGTTCTCGCCACTGACCGCCTCCAGCCAGGCCCGGGTCTGCGGGTTGTACCAACCGGCCTCGGCGTCACGGCACAGGTCGCCGAGCACGGCGCCGGCTTCCACCGAGGCCAGCTGGTCCTTGTCCCCCAGCAACACCAGGCGTGCATGGATGGGCAAGGCGTCCAGCAGGTTGGCCATCATTTCCAGGTCGATCATCGAGGCTTCGTCCACCACCAGGACATCCAGGGGCAAGCGGTTGCCGGCGTGATGGCGGAAATGCCGGGTGCCCGGGCGATTGCCCAGCAAGCGGTGCACGGTGGTCACCTCGCTGGGGATCATTTCCCGCACCTCATCGGGCACCGCGAGGGAACGCACCTGCAAGCTGATGGACTCGGTCAGGCGCGCCGCGGCCTTGCCGGTAGGCGCCGCCAGGCGAATGCGCAGCGGCTTACGTGCTTCCACCGCCGGGCCCTGGAGCAAGGCCAGCAGGCGCACCACGGTGGTGGTCTTGCCGGTGCCGGGGCCGCCGGTGATGATGCTGAAGGCGCCCCGGGTGGCCAGGGCACAGGCGAGTTTCTGCCAGTCGACGGGCCCCGCCGCCTTGGCCGGGCCGAACAGCCCGTCGAGGCGCGCCGCGAGGTTTTCCGGGGTGGCCTCGGCCAAGGCCAGGCGCTGGCGCAAGGCGTTGTCGATACGCCGCTCATAGGCCCAGTAGCGGCGCAGGTACAGGCGCTTGCCGGACAGCACCAGCGGCCGCTGCCGGGAAGACTCGGCATGATCCGCCGCCAGGGCCACCAGGCGGCTGCCGGCCAGGACCTTGCACCAGTGCGCCCCTTCAAGCCCCATCAACACCTGGGACGGCAGCGCCGGTGCGCCGTTTTGTGCGTCGCCTTCGGGCGGCAGCGACAGGGCGAAGTCCGGCTCCTTGAGGGTTTCGAACAGGTCCAGGCAGACATGCCCGTGCCCCAGCTGATGGCTGGTCAGGGCCGCGGCCATCAGTACCAGCGGATCACAGCCCGGGTCCAGCTCATGCAGGAAGCCGACAAAGGCCCGGTCCAGGGAACGCAGCCAGCCGCGCTCGACCCAGCGCTCAAGCAACAGCAGCAAGTCCTCGGCGCGGCTCAGGGGCACCAGGTCGAAGGCCGGTTGCGGCGCCTGGTCCAGTGCATCGAACAGGTCCTGGGTCATAGCAGCACTCCCTGCTCCCAGGCGGGCTCGGCCTTGGGTGGCTCGGGCTGGCCCTGGAACATGCGGTCCAGTTGCTCGATCAACTGTCGAGGCGGCCGGGCGAAGTAGGCCCCCTGGCTGGCGGCACGGGTGCCACGCAGGAACAGGTACAAGGCGCCGCCCACATGGCGATCGTAGTCGTAGTCCGCCAGCCGGGCCTTCAATTGCCGGTGCAGGGCCAGCAGGTACAGCACGTATTGCAGGTCGTAACGGTTGTCGAGAATCGATTGTTCCATGGCCTGCTCGGTGTAGGCCGCGTCGTCCGCGCCCAGCCAGTTGGATTTGTAGTCGGCCACGTAATAGCGGCCCTGGTGCTCGAAGGTCAGGTCGATAAAGCCCTTGAACATGCCGTTGAGCAATACCGGCTCGGCCGTGACTCGGGGCGCGCCCTGATGGGTTTGCTGGCGTACCCGCTCATCGAGCTTGAGCACATCGACCTTGTGGCTGGCGAACCAGAACTCCATCTCGACCCGGTACTGGGTCAACTGCCCGAGCACCACCGGTGCCTGGCCCTCGCCCAGGGGCAAGGGCGCTTGCAGCAGGTGCTGCAGCCAGTCGCTCAGGGTCGGGATCCAGCCTTGCCAGCCGCGGCGATTGCAGCGCCGGGCCACGGCGTCCTCGATCGCCTCGGGGGCAGCGGCAAAACCCTCCTCCCCGGCCCACTCCAGCAGGCCATGAAGGAAGGTCCCGGGGTTCGGGCCGCGGGGGAAGCGGTGGATATCGCCGCCGCTGGCCAGGGTTTCCCGAGGAGCTTCGGGGTCCAGGCGTTCGTCGTCGAAGAGTTTCTGCGCCTGGGGGTTTTCCGGCGCCTCGGTGCTGCCCGCCCCCAGGATGTCGCTGATGCGCAAGGCACTGTAGGAGGCAATCCACCAGTTTTCCGCGGCGCGGCGGCTGGGCGTCAGCGGCGCCAGCAGAGTGGCCTCGTTGCGCGGTGGCTGATAGCGCTGGTCATCGACGACGGGCAGCTCGGACACGCCAATCGCAGCGCAGCCCTGCTGCAGGTCCAGCAGCCAGCGCAACAAGGCGCTGGATTCGCCCAGGACATCGCCGCCGCCCAGCAGGTAACCCAGGGCCGAAAGGTGCAATACCGAGCTGCTGTGATTGCCCCGCTTGAGATCGGCCACCCCCAGCCAGCAGGCATGCTGGGCCCGGGTCAGGGCCACATAGAGCAGCCGCAGGTCTTCCGCCAGGCGCTCTTCATCGGCCAGGGCAATCAGCTCCGGGGTGGGCCGCAGGCTGACCTGGGGCTTGCCGGCAGCATCGTGGTAATGCAGTGGCAAGCGGCTGCCATCCACCGGCTTGGTGGAACAGATGAAGGGCAGGAACACCAAAGGGTATTCCAGGCCCTTGGACTTGTGGATGGTCACCACCTTGACCAGTTGCTCATCGCTTTCCAGGCGCAGGATCTGCTCCTCCCCCGCCTGCCCGGACAGCGCCAGGTGCTCGGCCAGATGGCGGATCAGGGCCTGCTCGCCGTCGAGTTCGGCGGCGCTTTGTTGCAGCAGCTCGGACAGGTGCAGAAGGTTGGTCAGCACCCGCTCGCCATCACTGCGGGCCATCAGCGCCTGGGGCAGCTGGAAGTCATGCAGCAGGCGCCGCAGCATCGGCAGCACGCCCTGGCTGCGCCAGATCGCCCGGTAGCCACGGAACTGCATGACCCGCGCTTCCCAGGCCAGTTCATCCTGGTTGAGCCGCTCCAGCTCCAGCAGCGGCAGGTTCAGGGTCAGGGACGCCAGGGCCGCGCGCAGCGGCCGCTCCACGTCCGGCTCGGCGCAAGCCTTGAGCCACACCAGAACATCCCGGGCTTCCTGGGCGGCGAACACCGAGTCCTTGTCCGACAGGTACACACTGCGCACCCCGCGGGCCGCCAGCTCGCCGCGCACGGCCTGGGCCTCCTTGCCATCGCGCACCAGGATCGCGATATCCGCCGGCAGCAAGCCTTTCAGCGCTTGCTGCTCACGGACAAACCCACTACGCCCCTGCTGGCCGCCATTGAGCAGGCCGACAATCGCCGTGGCGCAAGCCGCCGCCTGATGCTGGCGATACTGGGCCCCGGACAGCGGCTGTTCCGAAGGCAATTGCCAGAAGTTAAGTGCCGGCACCGGCTGGCCGTCGACCAGCAATTGCTCCTTGCGCCCCTGGGCGGCCACCGCCAGGAATGGCACCGGGTTCTCGCCATCCGCTTCGCGAAACAGGAAGGCTCCCTGTCCCTGCGGCCGCTGTTCGGCTTGCAGGAACACATGGTTGACCGCGCTGACCATGGCCTGGCTGGAACGGAAGTTGGTGCCCAGGGTGTGCAGGCGCCCGCTGGTGGCCTGGCGTGCCCGCAGGTAGGTGTAGATATCGGCGCCACGAAAGGCGTAGATCGCCTGCTTGGGATCGCCGATCAGGAACAGGCCGGTCTCGGGGTCGTTGGCCTCGATCCGGTAGATGCTTTCGAAGATCCGGTACTGCACCGGGTCGGTGTCCTGGAATTCGTCGATCAGGGCCACCGGGAACTGCTCGCGGATCAGGGTCGCCAGGCGCTCGCCGCCATCGCTCTGCAGGGCGCTGTCCAGGCGCAGCAGCATGTCGTCGAAGCCCATCTCGGCGCGCCGCCGCTTCTCTTCTTCGAAACGTGCCCCCACCCATTGCGCAGCGTGTTGCAGGACCGCCGCATCCGGGCTGGGCAAGGCATCGAGGCTGGCCTTGAGCCCGGCCATGGCGTCAAGCCCGGGGTGATCGGGGGCCGCGCCTTTCCAGGCCTCGCTCATGCCTTCGGGGGTCAGGCGGGTGAAGCCGGTGCCGATGTCCAGTTGCTCGACGGATTCGTCCTCGGCCCAGGCACTGATCTTTTCGAACCAGGGCTCGAAGAACCGGGCCTGCATCTTGCGCCCGTCGACGCTCTTGCTGGCCACGCCTTGCAGGCAGATCTCCCGCAGTTGCGCGGCCCACTCGCGCCAGGGCGCCTTGATCTGCACCAAGGCTTCACGACGTTCTTGCAGGCAGGCTTCGATCAACTCGCTCGGCGTCTGTTCGGGTGGGTCCCGACGCTCGTTGCCGAACATTGCCCGCACTCGGGGCATGAGTTCGGCCGGCCCGACCCAATGGCTGCGCACCCAGTTCAGGGCATCACCCTGCATCGGGTAGCAGAACAGCCGCCAGTAATCGCGCAGAACCTGGCCCAGCAGGTCGCTGTGATCGGTTTCCAGGGTCTGGGTGAACAGGCTGCCGCTGTCGAACGCATGTTCGCGCAACATGCGCTGGCACCAACTGTGGATGGTCGAGACCGCGGCCTCATCCATCCATTGCGCGGCGATGTCCAGGCGATTGGCACAGGCGGCCCACTGCTCGACGGGGTATTGCTCACGCAACTCGACGATCAGGCCATCGGGGGCGCTGGTTTCATCGCGAAAGAAGCGCGCGGCTTCCGCCAGGCGCGTGCGAATGCGCTCGCGCAATTCCTTGGTGGCGGCATCGGTAAAGGTCACCACCAGTATCTGCGGCGGCAGCAATTCACGCCCGAAACCCGCCGCCTCGCCGCCATGGCCCAGCACCAGGCGCAAGTAGAGCGCGGAGATGGTGAAAGTCTTGCCGGTACCGGCACTGGCCTCGATCAACTGGCTGCCGCGCAGAGGAAATGCCAGGGCCAGGGGAGCTTGTGCAGTCATGCGCCTGCCTCCTCGCCGAGCGCCGAACGCCAGGGAGCATTCAACAGGGGTCGATAAAGGGTCTCGGCCCAACCGCTGAAGGTTTCATCGGCGATCAGTGCGTTGTAGTCGGCGAATTGGCGGGCCAGGGCCGGGCTTTGCCGGCGTTCGCCCTCGCTGTTCTGGCCGTCGCCATCGTAGGTCTTGCGTGCAGCGGCCGCGGCTTTGTCCGGGTCGCTCTGGCCCAGCCAGGCGAAGGCGGTCTTGATCGCCACCGGCAGCGGCTGGCGCATGCCGGCCTGCCAGGCCTGCAGCAGGTTACCGAGAATCTGCCGGGCCACCTCCTGCTCCAGCGGCGGCAACAACAGGCTGTCATCGCTGGCCACCAGCGCGGTGGTCAAGGAGTAGCCACTGGCGCAGGCCAGCAGATGATTGACCCAAGGCTTGATCAGCCGATGCCATTTACGGGTCTTGGTCGAGCCGATGCCGTTGGGGATGGCGCTCACAGCCAACAACCCGCCATCAGCTCGCTGGTGCAGGCTGCTGAGCCAACCTTCCAGGCGCACGCCTTGCAGTTCCAGGCTCACCGGCAGCGCACTGGTTACCGGGGTCGGCCACAGGTCGAGCAGTTGCCGATAACGCTGCAACAGGTCCGGCAGGGGCTCCAGCAGTTCGCGCTGCAGGCATTCGCCAAAACCGGCCATGGGCAACAGGCCACTGGCTTGCAGCCTCTGGGCCTGGGCCTGCAAGGCTTGCTCGGGCTGCCCGGCGTCGCCCAGCGCCGCTTCCAGCAGGCTGTCGCTGAGGCTGTAGCGCTGCAGGGCATCGAGCACGAAGGGCTCTTCATCGGCCAGCGGTGCTTCCATGGCTTCAAAGAACACCTTGAGCCTTTGGCTGAAGAAATGCCGCACCGGGTTGCGCAGGAAATCCTGCAACTGGGCAAGGCTCAGGGGCTCGTCCTGGACATAGGGTTCCAGGCGTTCGACTGCGCCCAGTTCCTCTCGGACCTGATGCAGCACTTGCCACTCCCGGGCGTAGCTGAACAGCGTGTCGCTGTCGTGGAAATAGCGGGCACTGAAGGGTTGCAGGGGATGCTCCTGGGTCAGGGCCTCCAGCAGGGAGTCCTGCTCATCGGGCAGTCGCCAGCCGCTAGCCAGGTGATCGCGCAACTGGCCGATCAGGACCGAGGCCGGGCGCTCGCTGTTGTCGCGAATGCTGCGGCCAACCCAACTGACATAAAGTTGGTCACGAGCCGAGAGCAGGGCTTCAAGCAGTAGGTAACGGTCGTCTTCGCGCCGTGATCGGTCGCCGGGGCGATAGTCGCTACCCATCAGGTCGAAGTCCAGAGGCGGCTGCGCCCTGGGGTAATCGCCATCGTTCATGCCCAGCAGGCACACCAGCTTGAAGGGAATGGCGCGCATCGGCATCAGGGTGCAGAAGTTCACCGCTCCGGCGAGGAAACGCTGGGACAGGCGCCCCTGGTCCAGGCCGGTCAGCCAGGCTTCGCGGACCACCGTCAGCGGCAACTGATCTTGCAGGCCCACAGACTCGCAGGTTTCCAGCCAGTTTTCCCGCAGGTCGTCGAGCTGTCCCAGCAGGTAATCATCGTGCTCGTTGCTGGCAAGAAAGAACTGTTCCAACAGGTTGTGCAGGCGCTCGCCCCACTCCGTCGGATCCGCCGGCTGGGTGAGTTGCTGGTAGGCGATCTGCAGGGCGTCAAGAAGGGCGACCAGGGGACCGATCAGCGCCGCATCCAGGCCACCGATCTCGTCATAAGGCTCGATACCGTTACAGGCGTCGGAGCGGCCGACGGCATAACCCAGGAGCATGCGCCGCAAGCCGAAACGCCAGCTGTTCTGCTCCAGTTCCGGGGGCAGCCCCAGTTCTGCGCGCTGCTCGGCATTCATTCCCCAACGGATGCCGGCACCTTCAATCCAGCGGTGCAGGGTCGGCAGGTCGGCTTCGTCGACGCCAAAACGCGCACGCAGGGCTGGAACGTCCAGCAGGTCGAGAATCTCACTGACCGGAAAACGACTGTCCGGCAGCTTCAATAGATGTTCGACGGCGATCAGCAGCGGGTCACGGCCACGCTGGCCCTGGTCAGTGAGGGTAAAGGGAATGAAGCGCCGGTCATCCCGCTCCAGCTGGCCGAACACGGCGCGGATATGCGGGGCGTAGCTGTCGATGTCCGGGACCATGACGATCACATCCCGGGGCCGCAGATCGGGCTCTGCACTGAAGCGCGCCAGGAGCTGGTCGTGAAGGATTTCCACTTCTCGCTGGGCGCTGTGGGCAATGTGAAAGAGGATCGATTGATCGTGCTGGATATCGACCTGCGGCCACAACTCACGTGTTTCGTTCAGCGGGCGCAGTTCGAGAATGTCGTCCTGCAATTGCTGGAGCATGCTGGCCGGCTGGCTGTCACTGAACAGATCGATCCGGCCATCGCGAAAAGCGCTTCGATAGCTGTTGGGATCGTCATAGCTGTCCAGCAGATTGATGTAGTCACGGCCTTGCTTGCCCCAGGCGGCCAGCAGCGGGTGGGCGTGCTGGTGCAGGGTTTGCTGATCCAGGGCCAGGGGCATGCCGGCCTTGCGCGCCTGGCGTTTGTATTGGTGGCGCAGCAGGTCCTTGTCGGCAACGATATCGGCCCAGTGATGGCGACAAGGGTTGTGCACACACAGCAGCACCTGACTGAAACGGGCCAACCCGGCCAGTGCCTCCAGGGCCTGGGCCGGCAGCGAAGAGATACCGAAAACGATCACTCGGGACGGCAAGCCACTGGGCGCCACCTCCAGTTGGTTGATCCGTTCGATAAAGCGCTGGTGAACGCCTGCGCGACTCTGGGCCATCCCCTCGGTGCCGACATCCAACAGCAACGCGCGCCATAGCTCGGCCTGCCAGCAGTTGGCAGGCGTCAGGGCCTTGGTTTCACCACGACCATTGCGCAGTTGGTGGCGGCCGGCAGCCCAATCCTCCAGCCAGTCGGCTCGGTATACCTGGTATTGGTCGAACAGATCCGCCAGACGCTCGGCCAATTGATAGCGCTTGCGCAGGTCACTGTCGTGGGTCAGGAAGCGTTGCAGGGGTTCGAAATGCGGCTCATCGATCAACTCCGGCAACAGGCGCATCAGCCGCCAGGTCAGGGGAGCTTTATCCAGCAGGGATTTAGGCGGGATTTCGTCTCGCCCCAGGACCAGGCGGTACAACTGCCACATGAAACTGCCCGGCAATTGCACATCAATGGCAGCGGCAATACCGCAGCCACCGCCGTCATCCACTTCGGGGTCTTCGGCCAGGGCCAGTTTCAGCCATTGGGCGATACCGTTGCTCTGTACCAGGGCAATTTCATTTTCCAGGGGCGCCAGGGGATAACGCCGCATCCAGCTGACCACCAGGCTGCGCAACTCGTCCAGGCGGTTACCGTGAACCACCATGAAACCAGGGTTGAGGGACGAGGCGTCCGGCATAAAGGCTTCCTTGGATAATGCAAAAAGCTAGGGCGGAACCTTAGCACTGTCACCGGGCAGTGGCAGCCAGGTCGAGCAAACAGTGACAGAGAAAGCGCCGGGCTTTTATGTCGCGCAAAAACAAAACCCCAACTGCATGCGCAGTTGGGGTTTCGGAATTTAATCTTGACGATGACCTACTCTCACATGGGGAAACCCCACACTACCATCGGCGATG